>NZ_DASQBZ010000026.1:0-185335 GCF_035634955.1 Variovorax sp. | reverse complement strand
GCCGCGCGCCTTTTCTTCGGGCGCAGCGTCGATCTCGTCGTACTTCTTGGCCATGCCGCCGAACTTGGACGACAGCACCGTCGCGATCGCCGCCGTCAGCGTGGTCTTGCCGTGGTCAACGTGACCGATCGTGCCCACGTTGACGTGCGGCTTGGTGCGCTCGAATTTATCTTTTGCCATTTGGAGAACTCCAGGGATTAAAGAGCAATGCCCGTGTATTGGTTTTAGGTCTGCACCGCGTTGCTGGTTCCTCCGCCACGGGGCGAAACGGAGGGCACGCGGTCGCAGACCGGACTGTTTCGATCGGGGTCGGCGCAGATGGCTGCGCCGACCCCGACGTATTGCTTACTTGGCGCGCGCGGCGACGATGGCTTCGGACACGTTGCGCGGGGCTTCCGCGTAGTGCTTGAACTCCATCGTGTAGGTCGCACGGCCTTGGGTGGCCGAACGCAGGGAGGTCGAGTAGCCGAACATTTCCGACAGCGGGACTTCGGCGCGGATGGCCTTGCCGCCGCCCACGATGTCGTCCATGCCCTGGACCATGCCGCGGCGCGACGACAGGTCGCCCATGACCGTGCCGGCGTAGTCTTCCGGCGTCTCGACTTCCACGGCCATCATCGGCTCCAGGATCACCGGGCTGGCCTTGCGGCAGCCTTCCTTGAAGCCGAAGATGGCGGCCATCTTGAACGCCAGTTCGTTCGAGTCCACGTCGTGGTACGAGCCGAAGTGCAGCGTGACCTTGACGTCAACCACGGGGTAGCCCGCCAGGACGCCCTGGTTGACGGCTTCGTTGATGCCCTTCTCGACCGCCGGAATGAACTCGCGCGGCACCACGCCGCCCTTGATCGCATCGACGAACTCGACGCCCTTGCCGGCTTCGTTCGGCTCGATCTTGAGCACGACGTGGCCGTACTGGCCCTTGCCGCCCGACTGGCGCACGAACTTGCCTTCGGCTTCTTCCACCGTCTTGCGGATGGTTTCGCGGTAGGCCACCTGTGGCTTGCCCACGTTGGCTTCCACGCCGAACTCGCGCTTCATGCGGTCCACGATGATTTCGAGGTGCAGCTCGCCCATGCCCGAAATGATGGTCTGGCCCGATTCCTCGTCGGTCTTGACGCGGAAGGACGGATCCTCGGCCGCCAGGCGCGACAACGCGATGCCCATCTTTTCCTGGTCGGTCTTGGTCTTGGGTTCCACGGCCTGCGCGATCACAGGCTCGGGGAAGACCATGCGCTCGAGCGTCACGATGGCATCGGGATCGCACAGGGTTTCGCCCGTGGTCACGTCCTTGAGCCCCACGCATGCGGCGATGTCGCCGGCGCGGATTTCGTCGACTTCCAGGCGTTCGTTGGCGTGCATCTGCACGATACGGCCGATGCGCTCCTTCTTGCCCTTGACCGGGTTGTAGACGGTGTCGCCCTTGGACAGGACGCCCGAATAGACGCGCACGAACGTGAGCTGGCCCACGAACGGGTCAGTCATGAGCTTGAACGCCAGCGACGAGAACTTCTCGCCGTCGTCGGCCTTGCGGGTCGTCTCGTGCTCGTCCTCATCCGTGCCGGCCACCGGCGGGATGTCGATCGGCGAGGGCAGGAAGTCGATGACGGCGTCGAGCATGCGCTGCACGCCCTTGTTCTTGAAGGCGGTGCCGCACAGCATCGGCTGGATCTCGGTGGCGATCGTGCGCGTACGGATGCCCAGCTTGATGTCTTCCTCGGAGAGGTCGCCCTCTTCCAGGTACTTGTTCATCAGCTCTTCGCTCGACTCGGCAGCCGCTTCGAGCATCTTCTCGCGCCATTCCTTGGCCGACTCGGCCAGCTCGGCCGGGATGTCCTGGAACTCGAACTTCATGCCCTGGGAGGCTTCGTCCCAGATGATGGCCTTCATCTTGATCAGGTCGACCACGCCGGTGAAGTTGTCCTCGGCGCCGATCGGGATGACGATCGGCACGGGGTTGGCCTTCAGGCGCAGGCGCATCTGGTCATAGACCTTGAAGAAGTTGGCGCCGGTGCGGTCCATCTTGTTGACGAACGCCAGACGCGGCACCTTGTACTTGTTGGCCTGGCGCCAGACGGTTTCCGACTGGGGCTGAACGCCACCCACGGCGCAGTACACCATGCAGGCGCCGTCGAGCACGCGCATGGAACGCTCCACCTCGATGGTGAAGTCCACGTGGCCGGGGGTGTCGATGATGTTGAAGCGGTGCTCGGGGTAGGACAGGTCCATGCCCTTCCAGAAGCAGGTGGTGGCAGCCGACGTGATCGTGATGCCACGCTCCTGCTCCTGCTCCATCCAGTCCATCGTGGCGGCGCCATCGTGCACTTCACCGATCTTGTGGTTCACACCGGTGTAGAACAGGATACGCTCGGTCGTGGTGGTCTTGCCGGCGTCGATGTGCGCCGAAATACCGATGTTGCGGTAGCGCTCGATGGGGGTTTTGCGGGACATGGTTTACTCCGTTAACGGCTGAAAGCCCGCCCACCACACGGCGGGTCGGGCTTTCGGCCAATTCCTGATATGGGGGCGGTTCTTAGAATCGGAAGTGGCTGAAGGCCTTGTTGGCCTCGGCCATGCGATGAACCTCATCGCGCTTCTTCATCGCACCACCGCGGCCTTCGGTGGCTTCCATCAACTCGTTGGCCAGGCGCAGGGCCATCGACTTCTCGCCACGCTTGCGCGCTGCTTCCTTGATCCAGCGCATCGAAAGCGCCAGACGGCGCACCGGGCGCACTTCGACCGGCACCTGGTAGTTGGCACCACCCACACGACGCGACTTCACTTCCACCATCGGCTTGACGTTGTTGATGGCGATGATGAAGGCTTCCAGCGGGTCCTTGCCCGGGTTCTTCTGCTCGATGAAGTCGAGCGCGCCGTAGATGATGCGCTCGGCCACGGCCTTCTTGCCGCCCTCCATGATCACGTTCATGAACTTGGACAGCTCGACATTGCCGAATTTCGGATCCGGCAGGATTTCACGTTTGGGAACTTCGCGACGACGCGGCATTTTTTACCTCTTTGCTTCAGTTGGCGCCTTCTTCGGCGGCGCCGCGAGAGCCATCGGGACTCTCACTTACTCGACCCGCTGCCGGGTCACTACGCCCGATTCGCCTGCCTGGCGACCGGACACCGAATGAACTGTTGTTGGACGAACGAGGCCGATCAGGCCTTCTTGGGACGCTTGGCGCCGTACTTGGAACGCGACTGCTTGCGATCCTTCACGCCTTGCAGGTCCAGCGAGCCGCGCACGATGTGGTAGCGCACGCCCGGCAGATCCTTCACACGGCCGCCGCGCACGAGCACGACGCTGTGCTCTTGCAGGTTGTGGCCTTCGCCGCCGATGTAGGAGATGACTTCGAAACCGTTGGTCAGGCGCACCTTGGCGACCTTACGCAGAGCGGAGTTCGGCTTCTTGGGGGTCGTGGTGTAGACCCGGGTGCAGACGCCGCGGCGTTGCGGCGAGTTCTGCATGGCAGGGCTTTTCGACTTGGCCTTTTCGACCTCGCGACCCTGACGCACCAGTTGATTGATGGTAGGCATTGAACTGTTGATCCCAAATTTAAGTTCGCCAATCCGTGCATCCCAAGCCGAAATGGAGCAAGGCATCTGGATGAATCATCCGGGTGTCTGATCGCAGTCGGCCCCGTGACGGTCCGCGCGGAAGGCGAAAACGTGAATCCCTTCGGATTTTTCCGAAAAGCCCTCGATTGTAGCACCTGCGCCTTCGCCGGGCAATGCACAGCGGGCGGCGCGCCCGCCCAGCCTCGGCAATTGCCCTGCGGGCGCAGAGGCGGCAGCCGTGGGCGGCCGGGGGCGGCCGGGGGCGGCCACCCTCCCCTTACTTGATCCAGAGGCGCAAGGCGTCCCAGGTACGGCCCACGATCCCGGCCTGCTCCACCGGCTCGAGCGCCACCAGCGGCACTTCGGTGATGAGCTGGTCGGCCAGCTTGATCTTGAGCGAGCCGACCGCCTGGTTCTTGGTGAAGGGCGCGACCAGCGGCTCGGCACGCGAGACCTCGGTCGTGATCTTGCCGGCCGTGCCGCTGGGAACGGACACCACGATCGGCTCGTTGCGGCCGAGCTTGAGCGTGTCCGTCTTGCCCTTCCAGATGCGCGGCGTCGCCACCGGCTGGTTGGCCTCGAACAACCGCACGTCGTCATAGGCGGTATAGCCCCAGTTCAACAGCTTTTGCGACTCGTTGGCGCGGACGTTCTCGCTGGTCGTGCCCAGGACGATCGACAGCAGGCGGCGCCCCCCGGACAGGTTGGGAAAGTCGCGCTTGGCGGTGGCGATGAGGCAATAGCCAGCCGAATCGGTGTGGCCGGTCTTCAGGCCGTCGACCGTCGGGTCGCGGAACAGCAGCGTATTGCGATTGGTGTCGTTGGACGCCGGCGTGCCCGGATAGCGGTACTTCTTGATCGAGTAGTACTTGAATTCTTCCGGATAGTCGCGGATCAGCCGCGTCGCCAGGATGCTCAGGTCGCGAGCCGTCGTCAGGTGGCCGGGCGCCGGCAGGCCGTCCACGTTCTTGAACGTGGTGTTGTTCATGCCCAGCGCCTTGGCCTGCTCGTTCATCATCTCGACGAAGTGCTCGACCGTGCCGCCCACGGCCTCGGCCAGCGCCACCGTGGCGTCGTTGCCCGACTGAACGATCAGGCCCTTGATCAGGTCTTCCACCGGCACTTGCATCTTGGGGTCGATGAACATGCGCGACCCCGGCGTCTTCCAGGCCCGTTCGCTCACCGGCAGCTTCTGGTCGAGCGTGAGCTTCTTCGCGCGCAGCGCGTCGAAGACGAGGTAGGCGCTCATGAGCTTGGTCAGCGAGGCCGGCTCGATCTGCGCGTCGATGTCCTTTTGCGCCAGCACCTGGCCGGACGTCACGTCCAGCAGCATATAGTTGCGCGCCGCGATCTCGGGCGGGGCCGGCACCTGGGCCTGGGCGACGCCGCCGGCGGCCAGGATGAAGGGAACGAGGAAGGACTGCAAAAGCGCACGCAGCGCCTTGGGAGACAGGGTCATGAGGGAAGCCGCTTTCGGGGAAATCTCAGGGAACACGACGCTCGTCGGCGCGCAGATGGCGTACGACGAGGTTTTTCAGGAGCGGCAATTGTCCGTGAAAGAAATGACCACCCCCGGGGACCACAGTAACAGGAAGTGTCTGCGGCCTTGCCCAATCCATCACCGCACCCAGGGCGACCGTGTCGTCCTGTTCGCCATGAACGACCAGCGTGCGGTCGTGCGCCGGCGCCGGCAATGGGGGCACCTCGAAGCGTGACGCGGCCGTACCCACCAGTACCACCTGCTGGGGTTCGCGCGCCGGCCACAGCCGCGCCAGGGCGTTCATCGTGACGAAGGCGCCGAACGAAAAGCCCGCCAGGGCGATCGGCCCCTGCGCCGCCGCCTGCTCGATCACCGACAGCAGGTCTTCGGTCTCGCCGCGGCCTTCATCGTGCGTACCGGCGCTGCCGCCCACGCCACGAAAGTTGAACCGCACGCTGGTCCAGCCGCAGGTCACGAAGGCGCGCGCCAGTGTCTGCACCACCTTGTTGTCCATGGTGCCGCCGAACAGGGGGTGCGGATGGGCGATGAAAGCGACGCCCTGCGCAGTGGTGCCGACGGCGGGCGGATCGCGCAGCGCCTCGATCGCGCCGGCGGCGCCGTGCAGCGCCAGCTTCTCGGTGCGGGAATTCATCGGATCAGCGACCGACGTCCGGCGGCAGCACCAGGCGCTCGACCACCTTGCCGTTGCGCAGGTGCGAATCGACGATCTCGTCGATGTCGGCCTTGTCCACGTAGCTGTACCAGACGCCTTCCGGATAGACCACCGCCACCGGTCCGCCGGCGCACCGGTCCAGGCACCCGGCCTTGTTCACGCGCACCTTGCCCTTGCCCGACAGGCCTTCTTTCTTGATGCGCACCTTGCAATGCTCGAAGCCGGCCTGCGCATCGTATTGAGCACAGGACTGTTCGCCCCCTTTGCGCTCGTTGAGGCAGAAGAAGATGTGCCGCTCGTAGTAGCCGGGCGTGTTGGCGGGTGCTGTCATGCCGGCATTCTAGGTTTGGCGTATGTCCCTCGACAGCACCAGCAGCAGGTAGCCCAGCGTGGCGAAGGGCCAGATCCACCCCAGCCACTGCACCACGCCATGGAAGCGGATGAAGCGTCCCTGCTCCCAGGTGGCGAGGGTCTGTGCGAAGTAGGCGCTTTCGGGCGCCTGGTTGAGCAGGCTGAGCTGGACCACGATGGCGATCAGCGCCAGGCCGGCGCACAGGCGCCGTGGCGCGGGCAGCAGCAGCGCGCCGACCACGGCCGCCGCGGCCAGCCCGAGCTGCACCGGCGCGTCCAGCCAGGCCCATGCGTGCTGCGGGCCCCAGCTCAGGCCGGCGGACAACGCACTGGCAGCCACGCCCAGCGCCAGGATTGCCGGCAACAGCAGGGTGCGCCGCTGCCGCGACCGGGCGACCACGAACGCCAGCAGGCATGGCACCAGCGCGCCGAACATCACGCACAGCATTTCCGCGCCCGGCACCAGCGGTTCGAGCTCGAACTGGCGCACCGGCACCCAGTCGATGAACGGGGTGTCGGCCAGCAGCTCCGACACCGCATCCTCGAATCTTTCATAGACCTGGCCCAGGCCGAAGCTGACTGCCGCCGGGAACAGCAACGCCACCGGCCACAGCGCCAGCAGCACCAGCGCCCCGCGCGCCTCGTCCAGGAACCAGGCGCTTCGGGCGCGCTGCCAGTGGGCCACGCCGCCCAGGCGCTCGAGCGCCGAAGCCGACGCGGCGCCGACGAATGCGCCGACGCTGTTCAGCCCCCAGTCGACGTTCGACGCGATACGTGCGGGCAGATAGCTTTGCAGCGCCTCCATCGCGAACGAGATCGCCGCGCCGATCGCGCCGGCGCGCAGGGCCACCCGAAGTCCGGAGCTTTCCGGCTTGTGGCGCAGCATCCCCAGCGCCAGGAGGAAGCCCAGCGGGATGTACCCGACCACGTTCACGCCGACGTCGAAACCGGTCCAGTAGCGTGGCAGCGGCGCGGTGACGAAAGCCCACGGCACGATGCCCTGGTCGCGCCACCCGCCGAACGGGTAGAGGCTCGCGTAGCCGATGAGCGCGGCATACGCCAGCGCCAGCGGCAGGGCGGTCGACCGGTGCGTGTTCACCGCTTCAGAACGGCTTGAGCACCACCAGCAGGACAATGCCCAGCAGCAGCAGCACCGGCAGTTCGTTGAACCAGCGATACCAGCGGTGACTGCGACGGTCGGCTCCGCCGATGAAGCGGCGCAGCAGCACCCCGCAACCATGGTGGTAGCCGATCACGACCAGCACCAGCGCCAGCTTCGCATGCATCCAGCCGGCGCCCCGGCCAATACCCCAGCCGAGCCAGAGCCACAGGCCGAAACCCACCGCCGGCACCGCCAGCATCGTCGTGAAGCGAAACAACTTGCGCGCCATCAGCAGCAGGCGGGCGCGCTCGGCTTCCGACCCCGGCGGGACCATGGCCAGGTTGACGAAGAGGCGCGGAAGGTAGAACAGGCCGGCGAACCAGCTGACAACGAAGACGATGTGAAGCGACTTGACCCAGAGCATCGCGACGAGTGTAGGACCGGCGGTGGCACAGCCTCGCGCGAGTCATGTAAAGCCCGGCGTCCGCACGCCGCGGACAAAAAAACCCGGCGTTCGCACGCCGCGGACAAAAAAAAGCCCGGCGTTCGCACGCCGGGCGGGAAGCCCTTTTGCTGTCACACATCAAGGCACCCGCTCAGGGAGGAAAAGCGGGGAGCGGCAAGCCGCCCAACAGGAAATTTAACAAACGTGCGAGGTTTGTTCAAGCGGCTGACTTACGTTGCACGTGTGCAAAACAGCTTATGAAGCAGAACGATTCACATATCTGGGGTTTGTCCGGACGAACGGTCGTGCGGAAAAAACAACACCGGCCTCGGTTCGGGCACAATTTTGGACAAATGACTGCTTCCTTCTCCCCCTTCGCGCCCTATCCCGCTGGCCGCCCGCGCCGCCTTCGCCGCGACGAGTTCACGCGCAACCTGGTGCGCGAGCACGCCCTGTCCTGCCATGACCTGATCTACCCGGTGTTCGTGCAGGAGGGCCGCAACCGGCGCGACGCAGTCGACTCCATGCCGGGCGTCGAGCGGCTCAGCCTGGACGAGTTGCTTCCCGTGGCCGAACGCTGCGTCGAGCTCGGCATCCCCGCGCTGGCGCTGTTCCCGGTCATCGACTCGTCCCTGAAGACGCCCGGCGGCGACGAGGCCTTCAACCCCGATGGCCTGATTCCGCGCGTGGTGTCCGCGCTCAAACAGCGCTTCCCGCAACTGGGCGTGATGACCGACGTGGCACTGGACCCCTACACCAGCCACGGCCAGGACGGCGTGCTCGACGACGACGGCTACATCCTGAACGATCCGACCGTCGAGATCCTGGTGCGCCAGGCGTTGGCGCAAGCCCGAGCCGGCGTGGACATCGTCGCGCCGAGCGACATGATGGACGGCCGCATCGGCGCCATCCGCCAGGCACTGGAGGGGGCGGGCCTCATCCACACCCGCATCATGGCCTACAGCGCGAAATACGCCAGCGCCTTCTACGGGCCCTTCCGCGACGCCGTCGGCTCGGCGGCCAACCTCGGCAAGAGCAACAAGAAGGTCTACCAGATGGACCCGGGCAACAGCGACGAGGCGCTGCGCGAAGTCGCGATGGACATCGCCGAAGGCGCCGACATGGTCATGGTCAAGCCCGGCATGCCGTATCTCGACATCGTGCGCCGGGTGAAGGAGCAGTTGCGCGTGCCCACTTTCGCCTACCAGGTCAGCGGCGAATACGCCATGCTCAAGGCCGCGGCGGCCAATGGGTGGCTCGACCACGACGCGGTCATGCTCGAGAGTCTGCTCGCCTTCAAGAGGGCCGGGGCCGACGGCGTGCTGACCTATTTCGCCCTCGACGCCGCTCGCCTGCTGCGCCAGGACCGCCGAGGCGGCTGAGCTGCATGCGCCTCTTCCACATCAGCGGCGCCGGCGCGCAGGAACTGACCGACCTGGCAGGACTGACGCAGCCGGACGCCTGCCTGGAAGGCTACCTGTGGATCTCGCTGACCCGCGAGGAATTGCGCGGCCAGCTCGCCGAGGTCCAGGCCGTGCTGCAGAGTGTTGGCGGCACACGCCTGGTCGACCTGCACGTCAGCGACCTGCTCAACGACCAGTTGCCCTCGCACCATGACTACACGTCCGACTACGACGTACTGGTGTTCCGCCGGCTGGTCGGCGACGGCGGCAGGCGCGATATCCCGGCGACGCCCGAGGCTGCCATGCGGCCGCCGACGCCGATGCAGACCGCGCCGTCCGCGCCGGCGGCTGTGGATCCGGTCCGGCGCCGCGGGGGTCTGCCGGCCTTGCGGCGGATCGACACCCGGCCGGTGGGCTTTGCCGTCTTCGACCGGGTGCTGCTGTCGGTGCACCCGGAAGACGGCAGCATGCGGGACTTCTTCGCCTCCAGGCTCAGCGCCGCCTCGCATGCCGCCGCCGCCCCGGCCCTGGATGCGCGGGCGCTCAGTGCCCGCCTGCCCACCGGCCCGGCGGACCTGATGCTGCGTGTGGTCAACCATATCGTCGACGGCTACCTCGAGCTGCGGCGCGAACTGTCGCGCCAGCTCGACCACTGGCAGGCGGAACTGCTGGACAGCCGCAGCCGCTTCAGCAACTGGGGCGCGCTGATGCAGGCGCGCCAGGCGCTGCGCCACCTCAACGAGGTATGCGAAGACCAGCGCGACGCCATGCAGGACTGGCTCGACGAACTTGAGACGCTGCCTCCGGCCGGAAAGGCGGCCGGCCGCGAGCACGAACTCCTGATGGTGCGCAGCCGGGACGTGCTCGAGCACGTCGAGCGCGTAACGCATCACGTGCGCCGGCTCGAGCAGGATGCCGAAACCGCGGTGCAGATGCACTTCAACATCCAGAGCCACCGCACCAACGACATCATGCGGGTGCTGACAGTGCTGACCGCCGTGTTCCTGCCGCTGAACCTGATCGCCGGCATCTTCGGCATGAACTTCGATTCGATCCCGCTGCTGCACAAGACCGACGGATTCTGGATCGCCCTGGCATCCATGCTGCTCATCGCGCTGGTGCTGGTGCTGGTCTTCTGGCGCAAGCGGTATCTGGCACGCACCTCCAGCTGAGGTGGCTCGCCGCCGGCGCGCCCACGAAAAAGGGCCGGCGGCGCACGAGGCGCCAGCCGGCCCTTGGAGGCGGAGCGGAGCGCCCGAAGGCGGCCCGACCCGGTGTACTTACATGCGGCTGCCTTGCGGCGCCGACTGGGCACGCGCGCTCGACGACGTCGGCATGGTGGAGATCACCTTGCTGTTGACGCGCGAGCCGGCCGAAACGTTCTGGTCGGGCTGGGCGGCGGCGGCAATCGCTTCTTCGCGCACTTCGGCACGATCACGCGAGACGGCGACCGTTTCGGCGCCGCGCGAACCGCGGACGACGTTCTGGTCCTTCGCGTGGGCCGCGGCAACAGCCTGGGCCTGCACGTCCGCGCGGTTCAGCGCCGACGTCTGGGGATGCACACCTTCGTAGGTTTCAGCCTGCGCGGCGCCCGCAGCGGTCAGGAGCGCCACAGCGGCGACGGCGAAAAGCTTGGACTTGGTCATGATCGTTTCTCAGTGGTTGAGTTCAGGAGGGTGAATCGGGTTGCCGCCGAAACGCGCCTTACAGCGCGGCCTGGCGTTGTTGGTCCTGGCGGCGGGCCAGCGAACCATTCGTGTACTGCGCCGGGATCTGGCTGTTCACGAAGGACTTGGAGTCCAGGTTCTGCGTCGGGTTGTGCGCAGCGGCAACGGCTTGCTGCTGCACCACCGCGCGGTCCACGGCACCGCCGGGCAGCGGGGTCACGCCGGCGTAGGCAGCGTCGCTGTACGGGTTGCCGACGACGGCGACGGCTTCGGCCTGGACTTCGGCACGGGTGCGGCCGCTAGTCAGGGGATGCACGCCTTCATAGGTCTCGGCTTGGGCGCCGACGGCGGCGAGCAGGGCAACGGCAGTTGCGGCGATGATCTTGGTGGCGGAGGTCATTTCAGTTCCTTTCAGGGTGTTTTCAACAAATCGAACGGGGTCTGGGGCGTCGTCGTCTCACTTGCATGCCGACTTCCGCGCTCGGGCCTTGTTCACCCAGGCTTGCTGAATTGCTTGCCTGTGCAATGAATTTTGATGGAGATTCGTAGGTAAAAACCCTGGAAAAAAGAATCAGCGTGTTCGCGAATTTGAAACAATGGCCATCCCCGCCTCTGCGGGCCCCGGCATTCGCCCCATAAATGAAACAATCTATTTCGGATTCATGGACAGTCTCGAACTGATCAAGACCTTCCGCGAGGTGGCCCAGCAGGGCAACTTCTCGCGTGCCGCCGCCCGGCTCAGCATGTCCAAGGCGACGGTCAGCAAGTACATCGCCGAGCTGGAGACGCGCTTCGGGGTGCGCCTGCTCAACCGCTCCACCCGCTCGGTCAGCCTCACGGACGCGGGGGCGCTGCTTCTCGAGCGCAGCACGCCGATGCTCGAGCTCGTCGAGCTGACGCAGTCGGAGCTGCAGGATCGCGCCGTCCAGCCCGCCGGGCGGGTGCGCATCGCGGCACCGCCGGGCATGGGCCAGGGCGCCCTGCCCGAGTTGCTCGGCCAGTTCATGGGCTACTACCCGGACGTGGACATCAGCCTGCACCTGACGAGCCGCGCGGTCGACCTGGCCGAGGAAGGCATCGACATCGCGCTGCGCCTGGGCCCCATCGTGGACCAGAACCTCATCGTGCGCCGCCTGGTGCCGATCAAGCTGGTGGTCTGCGCCTCGCCGCGCTACTGGCGCCGCAACGGCATGCCGCAAAGTCCGACCGACCTGTCCCGGCACGTCGCGCTGACCAACGCCGCCGACGGGCCGAACCCGCAATGGCGCTTCGAGGAAGACGGGCGCGCTGTCGACGTCTCGGTCAAGAGCCGCATGGACTCGACCGACAGCGGCGCGCTGGTGCAGGTAGCGCTGCAGGGCTTCGGCGTGATCTACCTGCCCGCGCTGGTGGTGCAGTCGCACATCGACCATGGCGAGCTCGAGCCGGTGCTGCAGACCTACGTGCGCAAGGACATGTGGCTGTACGCCGCCTATCTGCAACGCCGCCACAACAGCGCCGCGCTGCGCGCGCTGCTGAGCTTCCTCGAGGAGCGGGTCGGAAAGGCCACGGCGCGCAACGGGACGGCAGCCGCAGCCGCCGGCCCGTCCGCCGGCTGATCGGCCGACGGCAGCCGCCGCAAGGCCCGGCTACTGCATCGCGAACAACGTCGCCGCGTTGTCCCAGGCCACGCGGCGCGCCAGGTCGGGCGGCAGTCCGCCCAGCCACGCGCGGTAGTCGGCCATCAGATCGTCGTAGCTGGCCCAGCGGGCGTTGATCCAGGTGTCCGAACCGATCATGAAACGATCGGGAAAGTCCTCGATCAGGCGCCGCCACGGCGCACAGAGCTGCCCACCCTCGCAGACCAGCCCCGGCCGGTATGACAGTTCGCCCATGAGGCCGGGGTAGCGCTCGAGCAACTCGCGCACCCGTTCCACCGGCACGCCGCCAATGCCCGTGTGCGCCCAGATCAGGCGCAGTTTCCTCCCCGCCGTTGGCGAGCCTTCCATCAGCAGCTCCACCGCGCGGTCGTCGACATGCGCCAGCAGCGCCAGGCCGCGCTGCTCGGCCAGCGCCACGATCTGGCGCGCGACCGGCCCGTTGGCATTGGCGCTGTCATACAGGTGGAACTCGCCAATGCCCTTGAACGGCCCGGCCGCGGTGCCGCGCGCCAGCTCGGCCTGGACCATGTCGAAGATGCCCGGGTCCCGAAACCAGTTGCTGTAGTCGGCCCGATTGCGATAGACGCGCACGAACGGCACTACCTTCACGCCAGCGTCAGCCGCCTCGGGCGAGCCGGCCAACGTGTGCGTGCCGTCGTTGGGCCGGGAGTTCGACAGGATGGCGCGCACGCCGTTGCGCTGCATGCGCGCCACCGCCGCCGCCGGCGGGTAGGGCCCGGCGTGGCCGTCCCAGGCCTCCACGTTGTAGTGCAGGTGCGCATCGAACAACGGACCGGCGTAGTCGGCGGTCCAGGCGTGCCCGGCCTGCGCGAGCAGCAGTCCGGCAAGCAGCAGCGTGCGCCGCACGCCTCAGCCCACGTGCTGCTGGAAGAAGGCGAGCGTGCACTCGCGCGCCAGCCTGGCCGCGTCGGCGTCGTACGCGCCCCGCTGGTCGCAGTTGAAACCGTGGTCGGCCGGATAGACGTGCACCGTCACCTCGGGATGCGCCTTGGCGAAGGCCTGTACGGAGTCGAGTGAGATCCAGTGGTCCTGCTCGCCGAAGTGCGCCAGCACCGGCACTTTCGGCTGGCGTGCGCTTTCCTGGGGCGTCGTCATGCCGCCTCCGTAGTACGGGACAGCCGCGGCCAGCCCGTCGACGAGGCTGGCGGCGCGCCAGGTGAGCAGCCCGCCCCAGCAATAACCCACCATGCCGACCTTGCCGGCACGCCCTGCATAGTCCACCGCGGCCTGCAGGTCCTGCATGACGCCCGGCGCCGGCAGTCCCTCGACCGCCGCCTTCAGGGCGGCGCCTGCCTTCCTGTCCTCGTCGACATAGCCCAGTTCGACGCCGGAACGGACGCGCTGGAACGTGGCGGGCGCCACCGCCAGGTAGCCGGCGGCAGCATAGCCGTCGGCCACGGCACGGATGTGCGCATTGACGCCGAAGATCTCCTGCAGGACGACGACCGCGCCGCGCGGCTGGCCCGCCGGTTCAGCCACGTAGGCGGGAATGGTGGTGCCGTCCTTGGCGGTCAGATCGATGAATTGGCCCATGGAATGCTGCTCCTTCGCTTTGATGTTCATCGGCCTTGCTGCTGCAAGGCGCGTTCCAGGAAATCGAGCCGGTCCTGGCCCCAGAAGATCTCGTCGCCCACGACGTAGCTGGGCGCGCCGAACACGCCGGCCTCGATCGCCTCGCGCGTGTAGCGCTGGTAACGCTCGTCGGCCTCGCCCGCCTGCGACTGCGCCAGCCGGTCGGCCGGCAATTCGCATTCCTGCAGGAGCTGTGCGAGCACTGCGGTGTCCGCGATGTCGCGCTCCTGGGCCCACACCGCGGCGAAGACCGCGCCGGCCAACCGCAGCGCGGCCGCCGACCCGTCATTCAGGTCGACGGCGACGACCAGGCGCGCTGCCGCATCGCCTGCCACCGGGAAGAAACGCGGCTGCGGGTTCAACGGCAGGCCCAGGTGCCGCGAGAAGCGCGCCAGTTCCTGCAGGCGGTAGCCCTGCCGCTGCGGGGCGCGCTTGCCCAGCGGCAATCCGCCCGAGACGGGGAAGACCTGGCCGAGATCGATCGGGCGGACGCGCACGTCGGCGCCATGGCGTTGCGCGATCTCGCAAAGGCGCCCGTGACCGAGGTAGGTCCATGGGCTCTGCGGGGCGAAGTAGTAGTCGATGGTGGACTTCAAACGGTCTCCTGGTGAAGGGGCCGCTGCCGGCCCCGATGCTTCGAACCTGATGTAATCGTGCGGTTGTAACCGACACGGGGCGCCCTTGCAGGCGCGAGCGAAACATGAACCCTCCTGTCGTCCTCGTCACGGGTGGCAGCCGTGGCATCGGCGCCGCCACCGCCCTGCTGGCCGCGCGGCGCGGCTGGGCCGTCGCGATCAACTATGCACGCCATGCAGAGGCGGCCGAACAGGTCGCCGGGCAGATACGCGCCCACGGCGGCCGCGCCCTCGCCGTGGCGGCGGACGTCGGCGACGAGTCGCAGGTCCAGGCGATGTTCCGCGAAGTCGACGCCCACTTCGGCCGCCTGGACGCGCTGGTCAACAACGCTGGCGTGGTCGATGTCAGAGCGCGGGTCGACGAGATGAGCGTGCAGCGCCTCGAGCGCATGCTGCGCATCAACGTCATCGGAAGCTTCGTGTGCGCGCGCGAGGCGGTGCGCCGCATGAGCACTCGCCATGGCGGCCGGGGCGGTGCGATCGTCAACGTCTCGAGCGCCGCCGCCCGCCTGGGCGCGCCCGCCCAGTACGTGGACTACGCGGCCAGCAAGGGCGCCATCGACACCTTCACGAACGGCCTGTCCAAGGAGCTGGCCGAAGAAGGCATCCGCGTGAACGCCGTGCGTCCCGGCCTCATCGACACCGAGATCCATGCCTCCGGCGGCATGCCGCAGCGGGCCTTCGACCTCGCCGGCACGGTGCCGATGAAGCGCGTGGGCACTGCCGACGAAGTGGCCGCGGCCATCGTCTGGCTGCTCTCGCCCGAGGCCGGCTACGTGACCGGCAGTTTCATCGACGTCGCCGGCGGGCGTTGAGCCGACCAGCTCCGACGCAGCTCACGGCGTGCCGGGCGGGATGTCGAAGTGATGGATGCGCGCCGTCACCTGCGCGCCGCTGACGACGAGTTCTCCGGCGCAGATCGGCAGCTTGAAGCGCCGCGGCCCCGCGCTGCCCGGATTGACGAACAGCACGCCGCCGCGCTCGTCGATCAGCGGCTGATGCGAATGCCCAGACACCACCACCTGCACGCCGGCACCGGCCGGATCGATGTCGAGCAGGGCCAGGTCGTGCAGCGCATAGATGAACACCTCGCCCACCTGCAGGAACTCGGTCTCGGGAACCTGCGCCGCCCACTCGGCGCGGTCGTTGTTCCCCCTCACCGCAGTCACCGGCGCGATGGCGGCCAGCTGCGCCAGGATCTCGGGCGAGCCGATGTCGCCGCCATGCACGATGTGATCGCACCCGGCCAGGAATTCGAGAGCCTGCGGCCGCAGCAGGCCGTGCGTGTCGGAGATGAGGCCGATGCGGGTCGACGGCATGTGCGCTCCCTTCAGCGCGCCGCCGGCTGGGACTGCTGCGCCTGCAGCGTATCGACCCATTGCACGAGCTGGGCGACCAGCGCATCGCTGGCCAGGGCCAGCGCCTTGACGCCGCCGGGCGCATCGGCGCTCGGCGCCGCCTGGCGCGCGCTGAAGCCGCGCTGTCCGACCACGCGATCGCCCGACGCGCTGGCGGCCAGCAGCGTGGCGCGCACGCGCACGAGGCCGTAGCTGCTGGCAGGCGACTCGAAGTACTGGCAGAACTCGTCGAGGGTCAGGTGCAGGCGCAGCGGCAGACGCCCGTCCACGCGCGCGACGTTGGCGCTCTCGTCCGGGCCCAGCACCACGCGCCGCAGGGCCAGTCCGTCACGCACGCGGTCGCGCAGCAACTGGGTCGGCGCCATGCTCCAGCGCGATTGCCCGTACGGGCGCAGTTCGTTGCCGTCGCCATAGACGAGGCGGTAGAGGATCTGCGTGCCGTCCAGCCGTGCCTGGGCATCCACGTCGGCCAGCAGCACCGGCGGCAGGCTCGGGGCGGCAGGCTCGGCGCCGGCGGCGAGCGGGCCGGGCCCGAAGTCGTACAGCGTGGCGCGCGCAGGCTTGTCGGGCAGCGCGCCGCAGCCGGCGAACGCCAGCGGCAGGGCCAGCCCGAGGGACGCCAGCAATGCGCGGCGCTGCTCGAGGTGGGTATGGCTAGGACGCATGCAGGGCTCCATCATGGGCGCGCGGGCTTGGCTGCGTTCGCTGCCGGCGGCGCAAAGCCGGGCTCGCCCGGCCCGGGTTGGACTTCGCCGCTGCCGAACAGCAGCGATTGCGGATTCTGGTTGATGTTGTCGGCCGCGCGGCCCAGACGGCGCACCGCCTGCGCGGTGTCGTCGGCCATCCGGTTCACGCGCGGCAGCGTGGTGACGCTGAAGCTGTCGAGCG
The DNA here is from genome assembly GCF_035634955.1 of Variovorax sp. Lineage (GTDB taxonomy): Bacteria > Pseudomonadota > Gammaproteobacteria > Burkholderiales > Burkholderiaceae_C > Variovorax. The sequence goes on along the minus strand of NZ_DASQBZ010000026.1, from coordinate 168,542 downwards.
CATGGCTCAGGCCCTCGGTGCCCGTGCCCAGCCGCTCGATCGCCCCGCCCTGCGCGTTCAGGCGGGTCACCGTGGTGTTGAGGTTGTTGGCCACGCGCGAGACGTCGCTCGCCGCCTTGTTCACGCCGGCCAGGGTGGTGGTGGCGTTCTTCGCCAGGGTCGGCACGGCCTTGAGCGCCGGGTTGAGTCCATCCTTGACGGCGGCGTCCAGGCTGCGCGTCAGGTTGTTGGCGCTGGCCGCCGCCTGGGCAATGTTCTCCAGCGCGTCGGACACGCGCTGGCGGTTCTTCTCGTCCATCAGCTGGTGCAGTTCGTCGACCGTCTGCTCCACGCGGGCAAGAATGGCCTCGCCGCGCTCCTGCAGCATGGCGAAGGTGGACGGCCGCAGCGGGATGCGCGGCGGATTGCCGTTGTCCGGCTTGAGCGGCACCTGCGACTTGCCGTCGTCGTTGAGCGCGATCGAGGCCAGACCGGTCACGCCCTGGTAGCTCAGCGCGGCGTAGCTCGACTCGGTCAGGGGCACGCGCTCGTCCACCGAGATGCGCACCAGCACGTTGCCGCGGATCTTCGGGTCGAAATCGATCGCGGTCACGCGGCCGACGGCGATGCCGCGATAACGCACCTGGGCCTGCGGCTGCAGCCCGCTGACCGCCTCGCTGGTGGTCAGTTCGTAGGTGTTGCGCACCGTCTGGTCGCGCGTGAACCACATCACCAGGGCCACGATCATCCCGATGAGGGCGATCACGAAGGCGCCGGCAGCCAGCGCGTGGGCTTTGTTTTCCATGTGTGCCTACCTCGCGTCTTCCGGCGGCGCATCGGGGCGGCCGGGATGCAGGGCGAGTGCAGCGCGCTGGCCGCGCCCGCCCAGGAAATATTTCTTGATGAACGGGTGCTCGAAAGCCATCACTTCCTGCGCGCTGCCGGTCACGATGACCTTCTGGTCGGCCAGCACCGCAATGCGCGTGGACAGGTCGAACAGCGTGTCCAGGTCGTGCGTGACCATCACCACCGTCAGCCCCAGCTCGCGGTGGAGATTGCGCAGCAGATCGCAGAAGTCGTCGGCGCTTTCCGGGTCGAGCCCGGCGGTGGGCTCGTCGAGCAGCAGCAGCGGCGCGTCCATGATGAGCGCGCGCGCCAGCGCCACCCGCTTGATCATGCCGCCGGACAACGCCGACGGCATCTTGTGCGCATGCTCGGGTTCGAGTCCGACCATCTGCAGCCGCGCCATCGCGGCGTCGCGGATCAGGTCTTCCGGCAGCACCTTGAGTTCGCGCAGTGCGAACGCGATGTTGTCGAGCACATTGAAGGCCGAGAACAGCGCGCCGCGCTGGAACAGCATGCCGACCTTGGCGGCGCCGGCGGCGCTGAGTTCGCCCGGGCGGACGCCGAACACGGTCACGTCGCCGCGGGTGGGCTTTTCCAGGCCCAGGATCTGGCGCAGCAGCACCGTCTTGCCGGTGCCGGAGCCGCCGACGAGCGACAGCACCTCGCCCCGGCGGATGGTCAGGTCCAGGTCGCGGTGGACGACCTGTTCGCGTCCGGGCGACTTGAACACCGTCCAGAGCTTGCGGATCTCGACCGCATCGGCGCCGCCCGCGTCCGGCGGCGCCTGCATGGCCACCTCGGCGGCCCGCGTCATCCGCGGAACCCCACGCCGCGGAACAGCACCGCGAACAGCGCGTCGACCAGGATCACCGTGGTGATGGAGATGACCACCGAACTGGTGGTGCGCCGGCCCAGGCTTTCGGTGTTGGGCAGTACGCGCAGCCCGTGGTAGCAGGCGATCAGCGCGATGGCGATGCCGAACACCGCTGATTTGCCCAGGGCCAGCCAGACGTTCGGCAGCGGCACGGCGCGCGGCAATGCCTCCATGAAGAACCCCGGCGAGATGCCCAGCGTGACGTCGGCGGCGATCATGCCGCCGATCATGGCGGCGGCGGAGGTCCACATGCTGATGAGCGGCATGGCCAGGGCCAGCGCCAGCACGCGCGGGAGCACCAGCCGCATGCCGCGCGGGATGCCCATGACACGCATGGCGTCGAGCTCCTCGGTGACGCGCATCACGCCGATCTGGGCCGTCATGGCCGAGCCGGAGCGCCCGGCGATCAGCACTGCGGCCAACACCGGCCCGAGTTCGCGGATCAGCGCCAGGCCCAGGATGTTGACGATGAAGGATTCGCCGCCGTACTGGCGCAGCTGCTGCGCCATGAGGTAGGCCAGCACCACCCCGATGAGCAAGCCCACCAGCGCGGTGATTGGCAGCGCGGTGGCGCCGGTGCTGTAGAGATGGCCGGAGATGTCGCGCCACGGCGCCTGGTGAGGGGCGCGCAGCATCCGGCCCAGGTCGAGCACGAACTGCCCGATCAGTTGCAGGAATCGCTGCGAGGTCTCGAGCGCATGCCAGCCCAGGCCGGCAAAGCGCCTGAACCTGTCGAAGAGGGTGACCGGCGCATCCTTGGGCTCGTCGACGGTGAATTGCGCGACCTGCTCGAGCACGGCGCGCTGCGGTGCGCTGGCCTGCAGTTCCGCCGGCCAGCGGCGCTGCCAGTGGTTCCACAGAAGTTGCGCGCCCAGGTGGTCCAGTTGAAGGATCGGCCGCAGGTCCCAGCGGCTGCCCGGCCGCAGTTCGGCCAATTGCGCCGACAGCGCCTTCCAGTCGCGCGCCGACGAGAAAGCCAGCGCCGTCCACCGGCCCAGCGCGACCACTTCGTCCTGCGCCGCCGCGCCGTCGGCGGACGCCGCACGCTGCCGCTCCACGCGTGGACGGGCGGCTGCCGCCGCATCGGCGGGGTCGCTCGGGGGATCGGATTCGTGCAAGGGCTCCAGCGCAGTCAAAGGCGATGCATGGGACCGGCGCGCGCCGGCCGCGAAGTTGAACGAGTGGGCGGGAATCCGACATCCTACCGCCCCGGCAGCCGCATCGGCACTCAAGACCATGCGCGTTCCAGAGCGGCCCAGGCCCCGGCCACCACCGGGTCGCGCGCACGGGCCGCCAGCGAGACGAACTGCAGCGCGCAGTCGAGCTGCACCCGGTCGGCCACCACCAGGCCGTGTGCCTGGCTCTCGCGCATGGCGATGGAGTCGCGCACCAGGCTCAGGCCCACGCCGGACTTGAGCAGGTCGAGCATGGATGCCTCCTGGTCCACCAGCGCCACCTGGCGCGGCGTCAGGCCGAGCGGCCCGAAAACCTCGGCCAGCAGGCGATGGTGCGCCGACGCCGGGGGCGTGGCCAGCCACGGCAGCGCCGCCAGCGCCTTCCAGTCGCGCCCGACCACCTGCGGCCCCCACCCGGCCGGCGCCACGACACGGTAGTGGAAGCGGCTGAGCGTGCGGGCCTGGACGCGCCCGCCGGACTGGCGCGCGGCGTCGCCCAGGTAGAAGCCGACGTCGAGGTCGCCGGCCTCCACCTGCGCCAGCACGCTGCCGCTCATGCCGTGGCGAAGCTCGGTGGCGACCTGCGGGGCATGCTCGACCAGCTCGCGCAGGAAGGCCCCCAGGCGCGTGAATTCGGGATCGAGGATGGTGCCGATGCGCAAGGTGCCGCGCACGGTGCTGTGCAGGCGCTGCGCCGTCTGCTCGAAATCGGCGATGGCCGCCAGCACGCGCTCGGCCTGGGGCAGCAGCGCCGCGCCGTCGCCGGTGAGAGCCAGCCCCTGGGGCGTGCGGCTGAACAACGTCAGGCCGGTGACACCTGCCAGTCGCTTGAGTTGCAGGCTCACCGCCGGCTGCGTCAGGTGAAGCCGCGCCGCCGCACGCGAGACGTTGCCCTCGCGCGCGACGGCTGCGAAGGCGCGCAGAATCTGCAGGTCGGTCGGCAGGGCCATGGGTATTAACTGGACTTATAAGGCAGTTTGCCCGAAATCATTGGATTTCCTCCCGACCATTGCCCAAACTCGGGCCTCTTCAGCGGAGACACATCATGAGCATTGCAAATATTGACAACTTCATCGGCGGCCAGTTGGCGGCCGGCGCGTCCGGCCGTTTCCAGGACGTGACCAACCCCGCAACGGGCCGCGTCACCGGCAAGGTGACGCTGGCCGGCAGCGAGGAAGTAAATACTGCCGTGGCGGCGGCGCAAGCCGCCTTCCCGGCCTGGGCCGACACGCCGCCGGTGCGCCGTGCGCGAGTGATGTTCAAGTTCCTGGAGCTTCTCAACCAACGGCGCGACGAGTTGGCCCACCTCATCACGGCCGAGCACGGAAAGGTGTTCACCGACGCGCAGGGCGAAGTCACGCGCGGCATCGAGATCGTGGAATTCGCCTGCGGCATTCCGCAACTGCTCAAGGGCGACTACACCGAGCAGGTCTCCACGGGGATCGACAACTGGACGCTGCGCCAGCCGCTGGGCGTCGTGGCCGGCATCACGCCGTTCAACTTCCCGGTCATGGTGCCGCTGTGGATGTTCCCGGTTGCCATCGCCGCGGGCAACACGTTCGTGCTCAAGCCGAGCCCGACCGACCCCAGCGCCTCGCTGATGATGGCCGAGCTCTTGAAGAAGGCCGGCCTGCCCGATGGCGTGTTCAACGTGGTGCAGGGCGACAAGGCGGCGGTCGACGCGCTGCTCGAGCATCCCGACGTCAAGGCCGTCAGCTTCGTCGGCTCCACCCCCATCGCCAACTACATCTACGAAACCGGCGCGCGCCACGGCAAGCGCGTGCAGGCGCTCGGCGGCGCCAAGAACCACATGGTGGTGATGCCCGACGCCGACATCGACCAGACCGTCGACGCCCTGATCGGCTCGGGCTACGGTTCGGCCGGCGAGCGCTGCATGGCCATCAGCGTCGCGGTCCTGGTCGGCGACGTGGCCGACAAGGTGGTGCCCAAGCTGGTCGAGCGGGCCAAGGCCCTGAAGGTGCTCAACGGCACCAATCTCGCGGCCGAGATGGGCCCGATCGTCACGCGCGCGGCGCACGAGCGCATCAGCGGCTACATCGCACAGGGCGAGAAGGAAGGCGCGAAGCTGCTGGTGGACGGCCGCCAGTTCGACGGCAATGCCGCGGGCGAAGGCTGCGGCGACGGCTTCTGGATGGGCGGTACGCTGTTCGACCACGTCACGCCGCAAATGCGCATCTACAAGGAAGAGATCTTCGGCCCGGTGCTTTCCTGCGTGCGCGTGCACGACCTCAAGGAGGCGGTCGACCTGATCAACGCGCACGAGTTCGGCAACGGCGTCTCTTGCTTCACCCGCGACGGAAACGTGGCGCGTGAGTTCGGCCGCCGCATCCAGGTCGGAATGGTCGGCATCAACGTTCCGATCCCGGTGCCCATGGCGTGGCACGGCTTCGGCGGCTGGAAGCGCTCGCTGTTCGGGGACATGCACGCCTACGGCGAAGAGGGCGTGCGCTTCTACACCAAGCAGAAGTCGATCATGCAGCGCTGGCCGGAGTCGATCGAGAAGGGCGCCGAATTCGTCATGCCCACGAGCAAGTAGCCCTCCGGGCCATCCTCCCCTGGCGGGTCGGTCACGCCCGCCCAGGGGGAACAACAAGAAGAAACTGGAGACGCTTGTGAGTCAGGCTGAGTTCGACTACATCGTGATCGGAGCGGGCACGGCCGGCTCGCTGATGGCCAACCGGCTGTCGGCGGACGCCGGACGCCGTGTGCTGCTGATCGAGGCAGGGCGCCGGGACGACTACCACTGGATCCACATTCCGGTGGGCTATCTCTATTGCATCGGCAACCCGCGCACCGACTGGCTCTACAACACCGAGCCCGACACAGGGCTGAACGGGCGCAGCCTGCGCTACCCGCGCGGCAAGACGCTCGGCGGGTGCTCCAGCATCAACGGCATGATCTACATGCGCGGGCAGTCGCGCGACTACGACCATTGGGCGCAGGTCACCGGCGACGAGGCCTGGCGCTGGGAAAACGTGCTGCCGGCCTTTCGGCGGCACGAGGATCACTACCGCGGCGCGACGGAAAGCGCCGATCCGGCGTTCTCGCAGTTCCACGGCGTCGGTGGCGAGTGGCGCGTCGAGAAGCAGCGGCTGCGCTGGGACATCCTAGACGCGTTCGCACAGGCGGCGGTGCAGGCCGGGGTGCCGGCCAGCGACGACTTCAACCGCGGCAACAACGAAGGCGTGGGCTACTTCGAGGTCAACCAGAAGAGCGGCTGGCGCTGGAACACGGCCAAGGCGTTCCTGCGGCCGACCTGCTACGGACGCCCCAACTTCGAGCTGTGGACCGGCGCCCAGGTCTCGCGCCTGCTGACCGAGCCGGCAGGCGACGCGGGCCTGCGCTGCTCCGGCGTCGAGGTCTGGGACGGCCAGCAGATGGTTCAGGCCCACGCGGCCTGCGAAGTGGTGCTGTGCGCCGGCAGCATCGGCTCGCCCCAGATCCTCCAGTTGTCGGGCATCGGACCCGGGGCGCTCCTCCAGTCGCTGGGTATCGAGGTCCAGGCCGACCTGCCGGGCGTGGGCGAGAACCTGCAGGACCACCTGCAGATCCGCAGCGTGTTCCGCGTGCAGGGCGCGCAGACGCTCAACGTGCTGGCCAGCTCCTGGTTGGGCAAGGCCAGGATCGGGCTCGAATATGCACTCTCGCGCAGCGGCCCGATGAGCATGGCCCCGTCGCAACTGGGCGCCTTCACCCGCAGCTCGCCCGAGCACGCCTGGCCAAACCTGGAATACCACGTGCAGCCGCTGTCGCTCGAGGCCTTCGGCGAGCCGCTGCACCGCGAGAGCGCCTTCACCGCCAGCGTGTGCAACCTCAACCCGACCAGCCGCGGCACGGTGCGCATCCGCAGCGCCCGATTTGCCGACGCTCCTGCGATCTCACCCAACTACCTGAGCACGCCGGAAGACCGCAAGGTCGCGGCCGATTCGCTGCGGGTGACGCGTCGGATCGTCGCCCAGCCAGCGCTGGCGGCCTACCAGCCGCAGGAATGGAAACCCGGGGTGCAATACCAGAGCGACGAGGACCTGGCCCGCCTGGCCGGCGACATCGCCACCACCATCTTCCATCCGGTCGGCACCACGCGCATGGGCAGCGACGGCGATCCGATGGCGGTGCTCGATTCGCGACTGCGTGTGCGCGACGGGCGCGGCGGGCGCATCGCCGGGCTGCGCGTCGTGGATGCGGGCGCCATGCCCACCATCACCAGCGGCAACACCAACAGTCCCACCCTCATGATGGCCGAGATGGCCGCTGCCTGGGTCCGCGAAGCGGCCGGACCGGGTTAATCCCGATGCACTTGTGCGGTGCGTCCTACACAATTAGTGCCACTCGCAAACGGGCCTTGCCCCGCGGCGCGGGGGCCGAGGAGACAAATTCGGTATCCGATCCAAGAACACGAAGAAGGCACCAAAAAAACAAAGTGCCACAGCTATTTTCTCAGGCGCCGCTGGTCGGCGCCTTTTCTTTTGGCGCTGCCAGAATCGCGTCGCTCCAGCTTTCGCGCCCCGTGACCGCTGCACGGCGCCCTCGCCGTGCACGCACCATCAGGGTGCGGGTGCGGGCACGATCGGCGGCGGCGGCCAGGCCATCTCGCTGGCTACCCTCGGCTTGCCGATGGGCGCCGTGGCCTTGCCCTGGCGGATGGCCAGGAGATCGGCCTCGCTCGGGTACTGGTCGAGCAGCCAGTAGTCGAATATCCGCCGTGCGATCGGCGCCGCCGCGCCGGCACCCCAGCCTGCGTTCTCGACGATCACCGCGACCGCGATCTTCGGATCCTGCGCCGGCGCGAAGGCCATGAACAGCGCGTGGTCGCGCTGGTGCTCCTCCAACGCCTTGGCGTTGTACTTGGTGTTGCGCGCCATGCCGACCGCCTGCGCCGTGCCGGTCTTGCCGGCCGCCTGGTAGCCTGCGCCGGCGAACACGCCGCGCGCGGTGCCGCCGGTGACGACGCTGACCAGCCCTTCGCGGACCACCGCCACATTGGCCGGCTTGAACCCCAGGTTGATCGCAGGCGGCTGCTCCACCTCGCGCAGTTCGCCGGACACCGAATCGCGCAGGCTCTTGACCAGGTGCGGCCGGTGCTTGATGCCGCCGGCCGCCACGATGGCGGTCGCCTGCGCCAGCTGCAACATGGTGAACGAGTTGTAGCCCTGGCCGATGCCCAGCGAAATGGTCTCGCCCGCATACCATTGCTGCTGCTGCGGCCGCTTGTAGGCCTTGCGCTTCCACTCGGTCGAGGGCAGCACGCCGCGCACCTCGCCGCCGAGGTCGATGCCGGTGATCTGGCCGAAACCCAGCGGCTTCATGAAGTCGTGGATCATGTCCACGCCCATCTCGTTGGCCAGCGAGTAGTAGTAGATGTTGCTCGACACCTGGATCGAGCGGCGCATGTCGACGTTGCCCAGGTATCCCTCGGGGCTGCCGAAGCGACGGCCGCCGAAATTGAAGTAGCCCGGGTCCAGCACCTGCACGTTCGGTCCGCGCTTGCCCGTCTGCAACGCGGCCAGCGCCATGAACGGCTTGTAGGTCGAGCCGGGCGGATAGGTGCCGCGCAACGCCCGGTTGAGCAAGGGCTTGTCGATCGACTCGTTGAGTTCCTTCCAGCTCTCGGAGTCGATGCCTTCGACGAACAGGTTCGGGTCGAACGTGGGCTTGCTCACCAGCGCCAGCACCTCGCCGGTGCGTGGGTCGAGCGCCACCAGCGCGCCGCGGCGGTCGCCGTACATGTCCTCGACGAGCTTCTGCAGCTTGATGTCCAGGCTCAGCTTGACCGTGTCGCCCGGCGTGGCGGGATGGCTACCCAGGCGCCGCACGGCGCGGCCGCCGGCGGAGGTCTCCATCTGCTCGACGCCGGTCTGGCCATGCAGTTGCTGCTCGTAGCTCTGCTCGATGCCCAGCTTGCCGATGTACTCGGTGCCCTTGTAGTTGGCCAGTTCCTCGTCCGGCCATTCCTCCATGGCCTCCTTCTCGGACTGGTTGATGCGGCCGATGTAGCCCAGCACGTGGCTGCCGGTTTCGCCATTCGGGTAGCTGCGGAACAGCCGCGCGTTGACCTCGACGCCGGGGAATCTGTAGCGCTGCGCGGCAAAGCGCGCCACCTCCTCGTCGCTCAGTCGGGTGCGCACCGGCACCGAGTCGAAGCTGCGCGAATCCTGGCGCAGGCGCTTGAAGCGCCGCCGGTCGCGCGGCGTGATCTCGATGATCTCCGACAGCTGGTCCAGCACCTCCTCGATATTGCCGGCCTTGGACGGCGTGATCTCGAGCGTGTAGGCCGCATAGTTCGAAGCCAGGACGATGCCGTTGCGGTCGAGGATGAGCCCGCGGTTCGGAACCACCGGCACCACGGCCGTGCGGTTGTTCTCGGCGCGGTCGGCGAGCTCCTCGTGCCGAAGTACCTGCAGGTAGTACAGCCGCGCCGCGACCAGGCCGAATCCGAGCAGCACCACCAGAACGGTGACGACCACGCGGCGCCGGAAGCGGGCGACGTCGCCGGCGACATTGCGGATTTCCGTCATGCGGATTCAGAGCCTGGCGGCGCGCCGGAGTTCATCACAGCGGCCGGTTGGCATCCGGCTCCGGCGCGCGCCGCTGCGGCGCCAGCAGCAGCATGCTGGCCACTGGCCAGAGCGCGGCCTCGATGATCGGCGCCAGCAGCACGCCCCAGCCGGGGAAGATGCCGCCGCCGATCATGCGCACGCCCAGCGCGAGCACGTGCGCGAGGGCAAACAGCGGCAGCACCTGGAGCGACTGCGAGAACAGCGGATACCACAGCAGCCGCCGATGCATCATGATCGCCAGGAAGGCCAGCGCCGAGTACACCAGCGCATGCTGGCCCAGCATGGCCGACTGCTGGACATCCATCAGCAGGCCGAACACGAAGGCCGTGCCCACCCCGATGCGCGCCGGCTGGTGGACGCTCCAGAAGACGATCACCAGCGCGAGCAGATCCGGCCGCCACGGCAGGCGTCCGAGCGGCAGCATGTTGATCAGGAAGGCCACCAGCAGGCTGCCCCACAGGAAGACCGGATTGAGCGGCAGCAGCAGTTGCTGCTGCCCGGGTCGCATGATCATGGCGTGCGTCCCTCCGCGGTGCGGTTCTGCGATTGCGCCGGCCTGGCGGGCGGCTTCGGCGGCGCGGGCCTCGTGGCCGTGCTCCGCTCGGGCGCGGCCTTCTCGGCTGCTTTCTCGGCGGCTTTCTCGGCGGGCTTGTCTACAGCCTTCTCGCCGCCCTTTTCGGCGCCCTTCTCGGCAGGCTTCGCGCCGGCGCCCTCGGCGGGCCTGGCGGCCGGCTTGCCCTTGGCGTCGGCCTTGCCCTTGCCGTCGGACTTGTCCCGCGCGTCGGCCTTGGCCGGCGCTTCGCCTGGAACGCCGGCAGCCGCCGCCTCGGCCGGGGTTGCCACGCCCGGTGGCGCTCCCACCGGCTGGACCACCAGCACGTAGCGCACGCCCGTCACGTCGGCCAGCGGCACGCAATGGACGCGGGCGAACGGCGAGTCGGCGCGCCGCTCGATGCGGTCCACGCGCGCGACCGGCAGGCCGGCCGGATACACGCCGTCCACGCCGCTGGTGGCCAGCAGGTCGCCTTCGCGCAGGTCGGCGTCGGCAGACATGAAGCGCAGCTCGAGGCCGCCTCCATGCGCGTTGGCGTCGCCGAAAGCCACGCTGCGCGCGCCGGTGCGCGCCACCTGCACGGGGATGGCCTGGTCGCGATCGACCACCAGCGTCACCTCGCTGGTCAGCGCCTGCACCAGCGTGACCTGCCCCAGCACGCCGTCGGCGTCGATCACCGGCGAACCGGGCAGCACGCCATGGCTGCGGCCCTGGTCGATGACGATCTTGCGCGAGTACGGATCGGCCGCGTCGAACAGCACCTCGGCGGCCTGGGTAGCGACGCGCGTGGTCTGGCGCAGCTCCAGCAGCTGGCGCAGCCGCGCGTTGTCCTGGGACAGGGCCTCGGTCTGGTTGGCCCGCTCGGCCAGCCGCGCCATGGCCTGGCGCGCCTGCGCCTCGGCGCGCTGCGCCTCGCGCAGGTCATCGAAATAGCGGCCGCCGCCCAGCACCAGCTGGACGGGCTTGAGCGCCAGCCACTGGGCCGGGTAGAGCACGGTGCCGATCGCCTTGCGGATCGGCTGGACCAGGTGGAAGCGCCCGTCGGCCACCATCAGGAAAAGCGCCAGCGCGCTGAAGAAGATCAGCTTGGACAGCGCCGACGGCCCCTGGTGGAACAGGGGCGGCGCAGTACGGTCGAGAGTGCCGAGCGGCATGCGTGTTTATGCCACGAGCCGCGCTTCAGTTGCATATCCGGCATCCGCCGGCCACCCATTCGGGAAGTGCCGCGGAACCGGCTTCGCCGGGCCGCAGGCGCTGCCCCCGGAAGGGGGTTGGCGAAGCGACACGCAGTGCGCGCAGCCTGGGGTCGAGACTATTCACTCGTGAAGATGCTGCCCAGCCGGTCCATGCGCTCGAGCGCGATGCCGCAGCCGCGCACCACGCAGCTGAGCGGGTCCTCGGCCACCAGCACAGGCAGGCCGGTTTCCTCGGCCAGCAGCCGGTCCAGGTCGCGCAGCAGCGCGCCGCCGCCGGTCAGCATCATGCCGCGCTCGGCGATGTCGGCGCCCAGTTCGGGCGGCGTCTGCTCGAGGGCGTTCTTGACCGACGAGACGATGTTGTTCAGCGGCTCGGTCAGCGCCTCGAGCACCTCGTTGGAGCTGATGGTGAAGCTGCGCGGCACGCCTTCGGACAGGTTGCGGCCCTTGACTTCCATTTCCTTGACTTCGGAGCCCGGGAAGGCCGAGCCGATGGTCTTCTTGATGACCTCGGCGGTGGGCTCGCCGATGAGCATGCCGTAGTTGCGGCGGATGTAGTTGATGATGGCCTCGTCGAAGCGGTCGCCGCCGACGCGGACGCTGCCCTTGTAGACCATGCCGCCGAGCGAGATGACGCCCACCTCGGTGGTGCCGCCGCCAATGTCCACCACCATCGAGCCGCTGGCTTCCGATACCGGCAGGCCGGCGCCCAGGGCGGCGGCCATCGGCTCCTCGATCAGGTAGACGGAGGTGGCGCCTGCGGCCTCGGCCGCATCCTTGATGGCACGGCGCTCGACCTGCGTCGAGCCGCACGGCACGCAGATGATGATGCGCGGGCTCGGCGTGAGCAGCGTGCGCGGGTGCACCATCTTGATGAACTGCTTGATCATCTGCTCGGTGATGACGAAGTCGGCGATCACGCCGTCCTTCATCGGGCGGATTGCCTCGATGTTGCCGGGCACCTTGCCCAGCATGGCCTTGGCCTCGGCGCCGACGGCCTGGATCACCTTCTTGCCGTGCGGGCCGCCTTCGTGGCGGATGGCCACGACCGAGGGCTCGTCGAGCACGATGCCCTTGTTGCGGGCAAAGATGAGGGTGTTGGCGGTTCCGAGGTCAATGGCCAGGTCGGTGGAAAAGTACCGACGGAATGCTCCGAACATGTGCAGGGTCCTTGAGGGCACGCATGCGCTTCGGCATGTCGTCGCCCTGTTCTTGTCTTGAAGGGGTGAAATGGGTTGCTTGCGCCATTTGCCGGCGCGCGCGTGGGGTGCGCGGCAAAGGCGGGATAATACCCGAATCCCCCCTGAATACAGCGCCGCCGAAGCCTCCGTGCGGCGTGTTTGAGGCCGGTTTCCGGTCGGAATTTCACCGATGTCCCTGTCTTCTTCCGATATCGCGCGCATCGCCTCGCTCGCCCGGCTCGACCTTGGCGTCGAAGAAAGCGAGCGCATGCTCACGCAGATCAACGGCTTCTTCGACCTGGTCGAGCGCATGCGCTCGGTCGACACCACCGGCGTGGCGCCGCTGGCCCACCCGGTGGCGGCGATCGAGGACGTCACCCTGCGCCTGATGGACGACGTGGTCAGCGAGCCCGACAACCGGGCCGCCAACCAGAAGAACGCCCCGGCGGTCGAAGCCGGCCTGTTCCTCGTGCCGAAGGTGATCGAATGAGCGCCGCCAAGGATCTGCACCACCTGGGCGTTGCCGGACTGTCGCGCGCGCTGGCCGCCCGCGAGGTGTCCGCCACCGAGGCCGCGCAGCACTTCCTGGCCCGCGCGCGCGATCGCCAGGCGCTGGGCGCCTTCCTGGCGATCGACGAGTCGGTCACGCTGGCCCAGGCGCGCACGGCCGACGCGCGCATCGCCGCCGGCGGCGCTCCGGCCCTGGCTGGCGTGCCGGTGGCGCACAAGGACATCTTCGTCACCACCGACTTCCCCACCACGGCGGGATCGCGCATGCTGGCGGGCTACCGCTCGCCCTTCGACGCGACCGTGGTGCGCAAGCTCGCCGAGGCCGGCGCGGTCACGCTGGGCAAGCTCAGCTGCGACGAATTCGCCATGGGCTCGGCCAACGAGAACGTGGCCGTGCCCGCCGTCGGCGCGCAGCAGGCCACCCCGGTGCGCAACCCCTGGGACACCGGCCGCGTGCCGGGCGGCTCGTCCGGCGGCAGCGCGGTCGCGGTGGCGGCCGGCCTGGCGCCGGCGGCGACCGGCACCGACACCGGCGGCTCGATCCGCCAGCCGGCCTCCTTCTGCGGCGTCACCGGCATCAAGCCGACCTACGGCCGGGCCTCGCGCTACGGCATGGTGGCTTTCGCCTCCAGCCTGGACCAGGCCGGGCCGATGGCGCGCTCGGCCGAGGACTGCGCCCTGCTGCTCGGCGCCCTGTGCGGGCCCGACCCGCAACGCGACGCCACCTCGCTGGACCGGCCGGCCGAGGACTACACCCGCCACCTGGGCGATTCGCTGCAGGGCCTGCGCATCGGCGTGCCGCGGGAATTCGTCGGCGAAGGCGTGGCGCCGGGCGTGCGCGCGGCGATCGAGGCGGCGCTGGCCGAATACGAGAAGCTGGGCGCCCGCCGCGTCGAGGTGTCGCTGCCGCGCACCGAACTGTCGATCCCGGTCTACTACATCCTGGCCGCCGCCGAGGCATCGAGCAACCTGAGCCGCTTCGACGGCGTCAAGTTCGGCTATCGGGCCCCCGAATACCGCGATCTGGCCGACATGTACCGCAAGACGCGCGAGCAGGGCTTCGGCGACGAGGTCAAGCGCCGCATCATGATCGGCACCTACGTGCTGTCGCACGGCTACTACGACGCCTACTACCTGCAGGCGCAGAAGGTGCGCCGCATGATCGCCGACGACTTCCAGCAGGCCTTCCGGGACTGCGACGTCATCGCCGGCCCGGCCGCCCCCACGGTGGCCTGGAAGCTCGGCGAACACGGCGACGACCCGGTGGCCGACTACCTGGCCGACATCTTCACCCTGCCCGCCTCGCTGGCCGGGCTGCCCGGCATGAGCGTGCCGGCCGGCTTCGACGGCGCGATGCCGGTGGGCCTGCAGCTGATCGGCAACTACTTCGGCGAGGCGCGCCTGCTCAATGCGGCGCACCAGTTCCAGCAGGCCACCGACTGGCACCTGCGCACGCCCCCCGGCTTCTGAGCGAACAGACACCATGAGCGAGATCGCCAACCCCTTCGAGCAACAGCAGCAGGGCCGTCCGACCGGCCCGCTGGTGCAGGGCTACGAGGTCATCATCGGCTTCGAGACCCACGCGCAGCTGTCCACTGCCAGCAAGATCTTCAGCCGCGCCAGCACTGCCTTCGGCGCCGAACCGAACACGCAGGCCTGCGCGGTCGACCTGGCCCTGCCCGGAACCCTGCCGGTGATGAACAAGGGCGCGGTCGAACGCGCCATCCGGCTTGGCCTGGCGCTGGGCAGCACCATCGCCGAACGCTCGGTGTTCGCGCGCAAGAACTACTTCTATCCCGACCTGCCCAAGGGCTACCAGATCAGCCAGTACGAGATTCCGGTGGTGCAAGGCGGCGCAGTGTCGTTCTTCGTCGGCGACGAGCACAAGACGGTGCGCCTGGTGCGCGCCCACCTCGAGGAAGACGCCGGCAAGTCGCTGCACGAGGACTTCGTCGGCCAGTCCGGCATCGACCTGAACCGCGCCGGCACGCCGCTGCTCGAGATCGTCACCGAGCCGGACATGCGCTCGACCGCCGAGGCCGTGGCCTATGCCCGCGAGCTGCACAAGATCGTCACCTGGATCGGCATCTGCGACGGCAACATGCAGGAAGGCTCGTTCCGCTGCGACGCCAACGTGTCGGTGCGGCGGCCGGGCCAGCCCCTGGGCACGCGCCGCGAGATCAAGAACCTCAACAGCTTCCGCTTCATGCAGCAGGCGATCGACTACGAGATCCGCTGGCAGATCGAGCGGCTGGAAGACGGGCTCGCGATCGAACAGGCGACCGTGCTGTTCGACCCCGACACCGGCGAGACCCGCGCCATGCGCACCAAGGAAGACGCAGCCGACTACCGTTACTTTCCCGACCCCGACCTGCCGCCTCTGGCGATCGGCGCCGACTGGATCGAGCAGGTGCGCCTGGGCATGCCCGAGCTGCCGCGCGCCATGGCCGAGCGCTATCAGAGCGAACACGGCCTGCCGGCCTACGACGCCAGCCTGCTCACGCAGAGCCAGGCGCACGCGCGCTATTTCGAGGCCGCCGTTGCGGCCGGCGCCGCCCCCAAGCTGGCCAGCAACTGGATCAACGGCGAGATCGCGCGGCGGCTCAACGCCCAGGACGCCATCGGCATCGACGCCGCGCCCGTCGGCGCCACGCAACTGGCCCGGCTGATCACGCGCATTGCGGACGGCACGGTGTCGAACAACGCCGCGCGCCAGGTGTTCGAAGCCCTGTGGAGCGGCGACGGCAGCGACGTCGACGCCATCATCGAGGCCAAGGGCCTCAAGCAGATGAGCGATACCGGCGCGCTGGAGAAGATCGTCGACGACGTGCTGGCCAGCAACCAGAAGAACATCGACGAATACCGCGCCGGCAAGGAAAAGGCATTCAATGCCCTGGTCGGCCAGGTGATGAAGGCCAGTGCCGGCAAGGCCAACCCGGCCCAGGTCAACGCCTTGTTGAAGGCGAAGCTGGGCTGACCGACGCCGGCGTCGTGGCGCCCTTGAGCACGGAGGGCGGCCACAAGCGCATGAGCTGGGCCCGCTCCTCGTCGAAGCGCGCCGACACCCGGCGCTTTTCCTCGTTCTGATCGGCGATGAAGCGCAACTGCACCTTGGTGCTCTGCTCGATTCCCTCGGCCTGGCGCCGCAGCGAGTCGGGCGCGCGCGACAGGTCGCGGCCGTAGAACTCCAGCTCCTGGTCGACCTTGGTCCGCTCCTGCGCCAGCTCTTCGACCCGATTGCGCGCCGCCTGGATCACGACGTCGATCTGCGCCAGGGCCTCGGTGCGCTCGCGGTCGTGCGCCGCCGGCGTCGGGTAGCGGACCAGCAGCGCGCGCGCGCGGCGGCGTTCCTCGAGCGCGCGCTGGGCTTCCTGCATGGCCAGGCGCTCGCGTTCCTCCTGCTCGGCCTGCTCGCGCGCCGTGAGGGTCGGGCCGAGCACGCGGATCACGGTGCCGCCGGGACTGAGCACGCGCTGCTCGCGATCGGAGCAGGCAGCGATGGGGCGGTCGGCCGTGAGCGTGCGCCCCTGGGCGTCGACGCAGGTGAAGACCTCCCGGACCAGCGGCTGGCCGCCCTGGGCCGAGGCTGTCTGCGCGAGGAGCATCAGGCCGGCGGCCAGGGCGAGGTTGGAAAGAGTAGTCAGCCGCGCCACGTATGGAATTGGTTCTGTTGAGGGTATTGCACCCGGACTACCCCGCGCCGTAGCGCGCGCGGTAGTCCAGCACGGCCTGCCGGTGCTCCTGCAGGCCGTCGTCGGCGCGATTGCTCAGATAGTGAAGCAAGTCGTCGAGCGTGGCAATTGCGACAACCGCCATGCCCAGCTGGTTGCGCACGTACTGGACCGCGCTGTGGTCGACGTCGCGGCCGTTCTCGGTGGCCTTTTCCTGCCGGTCCAGCGCGATGACCACCGCATGCGGCTCGGCGCCCGCGGCACGGATCGCGGCGATGGACTCGCGCACGGCGGTGCCGGCGGACATCACGTCGTCGACGATGAGCACCCGGCCCTTCAGGGCGGCCCCGACCAGCGTGCCGCCTTCGCCGTGGTCCTTGGCTTCCTTGCGGTTGTACGAAAAAGGGACACTGCGCCCGCGCCGCGCCAGCTCGGCGGCCACCGTGGCGGCCAGCGGGATGCCCTTGTACGCCGGCCCGAAGATCATGTCGAACTCGACCGCGCTCTCGATCAGCCGGTCTGCATAGAATTGCGCCAGCCGCATCAGCTTGGCGCCGTCGTCGAACAGACCGGCGTTGAAGAAGTAGGGGCTCATGCGGCCGGCCTTGGTCTTGAACTGGCCGAAGCGAAGCACCCCCGAATCCAGCGCGAACTGCACAAAGTCCTGTGCGACTGCGCTTTGCCCATTTTGATTGCCACCAGCCGAAGCCATCGGGGACCTTTCCTTGTTCAAACTTACCAGCCTCAATCTCAATGGCCTGCGTTCCGCTGCGACCAAAGGCGTCGCCGACTGGGTGGCGGAACTCGCGCCGGATTGTATTTGCATGCAGGAAATCCGGGTCCAGGCCAGCGACATCGAGGGCCGCTTCGAGGAAATGGCCGGCCTCAAGGGCCATTTCCATTTCGCTCAGAAGAAAGGCTACGCCGGTACCGCCATCTACAGCCGCCATGAACCGAGCGGGGTCGTCATCGGCTGGGGCGACCAGGAATTCGACGCCGAGGGCCGCTACCTCGAACTGCGCTTCGACACGCCGACGCGCAAGTTCTCGGTGATCAGCTGCTATTTTCCCAGCGGATCGTCCGGCGAGGAGCGCCAGGCCGCCAAGTTCCGGTTCCTGGCGGGCTTCTTCCCCTACCTGCTGGCACTCAAGCGCGAGCGCGAGTTCGTGTTGTGCGGCGACATCAACATCGCCCACAAGGAAGCCGACCTGAAGAACTGGAAGGGAAACCTGAAGAACAGCGGCTTCCTGCCCGAGGAACGCGCCTGGATGACGCGCCTGCTCGACGCCGGTGCCGAGGGCGCGGGCCTGGTCGACGTCTACCGCCGGCTCAAGCCGGACACCACCGACGAGTGCTACACCTGGTGGAGCAACCGTGGCCAGGCGCGCGCGAAGAACGTGGGCTGGCGCCTCGACTATCACCTGGCCACGCCGGCCATCGCCGAGCTGGCACGCAGCGAGGAGATCTACCGGACGGTGCGCTTCTCCGACCACGCGCCGATCACGGTGGACTACGAGTTCACGCTCTGAGCCGCCCCGAGGCTTGAAGGTGCAGCCGGCGCCAGTGCCGCCGCCTCAGCCGCAGCAGCCCTGCGCCCCCTCCAGGTAGTACGGCCCGAGGTCCTGGGCCAGCGCGCGAAGCGTCTGCAGCCACTCGCCATGCCGCGGGTCGGCCGCCAGCGCGGCGCGTGCGCGCGCGACCAGTTCGGCGCGCAGCGCCGCCTCGTCGATGCCGGTGACGCGGCCCGCCTCGACAACGCTGCGCCCGCCCACCATCACGCGGGCGACGTGGCTGCCGTTCGCGCGGGCCAGCAGCAGGTCCATCGGGTCGACGTCGTCGAAAAGGGCGTCGTCGTCGAGCGCGTCCCAGTCGAGCAGCACCAGGTCGGCCGGCGCGCCGGCCTGCAGGCGGCCGGTCGCGATCGCCCCGGCGCCGCTCACGCTGCGCGGGCCGTTTCCGCCGGCGAACGCCCACAGCTGCTGGCGCGTCATGCGGGTGTCGAACCCCCAGCCGCGGTGCAGCATGTAGGCCACGCGCATCTCGCGCAACGCGTCGTCGTCTTCGTCGAATCCGGTGCCGTCCAGGCCCATCGCCACGCGGCAGCCCTGGCGGAGCATCTCCTGCACCGGGGCGATGCCGGACTTGAGGTAGAGGTTCGAACTGGTGTTGACGGCAATGGTCACGCCGCGTTCGGCCAGCAAGGCCAGTTCGTCGGGCCGCGCATGGGCGCAGTGGGCCAGCGTCAGGCGCGGGCTCAGCAGGCCGATGTCGTCCAGGAATCGCAGCATGCCCTGCGGATGATGCCGGTCGGCCCAGGCACGCTGGTAAGGCGTCTCGAGGCAATGCATGTGCACCGGCCGGCCGGTGTCGGCCGATGCGCGCGCAATGGCCTCGAGCAGCGGCGTGCTGCACCACTGCACCGCCGCGGGCCCGTACTGCGCGGTGACGTTCGCGTCGAAGCCGCCGTCCCGCAGCATCTGCGCGACCTCGTCGACCTGGTGGATCTGCTGCGCCGGGGCGGCCGACTTCGCCGCCAGGCGGCCGGCAACCGCGTCGCGGATGCCCGGGCGGAGGGCGCGCAGGACGGCTGCGTCGCCCTCGTAGCCGATGCCGTTGCGGTCCCGCATCACCACCGCGAAGCCGATGCGCACGCCCACGTCGCGCGCCGCGCGCGCCACGTGCCGCGCCTCTTCGACGTAGGGCATGCCGCCCTGCACGCGGGTGTAGTGCACCATCAGGTTGGCGACGCCGTGCCGGACCGATCGCGCGAAGGACGTGGCGGCGCACAGGTAAGGGTCCAGGCCCGGGACCACGCCGTTGAACGGCAGCCAGCTTTCCAGCGGCTTGTCGTAGGCCCCGAGCGTGGCGCTGCGGAAGGTGCGGCCATGGTCGTGCGCATTGGACAGCGCCGGCATGGCCAGAAGCCGCCGACCGGCGGCCGCGCTGCCGATCGGCGCGATGCCGGCAATGCGGCCGTCGGCGTCGATGCGGATGCGCATGTCCGCTTGCGGGGCCTGCGCGCCCGGGTCGGGCAGGAGCCAGGCGCAGTCGATTTCGCGGGGAGTGTCGTGGTGCATGGGATGACGGGCAAGCTTGGGATGGATTTGACACGCAATCCCCAGGCCTGACGGCCCGGCGCCCCGCATGTCGTATCAGTCCAGTCCGGCCTTGTCCAGGCCGTAAGCCTTGTCGAGCACGCCGGGCGGGGTGCGGAAGGCCACGTTGAGGCGGTTCCAGGCGTTGATGGTCATCACCGCGAAGGTCAGCGCAGACAGTTCCTTTTCGCTGAACTGTTCGCGCACCTCGGCGAACACGTCATCGGGCACGCCATGCGCGCCCAGGCTGGTCACCGCTTCGGTCCAGGCCAGGGCCGCGCGCTCGCGCGAGCTGAACAACGGCGACTCGCGCCACACCGGCAAGTGGTGCAGCCGCAGCGGGCGTTCGCCGTGCATGTGGGCCTGCTTGACATGCATGTCGAGGCAGAAGGCGCAGCCATTGATCTGCGAGGCGCGGATCTCCACCAGGTGATGGATCGCCGGCTCGAGGCCGGCGCCGCGGGTGAGTGCGCCGAGTTCGACCAGCTTATTGAACATGTCCGGCACTTGCTGCATGGCATTGAGGCGTTGCGTCATGAAAATTTCCTGTTGAGACAAGGGGGTTGGGAGGAACGCGCGGATGTTGTCCATCCGCAACCCTGAAGACGTTCGGCACGCGTCGCTTGTGACATCGCCGCACAGGAAAAGCCGGGAAGGCTCAGTGCGCCCAGGCCGCGGCGACGCGCGCGAGCTTGTCCGGATTGCGCTGCACGTGGATGCGGACGATGCGCCCGTCGTCGATCTCGTAGGTCTGCGCGGACTCCAGCACACCGTCGATGAAGCGCAACATGCCCCACTGGCCGTTGATGCGCGCCACGGCCAGGCGCTGCCCGTCGCCGTGGCGGCGATGACTGGCCAGGTACAGGCGGGCGATGCGCTCGCCGCCCTGCAGCGGCTTGGGAAAGGTCGGCACCCGCCCGCCGCCGTCGCCGATCAGCTCGGCGCCCTCGGCCAGCATGGCGCGCATGGCGGCCATGTCGCCGTGCGTGACGGCACGGGCGAAACCTTGCAGCAGACGCTCGTGGGCCGCCGGCGAGACCGTCTGGCGCGGGCGTTCGTCGTGCAGCTGCGCGCGGGCCCGGTGCACCAGCTGGCGGCATGCCGCCTCGGACTTGCCCACCGCCTGCGCGACCTCGGAATAGTCGGCGTCGAACACTTCCTTGAGCAGGTAGGCGGCGCGCGCCTCGGGCGAGAGCCGTTCGAGCAGCAGCAGGAACGCCACCGAGATCTGGTCGGCCCGCTCGAGCATCTGCTCCGGGTTGTCGGGCGCGTCGCCCAGCACCGGCTCGGGCAGCCACATCCCGGCGTAGTGGGCCCGCTGCACGCGCGCGGCGCGCAGCCGGTCGATCGCCAGGCGGGTGGTCACCGTCACCAGCCAGCCCTCGGTGCTGTCGGGCCCGGCCTCGCCGGATCGCTCGTGCCAGCGCAGCCAGGCGTCCTGCACCACCTCCTCGGCCTCGGCGACCGTGCCGAGCATGCGATAGGCGATGCCCTGCAGGCGCGGGCGGAGGCGGACGAATGTCTTGTCGAGATCTTCCATGACAGCCAGGACGTTCGGAGCAGCCATTTTGTGACATCGCCCGCGCGCCCGGCCGGGCATCCGGGCGCCGCGTTCAGGCCGGGCCGTCGCGCAGGGCCCGCTCGGCCAGCAGGAACGTGGCGGCATTCCAGCTCTGTCCGGCCATGCCGCCGGCGGCCAGCGAGCGGCCGTGGAACCACTCCGTGAAGCGCCAGTCGTCCGCCTGGTTCGCCCGGGCCAGCGCCGCCAGCTCGGACCAGGCCTGGGGCACCAGGCCCAGGCGCGCGAGCGCCAATACCCAGTAGCCGCCCACGAAGGGCCAGATGCCGCCGTTGTGGTACTGGTGCACCAGGTTCTGCTGGTGGCGTCCCATGTACGGACGCCACAGCGGATGCTGGCGCGCCAGGGGGTGCAGCACCACCCGCAACGGATAGGGCTCGGACGCCCGGGCCGCATGGATGGTGCGCACGATGCGGCGCGCCATGGCCGAATCGGCCAGCCCGCACAGGATCGCCAGCAGGTTGCCGAAGACGTCGCCTTCGTCGCCCACCACCGACAGGTTGACGAAGCTCAGGTACATGCCCGGATCGCGCCGGCCGCGCCGCGCATAGTGGCGCAACAGCCGCGCGCGGTGGTATTGCGGCAGGTCGCGCTGGAACGGGTTGAACAGATGGTTGAAGTGGTGGGCGGTCGCGTCCGCGTGCGCCAGGCCGAAGCGGCGCTTGACCTCGAACCACAGCGCGTTGGTGTAGAGCACGTAGCCCGAGCGCGGCATGATGTCGGCCCAGTCGCTCGCCTCGTTCTGCTGCAGCAGCCGGAAATGCTGGTGCTCCTGCGCCAGCAGCCAGCCGATGGCGCGCCCGGCTTCGTCCCGCCAGCGGTCGGCACCGACCGCGCCCTGGCCGCGCGCGTGGTCGACCGCGATGAGCCACCACAACGTCGCGTCGATGCAGCCGAGGTACCAGAAATCGGCGTCCTGCCCTTGCGGGTCGACGTACTTCGGGATCTGCCCGTTCGCCGCCTGCTGCGCCGCCAGCGACTCCAGGCTGGCAACCGCACCCTGCTCGAGCGCGGGCACGCCGCTGCCGCACATCGCCATCACGCAGATGGCCGCGTCGCGGCCGAAGATGCGGGTGTAGCGCCGCGCGACCGATGCCGCGCTGGGAGTGGCCGCCAGGATGCCGTGCGGCGTCAGGTTGCGCTGCAGCAGGTCGAGCGAGGCGCGGCTGCAGGCGCGGATCAGGTCAAGGTCGTCGGAGTCCGGTTGCATGCGCCCATGCTACGGCGCGCCGGCATGCCGGGCCATGTGCACCTGGTGCAGCGTGATCTTGCGCACCTCCGACTGGCTGGTCTCGATGTGGGCGCGCAGCAGCATCGCAGCCTGGTCGCCGCGGTTGGCGCGCACCGCCTTGAGGATCTTGGCGTGCTCGTCGTAGGTGGCGTCGATGCGCCGCTGCAGGGTGAAGTCCAGCCGGCGGATGATGCGGATGCGCTCGGTCACGTCGCGGTGGATGCGCGCCATCTCGGCGTTGCCGGCGGCGGCCACCAGGTCGCAGTGGAACCGCTCGTCCCATTGCGCCACCTGCTCGGCGTCGGCGCTGCGCTGCGCCGGCGGCACCAGCCAGATCGCGGCCAGTTGCTCGAGCAGGCTGCGGTCCACCCGCTGGTCCGTCTCGCACAGCCGGTGCACGGCCGTGGTCTCCAGCACCATGCGAACGTCGTAGAGCTGCTCGAACTGGTCGAAGTCGAAGGGCAGCACGCGCCAGCCGCTGCGAAACAGCACCTCGACGAAACCCTCCTGCTGCAGGCGAAAGAGGGCCTGGCGCACGGGCGTGCGCGACACGCCCAGGCGTTCGCTGATCTCGTTCTCGGTGAAGCGGTCGCCCGGCACGAGGCGAAACCCGGCGATGTCGCGCTTGAGCTGCGCATGCACCTCGTCCGCACGCGTGCGAAAGACCGCGACGGTGTCGGCCGCGGGGGCAGCGGCTCGGGCGGGCCTGACGGGGCGGACGGCGGTGCGGGCAGCGGTCACCTGGGTGATCTTAGGCCGCGCGCGCTGCCGCCGGCAAGGTGGCGGGCCCGGCCGCGCCAAGCGCAGCCAGCAGTGCCGTGCTGGGCGCCGTCCAGCCGACGATGCCGCCCTGCGCGCGCACCATCTCCAGCGTGGCCGCCTTGAACTGCGGGAAGTAGCTTTCGGTGCAGTCCTCCAGCAGGAGGCAGTCGTAGCCGCGGTCGTTGGCCTCGCGCATGCTCGTCTGCACGCAGACCTCGGTGGTGACCCCGGCGAACAGCAGCCAGCGGATGCCGCGTTCCTGCAACCGGGCCTGCAGCCCGGTCGCATAGAAGGCGCCCTTGCCGGGTTTGTCGAGCACGATCTCGCCGTCCACCGGCGCCAGCGCGTCGATGATCTGGCTGCCCGGCTCGCCGGCGACCAGGATGCGCCCCATCGGTCCGGCGTCGCCGATGCGCAGGCGGGGGTTGCCGCGGTTGCGCTTGGCGGGCGGGCAATCGGCCAGGTCCGGCCGGTGCGCTTCGCGCGTGTGCACCACCAGGCCGCCGGCCTCGCGCCAGGCGGCCAGCAGCGCCTGGCAGGCCGGCACGATCTTCGCCAGCAGGCTGACGTCGTTGCCCAGCGTCTCGCCGAAGCCGCCCGGCTCGATGAAGTCGCGTTGCATGTCGATCAGCACCAGCGCGGTGCGTTCGGCTTCGCACGCGAAGGCAAAGGGTTCGGCGTCGATTCGCAGCAGGCGGGGGCTCGTCGTCATGGCGGCTCTCGTTGGTGGATGGCGTCTTGCGTTGCCGTTCAGGCCGCCTCGCGCAGCGGCGATGGGTCGGCGGCCTGGGCCGGCACGGCAGGCGGCGCAGGGGCGGCTGCGCCGTGGTGGTCGCCGCCGCCCATGTGGGCGCCCAGTACGTGGCGCTGCGCGCCGTCCGCCTGCGTCTCGTAGACGATGCGGCCTTCGCTCATGACCACGATGCGGTCGGCCAGCTCCAGCAGTTCGTCCAGGTCCTCGCTGACCAGCAGCACGGCACCGCCGCGGTTGCGCACGCCAACGATGCGCGCGTGAATCTCGGCAACCGCCGCGAAGTCGAGGCCGAACACCGGGTTGGCCGCGATCAGCACGGCGATGTCGCCGGCCAGCTCGCGCGCGAGCACGGCGCGCTGGACGTTGCCGCCGGACAGGCTGCGGATGGGCGCGTTCTCGCCCTGCGTCTTGACGCCGTAGCCGGCGATCCACTCGCGCGCCCGTGCGCGCCAGGCCGCAAAGCGCAGCAGGCCGCCGCGGGCCAGCGGGGGCTGGTCGAAATCGCGCAGCGCCATGTTCTCGGCCACGCTGAGGTCGCCGACGCAGGCATTGCGCAACGGCTCCTCGGGCAGGCTGCGCACCTTCAGACGGCGGTTCTGCTCGCGCCTGGCCGCGTAGGGATGGCCGTCGACGCGGACCTGCCCGGCCAGGCGCGGGCGCTGGCCGACCAGCGCCTCCACCAGTTCGCGCTGGCCGTTGCCGGAGACGCCGGCCACGCCGAGGATCTCGCCGGCCCGCACCTGCAGCGACAACGCGCGCACGGCGAGCGTTCCGCGGTCGCCTGCCGCGCTCAGGCCTTGCACCTCGAGCGCCACCGGGGCGTCAGGCGCGACCCCGCTGCCCGGCGCGCGCGAGGCGGGCCGGTCGCGAAGCTGGTCGGCCACGCCGGCGGTGCCGGCGGCCTCGCCCATCATGGCCGCGGCCAGCTGCGCCGGCCGGGTGGCGGCCACACTGCAATGGTGCACCGCCCTGCCCCGCCGCAGGACCGTCACGTCGTCGGCGTACTGCATCACCTCGCGGAACTTGTGCGTGATGATCAGCACCGTGCACAGGCCGCTGCGGGCGAACTCGCGTACGTGGCTGAGCACTTCGTCCGCTTCCTGCGGCGTGAGCACCGAGGTGGGCTCGTCCAGTATCAGCAGGCGCGGCTTCAGGTACAGCTGCTTGAGCAGCTCCAGCTTCTGCTTCTCGCCCGCGGCCAGTTCGGCCGGGCGGGCGTCCAGGTCCAGCGTGAACGGCGTGGTCGACAGGAACCGCCGCAGCTCGGCGCGCTTTTCCTTCCAATCGATGACCGCCGGCGTGCGGCCGCCGGCCAGGAGCAGGTTCTCGGCGACCGTCATGCCCGGCGCCAGCGTGAAGTGCTGGTAGACCATGCCGATGCCCAGCGTCCGGGCGACGATCGGGTTGGCGATGGCCTGCTCGCGCCCGTCGATGAGGATGCTGCCCTCCTCGGCCACCTGGAAGCCGGCCACGCACTTGACCAGCGTGCTCTTGCCGGCGCCGTTCTCGCCCAGCAGGGCATGGACGGTGCCGGGCTCCACCCGCATGGTCACCGCATCCATCGCAGTGAAGCTGCCGAAGCGCTTGGTCAGCTGGTAGGTGTCGAGCGCCAGCGCGCCGGTCGCGCGCGGCTGCGGCTCGAGCGGCGCGATCATGCCGCCGCCTCCGCCAGCGAAGGCGCCGACGCACCCAGTGCGGCGAGCAGCGCCTGCGAGTGCGCATGGGCGCCGAACACGCCGCCCTGCATCGTGATCATCTTCAGCGCCGCCAGGTGATTGGCTGGGTCGGTGGCCGCGGTGCAGTCCGACAGCACCAGGCACTCGAAACCGCGGTCGTTGGCTTCGCGCATCGTGGTGTGCACGCACACGTCGGTCGTGATGCCGGCCAGCACCAGGTTGTCGATGCCGCGCGTGCGCAGGATGAGTTCCAGGTCGGTGGCGCAGAACGACCCCTTGCCCGGTTTGTCGATCACCACCTCGCCCGGCAATGGCGCGAGTTCCGGGATGATCTCCCAGCCCGGCTCGCCGCGCACCAGGATGCGTCCGCACGGCCCGACGTCGCCGATGCCGATGCCGCCGGTGCCGATCTGCCGCGAGCGCCAGCGCTTGTTCGCCGGCAGGTCCGACAGGTCGGGCCGGTGCCCTTCGCGCGTGTGCATCACGTGATGGCCGGCCGCGCGCATGGCCGACATCACGCGCCGCAGCGGCGCGATCGGCGCCCGCGTCAGCCCGATGTCGTAGCCCATCTTGTCGACGTAGCCGCCGGGCCCGCAGAAGTCCGTCTGCATGTCGATTACGACGAGCGCCGTGTTGGCCGGTCGCAGGTCGCCGTTGTAGGGCCAGGGATAGGGGTTGGCATCCACGTGCAGCGTCATGTCGGCCTCTCCTTCGGGCGTGTTCACCGTGTCGACGACAGCTCGCCCGGGCTGCCCGCGGCGGCCGTGCCCGGCTTGCAGCTGGCATACAGGATGACCAGCGTCAGCACGTACGGCACGGTGTTGAACAGGTGGTAGCCCCAACCGATGCCGACCGACTGCAGCGCCGGACCGAGCGCGCCGGCGCCACCGAACAGCAGCGCGGCACCGACGCAACGCAGCGGGCTCCAGCGCGCGAAGATCACCAGCGCCACGGCAATCAGGCCCTGGCCGCTGGAGATGCCCTCGTTCCAGCTGCCGGGATAGAACAGCGTCAGCGAGGCTCCGCCCAGGCCGGCAATGAAGCCGCCGGCGGTGGTCGCGGCAATGCGGATGCCAGGCACCGAGTAGCCGAGCGCGCGCGTCGCACTTGCCGAATCACCGGCCAGGCGCACCAGCAGCCCGGCGCGGGTGCGGGCGAAGCCCCACCACATCAGCGCCGCCAGCGCGACGCCGATCGGCACCAGCGCATTGACCTGCAGCGCGGCACGCACCGCGGCGCTGCTGCTCCATTCGCCCAGCGGGATCGGCGGGATCTGCGGCGCCTGCGGCTGGATCAGGGGTTTGCCCAGATAGAAGGCCAGGCCGGTGCCCAGCAGCATCAGCGCGATGCCGGTGGCGACATCGTTGACGCCATCGAGCGAACACAGCAACCCGTGCAGCAGGGCCAGCGCCGCGCCCGCGCCGGCGCCGATGAGCACGCCCAGCCAGGCTGAACCGGTGAGGTAGGCGCCGCCGAACGACGCCATTGCCGACAGCACCAGCACGCCCTCCAGCCCGAGGTTGATGCGGCCGGATTTCTCGGTCAGGCACTCGCCCAGGCTGACGAACAGGAAGGGCGCGCCCACGCGCAACGCCCCGCCGACGATGCCCGCGAACAACGCGATCCACTGGTCGGCGCTCATGTCGGGGCCCTCTGCGGAATGCGCAGGCGCAGCCAGCGCGCGCCGAATGTCTTCCAGTCCATTCCGCGCAGCGCCTCGCTCGCCAGGATCAGCACGAAGGCGATGCCCTGCAGCACCAGCACCGAGGCGTCGGGCAGGCCCAGGCGGCGCTGCAGCATGGAGCCGGCGGCGCCGAATCCGCCGAACAGGATGGCCACCGGAATGATGGCCGCTGGGTTCTGGCGGGCGATGAACGCGACCAGGATGCCGGCATAGCCGTACCCGGCGATGAGCGAGGCGTTGGCATTGGTGTGCACCGCCGCCACCTCGATCGCGCCCGCGAGGCCGGCGCAGGCGCCGCCCAGCGCGCACGCCAGCACGATCAGCCGCGTGGCGGGCAGCCCCACCAGCGCCGCCGCGCGCGGATTGCCGCCCACCACCCGCACCGAGAAGCCCGACGCCGTGCGGCGCAGCCAGAAGCCGAGGGCGATGCAGGCGAGCACGCCCACCACCAGGCCCCAGTGCACGTCCGACCCCGCGATGCCGCCGATCAGCAGGCCTTCGTCCAGCGAATGCGTGGACGGCTTGTTCAGGCTGGCCGGGTCGCGCAGCGGCCCTTCCACCAGATGCTTGAAGATGCCCACCGCGACGTAGGCCAGCAGCAGGCTGCTGATGGTCTCGTTGATGCCGCGATGCTGGCGCAGCCAGCCGGCCAGGGCGATCCAGGCCCCGCCCGCCAGCGCCCCGGCGAGGCAGGCCAACGCCGTGCCGGCGGCGTTGTGCGGCAGCCCTGGCAGTTGCGCGACGGCGGCGCAGCCCAGGCCGCCGAGCACCAGTGCGCCTTCGCCGCCGATGATGACCAGGCCGGCCCGCGCCGGAATGGCCACGCACAGCGCCGTGAGCATGAGCGGGGCGGCCCGCTGCAGCGTGTTCTGCCAGGAGAACCAGTCGCCGAAGGCGCCGCGGAACAGCAGCGCCCAGACCTCCACTGGACTGACGCCGGCCAGGGCCACCAGCGCGCCGAACAGCAGCAGCGCCACGGCAATCGCCAGCACCGGCAGGAGGATGTCGTCGAGGGCGTTGCGCATCGCGCCGGCCTTGGGTTGACAGCCGCGGCGTGCGTCAGAGCGCGCCGGCCACGCCTTCGACCAGGTAGTTCATCTTCTCGAGCTGCAGGTCGGTCTGCTGGTAGGTCTTGCCTGCGGCGATCACCTCGGCGCCCTTGTTGTCCTTGAGCGGCCCCTTGAAGATGTCGAAGCTGCCCGCGATCATCCGGGCCTTGATGTCATCGGCCTGCTTGCGCGCGGCCTCCGGCACCTTGGGGCCGTAGGCCGACATCTTCACGAAGCCTTCCTTGAGGCCGCCGCGCAGGAAGTTGGGGTGAGGCTGACCGGTGCGCGCGGCTTCGAGGATCGTCTTGTAGGCGGTGATCCAGTTCCATTCGGCGCCGGTCAGGTAGGCATCGGGCGCCAGCTTCGCCTGGCTGGCGTGGTAGCCGCACACCATCTTGCCGCGCCTGGCCGCCGTCTCGACCACCACCTTCGGGCCGTCGACGTGCATGGTGAAGACGTCCACGCCCTGGTCGGCCAGGCTGTTCGTGGCCTCGGCCTCCTTCACGGGCATCGACCAGTCGCCGGTGAACATGGCCGCGCAGCTGATGGACGGGTCGACCGAGCGCGCGCCCAGGGTGAAGGCGTTGATGTTGCGCAGCACCTGGGGAATCGGCTTGGCCGCGACGAAGCCGATCTTCTTGCTCTGGCTCATGTGCCCGGCGATGACGCCGTTGAGGTACTGGCACTCGTCGATGTAGCCGAAGAAGCTGCCTGCGTTCTTCGGCTTGCCTTCCGACCACAGCCCGCCGCAGTGGGCGAAGCGTACGTCCGGGTACTTGGGCGCCAATGCCAGGATGTGCGGGTCGAAATAGCCGAACGAGGTCGGGAACAGCAGCGACGCGCCGTCCTGCACGATCATCCCGGTCATGGTCTTCTGCACCGCGGCCGTCTCCGGCACGTTCTCTTCCTCGACCAGCTTCACGCCGGGCATCTTCCTGAGCTCGGCGGCCGCGGCCGCGTGCGCCTGGTTGTAGCCGTAGTCGTCACGCGGGCCGACATAGATCACGCCGACCGTGATCGGCTTCTGCGCCCGCGCCACGGCGCTCCAACCGCCGAGCGTACCGGCCGCGCCAAGGGCGGCCAGCGACTTCAGCGAATCACGACGGTTGACCTTGAACTGCTGCATGGTGCGCTCCTCGCGAAAGATGAAAGGAAGACGGTCGGCAACTTGGATACAAGATTGGATGCATAAAGCATGCCGGCGCTTTTCCGCTCCTGGATGGGCCTGCGGGCACCGTCATGCATCGAAGCGGTGCGCCGAGGGCACCTTCCTCAGCCCATCAGGCTCACGTGCGCGGCCACCACGCGCCAACCTTGCGCGGTGCGCACCCAGGTCTGGCTCTGGCGGCCGGGCCGGCTGCTGCCGACGCGCTGGAATTCGATGTTGGCGGTGGCGAAATCCCGCCCGTAGGTGGTGATGACGGTGCGCAACACGTCGCGCGCCAGGCCCTGCGACGGGCGGCCCGCGCGAAAGGCCTGGATCTCGTCGTAGCCGTAGAGGTTCTCGCCGGCGCCGTAGCGCAGCGTGTGCGGGCTGTTCCAGAACAGTTCGTCCAGCACCTCGACGCGGTTGTTCACCAGCGCGTCCTCGTAGCGCGCGAACGCGGCTGCGACTTCCGCCAGGATCTCGGGAATGTTGATGTCGTGTCTGTCGTCGATCATGGTCGATGGATGTTCTGTGTTGCGTTCAGGCCAGGGGCGCCACCGGCGCGCGCGCCACGCCGGCGGCCTCGAGTTCGGCGGCGACGCGCAGCACCAGGTCTTCGCGCCAGGGCGCGCCGATCACCTGCACGCCGACCGGCAGCCCGCCGCCGTCGGCGGTCCACACCGGCACCGCGCATACCGGCAGGCCGATGCACGACAGCGG
This sequence comes from Variovorax sp., assembly GCF_035634955.1. Classification (GTDB taxonomy): domain Bacteria; phylum Pseudomonadota; class Gammaproteobacteria; order Burkholderiales; family Burkholderiaceae_C; genus Variovorax. Next base: position 138,282 of record NZ_DASQBZ010000026.1, on the reverse strand, counting down.
CTGCGTCAACACGCCCATGTTGGGGCGCACCTGCAGGCGCTGGCCGCCCACCTCGAACCACTCGGCACCGATCGGCGTGGCGGCGCAGGGCGTTGCCGGCGCCAGCAGGATGTCGAAACGCTCGAAGACGCGTGCCACCGCCTCTGCATAGACGCGCCGCACGCGCTGGGCGCGCGTGATCCAGGCGGCCGGCAGCAGCGCGCCCGCCAGGAAGCGGTCGCGCGACAGCGGCTCGAAGTCCTGCGGTCGGCGGCGCAGGTCCTCCAGGTGCAGCGCCGCGCCTTCGGCATTGGTGATGAGAAAGGCCGCCGCCCGGCCCGCCTGCACCATCGGCAGTTCCACCCGTTCGCCCACCGCCAGAGCGCCTGCCGCCTTGTCCAGCGCCGCCAGGGCCTGCGGCAGGGCGCGGTTGCGGAAGTAGCCGTCGAGTACCCCGATGCGCAGGCCCTGCGTGCCCGCGCCCAGGCGCGGCATCACCGGTTCGGCAGCCCGCTGGGCGCAGCCGGGGTCGCGCCCGGCACCGGTCTCCGGACCCTGCATCGCGTCGTAGGCCAGCGCCAGGTCGCGCGCCGAGCGGGCCAACGGCCCCAGGTGGTCCAGGCTGGAGACGAAGGGATAGGTGCCGGTGCGCGGCAGGCGGCCGAAGGTGGGCTTGAGGCCGAACACGCCGCACAGCGAAGCGGGCACGCGGATCGAGCCATTGGTGTCCGATCCGAGCGTCAGCGGCACCTGCCCGGCAGCCACCGCCGCGCCGGAGCCGCCGGACGAGCCGCCGGCAATTCGGGTCAGGTCGTGCGGGTTGCGCACCGGGCCTTCGTGGCTGTTCTCGGTGGTGAAGCCATAGGCGTATTCGTCCATGTTGAGCGCGCCGACCAGCACCGCGCCGGCCGCCTCGAGGCGCTGCACCAGCAACGCGTCCGCTTGCGCCGGCGGGCTGTCGCGCTCGATCTTCGAGCCCGCCAGCGTCGGCAGGCCGGCCACATCGAACAGGTTCTTCACGGCGAAGGGCACGCCCAGCAACGGCAGCGCGCGTGCGTGCGCACCCTCCGGCCCGGCCAGCTGCGCGTCCAGGCGCGCAGCCCGTTCGAGGGCGCGTTCGGCGACCCGCGCGGTGAAGGCGTTGACCCGGCCGTCGGTGGCCTCGATCCGCGCGAGGGCGGCCAGCGCCAACGCCGTGGCGCTGGTGCCGCCGGCACGCACGGCGTCGGCCATCGCGGCGGCATCGCGCAGCAGCAGATCCGCCGCGGCGCCGGCATCCTCGGGGGTGCGCACCGCGCTCACGACTTGGACTCCTGCGGCGCGACCGGCACGAACTGCACCGCCGGCTCGACGTGCGGCGCCAGCGGCACCGCATCCAGCAGCGCAGCCATGTCGGCGGCCAGTGCAAAGTAGCGCAGCACGCCGGCGCGATGCGCCGGCTGCAGCTGCAGGTCGAGCGCGCGGGCGCTCGCGTCCACGAAGGATTCGATCTGTTCGGGCGTCATGTCGCTCACCGGCGGACCTCGCGCTGGAATATCTCCAGGCTGCGCTTCTTGGTGCGCACGAAGCTGTCTTCGCTGAGCGTGTCCACGGTGCGCGGCCGGGCGTCGCCGTACGGCAGGATCTCGGCCACGCGTGTCGGGCGCTTGGTCAGCAGCAGCACCTGGTCGGCCAGGTACACCGCTTCCTCCAGGTCATGGGACACCAGCAGCATGGTGGTGCCGGTGGCCATGAAGACCTCCTGCAGCTTCTCGCGGATGAACAGCGTCATCTCGAAATCCAGCGCGGAGAACGGCTCGTCCAGGAACAGCACCTCCGGCTCGGGCGCCAGCGCGCGCATGATCGAGGCCGTCTGCTGCTGGCCACCGGACAGCTCGTACGGGTAGCGGTTCAGGTCGAACTTGACGTCGAACGAAGCCACCAGCTCGGCCATGCGCCGGTCCACCTGCGCCTTGCTCCGCCCTTCCAGCTTGAGCGGGTAGGCGATGTTGTCGATGGTGCGCATCCAAGGGAACATCGCTTCGCGGTAGTTCTGGAAGACGTAGCCGATCTTGGTGTCCTTGAGCGACTTGCCGTCGAACAGGATCTCGCCCGCGTCGATCGGCACCAGCCCGGCGATCATGTTGATCAGCGTCGACTTGCCGCAGCCGTTCGGGCCGAACACCGACACGATCCTGTGCTTGGGTATGTCCAGGTCGAAGTTCTCGTACAGCGGCCAGCCGGCGAAATACTTGGTCAGCCCGCGGATGGTGATGTGGGTGCCGGCCGGTCCGGGCACGAACGCCGGCTTCGGCACGTCGGCATACACCGGGCCATTGATGACGTTGTCGGTGGTTCTCATCGGCCGCTCCAATGCACGATGCGGCGCTCGGCCACCAGGAACAGGATGTTGAGCGCATAGCCCAGCGCGCCGGCCGCCAGGATCGACGCATACATGTCGCGCACGTTCATGACCTGCTGCGAGTTGATGATGCGGTGGCCCAGGCCGGAATCCGAGCCGATGAACATCTCGGCCACGATCACGATCACCAGCGCCATCGACACGGCCGAGCGCAGCCCGACGAAGGTCGGCTGCAGGCTTTCCCAGACCAGCACGTCGCGGAATATCTGCCAGCGCGTGGCGCCCATCACCTTGGCCGCCATCACCCGCTGGCGGCGCGCGTTCATCACGCCGTAGGCGCTGTTGAACACCACGATCAGCAACGCGCCGAAGGCGGCGATGGCGACCTTGTTGACGTCGCTCACGCCGAAGATCATGAGGAACAGCGGGATCAGCGCCGAGGACGGCGTCGAGCGGAAGAAGTCGATCAGGAACTCCACGCTGCGGTAGGCCTTCTCGTTGCTGCCGAGCAGCACGCCCAGCGGAACGCCGACCACGGCCGCCACGACGAAGGCCTGCAGCGTGCGCCACACCGTGACCGCGAAGTCGCCGAGCAGCGAGCCGCCGGCCAGGCCGGTGAGCAGCGTGGCGATGGTGTCGGCCGGCGCCGGCAGCAGGATCGCCTTGATGAAACCAAGGCGCACCGCCAGGTCCCAGACGATGAACAGCACGACGGGGCCGATGAAGGGCAGCGCCTTGTGCCAATGCGAGGCGCGCGGCGGCGCCGATGCGGCGGCGGCCGGCGGCGCCCAGGGCGCGGCAGCGGTCGGTGCAGGGTCGGCCATGGCTGCCTCAGCCTTTGTAGAGCATCGAGTCGACCATGAGCCGCGACGAGAAGATGCCCTTCTCGGCGAACAGGTCGAAGAACTTCTGGAAGTGCGCGACGTCCGCCGGCGTGAACTCGTTGTACATGGTGTAGGCGGCCAGCGGCACCTCGCTGGTGAGCTTGCCCTCGATGGCGGTGTAGCCCTTGAGGTACTGGCGCGCTTCGTCCGGCCTGGTGCGCACGTACTGCACGCCCTGCCCATAGGCATTGATGAACTTCTTCGCCACCTCCGGGTTCTTCTTGATGAAGGCGGACGTCAGCGAGGCGGAGCCACCGAACCACGGCGCCAGCGGGTCGCCCAGGACGTACCTGGCGATGACGCCCGACTCGAGCACCCGGGTGCTGCCGTTGAGGCGGCCGATGGTGCCGGTGGGCTCGAGCGTGTAGCAGCCGTCGACCTGGCCGGCGGCGAGCGCGGCCACGTGCTGGCCGATCGGCAGCTCGACCACCGTGGCGCCGGTGGCGCCGCCGCGCTCGAGCACCGTCTTGGCCAGGGTCACGTTCTGGATGCCGGGGCCGGACGCCACGCGCTTGCCCTTGAGGTCGGCCATGGTCCTGGCGGTGCTGGCGGTCGGCACCAGCACTTCGTCGAGGACGTTCTTCTCGTTGCTCGGGTTGGAGCAGAAGATCTTGAAGGTGCCCGGCGCCGCGATCTCGCCGATGGCGATGTTGGCCGAGCCGGTGCCGTTGGCGCTGCCGTCGCAGCGTTCGGCCAGCATGGCTTCCATGATCTGCTGGGCGCCGGCGTAGCGCTGCACTTCGACGTCGATGCCGGCGGCCTTGAAGTAGCCCTGTTCCACCGCGGCGTAGAACGGCAGGCCGGCCGCGATCGGCCAATAGCCCACGCGAACCTTGGCCGCCTGCGCGCGCACCAGCGAAGGCAGTGCCAGCGTGGCCAGGCCGGCCGCGCCGGCCTGCAGCAGCTGGCGACGCCGGGATTTGCTGCCGGCATGGGCGGTCGGGTTGTGCGTGTCGGTTTTCATGGGTCGGCTCCTGCGGGACGGTGAAAAAGGAAGGGGGCGGCAGGCGGGCGTCAGGACGCCTGCCGCTGCTGCACGTAGCGGCGCCAGCCGCCCAGGTGGGTGATGTCGGTGGCGCCTTCCGTGGCCAGCGCTTCGCACACGAAACCCTGGACGGCCGCGCCGCCCTCGAGCTGCAAGGTGCCGATACAAAGCGGGGCGCCAACCAGTGCGACGAAGCTGCCGTAGTGGGCCGCGGGCATTTCCCAGACCTCGACCTCGATGGCGGCGCCCTCGGCCGGTGCCACCCGGACCAGACCGGGCTTGGGCGGCACGGTGCCGGGCAGCGCGAACAGTCGGTAGGCGGAGGCGGTGCGGGTCGTCTCGACCAGGCGTGCGCCGCGCTCGGTGAGCTGGCCATTGAGCGGCATGCCCGACAGGTGCGCGCCGACCACGGCCACGCGCACGGCGCCGCCGGCAACCCGCGCGCCCGCGCCCGCGAGCGGCATGGGCGGCGGCAGCGGCTCGCCGGTGGCGCCCTGAGGCAGGCCCGTCGCGTGGTGATAGCGCTGGCCCAGTTCGGCGAGCCGAAGATCGCTGGCGCACGGGCCGACCAGCGTGATGCCGAATGGCAGGCCGTCGGGCCGCAGGCTGCTGGGCACCGACAGCGCGGCGTAGTCCAGCAGGTTGACGAAGTTGGTGTAGGCGCCCAGGTTGCGGTTCAGTGCGATCGGGTCGGCGCACATCGCCTGCACCGTGTAGTGCGTCGGCGCGGTCGGCAGCAGCAGCAGGTCGATCGCGTCCCACATCGGCGCGGCCAGTTGCGCCAGTGCGCGCAGTTGCGTTTGCGCCAGTGCGTAGTCGGCCGCGTCGTAGCCGCGTCCGGCGGCCAGGATGCCGCGCACCGGCTCGATCACCTCGTCTTCATTGGTGTCGAAGAAATCCCGCACCGCGGCGTAGCGCTCGGCCACCAGCGCGCTCTCGTACAGGAGCGCGGCGGCCTGGGCCAGCGGCGCGTAGTCGACCGGCACGCGCACACCGCCCAGCGCTTCCATGCGCGCGATCGCCTCGTCGAACGCGGCTTGCGCCAGGGCGTCGCCGCAGAATTCCAGCACGTCCGGCACGCCGAAGCGAAAGCCCGGCACGAAGGCATCGGTCCGAAGGTCCAGCGCGCGCGAGTACGGGTCCTGCGGATCGAAGCCCGCGGCAGCCTGCAGCACCCGCACCGCGGTGTCGACCGTGCGCGCGAAGATGGAAACGCAATCGACGCTCTGGGCCGCCGGCACCACGCCGCGCGCGCTGACCAGCCCCTTGGACGGCTTGAGGCCGACGATGTTGTTCAGCCCCGCCGGCACGCGGCCGGAACCGGCGGTGTCGGTGCCGAGCGAGAAATCGGCCTGCCCGGTGGCGACGACGTACGCCGACCCGGAACTCGAGCCGCCACTGACGTAGCGGGCGTCGAAGGCATTGGGCACCGCGCCGTAGGGCGAACGGGTGCCGTTGAGGCCGCAGGCGAACTGATCGAGGTTGGTCTTGCCGAGCACCTGTGCACCGGCTTCGAGCAGGCGCTGCACCACGTGGGCGTGGACTGCCGGCGTCCGCGCGAACGCCGGGCAGCCGGCGGTGGTCGGGACACCGGCGACGTCGATGTTGTCCTTGACGGCGAAGCGCAAGCCCGCGAGCGGGCCGCCCGCCGCGCCGATCAACGGCACATCCAATCGGGCAATCCACGCCGCCTCGGGCCGGGCCGTTCCCGCCTGCGCTGTCGTCAACGTCGCCCCATGCACCATCGTCAAGCATCCTGTCTTGTGTACAAGATGCAATGCAAAGGACGTGCCAGGCCCAAACGACAACAGGGCCACCCGCTGGCGCGGAGGCCCTGTCATTCGCGGTGGCGGTCACCTGGCGGCGCCGCCGGCGGTGCTGGCGTGCACGCCAGCACCGGTGGTTCAGCTCTTCATGGCCTTGATGTCGGCCTTGGCCTTGTCATGGTCGGCCTTGGCCTGGGTCACGCAGGCCTTCTTGGCGTCGCCCTGCTGGTCGTCGCACTTTTCCTTGGCCACGTCATAGGTCATGTCTGCCTTCTCTTCGGCGACCTTGCGCGTGTGTGCAGCCGACGGCTTGTATTGCGCCTCCAACTCGGCCTTGGCCACGTTCTCCTTGCCCTTGGCTTCCTTCATGCAGACATCCTTGGCGTTGTCCTTCATGGTGTCGCACTGCGCCTTGTCTGCCTTGTAGTCCGCCTCGACCTTCTGCTTGGCCGCGTTGTATTCGTCCTTTGTCATGGCGCTGGCGCTCGACATGGCGAAGCAGGTGGAGGCAATGGCGAGAACGATCAGATGCTTTTTCATGGTTTTTTTCCTTTCGAATGGGTGGATCGGATGAGGGCCCGGATCAGGGCTTGCTGGTCAGGGTCTTGGCGGCTTCCTTGACGTCGCCCACCTTCTTCTGAACGGCACCGCTGGCCTTGTCCGCGTTGCCCTCGGCCTGCAGCCGCTCGTTGCCGACCGCCTTGCCGGCGGCCTCCTTCACATGGCCCTTGGCCTTGTCCATGGTGCCTTTGACTTGATCCTTGTTCATGTCCGCTCCTTCGCGATAAGTGAAGCCCGACATGCCGACCGGCTGCCCTGGCCCTGCCCTTTCGGCAGTGCTGCAAGCTTGCTGCGGCCCAGCCGCGCCCGGGGCCGGCGATTGGCCCGAGCGCATGTAGTTCTTTGCCCACCCGCGGCGTCGGCAACCGCATGCCCCCGCCGTGCGCAGGCGGGTGGCACCTGGGCTCTAATCGGCGCTCCCGAACGGAGAAGACCCCATGAACACCAACACCGACCCTCTCGGCCCCGTGGCCATCGTCACCGCCGCCGGCCGCGGCATGGGCGCGGCCATCGCCCGCGAACTGCATGCACGCGGCTACCGCCTCGGCCTCATGTCGCCGTCCGGCAGCGCCCGGGCGCTGGCCGAGGAGCTGGGCGGCTTCGGACTCGACGGATCGGTCGCCAGGCTGGAGGACCTGCAGGCGCTGGTCGACGGCACGCTGGACGCTTTCGGCCGCGTGGACGCAGTGGTCAACCACACCGGCCATCCGCCCAAGGGCGACCTGCTGGAACTGGACGACGACGCCTGGCTCGCCGGCGATCAGATGGTGATGCTGCCGGTGCTGCGCATGGCGCGCCTGGTCACGCCCGCCATGCTGGCCCAGGGCAAGGGCGCGTTCGTGAACATCAGCACCTTCGCCGCCTTCGAGCCGTCGCTGAAGTTCCCGATCTCGTGCACCTATCGCGCGGCGGTGGGTGCTTTCACCAAGCTCTACGCCGACCGCTACGCGGCCGACAACATCCGCATGAATGCGCTGCTGCCCGGCTTCGTGGACAGCCTGGACCACAAGCCGGAGACGGTGCGCGCCGTACCGATGGGACGCGCCGGCAGCGTGGGCGAGATCGCCAAGACCGCCGCCTTCCTGCTGTCCGACGATGCGGGCTACATCACCGGCCAGAACCTGCGGGTCGACGGCGGCATCACGCACGGCGTGTAGCCGCGGGCCTGCCGTGCCGCGCGCCAACCCCGGCCTTCCTTTTTTTGAGCGAGCAACTTCCATGATCTCCACCCTTGCACTCCTGCGCCGCCTGCTGGCGCTGTCCGCCGCGGCCGCCCTGGCCGGCTGCGCCGCCACGTCGCCGATGCCGTCGGCGGCCACCTCCGTCGCCGCAGCGCCCGCGCCGGTCCAGGTGAAGGTCTTCGTCGCGGCGATGTTCGAGATCGGCCAGAACACCGGCGATCGCGCCGGGGAGTTCCAGCACTGGTACGAGCGCTACTGGAAGGGCGCGGCGCCGATCCAGGTGCCCGGCGCGCTCGGGCCGGTGTACTGCAATGCCGATGGCGTATGCGGCGCCGTGCTGGGCATGGGCAAGGTCAATTCGTCGGCCTCGATGCAGGCCATCCTGCAGAACCCGCGCTTCGATTTCTCGAAGGCGTACTACGTGCTGTCGGGCGTGGCCGGCACGCCACCTTCGCGCGGCACCATCGGCGAGGTCAACTGGGCCACCTGGCTGGTGGACTACGACCTCGGCCACCGCTGGGCGCCTGAGGAAGGCAAGCCGGGCGCGCCCACGTTCATGCCGCGCAAGGGCTACGAGGAATACCGCCGCTTCCAGATCAACCCGGCACTGGTGGGCTGGGCCATGAAGCTCAGCGCCGACACGCCGCTGAAGGATTCCGAATCGGCGCGCACCTACCGCATGCGCTACCCGGACGCCGCCGCGCGCCGCGCGCCCTTCGTAGGCACCGGCACCCACATGACGGGAGACACCTTTTTCCATGGCCCCGGCATGTCGAGGCAGGCCCAGTACATCGCCAGGTTGTACGGCGCGGACGACTACGTCATCACCGAGATGGAAGCGGCCGCCATCACGCTGGTGATCAAGCGCAGCCACGGGACCGACCGGGTGATGAGCCTGCGCGGCGCGGTCAACTTCGACCAGGGCAACCCGAAGGAGACCACGCTGGAGCACCTCGACCCGGCGCCCGGCCAGACGGCCGGCGGGTTCGCCGAGACGGTGCAGAACATCGAGCTGGTGGGCAGCCGCGTGGTGGACTACATCGTGGCCAACTGGGGCACGTGGCAGGCGGGCGTGCCGCCGCTGAAATAGCGAAGGGCGCGCGGCGCCCTACTTGCGCCGCGCCGCCTCGTACAAGCCCTGCACGCGCGGCACATTGGCCTGCAGCTTGGCGATGCGGTCGGGCCCGCTCGGATGGGTGGACAGGAAATTGAGGCTGCCGCTGTCGCCCGACACCTTTGCCATCTTCTGCCACAGTGTCATCGAGGCCTGCGGGTCGTAGCCTGCGCGCGCCGCCAGCTCCAGCCCGACCAGGTCGGCGTCGCTCTCGTCGGTGCGGCTGAACTGCAGCGACAACAGTTGTGTGGCGCCACGCGCGGCCAGGTCGCCAAGCTGGCCGAGGCCCAGCAGCTGCGCACCGATCGACAGCGCCAGGCCGGTGCCGGTGCGCTTGGCCAGCTGGGCGCGCGCATGCTCGCGCAGCGCGTGCGCCACCTCGTGGCCCATGACCATGGCAACCTCGTCGTCGGTGAGCTTGAGCTGGTCGAGGATGCCGGTGAAGAAGGCGATCTTGCCGCCCGGCATGCAGAACGCGTTGACCTGCTTGCTGCCGATGAGGTTGACCTCCCATTTCCATTGGGCGGCGCGCGCGTTCCACCGGGGCGCAAACGGAATGATGCGTGCGGCAATGGCGCGCAGCCGCTTGAGCTGCGGGTTGTCCGGCCCGGCGAGCGCCTTCTTGGCCTTGGCTTGCGCCAGCAGTTGCGCGTACTGCTGCGCGCCGGCTTCCTCGAGTTCCTGCACCGGCACCAGGTTGCGGGCCGCCGACGCATCGCCGACCTCGACCTGGGCCCATGCGCCGCCTGCGGCCAGCGCGGCCATGCCGCCGCCGCCCGCGCGCAGGAAATCCCGCCTGGAACCCGGAAGCCCCCTCCAGCACTGGCACTTGTAGTTCATGGGGGAATAATAAGAACACTCGCCATCGCCCCGCCGGCATGCCCCCACACCCAACCGACGCTTCGCCCATTTCTTCCGTCTCCCCCGATCCATCCGCTGCGCCCGCCCGCTCGTGGCGGGACGCCGTCGCCGTCTACCGCGAACCCGCCACCTTGCGCATGCTGGCGCTCGGCTTTGCCGCGGGGCTGCCGCTGCTGCTGGTGCTGGGCACGCTGAGCTTTCGCCTGCGCGAGGCCGGCATCGACCGCGCCACCATCGGCTACCTGAGCTGGGTCGGCCTGGCCTACGCATTCAAATGGATGTGGGCGCCGCTGGTGGACCGGCTGCCACTGCCGCCGCTGACCACGCTCCTGGGGCGGCGCCGCGGTTGGCTGCTGCTGGCCCAGGGCGTGGTCATCGCCGGGCTGATCGGCATGGCCTGGACCGACCCGCGGGCGCACCTCGAGCCGCTGGTGCTGTTCGCGCTTCTGGTCGCCTTCGGCTCGGCCACGCAGGACATCGCGCTGGATGCCTACCGCATCGAATCGGCCGCCAGCGACAAGCAGGCGGCGCTGGCGGCCGCCTACCAGACCGGCTACCGCGCGGCCATGATCTGGGCCGGCGCGGGGGTGCTGTGGATCGCCGCGCGCGCCGAGGTCGCGGACGCAGCGGGCCTCTACCAGAACGGCGCCTGGCGCACGGCCTACATCGCGATGGCCGCGTCGATGCTGGTGGGCGTGGTCACGGTGCTGCTCTCGCCGGAGCCGCAGCGCCGTACGCTGCCGGCCCCGCGCAATGCCGCGGCCTGGCTGCGCGACGTGCTGGTCGAGCCCTTCGCCGATTTCATCCGCCGCTACCGGTGGCAGGCGGCGCTGATCCTGGCGCTGATCGCCGTCTACCGCATCAGCGACGTGGTCATGGGCATCATGGCCAACCCGTTCTACGTCGACATGGGCTTTTCCAAGGACGAGGTGGCGTCCGTCAGCAAGATCTTCGGCGTGATCATGACGCTGGTGGGCGCCTTCGTCGGAGGGGTGCTGTCGGCCCGCCTGGGCGTCATGCGCATCCTCATGCTAGGCGCCGTGCTCAGCGCCGTCAGCAACCTGCTGTTCGCCTGGCTGGCCGGCCACGGCCACGACCTGCGCGCGCTCGTCGCGGTGGTGTCGGCCGACAACCTGGCCGGCGGCATTGCCTCGGCCGCCTTCATCGGCTACCTGTCGAGCCTGACCAACATCAACTACTCGGCCACGCAGTACGCGCTGTTCAGCTCGATGATGCTGCTGCTGCCCAAGTTCATCGCCGGCTACTCGGGCGTGTTCGTCGATGCCCACGGCTACGCCGCGTTCTTCATCGCCACGGCGGCGCTGGGCCTGCCGGTGCTGCTGCTGGTGGCGCTTGCGATGCGCGCCACGCGGACCGCGCCGTAGCCGCCGCGCGGCTCAGGCCATGCCGTGCAGGCGGCGGTGAACCTGGTGGTGCGCGAGCCGGTCCCAGTCCCAGTCGATTCCCGGGCCCGCTCCCCGAAAACGGGCGGGGCTGGTAGGCTTGTCGGCTGATCTTCTGCCAAAGCCCCACTACTGCCGTGCCTTCCAGAACCCCACCCCTTCAAATCAGCGCCTTCACCGCGGCGACCGCCGCCGGCGTCGGCAAGGCCGCGCTGCTCGAGGCGCTCGAACAAGGCCGCAGCGGCCTGCGCCCCAACGATTTCGGCCGCGATCCGCTGCCCACCTGGATCGGCCGCGTCGACGGCCTGGAAGACCTGGCCCTGCCTCCGGCGCTGATGGCCTGGGACTGCCGCAACAACCGGCTGGCATGGCTGGGCCTGCAGGCCGACGGCTTCATCGAGGCGGTGGCGGCGGCGCGGCGGCGCCATGGCGCAGACCGCATCGCGCTGGTGCTGGGCACCTCCACGTCCAGCATCGGCGATACAGAGGCGGCCTACACGCAGGTGGATGCAGACGGCAAATTCGCGGCCGGGCAGCGCCGTCCGCTGGTGCACACGCCGCATTCGTTGGCCATGTTCGTGCAGGAGGCGCTCGGCCTGGAAGGCCCGTGCGAGACCATCTCCACCGCCTGCTCTTCCAGCGCCAAGGCCTTCGCGACGGCCGAACGGCTGATCCGCCTGGGGTTGGCCGACGCGGCGGTCGTGGGCGGGGTGGACACGCTGTGCGGCAGCGTGCTGTACGGCTTCAATTCGCTGGAACTGGTCTCGCCGCAGCCGTGCCGGCCCTTCGATGCCGAGCGCAACGGCATCAGCCTGGGCGAAGCGGCCGGCTTCGCGCTGGTCGAGCCCCCGGTGGCCGGCTCGCACGCACCGCTGCTGCTGGGCTACGGCGAAGCCAGCGACGCGCACCACATGTCGACGCCGCACCCCGAAGGCGCCGGTGCCGAGCGCGCGCTGGACGACGCCCTGGCCCGCGCCGGCCTGGACGCCGCCGACATCGACTACATCAACCTGCACGGCACCGCCAGCAGCAAGAACGACGAGGTGGAGGCCGCGCTGGTGGCCCGGCGCTTCCCGGCGCGCACGCGCGCCAGCTCGACCAAGGGCTTCACCGGCCACACCCTGGGTGCCGCCGGCATCGTGGAGGCCGTGGTGAGCCTGCTGGCCCTGGAAACCGGCTGGATGCCGGGCACCGTCAACAGCCGGACGCTCGACCCGGTGTGCGGGCCGCAACTGCGGCTGGCCGGCGAGCGCGGCGAGGTGCGCCGCGTGCTCAGCAACTCGTTCGGCTTCGGCGGCAACAACTGCGCGCTGATCTTCGGCACGGAGGCTTCGCAATGAGCGCGCGCAAGACCCCCACGCTGTATATCGAGGGCCCGGCCTTCTGGGCGCCCACCCTGCCCGGCTGGGACATCGCGCGTGCCGCCTTCCGCGGCGAAGGCGCGCCGGCCGACCCGCCGGCCAAGCGGCCCGCGCCGCAGGTGCTGCCGCCGGCCGAGCGGCGCCGGGCACCCGACTCGGTGGCGATCGCCCTCGAGGTGGCCTCCGCCGCCGTGGAGGCGTCCGGCCGCCGCGCAGCCGACCTGCCGTGCGTGTTCGCTTCGGCACACGGCGACCTGGCGATCAACGACTACATGTGCGCCACGCTGGCCAGCCAGCCGACGATGCTGTCGCCCACCCGCTTCCACAACTCCGTGCACAACGCGGCGGTGGGCTACTGGACCATCGCCACCGGCTGCCAGGCGGCGAGCAACTCGGTGTCCGCCTTCACCTCCAGCTTTGCCGCCGGCCTGCTGGAGGCCGCCACCGAATGCGCGGCAGACACGCAGGCGGTGCTGCTGGCCGGCTTCGACGTGCAGGCCGTCGGCCCGCTCGCCTCGGCCGTCGCCAGCGACGGCATGCTGGCCGCCGCGCTGGTGCTGGCCCCGGCACCGACCGAGCGGACCGTGGCCGCGTTCGACTGGGAACTGGTCCGCGGCGCGCCGGCCCCTGCGCTGCGCTCGGACGCTGCCCGCGCGCTTGCCGGCAACGGCATGGCGGACGCGCTGGTGCTGTTCGAAGCCCTGGCGCGGGGCGACGCCGGCCAGTTGGACATGCCCTTGTCCGGGCGGTTGACCCTGCGGCTTCAGTTGCGGCCGTAGCCGCCGGGCCGCGTTCGCCCGGCGGCCGAGTTGACCTTCACACAACTTTACGAACCCTTCAACACCGCTTGGCGGGACCGGACGAGGATGCACGGATGAGTACCCCATCGCTGCTGATGATCGAGGACGACGTGCGGCTGGCACAGATGGTGAGCGACTACCTCGGCCAGTCCGGCATGGCGGTGCGCCACGCGGCCGACGGCGCCAGCGGCCTGGCGGCGCTGCAGGAGCAGCAGCCCGACCTGGTCATCCTCGACCTGATGCTGCCCGACACCGACGGCCTGGACATCTGCCGCCGCATCCGCGCGCTGCCGGACGCGCGGGCCAAGGTGCCGGTGCTGATGCTTACGGCCAAGGGCGATCCCATGGACCGCATCATCGGCCTGGAGATCGGCGCCGACGACTACCTGCCCAAGCCCTTCGAGCCGCGCGAACTGCTGGCACGCATCCGGGCGGTGTTGCGCCGCCGGGGCGATGGCGGCGAGGGTGCCGGCGCCAGCGTTGCCGCGAGCGCGGCGATGATGCGCTTCGGCTCGCTGGAGATCGACCGCGACGCGCGCAGCGTGTCGGTCGGCGGGCAGTTGGCCGACCTCACCTCCTACCAGTTCGACCTGCTCGTGGCCATGGCCGAGCGCGCCGGCCGCGTGCTCACGCGCGACCAGATCATGGAAGCCGTGCGCGGGCGCGAACTGGAAGCCTTCGACCGCTCCATCGACGTGCACATGGGCCGGATCCGCGCCGCCATCGAGGCCGACGTGAAGAACCCCAAGCGCATCCTGACGGTGCGCGGCGTGGGCTACGTGTTCGCCAAGCAGCAGGACTGAAGGGCGCCCGCCGCGCCCAGCACCACCGGAACGGACGGCCGCCATGTTCAATCCCTACTCGCGCCACCTGTACGTCCGCATCTGGCTGTCCGTCGTCCTGGGCGTGATCGTGCTCACCTTCGCGGCCAGCTACTTGATGCGGCTGGCGGTGGAGAACGAGCGCGAGCGCGTCTCGCAGATTCCGCGCGTGGTCACCGTCACTGACGAGCAGGACCACGTCATCGGCGGAGGCACCGCCATGCGCGTGCCGGGCGCGCGCATCGTGTTCGACCTGTCGCTCGACGACGGCCGCAAGTTCACGGTGGAAATGGCGCGCCGCGAGGACACGCCGGGCCCGGACGGGCGCCGTCCGCCCCCGCCCTGGTGGCGCACCCCGTACGGGCCGGGCTGGCTGATCGTGCTGGTCGGCCTGGCGGTGGCGCTGGGCGTCTATCCCATCGTGCGGCGGCTGACCAAGCGGCTCGAGGCGCTCCAACGCGGCGTGCAGCGCTGGGGCCAGGGCGACCTGTCGGCCCGCGTGCCCGAGGACGGCCAGGACGAGGTGGCCGACCTGTCGCATCGCTTCAACGAATCGGCCACGCGCATCGAAACCCTGGTGCGCTCGCACAAGTCGCTCCTGGCCAATGCGTCGCACGAGCTGCGCTCGCCGCTGACCCGCATCCGCATGGCGCTGGAACTGATGGGCGAGCATCCCAGCGCCCAGACCCGCGCCGAGATCTCGCGCAACATCGCCGAACTCGACCAGCTCATCGACGAGATCCTGCTGGCCAGCCGGCTCGATTCGCACGAAGCCGACATGGGCACCATCGAAAGCGTCGAGCTGGTCGGCCTGGCCGCCGAGGAATGCGCCCGCACCGACGCCGAGCTGGACCTGGCCGAGGGCACCGACACCGACGCGCTCACCGTGCGCGGCGTCCCGCGCCTGCTGCGCCGCGCCATCCGCAACCTGCTGGAGAATGCGCGCCGCTACGGCGCCGGCGAAATCAGCCTGGAGCTCAAGCCCCAGGGCGGCCGGGTGCAGGTGGTGGTCAACGACCGCGGGCCCGGCGTGCCGCAGGCGCTGCGCGAGCGCATCTTCGAGCCTTTCTACCGGCTGCCCGGTGCCAGCGAGCGCGAGGGTGGCGTCGGCCTGGGCCTGGCGCTGGTCAAGTCGATCGCCGAGCGCCACGGCGGTTCGGTGCGTTGCGACGAGCGCCCGGGCGGCGGCGCGAGTTTCGTGATCAGCCTGCCCCGCTGAGCCGCGGGCGGGCCGGCGCGGCTCCGTAGAATCCCGCCATGTTTCGTGCACGTCTGCCGCGCTGGTTTGCGGCCTTCTGGGGCTTCGTGGTGTACATGCCGGTGGGCATGAACTACGCGGCGGCGGTCTTTCTTCTTGCCGGCATGCTGGCCGGCGGCAACCTGCGCGAGCGGGGCCAGCGGGTCCGCCAGCACCCCCTGTGGTGGCCGATCATGGCCTATGTGGGCTGGACGCTGGTGGTACTGGCGCTGAGGCCGCACTACGCGGAAACGGGCAACGACCTGTTCCACGGCCTGCGCATCGCCGTCACGATGCTGATGGCCCTGGCCCTGACGCGCGAGGAAGCCATCTGGGCGCTGCGCGCCTTCCTGCTGGCCACCGTGCTCGCGCTGGTGGCCATCGCGCTGAACGTCACGGTGGGCCTGCCGGACGTGCAGCTGTGGCGCGCCATCGTCAGCGTGCAGGGCAACAAGTCGATCAACGACGCGCTGCTGTTCGCGCTGGTCGGCGCCGCGGCGGCCGTCTCGGGGCTGGCGCACCTGCACGACCTGCGGCGCTGGCACTGGGCCGGCCCGGCCTTCGCCGTGACGCTCGTGATGGCGGTGGTGGTGAGTGCGGTGCTGCCCTCGCGCACGTCGCTCCTGGCCATGCTGGCCTGCATCTTCGCGGCCTGCTTCCACCAGTGGCGCACCCATCCCAAGGGGCTCGCGGTGGCGCTGGTCCTGGCCACCGCACTGGCCGGCGCGGCCGTGTGGCAGCTGCCGCAGTCGATCAAGACGAAGTTCGAGCTGGGCGTGCAGGAGCTGGAGGAGGCGCAGGCCGGCGTGGCCTCGGAAGCGAGCTGGGTCAGCCGCTACTACATGTACCGCGAGACCGCCCGGATGATGCTGGACGCGCCGGTGGCCGGACTCGGCATCGGCGCCTGGACCAGCGAATGGAAGCGCCGCGCGCCGAAGGTCATCGAGTACAAGAACATGCCCCACAACGACTACTTGTGGATGGGCTCGCAAGGCGGCGTGCCCGGGCTGCTGTCGCTACTGGCCATCATGCTGGCCGGCGTGTGGGTGGCCTGGCGGCGCGCCGACCTGAGCGGACGCATCGCCTTCGTGGCGATGCTGACCATGCTCATCGCCGCCAGCCTGAACTCGGCCATGCGCGACGCGCAGATCGGCCTGAGCCTGCTGTGGATCGTGTTCCTGTGCCTGCGGCTGGCAAGGGAACAGGGCAGCCCCTGGCGCGGCGTGTTGCCGCCCGCGCTGGGCAGCTGGGTCATCGACCGGCCCTGAGGCCGGCGCCAGCCTTCAGAGCAGCCACTCGATCGGCAGCCATGACTCGATGCGCACGATGGTGCGCTCGAGCCAGCTGGTTTCGGGGTCGACCGTCTGGACGACGCCGGAGCCGTCCTCCCAGTCCGTGTTGCCCTGCGCGTTGAGCTGCACCCGGTAGGCGAGCGCGGGGTAGGCCCCGTCGACGCCGCTGGCCAGGTGCCGCGCGAGCGTGGGGCTGTCGATGACCAGGCCCATCTCGGTGTTGAGCCTGGCCGAACGCGGGTCGAGATTGAACGAACCGATGAAGATTGCGCGCCCGTCCACGGCGTAGCTCTTGGCATGCAGGCCGGCGCGCGAGCCGCGGCCGACCTCCTTCGCGCGCATGGCGATGTTGGCCGCCTCGGGCCGCAGTTCGTACAGCCGCACGCCGGCGCGCAGCAGCGCCTTGCGGTGCTTGGCATACCCCGCATGCACCGGCTTGACGTCGTTGGCCGCCAGGGAGTTGGTCAGGATGCCGACCTGCACGCCTTGTTGCGCCAACCCGGCGAGCAGTTGCGTGCCGGCATCGCCCGGCACGAAGTACGGCGAGACGATATGCAGCGAGCGCGTCGGATGCCCGAAAGCCGCGGCCAGCCTGGGCAGCAGCAGGTCCTTGGACGTGTCGGGCGGATCCAGCGTCTTTTCCGGGTCGTCGTGCAGCACCCTGGCCGTCGTCCATTCGGGCTGCAAGGTGCCGGACAGCAGCGCGGCAACCAGCGGCGAATGGGCGACCGCCTCGCGATAGCGCGGGGCCTCCGGGTCGTCGGCGATGGCGCGCGCCCGCTTGTCCAGTTCGGCGCGCTCGAGCGGCGCCACGTCGCCGAGCACCATGCCAGCCGGATACGCCGAGGCGCTGTTCCAGAACAGGTCGAACTCGCCGGAGACTTCGCCCACCACCTGGCCGATGGCGACCGCGTCCAGGTCGACCAGGCCGGTCTGGTCGCCCGTCTCGAAGTACTCGTCGGCGATGTTGCGCCCGCCCACCACGGCCACCGCGTTGTCCACGGTGAACGACTTGTTGTGCATGCGGTGGTTCAGCCGGCCGAAGTCGCCGAGGTAGCCCAGCGCGCGCGAGCCGCGGCCGGCGAAGGGGTTGTACAGCCTCACCTCCACGTCGGGATGGGCGTCGAGCAGTGCGAGCGTGGGGTCGAGCCCGGTCGTGTTGGCGTCGTCGAGCAGGATGCGCACCCGCACGCCGCGATCGGCCGCCCGCAGCACTTCGTCGTACAGCAGCGTGCCGGCCGCGTCGGCGTGCCAGATGTACGTCTGGATATCGATCGAGCGGGCGGCCGCCCGCACCAGGGCGAGCCGCACCGCGATCGCGACGTGCCCGTCGGAGATCGCCACCACGCCGGTCTTGCCGGGGTGCGGCCGGGCCTGCGCCGCGGTGGCGCTGCCCAGCGGCGTCTGTTCGGAGAACGGCAGCGCGTGCACCGCCGGCCGCTCGGGCAGCGGTGGCAGGCTGCTGCAGGCCGACAGCAGCGAAGCGGCCAGAACGAGGGCGGACGCGGCAAGGCGTCGTGCAATGCAGGCTGCCGGGGGCGAGCCGGGCGGAACGGCGAAGCGAAGAAAGGCCATGCGTCGATCATCGGCGCCATGCCGGCGACGCGTCAACGCGCCGGCCGGGCACCACGCGCTGGGCTCAGAACATGTCGAAGTACTCGCGGTGCTCCCACTCGGTGACTTCGAGGTTGAAGCGCGCGATCTCTGCCTGCTTGATGTGGCAGTAGTAGTCGACGAAGTCGCGGCCCAGTCCTTCGACCAGCACAGGGTCGGCGCGCAGCGCGGAGAGTGCCGCGTCGAGCGTCCGGGGCAGCTGCTCGGCTGGCGTGTCGTAGGGCGCGTCCGCGCTCGGGCCGGGGTCCATGGCATGCGCCATGCCGTCCAGCCCCGACAGCACCTGCGTGGCCAGGTACAGGTACGGATTGGCCGTGGGTTCGCCCACGCGGTTCTCGATGCGCGAGGCCGGGTCGCCAGGCGCGCCCAGCACGCGCAGCATGGCGCCGCGGTTGTCCTGCGCCCAGATGGCGCGGTCCGGCGCCAGCGAGAACGGGCGGTAGCGGCGGTAGCCGTTGAGGGTCGGGCTGGCCAGCGCGGCGCCGCCGCAGGCATGGGCCTTGAGGCCCGCCAGGTAATGCAGCCCGAGCGGGCTGAGCGCCTGGTCGACTTGCTCGGGCATGAAGGCGTTGCGGCCGTCGCCCGCATGGCGCAGCGACTGGTGCAGGTGCCAGCCGCTGGACATCACGTTGGGAATGCGCGGGCGGCACATGAAGGTGGCGTGGTAGCCGTGGCGCTGGCAGATCTGCTTGATGGCGCTGCGCAGCAGCACCATGGTGTCGGCCGGCTCCAGTCCCGCGGTGGGACCGAACACCAGCTCGAACTGGCTCGGGCCGAACTCGATCTCCAGGGAGTGCAGCGGCAGCCCGAGCGCCATGAGCTGGCTGCGCAGCAGCTCCATCAGCGCATCGACGCGGTCGTAGCGCAGCTCGGTCAGGTACTGGTGGCCGTGCGTGAGCAGCGACACGCGCGGCGGCTCGCCGGGCTGTCCGGAGTCGGTCAGCCGCATGGCGGCCTCGTCGAGCTTGAAGACGTGGAACTCGACCTCCAGGCCGGCCACGAACTGCAGGCCCTGTTCGTCGAGGCGGCCGAGCGCGCGCTGCAGGATGCGGCGCGTGGCATAGGGGCATGGCCGGCCGTCCTTCATGTAGGCGTCGCACAGCACCCAGCCGGTGCGCGGCGCCCAGGGCAGCACCCGAAAGGTCGACGGGTCTGCCACGATGGTGAAGTCGGCGCCGCCTTGCAGCCCTTCCACCTCGAACCCGCCGCCGGCCGTGAACACCGGAAACACGGTGCGGTGGGACGTGTCCTTGGCCAGCAGCGTGGTGGTGAGGTTGACGCCGCTGCGCAGCGCGCCGCGCGCGGCGCCGGCCACCAGCGTCTTGCCGCGCAGCACGCCGTGCTGGTCGGGCCAGGCGAAGCGCACCACGTCGAGTTCGCCGGCATCGAGCCGGCCGACGATCTCCCGGGCCTGGGACAGCTGCTCGGCGCTCCACAGCGCATGGCGTTCGACGAAGTCGATCATCCTGCGCTCCGCCTCAGACGGGCAGGCGGGCCGAAGCCCAGTCGCTGCCCTGGCGGCGCGCCAGGTCGGCCTCCTGGCAATAGCGATCCGTCGCGTCGGCGGCGGCCACGCCGTCGATCGAGCGCGGGCCGGTCAGGGTGGCGGCCTCTTGCGCGTCGGGCCGCATGGGAAGGGGCTGGCCGGCTTGGGCAGCCTCGATCGCCTTGACCAGCAGGCGGCGGAACATGGTGATGCCCTTGTCGGTGGTGCCCAGGTGTTCGCGGGTCCGGTCCTGGATCGGGCCCATGGACTCGCAGGCCCACTGGTCGTGCACGTTGATGTCCATGCCCATGCCGGTGTAGGTCTGGGTGAGCTGCTCCTGCACGTCGTAGCCGTACTGGTTGCGCTTGTTCTTGCGCGAGGTGTAGTGCGGCAGCTCGATGGTCTGCAGACGCTGCTCGCGCATCTGCACCTTGTCCACCGGGCCGGTGAAGCTGGTGAAGATTGCATACCAGTAGCAGTGGGTGTCGTCCACCGGCACGTGCCATTGCGAGATGGTCATCTCCGAGCTCATCGGAATGACGAAGGCCTGCGGGAACACCACGTTGGTCACGCGCACGTGGGTCTGCTGCTCGGACAGCTTGCGCAGCGTGGTCAGCTGCATGCCGTAGGGCGCCAGCTGCACCTGGATTTCGGGCCGGTCGTACTCGCGCAGTACCTGCGTGATGGCCATGTCGGAGTCGGCCGATGCGCCGCGGAACTGCTTGCCGTAGCTCTCGGAGGTGTCCTCGTCCTCGTAGAAGCGATGCAGGAAGGACGCGTGCGCCGGGTCCATGCCCACCTCCAGCGCCTGCAGCCAGTTGCACTCCCACAGGCCCTTGAAGGCGAAGGTGTGGCTGTCGGGGGCGACGAAGCAGTCGAACTCGGGAAAGGCCGGCGGCTCGCCTTCGCCGATGTATGCGAACACGATCCCGCTCTTCTCGACCACCGGGTAGGCGCCTAGCCGGATGTGCGCGCACATCCGGCTGCCGGCCGGCTCGGCCGGGGTTTCCCGGCACTGGCCGGTGGCGTCGAACAGCCAGCCGTGGAAGGCGCAGCGCAGGCCGCCGTTTTCCAGGCGGCCGTAGGCCAGGTCGGCACCGCGGTGCGGGCAGTCGCGGTCGAGCAAGCCGACGCGGCCGGTCTCGTCGCGAAACAGCACGAAGTGCTGCCCCATCAACTGCACCGGCTTGAGGGGGCGCGGGCCGCTCAGTTCCTCGGCGAGCGCCACGGGCTGCCAATAGCGGCGCAGCAGCCCGCCCGCGGCCGTGCCCGGCCCGACACGGGTCATCAATTCGTTCTGTTCGGCACTGATCATCGTGAGGCTCCGAGGCGTTCCTTTGTGCATGCGATTGCATGCAACAGGATTCATTCTGCAGCGTACGAGCGCCAGGACAACCCCGGATCGACCCGAAGGTGGAGGATCCGGGGACGCGTAGCGCCTCTTCCGAGGCAACGTGCATGCAGAAAGTGGGCCAGGAGAACCCCGATGCGTGCATCGACGGGTCACAAGGGCGCCAGCCCTAGAATGCCCGCAGCCTCATTGCATGCAGCGACACACCATGGACTCCCAACAATCCCGCGTGCTGGTCCAGTTGCGCGACCTGATCCTCAAGGGCGAATTCGGTCCGGGCGAGCGCCTGGCCGAGATCCCGCTGGCGGAGAAGCTGGGGGCTTCGCGCACGCCGGTGCGCCTTGCCCTGGCCAGCCTGGAGCACGAGGGGCTGATCGAGCCGTCACCGGCAGGGGGCTACCAGATGCGGCGCTTCACCTCACGCGAGATCGCCGATGCGATCCGGGTGCGCGGCGTCATCGAAGGCTTTGCCGCCCGGCTGCTGGCCGAGGACGGGGCGCCGCGCCAGTTGCTGCGCCAGCTGCACGACTGCCTGGACGAAGGCGACAAGGCGGTCAACAAGCCCACCATGGAGCTGGACGACTACGCCGCCTACGTGGACATGAACGACCGCTTCCACCAGCTGGTCGTCGAGGGCTGCGGCAATGCCGCCGTCAAGCGGATCATGGAAATGCTGGACAGCCAGCCGTTCGCCTCGCCCAGCGCGATGCTGCCGATGCAGTCGTCGATGCAGGAAGGCCACCAGTGGATGAAGCAGGCCCACCGCACGCATCACGCCATGGTGCAGGCGATCGAGCGCGGCCAGGGCTCGCGCGCGCAGGCCCTGGGCGAGGAACACGTGGAGATCGCGAGGATGAACCTCGACTACGCGCTGGAGCGGCCGGAACTGGCCGCCGAGCTGATGCCGGGGATGAAGCTGGTGGCGCCCCGGGGCCGCTGAACGCGCCTCATGCGGAGGGCTGCCCGCGCCCGCGGGCACGGGCGCACGCCTTCAGTGGTGGCCGGCGACCGTCTCGCCCGCCTTCAGGCGGTAGACCGTTCCGCAGTAAGGGCACTTGGCCTCGCCCAGGCGCGCCACGTCCAGGTACACCTTGGGGTGGCCGCTCCACAGCTTCATGTCGGCCTTGGGGCTGGGGCAGTAGACGCCGCCCTGGGAGTTCAGATCCTTGGCCGCGAGTTCGACCACTGCTTTGGCGTTCATGCTGCTCAGACCTTGCTCAGCCACTTGGCGTACTTGGGATTGCGGCCGTTGACGATGTCGAAGAAGGCCGACTGGATTTTCTCGGTGACCGGGCCGCGCGAACCGGCGCCGATCTCGACGCGGTCGAGTTCCCGGATGGGCGTGACCTCGGCTGCGGTGCCGGTGAAGAAAGCCTCGTCGGCGATGTAGACCTCGTCACGCGTGATGCGCTTTTGCACCAGCTTGATACCCAGGTCCTCGCAGATGTGCAGCACGGTGTTGCGGGTGATGCCGTTGAGGGCGCCGGCCGACAGGTCGGGCGTGTAGACCACGCCGTCCTTGACCACGAAGACGTTCTCGCCGGCGCCTTCGGACACGAAACCGGACGAATCGAGCAGCAGCGCCTCGTCGTAGCCGTCGTCCAGCGCTTCCATGTTGGCCAGGATCGAGTTGCTGTAGTTGCTCACCGCCTTGGCCTGCGTCATGGTGATGTTGACGTGGTGGCGGGTGTAGCTCGAGGTCTTGACGCGGATGCCGCGCTTCATGCCCTCTTCGCCCAGGTAGGCGCCCCAGGCCCAGGCGGCGACCATCACGTGGATGGTGTTGCCCTTGGGCGAGACGCCCAGCTTCTCGGAGCCGATCCACACCAGCGGGCGCAGGTAGCAGCTGTCGAGCTTGTTGGCCCGCACCACCTGCTTTTGCGCCTCGTTGAGCTGCTCCTTGGAAAAGGGCATCTTCATGCGCAGGATCTTGGCGCTGTTGAAGAGGCGGTCGGTGTGCTCTTCCAGGCGGAAGATCGCCGTGCCGTCCTTCGTGTCGTAGGCGCGTACGCCTTCGAAGGCGCCGCAGCCATAGTGCAGCGTGTGGCTGAGCACGTGGATCTTGGCGTCGCGCCAGTCCATCAGCTCGCCGTCCATCCAGATCTTGCCGTCGCGGTCGGCCATCGAGGGTTGCGCGCTCATGATGAGTTGTCCTTGCTTGGGGGTCGCAAAGCCGGTGATTTTACGGCGCCGGCCCGCCGGCCGCCCGGGCGCCGGTGCGCTCATGGCGCCCTGCCGGGGTCACAATGCGGTCTTTGCCCCGCCCGCCGCATGCCCCGCGGCGGGCCGCTCCCCGCTCCGGCGGAACGCGCCGGACGCCCCTTCGCTCTTCCCTTTTTCGTCCACCGCTTGCTCGCAAGCACAAGGTTTTGCAACGTGTCCCTTTTCAAGAACGTCATCGTCTTCTGCCTCGATCCCGCCTGGAACCAGGAACTCGCCCAGGCCGAGGAGGCCCTGTCCGCGCAGCGCTTCGTCCCTTGCGGGCCGAGCCAGGAAAAGTCCGCCGGCTGGGTGCCGCCGCGCGGGCAGGAGCACGGCCCGCTGATCGAATCGGTCCAGGGCCAGTGGCTGCTCGAGTTCATGGTCGAGGCCAAGGCCCTGCCCGGCTCGGTCGTGCGCCGCAAGGTCGAGGAGCGCGCCGCCCAGATCGAGGCCCAGACCGGCCGCCGCCCCGGCCGCAAGGAGCAGAAGGAAATGAAGGAAGAGGTCACCCACGAGCTGCTGCCGATGGCCTTCTCCCGCTTCATGCGCGCCACCGTCTGGATCGACCGCACGCAGCGCCGCCTGGTGATCAACGCCTCCAACATCGCCCGCGCCGACGAAGTGGTCAGCAGCCTGGCCCAGCAGCTGCCGGGCTTCGGCGTGTCGGCGCTCCACACCCAGCTGGAGCCGGCCAGCGCCATGTCGGGCTGGCTGCACACGCAGGAGCCGCCGGCGGGCTTCACCATCGACCGCGAATGCGAGCTCAAGGCCACGGATGAGTCGAAGGCAGCCGTTCGCTACGCAAAGCACGCGCTGGACATCGACGAAGTACGCGCCCACATCGAGGCCGGCAAGCGGCCGACCCGGCTGGCCATGACCTGGGAGGACCGCGTGTCGTTCGAGCTGACCGAAGGCATGCAGTTGCGCAAGCTCGCGTTCCTGGAAGGCACCGACAAGGCCGCCGACGGCGGCAAGCCGGAGGACGACTTTGACGCGGACGCGGCCATCGCGACCGGCGAGCTGGGGCAGTTGCTGCCGGCGCTGGTGGAGGCGCTGGGCGGCGAGCAGCTGATCGCCGGCGGCATGCCGGTGGACGCGGCGCGGGCAACGGGCGCCCAGGGCGCGGCTTCGGCGGAGGCCGAGGGCCAGCCGCAGGCCGAGGAAGAAGCGCCGTTCTGAGGTTGAGGGCATCCCGCGCGCAAGGCGTTCGCGAGGGCGGGCCGCCGCGGCTCGACCGGCCGCGCAGCTACTTGGCCAGCAGCACGTACTCGCCGTTCCTTCCGTAGCGGGCCGGCTTGGCGCCGACCCTGGCGCACAGCGCATCGCCGCAGCGCGTGAGCGCTCCCGAGCGGGTGGCCTGCAGGATGTCCAGCCCGAAGCTCGCGCGTCGCAACTCCGCCGCGTTCTTCCAGACGAGGTAGCCGCTACCGCCGGCGGCAAGCAGCGCCCCCACGATCAACGCCAGCGGAGCCGCCCAGAGCCAAAGGCCGCGCTGTCTGCGCAGCTGCTCGGTCGATGCGCCGACCTCATGCGCCGTGCGGCTCACATGGGCCGCCGACTCGGTCAGGCTGTGGGTGCACTGCTCGACCGCTTGCCGCATCGCGCGCTGCACCACGTTGCCAGCTTCGCCGCGCATCGCATCGAGCGCGGTGCGCGCGAATTGCTCGCCGCCGCTCGCCACGGCCTGCGCGCTGCGCTTGAGTTCGCACGCCTGTTGCGACAGCTGCGCGATCACCTGCATGTCGCGCTGCTCCAGCTTGTCCGCCAGCGCCATCAGCCGCAGCATCAACCTTCTCGATCGTTCTTCCTCCATCTACCCTCCTTTCGTGCCCAACGTCCAGCGGCGCTCAGCGGGCCATCACGGGGCCGGGCTGCACGGCGTGCCGCCGCTCATGCGCCCGCAGGGTGGCGCTGAATTCCTCCTGCTCCCGCGCCCAGGCCTGCCCGTCCGGCGACTGCCTGAACTCATGCATGACCCTGGAAAAGGCCTGAAGATCGCCCTTCTCGTAGGCGTCGAACGCGCGGTCCAGCAGGTCTTCATCGGAGGCATCCGAACGAACGAACCCGATGGGCTCGATGCGCCCCGCCTGGCGGGTCTGCAAGGCTGCGGCCGTGCCGCGCGTGACCAGCGCGTCGAGGTCCACCCCGATGGCATCCTTGCGCTGGATGCCCGGCCGGGGCGACTGGTCCTGAAGGCGGTCTCGCAGGCCGTCCTCGTCGTAGCTGGCCGTGCCGTACAGGCCCAGCATGTGCTGCTCGGAACGATGAATGACGAACTGCGCGGGGTCGTCGGGGACCGGCCGCGCCTGCAGGAACGGCCTGTCGCTCAGCCGGTTGAGAAACGCCACGCCGAGGTTGAAGCTGAGCGTACCCAGCCCATTCGTTTCGTAAGCGCCGCCGATGTCGCTGTGCGATCCGGCCACGCTGACATTGAGGTGGCGCCCCTGCTCGCTCAAACCCGGCGCGACGTGGTCGTTGTCCTTGAACAAGTCGCGCCGCTCATGGATCGCGCTGATCTCGAAGGTGCTCAGATTGGATCGCGGCAGCGTGCGTTCCTCGTCCTGCACGCCGGTGACGACCGGGTCGAACAACAGGGCGGCCTGCAAGGTCCTGCCGCGAGGAACCAGCAGGGGGAGGTCCGCGTACTCGACGTACCGGATGATGCCGTCCCGATCTCGCTGATACCTGGCACCCCTGGGATCGCGAATGCCGCGCTCCTCGACCATGCGCTGCAGTGCGGCAACTTGCTCTGCGCCGCGGCTGAAGCCGACGCCTACGACGTTGATTCGGGCGCGCGGGTCCTCAATCAGCCATTGCTGGGCTTTGTCACACAGGTCAAAGTAAGCCGTCTCGACGCGCGAATCGAAAGAGTTCGCAAAACGGCCATCCAGCAAGCGCTCGGGAATGCGAAGGATTCCTTCCTGCGTGAAGGTGCCTGCGACGTAGCCTCCCCGAATGTTTGTGATGCCCAGATACTCGCGGTCTCTGATCTGGACATACATTCTTGCCACCGCAGTCCAATGCTTGGGGGCGTCATTGAGCATGCTATTGCCGGTCCCGTCCAACGCTGCAACGTACAAGCGCGCGTGAGGGTCGACCTCTGGCAGCAGCAGCGGGACTCGAAGTTTGCCAAGTGCAGCAGCGGCCTCGCGGTAGGTGTCCAGATCCCGCTCGGTCGCGGCGTCGGCATCGATTGACGAGTTGGTGAATTTGCCCATGCACAGCCCTGCCTTCTCAATACGCGCGGCTGTATGCCTTGATCAGATCGTCGCGGCGGTGGCTCAGGCGGTTGCCTGGAATCTGCTCGTCCTTCGTCCACAACGTCGCGCGCATATAAACGTTGATCGTGCGGTCGTTGACCTCCAGGATGATCTCCGGCGGCACGCCCTGATTCCGCAGCAACTCCTCGCGCCGCATGTTGTGGCGAACCAGCCGGTCCTCGAATATCTCGCCGATGTCCACCTCCGCACGATGCGACGAGCCATCCTTGGAGCGCCAACTCACCTTGGCCGGCGGCGGAAAGTTGGCGATGGGGCCCATACCTGCCGTCAGCATCGCCGGATAGTTCTTCAAGGCCGCCGATGCGACCTTCAATCTGTCGTCCAGGTCCTTGACCCTGAGCATGCCGCCGTAGACCACTTCGCATCCGAAGGTGCTGAAGCAGTAGGCGTCGAACTTGTGCTCCCGAAATCTCAAAGGCCAATCGTCGGTGGTGACGGAGTGGCCGCCTGCGCCGCGCTGGACCGCGGCGCCGCTAATGGACAACGAAGGGGACATGGCGCTCTGGCATCCTGCAAGAAAAAGCACGCACAGCGAGGCGGCTGCCCGGCGGTTGAGCAACGCGCGGTTCGGCGCCATACCTCGGCGGCGGTGTGCGTGCAAAAGCGCTGGCACCGGATTGATCCGCCAGGTTGCGGCGTCGGTATCGATTGGAGAGTCGGTGACCTGGCCCATGCTCTGCCCTGGCTTCTCAGTACGTGCGGCTGTATGCCTTGATCAGGTCGTCGCGATAGTTGCTGTGTGGATGTCCCGGCCTCTGAGGCGCCTTCGTCCACAACGTCGCGCGCATATAGACGTTGATCGTGCGGTCGTTGACCTCCAGGATGATCTCCGGCGGCACGCCCTGATTCCGGAGCAACTCCTCGCGCCGCATGTTGTGGTGAACCAGCTGGTCCTTGAATATCTCGCCGATGTCGACCTCCGCACGATGCGACGAGCCATCCCTGGAGAGCCAGCTCACCTTGGCCGGCGGCGGAAAGTTGGCGATGGGCCCCATACCCGCCGTCAGCATCGCCGGATAGTTCTTCAAGGCCGCCGATGCGATCTTCAATCTGTCGTCCAGGTCCTTGACCCTGAGCATGCCGCCGTAGACCACTTCGCATCCAACGGTGCTGAAGCAGTAGGCGTCGAACTTGTGCTCCCGAAACCTCAAAGGCCAATCGTCGGTGGTGACGGAGTGGCCGCCTGCGCCGCGCTGGACCGCGGCGCCGCTAGTGGACAACGAAGGGGACATGGCGCTCTGGCATCCTGCAAGAAAAAGCACGCACAGCGAGGCGGCTGCGCGGCGGTTGAGCAACGCGCGATTCGGCGCCATGCCTCGGCGGTAGTCCGTGTGCAAAAGCGCTGGCACCGGATTGGTCCGCCCGGTTGCGGCATCGGTATCGATTGACGAGTCGGTGACCTGGCCCATGCACTGCCCTGGCTTCTCAGTACGTGCGGCTGTATGCCTTGATCAGATCGTCGCGGCGGTGGCTCAGGCGGTTGCCTGAAATCTGCTCGTCCTTCGTCCACAACGTCGCGCGCATATAGACGTTGATCGTGCGGTCGTTGACCTCCAGGATGATCTCCGGCGGCACGCCCTGATTCCGCAGCAACTCCTCGCGCCGCATGTTGTGGCGAACCAGCTGGTCCTTGAATATCTCGCCGATGTCCACCTCCGCACGATGCGACGAGCCATCCCTGGAGCGCCAGCTCACCTTGGCCGGCGAAGGGAAGTTCCGAATCGGCCCCCAGCTCGCATGCAGGTTGTCCGGGTAGTTGCCGACGGCGTCCGAGGGCATCTGCAGTTGGTCATCAGGCTCATCCAACTGGAGCCTGCCGCGATACCACAGCCTGCATCCATACGTGCTGTAGCTGAACGCGCTGAACTTGTGCTCCCGAAACCTCAAAGGCCAATCGTCGGTGGTCACGGAATGGCCGCCTGCGCCGGGCTGGCCCGCGGCGCCGCCAATGGACAACGAAGAGGACATGGTGCTCTGGCATCCCGCGAGAAAGACAGAGCACATCGCGGCAATGGCGAAAGTCGTCGGCGCATGGCCGCACTCGCCTGCGATGCTGGCGCGCTGGCTCGAGCGCGCAGGCTTGCGCGATCCTCGTTGTTTCATTCCTCTCCCTGCAGCGCCGCTTTTTGCGCCGGCCGCACTATAGGCCCCGCATGGACGTGTGCCACGCGACCAAGGAGCTGCTTCCGACAGTTGACGGAATTCTTGGGCGATCGGCGCGGTGCGAGGAGCGCGCCGGCGCCCGCCGGGCCGGTCTAACGCCCGGCCGGACGAACACACGGATTGCCCCAACCCGGCAACCGCGCCTAGAATCGCGCGGTCGATCGGGAGAGCCCGGCCACCTGTCCTGCAAGACGGGGAGCCGGCGCCGAAGGAGCAACCGCCCCGGAAACTCTCAGGCAAAAGGACCGGTCGACGGTTTTCAACTCTCTGAAGAGCGCCCGGCGTCGTCTGCCGGGACACCGCAGGAGCAAGCGGCGCCACCCCGGTGGTCGCCCGCGAATCTCTCAGGTTCCAGGACAGAGGGGGCGCACGCAGCGGCAAACATGCCGCGCGCGCCCATCCTCATGACGTCCTGGAGCTGTCTCACATGCAATCGATCGCCGTCATCGGCGGTGGCATCACCGGTGTCACCACGGCTTACGCGCTGGCCAGGCGCGGCTTTTCCGTCACCCTGTTCGAGCGGCACCGCTATGCCGCCATGGAAACCTCGTTCGCCAACGGCGGCCAGCTCTCGGCATCCAACGCCGAGGTGTGGAACCACTGGTCAACGGTCTGGAAGGGCATGAAGTGGATGCTGCGCGGCGACGCCCCGCTGCTGGTCAATCCCCGGCCGAGCTGGCACAAGCTGTCCTGGTTCGCCGAGTTCGTGGCCCACATCGGGCGCTACCGCCACAACACGGTGGAGACGGCGCGCCTGGCCGTCGCGGCGCGCGAACATCTGTTCGACTGGGCGCAGGCCGAAGGCATCGATTTCGACCTCAAGCGCGAGGGCATCCTGCACATCTACCGCAACAAGGCCGGCTTCGACCATGCCGCCGAGGTCAGCAAGCTGCTGGCCGAGGGCGGCCTGCCGCGCCGGGCCGTGACGCCCGAGGAGATGCGCGCCATCGAACCGACATTGGCCGGCCGCTATCACGGGGGCTTCTTCACCGAGAGCGATTCCACCGGCGACATCCACAAGTTCACCCAGGGCCTGGCGGCGGCGGCGCAGCGGCTGGGCGTGCGCATACTCTACGGCCAGGACGTGACGCGCCTGGACAGCGACGGCAGGCAGGCGCGCGTGACCGTCGCGGCCCGGCCGGCCGACGGCCTGCCGCAGAGCGAGCATCGTTTCGACGGGCTGGTGGTGTGCGCCGGCGTGGGCAGCCGCGACTTCGCCGCGCAGCTCGGGGACCGGGTCAACGTCTATCCGGTCAAGGGCTACTCGATCACCGTGAACCTGCTCGATGCCGCCAGCCAGGCGGCCGCGCCGACGGTCAGCCTGCTGGACGACGAGACCAAGCTGGTGACCAGCCGGCTCGGCGCAGACCGCTTCCGTGTCGCCGGCACGGCCGAATTCAACGGCGTGAACCGCGACATCCGCGCCGACCGCATCCGACCGCTGGTCGATTGGGTGAACCAATGCTTCCCGGGCGTGAACACGCGCCAGGTCGTGCCCTGGGCCGGGCTGAGGCCGATGATGCCGAACCTGATGCCCCGCGTCGGACAGGGCCGGCGGGCCAACGTGTTCTACAACACGGGCCACGGTCACCTGGGCTGGACCCTCTCGGCCGCCACGGCGGAAATGGTGGCCGCCCAGATGCTTCTGGCACGCGACCGCGGCGCGGCGCGGCCGTCTGCCACCGCCACCGCAATGGCCTGAAGGCGCGCCAGCCGGCGCCGGCACCACCCGGCCAACCGGCAGGCGGCGCCGGCCATGAGGGCCGTCGTCGCCAGCATCGCGGCCATGTGCAGGCCGATCGCGGCCAGCACCAGGCCCAGCGAACCCGATGCGGTGATCTCCCGCGCCGGCGTGCCGGCCAGGCATAGCGGCACCAGGGCCGGTACCAGCATCAGGCCGGCGCCATGCGCGGTGGCCATGATGAAGGACCACAGCGCGAGGCTGGTGGCGCCGGCATGCCGCGCCACGGCCGCGGCACTTCGCGGCGCGACGGTACGGACCCGCCCGCCGCATCCTTGCGGGCGGTTGCGCACTTCACGCCCGCCGCGCAGGTGCATCAGCAGCGTGGCGACCAGCAGTGCGCCGGCCCCGGCCTGCAGCAGCCATTGCGCCTGGCGGCCAAGCCACGGCGCCAGCGCCACGACGCCGGCGACGAGCGCCACCGAAAGGAGATGACCCGCGGCGATCGGCAGCAAGGCAAGTACGGCGCGCGACCGCTCGCCGCCGCGCACCGCGCAGGCCGCCGCGAAGATCCAGCCGGTGGCGGGATTGAGGCCGTGCACGGCGCCCAGCGCAGCCACCGCCAGCCAGGGCCCGGGCGCGTCCATGGCGTGGTCCCGGCGCGCCGCTCAGGCGCCTGCCCTTGATGCGGCGCAGCAGCCGCCGGCCGCCGGAGCCGGCGCGGCCGTCTCGTAGCGGTCGTGATGCCGCACCCAGGCCATGCCGTAGCTCAACCGGTCCTCGTCGCGGCCCTTGGGCAGCAGGTCGAGCAGGCGATAGGCGCCCATCATGGCCTCCACGCCACGCCCGTAGGTCGAGTAGGTGTGGAAGATGGTGCCCGCATCGTCCTTGTAGAACACCGACAGCCCCGGCAACTCGTCTCTCTTGAAGGTGGTCATGCCGAAGTTGTAGAACACCTCCTCGCGCGTCAGCTGCTCGGGCGTGAAGCTCACGTCGAAATCCTGGTTGAAGTCGTTGCGGTTCGACGAGACCCAGGCGAAGCGCCAACCCATGCGGCGGCGGAAGCGTTCGATCTCGTCGATGGGTGCGCGCGAAATGGCCGCGAAGCTCATGTCGCGCTGCTGCAGGTGGCGTTCGATGCCGTCGACGTGGTCGGCCATGAATGAGCAGCTCGGGCAGCCCGCCTCCCAGCCCGGGCCGAGCATGAAGTGCTGCACCAGCAGCTGGCGCCGGCCCTGGAACAGGTCGCCCAGCGCGCGTGCGCCGTCGGCCGCGTCGAACACGTAGGCCTTGTCCACGTGGAGCCAGGGCAGCGCGCGGCGCTCGCGGGCGACCTGGTCGCCCAGGCGCGTGAGCTCCTTCTCGCGCGCCAGCAAGGCCTTTCGCTGGGCCAGCCAGCGGTCCCTGACGACCACGGCGTGGCTGCTGCGGACCGGATCGTCCGTGCGCGCCTGTTCGGCGAGTGCCTCGTTCATGACGCCGCTCCCGTGTTGGCGTGCGCCGATGGGGCGCGCCGGGGCCGGCGCACGGCGCGCACCTTGCCGCTGCCGCCGCCGCCCGCATACAGCAACCCGCCGCCGTCGGACTCGAGGCCGCTGACGCCCATGCCGTCGGGCATGGACAGGCGCTCGAGCACCTCGCCGCTCTTCGGGTCGACGCGGCGCAGTTCGCTCTCTTCGGCTTCCCAGGTGCCGTGCCACAACTCGCCGTCGACCCAGGTCACGCCGGTGACGAAGCGGTTCGACTCGATGGTGCGGCGCACGGCGCCCGATGCCGGGTCGATCTGGTGGATCCTGCGGTCGCGGTACTGTCCCACCCACAGGCTGCCCTCGGCCCAGGCCAGGCCCGAATCGTTACCGTGGCCCGGCGCAGGGATGGACGCGACGATGCGGCCGCTGGCCGGGTCGATCTTGTCGATGCGCGCCTCGGCGATCTGCCAGAGGTACTTGCCGTCGAAGGCGGTGCCTGCATCGCCGGCGCAATCGAGCGTGCGCGCCACCTGCCCGCTGGCGGGGTCGAAGGCCACCAGCTGGGTTCCGGTCGCGGCCCAGACATGCCGGCCGTCGTGGCTGACGCCATGCACGCGGCCGTCGCCGCCGAGGTCGCCGTATTCGCGCACGATC
This sequence comes from Variovorax sp., assembly GCF_035634955.1. Lineage (GTDB taxonomy): Bacteria > Pseudomonadota > Gammaproteobacteria > Burkholderiales > Burkholderiaceae_C > Variovorax. Next base: position 105,795 of record NZ_DASQBZ010000026.1, on the reverse strand, counting down.
TCGGCGGGGCGCGCGGCCACCGCGGGTGCGTGCATCCGGCTCGGGGGTGCGTCCTCGGGCTCGATCTCGCACGCGTTGCTGAGCTTGCTGTCGGTCATCTGATCGCTCCTGTTGCTGATGTCGGGACAAAGGCGCCGGCGTCGGCGCCATGCAGGCAAATCTACGCCGGCTGCAGCGCAGCGGGGAGTAACAAGATCGTCGTGAATCCCGTCAGCGGCGGCGCCAGCCAGCGCTGCGCGCGGGCGCGCCCGACCGAGCGCACGCGGCCGTCGGACTCCAGGTCGGCCAGCGCGCGCTGGACGGTGCGCTGGCTCGCATCCAGCGCCAGCGCCAGGGCGGACGTGGACCACGCCGCGCCGTCGGCCAGCAGCGCCAGCAATGCCGCCTGCTCGCCGTCGATGGGCGGCGCGAGCACCGCCAGTTCCCGACCCTCGCGCGGCTGCAGCACGAAGCCGCGCGCGGTTGCCTGCACCTGCGCCAGCGGCTTGACCAGGGCGCGCAGGCGGCCGATTTCCACCCGCAGGCGGGCCCGGTGCGTCTCGTCCGGCTCGCGGGTGCGAAAGGCGTCGGCGATCAGCGCCTCGCGCCCGACGTCGCCGGGCCAGGCGCCGGCGAGCGCCCGGGCCAGCGTGAACAGCACCGGCCGGCGTGCCAACGGCAACCAGACATGGCCGGCGCGAAGGCCCCGGCGGCAGGCATCCAGCACCAGGCAGCCAGGGTCGTCGAGCAGGGCTGCCGCCTCGTGCAGCAGCAACGGCTGCCCGCCGCCGTCAGGATCGAGGCGGCGCGCCGCTGGACGCTGCAAAGCCGTACGGGCTTCAGCGACCTCCGCCACCAGGGCCGGGACGCCGGCGTGCAGCGCCAGCGCCTGCGCCCGTGCCAGCGCGGCCTGCGCCGCGCCGACGCGCAGCGAGCGCAGCGCCAGTTCGGCCGAGGCCAGCTCGGCCACCGCCGCCAGCGCCGGCGACAGGCCTTCGCGCGCGTCCAGCGCCGCCAGGGCGGCCGCGGCATCGTCGAGCCGCCCCAGCAGCAGCAGGCGGCGCGCCGCGATCAGTTGCGCCTGCAGCACGTTGGGACGGTCGCGGTGGGCCGCAAGGGTGGCCGTCGCCGCGATCAGCGCCCGCGGGGCGCCGCCGCTGGCGCCGAAGTCGCGCATCGCCAGGGCGACCTCGGCCTCGGCCACGATGCAGCGCGCACGGGCCAGCGATTCATGGCCGGCGCCGAAGCCACGCGCCGCTCGCCGCAGCAGGTCACGCGCGCGCACATGCTCGCCCAGCTGCGCCATGGCAATGCCGCGCAGGGCCAGCGCAGGTGGATCGTCGCGCAGCGCCACGCGCTTGAGCGCCCCCAGCGCATCGCCTGCGGCCAGGGCGCGGGCGGAGGCGGAGATGAAGGCGTCCATGGACCGGCATTCTGCTGGCTCGCTGGCGCCAGCGGCGACTCCCGCGGCGTTGCGGCGCCGGCACGGCGAGGCCCGCTTCTGTCACAAAATGCTTGCAATCTCAAAAAAGAGATATGTATCATAAAAAATCCACTCAGGAGACTTGCTTGAACACAACGCACACGGGCGCCGCAGGCGCCCCCGCGGACGGCGCCGCGAGCACCCGCGTCGACAGCTACGGATGGAAAGCCCTGCTCGGCTCGGCCGTCGGCTACGCCATGGACGGCTTCGACCTCCTGATCCTCGGCTTCATGCTGTCGGCCATCTCGGCCGACCTGCACCTGACACCCGGCCAGGCCGGCTCGCTGGTCACGTGGACGCTGATCGGCGCGGTGATCGGCGGCATCGTGTTCGGCGCGCTGAGCGACCGCTTCGGGCGCATCCGGGTGCTCACCTGGACCATCGTGCTGTTCGCCGTCTTCACCGGGCTGTGCGCCTTCGCCCAGGGCTACTGGGACCTGCTGATCTACCGCACCATCGCCGGCATCGGCCTGGGCGGCGAGTTCGGCATCGGCATGGCGCTGGCTGCCGAGGCCTGGCCGGCGCGCCACCGTGCCCGCGTGTCCTCGTACGTCGCGCTGGGCTGGCAGGTCGGCGTGCTGGGCGCGGCGCTGCTCACGCCGCTGCTGCTGCCGGCCATCGGCTGGCGCGGCATGTTCCTGGTGGGCGTGATCCCGGCCATCGTGGCCTGGGTGATCCGCAACCGGCTGCACGAGCCGGAGGTGTTCGTGCGCAACGCGGCGAAGAAGACGTCCGGCGCCCGCGCCTTCGGCCTGCTGGTCAAGGACAAGGCCACCGCCAAGGTCAGCGCCGGCATCGTCGTGCTGTGCTCGGTGCAGAACTTCGGCTACTACGGGCTGATGATCTGGATGCCCAGCTTCCTGTCCAAGCAACTGGGTTTCAACCTCACCCGCTCGGCCATGTGGACCGCGGTGACCATCCTCGGGATGATGGCCGGCATCTGGGTCTTCGGCCAGCTCGCGGACCGTATCGGCCGCAAGCCCAGCTTCCTGCTGTTCCAGGCCGGCGCCGTGGTAATGGTGGTGGTGTATTCGCAGCTGCGCGACCCGGTGGCGATGCTGTGGGCCGGCGCGGTGCTGGGTATGTTCGTCAACGGCATGCTGGGCGGCTACGGTGCGCTCATGTCGGAGGCCTATCCGACCGAGGCGCGGGCCACCGCCCAGAACGTGCTGTTCAACATCGGACGCGCGGTGGGCGGCTTTGGGCCAGTGACCGTCGGCGCGCTTGCCGCCACGTACTCGTTCCAGGTCGCCATCGGCCTGCTGGCCGCGATCTACGTCATCGACATGATCGCCACCGTCTTCCTGGTGCCCGAGCTCAAGGGCAAGGAACTGCAATGACGCTGCCGGCCTCCTGCGGCGAAGCGTCGTCCGCCGCCTGCGGCTTCCCGCGTAACGCCGCGCAGGTCGCTTCGCACCGCTGCCGCGTGGTCGAGCACCGCCAGGTCAATGCGCGCTACCGGTACCTTCGCCTGTCGGCCGACGCCGACCTGGCCGGCACCACGCGGCCGGGCCAGTTCTACCAGCTCAAGTGCCCGGCGGTGGAGGCGGCGCAGCCCTTCCTGCTGCGCCCCATGAGCGTGTACGGCACCGGGCCGGAGGCGGGCACCATCGAGTTCCTCTACAACGTGACCGGCCTGGGCACGGGCACGCTGGCCACGCTGGACGTCGGCAGCACCATGGACATCGTCGGCCCGCTGGGCAACACCTTCGAGCTGCGGCCCGAGGACCAGGGCCTGCTGGTCGTCGCGCGCGGCGTCGGGCTCGCCACCATGGCGCCGCTGCTGCGCCAGGCCGCGCAGGCCGGCGTGGCGATCACCGCGGTGATGTCCGCCCGCTCGCCGCAGGATCTGATGCGGGACGAGTTCCTGCGCGGCGCCGAGGCGGACGTGCACTGTGTGTTCGACAGCGACGGCAGTTCGGCGGTCGAGCCGGTCGAGGCGCTGGTGCGCCGGCTGCTTTCGGCGCGCCATCACGACGCCGTGTTCACCTGCGGCTCGCACCGCCTCCTGCTGCTGCTGCAGCGGGTGCTGCAGGACTTTCCCGCCACGCGCGGCGACGTGGCCATGGAGCAGCGCATGGCATGCGGCATGGGCGTGTGCCTGTCGTGCGTGCGGCTGTTCGACGACGGGCAGGACAAGCGCTTCCTGCGCGTTTGCCGCGACGGCCCGGTTTTTCCCATCCGCCATGTGGTCGGGGAGGTGGAGTTTGGCTGATCTGACCGTGCGCGTGGGCGAACTCGCCCTGCGCAATCCCGTGATGCCCGCCTCGGGCTGCTTCGCCATCGAGTACGCCGAGGCGCTGGACCTGCGCCGGCTGGGCGCGCTGGTGATCAAGAGCGTCTCGCCCAAGACGCGCGCCGGCAATCCGACGCCGCGGGTGGCCGAGACCACCTCCGGCATGCTCAATTCGATCGGCATCCCGAGCAAGGGGCTGCAGCACTTCCGCGAGCAGGTGCTGCCGCCCTACACCCGCTTCGGCACGCCGGTGGTGGTGTCGATCTCGGCGGACACCGCCGACGAGTTTGCCGCCGCCGTGGCCGAGATGTCGCTGCCCGACGTGGCGGCGATCGAGGCCAACATCTCCTGCCCGAACCTGGAGGCCGACGGCATGGCCTTCGCCATGACGCCCGAGACCACCTACAAGGTCGTCAGCGCGATCCGGCGGCGCACCTCGCACCCGGTGTGGGCCAAGCTCACGCCGAATGCCTCGTCCATCGCCGCGGTCGCCAAGGCCGCCGAAGAGGCGGGTGCCGACGCGCTCGTGATGGGCAACACGGTGCTCGGCATGTCGATCGATGTACGCACGCGCAAGCCCAAGCTCGGCAACGTGATGGGCGGCCTGTCGGGCCCGGCGATCAAGCCCATTGCCCTGCGCATGGTGCACCAGTGCTATCGCAGCGTGCGCATTCCCGTCATCGGCTGCGGCGGCATCGGCAGCGCCGAGGACGCGATGGAGTTCATGCTCGCCGGCGCCTCCGCGGTGCAGGTGGGCACCGCCTCGTTCCTCGATCCCGGCGTGATGCGCAAGATCGTCGACGGGCTGCATGACCTGTGCGCGCAGCAGGGCGTGACGCAGGTCCGCGATCTGACCGGCCAGGTCAAGCTCGACCGCCAGCTGTCCGACCGCTGGCTGCGTTTCGCCCAGCAGTCGGGCTGACCGCCATGAACCTGCTCGAACACCGCGCGCTGGCGGACAAGCTCTTCGCCGACATCCGCGCCCTGTCCTTCGACGGCGTCGGCGTGACGCGCGAGAGCTATGGCCGCGGCGAGAACGCAGCCTGCGACTACCTGCGCGACTTCGCGCTGGCCCAGGGGCTGGCGGTCGAGGCCGATGCCGCCGCCAACCTGGTCATCCGCGACCCGGACGTCGACGCCGCGGCGCCGGCGGTCTGGATCGGCTCGCACATCGACTCGGTGCCGCAGGGAGGCAACTTCGACGGGCTTGCCGGCATCGTGTGCGGCCTGCTGTGCGTGCTGGCGCGCCGCAAGGCCGGCGGCGGCAAGTCGCCGCCGGTGCGCACCATCGCCTTCCGCGGCGAGGAGAGCGCCTGGTTCGGCAAGGCCTACATGGGCTCCGGCGCGCTGCTGGGCAAGCTGGAGGCGGCCGACCTCGAGCTGCGCCAGCGCAGCACCGGCCAGACCCTGGGCGAATGCATGGCCGCCGCCGGCGCCGACGTCGAGCGCATCCGGCGCCAGGAAGTGCTGTTCGACAAGTCGAAGGTGCGCGCCTACCTGGAGCTGCACATCGAGCAGGGCCCCGTCATGGTGGCGCGCGAGTGGCCGCTGGCGGTGGTGTCGGGAATCCGCGGCAACGTGCGGCACAACCGCATCGAATGCGTGGGCGACGCACAGCACTCCGGCGTGGTGCCGCGCTGGCTGCGCCACGACGCGGTGTTCGCGGTGTCGGACCTGATCATGCGGCTGGACCAGCACTGGCGCGAGCTGCTCGAGCGCGGCACCGACCTGGTGGTCACCGCGGGCATCATGCAGACCGATGCGGCTGAGCACTCCATCTCGCGCATCCCGGGCCACGTCGCCTTCAGCCTGGAGGCGCGCAGCAAGAGCATCGACTCGCTCGAAGGGTTCTACCAGCTGGCCCAGGCCGAGATGGCGGCGGTGGCGCGCGAGCGCGGCGTGGCGTTCCGCCCCGACCGCCGGCTGCTCAGCGCCCCGGCCACGATGGACGCGCACATCGCCGGTTTGCTCGACGCCGCCTGCGCCGCGCTGAACGTGCCGCACGACGTGCTGCCCAGCGGGGCCGGCCACGATGCATCGCTGTTCGCGAACGCAGGCATTCCCAGCGGCATGCTGTTCGTGCGCAACCAGAACGGCTCGCACAACCCGAACGAGGCCATGGACATGGGCGACTTCATGCTCGGCGTGCAGGCCATGAGCGACGCCATCGAACGCCTTTCGCAGGAGCCGGCCGCCGTGCCGGCTGCCGGCCGCCCATGAAGGCCGGCAGCGCGCTGCCGGCCGGCGACGGCCCCGGAGACGGCGGCGGCGCCGAAGCGTCCGGCGCGGCCGGCGCGCACAAGGCCCTGTCCGGGGTCGACTACCGCGCCATCGGCGAGCGGCTCAAGGCGTATCGGGTCGGCGCCTCGCTGCTGGCCGAAGACGTCGCCGAGCGCCTGGGCGTGTCGCGCGCGGTGGTCTATCGCATGGAAAAGGGCGACATCGTCAAGATCGAGACGCTGGAGAGCCTGGCCCAGCTGCTGGGCACGACGCTCGCGTCGCTGCTCGGCGTGGAGGTCGAGTACTACCCGACGGCGCTGGGGCTGTTCGAGCGCATGCGCCAGCTCGAACTGGGCGCCGAGCGCATCCTGGCGCATTTCGAGCCGATCTCGGTGCTGCTCACGTCCGACCAGTACCTGGGCCACCTGCGCCAGATGCTGGTGGAAGGCGCGCCAAGGGTCGGCGGCAAGCCGATGCCGCTGGCCGACATCGACAACATCCTGGCCATCATGGCCGAGCGCAAGGCCCATTTCGAGCGGCGCAGGCCGCACATCCTGAGCCTGATCGGGCTGCGGGAACTCGAGCGCTTCGTGCTGACCGGGCTGGTCGGCCGCGTGGACCTGCCCGAGCCGGTGCGCGCGCAGCGCGTGGAGGCGGCGCGCCACGAGGTGCGACGCATCGCCGACCTGATGGAAAGCGAGCCGCTGCACGTGCAGATCGGCCTGATCGACGACGCGATGCCCTCCTCCACCTTCCAGCTGTTCGCGGGGCCGGAGCGCAACGTGGTGGCCGTCAGCCCGTTCCGCCTGGGCGAGCTGCCCAACGTGCGCAACGGCATCGCGACCGTGACCGCGTCGCCGGAAGCCACGGCGATGCACGAAGCCATGATCGCGCGCCTGTGGAAACAGGCGTACAAGGGCAAGGCCGGCGCGCAGATGCTGCGCCAGCTGGTCGAGCGGATCCGATGAAACCGACAACGACAGGAGGCGGCGTGGCCGACGAGCAGGAACACACATTGCGGCGCGAGATGGCGGGCCTGCTGCTCGATGCAGGCTGCGTCTCGGCGCGCACCGACGAACCCTTCCGCCTGCCATCGGGCTGGGCCAGCCCGGTCTACATGGATTGCCGGCGGCTGATCTCCTTTCCGGCGATCCGCTCTGCGCTGCTGGCGCAAGCGCGCAGGCAGCTCGATGCCGCCGGCGCGCTCGACGGGCTGCGGGCCGTCGCCGGCGGAGAGGCCAGCGGCATCGCGCTGGCCGCCTGGATCGCCGACGCGCTCGAGCTGCCGCTTCAGTACGTGCGCAAGAAGCCGCGCGGCCTGACGCAGGTCGAAGGGGTCGTGCAGCCGGGCGCGCCGGTGCTGCTGGTGGACGACATGATGGCGGCCGGCCAGTCGAAACTGGCCTTCCTGCAAGGCCTGCGCAGCGCCGGCGCCGAAGTGCGGGACTTGTTCGTCGTGTTCAGCTACGGCACCTTCGGCGCCGAGCAACTGCTGGCCGCGCAAGGCGTGCGCACGCATGCGCTGTGCAGCTGGCGCGAGGTGCTCGACGTGGCGTCTGCCCGGAACGCCCTGCCGCCTGCCTCGCTGGAAGAGATGCGAAACTTCGTCCAGGATCCCGCGCGCTGGTCGATCGCGCACGGCGGCGTCGGCGCCACGGCGGCACCCGCGCCACAACTCCTTCAACGACAATTGCCCTGACCATGACCTTCACCGAAATCGCCGAGACATTCGCGCAGGCACCCTCCGGCACCGACGGCTTCAAGGCCTTCGGCCGCAGCGCGCTGCAGTTGATGAAGACCGACCCGGAAAATGCCGCACTCTATTTCGTGGTCGGCATCGCAGCCCAGGCCTACGTGTTCAAGTACGAGGACCAGGGCGTCGATCCGGAACTGGCCGACAAGGCCAAGGACACGCTGGTGGAGTTCAACCAGCGCCTGTTGTCCGCCCTGTCCAAGGGCCCGGCCGAACGGCTGAGCGCGGCCAACTCGGTGGCCATCGACTACGAATGGAACGTGCGCGAGTTCTGAACCGCGCGATGCACCGCAGGCACGACTTTCCATGGCCGTGATCGGCGTCATGGGCTCGGGCAAGCAGGCCTGGCCCGAACTGGCCGAACCGCTGGGCCAGTGGATCGCGCGGGCCGGCCATCACCTGCTGACCGGCGGCGGCGGCGGCGTGATGACCAGCGTCAGCCGCGCCTTCCACCAGACCCCCGGCCGGCCGGGGCGCTGCATCGGCATCCTGCCGACGCGGTCCGACGCGGCCCACGGCTTCGCGCCGCTGGACGGCTATCCCAATCCGTTCGTGGAAATTCCAATCGTCACGCCGCTGCCGCGCTTCGACGCCACGGACGGCGACACCGGCCGGCTGACGCGCAACCACGTCAACATCCTGTCGAGCGACGTCGTCATCGCCCTGCCGGGAAGCCAGGGCACGCGCGACGAGATCGGGCTCGGCCTGGCATTCGGCAAGCCGGTCGTTGGCTTCGGCCCTGCCGACGCATTCGAGCTCCTGCCACGGCCCATGCCCGTCATGCAAGACCTCGACGAAGTGATCGGCTTCGTGGCGAAGGCGCTGGCCCGGCAGCAGCAGCGGCCAGCCCCGCCCTGACCCCGGCGGTCACGCGCGCGGCGTGGTCTCGTCGGCCGCGGTGGCCGCGGCGGTGTCCTCCGGCGCATCGGCCTGCGGGCGCGTGAGCGACCATTCCTGCAGCTTGCCGTTCATGAACTGCGCATCCACGTAGGAGCCGCTGTTGTCGGTCCAGCGGTAGTGCTCGGGTTGCTCGCCCTTGGGCGAACGCAGCTCGCCCAGCGCCCGGGTCAGCGCGATGACGTGCATCAGGGTATGGCCCTTGCGCACCTTGACGTTGAGCATCACGGCGCTGGCCACCGTGCCGATCGGGCGGTCGGCGGCGCGCCGCAGCACCGCCACGGCGCGATTGAAATTGAGCAGCAGGAACATGACGAGGCCGCCGGCGGCGAGCGCGACGCCGGGCCAGCCGTAGGCGCGATAGGCGCCGAACAGGATCAGGAGGCCCAGCACGGGCACCCACAGTTGCTTGAAGTTCATGGGGCCGTATTGTCGCCGCGCCCGAGCGGCCCGCGTCACGGTCCGTCGCGGCGCGCCTGCGACGGCTGGTCGCCCAACGGCTGCACGCCACCACCGGCGGCGGCCGTTTCCTCCTTGCTCACCCACTCGCGCAGGCGCCGGTGCAGCTTGCGTTCGCGCGCGTCCTCTTCCTGCCAGTCCTGCCGCACCGCGATGACCAGCGCGATGCACATCAGCACCAGCACCACGGAGAACGGCAGCGCGAACACGATGGTCGCCGCCTGAAGGGCGTCGATGCCTCCGGCCAGCAGCAGGCTCATGGCGATGCCGGCCACCAGCACGCCCCAGATGATCTTCACCTTGGCCTTCGGGTTCGGATCGCCGCCGGTGCTCATCGTGCCCAGCACCAGCGTGGCCGAATCGCCGGAGGTGACGAAGAAGACGAACACCAGCACCGTCGCGACGATGGACAGCAGCGTGCTGGCCGGCAACGCGTTGAACATGACGAACATCGTGGTGGCCACGTTGTCCTTGACCGCCTCGGCCAGCGGCACGCTATGGAAGATTTCCAGGTTCAGCGCGGTCCCGCCGAAGATGGAGAACCACACGAAGCCCACCAGCGTCGGTGCCAGCACCACGCCCATGATGAACTCGCGAATGGTGCGCCCCTTGGAGACGCGGGCAATGAACAGTCCGACGAAGGGCGACCATGCCAGCCACCAGGCCCAGTAGAAGATGGTCCAGTCGCCCACCCAGGTGCTGTCGACGAACGGCGTCATGCGCAGGCTCATGCGCACCAGCTCCGAAAGGTACGAACCGAGCGTGTTGGTCAGCGTGTCGACGATGGCGATGGTCGGCCCCACCACGAGCACGAACAGCGCCAGCAGCCCCGCCAGCACCAGGTTGCCGATGGACAGGTATTTCACGCCCCGCTCCACGCCGGTGACCGCCGACGTGATGAAGAGCACCGTGGTCACCACGATGATGATCGACTGGTTCACCGAGTTGACCGACACGCCGAAGGCCGCATGCAACCCGCCGTTGATCTGCGTCGCGCCCACGCCGAGCGAGGCGGCCACGCCGAATGCGGTGGCCACGATGGCCAGCACGTTGAAGGCCGGCGAGAGCTTGCGCACCAGGGCCCACGGCAGGGACTCGGTCACCGAGCTGATCAGCGGCGAGGCATTGCGCCGGAAGGTGAAGAAGGCGATGGCCAGGCCCACCACCCCGTACACCGCCCAGGGGTGCAGGCCCCAGTGGAAGAAGGCATAGCGCATCGCCGCGCGCGCGGCTTCGGGCGTGTTGGGCACGACGCCTTCGGGCGGGGTGCTGTAGTGCGAGACCGGTTCGGCCACACCGAAGAAGACGAGCCCGATGCCCATGCCGGCGGCAAAGAGCATGGCGAACCAGGCGTGCAGCGAGAACTCCGGCTCGTCGTCGTGGTCGCCAAGCTTCAGGTCGCCGTAGCGGGTCACCGCCAGGAACACCGCCAGAACCACCAGGCCCAGCACCAGCCACAGATAGAACCAGCCGAAGTTGTGCGAGATGTCCGCCAGCGCGGTGTTGAAGAAGCTGCCCAGCGAAGCCGGCGACACCAGCCCCCAGAGAACGATCGCGGCAATGACGCCGGCGGAAACAATGAGTTGCATGCTCGCTCCTGACTTTATGGCCGGGCCGATGCGGCCCGCGCTTGTACTTTGAGGCGAGTATGCACGCGCGCGCCGGTACTTGGCGATCGGCGTGCGCGTCGGCGGATCAGTCGAGGCCGCGCACGACCGCGAGCGCCTCCTCGATGCGCTCGACCGGATGCAGCACCAGCCCTTCGAAGCCGGCCGCGCCCGGCTTGGGTGCATTGGCCTTGGGCACGATGGCCACCGAGAAGCCGAGCTTGGCGGCCTCGCGCAGGCGCTCCTGGCCGCGCGGCGCGGGCCGCACTTCGCCCGCCAGGCCGACCTCGCCGAAGGCGATGAAGCCCTTGGGCAGCGGCTTGCCGCGCAGCGACGAGCTGATGGCCAGCATCACCGCCAGGTCGGCCGCCGGCTCGCCGATGCGCACGCCGCCGACGGCGTTGACGAACACGTCCTGGTCCATGCAGGCCACGCCGGCATGCCGGTGCAGCACCGCCAGCAGCATGGCCAGCCGCTCGCGGTCCAACCCCACCGACAGGCGACGCGGACTGGGCCCGCCGTTGTCGACCAGCGCCTGGATTTCCACCAGCATCGGCCGCGTGCCCTCCAGCGTGACCAGCACCACGCTGCCGGGCACCGGCTCGCTGTGCTGGCTCAGGAAGATGGCGCTGGGATTGCTCACGCCCTTGAGGCCGCGTTCGGTCATGGCGAACACGCCGATCTCGTTGACCGCACCGAAGCGGTTCTTGATGGCGCGCACCAGGCGGAAGCTCGAATGCGTGTCGCCCTCGAAGTACAGCACCGTATCGACCATGTGCTCGAGCACGCGCGGTCCGGCCAGCGCACCTTCCTTGGTCACGTGGCCCACCAGCACGACCGCCGTGCCGCTCGTCTTGGCGAAGCGCGTGAGGTGGGCTGCGCATTCGCGCACCTGCGCCACCGAGCCGGGGGCGGAGCTGAGCTGGTCGGAGTAGACGGTCTGGATGGAGTCGATCACCGCGATGGCCGGGCGGGTGCTGTCCAGCGTGGCGATGATCTTCTCCAGCTGGATCTCGGCGAGCACCTGCACCTGGGACTGCGCCAGCTGCAGCCGGCGCGAGCGCATCGCCACCTGGGCGCCGCTTTCCTCGCCGGTGACGTACAGCGCGTTCTGGCCGGCGCGCTGCAGCGCATCCACCGCCTGCAGCAGCAGCGTGGACTTGCCGATGCCAGGGTCGCCGCCGATGAGCGTCACGCCCCCGGCGACGATGCCGCCGCCGAGCACCCGGTCGAGTTCGGCGATGCCGGTGGGCGTGCGCGCCACGTCGACGGCCTCGATCTCGGACAACAGCATCAGCTCCGAAACGCCAGCCAGCGCAGCGAACTGCGGCTGGCTCAGTCGGTTGTTGCCGCCGGTCGGCGCGGCCGGTGGCGCCTGCTCCACCAGCGTGTTCCAGGCGCCGCAAGCCGGGCACTTGCCGAGCCATCTCGGGCTGGTGCCGCCGCATTCGCCGCACACGTATTGGGTCTTCTCCTTGGCCATGCGCCGAGTGTGCCCGATGGCGCGAACTCAGTCCGTGGACCTGAAGCCGGATTCGAGCAGCCCGGCGAATGCCTCGGCGGCCGGCGGCAGCGAACGCCCGGCCAGCGAGACGACCGCCACCGTCCGCGTCACCGTGGGCCGCGTGATGCGCCGCACCGCCATGTCACCCCAGGCCATGCGCGCCGCCACGGAGGCAGGCACCACGGCCACGCCCAGACCGGCCGCCGCCAGCGCCAGCGCGGTGGTCAGCAGCGACACCTCCTGCGTCACCTGCAGCGTCACGCCCGCCTCCGCCGCGGCACGCTCGATGCGCTGGCGCACGCCGTAGCCGGCGCGCACGGTCACCAGCGGCAGGCGGGCCAAGGCCTTCCACGTGATGTCGCGTCCGGGCTGGAAGGACCCGCTGGCGGGCGCTGCGGCGACCAGCGGCTCGCGCAGGAACACGCGCTCGACCAGTGCCGGCACTGCCGTCTCGAGCGTACCGATGCCCAGGTCGACGCGGCCGCTGGCGATGCGCTGCACGAACTCGCCGGGCGCGCAATCGTCGACCACCACGCGCACGCCCGGATGCTGCGCGCCGAAGCGCCGCAAGGCGCCCGGCAGCAGCGTCTGCGCCACGGTCGAGGTGGCCGCGACCCGCAGGCGGCCGCGCCGGCTCGAGGCGAGTTCGGCCATGGCGCCGTGCATGTCCTGCAACTCGGCCAGCACGCGTTCGGCGTGGACGATCGCCTCGACGGCGGCCTGGGTCGGCTGGAGCGAGCGCGTGGTGCGGTCGAACAGGCGAACGCCCAGCTTGTCTTCCAGTTCGCGTAGCAGCACGGTGACCGCCGGCTGCGTCAGCGACAGCTGACGCGCCGCCGCCGAAAGCTGGCCCAGCCTGTACACGGCCGCGAACGCACGCAACTGGCGGATCGAGGGCGTGTCGCGCATTGATAAAGTTTCTTTATTTATGGCCATCGAAGTTTCATTTTTGCAGAAGCGCCGGATTGCCTCTAATGCGTCTTCATGCAAGACACAGACACGACGAACGACAGCCTGCAGGCGCAAGTGCTGGTCGTCGGCGCCGGCCCGGTGGGCCTGACGCTGGCGACCGACCTGGCGCAGCGCGGCATCCAGGTGCTGGTGGCCGAGATCCGCCACCGCGGCGAGCCGCCGAACGTGAAGTGCAACCACGTCTCGGCGCGCTCGATGGAGATCTTCCGTCGCCTCGGCGTGGCCGCCGCACTGCGCGCCACCGGCTTGCCGGCCGACTACCCGAACGACGTTGCGTACCGAACGCGGTTCACCGGCGAGGAACTCTCGCGCATTCCGATCCCCGCGCGCCAGGACCGCTACACCGCCTCCGACGGGCCGGACACCTGGTGGCCGACGCCGGAGCCGCCGCACCGCATCAACCAGATCTACCTGGAGCCGGTCCTGTTCGCCCACGCCGAGGCGACGCCGGGCCTGCAGATCCTCAACCGGGTGCGCATCGACGAATTCACGCAGGACGCCGACGGCGTCACCGCGCATGGCACGCGTCTGGACGGCGGCGCGCGCGTGCGCATCCGGTGCCAGTACCTTGTGGGTTGCGACGGCGGGCGCTCGGGCGTGCGCAAACAGATCGGCGCTCGGCTGTCGGGCACGGCGGAAGTGGGCCGCGTGCAGTCGACCTTCCTGCGCGCGCCGGCCTTGCTGGGTCTGGCCCGGCACGACCGCGCCTGGGCCACCTTCTCCATCAACCCGCAGCGCAGCGGCAACGTCTACGCCATCGACGGGCGCGAGACCTGGCTGGTGCACAACTACCTGCGTTCGGACGAGCCGGATTTCGACTCGGTCGACCGCGACTGGGCGATCCGCCAGATCCTGGGCGTGGGGCCGCAGTTCGAGTACGAGGTCATTTCCAGGGAAGACTGGATCGGGCGCCGGCTGGTGGCCGACCGCCTGCGCGACGGCCGCGTCTTCATCTGCGGCGACGCAGCGCACCTGTGGATCCCGATGGCGGGCTACGGCATGAACGCCGGCATCGCCGATGCAATGAACCTGTCGTGGCAACTCGCCGCGCATGTGCAGGGCTGGGCGCCGGCGGCCATTCTCGACGCCTACCAGGCCGAGCGGCTGCCCATCACGGAGCAGGTGTCGCATTTCGCGATGAACCATGCGGTGGCGCTGCAGAAGGAGCGCGAGGGCGTGCCGGCGAACATCGAAGCCGCCGGACCCGAGGGCGACGCGGTGCGCGAAGCGACCGGCCGCACGTTGTACGCACTGAACGTGCAGCAGTATTGCTGCGCCGGGCTGAATTTCGGCTACTTCTACGACGCCTCGCCGATCGTCGCCTACGACGGCGAAGCCGCGCCCGCCTATTCGATGGCGCAGTTCCAGCCGTCCACCGTGCCCGGCTGCCGCACGCCCCACCTGTGGCTGCGCGACGGCCGTTCGCTGTACGACGCGATGGGCGCGGGCTATACCCTGCTGCGGCGCGACCCTGCGGTCGACGCCGCGCCGCTGCTGGCCGCTGCCGCCGAGCGCGGCGTGCCGATGACCCTGCTCGACCTGGATTCGGCCGACGCCGCCGGACTGTACGACCGGCCACTGGTGCTGTCGCGGCCGGACCAGCACGTCGCCTGGCGCGGCGACCGTTGTCCGGACGACGCCACGGCGCTTGTCGATCGCATACGCGGCGCCGCCGTAGCCTGAGCGCCGCCGCCCACCTGGCCCCGAAACCGAATCGAAGGAGACAACCATGCAAAGACGCCAAGCCCTCGCCCGCCTGGGCCTGCTGACCGCTGCCGGCACCCTGGGCGGTGCCGCCGCCCTGCCCGCGCTCGCGCAAAGCGACCGTCCGATCACCCTGGTCGTGCCCTACGCGCCCGGCGGCACCACCGACATGCTCGGACGGCTGCTGGCGCAGCACCTGGGCACGGCGCTGGGCCGCACCGTCATCGTCGACAACAAGCCAGGCGCTGGCACGGCCATCGCCGCCAGCCACGTGGCGCGCTCCGCGCCGGACGGCAACACACTGCTGGTCGCCACCAGCACCACCCTGGCCATCAACCAGTGGCTGTACCGCAAGCTGCCCTACGACCCGGCCAAGGACTTCACGCCGGTCGCGCTGCTCGGCTCGGTGCCGCTGATGGTGGTGGTGCATCCTTCCGTGCAGGCGCGCAACCTGGCCGAACTGGTGGCGTTGGCCAAGGCGCAGCCCGGCAAGCTCAGCTACGGGTCGGCGGGCAACGGCAGCCCGCAGCACCTGGGCGCCGAGATGTTCAAGGCTGCCACCGGGGTGGACTTCACGCACGTGCCCTACCGCGGCAGCGCGCCGGCACTCGCGGACCTGCTTGGCGGCCAGTTGCAACTGATGTTCACCGACCTGGCGCCTGCCCTGCCGCACGTGCGCGATGGCCGCCTGCGCGCACTGGCGGTCACGTCCGGCCATCGCCAGACCTCGGTGCCCGACGTGCCGACGGTGGCCGAATCCGGCGTCGCCGGCACGCGCGACTTCGAGGCCGTGGCCTGGCAGAGCGTGGTCGCGCCGGCCGGCACGCCGGCGGCGACGGTGCAGCAACTCAACCGCGAGATCGTCCGCATCGTCGGCCTGCCGGAGGTGCGCGAGGCGCTGCTGCGCCAGGGCTTCGAGGCGGGTTCGAGCACGCCGGAGCAGCTCGGCGCCTACATGCGCAGCGAATCGGAACGCTGGGGCAAGGTAGTGCTTGCGGCCGGCGCGACGCTCGACTGATCTGCACCGCGCACTCGGCGACGCCGCGCCGTCCTGCGGGATAACCCGCATAGCGGCGCGTCATTTATTTAATATATTAAATATCTACTTCGGCCCGCCGCTTCGTGAGCACCTCGTTCGTCCACCGCAACCTTCCCCGCCTGCTGCTGCAGGCGCGCGAGGCCGTCATGGCCCATACCCGGCCGAGCCTGCGCGAGCACCAGTTGTCCGACCAGCAATGGCGCGTGCTGCGCGTGCTGGGCGAGCACGGCGCGGTCGAAACCGGGCGGGTGGCGCGCGAGGCCTTCATCCTCGGCCCGAGCCTGACCGGCGTGCTGGCGCGCATGGAACGCGACGGCCTGGTCGAACGCTATCGCGACCCGCAAGACGCGCGGCGCAGCCTGATCGACGCCACGCCGGCTGGGCGCAAGCTGGTGCGGCAGCTGTCTTCCACCATCGAATCCCACTACGCCTGGCTCGAAAGCTCGCTGGGCAAGGACAAGCTTTCGCAGCTTTACGCGCTGCTGGACGAACTCATCGCACTGGAACAGCCTTCGTGACCTCCTATCTCCCCACCGGCACCGTCTACGGCGTGCTGCTGAACTTCCGCGCCGAGCAGGAAGCGCTCGCGCCGCAGATGAACGAGCCGCCCTACAAGGCGCCGCCGCAGGCGCCCGTCCTTTACGTCAAGACCGCCAACACCTTCTCGCCGCAAGGCGCGCCGATCGCGCTGCCCGCGGGGGTGCAGGCGGTCGAGGTGGGCGCCACCATCGGCCTGGTGATGGGCGAAGGCGGGAGCGTCGCCGGCTGCGTGCTGATGAACGACCTGTCGATCCCGCACGCCAGCTTCTATCGCCCGCCGGTGAAGTACAAGTGCCTGGACGGATTCCTCGGCATCGGCGCGGCGCTGCGCACCGACGGGGCCGACCCGGCGTCGTTCTCGCTGGAGGTGCGCATCGACGGCCAGACCCGCCAGCGCGCGGACTTCTCCGAGCTGGTGCGTCCGCCCGCGCAGTTGCTCGCCGACGTCGCCGACTTCATGACGCTGCGTGCGGGCGACGTGCTGATGCTGGGCTGCAATGCCGGCCGGCCGCTGGCGCGCGCCGGGCAGCGCGTCGACATCGTCGCGCCCGGCTTCGATGTCTTGAGCAACACCCTCGTCGGAGGCCAGCCATGAAGCGCGCACGCGTCATCCATCAGGGCGTCACGCACGATGCCACCGAGCGCGACGGCCGCCTGCTGCTGGCCAGCGGCGAGGCGTTCGAGTTCGACGCCGTCACCTGGCTGCCGCCGCTGGCGCCCACGCCACGCGCACGCACCATCCTCGCGCTGGGCCTGAACTACGCCGACCATGCCAAGGAGCTGGCTTTCAGCAAGGCGCCCGAGGAGCCGCTGGTGTTCGTCAAGGGCGAGGGTGCGCTCATCGGGCATCGCCAGTTCACGAGACGGCCGGCGCAGGTGCAGTTCATGCACTACGAATGCGAGCTGGCCGTGGTGATCGGCCGCACCGCGAAGAAGGTCAGGCGCGACGACGCGTATGACTTCATCGGCGGCTACACGGTGGCCAACGACTACGCCATCCGCGACTACCTCGAGAACTGGTATCGGCCCAACCTGCGGGTGAAGAACCGCGACACCTGCACGCCGCTGGGGCCCTTCCTGGTCGACGCCGCCGACGTGCCCGACCCGATGAACCTCGACCTGCGCACCACCGTCAACGGCCAGGTCACGCAGTCAGGCAACACGCGCGACATGGTCTTCGACCTGCCCTTCCTCATCGAGTATTTCTCCAGCTTCATGACGCTCTCTCCGGGCGATCTCATCCTCACGGGCACGCCCGACGGCGTGGCGGACTGCCGCCCGGGCGATGTGATCGTCACCGAGATCGAGCGCGTCGGCGCGCTGGTCAACACCATCCAAGGAACCCCATGACCACCCGGATCGATCACCTGATCGGCGGCGAGCACGTCGCCGGCCGAGACTATTTCGAAACCATCAATCCCGCCACGCAGGAAGTGCTGGCCGAGGTGGCCTGCGGCGGCCAGGCCGAGGTGGACGCCGCCGTGGCCGCAGCCAAGGCCGCCTTTCCGAAGTGGGCGGGCCTGCCGGCGCCCGAGCGCGCGAAGCTGATCCGCAAGCTGGGCGACCTGATCGCCCGGCACGTGCCGGAGCTGGCGCAGACCGAGACCAACGACTGCGGCCAGGTCATCGCCCAGACCGGCAAGCAATTGGTGCCACGCGCAGCCGACAACTTCTACTACTTCGCCGAGATGTGCACGCGGGTGGACGGCCACACCTATCCGACGCCCACGCACCTGAACTACACGCTGTTCCACCCGGTGGGCGTGTGCGCGCTGATCAGCCCCTGGAACGTGCCCTTCATGACGGCCACCTGGAAGGTGGCGCCGTGCCTGGCCTTCGGCAACACCGCCGTGCTGAAGATGAGCGAGCTCTCGCCCATGACCGCCGCTCGCCTGGGCGAACTGGCACTGGAGGCGGGCATTCCGGCCGGCGTGCTCAACCTCGTGCATGGCTACGGCAAGGACGCCGGCGAACCGCTGGTGGCGCACCCGGACGTGCGCGCGATCAGCTTTACCGGCTCGACCGCCACCGGCAACCGCATCGTCAAGTCGGCCGGCCTGAAGAAGTTCAGCATGGAGTTGGGCGGCAAGAGCCCGTTCGTGATCTTCGACGACGCCGATCTCGAGCGCGCCCTCGACGCCGCGGTCTTCATGATCTTCTCCAACAACGGCGAGCGCTGCACTGCCGGCAGCCGCATCCTGGTGCAGCAGTCGATCTATGCCGACTTCGTGTCGAAGTTCGTCGAGCGCGCCAGGCGCATCCGCGTGGGCGACCCGCTCGACGAGTCGACCATCATCGGCCCGATGATCAGCCAGGCGCACCTGGCCAAGGTGCGCAGCTACATCGAGCTGGGCCCGAAGGAAGGCGCCACGCTGCTGTGCGGCGGCACGGGCACGCCCGACGGCCTGCCCGACCGCGTCAGGAACGGCAACTACGTCGGCCCGACCGTGTTCGCCGACGTGGACAACCGCATGAAGATCGCGCAGGACGAGATCTTCGGGCCGGTGGCCTGCCTGATCCCCTTCAGGGACGAAGCCCACGCCATCGAGCTGGCCAACGACATCCAGTACGGCCTGTCGAGCTACGTCTGGACCGAGAACATCGGCCGCGCGCACCGCGTGGCCGCCGCGGTGGAAGCCGGCATGTGCTTCGTCAACAGCCAGAACGTGCGCGACCTGCGCCAGCCGTTCGGCGGCACCAAGGCCAGCGGCACCGGACGCGAGGGCGGCACCTGGAGCTACGAGGTGTTCTGCGAGCCGAAGAACGTGGCGGTGTCGCTCGGATCGCATCACATTCCGCACTGGGGTCGGGCATGAGATGCCTTGCCCCTGCGGGCGCACTGCGCTCCCCCTCCCAAACCCTCCCCTCGAGGGGATTGCTTCTCGTAACCAAGGTCCGATCCCATGGCTGACTTCGCTTTGAATGGCGCGATTGCGCGGCGCCGGCTCCTGCAGGCGGCGGCGCTCGGCGCCCTGCCCCTTTCGCTGCTGGCGCACGCCGAAGCCGCGTGGCCCGGCAAGCCGGTCCACCTGGTCGTGCCGTTCCCGCCCGGGGGCACCACCGACTACGTCACCCGGCTGATCGGCACCGAACTGGGCAGGGCCCTGGGGCAGCCGGTGATCATCGACAACAAGCCCGGCGCCGGTACGGTGATCGGCGTCGACTATGTCGCCAAGTCCGCGCCGGACGGCAGCAACTTCGTGACGGTTGCCAACAGCTTCTGTGCCAACCAGACGCTGGTCAGGAAGCTGCCCTACGACTCGCGCCGCGACCTGCGCGCCGTGGCGCTGATGGGGCTGTCGGAGCACGTGCTGGCAACGCACCCGGGCAGCGGCCTGAAGAATCTCGCAGACCTGCGCGCGGCCGCGAAGGCCGGAACGGGCACGCTCAGCTATGCGTCCTTCGGCAACGGAACCTCGGCCCATCTGTCGGGCGCGATGCTGGCCCAGCAGATGGGCATCGAGCTGGTGCACGTGCCGTACAAGGGCCAGGGCCCGGCGCTGACCGACCTGCTGGGCGGGCAGGTGACGATGATGTTCGGCAACTGGCCGGAGTTCCGCAGCCACGTCGAGTCGGGCAAGCTGGTGGCGCTGGGCATGGCGACGCTGCAGCGGTCGGCGTACGCTCCGGGCATCCCCACGCTCGCCGAGCAGGGCGTGCCGATCGAGTCGAACTCGTGGAACGGGCTGCTGGCGCCCGCGGGCACGCCCGATGCGGTGGTGCAGCGCATGAACGCCGAGGTCAATCGCGCGCTGGCGGCGCCGGCCGTGGCGGCCGCGCTCCAGAAAGGCGGCATCGCCTCGATGGCGCGCACGCCCGCGCAGTTCGCTGCCTTCGTCGACAGCGAGATCGCCAAGTACGCCGACGTGATCCGCAAGGGCGGCATCACGCTGGACACCTAGGAGAAACGCCATGGGCCAACTCGCCCTCGCCGCCAAGATCACCCACGTGCCGTCGATGTACCTGTCGGAGTTTCCCGGGCCCAACTTCGGTTGCCGGCAGGCCGCCATCGACGGCCACAAGGAGATCGACCGCCGCTGCCGTGCGCTCGGCGTGGACACGATCGTCGTGTTCGACGTGCACTGGCAGGTCAACAGCGAATACCACATCAACTGCGGGCCGAAGTTCGAGGGCACCTACACCAGCAACGAGTTGCCGCACTTCATCAAGAACATGCCCTACGCGTACGACGGCAATCCGGGGCTGGGCCACCTGATCGCCGACGTGGCCAACGAGATGGGCGTCAAGAGCCGCGCCCACTCCGACACGACGCTGGAACTGGAGTACGGCACGCTGGTGCCGATGCGCTACATGAACGCCGACCGGCACTACAAGGTGATCAGCGTCAGCGGCTGGTGCGACTGGCACGACCTGCACGAGTCGGGCCGCTTCGGCCTGGCGGTGCGGCGCGCCATCGAGGAGCGCTACGACGGCAAGGTCGCGGTGTTCGCCAGCGGCAGCCTGAGCCACCACTTCGCGGACAACGGGCGCGCCCCGGAGTTCATGCACAAGGTGTACGACCCGTTCCTGGAGCAGGTCGACCAGCGCGTGGTCGAGCTGTGGAAGGCCGGCGACTGGAAAACCTTCACCGGCATGCTGCCCATGTATGCCGACAAGTGCTGGGGCGAAGGCGACATGCACGACACCGCGATGCTGCTCGGCCTGCTGGGCTGGGACCGCTATGCGGCGCCCGTGGAAATCGTCACGCCCTACTTCGGCAGCTCGGGCACGGGGCAGATCAATGCGATCTTCCCGGTGACGCCGCTGCCCGCCTGACCCCGACGAGGAGCCGCACATGCCGCACCTGGTGATCCTGTACACCCCCGACATCGAGCCGCACACCGACATGGCCGCGCTGTGCCGCGGCCTGGCCGACACGATGATCGCGCAGCGCGACGAAAGCGGCGTTGCCGTGTTTCCGGTGGGCGGCACGCGCGTTCTGGCCTACCCGGCCGCGCATTTCGCCGTTGCCGACGGAAGCGGCGAGCATGGCTTCGTCTATCTCAACCTGCGCATGGCCGCAGGCCGCAGCGCCGTGGTGCACAAAGCCTGCGGGGACGCGCTGGTGGCGCGCGTGCGCCAGCACTTCGAGCCGCTGCTGGCGCGCCGCCACGTGGGCGTGACGCTGCAGATCGACGAAGCGCCCGGACAGGTGTTCGACGGCAAGGTCGGCAACCTGCATCCGCTGTTCCAGAAGAAGGACTGAACGACCATGCTTGCGCCAGACATCATCCGCCAATTGGCCGCCGAACTGCACGAGAGCGAGCGCGCGCGTGTGCAGCTGGAGCATTTCTCCAAGCGCCATCCGGACATGACGATCGAGGACGGCTACGCCATCTCGCGCGAATGGGTCAAGGCCAAGATCGCCGAAGGGCGCACGCCGCGCGGGCACAAGATCGGCCTGACCTCGCGCGCCATGCAGCAGTCGAGCCAGATCGACGAGCCCGACTACGGCACCCTGCTCGACGACATGTTCTTCGAGCCGGGCGAGATTCCGTTCACGCGATTCATCGCCCCCCGGGTGGAGGTCGAGCTGGCCTTCGTGCTGGGCAAGCCGCTGCGCGGGCCCGGCGTGAGCATCTTCGACGTGCTGGCCGCCACCGACTACGTGGTGCCGGCCATCGAGATCATCGACGCGCGCATCGAGCAGTTCGACCGCCACACCAAGGCGCCACGCAAGGTGTTCGACACCATCTCGGACAACGCCGCGAATGCCGGCGTGGTGCTGGGCGGGCGCCCGGTCAAGCCGGACGCGGTCGACCTGCGCTGGGTCGGCGCGCTGCTCTACAAGAACGGGCAGGTCGAAGAATCCGGCCTGGCCGCCGCCGTGCTCAACCATCCGGCCAACGGCATCGCCTGGCTTGCCAACAAGCTCGCGCCCTGGGACGAGCACCTCGCGGCCGGCGAAGTGGTGCTGGCCGGCTCGTTCACCCGCCCCGCCACCGCCAAGGCCGGCGACACCTTCCACGCGGACTACGGCCCGCTGGGGGGCATTGCCTTCAGGTTCACATGACCACCTGCCGGCCCAGCCCACTTCACGCGGCTTGCGCAATGGAGTACTGAATGCACACACCCATCAACACCTTCAAGAAGGCCCTGCAGTCGGGCCCGGCGCAGATCGGCCTGTGGGTCGGCCTGGCCGACGGCTACGCGGCCGAGATCATTGCCGGCACCGGCTTCGACTGGCTGCTGGTCGACGGCGAGCACGCACCCAACGACCTGCGCTCGGTGCTGGCGCAGTTGCAAGGCATCGCGAGCGCCTGGTCGGCACAGGCGCCCGACGCCGCGCGCTCGCATCCGGTGGTGCGCGTGCCGGTGGGCGACACGGCGCTGATCAAGCAGTTCCTGGACATCGGTGCGCAGACACTGCTGGTGCCGATGGTGGACACGGCCGAGCAGGCGGCAGGGCTCGTCGCGGCCACGCGCTATCCGCCCGACGGCATCCGCGGCATGGGCAGCGCCCTGGCGCGAGCATCGCGCTGGCAGGCCTACCCGCGCTACCTGCACGAGGCCAACGAGCAGGTCTGCCTCCTGGTGCAGGCCGAATCGGTGCAGGCCCTGGAAAACCTCGATGCCATTGCCGCCACGCCCGGTGTCGACGGCGTGTTCATTGGCCCGGCCGACCTGTCGGCATCCATGGGATTCGTCGGCCGGCCGGACCATCCGCAGGTGCAGGCGGCCATCGCCGACGCGATCGGACGCATCCAGCGCGCCGGCAAGGCGGCGGGCATCCTGTCGACCACCGAGGAACAGGCGCGCAAATGGCTGGACGCCGGCGCGCGGTTCGTGGCCGTCGGTGTGGATACGATCGTGCTGTCCGGCGCCTGCCGCCAACTGGCGGCCCGATACAGGAATCCCACGGACGCGCCGCAGGCGGCGCAGGCTTCGGGATACTGAACCCTGGTGCGGGACGCATCCACAACAGAACCTGACGGAGACCCTCCCATGCCTTTCACCCGCCGCCAACTGCTTCAAGGAACCGGCGCCGGCGCGCTCCTCGCCGGCCTGGGCCGGCACGCCCTCGCCCAGGGCGGCACGCCCTTCGAGACGGCCCGGTTCATCACCGGCTTTGCCGCCGGCGGCACCTCCGACACCACCTGCCGCCGCGTCGCCGTGGCCATGCAGCCGAGCTATGCCAAGGCGATGGTGGTGGAGAACCGCACCGGCGCCGGTGGCCAGATCGCGGTCAGCTACGTCAAGGGCCAGCCCGCCGACGGCGCCACCATCCTGCAGACGCCGACGTCGATGCTGACGATCTATCCGCACATTTACAAGAAGCTGCCGTACGACCCGCTGACCGACCTGACGCCGCTGACGCTGGCCTGCCAGTTCGACTTCGGCTTCGTGGTCGGGCCGGCCGTGCCGGCCTCGGTCAAGTCGGTGCCCGAGTTCCTGGCATGGGCCAAGGCCAACCCCGCCGGCGCCAATTTCGGCTCGCCGGCGGCCGGCTCCACGCCGCACTTCATCGGGGCCCTGCTGGGCAAGGGCGCGGGCGTCGACCTCAAGCACGCCGCCTACCGAGGCACCCAGCCGGCCATGCTCGACCTGCTGGGCGGCAACATCTCGGGCGTGTCCGGCCCCATCGGCGACATCACGCAGCATCTGTCGAGCGGCAAGATCCGCATCCTGGGCGTGTCGGGCAAGAAGCGCAGCCGCTTCGCGCCCGACGTGCCGACGTTCGAGGAACAGGGCATCCACAACGCGACGCACAGCGAGTGGTTCGCCTTCCTGCTGCCGGCCAAGGCGTCGCCCGAGGTGGTGGCGCGCGCCCATGCCGCGGCCAAGGCGGCGCTGGCACAGAAGGACGTGATCGACGGCCTGGCCACCTTCGGCCTGGAGGCCATGTCCAGCACGCCGGCCGAACTGGCGGAACTGCTCAAGAGCGACACCGCCAAGTGGGGCCCGATCGTCAAGCAGGTCGGCTTCACCGCAGAGACCTGACCCCAACCGCAAGGACCACGACATGAACGCCCCAGCCAGCACCATCGCGCCGCCCGGCACCCTGATGCATCCCTCGATCCATCCCGACGAGCGCGCCGCGCGGGTGAAGCTGGCGGCTTGCTATCGCATCTTCGCCATGCTCGGATGGACCGAGATGATCTACAACCACATCACGGTGCGCCTGCCCGACAGCGTCACCGGCGGCGAGAAGCAGTTCCTCATCAACCCCTTCGGCCTGCACTACAGCGAGGTGACGGCCAGCAACCTGGTGAAGATCGACCTGCAGGGCCGCGTGCTGGACGGCTCGCGCTGGCCGGTGAATCCGGCCGGATTCACCGTGCATGCGGCCATCCACGACGGCTTGCCGGCGGCGCACTGCGTGATGCACACGCACACGACGGCCGGCGTGGCCGTCGCCTGCCTGCAGGGCGGGCTGCAGCAGAACAACTTCTACACGGCGCAACTGCACGGCATGGTGGCGTACCACGACTTCGAAGGCATCACCATCCATGCCGACGAGGGCCCGCGCCTGCTCAGGAGCATCGGCGACAAGCCGGCGGTGATCCTGCGCAACCACGGCCTGCTGGCCTGGGGCGAGACGCTCGAGCAGACCTTCGCCATCCTGTGGACGCTGCAGCGCGCCTGCGAGATCCAGATGGCCACGCTGTCGATGGGAGCCCCGATCCCGGTGGGCGAGGCGGTGGCCGCGCGCTGCACCGAGGACGCGCTGCAGTTCAATCCCAACCATGGCGCCGGACGCGACGTGTTCGACGCCCTGGTGCGGCAGGTCGACCGCATCGACGCCACGTACAAGCAATGATGCGGCGCACAGGACACACGGCATGAAAGTCTGCATCTACGGTGCCGGCGCCATCGGCGGCTGGATGGGCGTGAAGCTGGCGCAGGCCGGCTGCGAACTGTCGGTGGTGGCGCGCGGCGCGACGCTGGAGGCGCTGCGCAAGGACGGTCTGTCGCTCGCGCATGGCGAGGAGTCGGTCTCGGTGCCGGTGCGGGCGGCCGAAGATCCGGCCGCGCTGGGGCCGCAGGACCTCGTGGTCATCGCGGTGAAAGCGCCCGCGCTGGCGGCGGTGGCCGAGCGCATCGGCCCGCTGGTCGGCCCCGACACGATCGTGCTCACGGCGATGAATGGCGTTCCGTGGTGGTTCCTGGCGGGCGGCTTCGGCGGCGCGTTCAGCGGCCGGCGGCTGGCCGCGGTCGACCCGGCCGGCGCCATCGACGCGGCCATCCCGGCGCGCCACGTCATCGGCGGCGTGGTGCATGCCAGTTGCTCGCTGGACGCGCCGGGCCGGGTGCGTCTGCATTTCGGCAACGGGCTGATCGTCGGCGAGCCGTCGGGCCAGGCCACGCCCCGGGCGCAGGCGCTGCACGCACTGCTGCAGCGTGCCGGCTTCGACGCCAGGCTGTCGCCGCAGATCCAGAAGGACGTCTGGTACAAGCTGTGGGGCAACATGACGGTCAACCCGATCAGCATGCTCACCCGCGCCACCACCGACAAGATCCTCGACGACGACCTGGTGCGCGGCTACATCTCCGCCATGATGCTCGAGGCCAAGGCCATCGGCGAGCGCATCGGCGTGCCGATCGCCGAGAGCCCGGAGGACCGGCACGCGGTCACGCGCAAGCTCGGCGGCTTCAAGACTTCGATGCTGCAGGACGTCGAAGGCGGCCGCGCAGTGGAACTGGACGCACTGGTCTCGTCAGTGCGCGAGCTGGGCCAGATCACGGGCGTGCCGACACCCCACATCGACGCGCTGCTGGGCCTGGCACGGCTGCATGCGCGCGGGCTGGGGCTGTACGCCGCAAGCGCAACGTAACGGGCAGACGCCGTTCGTAGCGCCTCGCGCGCGACTTGAAGTGCCGTCCGAGCTCTTGCTCTACCTGCTGCCGCTCCAGCAGGGCCTGCGCAGCCAATTGCTCCTGCCGATCGACCTCTCCTGGTCAGCCGACCCAGACCGTCTTGACGCAGACTCGGGATGGTGAATCTGCCACGCCTTCGCCTCTTGGATAGACCTTTATCCGCAACCCGGGCGAGCTGGAAGGTCGATGGAATCGCTCGTAGAGCAACCCCCCATGTCGCAATTGAGGCTGACCATGCGGCGCTTGCGGTGGGGAATCGTAGTGGGACTCGCGGCGGTAGCCCATCGCCTCCAGTTCGCCTGCGAAGGCGTCGTAGTTCAACTGACAGATGTCCGTCATGGGCGGGTAGCTTCCCGGGCGTTCTCGAAAGCTGAACTCCACTTGCGGGCGGTCCTCGTTTCTGACCACGAACACATACGTCCATTGCGAGGTCAAGCGCTCCAGGAAGCCGTATGTCTCGCTCCAGCGTTGGACTGGCCTCTCCATCACGGCCTCCAGCCGCCCAGGGGTGAAGTCATCGATCGACTGGCTTGTACGAATGAGCGTCAGCAAGCGGCGCAGCGCCTGCTCCGCTCTGGGCTGCGCTGCCTTCAGCGGTGAGGTCATGGTCATGGTCATGGTCATGGTCATCGTCATGGTCATGGCAGCAGGATCCTTTGGAGGCTGCGTGGCTGGCGTATGGGAAGGGGGCTGCACGCATCCGCTCAACACGATTGCAGCCAGCAGCGACATTGCACGCAAAGCGGAATTTCGGTCGCGGATGGCGTTCTCCCTGTCTCGACGCTTGCTTGTCCTGTGGCGCATATCCACCACGCGGCAAGCGTATTGCTTCGTGGAGCTGTTGGATAGCGCAAGCCGACTTGAATGCGCTTGCGCGCAGTCGCGCGAAACGCGACAGCAATAGTCGATTCTGGATGGGCCGAGCTTGAACGCCCTTCGTTGCAAGACTACTTCCTGATCGACGTGCAATGGGCCCTCGCGTCGGCCGCGAGAGCATCCGTCACGGCTTGGCCCACACCGCCCGGGCGCTGCCTCTCAGGCTTCCACCGCCACCGGCACCCGCCGCGCGATGGCGCACATGAGTTCGTAGCCGACCGTCTCGGCGGCCTGCGCCACGTCGTCGATGGAAAGCCATTCGCCGTTGTCTGCCCTGCCCCACAGCGTCACCTCGCTGCCGATGCCGGCGCCGGGCACGGGGGTGAGGTCCACCGCCGTCATGTCCATGCTGACCCGGCCCACGGTTCTCGTGCGCACACCGTCGACGAGGACCGGGGTGCCGGTGCCGGCATGGCGCGGGTAGCCATCGCCGTAGCCTACGGCGGCGATGCCGATGCGCATCGGCGTCTCGGCGGTAAAGCGCGAGCCGTAGCCGACGGTGTCGCCGACGGCCAGTTCCTGCACGCCGATCAGCCGCGTGGCCAGCGTCATGCCCGGCTGGAGCTGCCAATGCGCGGCGTCGTGCTCGGGATAGTCCGGCGCGCTGCCGTAGAGCACGATGCCGGGGCGCACCCAGTCGGCGCGGGTCGTGCCCGCGTGACGCAGGATGGCGGCGCTGTTGGCAAGCGAGCGCTCGCCGGGCAGGTCCTGCGTGGCCTGCTCGAAGGCGGCCAGCGGTTGGGCGATGCCGCGCGGCGCATCGGCATCGCTGAAGTGCGTCATCAACGAGATCTCGCCCACCTGCGGCAAGGCATTGAGGCGCGTCCAGGCGGTGCGGTAGCGCGCCGGCGTGAAGCCCAGGCGGTTCATGCCCGAGTTGAGTTTGAGAAAGACGCGGTGCGGCGCCTGTGTCTTGTGCGCCGCCAGCATGTCGATCTGGGCGTCGCAGTGCACCGCGTGCCATAAATCGAGACGCGAGCACAGCTCCAGGTCGCGTGCCTCGAACACGCCTTCGAGCAGCAGCACCGGCCCGCGCCAGCCGAGCGCGCGCACGCGCTGCGCCTCGTCCAGGTCGAGCAGCGCGAAGCCGTCGGCCGCGCGAAAGGCCTCGTAGACGTTCTCGATGCCGTGCCCATAAGCGTTGGCCTTGACCACCGCCCACACGCGCGACTCCTGCGCGGACCGGCGCACCCGGTCCAGGTTGTGACGAAGTCCGGCTTGGTGGATGGTGGCGAGGATCGGGCGTGGCACGTCGGCTCCGGTTGGCAGGTGTACAGGGAAATACCCAACATGACTGGGTGTTTGCGGGTCATTTTGGCATGGCACCCCCATGCTATAACCGCACATCTCTCGCCGGGACCGCACTCCGTCGCCCAAGAAGAACCTCAGGCCTGCATGACCTATCGATGAAGCGCGGTTTCTACACCATCATGTCGGCCCAGTTCTTTTCGTCACTGGCCGACCAGGCGCTTTTCGTGGCGGCGGTCGAACTGCTTCGCGGGGCCGGCGCACCCGAATGGCAACGCGCCGCATTGGTGCCGATCTTCGCGGTCTTCTACGTCATGCTGGCGCCCCTGGTGGGCGCCTTTGCCGACGCCCTGCCCAAGGGCCGCGTGATGTTCGTGAGCAACGCCATCAAGGTGGTCGGCTGCCTGATGATGCTGTTCGGCTCGCATCCGCTGGCCGCGTACGCCGTCGTCGGCCTGGGCGCCGCCGCCTACTCGCCGGCCAAGTACGGCATCCTCACCGAGCTCCTGCCGGCGTCGCAGCTGGTCAAGGCCAACGGCTGGATCGAGGGGCTGACCATTGCCTCGATCATCCTCGGGCTGGCGCTGGGCGGAGTGCTGGTGGGGCACGCCGTGTCCTCGGCCCTGCTCGGCATCGACCTCCCGCTGATCGACACGGGCATCGACACGCCGCCCGCAGCCGCCATCTCGGTGCTGATCGCCGTCTACGCGCTGGCTGCATGGTTCAACACCCGGATTCCGCACACCGGCGTGGAAATGCGGCCGCTGCGCGCCAACCCGAACCACTCGATGGTGCGCAACCTGGCCGCGCTGCTGCCCGATTTCTGGCATTGCAACGCACGCCTGTGGCGCGACAAGCTGGGCCAGATCTCGCTGGCCACCACCACCCTGTTCTGGGGCGCCGGCGGCAACCTCAAGTACATCGTGCTCGCCTGGGCCGCACTGGCGCTGGACTACAACACCTCGCAGGCCTCCGCCCTGACCGGCGTGGTGGCCATCGGCACCGCCAT
This sequence comes from Variovorax sp., assembly GCF_035634955.1. Taxonomy (GTDB): domain Bacteria; phylum Pseudomonadota; class Gammaproteobacteria; order Burkholderiales; family Burkholderiaceae_C; genus Variovorax. Next base: position 76,450 of record NZ_DASQBZ010000026.1, on the reverse strand, counting down.
CGGCGCCGTGGTGGCGTCGGTGCGCATGCGGCTGGACGGCGCCACCAGCGTGATTCCCATGGGCATCACCATGGGCCTGCTGGTGATCGCGATGATCCTCATCCGCAACGTGTGGGTGGCGATTCCGTTCCTGGTGCTGCTCGGCGCACTGGGCGGCTATCTGGTGGTGCCGATGAATGCGCTGCTGCAGCACCGCGGCCACAACCTGATGGGCGCGGGCCGGTCGATCGCGGTGCAGAACTTCAACGAGCAGGCCTGCATCCTCCTGCTGGGCGCCTTCTACAGCGCCTGCACCGGCCTGGGGCTGTCGGCGTACGGGGCGATCTCCGCCTTCGGCCTCGTGGTGGCGGGCGTCATGTGGCTGATCAAGCGATGGCACATGAACAACATGCGGCGCTACCCGGAAGAGCTGGAACACCTGCTGGCCATCGCCCGCAGCGACAAGCATCATTGAGGCGGCGCGCCGCACGTCGCCGGCGCCACGAGGTACCGACATGACCAGCGTCTACGACTTCGAAGCCCGCACCATCGACGGCCGGCCCGCGCCCTTGTCGGCGTACCGCGGGCGGGTGCTGCTGATCGTCAATACCGCAAGCCAGTGCGGCTTCACGCCCCAGTTTGCGGGTCTCGAGCAACTCCACCGGCAATATGCCGGGCGCGGGTTGACGGTGCTGGGCTTTCCCTGCAACCAGTTCGGCCACCAGGACCCGGGGACCAACGCCGAGATCGGCGCCTTCTGTGCGCAGAACTACGGCGTGAGCTTCCCGATGATGGACAAGGTGGAAGTGAATGGTCCGGGCGCAGCCCCGCTGTACCAATGGCTCAGGTCGCGCAAGAAAGGGCTGCTGGTCAGCGCGATCAAGTGGAACTTCACCAAGTTCCTCGTCGGGCGCGACGGTCAGGTACTGCGGCGCTACGCACCGCTCGACAAGCCGGAGTCGCTCGCCGCCGATATCGAGACGGCATTGGCGGCGACGGCGGGCTGAGCGCGGAGCGCCCTGCCCCTCATGGGAACCGGAAGTTCACCGTCTTGGCGCCGCTTCCGAGCGTGACCGATTCGCGCCGCGTCACGCCGCCCTTGCTGGCCTGCACCTGGTAGGTGCCGGGCGGAAGGTCGATCAGGCACACGGGCCCGCTGGCGCGAAACACCATGGCGGGCTGGCTGCCGCCGCCCTGGATGGTCACATCGATGTCGGCCAGATAGGCGCCGCCCTCCTTGGCCATCAGCAGCGCGAGCGGATGATCTTTCATTTGCGCGCGCATCGCGTCGGACTCGTCGCTGCCGATGCCGCCGCACTTGTGGCGCATGTCGGTGCGCACCAAGGGGCCGCCGTCGCCACCCGGCGTGCCCGGTGGCGGGGCCGTCGCGGGCATGGGCGTGCCGGTGCTGTCGACCGGGACGGTTGCGGGGACCGGCGCACCGGGGCTGCCGGACGGAACGGCTGCGGGCTCCGGCTTGACCTTCTCTGCCGGCATGGTCACCGGGGCGGGCTGCGCCCATGCCAAGCCGGCGACGCTGCACGCGGCCGCCGCCGCCCAACGCCGCCATTCGATTCGCATTGCTGCTGTCATATGCGCCCCTTCGGAGCAACAGGATCGGATCCACATCGTGCGCCGCCGTGACGCTGCGTCGCGTCGGACGGCACCCACGGCTGCTGTGCGCTGCGACCCGGTCCCGTGGCGGGGTCAGCGCGGCTCGGCCGGCTGCAACGCCTCGTCCAGCAATTCGATCCAGTGACGCACCGGCGTAGCGGGGCTGCCGCTTTGCAGGTGCGTGATGCAGCCGATGTTGGCCGACACGATCTGCCGCGGTTGCAACTGGTTGAGATGGCCCAGCTTGCGGTCGCGCAACTGGTAGGCCAGCTCCGGCTGGAGCACCGAGTAGGTGCCGGCCGAGCCGCAGCACAGGTGCGATTCGTTGCGGGCCACCTGGATGTCGAAGCCGAGCGCGCGCAGATGCTGCTCGACGCCGCCGCGCAGCTTCTGGCCGTGCTGCAGCGTGCATGGCGGGTGATAGGCGATGGTCCCCTCGGGCGCCTTGACCCGCTCGGCCAGCAACGGCGCCAGTTCGGGCAGCAACTCGCTCAGGTCGCGGGTGAGCGCGCTGACGCGCGCGGCCTTGTCCGCGTATGCGGGGTCGTCCTTCAGATGGTGGCCGTACTCGCGCACGGTGACCCCGCAGCCCGACGCGTTCATGACGATCGCCTCGACCGCCCCGCTGTCGACCAGCGGCCACCAGGCATCGATGTTGGCGCGCATCTGCGCCAGGCCGCCGTCCTGGTCGTTGAGGTGGAACTTGACCGCGCCGCAGCAGCCCGCCTGCGGCGCGGTGACGCACTCGACCCCGGCGGCGTCGAGCACGCGCGCGGTGGCGCTGTTGATGTTGGGGGCCATGGCGGGCTGCACGCAGCCGGCCAGTGTCAGTACCTTGCGCGCATGGCTGCGCCGGGGCCAGCGGCCGGCATCCTGCCGCGGCGGGACCTTGGCGCGAAGCGCGCCCGGCAGCAGCGCGCGCACGCTCTGGCCGACCGCCATCGCCGGGCCGAACAGCGGCGAGGGCAGCCCCTCCTTGAGAGCCCAGCGCACGGCCGCCTGGCCCGCCGGGCGCGGCACCTTGGCGTCGACCACCTTGCGTCCGATGTCGACCAGGTGGCCGTACTGCACGCCGGAGGGGCAGGTGCTTTCGCAATTGCGGCAGGTCAGGCAGCGGTCCAGGTGCAGCTGCGTCGCGCGGGTGGGCGCCTGTCCTTCGAGCACCTGCTTGATCAGGTAGATGCGCCCGCGCGGCCCGTCGAGCTCGTCGCCCAGGATCTGGTAGGTGGGGCAGGTGGCGGTGCAGAAGCCGCAGTGCACGCACTTGCGCAGGATGGCTTCGGCCTCGGCGCCTTCGGGCGTGTCGCGGAATTCCGGTGCGAGTTCGGTTTGCATGAGGAGGAAATCCGGTTGTCAGAGACCGCCGAGCAGCCGGCCGCGGTTGAAGATGCCTTGCGGGTCGAATTCGCGCTTGAGCGCCTCGTGAATGCGGCGCAGCGGAGGATCGAGGCTGTCGAGCGAGAGCGCCGGCGCGGCGTCTTGCGCCTCTCCGGGGGCGCGCGCGAAGCGGGTGGCACGTCCGCCGACGCTGACGGCCAGGTCCTGCAGGCGCCGACCCTGTCCGGCCTGCAGCACGTACCAGCGCTGACCGCCGTGCCATTCGACCAGCGGCGGCGGCGCGTCGAAGGCGAGCGCGGGCGCGGTCTGCGGCAGGCTGGCCCGCCACAGCTCCTGCCCGGGCGCGAGTGCGAAGAAAGGCAGCTGCATGTCGCGCAGCGCGGTCCAGCTGGCTGCGGCCTGCGCCGCCTCTGGCCGGTCGCCGCCCAGCTGGCGGCAGGCCGCCTCGACCGCGGCGGTGGCACCACGCAGCCGCAGCAGCAGCCAGCCCTGGCCGTCCTGCTCGCCCCAGCAACTGGCGTTGAGCGGCAACGGCTGGCCGCCCCACGCATTGAGGCGGCGCAACGCTTCGGTCTGGTTGCAGGCGAAGGCCAGCGTGGCTTCGGCCGGCGCCACCGGCAGCACCTTCAGGCTCACTTCGGTGATCACGCCGAGCACGCCCATGGAGCCGGCCAGCACGCGCGAGACGTCGTAGCCGGCCACGTTCTTCATCACCGTCCCGCCAAACGCCAGGTGCTCGCCGCGGCCATTGATCAGCCCGGCGCCGAGCACATAGTCGCGTACCGAGCCCACGCTCGCGCGCGCCGGCCCCGACAGCCCGGCGGCCACCATGCCGCCCACGGTGCCGGCCAGCGGCGCACCTTCGGCCACGGCATCGTGGCGCGGCGGCTCGAACGGCAGGCACTGGCCCTGCTGCGCCAGCAGCGCCTCGAGCTGCGCCAGCGGGGTGCCGGCGCGCACGGTGACGACCAGCTCGCTGGGCTCGTAGCTGACGATGCCGGCGAGTTCGCGCAGGTCCAGCAGTTCGCCCTCGATCGTGCCGCCGAGGAAGTCCTTGGTGCCGCCGCCGCGGATGCACAGGGGAACGCCGCGCGCGGCGGCATCGCGGATGCGTTCGATGAGCGGGTCGAGATCGTGGGGCGCCTGGCCCGGGGCGGATTGCATGCGCCCGATGGTAGCGCCGGCGGGCAGGCGCCTGGGTCGCGGCCGCCAATGGCGATCGATCGAGCGCCGGCGAGGGGCAGCCCGGACGCTAGTCGTCGAAGAAGTCCACGGGGCGGCCCGGCCCGTCCACGCGCGCGAACAGCACGCTGCCGGACGCCGGCAGGCGCGCCAGCTCGTTGGCTGCACGGCCATGGCGGCCGGTGGTGACGAACAACGTGCACAGGTCCTCGTCCCCGAAGCAGGGCATGGTCGGGCATTGGGCCGGAACCGGCAGCGACCGCGACAGTGTCCCGTCCGGCTCCATGCACACGAGTTGGGCGCCCTCGTACATGGCGGCCCAATAGCGGCCTTGCGCATCGACGGCGGCCCCGTCGGGCCGGCCGCCGTAGGGCGCGCCGGGCTGCCAGCCCGGCGCCTTGGGCGCGAAGCGGGCGAACTCGCGTTCGTTCGTGAGCCGGTTGGACTGTGCGTCCCAGTCCCAGGCGCGCACCGCATGAGTCGGCGTGTCGGTCCAATAGAGACGCCGCGCGTCCGGCGAGAACGCCAGGCCGTTGGCGGTGGTCACGCCGTCGAGCATGCGCACCAGGCGGGGCGCGCCGGCGGCAGCGCCGGGGCGCGCGTCGAGGCAGTAGAGCGCGGCGCTGGCCGCGTCCTTGGCCTCGTTGATGGAGCCGACCCACAGGCGGCCCAGCGGGTCGCACTTGCCGTCGTTGAAGCGCATGGTGCGCACGTCATGATCGGCGCGAACTATCTGCTGAAGTTCGCCGCCCCAGGTGCGCGCGCGATAGATGCCATCGCGCAGCGCAACCACCAGCCCGCCGCTGCGCGCCGGCGCGGCGCACCCGGGCTCGCTCGGCAGCGCCCAGCGCTCCACACGGTGGCCCGCGCCGGGCCGGCCGCGCGTGCGCAGCAGCGCGCGCCCGGGGATGTCGACCCAGTAGAGCGATTGCTCGTGCGGATGCCAGAAAGGCGATTCGCCGAGTTCGCTGACGGATGAGTCCAGGGTTTGCCACATGGCCTCCATTGTGGCTTCGCCAAGCGCGCGATGGGCCGCGCCGTCCTATGCGTCCTATGAAGTGGCGCAGACGAAACTGGCTGCGGAATTCACATCGCCCGAGCCGTTGTACCTGGCCCATGCCGGGTTCCGGCAGACAGGACGGGAGGACACGATCGTCTTGTTGTCCGCCGCCAGGCTGGCACTGATCAGCGTCTGCGGCGCCTGCCCTTTTTCAACCCAGCCGTCGAGCGCGGCGAGCGCGTTGAAGAGGTAACCCGATCCGGTGTGCCCGACGCCGGCGAGCATGTGGAAGCGCATGAAGGAGTCGGTCCTGGCCTGGCCCAGCCGGTCGACGACGCTTGCGTAGTAGTCGCTCGAATAGGCCGGTGGCACCAGATGGTCCGACGTCCCGTGGAACAGGATCAGCTTGCCGCCCTTGTCGGCGAACGCACCGAGATCGGGGTTCGTGGCATTGACCTTGTCGGAAAGGGCGAGCCATTGCTGCGCATACGTTCCGGGAACGTAGCTCAGCAGGTCGGTGGTCGGGCTGGAGGTCACGCCGTACTTCAGGTAGCCGTTGGCGAAATTGAACTCCACGCTGGCCGGCGTCGTGCCCGACATGCCAAGCTGCATGACGCTCCACCCGAGCGCGGAGGCTTCGCCGCCGACACCCAACGGTGCCGCCGTCGCGATGCCATTGGCAACCGGCGCCGGCAGGCTCGTGCGCGTGCGCATCAGTTCGACCGTGGCCAACTGGGGATCCGACAGACACGTATCTCCGCTGTCGGCTCCGCCCGGGCAGCGCAGTGCCTGCGCATCGAACTGGCAAGCCGCGGTGTTGGCGATGACGCCGTCGGCGAGCCCGTCCTGCGCGTCGCAGGCGGCGAGCTGCGCCGAGTCGAAAAGCTTGACCTTGGCCGGGTTGAGCCAGCCAGCCCCGCCATTGGCGAATGCGGCTTGCGCGATGGCGATGCCCTTCTGGTTGACGATGCTGTAGTCCACCACCGGCATTCCGGCCACGATGCCGTCGTAGCTGTCGGCAAAACGCTGGGCCTGCAGGAGAGCCTCGCGCCCGCCCGTGGAAATGCCCACGAAGTATTTTCTCGACGGCGCCGCGCCATACAGCGCCTGGAGCGTTGCCAGGCCCGCCTTGAGCAACTGCGGATGCGCGTTGAAGGCGAAGTTGTCGAGGGCGCTCGGGTTGCCGAGCGCGAACTTGAAATCACCCGTGGGATCCTGGTGGCCCGAATCGCTGGAGATGACGGCGTAGCCGAGCGCGCGGATGTTGCCGCCGGCAAGACCGTCGATCATCTCCGGCGGGCGGATGACGCCGTTGTACCCGCCCCCGCCCATCTGGACCAGCTTGGTGTTCCACGAAGCGTCCTCCGGCAGGTCGGCGCGGAACTGGATCGTGGACGTCGGCGATGAAACGATTTCCCCCATCGCCACGCAGGTCTGGGGTTGGCCGCTCGTCGCCTCGAGTACCTCGGTCGAGGTGATGCTTCCGGGCGCGACGTCCTTGCCGGCCAACTGTGCGCAGCGCTGCGCGAACGTCATGCTGGCGGGAGGCTCGGGCCCGTCGTTTCCATTCGAAGGTGTATTGTCGTGTCCGCTGCCGCCGCAGGCCGCCAGCGAGGCGGCCAATGCGAGCGGGAGATATCTGGCCAGTGGCGTTGCTTGTCTCATGCTGCTTCCGTGGTTGTTGTACATGTCCGCAGATCTGGCACGACGCCAGCTCGGGTATCGGCGCATCAATCCATACATTTATGTATGGTGAAGCGCAGCTTATGCAGACGTACGCCGCGAACTCAGAGGAATTACCCTAGGCTGCCAGCCGCCCGCCCCGGCAGTCCGTGAATGCCCAAAAAAAAGGCCCGCTCGAGCCGAAGCTCTTGCGGGCCGAACATCCAAGGGAGAGACTTGCGATACGAAACTTGTGGCGCGCCGCTCAGCGGCTGTAGGCGGTCTCGCCGTGCGACGTGATGTCGAGGCCTTCGCGCTCTTCTTCCTCGCTGACGCGCAGGCCGACGGTCAGATCGGCGATCTTGTAGGCGATGAAGGCAATCACGCCGGACCAGACGATCGTGACCAGCACGCTCTTGATCTGCACCCACACCTGGGCGCCCATCGCGAAGGTGTCGGGCGTCAGGCCGCCGGTGCCGCCCAGGCTTTGCGAGGCGAACACGCCGGTCAGGATGGCACCCAGGATGCCGCCCACGCCGTGCACGCCGAACACGTCGAACGCGTCGTCGGCGCCCAGCATGCGCTTGAGACCACCCACGCCCCACAGGCAGACGAAGCCGGCCAGCAGGCCCAGAACGATCGAGCCCATCGGGCCGACGAAGCCGGCGGCCGGCGTCACGGCCACCAGGCCGGCGACGGCACCGGAGGCGGCACCCAGCATCGAGGCCTTGCCCTTGTGCATGGCTTCACCCAGGCTCCAGGCCAGCGTGGCGGCCGCGGTGGCGAGCACCGTGTTGACGAATGCCAGGCCGGCGTTGGCGTTGGCGGCACCGGCGGAACCGGCGTTGAAGCCGAACCAGCCGACCCACAGCAGCGAGGCACCGACCATCGTCAGCGTCAGCGAGTGCGGCGTGAATGCTTCCTTGCCGAAGCCGATGCGCTTGCCGATGACGTAGGCACCGACCAGGCCGGCGACACCGGCGTTGATGTGGACCACCGTTCCGCCGGCGAAGTCGAGCGCACCGTCGGCGCCCAGCAGGCCGCCGCCCCACACCATGTGGGCGATCGGCACGTAGCTGAAGGTGAACCACAGCACCGAGAACAGCAGCACGCCGGAGAACTTGGCGCGCTCGGCGAAGGAGCCGACGATCAGCGCCACGGTGATGGCCGCGAAGGTGCCCTGGAACGCCAGGAAGACGTACTCCGGAATCGTGGTCAGCGCCCCGAAGGTCTCTTGCGAGACGCCCTTGAGGAATATCTTGTCCAGCCCGCCGAAGAACTTGCCCTCGCCCGAGAAGGCCAGGCTGTAGCCGTACAGGGCCCACAGGATCGAGATCAGCGAGAAGATCACGAACACCTGCATGAGCACCGACAGCATGTTCTTGCTGCGACCCAGGCCGCCGTAGAACAGGGCCAGGCCGGGGATGGTCATGAGGATGACGAGCAGCGTGGAGGTCAGCATCCAGGCGGTGTCGCCGGAGTCGACCTTCGGCGCAGGCGCGGCAGCGGGTGCCTCGGCGGCAGGCGCGGCGGCGGCAGCGGCGGCGGGGGCTTCGGCCGCCGGCGCCGGTGTCTGGGCATAGCCGGGTACGCCGGCCAGGAGCGCGCTCAGGCCGAGCGCGAGGGAAATGAGCAGCTTCTTCATTTGAGAGTTCTTTCGTGCCTGCTGGGCATGTGCGAAATCAGAGCGCCTCCCGCCCGGTCTCGCCGGTGCGGATGCGGACGACCTGCTCCAGGTCGTAGACGAAAACCTTGCCGTCGCCGATCTTGCCGGTGCGCGCCGAGGTTTCCACCGCTTCGATGACGCGGTCGACCAGGTCGTCGGAGACCGCCGCCTCGATCTTCACCTTGGGCAGGAAGTCCACGACGTATTCGGCGCCGCGGTACAGCTCGGTGTGCCCCTTCTGGCGGCCGAAGCCCTTGACCTCGGTGACGGTGATGCCCTGCACGCCGATGGCCGACAGTGCCTCTCGCACCTCGTCGAGCTTGAAGGGTTTGATGATGGCTGCGATCAGCTTCATGGTTTGACTCCTTGGAATGGTCGTTCCGGCGCGGCGGCGTCGAGGCGGCCGCGCCGGGGCTCTTGATTACAGCGTCTTGGTCAGCGCCACGATGAACCGGGCCTTGTTCGGGCTGACGGTTCTGCCGTCGGCGCCGGTGACCTCGTAGGCGCCCGTGTCGCTGGCGCCCTGCACCATCGCGCCGAGCGACAGGCCGCCGCCGAAGTCGTAGGCCGCGCCCACGCTGTAGTCGTAGAAGCTCGGGTAGCCCAGGCCGCGGATGTCGGACGACAGGTGCGTGTAGCCAACGGCCGCCTTGAGCGTCACGTTGCCGGCGACGGTCATTGCCCAGGCCAGGTTGAAGTAGCCGGTGTTGGTGCCCTTCAGGCCGGAACCGCCGTCGTTGCCGGCGTAGTTGAAATAGTCGTCCGACACGGTGTGCGAATACTTGGCGGTGAAGGCACCTGCCACACCGGTGTCGTACGTGCCCGAGCCGTAGATCTCGACCGTGTTGCCGGCGGTGGCGCCGGGATAGATATAGCCGAGCACGCCCACGTCCCAGGCGATCGGGCCGCCCTGGAACTTGAAGCCGCCGTAAAGGTCGCTCTCGATGCTGTTGCCATCGAGCCAGCCGACGCTGGAGTTCCAGTTGCCGACGTAGAACCCGCTCGAATGTGCGTAGTCGAAGCCGCCTTGCAGCGCGGGCTTGACGCTCGAGGTCTTGAAGTTGCCGTTGCTTCCCAGCACGTCCTGGTCCTGGCCGCGGAACTTGTACAGGCTGGTCAGGGTGACGTTCGCCGTCAGCGGCGAAGGCTCGGGCGCGGCCGCCGCCTGTGCTGCCGCGATCTGCGGCGCCAGCGACACGGCAGCGACAAGCGCGGTGCCGGCCAGAACGGTTTTGCGGTGCATCATTTGGGAAGGCTCCTCGGTGCGTTTAAGTGGGTTGACCACCCAAAGCAGGGAGCGTGCCAAAGTGTGTCAAGGCCTTTCAGGGACGAGGCAGCACGCAACTGGATCATTCGGGAAATGCAGCGGCCATGCGCCGCGAAGAGAAGATGGATGCACCATCTTGGTGAAAGGGAGGAACATGAGCTTGTCTTTGGTGCAAAGCCGCGCCTTGTTGGGCCTGGAAGCGGCGCAGGTGACCGTCGAGGTGCATCTGGCCAATGGCCTGCCCAGCTTCACGCTGGTCGGGCTGGCAGATGTGGAGGTCAAGGAAGCGCGCGAACGGGTGCGCTGCGCCATCCAGAACGCCGGGCTGGAATTTCCCAGCAACAAGCGCATCACGGTCAACCTGGCGCCGGCCGACCTGCCGAAGGATTCGGGGCGCTTCGACCTGCCGATCGCCTTGGGCATCCTGGCCGCCAGCGGCCAGGTGGATGCCGCCCGACTGGCCGGATGGGAGTTTGCAGGTGAGCTCTCACTTTCGGGCGAGCTGCGGCCGGTGCGCGGTGCGTTGGCCATGGCGCTCACGCGTCCGGCTGCCGGCGGTGCGCCGGCGCGGCTGGTCCTGCCAATGGCCAGCGCCTGCGAGGCGGCGCTGGTGCCCGATGCGCCCGTCTACGGGGCCCGCCACCTTCTGGACGTCGTGACGCAGTTCCTGCCCGAGGGCGCGGCGCCGCCCGAAGGCGCCGCCACCGATGGCGACGGCTGGGCGCGTGCCCAGGCGCGCACGCCGGTGGCTATGGCCGCGCCGCCCGACCTGGCGGATGTGAAGGGGCATGCGGGCGTCAAGCGGGCCTTGGAGATCGCGGCCGCCGGCGCGCACAGCCTGCTTCTGGTCGGCCCGCCGGGCTCGGGCAAGTCGATGCTTGCGCATCGCTTCGCCGGGCTGCTGCCGCCGATGCAGGTGGACGAGGCGCTGCAGAGCGCCGCCGTCGCCAGCCTGGCCGGCACCTTCCGCCCCGAATGCTGGATGCACCGCCCCACCTGCGCGCCCCATCACAGCGCCAGTGCGGTCGCGCTCGTCGGCGGCGGATCGCCGCCGCGCCCCGGGGAGATCTCGCTGGCACACAACGGCGTGCTGTTCCTCGACGAGTTCCCCGAGTTCGCGCGGGCCGCCCTCGAGGCGTTGCGCGAACCGCTGGAAACCGGCCAGATCCGCATTGCCCGCGCCGCCCGGCGCTCGGAATTCCCGGCGCGGTTCCAGCTGATCGCGGCCATGAACCCGTGCCCCTGCGGCCACCTCGGCTCGCCGCTGCGGGCCTGCCGGTGCACGCCGGACCAGGTCGCGCGCTACCAGGGCAAGCTCAGCGGACCGCTGCTCGACCGCATCGACCTGCACGTGGAGGTGCCGTCCATCGCGCCGCAGGATCTGCTCGATGCGCCGCCCGGCGAGGCCAGCGCCGAGGTGCGCGAACGCGTCGAGCAGGCACGCCGGCGCGCCCTGGCGCGCCAGGGCCATGCCAACCAGGCCCTGCAGGGCGCGGACATCGACACGCATGCAGCCTTGCAAGACGATGCGCGCAGGCTGCTGCACAAGGCGGCGCGGCAATTCGGGTGGTCGTCCCGCGCCACCCATCGGGCCTTGAAGGTGGCGCGCACCATTGCGGACCTGGCCGCGGCCGCCGCGGTGGAACCGCCGCACGTGGCCGAAGCCATCCAGTACCGGCGCGGGCCGGGTGGCCACGGGAACGAGGCGTGACGCCCGCGCGCCGCCCGCGGCTGCCTCAGGCGCGCGGGGCGCGCTGCTGGTCCAGCACCTGCGCCAGGCTGCGCACCCCGGTGCCCCACTTGGCCATCGAGCTGAATGCCTGCATGAAGGGCACGTCGACGAAATGGACCCGCTGCGCCGGCATCAGCAGCACGGTGCCGGAAAACGGCGTGGGCGACGACGGCATGAACACCGTGTAGTTCCCGTCCTCATGCTGCTCGACGACGAAGCCGATGGCCGTGTTGTCGTCGAACTCGATGAACGCGACGCGGAACTCGGCGGTCTCGTCGCCGAAGGTGCGGCCCAGCAGGCTGCGCAGAAAGGTGTAGCCCGGAATGCGGTCGAGCAGGCCCTTGTCCAGCCAGCGACCCAGCGGGCGGCCGGGCCAGGTGCGCACCGCAAGGCCCACGATGAAGCTGGCGAGGATGATCAGCAGCAGCGCGGCGATCGCGTGATGGTCGGTGTCGATGGGCAGCACCTTGACCAGCGGCTTGGCGACTTCGACCAAGCCCATCATCCCCTTGACGATCAGCAGGATGGCCAGGTAGGCCGGCAGCAGCACGAGCAGGCCGCCGATGAGCGTGTTGATCAAGAAGTTCCAGATCGCCTTCATGTCGCGGGCCTTTCGGTGGGTCGAATGATTCAGTTGCGGGCGACGCCGAGCAGGCCGCGCTGCGCCAGGTTGCGCATGAGCGCGCCGATGCCGAACTCCCAACGCGCCGCCTGGTCGGAGTGCACCACCCGGTTGACCAGCGCGCCGAGCTCGGGCGCCGCGATCGTCACGAGGTCGCCGACCGCGTGCGTGAAGCCCTGGCCCGGACCGAAACGGTCCTGCACCGGCGCGAACATGGTGCCCAGGAACAGCATGAGCCCGTCCGGATAGTCGTGGTGCGCGCCAATGGCATGCGAGACGATGTCGAGCGGATCGCGGCTGATGCGGGTGAGCGAACTGGCGCCTTCGAGGGTGAAGCCCTCGGGGCCGTGCACCTGCAGACCGACCGTGATGCGGCGCACGTCGTCGATGCCGAAGTGGGCGTCGAACAGGCGGATGAAGGGACCGATGGCGCAGGAAGCATTGTTGTCCTTGGCCTTGCCCAGCAGCAGCGCGCTGCGGCCCTCGAAGTCGCGCAGGTTGACGTCGTTGCCCAGGGCGGCGCCGCGCGTGCGCCCCCGGCTGTCGACGGCCAGCACCACCTCGGGTTCGGGGTTGTTCCATTCCGACCTGGCATGGATGCCGACGTCGGCGCCGGTGCCTACCGACGACAGCACCGGCACCTTGGTGAAGATCTCGGCGTCCGGCCCGATGCCGACCTCGAGGTACTGCGACCATGCGCCCTGGGCAATGAGCACCTCCTTGACCTTGGCCGCCTGCTCCGAACCCGGCACGATGCCGGCCAGGTTGTCGCCCAGGACGCCGACCAGCGCGGCACGCACGCTCTCGGCCTTGGACGCATCGCCGCGCGCCTGCTCCTCGATCACGCGTTCGAGCAGGCTCTCGACGAACGTCACGCCGCTGGCCTTGATGACCTGCAGATCGCACGGCGCGAGCAGCCAAGGCCGCGAGAGGTCGCGGCGGGCCTCGTCGCTGTTGGCAAGCGCTTCGGCCAGCCCCGCAATGCGCGGCGCGCGGCCCGACTGCAGCGCGTCGTTCACCCGCCCGGCCGGCTCGCCGTCCTGTTCGAGCAGTTCGCTGCAGGTTGCGGCCAGCGGCGACAGGTCGTGCAGGCCACCGGCATGCACCGCCACAAGCGTCGGGCCCATGCCCGGTTGCCACAGGCGCCCGACCAGGGTCGCGCGTTCGGCGTCGTGGGGAAGGCTGCGATCGGGCGTCAACTGTGCATTCAAGCGTTCGTCTCCAGTAAATGGGCTGTCCACCGCCGGGCGCGGCCGGACTCTGCGGTGGCGCGCATCCTACGCGCGCAAGGACGCCGGCGCATCCTACGTCGCGGCGATCGGCAGGGCCAGCGCGGGCTCGGGCCGGGGCGCTTCAGGGCCCTGGCTTGGCGCCAGCCGCCGGTGGGCGCAGCCTCGCGCGCGCTTCGCGCAGGCGGTCCGGCAGGTCGCGCCAGGGCGGCGCCTGCGGTGCGAAGCGCGCGCGCATCCATGCGGCCAGGTCGACGATCTGCGCATCGTCCAGCGCGTCGCCGAACGCCGGCATGAAACCGACTTCGCGCGAGGCCGGCTCGCGCACGCCTTGCAGGAGGGTGTTGAGCAGGTTGTCGGGCTGCGCGCTCGTCAGGTTGCTGTTGAGCGCCAGCGGCACGTTGGCCCCCAGCAGGCGCGGGCCGTCGCCGTCGTGGTGGCAGGCCGCGCAGGCGCCGTCGAACAGGCGCTGGGCCGCGCCCGGCGCCGGCTGCCGCTGCCGCGCATCCGCCACCGCCTGGCGCGCCAGCGCTTCGGCGCGCTGCGGCTCCACCGGCGCTTGGAATGAGGCCAGGTAGGTGGCCATGGCGCGTATGTCCGCGTCGGGCACCGATGCCAGTTCGCGCACCACCTCCGCCATCGGCCCGCCGGCCGTGCCGTGTTGCGCACTGTGGCCGTGACGCAGGTAGCCGTAGAGCGCATCGGCGGTCCACGGCACCGCGGATGTCGATGCCTGCGCGGTCAGGGGCGGCGCCTCCCAGCCGTCGACGGTCGCGCCCGACAGGTGGGCCGGGCCGGATCGCTCGGCGCCCAGCGCGTTGCGCGGCGTGTGGCAGGCGCCGCAGTGGCCCAGGCCTTCGACCAGGTAGGCGCCGCGGTTCCATTCGGCGCTGCGCGCCGGCTGCGGCGCATAGGGCGCGCTGTCGTGGAACAGCGCATTCCACACCCCCATGAGCGGCCGCAGGCCGAACGGAAAACGCAGCTGCGCAGGCGGCGTCTGGGCGCGCACCGGCGGCAGCGACATGAAGTAGGCGTAGAGCGCCGCCAGATCGTCGTCGCTGGTCCTGGCGAAATCGGTGTAGGGGAACACCGGGTACAGGTGGTGGCCGTCGCGCGAGACGCCTTCACGCATTGCGCGCTGGAAAGCACTGAACGACCAGCGGCCCAGGCCGGTGTCGGCGTCCGGAGTCAGGTTGGTGCTGAAGACGGTGCCGAACGGCGTGTCCATGGCCCGGCCGCCGGCGTTTCGCTGGCCGCCCGGAGCGGTGTGGCATACGGCGCAATCGCCGACTGCCGCCAGCATGCGGCCACGCTCGATGGTGGCGTCGTTGTACACCTGTGCGCCGAGCGACACCGGAGCGATGGCCGCACGCCATCCGAACAGGCCGGCCACCGCGCCGAGGCCGCCCACCAGCAGTGCGCCGGCCGTGGCCCACCACGCGCGCCGCCGGGGCCAGGGCGCGTCCCGCGGCACGGCGCGCGACGGCACGGCTGCCGATACGGCTGCATCGCCCGGCGGGTGCGGCGCGTCCATCGCGCCACCACCGGCCGGCGGCGCCGGCGGCAACGGGTTCAAGGCCGCACGCACCACCTCCGGCGTGAACGGCGGCGCACGGAATCGAATGCCGGTGGCATCGAAGATGGCATTGGCGATGGCGGCGGTGCCAGGGACCGAGGCGGATTCGCCGGCGCCCAGCGGGGCCTCGCCCGGTCGCGGCATCTGCAGCACCTCGATGACCGGCACTTCGCGGAAACTGAGGATCGGGTAGCTGCCCCACTCGCGGCTCTGGACGACGCCGGCGGGCAAGCGCCCCGGCAGCGGCGCCAGCCCGGTGCCGCCATCGGCCTGCGCGCCCTGCACCGGCGCTGCCGGCGCGAAGCGGACCTGCTCCTTGAGCGCCCGGCTGGTGGCCTGGATGACATTGCCGTGCACCTGGTGCTCGACACCGGCAGGATTCACCACCAGCCCGGCGTCGTGCCCGACCACCACGCGGCGCACGTGCACCTCCCCGGTCTTGCGATTGACCTCGACGTCCGCGACCCAGGCCGACCACGCCGCGCCGAACCCGGGCCACTTGCTGTGCACGTAGCGCGCATAGGCGAAGCCCTGGCCGAACAGGACATCGCCGCCCGGACCGAGGCCGCCGTCGGCGTTCTCGCACGGGCCGGTGCGGCGGCGCCATCCAGCCTTGTCGGCCGTGGCCTGCACCAGCTCGGCCGCGCGCGGGTCGTGCAGATGGCGCAGGCGGAACTCCACCGGATCGACGCCTGCGGCACTGGCCAGCTCGTCGACGTAGCTTTCGTGGGCGAACGAATTGGGCAGGGCCGACACGCCGCGCAGCCAGGAGGCGCGCACGATCGGCGCCATGTCGTTGACCTTGACCCGCAGGTTGCCGAAGGTATAGGGCGGGCGGGCCGTGCGGTCGCCCATCTCGAATGCCTGCGCCGTGGCCGCGACGCGGCCGGTCAGCAGCAGCGCCAGGGTCGGCGCGCCGTTGGAGGGATACGAGGTCTCGAAGTCGTAGGCCGCGACGGCGCCGTCGGCATCCAATCCACCGCGCACCTGCATCAATTGCGCCGCGCCCTTCGGCTCCCAGGCATGCTCCTGCTCTCGCGTCAGCTGCACCCGCACCGGCGCGCCGACCGCGCGCGACAGCAGCGCGGCATCGGCCGCCACGTCGTCGGCGCCGTTGCGGCCATAGCAGCCGGCGGCTTCCATGCGAACCACGTCGACGGCGAGCTCGTCGATCTCGGCCAGCTGCGCCAGGTCGCGCCGCAGGACATGCGGATTCTGCGTGCCGGCCCAGACCCTCAAGCGCGCCCGGCTGCCGTCCTCCGGGTCCAGCCAGGTTGCCACGGCGCACGACGGGCCGATGGACGCATGCATCTGATACGGCCACAGGTAGGTGCGCGGCATCGGGCGGTCGGCTGCCTGCAGCGCGCCGTCGACGTCGCCTTCGTCCACAAGAAGGCGCTGCGTGGCCGGCTTCGCGCGCAGCGCTCCTTCCAGGTCGTCGAGGGGCGGCAGGCCGGGCCAGCGCTTCCAATGCACGCGCAGTTCGCGCATGGCCTGTTCGGCATGTTCCTCGCGCTCGGCCACGACGCCGACGAAGTCGCCGATCGTCACCACGGCGCGCAGGCCGGGGATGTGCGCCACCGACGACTCGTCCACCGACTCGAGCGTGCGGCCGACGAATTCGCCGTGGTCCGCTCCCGCATAGGGCGGGCGCACCACCCGGCCGTGCAGCATGCCGGGCAGGCGCATGTCGTGCACGAAGACCGTCTCGCCGGCCAGCTTGGCCGGAATGTCGACGCGCGCCACCGGCGTGCCGACGATGCGGTAGTCGGCGAACGACTTGAGCGGGGTGTCCGCGTCCAGCTGCAGCGCGTTGCGCTGGCCCGCCACGAGTGCGGCGAAATCGATGCCGTGCGCGCCGTCCGCGCTTTCCACGCGCCCCGACCGCACCCGCAGTGCCGAGGCTTGGGCGCCGAGCAGTTCCGCCGCGCGCTCCACCAGCCAGGCGCGCGCCTGCGCCGCGGCCTGCCGCAGCGGCGCGGCATGCACCTGGATCGACGCGCTGGCGATGGTGGCGCCCTGGTTGGGCGCGCGGGCCGTGTCGCCCAGCACCATGTGCACCCGTTCAAAGGGCGCGTCGAGTTCCTCGGCAACGAGTTGCGCCAGTGCCGTGCGCAGGCCGGTGCCGAGGTCGACGTGGCCGTTCAGGGCGGTGATGCTGCCGTCGTCCCACACGGCCAGCAGGATCTCCGGCCCTTCGGCCGGATTGGGCGGCACCGCCGACGGCTGGCCCCGCGCGGGCGCCGCCGGCGCGGGCGAGTCCCGCAGCACCAGCAGCACACCGGTGGCCGCCAGGAAGTCGGCGCGCGAGCGCGGCTGACCAGCGCGGCCGCTCACGCCGGACGGTCTCCCTGCGCCAGCGCGGCCGCCTGCACCGCGCGCAGGATCTCGACGTGAGTGCCGCAGCGGCATAGGTTGCCCGACAGTTCGTCGCGGATGCGCCCCTCGCCCGGATGAGGCTCGCGCGCAAGCAGCGCCGCCGCCTGCATCACCATGCCGTTGAGGCAGTAGCCGCATTGCGCGGCCTGTGCATGCTCGAAGGCCTGCTGCACGGGATGCCAGTGCCGCCGATCGCCCAGGCCCTCGAGCGTCGTGACCTGCCGGCCGGCCACGCCATGCGCCGGGACGACGCAGGCTCGGGCCGCCACGCCGTCCACGTGGACGGTGCAGGCGCCGCACTGGCCAAGGCCGCAGCCGTACTTGGGGCCGTTGAGCGCCAGGTCGTTGCGCAATACATGCAGCAGGCTGGCTTCATGCGGCACGTCGAGTTCGACCGCGCGCGCATTCACGGTGAGCGCGAGCAAGGCCATGGGTGCCGGGTCAGGCGATGTCCGACGACTTGATGCGCTTGACGCCCTTGGCCTGCATCTGCTTCCAGGCGGCGGCCAGCGAACCGTTGAGGTCGATGGCGCGCGTGGCGTCTTCGATCACGTAGGTCTCGAAGCCGGCCTTGCGCGCATCCATGGCCGTCCAGGCCACGCAGAAGTCGGTGGCCAGGCCGGTGACGAATACCGTGCGGATGCCCCGCGCCTTCAGGTAGCCGGCCAGGCCGGTGGCGGTCTTGTGGTCGGCTTCCTCGAACGCGGAGTAGCTGTCCATGTCCTTGTGGAATCCCTTGCGGATGATCAGTTGCGCGGTCGGCAGGCGCAGGTCCTTGGACAGTGCCGCGTCGTCGGTGCCCTGCACGCAATGGTCGGGCCACAGGACCTGCTGGCCATAGCCGAGCTTGATGCTCTCGAACGGCTTCTTGCCGCCGTGCGTGCTGGCGAACGAGGCGTGGCCCGGGGTGTGCCAGTCCTGCGTGACGACGATATTGGTGAATGCATCGGCCAGCTTGTTGATGACCGGCACCACCTCGGCGCCCCCCTTGACCGGCAGCGTCCCGCCGTCGATGAAGCAGTTCTGCACATCGACCACGATCAATGCCGCGGTGGCGCCGGGCTTGATCTTCCTGTCGGCGGCCCATGCGGGCACGGCGCCGAGAACGGACAGGGCGGCGGCGCCGCAAAGGAGGCGGCGGCGTTGCGAAAGGACTTGCGCATCGGTCATGAGAAGCTCCAGAAGGATGGGGACAACTAGACGCTGAGATAGTCGCGCCGCACTTCCTCGTTGGCGGCGAGTTCCGCCATCGTGGCCTGGTAGCGGATCTGCCCTTTCTCGAGCACATAGGCGCGATCCGACACCAGTTCGGCGAAATGCATGTTCTGCTCCGACAGCAGGATGCTCACGCCATGCGACTTGAGTTCGTTGATCATGTGGGCCATCTGCTCGACGATCACCGGCGCGACGCCCTCGGACGGCTCGTCGAGCAGCACCAGGTACGGGTTGCCCATCAGGGTGCGCGCGACCGTCAGCATCTGCTGCTCGCCGCCGCTCATGCGGCCGCCGGGGCGGTGGGGCATCTCGCCGAGATTGGGAAAGAGCCTGAACAGGCGCTCGGGCGTCCACAGCGGCGCGGCGCTGCCGTCGCTCCAGTGGCGCGGCGCCTGCCGGCCCACCTCGAGGTTCTCGGTGACAGTGAGGTCGGTGAACACGCGACGGTCTTCCGGCACGAAGCCCAGGCCGAGGCGCGCGGCGACATGCGGCTCGCTGCGGCTGATGTCGTGGCCCATGAAGCGTACCGCGCCGCGGCGCCGGGCCAGCATGCCGATGATGGCCTTGAGCGTGGTGGACTTGCCGGCGCCGTTGCGCCCCATCAGCGCCACCACTTCGCCGCGCCGCACGTCGAGGTCGACGTCGTAGAGGATCTGCGCCGCGCCGTACCAGGCGCACAGCGATTTCGTCTGCAGGAGGATCTGCTCGTCGCGCATCACGCGGCCTTCTTCTCGAACGTGGTTCCGGTGCCGAAGTAGACCTCCTGCACCTTGGGATGGTCGCGGATCTCCAGCGGCTTGCCCTGCGCGATCAGCCGGCCGCGGGCCAGCACGATGGTCCGGTCGGCATAGGCGAACACCACGTCCATGCTGTGTTCGGTGAACAGCACCGCCATGCCGCGCTCGACCACCAGCTGCTTGGTCAGCGCCATGAGCGCATTGCGCTCCCTTGGCGCCATGCCGGCGGTCGGCTCGTCCATCAGCAGCAGCTTGGGCGAGTTGGCCATGGCGACCGCCAGTTCGACCCGCTTGACGTCGCCATAGGCCAGCACGCTGCACGGGCGGTCGGCCTGGGCCTTCATGCCGACCTGGTCGAGCAGCGCCAGCGCCTCGTCGCGCTTGTGGTCGGCCGCGCGGCGCCACATCGCGAACAACCGCCGGTCGTGCGAGAGCAGCGCCATCTGGACATTCTCGGCAACCGTGAGCGACGAGAACGTCTCGGCGATCTGGAAGGTGCGGCCGACGCCCAGGCGCCAGATCTCGCGCGGCTTCCTGCCGACCAGCTCCGTGCCGGACAACCGGATGGAGCCCTGGTCGGCCCGCAACTGGCCGTTGACCATGTTGAAGGTCGTCGACTTGCCTGCGCCATTGGGGCCGATCAGCGCGAGCAGTTCGCCCGGCGCGAGGTCGAAGGTGATGCCATCGACCGCCTTGACGCCGCCGAAGGACTTGCCGAGGTCGCGCACTTGCAGCAGTGTCATCGCGCCGCCTCCCCCGCCGCCGCGGCGGCGTCGAGCGGCTGCTCGCCGGCCCGGTCCGCCGCGACATCGTCCTTGCGCCCGCGCAGGCGATCGGCAAGCAGCTTGACCGACCCTGCAATGCCCTGCGGAAACAGCAGAACGAGCAGCAGGATGATGCCGCCCAGCATGGCGCGCCAATAGTCGGTGTTGCGGGCCACCGTATCGTGCAGCCAGCTGAAGGTGAACGCCCCGACCACCGGCCCGGCAAGCGTCTGGATGCCGCCGAGCAGCACCATCACCAGGCCGTCGACCGACTTGCCGACCGCCAGGGCCTCGGGCGAGATGCTGCCCTTCGAATACGCGAACAGCGCGCCGGCGGCGCCGGCGGCGATGCCGGCGACGACGAAGGCGGCCCACTGCATCCGCTTGACGTCGATGCCGATGGCGTCGGCGCGCAACGCCGAGTCACGGCCGGCGCGCAGGGCATAGCCGAACGGCGAGAACAGGATGCGGCGCAGGCCCCACACGCCCAGGCCGACCAGCGCCAGCGTCAGCCAGTAGTAGTTGCGCTTGTCCGCCAGCCAGTCGGCCGGCCATACGCCGGTCAGACCGTTGCTGCCGCCGGTGAAGTCGTCCCACTGGTAGACGATGGCCCAGGTGATCTGCGCGAAGGCCAGGGTCAGCATGGCCAGGTAAACGCCCGACAGGCGCACCGCGAACCAGCCGTAGACGAGCGCGCCCAGGCCGGCCACCAGCGGCGCGAGCACGAGGGCCAGTTCCATCGGCAACCCCGCCGAGCGGGCCAGCAGCGCCGCGCCGTAGGCCCCCAGCCCGAAGTACGCCGCATGTCCGAACGAGTGCATGCCCGCCGGGCCCATGATGAAGTGCAGGCTCGCGGCGAACAGCGCGGCGACCAGCAGGTCGATCAGCAGCACGATGGTGTAGGGCGAGCCGGCCGTCAGCAGCGGCATGGCCGCCAGCACGAGCGCCAGCACGGCGACCATTGTGATGTAGCCCTTGCCGGCCCGGCGCAACGGCTCTTCCTGCATGCCGACATAGCGGCTGGGGGCCTGCGGCCGGCCCATCAGGCCCCACGGCCGCCACACCAGCACGGCGGCCATGACGATGAAGTCCACCACCAGCGTGAGCTTGGAGAACGAGAACGCGATGCCCGCGATTTCCACCACGCCGAGCCAGATGCACACGGCCTTGATCTCGGCGATCAGCAGTGCCGCGACGTAGGCGCCCGGCAGCGAACCCATGCCCCCGACCACCACCACCACGAACGCGGCACCGATGGTGTTGAGGTCCATTTCCAGGTGCGCCGGCTCGCGCGGCAGCTGCAGGGCGCCGCCGAGGCCGGCGAGCAGCGCCCCCAGCGCGAACACGGCGGTGAACAGCCAGGCCTGGTTGACGCCCAGCGCGCTGACCATCTCGCGGTCCTGCGTGGCCGCGCGCACCAGCGTCCCGAAGCGGGTCCGGGTGAGCAGCAGCCAGACCAGTCCCAGCACCACCGGCCCGATGACGATCAGGAACAGGTCGTAGGCCGGGAACTGACGGCCCAGGATCTCCACCGCGCCGCGCAGGCCGGGCGCGCGCGGGCCGAGCAGTTCGTCGGGCCCCCAGAGGTAGAGCACCGCGTCCTTGATGACCAGCACCAGCGCGAAGGTGGCCAGCAACTGGAACAGCTCGGGCGCCTTGTAGATGCGCCGCAGCAGCAGCATCTCGATCGCCGCGCCCAGCACGCCGACCGCGAGCGCGGCAAGCGGCAGCGCCACCCAGAAGCCGGCGCCGCCGATCCGCTCGGCCAGCGTGTAGGCCACGTAGGTGCCCACCATGAAGAAGGAGCCATGCGCGAAGTTGACGATCCGGGTGACGCCGAAGATGAGCGACAGCCCGGCCGCCACCAGGAAAAGCGATGACGCGGAGGCCAGCCCATTGAGCAGCTGGACGAACAGACCGGATAGGCTCATTGGCGCCTCGACTCCCTGGTGAACGCTTCGCTTGTCTTTGCCGCGTCAGTCGGTGGCGCGCGACTTCTTGACTTCCTCGGCCGAGGGCTGGAAGCGTGCGTCGGCGCCGTCGCGGTAGGCATAGTCGACCATCACGCCCTTGCCGCCTTCGTTCTTGGTGTACCCGACGTAGGCGCCCATGGTGGACTGGTGGTCCTCGGCGCGGTAGCTGATCTTGCCGAAGGGGGTGTCGACCTGCAGACCCTTGAACGCGGCCACGAGCTTGTCGGGGTCTGTGCTCTTGGCCTTGTCGATGCCGGCGACGGCAGACATGATCATGCTGTAGCCGACCACGGAGCCCAGGCGCGGATAGTCCTTGTACTTGGCCTCGTACGCCTTCAGGAATGCCTGGTGCGCCGGCGTGTCGATACCGTAGTACGGATAGCCGGTGACGATCCAGCCATTGGGCGCCTCGTCCTTGAGCGCATCCATGTACTCGGGCTCACCGGTCAGCACGCTGACCACGGTGCGGTCCTTGAACAGCCCGCGGGTGTTGCCCTCACGCACGAACTTCGACAAGTCGGCTGCGAACAGCACGTTGAAGATCGCATCGGGCTTGGCGTCCGCCAGCGCCTGGACGACGCTGCCCGCGTCGACCTTGCCCAGCGGCGTGGCCTGCTCGGCGACGAACTCGACATCCGGCTGCGCCGCCTTGAGCAGCGTCTTGAAGGCGGCAACGGCCGACTGCCCGTACTCGTAGTTGGGGTAGACCAGGGCCCAGCGCTTCTTCTTGAGCTTGACGGCCTCGGGCACCAGCATCGCGGCCTGCATGTAGGTGCCCGGACGCAGGCGGAACGTGTACTGGTTGCCGCCCTGCCAGGTCATCTTGTCCGTCAGCGGCTCGCCCGCCAGGTAGAAGAACTTCTTCTGCTTGGCGAAGTCCGCCAGCGCCAGGCCGGTGTTGGACAGGAAGGCGCCGGCGAGCAGGTCGACCTGCTCGCGCGACACCAGTTCCTCGGCCACGCGCACCGCGTCGCCCGGGTTGGCGTTGTCATCGCGGATGACGAGCTCGATCTTCTTGCCGTTGACGCCGCCCTTGGCGTTGACCTGCTCGACCGCCAGCTCCATGCCCTTCTTGTAAGGATCGAGGAAGGCCGGCTGCGCCTTGTAGCTGTTGACCTCGCCGATCTTGATCACGCCCTGCGCGTGAGCGGCGGCCACGGCGGCGGCGAAGGAGGCGAGCGCAACGGCTCGCAGGACAAGGCGCATCTTCATTTCACGACTCCTCATTGATGATTTGGTGATCGTCACTGTACGTGTGCACGCACGGGGTTGGCGGCCGGCCTCAGCGCAGGCCGTCCTCGCCCTTGATTTCGCTCGCGGCGAGGCCGCCCACGCGCGGCAGCGGCCTGCCGCTGTCGGTCACGGCAACGGCCACGACGATCTCGCCGGCGCGCGGTGCATCGGACACGCGCGCCTCGATGGCGTCGAAGTGGCTGCGCACGAACGCGGCGTCCTTGTGGCCGAGCGGCACGTCGATGGCCGTACCCAGCGTGCCGAGCTTCTTGGCCGACGGCACCAGCGCGGCACCCTTCTCCACCGCCACGCGCAGCGGCGCGCCCAGCTTGGGATGCAGGATGGCGGCCGCGTGCTCGAGTTCGCCGCCCTCGCCCACGATGGCCGCCTTGCCGTAGCTCTGGGCCTGGCCGGGCGCGATGCCCAGCGCCTTCACGGCCTTCTGGCCGAGCAGCGCCCCCAGTTCCTCGCCGATGGCGATCAGCTCGTCGAGCGACTCGCTGTAGCGGCCGGCGTAGGGGTTCTCGATGACCGCCATCGCCACGGCGCGGCGCGCCGGCGGATCGATGACCTGGCCCATTTCCTTGCGGGTCTCGTCGACCTGGACAATCAGCTTGCGAATCTTTGCGCTCATCACGCCTCCTGGTGTGTGTATTCGGTCGGGGCGCGCTACCGCAGCCCATCCCACTTCGAAATGTCCTGCGCGCGCAGGCCGCCGACGCGCTCGTGCACCCGGTAGCCGGTCGTCATCGCAAGGATGAAGACGATCTCGTCCGACACCGGGGCGCCGGGCACGCGCACCTCCATCGCATCGAACTGGCCGCGCACGTAGCTGGCGTTGATGTTGGTCAGCGGCACGTCGAGCGCGGCGCCGGGAGGGCCCACCTTCTTCGTGGACGGAACGATCGCCAGTGCGTTGCCCGGCTGCCCGGTCTTGTCCTCGGCCTTGCCCTGCCGGTAGGCGTTGCGGTCTCCCTTCCAGCCCAGCAGCTCGCGCATGGCATAGCCGCCCGGCACGTGCCACAGCGCGCCGTGCTCGAGTTCACCGCCGGCGCCGACGATGGCGCCCTTGCCATAGGTCGCGATGCGATCGGCCGGCACGTCCATGGCGTCGAGCAGGCGCCGCGCCATGTCGATGCCGACCGGCTCGAGCAGCTTCATCATCGGCAGGATGTCCGGCTCGTAGCGGCCGGCAAACGGATTGGTCAGGACGGCGGCGATGGCGCCGCGCACCAGCGGCTGCGGCGGCGGTGGTCCGAACTCGTGGTGGATGTGCTCGACCTGGGTCAGCACGCGGCGAATGTCGATCATGGGTAGGTGGCCTTGCTTTCGTTAAGCAAATACTGAACCAAGGTTAAGCGAACGCCGAATGCGCGGCGCTGCAGGCGGCGCGTTCGGGCAGGTTGGCATTGTGTGCGCCCGATGCGGCACCTGGGAACGCTGAAGACCCTGTGTGCGCGACTCCATCGCGCGGATCCACGGCGTCGACGAAATGCCATTGCCCCTGGCAGGCGAGCGCCACCGCGTGCACCACGCCGGCCGCCTGCAGGCGTTGCGCGCATTGCACGCCCGCGTCGAGTGCACGCCGCACCTGGGCGGGCGCCAGCGGCGCGACGTCGACGGTGACCGGGATGTCGCCCAGGTCGCTGTCGTCCTTGCACTGCGAGGCAGGCAGCCGGGCGATGCCGTCATCGGCCACGTCGACGGCGTTGGCGATGAGCGTGGCTGCCGCGTCTGCCAGGGCGGCGGTGCGTGCAAGCACGGTCACGCTGTCGGCGATGCCGCGCGACAGGCTGCGGCCGCGCCAGCCGCTGGTGGCGATGCCGCGCACCGGCATGCCGGCACTGACCTCGAAGGTGCCGTCGAGGCGCAGCGGTCCGGCGTCGCGCGGGTCGAAGCGCGCCAGGTCGGAGAACAGGCCGACGCGCGCGCTCCGGTCCGGCGCCAGGCACAGCGCGATGTCGCCCCCGTTGTTGATCCAGGCGCGGCTGACGCCCGGGCGTTGGTAGAAGCCGGCAAGCTCCTCCGCCACCGCACCGGCCACCGCCGCCATCGGCGTGATGAAGGGCCGGCCCGGCGCCGCCGAACGCGCGGCGGCGCAGGCCTGCAACATGCGCCTGGCCACCGGCCCGCGCAGCGACAGCGCACCCACCACCGGGCGGCGCAGCGACGGCAGTTCGCCTACCAGTTCGTCCAGCACGGTCGCGAAGCGCTGCCAGGCGGCTTCGTGCGCCTCGGCCACGGCGGCCGGGTCGCCTTCGGCCTGGGCCACGACGTCGATCGGGCCGTGTTGCCAATGCCAGCGCGCATCGTCCAGGCGCGTGCGTCGAGCGGTCATGCGGCCAGCCTCAGCCGAGCATGGGCACGTGGCCCAGCGGCCAGGGATTGGCCTGGTCCTGTGCCACCCAGCGCCGCGCCTGCGGTGCCCCGTCCTGGTGCCAGGCGCCTCGGGCGAGCACCTGGTCGAGCGACATGACGTGCTCGCCATGGCCCCCGAGCGCCAGGTATTCGTCCATGCGCATGCTGAACTCGATGGGCGCGACGATCGCCGGCGTCGGAACGGTACCGAAGCTCATGTCCGGCATGCGCGTGACGTCGACCATGACGGTGATCCCGCCGCCGGGCCAGACGTAGGCCGGCGCGCCGCCGCAGGTGACGTTCACCAGCGTCCGCTTGATGGAGCGCGTGAGCAGAACCGGGTTCTCGGTGACGCCGGCGCGCAGGCTGCCGCCGGCGCCGCCGAGGAACAACACCGAGCACAGCGACGACTCGCAGTTCTCCCCGATGCGCTCGACCACGCGGCGCACTTCGGGCGGCATTTCGTGCTCGACCGGCCGCAGCTGCTCGTCCAGCACGAACCATTGCGCATGCTCGCCGGTGGTGGAGGTCATCAGCATGCGCAGGCCGGGGCGGGCCACGCCGTCTTCCCAGCCTTCGATGATCGACAACGGGTCGGCGATGTCGGTGCCGCCCCAGCCGTTGCCGGGGTTCGCCACCTGGAAGTAGCGCCCGGGCGTGGACTTGCGCCCGCGCATCTGGATGCCCGACGGCGCCATGCCCAGGCACCGGCCGGCCTGGTGCTCGGTCAGGACGCCGGTGATGTGGTCGTCCACCACTACCACCTCGTCGGCATGGCCGGCAAGCTGGCGCGCGAAGATGCCTACCGCGGCGGAGCCGCATCCCACGCGCATGCGCTGCTCCTCCACGCCGTTGACGATGGGCGCGCGGCCGGCCTGGACGACCAGGGTGGCGCCGCCGTCGATGCTGCATTCGACGGCCTGCTTGTTGCCCAGCAGCTGCATCAGCTCGACCGTCATGCGGCCTTCCTTCTTGCTGCCGCCGGTGAGGTGGTGCACCCCGCCGAGCGAGAGCATCTGCGAGCCGTACTCGGCCGTCGTGACGTGCCCCACCACCTCTCCGCGGTAGCGCACGTTGGCCTGCTCGGCCCCGAGGAAGCGGTCGGTGTCGATCTTCACCTTGAAGCTGCAGTAGCTGAAGATGCCCTCGGTCACCACGGTGACCATGTCCACGCCTTGCGCCTTGGAGGCCACGATGAACGGCGCCGGCTTGTAGTCCGGGTAGGTGGTGGAAGAGCCGACGCCGGTGACGAAGACCTGATCGGCGAGCAGCAGGTCGCCGTTCCAGTCCGGGTCGGCCGTCGCACCGCTTTCGGGCGCCGGCGCGCCATCGGCGACTGGGGCCGCACCGGCAAAGGGCACGAGCGCGGGCTCGGGATTGGCAAGTTCGCGCCGCAGCAGGACCACCGGATCGACACGCACAAGGGCGCCGGCCTGGTTGGCGTAGCGATCGCACGCGCCGGTGCGGCCCTCGGAGATCTGGCACAGCACGGGGCAGGCATTGCACTCGATCTTGCTGGCGCTCATGCGCTCGCTGCGTGGCGCGGAACGCAGTTGCGCGTCCTGCGCCGGCGGCATGTCGATGGCAGGCAGGCCGTCGGTCTTGGTGTGTTCGGTCATCGGGGCGATCTCTCGTGTCGTTCGGGCTTGCACGTGCCATGCCACATGTGTAGCATCCGCTGAACGTTCATGTTGTGAACACTACATTGAAGGTCAATGTAGCAAACAGATCGGGGGCATGCAATGGTGATTTACCGGGCTGGCCGCAAAGCCGCGACAATCGAGGGTTCGGAGCCAGCGGGAGCCCGCGCCACGTCATGGCGCACCCCGCAAGCCGCCTCCCTGGCCAGCGTCCCGCCGCCCGCGCGGACGCACGCCGATTCCGACGTCGATTGAATATCAACTGCGAGTTTCCGCCATGAGTGCCTTCAGCGAAGAACGCGTTCTGTCCGTCCACCACTGGACCGACCGCCTGTTCACTTTCACCACCACGCGCGACCCGGCCCTGCGCTTCTCGAACGGCCACTTCACGATGATCGGGCTGAGGGTCAACAACAAGCCCCTGCTGCGCGCCTACAGCATCGTCAGTCCGAACTACGAGGAGCATCTGGAGTTCCTCAGCATCAAGGTCGAGGAAGGTCCGCTGACCTCGCGCCTGCAGCACATCCAGGTGGGCGACACCATCATCGTGGGCCGCAAGCCCACCGGCACCCTGCTGATCGACTACCTGCTGCCGGGCAAGCGGCTGTACCTGTTCGGCACCGGCACCGGCCTGGCGCCGTTCATGAGCGTCATCCGCGATCCCGAGACCTACGAGAAATACGAGCAGGTGATCCTGTCGCACGGCGTGCGCCAGGTGGACGAGCTGGCCTACCACGACCTGGTGGTGGACCACCTGCCCAAGCACGAGATCCTGGGCGAGATGATCTCGAAGCAGCTGCTGTACTACCCGACCGTGACGCGCGAGGAGTTCCGCAACCAGGGACGCATCACCGAGCTGATCGACAGCGACAAGCTCACCAGCGACCTCGGCCTGCCCGCCCTGGACCCCAAGGAAGACCGCGTGATGCTGTGCGGCAGCCCCGGCCTGCTGGTCGATTTCAAGGAGATCCTCGAAGGCCGCGGCTTCAAGGAAGGCAATACCAGCACGCCGGGCGACTACGTCGTCGAGCGGGCCTTCGCAGAGAAATGACTTCCCCCCAGGCCACCCTGCTTCGCAGGTCCGCCTCCCCCCTCGAGGGGGCGCATGCTGCGGCCCGGCAAAGCCGGTTCCGCGGTTGCCCCCGAAGGGGCCTCGCATCGCGGGCCCGGGGTCTGGCCGGACGGGGCGGGCGGGAATGACTGGAGATGCCAACAGCGTTGGCAGGAAAGCCGGGGGCCGGGCTTCGGGGGTGAAGGGGCCGAAGGGGCCGCAGCGCCGCACCGGCGTGCGCGAGGCGGCAGCGCAGGCCACGCGCGAGGCCATCCTGCGGGCCGCGACGAAGGTGTTCGCCAAGTACGGCTACGACGGCGGAAGCGTGGAGAAGATCTCCAAGGCGGCCCGTTCGTACGACCGGATGATCTACTACTACTTCGGCAGCAAGGAAGGCCTGTTCATCGCGGTGCTCGAAGAGATCTACCGGCGCATGGACGAGGCGGAGTCGGCCATCGAGCTGGAGCTGTCGCGGCCGGTCGAGGCGCTGACCACCTTCATCCGCTTCGTCCTGAACTACTACCGGCGCAATCCAGAGTTCGTCACGCTGCTCAACACGGAAAACCTGCACAAGGGCAAGCACATCTCCAAGTCGCTGCGGGCGCGCGAGTATTCATCGCACGCGCTGGCGCTCCTGGGCCAGGTGCTGCAGGCGGGCGTGGCGCAGGAACTGTTCAGGCCCGACGTGGCGGCGCGCGACCTGTACCTGCTCATCGCCGCGACGGGCTACTTCCACATGTCCAACCGCTACACGCTCAGCGCCTTCATGGGCGCGCCGCTGGACAGCCCCGATGCCGTCGCGCACTGGGAGGCGTTCGTCATCGAATCGGTGCTGCGCGCAGTGGACGCGGGCGGCGCCGACGCCGCGGGCAGCGGCCGTTCATCCATTCCATCTACCAGCAACGCTCGAATCGAGGCATAACCATGGCAGAACCCGCAGCAGGCACTCCCCAATCCGGCAAGGTCGTCATCCGCAACATCGGCCTGCTGCTCTCCGGAGACATCGACCAGCCCGTTCTGGAGGCCGACACCATCGTGGTGAACGACGGCAGGATCGTCGCCGTCGGCCGCGAGAAGGACTGCGACACCGAAGGCGCCAGAACCGTGATCGACGCGCGCCGGACCTGCGTGGCGCCCGGCCTGATCGACAGCCACGTGCACCCGGTGGCGGGCGACTGGACGCCGCGCCAGAGCCAGCTCAACTGGATCGAGTCGAGCCTCAACGGCGGCGTGACCACCATGATCTCGGCCGGCGAGGTGCACTACCCCGGCCGCCCGAAGGACATCGTCGGCCTGAAGGCGCTGGCCATCACCGCCCAGCGCGCGTTCGACAACTTTCGGCCCGGCGGCGTGAAGGTGCTGGCCGGCGCGCCGGTGATCGAAAAGGGCATGGTCGAGAGCGACTTCAAGGAACTGGCCGAAGCCGGTGTCGGCCTGCTGGGCGAGATCGGCCTGGGCTCGGTCAAGGCCGGCGAGGAGGCCAGGACCATGGTGGCCTGGGCACGCAAGTACGGCATCCAGAGCACCATTCACACCGGAGGCCCGTCCGTACCCGGCTCGGGCTACATCGACAAGGACGTGGTGCTCGAGGCCGATGCCGACATCATCGGCCACATCAACGGCGGCCACACGTCGCTGCCGCTGGCACACGTGTGCGAACTGTGCGAGAAAAGCAGCCGGGCCATCGAGATCGTGCACAACGGCAACGAGAAAATCGCCATCGAGGCCGCGCGCGCCGCGCTGGACCTCAAGTGCCCGCACCGCATCATTCTCGGCACCGACGGCCCGGCCGGCTCCGGCGTGCAGCCGCTGGGCATCCTGCGCATGGTCTCCCTGCTCTCGGCCATCGCCGGCATCCCGGCCGAACTGGTCTTCTGCTTCGCCACCGGAAACACCGCGCGCATCCGCAACCTCGACTGCGGCCTGATCGAGGTCGGCCGCGCAGCCGATTTCGTTTTCATGGACCGCGCCCAGCACACCGCCGGCAAGACGCTGCTCGAGAGTGTCGAACTGGGCGACATTCCCGGCGTCGGCATGGTGATGATCGACGGCATCGTCCGCTGCGGGCGCAGCCGGAACACGCCGCCGGCTACCGAAGTGCCGGTCGTGCTGGCCTGAGGCAGCAGCGCCGTCGGCCAGACCTGCGGCGGCCGGGGACCTACAGGCTGCGCCCGGGCCGGGCTTGCACAGGCCCGGCGGCCAGATCGGCACCGCCCGGCGGGGCACCGAACAGCCAGCCCAGGAGCGTCGCCGAGTCCGCCCGGATGCGCAGGTCGGCCGCGTATGCCTCGAAGCGGGTGTTCAGGCGGGCCACCCGATTGTTGTAGTGATCGCTCTCGGCGGTCAGCACGTCGAGCAGCGAACGCTTGCCCAGGTGGAACCATTGGTCGTAGTAGGCCTTGCGGACGCGGTCGGTCTCGACGACCAGGGTGTCGTACTCGGTCGAGCGACGCTTGGCAGCGTCGCGTTGCTCGGCCTGGCTGCGCAGGCTGTATTCCAGGTCACGCTCCGCATCCCTGGCACGCTGCTCGCTGGCATTGGCGCGTTCGTAGGCCGCGCGCTCCGACGCCGAGGCCGACCCGCCCTGGAAGGCGTTCCACTGCAGCATCAGGCCGGTGCTCCACGGTTGCCGGTTGCCGAAGTTGTCCTTCTGCGTCGTGCCGGACACGACCCAGTTGATCTGCGGCAACCGCTGCGCGCCGACGGCCTGCGCGAGCTTGAGGGCGGCTTGCGACTCGGCTCGCGCCTGCCGCAGCGAAGGGTGCTCGGCGCCTCGGGCCAGCGCATCGCCCAGCGCCATGGACTGCGACCGCCAGTCCAACGTCTCGGGAATACGGAACCCTGGTCCGACCAGCTTGGTGAACTGGATCCGCGCGTCGTTCATGCGCGTGCGGATCTGGTCGCCGTTGGTGACTGCCTGCAGCCGACGCGCGCGCGCCTGGGTCAGCTCGCTGCCACGTCCCGGATCGCTCTGAACGATTCGCCGCAGCATCGACACGAGTTCGTCGAGCCGGTCGATGTAGGCCTGGGTCAGGAGCAGCGACTGGCGGTTGCGATCGAAGTCCATCAGGGCCGTGGCCGTGTCGTACGCGACCTGCTGCCGCCCTTGTTCCAGTTCGGCTTGCGCCGCGACCGCCGTCTGGCTGCGGCTGTCGATGGTGCTGCTCAGATGTCCCCAATCGAACACCGGCGTGGTGACGTTGAGCGTTCCGAAGGGATCGTTGGCGGTATCGGCGGCCTCGGCCCCGAAAGTTGCCGTGGGCGACGCGGCCCCGACCTGGACCTGCGGCCAGCGCTGGCCCCTGGCTTGATCGACGTCGTACTGCGCCGCTTGCCACTGCGCCTCGGCCTGGCGCACCGAAGGGCTGGACGCCAGCGCATCGGCGACCGCGCGCGAGAGGACGGCACGCACCGGGGCGCCGGAAAAGCTGCCGGGCACGCGCGGCGCCACCTGGCTCGACGTCCGTACCGCGCGCACCGCATGCGCGCCTGACGGGTTCGCCGCCGGAGCGGTCTCGCCAAGCGGCGCCGCCTGCGGCAGCGGCCGATCCGGCACCGGGGTCGAGAACACGAACCGACCGGACCTGTGGCGGGCCGCGGGCGACGGTGGTTCGGCGACGGGTGCCGGTATGGGTACCGCGACCCATGCCGCCTCAGGCCGGGCCGACGCGGCTCGCCCGACCGCGGACGCCCGGACACCGGTGGCCGGTGCTGGTGCCGCCGCCGCCGGGCTCGCGGCTGAAGACCATTGAACCAGGCGCGGTGCCGACGCGTCGCGCGCCTGCGCCGCGGGGGCCTGGATCAAGGGCCACACCATCAGGGCCTGCGCGACGCGCCATCGCATCGGGGCGGTGCGGGTCCGCTGCCGCCTGGGTTGCCGGACGTGGCTCATCTTCATCGCTCCCTGAAGGCTTCGCGAACCTTCAATACCGGCTTGAGCAGGTAGCTCAGCACGGACTTCTCGCCGGTGCGCACTTCGACCGTCGCGGTCATGCCCGGAATGATCGGAAAGGTCTTGCCGCCCGCGCTCAGGTGCGCCTTGTCGGTACGCACCATCAGCCGGTAGTAGGTCGAGTCCGCCCTGCCCTGTCGCGCGCGTTCCTCGTCCTTGAGCGTGTCGGGACTGAGCATTTCGACCACGCCGTCCAGGCCGCCGTAGATGGCGTAGTCGTAAGCCGAGACCTTCACGGTGGCGTGCAGTCCGGGTCGCACGAATGCCACGTCGGAAGGGCGGATCTTGGCTTCGACCAGCAACTGGTCTTCCAACGGAACGATCTCCATGATGTCCGAGCCCTGCTGGATCACGCCGCCGACGGTGTTGACCCGGATGTTCTTGACCGTGCCGCGCACCGGCGCCCGGATGACGGTGCGGTTCATCACGTCCTCGCGAGCGCCTACGTTTTCCCTGGATTGCGCCAGCTCGCTCTCGAGGCGGGTCAGTTCGGCGTTGGCGTCCGACCTGAACTTGTTCTGCCGTTCGGCGATTTGCAGCCGGAACTCGTTCGCCTGGCGCTTCATCCGCAGGATTTCCACCTGCGAGATCAGTCCCTGCCTGGACAGCGGCTCGGACAGCGAGATCTCGCGTTCGGCAAGGCTCAGGCTGCGCGACAGCGCCGCGACGCTCTGGTCGAGCGTGCGCTGGCGCGCCTTGAAGGCCTGTGTCTCGTCCTTCACGATGTTGGGCGTGTGCTGCACATCCTCGGGAAACACCAGCGGCTGGTCGTAGGCCTCGGCACGCAGGCGCGCCACGGCGCCCTTGAGGGCCAGCATCTTCGACAGGCCCTCGCGATAGGCGGCACCGGCGCGCTTGGGGTCGATCTCGAGCAGCACCTGGCCGGCTTCGACCACGTCTCCCTCGCGCACGTTCATCGACTCGAGGATGCCGCCTTCCAGGCTCTGGATCACCTGCTCGCGGCTGGCCGGGACGATGCGGGCCTCGCCGATGGTCACCTCCTCGACGATGGCGAAGTGCGCCCAGGTGATGCCCACCACGATCAACGCGGCGATGAGGTAGAGAACAATCATCGAGCCCGGCGTCTTCTGCACCAGCATCGCTTCGCGCAGGTCGTGGATGAAAGGCGTGTCTTCCTCTCGCCTGCGGCCGCCACGCGCCTGCGGCCGGGCGGCGAGTGCGGGCGCCTGATCGTTCACGGCGACCTCATTCATGGTTGTCGTTCTCCTCGCCCTGCCTTGTCACGGCCGGCCGGGCCAGCGCATTCATGACTTCGCTCTTGGGGCCGTCCTTGAATACCCTGCCTTCGGCGTCCAGCACCACGATGCGGTCCACCAGCTCGAGCACCGACAGCCGGTGCGTCGCCACGACGAGCGTCTGCCCCCTGGTCGCGGCGGCCATTCGCCCGAGGAAGTAGCGCTCGGTCATGAGATCCATCGAGCTGGTGGGTTCGTCCATCAGCAGGATGCTCGGCCGCAGCAGAAGGCATCGCGCCAGGGCCACGAGCTGTCGCTGGCCGCCCGACAGGCCCTGGCCGCCTTCCCCGATCGGCATGTCGTAGCCGCGCGGATGGCGCGCGGCGATGGCATCGAGTCCGCAAAGCCGTGCCACCTGCAGAAACTCGGCGCCGGTGGCCTCCGGCTTGCCGATGATGACGTTGTCGTGCAGCGTGCCGTGGAACAGCCGCGGCTCCTGGCTCAACACCCCGATGGCCGCACGCAGGTCGGCCGGATCGATCTGCCCGACGTCGATGCCGTCCATGAGAACCTGCCCGTCCGTCGGCTTGTAGAGCGCGGCCATGATGCGCAGCAAGGTGGACTTGCCGCAACCGATGTTGCCCAGGATGCCGACCCGTTCGCCTGGCTTGAAAGTCAGGTCGATGCCTTGCAGAACCGTCGGCGACTGCTGCATGGGCGGCGGCGGATAGCCGAAGCGGATGTTCCTGAGGGTGATGTTGCCGGCGAACGTCGGCTTGGGCAGGTAGCGGCGGTCGGTATCGCGGTCCACCGGTGCATTCATCACCTGCTCGAGCGAGCGCAACGCGACGCGCGCCTGCTGGAAGCGCACCGCGAGTCCGACGAGCGAGGCCAACGGTGCGGTGGCACGCCCCGAGAGGATGACGACCCCGAACAGTGCGCCCATCGTCAGGTCGCCGCTGTGGATCAGGTAGACACCCCACACGACGATCACCACCGTCTGGATCTGCTGGACCAGCGTGACGCTGTTGGCCGCCAATGCGGAGAGGGCGCGCGAACGCATGGCACTTGCGGCCGACAGTGCGCTGAAGCTGTCCCACTTTCTTTGCATGACGCCTTCGCCTCGCGTGGCCTTCAGCGTCTCGATGCCTTCGATGGCTTCGATCAGCAGGCCTTGCTTGAGCGAGCCCTCGCGCATGTTTTCCCTCATGACGCGCGCCAGGGGCCATTGCACCGCCACGCTGATCAGGGCGATGACGGGAATGGCCATCAGTGGCACCAGTGCCAGCTTGCCGCCGATCATCGCGATGATGCCCACGAACAGGAGCGTGAACGGAATGTCCGACAGCGTGGCGACGGTGGCCGACGTCGCGAAGTCCCGGACCGATTCGAACTCGCGCAGCTGGTTGGCAGACGCGCCGGCCGATGGCGGCTTGTGCTCCATGCGCGTGGCCAGCAGCTTGCGAAACAGCACGGCGCCCAGGATCAGGTCGGCCTTCTTGCCGGCGACGTCCACCACGTGAGTGCGCACGGTCCGCGCAATGAACTCGAAGGTCATCGCCAGGACCACGCCGATGGCGAGCGACCACAGCGTGGTGTACGCCTCGTGCGGGATCACCCGGTCGTAGACGTTCATGGTGAAGAAGGTGCTGGCCAGCGTCAGCACGTTGACCAGCAGGGCAGCCAGCGCCGCGCTGAAGTAGTAGCGCCTGTAACGCCAGAGCGTCGACGCCAGCCAGTGCCCCTTGGGCGCGGTCAGGGACTCGCCGGCACGGTCGTCCAGGCGTGGCCGCGGCTTCGCCAGGAGCGCATGGCCGGCATAGTGTTCCTCCAGCAGGTCCGCCGGCACGACGACGGCGCCGCCCTCGGCTTCGGGCAGCACGACCTCGTACGAGGCATCGCTGCCCTGACCTTCCCGCGCGACCAGGACCAGCGCGCCGCCCTCGCGGCGCAACAGCACGACCGGAAACAGGAAGGCCTCCAACTCTGCCAGCGGGCGGCGAACCCAGCCCGCGCCGATGCCCGCCTGGCCAAGCGCCCGCACTGCGAGCGAAGGTGTGAGTCGGGCATCGCGCGGTAGTCCGGCGAGCAATGCGGCGTCGCTGCGGACCCGGCCGTGATAGGCGCAGATCCAACGTACCGCGGCGAGCAGCGAATCCTGGCTGGCTGCGCTCGGCTCGGCGCTTTCCGCGTCCTCCGGACCGCTCTGTTCGATGACGGCTGACATGTGCGCTCTACGGCTCGGACGCCTGATCTTCCGCGACGGCGTCGGGCGATACGTCGGGTGTCGCCAGGCCGGTGGCCACCACGCCGGTTTCCCGGCATGGTTGGACCGCCGCGGCGCGGCTCTTCAGGTGGAGTTGCTCCCGGGCCGCGTGCAACATCTCCTCCGCGGATTCCCGCGTCAGCGGCACCAGGTCGCCACCGGCCTCGTCGAGTTCGACGAAGTACGTGGCCCCTGCGCTGAGTTCGACGCGCGTGCGTGGCTGTTGCTTGCCGAGATATAGCGGCGCGTCATTGAAGTAGGCCTCCACCGAATGCTCCCCGGGCGCGACGCAAAGGCGCGTGAAGCTGTCGGGCAGCAGCGCCGTATGCAGTTGCCGGTCGACGTATACCTGGGCGTCGCGCGGAGCATCGTCCGAAGCGCCCCCGCGGAAGACGATCACCTGGGCCTGGTCCGCGCTGGCCTCCGGAACGCTCGAATAGAACTCGCCTTGCTCGTAGACCGAGGCCTCGATCATGTTCCCGGCCATGGCCACCGTCGCGGCAGCCATGGCGACGACGCCGACGATCGCCAGGCGCGTCGTTCTCGCGCCGAGGCGCCGGGATTGCTGGTGTTTCGCTTGCATGTGGTTCCCCCTGTTCGCGACGCTCGAAGCGTCCGTTCTCTTTTGTCTAACCGCTTGCTCGTTGGCGAAGGGCGCGCCGCGCGTCGCCCTTCGCTTGTCCGGAATGCCGTGATGCGAACTACAGGATTGCCACCTGCACCTTGTCCTCGACCAGCAACTCGGCATTGCCACTGGTGTAGACGCTGGGCTGAGCACCATCGCCGCTCAACGCCAGGTTGCTGTTGCCGCTGCCTGCGTCGAGCATCTCGATTCCCTGCACCTGGCCGCCGAGCGCCGACAGGTCGACGCTCGCGGCCCCTTGGAACACCAGCCCGTCCAGGCCTGCTCCGCCGTCGAGCGGGTCGGCGCCACCGGTCGCCGCGAGTCGCTGGACGCCTGCGCTCGGCGCCTGTGCGTCTTGCGAGGGCAGCGTGTGCGGGCCAAGGTCGTAGATCTCGTACTTGCCGTTGTTGACCAGACCGTCATAGTCCCCCTTCCACGAGCCGATGGCGATTTCCGCCAATCCGTCGCCGTCCCAGTCGCCCAGGCCGGAGCCGGTGCCCATCTGAGCGTCAGACTGCTCGCCGTCCCAGCGTCTCGCGAGCCCCTGCGCAACCAACGCGTCCAGATCGACATGCGGATTGTTCGCGAAGGGGTTGCCGGCCTGGCCATAGACCAGGTACACGGCGCCGTTGTTGGTCAAGCCGTTGGTGTCGGCGGACGGCGCGCCAACGAGGAAATCGGCCAAGCCGTCACCGTTGACATCGCCATTTCCCGACACGCCGCTGCCGAGCGAGGCGTCGGTGCCCAGACCCACGGACTCAAGGTAGAAGCCATTGCTGCCGTCCAGGTTGGTCAACTCGATGTCCGACCAGCCCCCGGCCTTGCCATAGATCACGTAGGCACGGCCCGGCGCCTCGCCATCGCTGGCGCCGTCGCCCCAATTCGGCGAGCCGATGATGAAGTCGTCGAAGCCGTCGCCATTGATGTCCCCCAAGGCGGCGAGGTTCTCCGTGGCCGTGAACTCGCCGCCACCGTGCGCCGGCGACGGCCAGTTGATATGCGTGTCGCCCAGGTACTCCTGCGCTTCGGTGCCCGTGAGCCTGATGCCGTAGCTGCCGTAGTCGGTGTCCAGCGTGATACTGGAAGGCAGCCCTTCGCTGCTGCCGAAGATGAGGTAGGCTGCGCCGGCATTGTCCTGCCCGTTCACATCGGTGTACGAGTGCGTGAGGACGAAGTCGTCGTAGCCATCGTTGTTGACATCGCCAACGCTGTTGATCTGGTCACCGACGCCGAGGCCGTTGGCACCATTGCTGCCCAGCACCGACGCATTGCTCAGCTTCTCCCCGGTATCGCGGTTGTAGACACCGCTGCTGTCCGAGCGAAGGTTGCCCCACTCCTGCGAACCAGCCGCGCCTTCGTGGCCATAGAGCACGAACGCGCGGTTGTCGGCAGAGTCGCTCACGACAATGTCGGCATAACCGTCGCCGTTGAAGTCGCCACCGCCGACGCCCGCTCCGAACCAGGCGCCGCCCCAACCCATGCGAAAGCCATCGGCGGTTGGGCCATCGACCATCTCGCGCAGATGGATGGTGTCGGTGCCGGTCTCACGACCGAACACGATGTAGGCCCCGTCCTCGCGATGGCTTGCGATCGACACGTCGTCATAGCCGTCGCCATTGATGTCGCCCAATGAAGTAAGCACCACGCCGGTCTTGCCGATGTCGAGGTTGCCCGGGTCCAGGTTGACCGCCGTGTTGTCCAGCTTGACGCCTTGCGCAGGCGTCATGGCGTCCATGTCGCCGATCTGCGGCAGTCCGTTGGCGCCGCCGTAGACGATGTAGATCTTGGAGTTGTCGCGCCCGTCGTTTGTACCGTCCTGATTGTGCGTACCCGAGACGATGAAGTCGTCGACGCCATCGCCGTTGAAATCGCCAGCCGTGTGCGTTACCCAGCCCAGTCCCTCGTTCTGCGCGCCGCCCTGGCCGATGCTGCTGGGTTGCGAGTGATCGATCACCAGGCGCGCAGCCGGGTCGTTGTCCAGCAAGCCGGCGGCGGATGCGTTGCCCGCGACGTCGAACAGGACCGACTTGATGTTGTAGGAGCCGTCTTGAAGCTGTGGCAGGGCGGCGTTGAACCTGGCACCGCTGGCGCCATCCGCCGTCACGGCGATGTCGCTGGCGAATACGGTCTCGCCCGAGTCGATCAGGCCGTTGTTGTTGGCGTCGTCGAACAGCGTCGCGGTGACCCTGCCCGCGTTCACCTCCGCCATGTCCTCGGCGTTCAGCCCCGTCACGCTGCCGTTGATCATCGGGTGAGCGACGTTGGTCACGTTGTCCGTCGGGCTCGCGCCACTGTCGCTGGCCGAGTCCAGGTCGATCATGGCCTGCCCGCCGATCGGCGTGACGTCGGTGTTCACGTTGATCGTGTAGGCGGCGCTTGGATCGCTCCGGTTGCCGGCTGAATCCAGCTCCAGCGCGACGAAGGTATTGGTTCCCTCGGGCAGTGCCTGGGCGTTCTCCACCTGAAGGCTCCATGTCCCGTCCGCCTGTACCGTCGCGCTGCCCAGCACGCGCTCGCCCTCGGGCGTCTGAGCCGCGACGATGACGACGTCGCCTGCAGTGCCCGTGCCCGAGATCATTGGCGTTGTGTCATCGGTTGTCGCGCCGCTGGCGACGTTGCCGCTGCTGGGACCTTCGTCGTCATGCACACCCGTGATCCCAAGCAGGCCGGCATCCGGTGGCGTGTAGTCGGTGGTGATCGCGAAGGGCGGCGATGTCATGCTGTTGCCGGTCGAGTCGACGGCCGTGGCCACCACGTTGTGCGCGCCTTCGCTCATGTCCTGCGTGGGCTTGATGGTCCACTTGCCGTCGCTGTCGGCGGTCGCGCTGCCCAGCGTCGTCGCGCCGTCCGTCAGCGTGACGACCGCCCCGGGCGAAGCCGTGCCCGAGAACTCCGGCGTCTTGTCGTTCGTCACGCCACCCGCCGCGACGTTGCCCGTGACCGGCGCCTGGTCGTCGGTCACCGCGCCCACGGTCACCGGCTCGGTGCCCGCCGGCACGACGTTGACGACGATCGGATCGCTGGATGTCTGGTTGCCCGCCGCGTCGACCACCACCGGGACGATGCTGTGCGAGCCTTCGTCCAGCGGAGGCGGCGTGTACTCCCAGTGGCCGTTGTCGTCCACGGTGGCCGTGCCGATCGGCACGCCGTTGTCCTCGATGATGACTTCGCTGCCAGGCTCGACGTTGCCGCTGAAGGTCGGCGTTGTGTCGTCCGTCGTCCCGCCCGAAGTTATGGGGCCGGTCTGGTCGCCGGCATCGTCGTGTGCCTGACCGTTGGCGGACGGTGCCGGTGGCGTGTAGTCGGTGGTGATCGCGAAGGGCGGCGATGCCGTGCTGTTGCCGGTCGAGTCAACGACCGTGGCCACCACGTTGTGCGCGCCTTCGCTCATGTCCTGCGTGGGCTTGATGGTCCACTTGCCGTCGCTGTCGGCGGTCGCACTGCCCAGCGTCGTCGCGCCGTCCGTCAGCGTGACGACCGCGCCGGGCGAAGCCGTACCCGAGAACTCCGGCGTCTTGTCGTTCGTCACGCCGCCCGCCGCGACGTTGCCCGTAACCGGCGCCTGGTCGTCGGTCACCGCGCCCACGGTCACCGGCTCGGTGCCCGCCGGCAGGACGTTGACGACGATCGGATCGCCGGGTGTCTCGTTGCCCACGGGGTCGAGCACGACTGGAACAATGTTGTGAGGACCTTGATCGAGCGGCGGCTGTGGCGTGAACTCCCAGTGGCCGTTGTCGTCTACGGTGGCTGTGCCGATCGGCACGCCGTTGTCCTCGATGATGACTTCGCTGCCAGGCTCGACGTCGCCGCTGAAGGTCGGCGTGGTGTCGTCCGTCGTCCCGCCCGAAGTGATCGGGCCGGTCTGGTCACCGGCGTCGTCTGTCGCCCCATCGTTGGCCGACCCCG
Organism: Variovorax sp.; assembly: GCF_035634955.1. GTDB lineage: Bacteria > Pseudomonadota > Gammaproteobacteria > Burkholderiales > Burkholderiaceae_C > Variovorax. The sequence continues at coordinate 36,288 of NZ_DASQBZ010000026.1, read as the reverse complement.
CCGGCGGCGTGTAGTCGGTCGTGATCTCGAAGGGCCCGGACTCCTGACTCTCGTTGCCCGCAGGGTCGGTGGTCACGGTGGTGATCGTGTGCGCGCCCTCGCCGAGTGGCGCCTCGGGCGTGAAGGCCCAGCTGCCGTCGTCACCTGCGACAACAGTGCCCAGTTCGGCTCCGTTGTCCTTGATGGTCACGGTGCTGCCCGGCTCGGCCGTTCCGCTGAAAGTCGGCGTCGGATCGTCGGTGTGTGCGCCACTGCTCAGATCGCCTTGGACCGATCCCACGTCGTCGCTCGCCTTGCCGACCGTCGGCGCTTCGGGCGCGAGTGTGTCGACACTGAAGCCGAATGCCGAGGATTCCGTGCTGTTGCCTTGCGGATCGACCGCCGTTGCCACGACGCTGTGTGCGCCCTCGGCCAGGTCTTGCGGCGGCAAGAAGCGCCAGGACCCGTCCGCCTCGGCCGTGGTGCTCCCCAGCACCGCCTGGCCGTCCGTCAGTGTCACGACCGAGCCGGCCTTGGCGACTCCGGTGAACTCCGGAGTCGTGTCATCGGTGACGCCGTCCATGCTGATGTCTCCCGTGACCGCGCCCTGGTTGTCGAGCACTTGTCCCATGGCGACGGGTACCTCGGTCGGATCCACGTTGACGTTGATCGGCGCGCTGGGGGTCTGGTTGCCCGCGGGATCGACCACCACCGGCACGATCTCGTGGTCGCCGGGTTCCAGCGGGGCTTCGGGCGTGAATCCCCAGTGGCCGGTGTCGTCCACCGTGGCGGTGCCGATGGCCACGCCGTTGTCCTCGATGACGACCTCGCTGCCCGGCTCGACGTCGCCGCTGAAGGTCGGGGTCGAGTCGTCCGTCGTCCCGCCTGGGGCGATCGGGCCGGTCTGGTCGCCCTGGTCGTCGGTCGCCGTGCCGTTGCTCGAAGCGGCGGGCGCCGTGGTGTCCACGGTGAAGTCCCAGCCACCGGTGGCCGGGCCGGTCCTGCCTTCCGGGTCCGTGGCCACGGCAACCAGGCTGTGCTGGCCGTCGGGCAGCGCTTCCGGCGTGAAGGTCCACTGGCCGTCCGCGCCGGCCACCACGGAACCCAGTTCCTGGCCGGACGATGACCCTTCGTGGATGCGCACCACCGCGCCCGGTTGCGCCGAGCCGGACATCGTCGGCGTGTTGTCGTCGGTCGACTCGCCCTTTTGCAGCGCATGGACCTCACCGACGTTGTCGATGACCGAGTTGATCGCCGGCGCGCTCGGGTAGGCGGTCTCCGGATTGGAGTCGATGGTGATGGCGACGGGATCGCTCGGCGCGCTCTTGTTGCCGGCGGGGTCGACCACTTGGGTGGTGATCGAATGATCGCCGTCGTCGAGCGCCGGCGTATAGCTCCAGTTGCCGTTCGGATCGGCGACCACCTCGCCGATCTTCTGCCCACCATCGAGGACTTCGACGGTACTGCCGGCTTCGGCCTGGCCGGAGAAGCTAGGCGTTGTGTCGCTGGTGGTGGCGCCGTTCCCCAGGGGACCGGCGTCATCCGAGGCGATGGGCTGCGTCGCGGCGGGCGCCTGGGTGTCGACGGTGATGACGATGGGGTCGCTGGCCGCGCTGGTATTGCCGGCCGGGTCGGTCGCCGTGGTGGTGATGGCATGTTCGCCGTCCGCGAGGGTCGGCGTGTAGTGCCAGTTGCCAGCGGCATCTGCCGCAGTGCTTCCGATGACCTCGCCGTTGTCGCGCACGACGACGACCGCGCCCGCCTCGGCCGTGCCGCTCAGCGCGGGCGTGGCGTCGTCGGTTGCCGCGCCGTTGGCGATGGGGCCGACGATGGACGGCGCATCGTCGATCGCAGCGGCGTTCTGCGGTGCATGCGGGACGCCCGTGTCCACATTGAAGTCGAAAGCTGCCGATGGCGCACTCTCGGTGGCGCCGGGCCTGGTTTCCGTCACCGTGACCGAGTGCGCCCCGTCGGCCATGCCGGCCGGGGTGACCCGCCAGTTCCCGCTGTTGTCGACGACCGTTTCGCCGATCAACTGGCCGTTGTCGTAGACCTTGATCGTGCTGCCTGGCCAACCATGACCGCGAATTTCGGGGCTGCTGTCGTCGGTGCTGCTGCCGCTGGCCAGCGGGCCGGTGCGCGTGCCGACGTCGTCGTTGACGCCGTCGATGGCGTCGGGCGCATCCGTTCTGGGCGTGGCGGAGTCGTCGCTCGATGAAATCGAATATGCCGCCAATCCCATCAGGCCGCCGACGACGAGCAAAGGCAGAAAGACGGCGAAAGGCCCGCCGTCGCTGCCGTCGCCGCCAATCCCGATGTCGGCCGGCCGGCCGCTCAGTGCTGCCGCTTCGGTCTGAGCTTCGACGAGTGTGAAGATGCCGCCGTCGCCATCGGTTCGCACAAAGGCGTGGAGTTGCCCCTCGGCATCGACGCCGTACAGGCCCGGGGGCTCGGACGGCTCGAAATACCCCTCGATGACCAGGCCCGGCTGGTCTTCGCCCTCGACCATGATTTCGAGGTCCTGGCCTACGCGCCTGAGCGTGATGTTTTCCGGCGCCTGGCCGTCTTCACCCTCGAGCAGATAGTTGACGCCTTCCTGCGCCCGGACCCGCACCGGGTCCCCCTCTCGGCCGTTGATCTGATGCACGGCGTCCTGGCCATGGCCGCTCTCGACGGCGACGTTCACTTTTGCAGAAGACAATGCCAACCCCCTTAAATGTTAATTAATGAAAACCAGCATTCGGGTCAATTCGGCAATTGACGACGGCGCTGGTTTCACCCTCCCGGAGATGCGACCAATTGTAGTGCCCGAAGAATAAACATACCGGTAATGCTTTGCAGAACGCCTCCGTGTTACGAATAGCAAATCACAGATTGCAATTATTAAAACTTTGGCTTCACCACGAACATTCCGCACCGCCGACCAATTCAATGGGGTGTGTCCGCTATTTCCTACCGGGGATTGATTCCATCCAAATTAACAATTACCGGACATTTTTGGGTGTTGCGCGGTGACGTGCGGGCGCCTTGACGGCGACAAGCGGCCACCGTTGGCGCCCGGTCGGGCCGCAGGCAAATGCGCGATATGGTCAGTGCGAGACGAAGCGATCCGGCCCGCGAGCGCGACAGCGTGGGGGCGGGAAAGGAACGGGGGAGCGGCGGACTAGAGATTGGGCGCGAGATAGCGCTGGAGTTCGTCGACGCTGGTCTGCCGGCGGCGGGCCTGATCGACGAGTTGGTCTTCGCCGATCCTGCCCACGTTGAAGTAGGTCGCCTGCGGGTGGCTGAGGTAGAAGCCGCTCACGCTCGCCGCGGGCGTCATCGCCAGGCTGTCGGTGAGCCCCATGCCGATCTGCTCGCACTGCAGCACATCGAACATCTGCCGCTTGACCGTGTGGTCCGGGCAGGCCGGGTAGCCCGGCGCGGGGCGGATGCCCTGGTATTTTTCGCGCACCAGGTCCTCGTGGCTCAATGCCTCGCCGCTCGCGTAGCCCCACAGGTCGGTACGCACACGGTGGTGCAGAGCCTCGGCGAAGGCTTCGGCCAGGCGGTCGGCCAAGGCCTTGAGCATGATGGCGGAGTAGTCGTCCAGGTCGTCGAGGAAGAACTTTTCCTTTCGGTCGACGCCGATGCCCGCGGTGACGGCGAACATGCCGACATAGTCCGCCAGCCCGGTCTCGCGCGGCGCCACGAAGTCGGCGAGGCAGCGGCTTGGGCGCATCACCCCGTCGATCGCCTGCTTCTCGGACTGCTGGCGCATGCCCCACCACGTCAGCAACCTGCGCTGGCGCGCCTCGTCCGCGTACAGGACGATGTCGTCATCGTCCTCGGTGTTGGCCGGCCAGAAGCCGACGACGCCGTTGGCCGTCAGCCAACGGCCTTCGATCAGGCGCTTGAGCATGCGCTGGCCATCGCCGAAAACACGCACCGCCTCGGTGCCGACGATCTCGTCCTTCAGGATCGCAGGGAACGGCCCGGCCAGGTCCCAGGTCTGGAAGAACGGGCCCCAGTCGATGTACCTGGCCAGGTCCGTCAGGTCGAAATTGCGAAACTCGCGCCGGCCGATGAACTTGGGCTCCGGGGGCGTGTACGCAGCCCAGTCGATCGGTGTCTTGTTGGCCCGGGCCTTGGCAATGGGCCACAGCGGCACCTGCTTCTTGTTGGCGTGCTGGTGCCGGACCTTGTCGTAGTCGGCGTTCAGCTCGTCGATGTACTTCGCGGCCTGCTCGCTCAGCAGGCTTTGCGCCACGCTCACGCTGCGCGATGCGTCGGGCACGTAGACGACGGGGCCTTCGTAGTGCGGCGCGATCTTCACCGCGGTGTGGACGCGGCTGGTGGTGGCTCCGCCGATCAGCAGCGGGATCTTGCGCAGGCGGAAGTGCTCGTCCTTCTGCATCTCGCCGGCCACGTACTGCATCTCTTCCAGGCTGGGCGTGATCAGGCCGGACAGGCCGACGATGTCCGCGCCCTCGACCTTCGCACGCGCGAGGATCTCGTGGCACGGCACCATCACGCCCATGTTCACGACCTCGAAGTTGTTGCACTGCAGGACGACGGTGACGATGTTCTTGCCGATGTCGTGCACGTCGCCCTTGACGGTGGCGATGACGATCTTGCCCTTGGCCGTAACGTCGCGGCCAGCGGCCTCGTCCTGGCGTTTTTCCTCTTCGATATAGGGAATGAGGTGGGCCACGGCCTGCTTCATGACGCGGGCGGACTTGACCACCTGCGGCAGGAACATCTTGCCCTGGCCGAACAGGTCGCCCACGATGTTCATCCCGTCCATGAGCGGCCCCTCGATCACGTGCAGCGGGCGGCCTCCCTTGGCGAGGATGCCGCGGTACGCCTCCTCGGTGTCCTCGACGATGAAGTCGGTGATGCCGTGCACCAGCGCATGCGACAGGCGCTGGCCCACGGACACCGGTGCCTCGGGCGTGCCGCGCCAGTCGTTCTTGCGGCTGTCGTCCTTGGCCGCGCCCTTGGCCGATTCGGCCACCTCGACCAGGCGCTCGCCGGCGTCCGGGCGGCGATTGAGCACCACGTCCTCGACGCGCTCGCGCAGCGTCGGCTCGAGGTCGTCGTACACGCCCACCATGCCGGCGTTGACGATGCCCATGTCCATGCCGGCCTTGATCGCGTGATACAGGAACACCGTATGGATCGCCTCGCGCACCGGGTCGTTGCCGCGGAACGAGAAGCTCACGTTCGAGACGCCTCCCGACACCTTGGCGCCCGGCAGGTTGGCCTTGATCCAGCGCGTGGCCTCGATGAAGTCGACCGCGTAGTTGTTGTGTTCCTCGATGCCGGTGGCTACCGCGAAGATGTTGGGGTCGAAGATGATGTCCTCGGGCGCGAAGCCGACTTCGTCGACCAGCACGCGGTAGGCGCGCTCGCAGATCTCGATCTTGCGCTCGAACGTGTCGGCCTGACCCACTTCGTCGAAGGCCATCACCACCGCGGCGGCGCCATAGCGCCTGACCAGCCGCGCCTCGTGCTTGAACTTCTCGACGCCCTCCTTCATGGAGATCGAATTGACGATGCCCTTGCCCTGGATGCAGCGCAGGCCCGCCTCGATCACCTCCCACTTGGAGCTGTCGATCATGACCGGCACCCGGGCGATGTCGGGCTCGCTGGCGATGAGGTTCAGGAAGCGCACCATCGCCGCCTTGCTGTCGAGCATGGCCTCGTCCATGTTCACGTCGATCACCTGGGCGCCGTTCTCGACCTGCTGGCGCGCCACGGCCAGGGCCTGCTCGAACTGGCCATTGAGGATCAGACGGGCAAATGCCTTCGAGCCGGTGACGTTGGTGCGCTCTCCGATGTTGACGAACAGCGTGCCCTGCCCGATCTGGACCGGCTCAAGGCCGGACAGTTTCATGGGAGAGACGGAATCAGGAATCGGGGCGTCGGACATGGCTCAACCTGTGGTGGGCGCGAACAGGCGAGCGTCGTTGAAATCTCAAGCCTGACGGCCCGTTTTGCGGGCCGCTGCAACGCTCCTTGAGAAGGCGTGCATTTTAGCCGCCAGGCAGGCAGCCCTGGCGGCTGCCCCGGCTTGCAGCGCGGTCTACGCCGTGGCGGCCGCGCCGCCGGCCGCCGATGCCGGCAGGCCGAAGATGCGGTCGAAGGCCCAGTTGAAGCAGAAGGTGTAGACCAGGAAGAACAACATCAATCCGAAGTCCATCACGAGTGCCTGCCACAGCGACACGTCCAGCCACCAGGCGATGACCGGCACCAGGATGGCGGCCAGCCCGCCCTCGAAGCCGATGGCGTGCGCGATGCGCCGTCCGATGCTGCGTCCGCGGGTCGGCTGCCGCGCTTCCCAGGCTTCGAACAAGCCGTTGAACGCCAGGTTCCATGCCACGGCGACGACCGAGCAGATCACCGCGAGCGGCCCGGCGTGCGACACGTCGGCTCCGGACAGCAGCGAGAAGCCCGCGCTCGCCGCGACGATGGCGATCGCCTCGTACAGGCTGACGTAGATCACTTTGCGCTTGATGCCTTGCATGCCGGACTCACGAGAGAAGAAAAGGAATGACTGGACTTTATTTGCCTTTGGCTGATATAAAAAGTCAGTTTCTTTCAGTTTTATTGAAATATGGCCCTGTCCAGCGACAACCTTCAGGTGTTCCTCGCCGTGCTGGACCACGGCTCCTTTTCGGCCGCGGCGCGCTCGCTGCGGCGCGTTCCTTCGGCCGTGAGCATGGCCATTGCCAACCTCGAGGCCGAGCTCGACCTGCAGTTGTTCGACCGTTCGGGACGCGAGCCCCGGCCCACCGACGCCGCCCGGTCGCTGGAGCCGCAGGCAAGGCTGGTGGATGCACAGCTCAAAGCGCTGCAAGTCCAGGCGCTCGGCCTGACGCAGGGCCTCGAGTCGCGGCTGACACTGGCCATCGCACCCGAACTGCTGGCCGCGCCCTGGAGCGCCGCGCTGGCCGCCCTGGCGGCCGAGCACCCCTTGCTCGAAGTGGAGGTACTGGCGGCGCCGCAAGCCGACGCGCTGGCCATGCTCCACACCGGCCGCGCCCAGTTGGCCCTGGTGTTCGAGCGGCCCAGCCTCGATGGGCGGGAAGGCTTCCAGGAGGTCAGCAGCGAAACCCTGGTCTGCGTGATGGCGCCCGATCATCCGGCGCTGGCCCTCGCCGGTGGTCGGTTGCGCGAGGAGCACCTGATCAACACGCGCCAGATCGTGGTCGCCGGCCGCGACCTCGCCAGCCATGACCCGCGCTTCGCGTTCGGCCGGCACAGCTGGCGCACCGACAACGCGCTTGCCGCGCTGGCGCTGATCAGCGCCGGACTGGGCTGGGGCTGGCTGCCGCGCAACCTCGTGCGCCCGCACGTCGCGGCGGGCTCACTCGTGGAAATCGCCTTCGAGAACCTGTCGAATTCGCTGGACCTCTGGGTCGACGTCGTCTGGTCCAAGGAGCGCCCTCTGGGATTGGGCGCGCAACGGCTGGTCAGCCTGATCGCGCGGCAGCGGCGCGGCTAGACCGCCGCGCGCCCGGGCCACGGCACTCAAGGCTTGTCGCGGTTGTCCGAGTTGTTGGGCCCGACGCGCCCCGGGGGTGGCCCGGGCGGCCGCTGCCCACCACCGCCGCCGTGCGGTCGATCGGGCCGCGCCCCCCCACCGCCGCCGCCACCGCCACCGGGCGGATGCGAATCGGGGCGATCGGGACGCTGGCCATTCCAGTTCGGCGGCCGGGAATCGGGCCGGTCCGGTCGCTGGCCGTTCCAGTTGGGAGGGCGTCCGCCATGTCCCGGCTGCCCGTCCCATCCGGGGCGCGGTCCACCGTTCCAACCCGACGGACGTCCTTGTGGCGGGCGCCAGTTCGGTGGTGGCGGATGCGGTTGCCAGCCGGGCCGCGGGGGCGGCGGCGGGCGCCACCCCGGCGACGGCGGCGGCGGACGGCCATGCCACCAGCGCGGCTCGTTGTACCAGGAGCGATCCCTGTAATAGCTGCCCCAATAGGAGCCCAGCGCGAAGGTGACGATCGGCACGCCGATCACCGGCGCGTAACTGGTCAGCGGTACCGGCGCGCCCTGATACGGAAATTGCAGGAAGGATGCCGCCACCCAGCCGCGCTGCCCGTCGGGCAGCACCACGTCGCACCAGTCATAGCCGTTCTGGCAGCCCATCACATCGAGCGGCTGGCCCTGGGACAGCACCGCGACGACCGGGTACTCCACGCCGGGACCGGCGCGCAGGTTGAGCATGTCGGTGGTGTACGCCTGCTGCGCGGCAGCGGCAAGTGGCACGGCCAGCGCCGCCGACAGCGCTGCACCGCGTATCCATCCCTTGATGTTTTTGTGTTCCATCCTTGACATCTCCTGGTTGTCTACGGTGCGCCGGAATGCGTCGGTCGAGGCGAATTCGTCTGCACCTGGGTCGCATTGCAGCACGTCCGCGACGGTCTGCGACGCCTGCGCTACACACCGTCGCGCACTTCATCGAGCAGACATGCGCATTGACGGGCGCGACACGTGGCTTGACATGCCAGACGCACCCTGCGACCGCGGGCCCTATCTTTACCCCCGGGTTCGCCCCTGCAGGGCCGGCCGGCAAGCCGACGCCATGTCGGACGAAGGGCCGGCGCGCACGTTCAGGCGGCCTCGCGATAGAACGGCCCCGACTGGAGCGTGCGCGCAGCCAACGGCGTGACCGCGCCGCCGATGGCCGCGATGTGTTCAGGCGTGGTGCCACAACAGCCGCCGACGATGTTGACCAGGCCTTCCGCCGCGAACTCGTGCAGCAGGCGCGAGGTGACGTCGGGCGTTTCGTCGAACCCCGTTTCGCTCATCGGGTTGGGCAAGCCGGCGTTCGGGTAGCAGCTGATGAAGGTGTCGCCCGCCACTCGCGCCAGCTCCTGGATGTACGGGCGCATGAGCGCCGCGCCGAGCGCGCAGTTCAGCCCGACGGCAAGCGGCTGCGCATGACGCACGCTGTGCCAGAAGGCCGTGACGGTCTGGCCCGAGAGGATGCGGCCCGAGGCGTCCGTGACGGTGCCGCTGATGATGACCGGCAGGCGCTCGCCGCTGGCCTCGAACCATTCGTCGATGGCGAACAACGCCGCCTTGGCGTTGAGCGTGTCGAAGATGGTCTCGACGAGGAACAGGTCGGCACCGCCCTCGGCCAGCGCCTCGACCTGCTCGTAGTAGCTGGCGCGCAGGGCCTCGAAATCGACGTTGCGCGCGCCCGGGTCGTTGACGTCCGGACTGATGCTGGCCGTCTTGGGCGTCGGGCCCAGAGCGCCGGCAACGAAGCGCGGCTTGTCGGGCGTGCTGAACTTGTCGCAGGCCTGGCGTGCCAGGCGCGCCGATTCAACGTTCATCTCGCGCGCGAGGTCGGCCATCTTGTAGTCTTCCTGCGCGATCCGGGTCGCGCCGAAGGTGTTGGTCTCGATGATGTCGGCGCCGGCCGCGAGGTAGCCTTCATGGATGTCCCGGATCACGTCCGGGCGTGTCAGCGACAGCAACTCGTTGTTGCCCTTGACGTCGCGCGCGAAGTCCTTGAAACGTTCGCCGCGGTACTGTGCCTCGCCAAGCTTGAAGCGCTGGATCATGGTGCCCATGGCGCCGTCGAGGATGGCGATGCGCTGCGCGAGGATGCCGGGCAGTTGCTGGCCGCGGGTGTAGGCAATGGGCTTCATGATGTCCCCGATTGTAGAAAGCGCGCCGGCAACGCGCGCGGCCGGGCCTCCTTCGCCGCATCCGGGCTGAGACAATGGGGGCGGTGCGCGGCGTGCGTGCCGCATTTTGCATTGCGCCCCTTGTCCCTCTTGTCCCGATTCACAGCTCCGCCCCTGCCGGCTCCGCCCGATGCCGCCGATCCACAGCACATCCTGGAGGAAGTGTTCGGCTACGGCGCCTTTCGCGGCGCACAGCAGGCCATCGTCGATCACGTCATCGGCGACGGCGACGCACTGGTGCTCATGCCCACCGGCGGCGGCAAGTCACTGTGTTACCAGATCCCCGCGATTGCCCGCCGGCGCAGCGGACGCGGCGTGACCGTGGTGGTATCGCCCCTGATCGCGCTGATGCACGACCAGGTCGGCGCGCTGCACGAGGCCGGCGTCGACGCCGCATTCCTCAACTCCACGCTCGACTGGGCGCAGACGCAGGAGGTCGAGCGCCGTCTGGCGCGGGCCGAGATCACGCTGCTGTATGCCGCGCCCGAGCGCGTCACCACGCCGCGCTTCCTGGAACTGCTCGACGGCCTGGCCACGCGCGGCAAGCTCAGCCTGTTCGCCATCGATGAGGCGCATTGCGTGAGCCAATGGGGCCACGACTTCCGGCCGGAGTACCGGGCCCTGGCCGTGCTGCACGAGCGCTACCCCGGCGTGCCGCGCATCGCGCTGACGGCCACCGCCGACGACCTGACCCGCGCCGACATCGTCGAGCGGCTCCAGCTGCAGGAGGCGCGGCAGTTCGTCAGCAGCTTCGACCGGCCCAACATCCGCTATGCCATCGCCGAGAAGAAAGACGCGATGGGCCAGTTGCTGCGCTTCATCGAAGGCGAGCACGAGGACGAGGCCGGCGTCGTCTATTGCCAGTCGCGCAAGCGCGTGGAAGAGGTGGCGCAGCAACTGGCACAGGCCGGCATCGACGCCCTGCCCTATCACGCCGGCCTGGACGCCGCCGTTCGCCAGCGCCACCAGGACCGGTTCCTGCGCGAGGAAGGCGTGGTGATGGTCGCCACCATTGCGTTCGGCATGGGCATCGACAAGCCCGACGTGCGCTTCGTCGCACACATGGACCTGCCCAAGAACATCGAGGGCTACTACCAGGAGACCGGCCGCGCCGGACGCGACGGGCTGCCGGCCGATGCCTGGATGGCGTACGGCCTGCAGGACGTGGTGAACCAGCGCCGCATGATCGACGAGAGCCCTGCCAGCGAGGAGTTCAAGCAGGTCATGCGCGGCAAGCTCGACGCGCTGCTGGCACTGGCCGAAGCCATCGACTGCCGGCGGGTGCGCCTGCTGCACTACTTCGGCGAGGCCAGCCAGCCCTGCGGCAACTGCGACAACTGCCTGAACCCCCCCGCGGTATGGGATGCGACCGAGGCCGCGCGCATGCTGCTGTCCACCATCTATCGCGTGCAGCAGCACAGCGGCATCGGCTTCGGGGCCGGGCACGTCATGGACATCCTGCGCGGCAAGACGACCGACAAGGTCACCCAGTTCGGCCATGCGCAGGTGAGCACCTTCGGCATCGGAGCGCAGTTCAGCGAGGCGCAGTTGCGCGGCGTGCTGCGCCAGCTGATCGCGACGGGCGCCCTGAATGTCGACGCGCAGGCGTACAACACGCTGCAGTTGACCGACGGTTCGCGCGCCGTGCTGCGCGGCGAGGTACCGGTTCGCCTGCGCGAGTCGGTGTCGACGCCGGGTTCGCCGGCGCGCCGGCGCGAACGGCGCAGCGGCGGCGGTGGCGCCGGCGGTGCCAACCGCACCGCGGCCGTGGCTGCGCAACTCGATGCCGAGGGCCAGAAGCGATTCGAGGCGCTGCGTGCCTGGCGCGCCGAAGTCGCCAAGGAACACAACCTGCCGGCCTACGTGATCTTCCATGACGCGACCCTGGCGGCCATCGCCGGGCGGGCGCCGTCCACGCTGGAAGACCTGCAGGGCATCAGCGGGATCGGCGAGAAGAAGCTGGCGGCGTACGGCGTCGAGGTGCTGAGGGTGTGCGGCAGCGCCTGACCTTCAATGCGGCGCGAGGTCCTGCGGCAGCACGATCCGGTTGTCCAGCCATGGCGCGCGCGGTCCCAGCAGCGATGGCCCGGCCGGCCGGCCGGCACCTGCCGCCATCTTTTGCGAATCTGCCGCCAACGCGATCACGGGCGCCGGGCACTGGCCAATGCGCCTCAGCTCCAGCGCTACGGCCAGCCGTGCCTCCGCCGGATCACCCAAAGCATGGTCGAAGTCGTCGGCCACCGCGCAAGTCGGCATGAGCCCGTCGGCATAGTCGCCCTGGCCACGGGCGTTGACGCCTTGGAACTGAACGGCGAAATAGGTCGTGCCACAGTTGTCCTGGGGAAAGAAGCCGTACGGCTTGCCACAGGTGGCGCCACCCACCAGGTCCACCTGCACGCCGATGCCGCGCAAGCCGTTGACGACGGATTCGCTCGCCGAACAGGTGGCGCCGCCCGAAAGCACCAGCACGCGCGACAGGTTCAGCCGCGGCAAGCTCGATCCACGGCGCACGCCGTACTGCGCCGTGCCGTAGAACGGCAAATGCGCGTCGCGTTGCGACCAGCCGAACGGGTTCTTGCGATTGGTGACCATGCGCTCGAAGGTCTGGCCCACGCTGGCGTTGGCGGGCGCCACCATGCTGGCCAGTTCGGCCGCGATGCCGAGCAGGCCGCCGCCGTTGTAGCGCATGTCGATCACCAGGTCGGTGATGCCGCTGTCGCGCAGTTGGGCAACGGCATCCATCAGGTCGGCCTCGGCGCCCACGGAGTGCTGGTTGAACTGCAGGTACCCGACCGGGCCGGTGTCGGTCGGCAGGGTCTTGACGTTCATCACCGGCGCGGTGGCGACCGCCGACGACGTGAACTCGAACCGGGCCTCGGAGCCGTCGGCCGCCCGGAACGCGAAGTCGTGCCGCTGGCCGGGCGTTGCGGGCGCGAGCGCGGCATTCAGGCCGTCCACGTTGGCGCCTTCGGCCGCATCGATGCCGTCCGCCGCGAGCAGGCGCATGCCGCGCACCACGCCGGCGGCCTCGGCCGGCGAGCCGGGTTCGACGTAGGCCACCCTGATGTCGCGCGGCGGCTGGCTCGAAAGGTAGGCGAACTGGATGCCGTAGCCCCAGGCGATGCCGTTCGACAGGGCCTCGTAGGCCGCCGTGTCGTAGCTGAAGTGGAACCGGTCCTTGGGCCGGCCGGACGCCGTGAGCGCCGGCGTCTTGAGCACGTCGAAGTATTCGACCGGCGTTGCATAGTCGGACGCGCGGAGCGTGGGCACCTCGTCGAACCAGAGATAGGTGTCGTCGATCCACGAACGAAGCCAGCGCTTCTCGTCGACCGACGTGCCGGGAAGATCCGGGGAGCCGGGCCGCACGACCGCGCAACGCCCCGCCACGGTGGCCGGGTCGACGATGTCCGGGTCCGGCGCGGAATCACCACCGCTTGCGCTGCTGCTGCCGCCACCACCGCCACCGCCGCCGCCGCCGCCGCCACATGCCACCGCTGCGAACGCTACTGCGACACCCGCGGCCACGTTGCGCCAGGCGCACCCCCGCAATGCCCTTGGCAAGGCCATGCACTCCCTCCTGCTGCTTTTTTCCTGGTTCTTGTCAGGTGAGGCCTGTCCTCTACCTGATGCGGGCTGCAGCATATCGCCGGGACCGGTGTCTTTGGCCGCACACGCGCCGCGACCGGCGCCATCAGCGCAGCTTTGTCGCCCCTTACACAAAACGAACGGGGCGTTCGCCGCGGCCCTGCGCGTGTTGCCGACTCAGTGGAAGAAACCCATGGCGCGCGCTTCGCGGACCTCGGGCTTCACGCGGTGCTCCATCTCGAGCTGTTCCACGAATTCATCCGGCGTGAAAGCAGTGGCCAGGATGTCCCACTGCCGCTTGACGGCGGCAAAGTCGCCGGGGCACAGCTGCTCGAGCCTGGCCAGGCGGGCCTTGATCCGGGGTTCGAGCAATGCCTCGTCGCCCCCCAGCGCCTCTGTCACGAACATGCGCTCGCGTTGGGACGCGGTCAGCGGCTTGAACCGGATCTTGAACGTGAAGCGCCGCAATGCCGCCTGGTCGAGGCGGTCCATCAGGTTGGTGGTGCAGACGAAGACGCCGCCGAAGTGCTCCATGCCCTGGAGCATCTCGTTGACCTCGGTCACCTCGTAGGTGCGCTGGGCGCCGCGCCGGTCCTGCAGGAAGCTGTCGGCCTCGTCGAGCAGCAATACCGCCTGCTCGGCCTCGGCCTCGCGGAACATGGCCGCCATGTTCTGCTCGGTCTCGCCGACGTACTTGCTCATCAGGTCACTCGCCTGCTTGACCAGCAGCGGGCGGCCCATCTGCCGGGCGATGTGCGCGCCCAGCGCCGTCTTGCCGGTGCCGGGCGGACCATAGAAGCACAGGCTCCCGTGGCCGCGGGCCTTCAGGGCCGAAACGATGCGCGGGATCTCGAAGCGTGTCTCCACATTCAACATGTCCAGGTCGTAGGTGGTGACGCTCGCCCGCTCGTTGCGCCCCGTGCCCCAGGTGCCGAGCGCCTGGTCGGCATTGCGCAGTTGACGCTCGATCAGGCTCTCGACCGGCGCACCGCCCTCGGTCTGCGCCAGCTCGGCAAAGCGCACCGCCGTGCGGATCTGTGCCGGCGTCAGGCCCTTGCGCTCGGCCAGCTTGGCGGCGAAGGCATCGGACACCGCCACGCCGTCGAGCGTCCTGCGCACCAGCTGTTCGCGCGCGCCGGGCGGCGGGGACTTCAGCTCCAGGTGGTAGGCGAAGCGGCGCCGGAAGGCGGGATCGATCTGCTCGATGCGGTTGGTCACCCACAGCGTGGGCACGGGGTTCGATTCCAGGATCTGGTTGACCCAGGCCTTGCCGCTGACGCTGCCGCTGGGCAAGGCGGCGATCTGCTCGGCGCGCGCCATGAACTGCGCGGCCTCGGTGCTGATCGGTGGAAAGACGTCCTCGACCTCGTCGAACAGGAGCGCGGCCCTGGCGCTGCCCTTGAGGAAGGCCTGGGCGATCTGGAGCGAGCGATAGCGGTCTCGACCCGACAGCGAATTGCCGTCGCGGTCGGCGTATTCCACCTCGAACAGTTCCAACCCTGCCGCCTGCGCCATGACCTTGGCCAGCTCGGTCTTCCCGGTACCGGGCGGGCCATAGAGCAGCACGTTGACGCCCGGCTCCTTGCGCGCCACGGCCGCGCGCAGCAGGGTGATGAGCATGGCGGTGTCTTCGCGCACGAAGGAGAAGTCTTCCTCGCCCAGATGCGACTTGGCGCTCGGACGGGTGAACACCGCCATCAGCTCGTTCTGGTCGCGGTACTCGCGCATCAGCACCGGCGGCAGCTTCTCGCTGACCTTCATCAGGTCGGCGAGGTCGGTGATGTTGTGCTCGGAGATCAGGTTCTCCACCAGGCCGATGCGCTCCAGCCGCGAGCCCACGCGCAGTGCCTCGCCGACTTCGGTGGCGTTGACGCCGGCCACCTCGGCGATGGCGGCATAGGCCTCCGGCGCATTGTTGACCTTGAACTCCACCAGCAGCGAGCGCAGATCGCGCTGGTAGCGCGCCAGCGTGCCGTACAGCAGCAGCGCCCGCTCCGCCTTGTTGAGCTGCAACAGGCCGGCCAATGCGTCGATGTTCTTCTCGACCAGCGTGCTCTGCTTGCGCAGCGCGTGCGTGAGCCAGTCGCGAGTGACCGACAGCACCGCCATCAGGTCCTTGGGCTGGTCCTTGGCATATTCATCCAGGTAGAAGAAGAGCGTGCCTTCCTCGTAGGGTCCGCGCCACATGCCGTGGCGCTCCAGGAGCGTGCGCGCGTCGGCGCTTTCGACGCCGAGCCAGGCCTCGTTGCCCTGGCAGCGCCGCGCGAGAAAGTCGCGCAGCCGCATCAGCACCGGCGCCGGCCAGACCAGGTGACGCCCGGTCAGCGACAGCAGTCCGTTCATGTCGCGCCGCACGTTGAAGCGCGGCCCCTGCTTGGCAGCGAGCGTGAGCACGAAGTGCGAACACATCAGCTCCAGCACCGGTGCTTCGCGCAGCCCGGGCGACGGCAAGGACTGCGCGCGCAAAGCCAGTGCGTCGATCCCGGTACGCCGGACCATGATAGACAAGACCTCCTGTAAGCCGCGCGCCGCCCCTTCGAGCGAGGGCAGCGCAGTGAGCGCGACCATAGCGCAGACTTTTACCTTCGTGAAGGGTCCGCCAGCGGAATAACCCTCGGCCCGGCCCAAGCCGGCGCGCCACAATGGCGCATGGTCTCCATCGAACACATCCGCCAGGCGGCCGGCAGGTTGCAGGGGCAAGTCCTGGCCACACCATGTCTGGAGTCGCGTACGCTGTCGGAGATCGTGGGCGCGCAGGTATTCCTCAAATTCGAGAACCTGCAGTTCACGGCCTCTTTCAAGGAGCGCGGCGCCTGCAACAAGCTCGCGCAACTTGCCGAACAGGGCGTGCGCGGCGTCATCGCCATGTCCGCCGGGAATCACGCGCAGGGCGTGGCCTACCATGCGCAGCGGCTGGGGCTGGCGGCCACCATCGTGATGCCCCGCTTTACGCCCGGGGTGAAGATCGAGCGCACACGCGGCTTCGGCGCCGAAGTGGTGCTGCACGGCGACTCGCTCGACGCGGCCCGGACCCACGCCTACGAGCTGGCGCAAGCACGGGGCCTGGCCTTCGTCCACCCGTACGACGACGAGGCCATCATCGCCGGCCAGGGCACGGTCGCCCTGGAAATGCTGGAGGCCGTTCCCTCGCTGGACACGCTCGTGGTCTCGGTGGGCGGGGGCGGCCTGCTCGCGGGCATGGCGGTGGCCGCACGGGCGCTCAACCCGGATATCGAGCTGGTGGGGGTGCAGACCACGCGTTTTCCCGCCATGTTCGATGCGGTCAAGCACACTCGGCATGAACAGGGCACCAGCACCATCGCCGAGGGAATCGCGGTTGGTACGCCGGGCGAACACACGCTGGCGCTCATCGCACGGCTGGTCGACGACATGCTGCTGGTGGACGAGGGCGACATCGAACAGGGCGTTCTGATGCTGCTGGAGATCGAGAAGACGCTGGTCGAGGGCGCCGGCGCGGCCGGACTGGCGGCGCTGATCCGGCATCCGCAGCACTTTGCCGGCAAGCGCGTAGGCCTGGTGCTCTCGGGCGGCAACATCGATCCGCTCCTGCTGGGCGCGATCATCGAGCGCGGCATGGTGCGCGCCGGGCGCCTGGCGCGGCTGCGCGTGAGTGCCCGCGACGTCCCCGGAGTGCTCGCCCGGATCACCGCAGTCGTGGCCGAAGCCGGCGCCAACGTCGACGAAGTGCACCACCAGCGGGCCTTCACCCTGCTGGCGGCACAGAACGTCGAAATCGAACTGGTGCTTCAAACGCGCGGCCGCGAGCATCTGGCCGCCGTGCTGGACGCGCTGCGCGGCGCCGGCTTCGAGACGGACGCCCAGCCGTGACCTGGCGCCGCCTGCCCTATCCTGTGGGAAAAGCCTGACGCGCAAGCGACACCCCGTCCCGCCGGGGCATGGGTTGCCCCTTAGGCGCCCGGGTGGCACTCGCCGGATAAAATGACCGCCCAGTTTTGCGATCTTCAAGGGAATACCCAGCAATGAGCCAGACTACCCCCGCCTCGCCGAGCCAGGCGACCCAAATGGAGCAGGACGCCGTCGAGTCCATCGTTCCGCTGATGCCCCTGGTGCTTCCCCTGTGCGGCGGCGTGCTGATGCTGCTGCTCGCCTCCATCGCCGTCTTTCTGGCCTGAGCCACCCGGCCCGCGCAGCCTGCGCAGGCGGGGCCGATCCGCTCCTCCCCTTCATTTGAAAGCCCGCGAGGGAAAGACGTTTTCTCAAACGGTCCTGCGCCGCCGCCGCGGCTGCCGCAGGTCCGTTCGAAAAGACGGTTTCTCAACTTAAGGAGTCTTTCGATGAACGCACCCGTGGCAAAGGACCTGGACATCCAGGCACCTTCGTACGTCAAGAATCCCAAGCTGGTCGCTTGGGTGGCCGAAACGGCGGCCCTGTGCAAACCCGACCGCATCGAATGGTGCGACGGCAGCCAGGAGGAATATGACCGCCTGTGCCAGTTGCTGGTCGACGGCGGGACCTTCAAGCGCCTCGACCCGGCCAAACGCCCCAACTCCTTCCTGGCCAATTCCGACCCGAGCGACGTGGCGCGGGTGGAAGACCGCACCTTCATCTGCTCCGAGAAGAAGGAAGACGCCGGCCCGACCAACAACTGGATGGCGCCCGCCGAAATGCGCGCCACCCTGGCGCCGCTGTTCGACGGCTGCATGAAGGGCCGCACCATGTACGTGGTGCCCTTCAGCATGGGCCCCCTGGGCTCGCCGATCGCGCACATCGGCATCGAGCTGTCCGACAGCCCGTACGTGGCGGTCAACATGAAGATCATGACCCGTATGGGCAAGGCCGTGTACGACGTGCTCGGCACCGACGGCGAGTTCGTACCGTGCGTGCACACCGTGGGCGCTCCGCTCGAGCCCGGGCAGAAGGACGTGGCCTGGCCCTGCAACAAGACCAAGTACATCGTCCACTATCCGGAAACGCGCGAGATCTGGAGCTACGGCTCGGGCTACGGCGGCAACGCCCTGCTGGGCAAGAAGTGCTTCGCGCTGCGCATCGCCTCGACCATGGGGCGTGACGAGGGCTGGCTGGCCGAGCACATGCTCATCCTCGGCGTGACCTCGCCCGAGGGCAAGAAATACCACGTGGCAGCCGCCTTCCCGTCGGCGTGCGGCAAGACCAACTTCTCGATGCTCGTGCCGCCGGCCGGCTTCGAGGGCTGGAAGGTCACCACCATCGGCGACGACATCGCCTGGATCAAGCCGGGCAAGGACGGGCGCCTGTACGCAATCAACCCCGAAGCCGGCTATTTCGGCGTGGCGCCGGGCACCAACCTCACGACCAATCCGAACTGCCTCAAGAGCCTGGACCGGGACGTGATCTTCACCAACGTGGCGCTCACCGATGACGGCGACGTCTGGTGGGAAGGCCTGGAAGACGATGCGCCCGGCAAGAAGAAGCCCGACCACCTGATCGACTGGCAGGGCAACGACTGGACACCGGCCATCGCCAAGGAAACCGGCGCAAAGGCCGCACATCCGAATTCGCGCTTCACCGTCGCCGCCACCAACAACCCGGCACTGGACCCGGCCTGGGACGATCCGGCCGGCGTGCCGATCGATGCCTTCATCTTCGGCGGCCGCCGGTCGACCACGGTGCCGCTGGTCACCGAGGGCCGCAACTGGACCGAAGGCGTGTACATGGCCGCGACGATGGGCTCGGAAACCACCGCCGCCATCGTCGGCCAGGTCGGCGTCGTGCGCCGCGACCCGTTCGCCATGCTCGCGTTCGCCGGCTACAACATGGCCGACTACTTCCAGCATTGGCTGGACCTGGGCAAGAAGCTCCAGGCCTCGAGTGCCAAGCCGCCGCGCATCTACACCACCAACTGGTTCCGCAAGGGTGAAGACGGCAAGTTCGTCTGGCCCGGCTACGGCGAGAACATGCGCGTGCTCAAATGGATCATCGACCGCATCGAGGGCAAGGCAGAGGGCGTCGACCACGTCTTCGGCATCAGCCCGCGCTACGAGGAACTCAACTGGACCGGCCTGGATTTCAGCGCCGACCAGTTCAAGCGGGTCACGAGCATCGACAAGGCAGCCTGGGAAGCCGAACTGAAGCTGCACGGTGAACTGTTCCAGCAGCTTGCCCATCACCTGCCGCAGGAACTGCCGGAAACCAAGGACGCCATCGAGCGCCGGCTCGCGGCCTGACGGTCCGCTCAAAGCAAAAAGGCCGCCCTTGTGGGGCGGCCTTTTTTATTGCGGGTGCCGGGACACCCCGGCACGTTCTCAGTAGTAGGTGGCCATGCGGGCGCGGCGGGTCGCGTCGTACATGCTGGCCACTTCCTTGTCGAGCTGGCGGCGGACCTTGGCTGCGGCAGCCGGCGCTTCCTGCTCGTAGTGGGTCACGGCGGCCTGCAGCTCCTGCATCACGCGCGGGTCATGGGCGGCGTAGGCGATGAACTGGGCGTCCGCGCGCTTGACGGCACGGCGCTGGGCGCCACGCGCCCAGGCGGCCGAGAGGCGGTCACCCAGCGATGCGGCGACGTTGGTGCCCATCACCAGCACGGCGAAGAACAGCACCGACAGCGCGAGCCAGGCGACGAACATCTCGCCGCTCTCCAGGCCCATCGCCAGGTTGTCCAGCGCCACCAGGGCACCGGCAACGACAGCGGCGACAGCGCCGGCGGCCAGACCGCGGGCGCCATCGAGGCGGCCACGCGCGGCGCGAAGTTCGGTGGCAACCGCCAGGGCGCGGGAGACGCCGGCGTGTTGGACGGGTTGTTCGACTTGGACGAAGCTGGTCATGATCTCTTCCTTTGTGTTCTGTGGGCTTGTGGCCCGGTGTATGCGTTGATATTAGGGTTTGCCCTACTGTTTTGCAAATTTATCTTTGTGATGCTGACCATTCACCTGAATGATGAACGTCAACTTCCGAACCTTCGACCTCAACCTGCTGCGCGTCTTCGACGAGGTGATGGCGGAGCGCAACCTGACGCGGGCTGCGCGCAATCTCTCGATCACGCAGCCTGCCGTGAGCAATGCCCTGCGGCGCCTGCGCGAACTCCTGGGCGACGAACTCGTGCATCGGGCCGGTGCGGGCGTGCAGCCGACGCCGCGTGCGCAGGCGCTGTGGCCCGCGGTGCGCGAAGCGCTGCGCCAGCTGCAGCACACGCTTGCGCCGGCCGAATTCGACGCCGCCAGTGCGCGCACCATCTTTGTTCTGGCCATGGCCGACGCCACCGCCGCCGAACTGGTGCCGGGGCTGGTGACCATCGGCGAGCACGAGGCGCCGGGCATCTCGCTTCGGACCCTGCCGCTCACCACGCGCGACCCGCGGCCACTGCTGGAGGAAGAAGCGGCGGACATGGCGATCGGGTACTTCCCGGCGCTACTCGCCAACCTGGCTGCGGCCGCCCAGTCGGGCGAATCGCTGCCGTTCGATTCGCAACGCCTCTATGTCAGCCAGTACGTCTGCGTGATGCGGCGGGACCATCCGCTGGCCGCTGCGCCGCTCACGCTCGACGTCTACTGCAATGCGCGGCACCTGCTGGTGAGCTTTTCCGGCCGGCCCTTCGGCTTCGTCGACCAGACGCTGGGAGCGCTAGGGCGCGAGCGCCGGATCGTCGCCACGGTCAACCAGTTCTTTACTGCCGGCCGAGTGGTTGCGGGCTCGGATCTGCTCACGGTGTTGCCGCGGCATTTCGTGGGGATGACCGGCTACGGTGAGCAGCTGGTGCTGCGCGAGTTGCCGTTCGACCAGCCCCTCATGCACGTTGATGCGGTGTGGCATCGGCGCGCCCAGTACGGGCATGCGCATGAATGGCTGCGCGGCGCTCTCGTGCGCTCGGCCGACATGGCGTTCGCCACGCGGCCCGCGACAATGCATTCGTGATGTGAGCGCTTGCTTTCTGAAATTGATCCTGTCAGCGGACCACGCTCAACCAGGCGCTGGCGGCGGCGCGCAGTTCCTGGGCATGCCGGGCGTCGTACCCGGCCGAGTCGTCGGCGGCCTCGAGCAGCGTAGAGGCGTGGCTGGGCCCGGCTTCGGACGGGCCAAAGAAGCTGCGAAGTTGAGCAAGCAGGCGGGACATGATGAACTCTCTTTTGTTGAGTGAGGGGGCAACGATTCAGCGCCCCATGCACCTAATGTAGGGGTTAACCCTAGATCGTGCCTGCCAAGGTTATGCGTTTCCTGCATGCCGCGATTCAGTGGCCGCCCCGCGCGGAAATCCCGGGTCCGGCCGACAATGGCCGGCAATGAAGCTGCAATTGCTGTCCGACCTGCACCTGGAGGTGCATCCGAAACTGACCATCTCTCCCGCGCCCGGCGCCGACCTGCTGGTGCTGGCCGGGGACATCGGCGGCTACCAGGCCGGTTCGCTGCTGACCGACGCCGATTTCGGCCTGGCGCGCTTTTCGCCGCGCCACGGCTGGCCGACGCCGGTCCTCTACGTTCCCGGCAATCACGAGTACGACAACGACGATTTCGACGCCGTGCATTCGCGACTACGCGAATGCTGCGAACGCCTGGATATCCGATGGCTGGAATCCGAAGTGTGGGTGGACCGGGGCGTACGCTTCGTCGGCAGCACGCTCTGGAGCGATTTCGACGCCCTGGTCGACCCGCGCGAGACGATGACCGAGCAGCTCAACAAGCGCGGCAAGGCCATGCGCGCGGCCAACTACTACCTGCGGACCACCGGCGGCACCCGTGCCAGCGAGCCGTTCCTGGCCGAGCAGGTGCGCGAGCAGTCGCTCGCGTGCCAGCAGTGGCTGCGCGCCGCGCTGGACATGCCATTCGACGGCAGCACCGTGGTCATTACCCACTTTGCGCCCAGTCTGGCCAGTGCCGACCCGCGCTACGGGCTGACGCCGGGCACGGCCGGATTCTGCAATTCGCTCGACGAACTGCTGCCGCGGGCGCAGTTGTGGATGCACGGCCACCTGCATTGCCCGTTCGACTATGTGAAGGACGGCTGCCGCGTGGTCGCCAACCCGCTGGGCTACCTCGGCAAGGGCGAGCAGGAGGGCTTTCGCCCGCACTGGCTGGTCGAGGTGCCGCAGCGCTGACACTGCGGCGCCCGCCCCGGCGCGCCGATCGGCCTCAGGCCGCCTGCACCCCGGGCCGGCCGCTGGCCACCACGAACGAGGCCTGCGCGGCCAGCGCGGCGTCGGCCGCGGCCGGATGCGGCGTCGCGCGGAACTCGCAATGCACGGCGTCCGCACCGATGTCGAGCAGCGTATAGCCACGCTCGTCGCCGCGGGCGTGGATCACGTCCGGATTGTCCCTGCGCAACCTGGCCATTGCGGCCTGGCCGGCGCCGCGCGAGGTGACCGAGCCGCCGACGATCTCGCTGGCCACCACCGGCGAGGCCTCATCGTTCGGCCGCACGCGCAGATCCGCGGCAACGAAACGGTGCACGTCCCCGCCCAGCACCAGCACGTCGCGCGTGCCGGCGCGGGCCACGCCTTCCAGCAGGCGCTGGCGCGCCAGCGGATAGCCGTCCCAGCCGTCGGTCCAGAACTGCCGCCCCTGCGGCGTGTCGGTGCCGATGGAACTCAGTTGTGTCGATTGCGCCAGCAGCTTCCAACGCGCGCCCGACGCCGCCAGGCCCTGGCCCAGCCATTGTTCCTGCGCCGCGCCCAGCATGCTGCGCGATGGATCCCACAGTTCGGCGCAGTCGACCACCGTGCGCCCGTGGTCGCGCTGCGGGTCGGCGCAGGCGTGGTGGCTTCTGTGCTGGCGGCAGTCCAGCGTCCAAAGGTCGGCCAGCCGGCCCCAGGAGAAGCGGTCGTTGATGCGCATCTGCGCGCCCTGCGGCCCGAGCGCCAGCGGCATGTGCTCGAAGTAGGCCTGGTAGGCGGCGCTGCGCCGGCGCAGAAACGTTGCCGTATCGACCGGCTCGGGGCCGCGGTCGCCGGCATAGTCGTTCACCACCTCGTGGTCGTCCCAGGTCAGGATCCACGGATGCGCCGCGTGCGCAGCCTGCAGGTCGGCATCGCGCTTGTACAACGCATGCCGGGCGCGGTATTCGTCCAGCGTGCGCGGCTCGCCGGCGCCGTGGCGCCGGATGGCGCGGGCGGCCCCGACCTGGCCTTCGTAGATGTAGTCGCCCACGAACAACACGACGTCCAGGTCGCGCCGCGCGATCTCCCGGTGCGCCACGTAGAAGCCTTGCTCGTAATGCTGGCAGGCCGCCAACGCCAGGCGCAACCGCGCGACCGGCGCGTCGGCCGCCGGCGCAGTGCGGGTGCGCCCCACCGCGCTGCGCGCGTCGCCGCAGGTGAAGCGGTACCAGTAGTGGCGGTCCGGCGCCAGACCGTGCACCGGCACGTGAATGCTGAATCCGCGGGCGGCGTCGGTCGGCTGCTCGCCATGCGCCACGCGGCGGCGCAGCGCCTCGTCGGCGAATACTTCCCAGCGCACCGACACGCCCGGGCGCGCATCGCGCTCGGCGTCGTCTTCGCCCGCCGGCGCCAGCCGGGTCCACAGCATCACGCCGTCCGGGCGCGGCATGCCGCTGGCCACGCCGAGCGCGAACGGGTTCAGCCGCCAGCGCGGCGCCGGTGGCGCAGCGGCCACGGCGGCCGGGCGGCTCCAGGCGCCCAGCGCCAGCCACAGGGCGGCGCGATGAAGGTCTCGACGGCGCAACAACGGACTCGACATGGGCGGTATTGTCGATGCGCGGGTGACAGGAGAAAGTCTCGCTTCGGCCACACTCGGGGCATGAGAGTCATTGTCCTGGGCGCCGGCATCATCGGCGTCAGCACCGCCTGGCATCTGCTCGAACGCGGGCACGAGGTCACTCTGATCGACCGCCAGAGCGACGCGGCGCTGGAGACCAGCTTTGCCAATGCCGGACAGATCTCGGTGAGCTACTGCGAGCCCTGGGCCCGCAGCGGCGCACCGTTGCAGATCCTGAAGTGGCTCGGCCAGGCCGAGGCGCCGCTGCTGTTCAAGCCGCGTGCCGATTGGCGGCAGTGGCGCTGGGGCCTGCAGTTCCTGGCGCAGTGCAACGACAGCGCCTTCGGCCGCAGCCTGGCCCGGCTGCTGGCGCTGGGCGCCTACAGCCAGCAGGCGCTGCACGAGGTGCTGGCCGCCACCGGCATCGAGTACCACCGCCTGACGCGCGGCATCGCCCACTACTTCTGCGACAACCGTTCGCTCGACGAGGCGGCCCAAGCGGCCGAAGCAATGCGCGCCCACGGCATCGAGCGCCGTGTGCTCGACCGCGAGGGCCTGCTCGCGGTCGAGCCGGCCTTTCGCGGCTTTGCGCATCGCATCGTCGGCGGCACCTTCACGGCCAGCGACGAATCGGGCGACGCGCGGCTGTTCACGCAGGAACTGGCGCGTCGCTGCGCGGCGCGCGGCGCACGCATGCTGTTCGGGCGCGACATCCAGGGCATCGACGTGGAAGGCGGGCAGGCGCGTGCCGTGCGCATCGGCGCGGCGCGCGGCGAGAGTTCGGCCAGCAACGACATGCGGCTGCAAGGCGATGCGATCGTCGCCGCCTGCGGAGCCTGGACCGCGCCCCTGCTGCGCCCGCTGGGCGTGGACCTGCCGATATATCCCGGCAAGGGCTACAGCGCCACTGTGCGCATCCTGCGGCCCGAGGCCGCGCCGTGGGTCAGCACCATCGACGACGAGATGCACTGCGCCTTCACCCGCCTGGGCGACGAGCTGCGCGTGGCCGGCACCATCGAGCTCAACGGTTTCGACCTGTCGCTCGACACACCGCTGGCGCGGGCGCGCTGCGCCATGCTGGTGCGCCGTGTCGAAGAGGTGCTTCCCGGCGTGTGCGACACGCGCGCCGAGCACGAGGGCGGCCAGCCGCGCTTCTGGACCGGCCTGCGGCCGGCCACCCCGACCAACGTTCCTTTCATCGGCCGCACGCGCGTGCCCGGGCTGTGGGTGAACGCGGGCCACGGCACGCTGGGCTGGACGCATGGCGCCGGCTCCGGCAAGGCGATCGCGGCGCTGATCAGCGGCGAGCACGCGCCGATCCCGGGCTTTGGCTTCCTCGGGATGGACTGACCGATGCTCAACGGGCTCTGGCTGGGCTTCTTCGTCGCCGCGGCAGTCGCGGCGCTGGTGCGCTGGATCGGCGGCGACGCCGGCGTCTTCGCCGCCATGGTCGAGAGCCTGTTCGCGATGGCCAGGCTCTCGGTCGAGGTGATGCTGCTGCTGTTCGGCACGCTGACCTTGTGGCTGGGCTTCCTGCGCATCGCGGAAGCGGCGGGGCTGGTGGCGCTGCTCGCGCGCGCCCTGGGCCCGTTGTTCGCCCGCCTGATGCCGCAGGTGCCGCGCGGCCATCCGTCGCTTGGGCTGATCACGCTCAATTTCGCCGCCAACGCCCTGGGACTGGACAACGCCGCCACCCCGATCGGCCTGAAGGCCATGCGCGAACTGCAGGCGCTCAACCCGAGGCCCGAGGAAGCCACCAACGCGCAGATCCTGTTCCTGGTGCTCAACGCCTCGTCGCTCACGCTGCTGCCGGTGACCATCTTCGTGTATCGCGCCCAGCAAGGCGCGGCCGATCCGACGCTGGTGTTCCTGCCGATCCTGCTGGCCACCACCGCCTCGACCGTCGCCGGCCTGCTGGCGGTTGCGCTGGTCCAGAGGCTGCGGCTGTGGGAACCGGTGGTGCTGGCCTATCTGCTGCCGGCCGCGCTGGCGCTGGGCGGCTTCCTGGCCCTGCTGGCCAGCCTGGGCGCCGGCGCGCTGGCGTCGTTGTCCTCGGTGCTGGGCAATCTCGCGCTGTTCGGCCTGATCCTGCTTTTCCTGCTGCTAGGGGCGTGGCGCCGGGTCGGCGTGTACGAGCGCTTCATCGAAGGTGCCCGGGAGGGTTTCGACGTCGCGAAGAACCTGCTGCCCTACCTGGTGGCCATGCTGTGCGCCATCGGTGTGCTGCGGGCCTCGGGGGCGCTGGACTTCCTGCTCGGCGGCATCCGCTGGGCGGTCTCGCACGCCGGCTGGGACACCCGCTTCGTCGACGCGCTGCCGACCGCGCTGGTCAAGCCCTTTTCCGGCAGCGCGGCGCGCGCGCTGCTGATCGAGACCATGCAGTCGAAGGGCGTGGACAGCTTCCCGGCGCTGGTGGCGGCCACCATCCAGGGCAGCACCGAAACCACCTTCTATGTGCTGGCGGTGTACTTCGGCGCGGTCGGCATCCAGCGGGCGCGGCATGCCGTCGGCTGCGCCCTGGCGGCGGAGTTCGCCGGCGTGGTGGCGGCGATCGGCGTGTGCTATTGGTTCTTCGGCTGACGCCCGGCGGGTTTTTAGGGCCAGTTGGCGCCGCGGCGGCAGGCAAACGCCCGTTCGGCCAGAATAGACCGCCGCCATCCGCTGCGGACGACATAGACAACACCAAGTGAGTCCTCCCCGCCGGGCCCGAGTGCCCTCCTTCTCCAGCGACGAATTCCGCGCCGCCCTGGGCATGTTCGCCACGGGCGTGACGATCGTGACCGCGCGCGCGGCCGACGGCACGCTGGTGGGCCTGACGGCCAACTCCTTCAATTCCGTGTCGCTCGCGCCGCCGCTGGTGCTGTGGAGCCTCTCGCGCAGCGCGGCGTCGATGCAGGCGCTGAGCACCGGCTCGCACTACGCCATCAACATCCTGGCGGCCGACCAGATGGCCCTGGCCCAGCGTTTCTCGACCCGCAACATCGACCGCTGGGCCGACGTGCAGTTCGACCTCGGCGTCGGGGGAGCTCCGGTGCTGCGCGGCGCCGCTGCCAGCTTCGAATGCTTCAACCGCAGCCGCTACGACGAGGGCGACCACGTCATCTTCGTCGGCGAGGTGGAGCGCTGCGCGCACCGTCCCGGCGCCTCGCCGCTGCTGTTTCACGGCGGCCGCTACTACACCGAGCACGCGCTGTGACGCCGCGCCCCGAGTCTTTCGCCTCCTCCTCCCGCACATGATCGCCCGCAAGGACCACCTCGACACCCTCGCCATCTCGACGCTCATCGCCTGCTGCGCGTTCTGGGGCCTGCAGCAGATCCTCATCAAGACCACGGTCACCGAAGTGCCGCCCATGTGGCAGGCGGCCATGCGCATGACCGGCGCGGTGGTGCTGCTGTGGGTGTGGTGCACGTCGCGCGGCGTCAGGCTGTTCGAACGGGACGGCACCCTTCCCGGCGGCCTGCTGGCAGGGTTGCTGTTCGCCGGCGAGTTCGTGTGCATCTACATCGGGCTGCAGCACACCAGCGCCTCGCGACTGACGGTGTTCCTCTACACCTCGCCGTTCTGGGTGGCGCTGCTGCTGCCGCGCTTCGTGCCGGCCGAGCGGCTGCGCACGGCGCAATGGGTCGGGCTGGCCATTGCCTTCGCGGGCGTGGTGCTGGCCTTCAGCGAAAGCCTGGGGCACCGGGAGCCGGGCCAGCTGCTCGGCGACGGACTGGCACTGGCGGCCGGTGCGCTGTGGGGCCTGACCACCCTGACCATCCGCGCCACCCGGCTGGCCACGGCCAGTGCCGAGAAGACGCTCTTCTATCAGATCGCGGTGACGGCCGCGGTCACGCCCTTCCTGTCGCTGGCAATGGGCGAGAGCTGGAGCACGAACTACTCGGCCTATGCCTGGATGTCGATCGGCCTGCAGACCGTCATCGGCGCCTTCGCCAGCTACCTGGCCTGGATGTGGATGCTGCGCCACTACCCGGCCACGCGCATTTCGTCCTTCACCTTCCTCACGCCGCTGTTCGCGCTGGTGTTCGGGGTCGCGCTGCTGAGCGAGCCGTTGACGCTGCAACTCGTGCTGGCGCTGGTGGGCGTCGGCTTCGGCATCCTGCTGGTCAACCGACGCGCCTGAATATCGTTGCCATGGCTCGCCGCTTCCGCTTCCAGCCCGCCGCCCCGAGTACCACGCTGCTGGCGCGTACCGCGTTGTCCGCCTCGGCCACCGCCCTGGGCGGCCTGGTGGCCTACTGGTCGTTCCTGGCCTGGCGCCAGGGCCGTCTGCTGTTCGACTCGCGCGTGCTGCCGGTGGTCCACCTGTCCGAGGACTTCTCGGCATACGCGCACGAGGTGCCCGGCGGCATGGTGCGCGGCTATGTCTACCACCCGGACGGCGAAGATGCCCTGCGCGACCTGTTCGTCTACTTCGCCGGCCGCGGCGAAGACGTGCGCGCCACTGCGCAGGCGCTGGCCTGGCTGCCCGAGGGCTTCGGCTTCGCGGCGGCCAACTACCGCGGCATGGCCGATTCGCAGGGGGAGCCGTCAGAGCTCGCGTCCGTCGAGGATGCCGCCGCGCTGGCGACGAACCTGCGCCGGCGCTTTCCCAAGGTGCGCCTGCACGTCATCGGGCGCAGCCTGGGCACCGGCGTGGCGATCCAGCTGGTGGCCCGGCGCGACGATTTCGCCAGTCTGCAGCTCATCACGCCCTACGATTCGCTGCTGGAAGTGGCCAAGCGGCGCTTCCCGCTGGTGCCGTTGTCGCTGCTGATGCGCCACCGCTTCGAATCGTTGCGCCACTGCCAGGAGGTCGCCGCCAAGACCCAGATCCTGCTGGCGCAGACCGACGACGTCGTGCTGCCGGAACGCTCACAGAAGCTGATCGACGCCTGGCCGACACCTGTGACTGTGGAGACGATCACCGGCTCCGACCACCACAACATCGTGCGCCTGGAAGAAACCTGGCTTCGGCTGGTGGATTTCGCGCTGGGCGAAGTCCTGCCCGAACCCAAGGCGGCATAGCCGCCCGCCCTAGCCACGAAAGCGCTCCAGCAGCTCGATCACGTGGGCGGTGCTGCCGTCGGTGCCGCGCGCACGGTGGGCGATGCCGATGCGGCGACTGATGCGGGGACTGGGCGGGCGCACTTGTATGCGCGCGTTCGACAGCACGCTTTCCTCGAGCTGCGCAGGCAGCAGGGCCGCGCCATAGCCGGCCGCAACCAGGCTGCGGATGGCGGCGTCGTAGTTCAGCTCGATGCGCGCGCGCGGCGACTCGCCCGCCGCGGCGAACCACGCCATGGTCAGGCGGAACAGATGGGTGCCGGGGTCGTTGAAGATCAGCGGCTGGGCGGCCAGCCAGGCGGGCGTGACGCGGCGCGGTGCCTTCCAGCGGTCCGGCAGGTATGCCATCACCGGCTGGGTGCGCCATGGCGTGATGCGGATGCCGGGCAGCGGCGGCTGCGGCAGTGCCACCAGGCCGATGTCCAGCGTGCCGGCTGCCACCCGCGCCAGCGCCTCGGCCGAGCCCAGGATGCTGACCTCGACCTCGATTCCCGCGTGTTCGCCTTCCAGCGCCTGGAGCACCTGCGGCAGCAGGTCGACCACGACGCCGGTGGAGCTGCCCAGGCGCACCCGCCCGGCCAGGCCGCGCGACTGGCGGCGCACAGCGTCCACCGCCTCGTCCGCCTCGCGCAACAGGCGGCGCCCGCGTTCGATCAGCGCGACGCCGGCGGCCGTGGGCTCGACGCGGCGGTGGCCGCGCACCAGCAGGCGTGCGTCGAGCCGCGCCTCTAGCTCGGTGATGTGCAGGCTGACCGTCGGCTGGGCCAGGTGCAGCGCCCGCGCCGCCGCCGAGAAGCTGCCGAGGTCGGCCACCGCCAACAAGGTACGTACTTGGTCGAGGTTGAGTTCACGCATCAGAAATGCTGATTGACCTGCTCAGAATTCTCAACTTTGACGATAGCATGACGCCGCGCAAGATGGCTTCCGACTTCATTCGGAAAGCCACCCATGCACACCCACACCGCTCCATCCATGCCGATCGCGATCGCCTTGCGCCGCGTGCTGGCGCGATGGCGCGCGCTGCGCGATGCATGGGCCGACGGGGCTGCGGCGCGGCGCCGGCGCCGTGTCGACCGCCACCATCTGCAGGCCATGAGCGCGCATGAGCTGAGTGACCTGGGCATCGGCCGCGCCGAGGTCGACTACTGGCTCCGGGAACCGCGGCACTAGCCGCACGCATGGGTATGCTCGACGCCCATGCTCCCACCCGGAACCCTGCGCGGCATTGCCGCGATGCTCGCCGCCTGCGCCGCCTTCGCCTGCATGGACGCGTTGCTGAAGGTGCTATCCGGCAGCTTCGCGCCGGCCCAGGTCGCGGCGCTGCGCGGACTGACCGCGCTGCCGCTGGTGTGCCTCTACGTGGCCTGGCGCCGCGAGACCGGCGCGCTGTTCGCACGCGGCCTGCGGTGGCGATTGCATCTGCTGCGTGCGCTGCTCACCATCACCATGCTGATGCTGTTCACCTTCGGGCTGAAAACGCTGGGCCTGGCCGAGGCGTACACCCTGACCTTCGTGGCTCCGCTGGTCATCACGTTGCTGTCGGTGCCGCTACTGGGCGAACGGGTGCGCGCGCGTCACTGGGTGGCCATCGCCGTCGGCTTCGCGGGCGTGGTGGTGGCCCTGCGGCCGGACGGCGGCGCCTTCGTGTCGGCCGGCGCGCTGGCGATCCTGGCCGCGGCGGTCTGCTATGCGCTTTCGAACGTGCTCGGCCGGCTCGTCAGCCGCACCGAGCCCAGTGCCACGCTGGTGTTCTGGACGACGATGGGACTGGCCCTGGGCGGCAGCGCACTGGCTGCGCCGCAGTGGGTGCCCGTGCGCGCCGAGCACGGATGGCTGCTGGCGGGGCTGGCAGTCAGTGGCTTCCTGGGGCAGCTGGCAATCTCCGAGGCATTTCGCCACGGCCAGGCCGCGGCGATCGCGCCGTTCGAGTACAGCGCCCTGGCCTGGGGCATTGCGCTGGACTGGTTGATCTGGCACGCCGTGCCCGATGCCTGGACCCTCGGCGGCGGCGTGATCATCATCGCCAGCGGGCTGTACCTGGCACGCAGCGAAGCGCCGCGCGCGCTGCCGGCGCCGCGGCCGGCGGCATGAGCCGCGCGGCCGCCGCGCAGCTCACACCACGCCGCCGGCGCGCAATGCCACGATCTGCTCGGGCGACAGGCCCAGCTCCGCCAGCACTTCATCGGTGTGCTGCCCCAGCGCCGGCGGAGCACGCCGCAGCACCGGCGGCGTGTCGGCCAGGCGCAGCGGGCTGGCCACGCCGGTGATGGCGCCGATGCCGTCACCGGCATCGCGCGGCAGCGTCACCGCCAGGCCGCGCGCCTTCACCTGCTCGTCCTGGAAAGCGTGGCCGATGTCGTTGATCGGGCCGCAGGGCACGGCCTTGTCTTCCAGCAGCGCGATCCATTCGGCCGTGCTGCGCATGCGCGTGACGTCTTCCATCATGGGAATGAGCACCTCGCGGTGCCGCACGCGCAGCGTATTGCTGGCAAAGCGGGCGTCCCGGGCCCAGTCGGCATGGCCGGCGGCTTCGCAGAAGCGCTCGAACTGGCCGTTGTTGCCGATCGCCAGCAGCATCGAGCCGTCGCGCGTCGGGAAGTCCTGGTAGGGCGCAAGGCTCGGATGCGTGTTGCCCTGCCGGCGGGGCGGCACGCCGGTGTTGAGGAAGGCGCTGGCCTGGTTGGCCAGGATCGCCATGCCCACGTCGAGCAGTGCCATGTCGATATGCTGGCCCGCCCCGCTGGTGCCGCGCACGTGCAGCGCCGCCAGGATGGCGCTGCTGGCATAGACGCCGGTGAACAGGTCCGTCAGCGCGACGCCCACGCGCAGCGGGCCACCACCGGGCTCGTCGTCGGGCCGGCCGGTGATGCTCATCATGCCGCTGGTGGCCTGGATCATCAGGTCGTAGCCGGCGCGCTGGGCGTGCGGGCCGTCATGTCCGAAGCCGGTGACGCTGCAGTAGATCAGGCGCGGATTGACTTCGCGCAGCGAGGCGTAGTCCAGGCCGTACTGCGCCAGCCCGCCGGTCTTGAAGTTCTCGACCAGCACGTCCGCCTCGGCCGCCATGCGCCGCAGCAGCGCCTGGCCTTCGGCATGCGCCATGTCCACCGTGACCGACCGCTTGTTGCGGTTGCACGAGGTGAAGTAGGTCGCCTGGTCGGTGTCGTGGCCCTGGGCGTCCTTGAGGAAGGGCGGGCCCCAGTGGCGCGTGTCGTCGCCCACGTCCGGGCGCTCGATCTTGACCACGTCGGCCCCCAGGTCCGCCAGGATCTGCGTGCACCAGGGCCCCGCCAGCACGCGGGACAGGTCCAGGACCTTGATGCCGTCGAGCGCTGCCGGGGCGGCCATCAGTTCGCGAACGCGGCGATGCCGGTCTGCGCGCGGCCGAGGATGAGCGCGTGCACGTCGTGCGTTCCCTCGTAGGTGTTGACCACTTCGAGGTTGACCAGGTGCCGCGCCACGCCGAACTCGTCGCTGATGCCGTTGCCGCCCATCATGTCGCGCGCCAGCCGGGCCACGTCCAGCGCCTTGCCGCAATTGTTGCGCTTCATGATCGAGGTGACTTCCACCGCCGCCGTGCCCTCGTCCTTCATGCGACCCAGGCGCAGGCTGCCTTGCAGGCCGAGCGTGATCTCGGTCTGCATGTCGGCCAGCTTCTTCTGGACGAGCTGGTTGGCCGCCAGCGGCCGGCCGAACTGCTTGCGGTCGAGCACGTACTGGCGGGCGCGATGCCAGCAGTCCTCGGCAGCGCCCATCGCGCCCCAAGAAATGCCGTAGCGCGCACTGTTGAGGCAGGTGAACGGCCCCTTGAGGCCCTCCACCTCGGGGAAGGCGTTCTCTTCGGGGCAGAACACGCCGTCCATGACGATCTCGCCGGTGATGCTGGCGCGCAGGCCGACCTTGCCGTGGATGGCCGGGGCGCTCAGGCCCTTCATGCCCTTTTCCAGCACGAAGCCGCGGATCGGGCCGACGGCGCCGCCCTCGCTCACTTCCTTGGCCCAGACGACGAACACGTCGGCGATCGGGCTGTTGCTGATCCACATCTTGTTGCCGGTGAGCTCGTAGCCGCCGGCCACCTTCCTGGCGCGCGTGGCCATGCTGCCGGGGTCGGAGCCATGGTCCGGCTCGGTCAGGCCGAAGCAGCCGATCCACTCGCCGGTGGCCAGCCTGGGCAGGAACTTCTGCTTCTGCGCCTCGCTGCCGAACTCGTTGATCGGCACCATCACCAGCGAACTCTGCACGCTTGCCATGGAGCGGAAGCCGGAATCGACGCGCTCGATCTCGCGTGCGATCAGTCCGTACGCCACGTAGTTGAGGCCGGGTCCGCCGTACTGCTCCGGAATCGTCGGGCCGAGCAGGCCGAGCGAGCCCATCTCGCGGAACACCGCCGGATCGGTCTCGCCCTTGCGAAAGCCTTCCAGCACGCGCGGCAGCAGGCGTTCCTGGCAGTAGGCGTTGGCCGCGTCGCGAATCATGCGTTCGTCGGCGGTGAGCTGCTGGTCGAGCAGCAGCGGATCGTCCCAGTGGAAGGCGGCTTTGGTGGCCATGGCGCGTGTCTCCGGCAAGAGGGCCCCGTGCGCGGCGGCAGGAGGCGGATTGAGAAAGTATCGGCTGCCGATGGTAAGACTGCGCCAGCGTGCGGGCAAACGATTGTTCTGAATCCAGATATGCATTCAAATCATGTCTTGTGGCCCAATGCCAAGTGCGTGACGCCGCAGGTTGGCGGGTCATTTCCCGCATCTACCTCATACCATGCGACGCAAGATTCCCCCGCTGCAGACCCTGTTGTGCTTCGACGCCGCCGCGCGCCACGAGAGCTACACCCGCGCCGCGCAGGAGCTGGCCTTGACGCAAAGCGCGGTGTCGCGCCAGATCGGCGCGCTCGAGGCCTTCCTCGGCGTGGCGCTGTTCCGGCGCACGCGGCACGGCGTCGCCCTCACCGCCAGCGGTGCTGCCTACGCCCGCCAGATTGCGCGACGACTGGAGGCGATGGAGCGCGACACCCTCGACGCAATGACGCACCACGGCGCCGGCGGCGCGGTCTCCCTGGCGGCGGTGCCCACCTTCGCTACGCGCTGGCTGATCCCGCGGCTGCCGCGTTTTGCGGCGCTGCAGCCCGACGTGGTCGTCCACATCGAGACACGCACGCGCCCGTTCCTGTTCGCGGAAACCGAGTTCGACGCCGCCTTGTATGCGGGCACCCCGGCGCAGGTGCGCAACTGGGCCGGCATCCGCGCCCAGCGGTTGCTGGACGAGGACGTGCTGCCGGTTTGCAGTCCCCACCTGTTGCGCGCCGCCGGCGGCCGCCCCGGCAAGCCGCTGACGCCGCAGGCCGTGGCCTTACTGCCGCTGCTGCAGCAGAGCACCCGGCCGGACGACTGGCGTGCCTGGTTCGACGCGCAGGGCGTGGAGGCGCCGCTGGCCCGCTCCGGTCCACGCTACGAGCTGTTCTCCATGCTGGCCATTGCCGCTGCCCACGGCCTGGGCGTGGTGCTCGCGCCGGCGCTGCTGGTGGCCGAGGAACTGGCACGCGGCGAACTGGTGGTGGCCTGCGACCGCCCGCTGCGTGCGCGCCGCGCCTACTACCTGGTGACGCCGGAGCAGGTCGACGAACGGCCGGCGCTGGCGGCGTTTCGCGAATGGCTGGCGGCCGAGGCGGCAGCCGCCGCCTGATTCGGCGGAAAAAGGAATGTCCGGAAACGACCGGCGTGCGTCGCGCGGCGGCGCCACACTGCGTGCATGCTCGACATTCACCACCGCGTCGACGCCCTGCGCTGGGCCGACATCGAGGCCGCACTGGCCCGGCACGGCTGCGCCCTCACCGGCCCCCTTTTCACGCCCGCCGAATGCGCCGCGACGGTGGCGATGTACGAGGATGACAAGGCCTTCCGCAGCCGCGTCGTGATGCAACGCCACGGGTTCGGCCAGGGGGAATACAAGTACTTCGCCTATCCGCTGCCCGGCGCCCTGGCCGAGTGGCGCGCGGCGCTCTACCGGCGATTGGCACCGATGGCCAACGCCTGGGCCGGCGCGCTGGGACGGCCGGCCGACTATCCGGCACGCCACGAGGACTACCTGGCGCGCTGCCACGCGGCCGGCCAGGCGCGCCCGACACCGCTGCTGCTGCGCTATGCGCCAGGCGACTACAACTGCCTGCACCAGGACCTGTACGGCGACCTGCAATTCCCGCTCCAGCTCACCGTCATGCTGAGCCGGCCGGGCGAGCACTTCAGCGGCGGCGAGTTCGTCTTGACGGAGCAGCGACCGCGAATGCAGTCGCGCGCCGAGGTGGTCGCGCCCGGCCAGGGCGAAGCCGTGCTCTTCGCGGTGAACCAGCGCCCGGTGACGGGCACGCGCGGCAGCTACCGCGTGACCATGCGCCATGGCGTCAGCCGCCTGCATTCGGGACAACGGCACACGCTGGGCATCATCTTCCACGACGCGGCCTGACCGGCCGGCGCGCCGCACGCCGCGGCCTACGTCGTCTCGGCGCCGCGCACCTGCATCACCATGCGCGCCAGCTGGTCGACGTCGCCGAGCACCAGCGCACGCCCGTCCTT
Source organism: Variovorax sp. (assembly GCF_035634955.1). Classification (GTDB taxonomy): domain Bacteria; phylum Pseudomonadota; class Gammaproteobacteria; order Burkholderiales; family Burkholderiaceae_C; genus Variovorax. The sequence goes on along the minus strand of NZ_DASQBZ010000026.1, from coordinate 769 downwards.
GGCCAGCAGGCCGCGCACCTGCAGCGCATTGATCTCGCGCGTCACCTGCTCGCGGGTGGTGCTGATGCGGCTGGCCAGCTCGGCGTGGGTCGGTGCCGGGTCGAGCCGGGCGCGGTTGTCGGCGCAGCCCGCCTCGCGCGCCAGCCGCAGCAGCTCGGCATGGACGCGGTTCTGCACGCCCAGCGTGGTCAGGTCGATGACGCGCTCGGAGACCTCGCGCACCAGCCGGCACAGGCCGAGCATGACCCGCTCGGCCACCGCCGGCTCGTCACGCAGCAGCGCCCGGAAAGCGGTCGCATCGAGGCTGGCGATGACGCTGTCCTGCAGGGTCAGCACGTCGGCCGAACGAGGTTGCCCGTCGATGGCCGCCAGCTCGCCGAAGTACTCGCCCGCCCCCACTTCGCGGAAGGTCAGCTGGCGGCCGCCGAACGCGAAATAGGTGATGCGCAACTGGCCGGAAATGACGAAATGCACGTCGCTCTCCCGCACCGAGCGCTGCACCGGCGAGCGCCCGGCGGGCAGGCTGCGCCAGCGGCAGGCCTGCGCCAGGGCGTCCAGGCGACCGGGCGGGAGCCCTTCGAACAGCTTCACCGATCGAAGACCCAGGCTGGAGCGAATCAACGACATGGTTCAGGCCTCGTGCGACGGCGCGCACCGCACGCCCCGGCGCGCGGCAAACGGGAATTCTGCGCCCGCGGCGGCGGCTTCCCCAGCCGAAATTTTGTGTGCGAAAGCGCACTGCCGGCCGGGACGGGGAAGCGGACAGTTC
>NZ_DASQBZ010000025.1:0-654407 GCF_035634955.1 Variovorax sp. | reverse complement strand
CAATCGCAACAGCCCTCCCGAGCAACCGAAGGCCGCACGGCTTGCACGCCACGCCGCCCGGCCTGCGCTGTCCGTCGGCGGCCGCCTCTGTGCCGCCGAGGAGCGCAGTGAAGCCGGCCTGCGCGCACAGGTGTGCGCGCTTCAACTTCTGACTCGCCGTGTCTGTCTGAGCGCAGTGAACGCAGCGAGTTACACGGCGCAGGCCGGCTTCGCGAGCACCGCAGGGAAGCCCCGAAGGGGCCGGCGCAGTGAAGGCCGCCGGCGGGCAGCGCAGGCCGGGCGGCCTCCCCAAGAGCAGCAGCGCCCCGGCAGCCTCCTCAAAGGTAGCGCCCAGGTACAAGCGCCGCGCCCGCGCATCCGCACCCCAAGGAACACTTTATGCATGCCGCACCGCACCATCGACTTGGCGACAGGAGCGTGCCCCATGTTGGACAAGACCCAGACCCAGTTCTCGCATGTGAAGCCTGGTGATACGCAATTCACCGGCGGCGGCCTCAGGGATTTCTTCCTCTACCGCGACCTCGGCATCGCCCAGGCCACCAACGGCAAGGTCATTGCGCACCTCGTCAGGGCCAATCTGCCCCCGGAAGAGGGCACCGGCTGGCACCGTCATGAGGCGGATTTCCAGATCGTCATCATGATGAAGGGCTGGGCCCGATTCATGTACGAAGACAAGGAAGCGCTCGTCGAAGCCGGGGACGTGGTGCATCAGCGCCCCGGCATCCGGCACTACCTGTTCGACTACTCCCCCGACATGGAGTACCTCGAGATCGTCTCGCCCGCCGACTTCAAGAGCATCGACGTCGAGCCGGCCGCGGCGGTGCCCGCGGCAACGCCCTGGCCCGCGGCCGGCTGAATGCCTAATGCGGCCGCCGCGGCGGCTTTTCCAGCTTGTCGCGCCGCACCGCCTCGTCTTCCATCAGTTCGAACCACATCGCGTTGAGCACGGCAAAGGCCGCCGCCAGCGGCAGGCCGAGAATCCAGGCGAAATACCACATGTCGATGCTCCCTCGGGTTCAGTAGGCGTGGTCGCGGCCCTGCGCGATATCGTCGGCGTTGACCTTCCCGCGCAGGATCGAATAGACCCAGCTCGTGTAGGCCAGGATGATCGGCAGGAAGATGATGACGCACACCAGCATGATGAACAGCGTCATGTGGCTCGATGAAGAGTCCCATACCGTCAGGCTCACGCGCGGATCGATCGACGACGGCAGGATCATCGGGAACATCGACACGCCCACGCTCAGCACGATCCCGGCGATGCCCAGCCCGCTCATGATCAGCGCCAGCAGCGGCTTGCGCGCCAGCAGCAGCACCCACGCCAGCGCGGCGCCGGCCAGGCCCACCAGCGGCACCAGGTAGAGCGCCGGATAGGACGCATAGTTGGCAAACCATGCGCCCGCGTGCGCCTCCACCGTCTTGGCCAATGGGTTCGACGGACCGGTCGTGATCACTTCGCTGGTGATGCGGTAGCCGCCGATGAACATGTACAGCAGCACCCCGCCCAGCAGGTAGAGCACGATGGTCAACAGCGCCGCGGTGCTGCCGAAGCGGCGCGCCCGCTCGGCCACGGCGCCCTCGGTCTTGAGCAGCACCCAGGCGCCGCCGTGCATCACCAGCATGGCGACGGACAGCAGGCCGCACAGCAGCGCGTACGGGTTGAGCAGCCCGAAGAAGCTGCCCGTGTAGTGGATCTGCATGTCGTCCTCGAGACGGAACGGCACGCCCTGCAGCACGTTGCCCACGGCCACGCCGCAGATCAGCGCCGGCACGAAGCCGCAGAAGAACAGCACCCAGTCCCAGCGCGTGCGCCACGCGGGGTCTTCGTTCTTGCTGCGGAACTTGAACGCCACCGGCCGCAGGATCAGGGCCGACAGGATGACGAACATCGCCAGGTAGAAGCCCGAGAACGAGACGGCGTACAGGTGGGGCCAGGCCGCGAAGATGGCGCCGCCCCCGAGGATCAGCCAGACCTGGTTGCCTTCCCAGACCGGGCCGACGGTGTTGATCACCACGCGCCGCTCCAGGTCGTTGCGGCCGACGAACGGCAGCAGCATGTTGGTGCCCAGGTCGAAGCCGTCCATCACCGCGAATCCCGTCAGCAGGATGCCGAGGAGCAGCCACCAGATCAGGCGCAGCACGTCGTAGGAGATGAGTTCATGCAGGATCATTTTTTTTCCTTGTTTCGCTCATTCGGCGCCGACCGGCACGCTGGGAGGCATGTGCCCGCGGCGCCGCGCGTCGGCCACCGTCTCCGGGCGCAGTTCGGGGCCCTTGCGGATTGCCTTGAGCAAGAGCTTCCACTCGATGATCAGCAGCACCGTATAGAGCAGCGTGAAGATCACGAGCGTCAGCAGCACCGTGCCGGCACCCAGGTTCGACACCGCCACTGCCGTCGGCAGGACACCCTCGATCACCCAGGGCTGGCGCCCCAGCTCGGCGACGATCCATCCGCACTCCGCGGCCAGGAACGGCAGGGGGATGCTCCACAGCGCCACCTTCAGCAGCCAGCGGTGCCGGTCCAGCGTGCGGCGCGCCGACAGCACGAAGAAGGTGAAGGTCAACAGGATGAAGAAGATGCCCAGGCCGACCATCACGCGGAACGACCAGTACAGCGGCGCCACGGGCGGCAGGGTGTCCCGGGCCGCCTGCCGGATCTGCTCGGGCGTTGCCTGGCGCGGGTCGTCGACGTAGCGCTTGAGCAGCAGTGCGTAGCCCATGTCCGCGCCGTGGTCCTCGAAAGCCTTGCGCGCATCGTCGGGGATGGCGGCGCTGCGGCCGGCCGCACGGATCTTCTGCAGCGCGTCGTATGCCTTGATCCCGTTGGTGATGCGCACCTCGGCGCGCTTGATCAGTTCGTCGATGCCCGGAATCACCGTGGTCAGCGAGCGCGTGCCGATCAGGCCCATCACCCATGGAACATGCACGGCGAAGTGCGTCTCGCGCGCGGCCTGGTCCGGAAAGCCGAAGGCGGTGAACGCGGCCGGCGCCGGCTCGGTTTCCCACATCGCCTCGATGGCGGCCAGCTTCATCTTCTGGTGCTCGGTGGAGAGGTAGCCGCTTTCATCGCCCAGCACCACCACCGACAGCGAGGCGGCCAGCCCGAACGATGCGGCCACGGTCATCGAGCGCTTGGCCAGCTCGATGTGGCGACCCTTGAGCAGGTACCAGGCCGAGACGCCGAGCACGAAGATGGCCGCCACCGTGTAGCCGGCGGACACGGTGTGCACGAACTTGGCCTGCGCCACCGGGTTGGTCAGGACCTCGGCGAAGTTGTCCACCTCCATGCGCAACGTCTGCGGATTGAAGACCGAGCCGACCGGGTTCTGCATCCAGCCGTTGGCAATCAGGATCCACAGGGCCGAGAAGTTCGAGCCCAGCGCCACGGCCCACGTGGCGATCAGGTGTCCGACCTTGGACATGCGCTCCCAGCCGAAGAAGAACAGGCCCACGAACGTGGCTTCGAGGAAGAAGGCCATCAGCCCTTCGATGGCCAGCGGGGCGCCGAAGATGTCGCCGACATAGTGGCTGTAGTAGGACCAGTTCATGCCGAACTGGAACTCCATCACCACGCCGGTGGCCACGCCCATGGCGAAGTTGATGCCGAACAGCACGCCCCAGAACTTCGTCATGTCGCGCCATATCGGGCGACCGGTCATGACGTACACCGTCTCCATGATCGCCAGGATGATCGACAGGCCCAGCGTGAGCGGCACGAACAGGAAGTGATAGAGCGCAGTGAGCGCGAATTGCAAGCGTGACAGTGCGACGATGTCCAGATCCATGGCTCTTCCTTTCTTGTGGTTTCTTGTAGCCGACCCTCAGCCCTCGTTCCCTTCAGTCCCGCCTCAGCGATGCGAGCAGCGATTCGAACGCCGGTGTTCCCCGTATCGCCTCCTCGACGAGACATCCGTCCTGCACGCGCAGCAGCCGGTCGGCCAGCGCAGCCTCGCGCCGCAAGTGGGTCGCGATCACGAGACTGCGTCCCTGCGCCAGCCCTTGCAGGCGCCGCAGGACATCGTGCGCAACGCGAGTGTCCAATGCTTCGGTCGGCTCGTCCAGTAGCCACAGGGCACAGTCGCGCAGCAGGAGACGGGCCAGCGCCAGCCGCCGGGCCTGGCCGCCGGACAGGCCGAGGCCGCCTTCGCCCAGGCGGGCATCGAGGCCGCCGGGCAACTCGCGAACGTCCGCCGCAAGGCCGGCCGCGTCAAGGGCCCACCAAAGCCGGGCATCGTCGGCGCCGGGCGCGGCCAGCAGCAGGTTGTCGCGCAGCGTGTCCTGGAACAACTCGGTGCGCTGCGTGAGCCAGCTCGCCGGCAGCGCGTGCACGCTGCCCGAGAGCGCCGTCACCTCGCCGGCCACCGCGGCCAGCAGCGTGGACTTGCCCGCGCCGCTGCGGCCGACCAGTGCCACGCGTTCGCCGGGCGCCACGCGCAGGTCGATCGCCTTCAGCGCCGGGCACGCGCTGCCTGCATGCGTCACGCTCATGCCCGAGATCAGGACCGTGGTGCCGCCCGGCGGGGCCGACACCGCGCAAGCATCGCCCGCATCGGACAGGCGTGGCGCGATGCGCCGCACGGCCAGGAGGCTGCGCCCCAGTTCCATCGCGCCACGTCGCAAGCCCGCCAGCGGCTCGGTCGAGCCGACGGCCAGCAGCACCAGCAGTGCCGCCGCAGGAACGCTCATGCCGCGCGCATCGACCATCCAGGCGGCCGCCAGCAGCACGCCGGCGAGCACCACGGCGCCCAGCGCGCCGTAGGCCAGGACGGCACGCGCCTCCAGACCCTGCAGCTCGGCCTCGCTGCGTGCCAGCCGCTGGTCGGCGCGTTCGAACGCTTCGCATTGGCGCTGCAGGTGCCCGGCCATCACGAGTTCGGCCTGGCCCGCCAGCAGGTCCACGGTGCTCGCGCGCAGGCGCTCCAGGTGCAGTGCGCGGCGCATGGACAGGTGCCGCGCGCGCCACCCGGTCCACAGCGCAATTCCCCATCCTGCCGCCAGCAGAAGTGCCGCGAGCAGCAACGCGAACCACATGTCGAAGAAGGCCATCACCAGCCCGGCCATCAGCGCCGCGCCCGCCGCGCTCAATGCCGGCACGGTGACCCGCAGGTAGAGCGACTCCAGGGCATCGATGTCGCCCGTCAATCGGTACAGCAGCCGTGCCGGCCGTGCCAGCAGGCGGCGCGCCGCGCGAGGCCGGGCCCAGCCCAGGAACAGCCGCTCGCGCAGCGCCGCGCTCACGCCCAGCGTGGCCTCGTGCGTCACCAGCCGTTCGCCGTAGCGTGATGCGGTGCGCCCGATCGCCAGCAGTCGGATGGCCGCCGACGGCATGAACACATCGAAGGCCATCGCGCTCGCGACCTGCATGCCGGCCAACGCGGTGGCCGCGATGAACCAGCCCGACAGGCCGAGCAGCGCCATGCCCATCAGCACCGTGGTGGCCGCCAGTCCGGCGCCCAGGGCGAGCATGGCCGGCCGCGCCGACATGTAGAGCCTGGCCACGGCACCCAGCTCGCGCTGCAGCCCGCCCTCTCGCCGCGCCGGAGGGGCCGATGCCTTCAACACCGCCGCAAGCGCCTCGCCGTCGATCTGCCGTGCGCTCATTGGATGCACATGGCGCCGGCGCCATCGGAAGGTTGCAGGTGGACCACCCTGTCCATGCGCGCGGCCAGCAGCGGGTCGTGCGTGGCGACGATCAGGGTGCGCCCCACGGCCAGCTTCAGCAGCAGGTCGCCGACCTGCAGGGCGGTCTCGCTGTCCAGGTGCGCCGTGGGCTCGTCCAGCAGCAGCAGGTCGGCCCGGCGCGCACGCAAAGCCAGCCGTGCCAGCGCCAGGCGTGCCAGCTCACCCCCGGACAGGCCGGCACCGCCCTCCCCCAATGCCGCCGCCGGATGGGCCTGTGCCACCGAATCGAGACCGGCAAGCGACAGCGCGTCGACCGTGTGGTCGAGCCGCGGCAGGGGATCGCCCGGCACCAGGTTGGCACGGATCGAGCCGGCAAATACATGCGGCTTCTGCCCCATCCAGCCGATCCGGTCGCGGACCCGCGCGGCCCCTTCGTCGTCGAGGAGCGCGCCGCCGATCTCGATCTGCCCGGCCCGCACCGGCAGCAGGCCCGCCAGCAAGGCCAGCACGGTGCTCTTGCCGCATCCGCTGGCGCCGAACAGCGCCACCCGTTCGCCGGGCGCCACGTCCAGCGCGAAGGCCTCGGCGCCTGCATGCAAGCGCGGCCCGTCGCCGTCATGGAGGCGCAAGCCGCGCACGGACACCGCCGGCGGGCCACCCGAGGCCATCGGCTCGGCCGATACGCCGCCGGCCAGTGGTTGCCCGGCACCGGGCAGCGCCAGGCCCGGCCGCGTGAGTTGCGCCACCGCCTGCAACGCCGCCTCGCCGGCGGCACGGTCGTGCCAGGCGGCGGACAGGTCGCGCAGCGGCTCGAAGAATGCGGGCGCCAGCATCAGCACGAACAGGCTCTCGCCCAGCGTCAGCCGCCCCCGCCATGCACCGAATTCCAGTTGACCGAGCAGATGGAAGCCCACGTACACGGCGACCATCGCAACGCCGAGCGCGGCAAAGAGCTCCAGTACGGCCGATGACAGGAACGCGATCCGCAACACCGCCATGGTGCGTTGGCGCAGTGCCTGCGCATTGGTACGCAGCCGCTGCGCCGTGATCCGGACTGCGCCAAGGCCACGCAATGTCTCGAGGCCGCGCAGGCGATCGAGCAGGAAGGCGTTCATGCCGCCCTGTTCGAGCAACTGTTCGCGGCTCGCCGCCTGGGCCCGCCAGCCGACGATGGCCATGAACATCGGAATGAGCGGGGCCGCCAGCAGCAGCACCAGCGCCGCAACCCACGAACAGGCCGCCACCGCCGCGAGCATGACCGGCGGGACCAGCATCACCCGCCAACGCGCGGGCTGGTAGCGCAGCAGGAAGGCCATCAGCAGTTCGGCCTGCTCGGCCAGCACGCTCGCGGCCAGGCCGGAAGCCGGGCGGCCTCGGTCCAGCGGCGATCGCGCCACCAGGGCGCGGCAGGTTTGCGCGCGCAGGTCGCCCAATGCAGCGCGTGCCTGGCCGAACAAGCGGCGTGCGCCGTCGGCGTCAGCCAGCGCGCGCGCCAGGCCAAGCAACAGCACGCCCAGGATCGGCGCGACGAGGTCCTCGAACCCGCGGCCATCGGCCATGCGCTGGACCGTCAACGCAACAAGCGCGGCCTGCGGAATCCACAACAGCGATGCCAGCACTTGCAGCAGCGCGCCGGCCTGCGGGCGGCTGGCCATGCCACGCAGGCGCTGTTCGACGCTGGGCTCGCCGTGCATTCCGGTATCAGTGCCTCGCGCAATGACGTGGACTCATGATGCGCACCGGCATGGCAGGACGGACCCGACGCCGGCAACCTCCTTCACAATGCGTTTTGTTGGCGCATCATGCCCGCGTTTTCGCATCCGCCGACGCTTACCCGACCAGCGCCGTTTGACATGAACACACTGTCCCGTCACCTGAAGATCGCATTGCCGCTCGCATTGGCCGCGTCTGCGGCACAGGCTCATCCAGGCCACGCCGCCGGGCTGGCCGGAGGCCTTTTGCACCCGTTGCTCGGCCCGGACCACCTGATGGCCATGGTCTGCGTGGGCATCGTCAGCGTGCAGCTCGGGGGCGCCAGCATCTGGCGCGTGCCAGCCGCCTTCGTTGCGGCAATGATCATCGGCGGCGCGGCCGGCTTCGCATGGGCGGGCGCGCATTTCGCCGAAGCCGGCATCGCCCTGTCGCTCGTCGCGCTGGGCTCTGCCATCGCCTTGCGCAAGCGCATGCCGCATGCGCTGGTCATGGCCTGCGTGGGCGCGTTCGGCTTCTGCCACGGCTACGCGCACGGGGTGGAGATTCCCGAGGCGGCCAGCCCGTGGCTCTACACGGCGGGGTTCGTCGCCAGCACGTGCGCGTTGCACGTGGCGGGCATCGGCCTGGGCTGGCTGGGCGCCCGCGGCACCACCGCCCGCGTCATGCTGCGCGCCAGCGGCGTGGCGGTGGGCGTGCTGGGCCTGGTCTACCTGGGCGGCATCGCCACGACCGCCGCCTGACCCAGTCTCAGAGCTTCAGGCGCTGCCTGGCGGCGACGTATTCGGCCTTGAGCTTTTCCACGAACGCGGCGGCACCGGTCACCTCGGTGATCGCGCCGATGCCCTGCCCCGAGCCCCAGATGTCCTTCCAGGCCTTCTTGGCGCCGCCTTCGCCGCCGAAGTTCATCGTCTTGACATCGCCTTGAGGCAGGTTGGCCGGATCCATGCCGGCCGCGACGATCGACGGCGCAAGGTAGTTGCCGTGCACGCCGGTGAACAGGTTCGAGTACACGATGTCGTCGGAGGTGCCCTCGACGATGGCGCGCTTGTACTCCTCGCTGGCGCGCGCCTCGTGCGTGGCAATGAAGGCCGTCCCGATATAGGCGAAGTCTGCGCCCATGGCCTGCGCCGCCAGCACCGCGCCGCCGGTGGCGATCGAGCCCGACAGGGCCAGCGGGCCGTCGAACCACTGGCGGATCTCGTGGATCAGCGCAAACGGGCTCTTCACGCCCGCGTGGCCGCCGGCACCGGCTGCCACGGCGATGATGCCGTCGGCGCCCTTCTCGATCGCCTTGCGGGCGAACTTGTCGTTGATGACGTCATGCAGCGTCACGCCGCCATAGCTGTGCACGGCCTGGTTGACGTCCTCGCGTGCGCCCAGCGACGTGATGATGATCGGCACCTTGTACTTCTTCACCATCTCCATGTCGTGCTCGAGCCGGTCATTGCTCTTGTGCACGATCTGGTTGATGGCGAACGGTGCGGCCGGCCTGTCCGGATTGGCCTTGTTGTAGGCGGCCAGTTCCTCGGTGATCTCGGCCAGCCACTCGTCGAGCTGCGACGCGGGCCGTGCATTGAGCGCCGGCATGGCGCCCACCACGCCCGCCTTGCACTGCGCGACGACGAGCTTCGGGTTGCTGATGATGAACAGCGGCGAGCCGATGACGGGCATCGGCAGGTTCTGCAGGACGGGGGGCAGTTTGGACATCGGGTCTCTCGTGTTCGCGGGATCAGAAGGCATCGAGCGCCATCGCGATGGTGCTGTCGGCGCCGGCGACGATGCTGTCGGCGGTGGCCGGCACGGCGTTGAGCACGTGCTCGGCAAAGAAGCGGGCCGTGACGATCTTGGCCTGCATGAACGGTACGTCGTGACCCTTGGCGGCCAGCCCGGTCGCCACCAGCAGCGAGCGCGCCAGCTGCCAGCCGGCCACGAGGCGGCCGGCCATCAGCAGGTAAGGCACGCTGCCGGCGAACACCGCGTTGGGCGACGACTTCATCGTGCCCGTCATGAAATCGACCACGCGAACGAACGCCTCGCGGGCTGCCGCAAGGCGCACCGCCACGGCCTTGGCCTCGTCGCTGCCGAGTTCCACGAGTTCGCCTTCGGTCTTCTCGATCTGCGCGGCGATCGCCTTGGCCACCTGGCCGCCATCGCGCAGTGTCTTGCGCCCGACCAGGTCGTTCGCCTGGATGGCGGTGGTGCCCTCGTAGATGGTCAGGATCTTGGCATCGCGCAGGTACTGGGCCGCGCCCGTTTCCTCGATGAAGCCCATGCCGCCGTGCACCTGCACGCCCAGCGATGCCACCTCGAGGCTCATCTCGGTGCTGTAGCCCTTGACCAGCGGCACCATGAATTCGTAGAAGGCCTGGTTCTGCTTGCGCACGTCGGCGTCCGCATGATGGTGCGCCGCGTCGTAGGCGGCCGCGGCCACGGCGGCCATGGCGCGGCAGCCCTCGGTCTGCGCACGCATCGTCATCAGCATGCGGCGGATGTCCGGGTGATGGATGATCGGCGCGCTGCCGGCCACCGAGCCGTCCACCGGGCGGCTCTGCACGCGCTCGCGCGCATAGGCCACGGCCTGCTGGTAGGCGCGCTCGGCGATCGCGATGCCCTGCATGCCGACGGCGAAGCGCGCCGCGTTCATCATGATGAACATGTACTCCAGCCCGCGGTTCTCCTCGCCGACCAGGTAGCCCACGGCGCCGCCGTTGTCGCCGTACTGCAGCACCGCCGTGGGCGACGCCTTGATGCCCAGCTTGTGCTCGATGCTCACGCAGAACACGTCGTTGCGCGCACCCAGGCTGCCGTCCTTGTTCACCAGGAACTTCGGCACGACGAACAGGCTGATGCCCTTCACGCCTTCCGGGGCCCCGGCCACGCGGGCCAGCACCAGGTGCACGATGTTCTCGGCCATGTCGTGCTCGCCGTAGGTGATGAATATCTTGGTGCCGAACACCTTGTACGTGCCGTCCGCCTGGCGCTCGGCCCGGCTGCGCACCAGCGCCAGGTCGCTGCCGGCCTGCGGCTCGGTCAGGTTCATGGTGCCGGTCCATTGGCCGCTGACCAGCTTCTCGAGATAGGTGGCCTTGAGCTCGTCCGAGCCGGCGGTCAGCAGCGCCTCGATCGCCCCGTCCGAGAGCAGCGGGCACAGCGCGAAGCTCATGTTGGCCGAATTGAGCATCTCCGTGCAGGCCGCCCCAATGGTCTTGGGCAGGCCCTGCCCCCCGAACTCGGCGGGCTGCTGCAGGCCCTGCCAGCCGCCGGCCGCGTACTGGGCATATGCCTCCTTGAAGCCGGGGGTGGTGCTGACCACGCCGTCCTTGAGCGACGAAGGATGGCGGTCGCCCTCGACGTTCAGCGGCGCGATCACGTCCTGGTTCAGACGGGCGCATTCCTCCAGCACGGCCTGCGCCGTCTCGAGGCCGGCGTCCGCGAACGGCGGCAGCTTGGCCACTTCATCGATACGGGCCAGGTGCTCGATGTCGAACAGCATGTCCTTGAGCGGGGCGGTGTAGCTCATTGTTCTCTCCTGAGATGCAAAAAAACGCGAAAAAAAGGGCATCCGACGATGCCCCTTTCTTGTTGAAGGCGCGTGTCCTACAGCGCCTTGACCAGTTCCGGCACGGCCGTGAAAAGGTCGGCCACGAGGCCGTAGTCGGCCACCGAGAAGATCGGTGCTTCTTCGTCCTTGTTGATCGCCACGATCACCTTGGAGTCCTTCATGCCGGCCAGATGCTGGATGGCCCCGGAGATGCCCGCGGCGATGTACAGCTGCGGCGCGACGATCTTGCCGGTCTGGCCGACCTGCCAGTCGTTGGGCGCATAGCCCGCGTCCACCGCCGCGCGCGAGGCGCCCAGGCCGGCGCCCAGCTTGTCGGCCAGGGGAGCCATGACTTCCTGGAACTTCTCCGCGCTGCCCAGGGCGCGGCCGCCGGAGACGATGATCTTGGCTGCCGTCAGTTCGGGCCGCTCACTCTTCGTGACCTCGCGGCCGACGAAGCTGCTCTTGCCGCTGTCGGCCACGCCCTCGGCGTTCTCCACCGAGGCGCTGCCGCCTTCGGCCGCCGCGGCATCGAAGCCGGTGGTGCGCACCGTCAGCACCTTGATCTTGTCGCTGCTCTGCACGGTCGCGATGGCGTTGCCCGCGTAGATCGGGCGCTCGAAGGTGTCGGCGCTGTCGACCTTGGTGATGTCGCTGATCTGCGCAACGTCGAGCTTGGCGGCCACGCGCGGGGCGACGTTCTTGCCGCTGGCCGTGGCCGGGAACAGGATGTGGCTGTAGTTGCCGGCGATGGCCAGCACCTGCGCGGCCACGTTCTCGGCCAGGTTCTCGGCGAGCGAAGCGCTGTCGGCGGCGATCACCTTGGCCACGCCGGCGATCTTGGCGGCGGCCGCAGCGGCCTCGGCGGCATTGGCGCCGGCCACCAGGATGTGCACGTCGCCGCTGCCGCAGGCGATGGCGGCGGTGACGGTGTTGAGGGTCGCCGGCTTGACGGTGGCGTGGTCGTGTTCAGCAATAACGAGTACGGTCATGTCGCGGTTCCCTTAGATTACCTTCGCTTCGGTCTTGAGCTTGTCCACCAGCGTGGCGACGTCCGGCACCTTGATGCCGGCGCCGCGCTTCGGGGGCTCGGCCACCTTGAGCGTCTTCAGGCGCGGGGCCACGTCCACGCCGAGTTCGTCGGGCTTGAAGGTGTCCAGCTGCTTCTTCTTGGCCTTCATGATGTTGGGCAGCGTCACGTAGCGCGGCTCGTTCAGGCGCAGGTCGGTGGTGATGACCGCCGGCAGCGACAGCCTCAGCGTTTCCAGGCCGCCGTCCACTTCGCGCGTGACGCTGACCTTGTCGCCCGCCACTTCGACCTTCGAGGCGAAGGTGGCCTGGGGCAGGTCGGCCAGGGCGGCGAGCATCTGGCCGGTCTGGTTGGCGTCGTCGTCGATCGCCTGCTTGCCCAGGATGACGAGTTGCGGCTGCTCCTTGTCCACCAGGGCCTTGAGCAGCTTGGCAACCGCCAGGGGCTGCAGTTCTTCGCTGGTCTCGACCAGGATGCCGCGGTCGGCACCGATGGCCATCGCGGTACGCAGGGTTTCCTGGCACTTGGCCTCGCCGCAGGACACCGCGATCACTTCGGTCACCACGCCCTTTTCCTTCAGACGCACGGCCTCTTCGACGGCGATCTCGTCGAAGGGGTTCATGCTCATCTTGACGTTGGCGATATCCACGCCCGTGCCGTCACTCTTGACGCGGACCTTGACGTTGTAATCGACGACCCGCTTGACGGGGACAAGAACCTTCATTGGGATGACTCCATGAATAGTGAAACCTGGGGAGAAGAGTGTGAGCCGGCCATTTTAGGACGGCGACTTCCGAGCACCTGTTCATTTCGGTCAGCGCCCCCGGCGGGCGATCGATGAATAAACGAACGGTCGTGCTTTTTTTGAGGGATTATAGGTGACCAAAGTGCGTTCGGCCAGCCTGCTCGCGCCGGCACGGTAAGAAAACGATACGTGCGCCGTCGGCGCGGCCCGCTCAGACGTCGGCCAGCACGCGCAGATGCTGCTCGACGCTGTCGGCCAGCGCATCGAGGTTGTAGCCGCCCTCGAGCATCGAGACGATGCGTCCGTCGGCGAAACGCCGGGCCACGTCGCGAATTCGGCTGGTGATCCAGTAGTAGTCGTTCGCGGTCATGCCCAACTGGCCGAGGTCGTCCTCGCGGTGGGCGTCGAAGCCGGCGCTCACGAAGATCATCTGCGGCTTGAAGTCCTCCAGCCGGGGCACCCACATCATCTCGACGATCTCGCGGATCTCCATGCCCCGCGTATAGGCCGGCACCGGCACGTTCATCATGTTGGACGCCGGTTGCTCGGTGCCGCTGAACGGATAGAAGGGATGCTGGAAGATGCCGACCATCAGCACCCGCGGATCGTTGGCCAGAATGTCCTCGGTGCCGTTGCCGTGGTGCACGTCGAAATCGACCACCGCCACGCGCGACAGGCCGTGCACCTCCAGCGCATGGCGCACGCCGATCGCGACGTTGTTGAAGAAACAAAAGCCCATCGCCTTGTCGTGGCAGGCATGGTGGCCGGGCGGGCGCACCGCGCAGAAGGCGTTCTCGAGCTGCCCGCCGATGACCGCATCGGTGGCTGCCACCGCGGCGCCCGCCGCGCGGCGCGCGGCCAGCATCGTGAAGCTATTCATCGAGGTGTCGGGATCGATCTGTGCGTGGTCCGGCCCGCCCGCCGGCGCGTCGGCCACCAGGCGCTGACCGAGGGCCTGCAGATGCTCGACGTGCCCGGCCGTGTGGGCCAGGCGCAGTTGCTCCATCGTGGCCAGGGGAATGTCTTCCTGGCGCTCGAGCGCGTCGCCGACGCCGCTGGAGAGCAGGCGGTCCTCGATGGCGTCGAGCCGCCCGGGGCATTCCGGGTGTCCCTGCCCCATCTCGTGCTTCCAGAAGTCACGGTGAATGAAGTAGCCCGTCTTGCCCATGGTGTCTCGTGGTACAGGTCAAGGGGGCCCCGCCGAGGGTTATTTGACCTTCAGGTATCGTTTGCAGATGGATACAAAAATGGACGTCGCGGCCAAGCTCGCGAGCCTCCTGAATCAGCTTAACACGGTGATCGTGGGCAAACAGGCCCAGGTGCGCGACTGCGTGGCCTGCCTGCTGGCGGGCGGGCATCTCCTGATCGAGGACGTTCCGGGAGTTGGCAAGACTACCCTGGCCCATGCGCTGGCCCACACGTTCGGGCTGCAGTTCTCGCGAGTTCAGTTCACCGCAGACCTGATGCCGGGCGACCTGTCCGGCGTGGCCGTGTACGACCGCACCCAGCAAAGCTTCGTGTTCCACCCGGGGCCGGTCTTCACCCAGGTCCTGCTGGCCGACGAGATCAACCGCGCCAGCCCCAAGACCCAGAGCGCGCTGCTCGAGGCCATGGAAGAGCGACAGGTGAGCATCGAAGGCGAGACGCGCGCGCTGCCCTCGCCGTTCTTCGTCATCGCCACCCAGAACCCGCACGACCAGCTGGGCACCTTCGCCCTGCCCGAGTCGCAGCTCGACCGCTTCCTGATGCGCATCTCGCTGGGCTATCCCGACCGCGCCGCCGAGCGCGAGCTGCTGGCCGGCGACGACCGGCGCGACATGCTCGGCCGGCTGCCGGCGCTGCTGACCGCCGGCGAACTGGTGGCATTGCAGCAGCGAGTCCAGCAGGTGCACGCGGCCGAGCCACTGCTCAACTATGTGCAGGACCTGCTCGCGGCAACACGCTCGGGCCGCTGGTTCCTGCAGGGGCTGTCGCCGCGTGCCGGCATCGCCTTGCTGCGCGCGGCCAAGGCGCAGGCGCTGCTGGACAACCGCGACTACGCCGCGCCCGACGACGTGCAGGCGGTGCTGGCGCAGACCATCGCCCACCGGCTGACGCCGGTGGGCGATGCGGGCCGCGGCGCGGTCGAGCAGGTGCGCGCCATGATGGCGGCGACGCCGCTGCCCTGACGCGACAACGGCAGGACCCGATGAACCCCTCGCTGCGCCAGCGGATCGACGGCTGGTTCCTGTCGCGCCGGCCGCCGTCGGACCGGCTGCAGCTGACCCAGCGCAACGTCTACATCGTGCCCACGCGCGCCGGCTGGATGCTGGGCGTGACGGTGCTGGTGCTGCTGGTCGCCTCGATCAACTACCAGCTCAATCTCGGCTACCTGCTCACGTTCCTGCTGGCCGGCAGCGTAGCCGCCGGCATGTACGTCAGCCACGCGACGCTGCGCGGGCTGGCGCTGCACCTGCTGCCCCCGGAGCCGCAGTTCGCCGGCGCCGCCGCGGTGCTGCGCGTCGTGCTCGACAACGACCGCCGCGCGCCGCGCTGGGGCATCGGCATGGCGGTGCGGGGCCCCGGCCGGCTGCAGTGGGCCTGGTGCGACGTGCCCGGGGGCGGCAGCAGCACGATCGAGGTCGCCTTCCGCGCCGAACACCGCGGTCTTCATCCGGCGCCGGCGCTGGTGGTGGAGACGCGGTTTCCGCTCGGCACGTTCCGCGTCTGGTCGCTCTGGCGTCCGGCGGCAAGGGTGCTGGTCTACCCTGCGCCTGAAATCCAGCCGCCGCCGCTGCCCCCGGGCGACCCGGTGGCGGACGCCACGCTTGCGTCCGACGCCCGCGTCGCCCGGACCGGCGAGTACGACGGCGTGCGCGCCTAC
The DNA here is from genome assembly GCF_035634955.1 of Variovorax sp. Lineage (GTDB taxonomy): Bacteria > Pseudomonadota > Gammaproteobacteria > Burkholderiales > Burkholderiaceae_C > Variovorax. The sequence goes on along the minus strand of NZ_DASQBZ010000025.1, from coordinate 638,893 downwards.
CGGCGCGGCGACCCGCTCAAGATGGTCGTGTGGAAGAAGGTCGCGCGCGCCATGGCCGCCGGCTCGGACGACCTCTACAGCCGCGAGACGCAGCAGGCCCGGCAGCAGGCCTTGTGGCTGGACGAGGCGCACACCGGCCTGCCCGGGCGCGAGGCCCGGCTCTCGCGCCTGGCGGCGTGGGTGCTGATGGCCGACCGCCTGGGCGTCGACTACGGCTTGCGCGTCGCCGGGCGCCAGGCCGGCCCGGCGCAGGGCGAGGCGCACCGGCGCCAATGCCTGGAGCTGCTCGCCACATGCTGAGCCGCGCCAGCCTGTCCCGCCTGCCGCGCGACGCGCGCGACACGCTGTTCCTGCTCGCCGTCATCGGCGTCATCGTGCTGCCGCAGGTGTCCCGGCTTCCGGTGTGGTGCAGCGCGTTGACCGCCCTCGTGCTGCTCTGGCGCGGCCGGCTCGCCCTGACCGGCCAGCCGCTGCCGGGGCGCGTGTGGCGCATCGGGCTGCTGGTGCTGGCCCTGGGCGCCACCGCGGTCACCCATCGCACGCTGCTCGGGCGCGACGCCGGCGTCACGCTGATCGTGCTGCTGCTGGCCTTCAAGACGCTGGAACTGCGCGCGCGCCGCGATGCCTTCGTCGTGTTCTTCCTGGGCTTCTTCGCGATGCTCACGAACTTCTTCTACTCGCAATCGCTGCCGACGGCCTTCGCCATGCTGGTGGCGCTGCTGGGACTGCTCACCGCGCTGGTCAACGCGCACATGCCGGTCGGCCGCCCGTCGCTGATGCTGGCCGCGCGCATGGCCGGGCGCATGGCGCTGCTGGGCGCGCCGGCGATGGTGGCGCTGTTCGTCCTCTTCCCGCGGGTGGCGCCGCTATGGGGCATGCCCACCGACGCCATGGCGGGCCGCTCCGGCCTCGGTGGGGACATGCGCGTCGGCGCCATCGCCGAGCTGGCCCTGGACGACGGCATTGCCGCGCGCGTGCGCTTCGAGGGCGACCGTCCGCCGCCGCAGCGCGACCTGTACTTCCGCGGGCCGGTGCTGGCTCGCTTCGATGGCCGCGAATGGCGCGCCCTGCCTGGCTACCTGTCGGCCCGGGTGCCGTCCGCGCTCCAGGTGCGCGGCGCCGCGGTCGACTATGAAGTGACGCTCGAGCCGAGCCACCGCCCCTGGCTGCTCACGCTCGACGCCGCGCCCGATGCACCGCAGGGCCCGCCGGATCTGCAGCTGCGCCAGACCCCGGAACTCCAGTGGGTGGCAGGGCAACCGATTCGCGACATGCTGCGCTACCGCGCGCGCAGCTTTCCGCAGTTCGTCAACGGCCCGACGCGGCGAGTGCCCGACCTGGCCATCTACACCCAGCTGCCGCCGCAGAGCAATCCGCGCACGGCCGAGCTGGCGCGGCAGATGCGCGCCGAGCCGACACTGGCCACCGACGATGCCGCCTTCGTGCGCTCGGCCCTGGCGCGGCTGCGCACCGGCGGCTACAGCTACACGCTCGAGCCCGGCACCTACGGCGAACACACCGCCGACGAGTTCTGGTTCGACCGCAAGGCCGGCTTCTGCGAGCACATCGCCTCGGCCTTCGCGGTGCTGATGCGCTCGGCAGACATTCCGGTGCGCATCGTCACGGGCTACCAGGGCGGGGACCTCAACCCGGTGGACGGCTACTGGACGCTGCGCCACCGCGACGCCCACGCCTGGGCCGAGGTCTGGCTCGCCGGCCAGGGCTGGGTGCGAGTGGATCCCACGGGCGCCATCTCGCCCGACCGGGTCGGCGCCTTCCGCCGGCTGAGCGCGCCAGACGGCGTCTTCGCCGGTGCCGTCAACGCGGTCGATCCCACCTTGCTGCAGAACATGCGCGCCGCCTGGGAAGCCGTGAACAACCGCTGGAACCAATGGGTGCTCAACTACACGCAGGGGCGCCAGCTCGACCTGATGCGGCACCTGGGCTTCTCGGCACCGAGTGCGCAGGACCTTGTCCTGCTCCTGCTGGCGCTGGTGATCGCCGCCAGCCTCGGCGCCGCCCTGTGGACCTTGTGGGAGCGCCATCGGCAAGACCCATGGCTGCGCCTGCTCGCGCGCACGCGCCTGCGCCTGCTGCGCGCCGGCCTGGCGCTGCCGGACACCAGTACGCCGCGCGAGATGGCCGCCCGGGTGCGGGCGCACTTCGGTGCGGACGACCGGGCGGCCGCGGCGCTGGCCGACTGGCTGCTGCGACTGGAGGCGCAGCGCTACGCGGCCAGGCCCGAGGCCACGCTCGGCGCGCTGCGAGCCCAGGCGCGGCGCCTGCGCTGGCCCGGCTGAGCGGCCGGCTTCGTGCGTACGTCACGCCGGTCGCAACCGGGTGTGACGTTCGGCGCTCAGCGCGCCCGACGACCGGCACAATGAAGCAATGCGACGCCGAGACCTCACCGCCCTGCCCCTGGCCCTGGCCGCCCTCCAACTGGGCGCACCGCTCGACGCCGGGGCCGCGCCCCGGCGCGCCGCGAAGGTGCGCAGCGAACCCGTCTACTACGCCGGGCGCGACGACGCCATGCAACTGGCCGACGAGATCGCCGTCCGCAACCGGCTCGACCGCGGCTGGACGCGCGACGTCATCGGGCAGGCTCGGTTCCTGCCCAACGTTCCGCCGCTGATGCGCCCGCGCGGCGGCGGCGGCGGACGACGCAACTGGCAGGCCTACCGGCGCCGCTTCGTCGAACCCATCCGCATCGGCGCCGGCACCGACTTCTGGCGCGAGCATGCCGGCACGCTGGCGCGGGCCGAGCGCGACTTCGGCGTGCCGCCGGAGATCGTCGTCGGCATCATCGGCGTCGAGACCATCTACGGCCGCATCATGGGCAACTTCCGCGTGCTCGACGCGCTCGCCACGCTGTCCTTCGACTTTCCGCTGGATCATCCGCGCGCCGACCAGCGCATCGCCTACTTTCGCGGCGAACTCGAAACCTTCCTGTCGGCCGCCAGCCGCCTGGGCGACGACCCGCTCGAGGCGCTCGGCAGCTACGCCGGCGCGACCGGCCTGCCCCAGTTCATGCCCAGCAGCATCGCCAAGTACGCGGTCGACTACGACGGCAACGGCCACATCGACCTGGCCGGCAGCCCGGTCGACGCCATCGGCTCGGTCGCCAGCTACTTCAAGGGCTACGGCTGGCAGGCCGGCTTGCCCTCGATCTATCCGGTCGACCTCGACGAGTCCCGCGCCCGGCTGGACGTGCTGTTGGCGCCGGACATCGTGCCCAGCTTCAGCGCCGACAGCTTCAGCGCGGCCGGTGCCCAACTGCCGCGCGAGGCGCAGCGCTTCGGCGGCCTGCTCGCGCTGATCGAACTGCAGAACGGCAGCGCGCCCTCCACCTACCTGGCCGGCACGCAAAACTTCTACGTCATCACCCGCTACAACTGGAGCAGCTTCTACGCGATGTCGGTGCTCGAACTGGGGCAGGAAGTGGCCGCGGCCATGCGCGGCGCATGACGCAGTCGTTGCCGGCGCGGCTGGCGCTGTTCGCCGTGGCCACGCTGTTCTTTCTGTGGGTGTCGCGCCATGCGCTGCGCAACCCGCGCGCGCACGGGTTCTTCCGCTTCTTCGCATGGGAATGCATCGCGGCGCTGGTGGTGCTCAACGCGCCCCGCTGGGAAGCCGAGCCCTTCTCGCCGCGGCAACTGGTCTCCTGGCTGCTGCTGTTCCTCTCGCCCTGGCTGGCATGGCTCGGCGTTCACGCGCTCAAGGCACGGGGGCAGCCCGACGCGCGCCGCGCGGACGCCGAACTGCTCGCATTCGAGCGCACCACCCGGCTGGTGACGCAAGGCGTATTCCGCCACATCCGCCACCCCATGTACGCCGCCCTGCTCGCCCTGGCCTGGGGCGCCTATCTCAAGGACGTCAGCCCGGCCAGTACCGCACTGGTGGCGCTGTGCAGCCTCATGCTGTTGTTGACCGCGCAGCGCGACGAGGCCGAATGCCTGGCCCATTTCGGCCCCGACTACGCCCAGTACATGCAGCGCAGCAAGCGATTCATTCCCGGCGTGTTCTGAGCAGAAGCCACCAGCGCGTGGCCAGTTCGTCGCCCGACTCCTCCACGCTGCCGAGCAACAGCGCCGGCGCATCCGCGGCGAGCGCCTCGGATTGCGCCAGCCGCCACGTCACAGGCAGGGCCCGGCTGCAGACGCAGGCGCCATCGCCCTGCCAATCCAGCCATCGGCACAGCGTGGCCAGCAGCAGGCTGGGCTGGCTCTGGATGAAGCCGAACGGCAGCGGCATGCCGTCGGGGCTGCGCGCCGCATGCGCCGCCGTTTCATGTGTGGCGCTCTGCGGGCCGCTGCGGCTGGCCACGCGCACGAGCGCGCCTTCTGGCAGCCCGGACAGGCCGGCGGCATCCAGGCAGGCACGCGCGCCATGCAGGCCCAGTTCCGCCCACACGCCCAGGCGTCGCGGCCGTTCGGCCAGTCGCGCGGCCAGCGCCTGGCGCCAGCGGGCATCCGGCGGTGCGGCTTCGAAGGATGCTGCCAGCGACCAGTGCGCGCCGAGAATCCAGGCCGGCGCGGGTGGCGAGACAGATCGAGGCTGGCCGAGGTTCATGTTGGCGCCTCGTCGGACAGGACCCATGCCGCATGACCGCCGCCGATGCCCGCGAACAGAAGCAAGGCATGCCGCACGTGGGCATGCGGTACCTCGGCCAGGCGGGGCGCGAGCAGCGGATCCGGCGCGTAGTCCAACGATGGCCAGGCGCGCGCCGCCAGGCAGCCACTGAGCAAAGCGATCTCCGCCGCGCCGGAGGCGCCCATGGTGTGGCCCAGCGCAGGCTTGAAGGTGACCCAGGCGCAGCGCCCTCGCCCGTGGACGCCCGTCGCGGCAACCTGGTCCAGCACGCGGGCTTCCACCGCATCGTTGGCCGGGCTGCCGACGGCGTGCAGCTTGACCAGCCCGATGTCCGCTGCCGCCACGCCGGCGCGCTGCAACGCCTGCCGGATCGCCTGCGCCAGCGCCCCCGCTTCGATGCCGGCCGGGTTCCCGCCCGCGACCACGTTTGCCCCGCCTGCCAGCCGCCAGCGCGCCGGGGTTGCGCGCAGGCTCAGCGCCGCCACTGCCTCGCCGGGCAGCAGCCCGTTGCGGGCGGCGCCCATCGGTTGTGCAGCGCGTTCGCTGAGCAACTGCATCGCGCCGAATCCGGCCACCGTATAGCGATTGGGCAGTTCCAGTCCGAGCACCAGGGCCTCGTCATGCTCGCCGCCGGCGAGCAGGCCATGCGCGGCCAGCAGGGCCTGGGCCGACGAAGTGCAGGCGTTGCAGACGCTGAAGACCGGCCCGCGCCAGTCGAGCCAGCCGCCCACGGCCTCGGCGAAAGCATGCGGATCGCCGTCCCAGTCGAGGCCGGTCTCGCGCAGGCCGATGTCGAGCGACGACGACGCCACGAAGAGCGGCCCCGCGCGGCGGCCGTCGAGCGCGCCGCTTTGCGCCGCTGCGGCGCAAACCCATGCCCGCGCCTGGGCGAGCCAACCGGCGCCGGCCGCTTCCTTCGGCCAAAGTGCATGGACCGGCCAGTCCAGGTCCGCGTAGCGCCGCATGCGGGGCCTCGTGGCGCTGCGCAGGGCATGCAGCGCGGTCGGCAGGTCCGGTCCGAGGGCGCTCGCCAGGCCGCAGCCATGCAGGTACACAGGCCTCACGTGGCGCCCAGCCTGGCCTGCAGGTGCTGCGCCAGATAGGCCAGCGACTGCAGCGCCTGGCGCGTCTCCTTGCTGTCGGGCATTCGCACGCCGTAGGCCTGCTGCAGCGCCATCGACAGTTGCAGCGCATCGAGCGAATCCAGGTCGAGTCGCGCGTCGGGGCCAAACAGCGGTTCGTCGTCGGCCAGGCCGCCGGGCGGCTCGTCCCGGTCCACCGCCTCGAGCACCACCCGCTTGAGTTCGGCCAGGCCTTGCACGCTGCCGATGTCCTTCATCCCCGTCTCCTGAAAAGCCATGCCGAACACGCGCCGGCAGCCACCGCCAGCAGCAGCAGCCTGATCACCTGCGGCATGACCTGCGCCAGCCCGCCGCCGCGCAGCAGCACGGACAGCAAGGCCTCCAGCCCCCAGTTCATGGGCGACAGGCTGGCCACCCGCTGCATGAACGCGGGCATGACGAAAGTGGGCACCATGATCCCGCCCAGCGCGGCCATCAGCACGTTGAGCGCCGGCCCCAGCGTCGCGGCCTGCCCCGGCGTGCGCACCAACCCGGCCAGCGCCAGCGAAAGGCCCACCGCCGCGGCACTGATGGCGCCGAGCGCGCAGAACAACGCCAGCCAGTCCACGCCGGCCAGGGACAGGGCATCCCCTCCGAGCCAGGGCATCAGCCAGATACCGACGCCGAGCATCAGCAAGACCTGCAGCAGGTTCACCGCCAGGTACGGCAGCGCCTTCGACAGCAGCAGCGTGTGCGGGCGCACGCCCAGGCTGCGCAGCCGCGCCAGCGTGCCATTGGCGCGCTCCTGGATGTACAGGTTGGACAGCGAGGCGACGATGAAGAACATGCCGAACACCAGCCATGCCGGCACGTTCTGCTGCACCGCCGTCGGCCGCACGCCGGGCGCCGCCACCCGCGCGGCGTCGACCAGCGCGGCCACGGACGCATTCGCCGGCGGGGGCAGCGCGCCCGCTTCCAGCATGGCGTGACGCGCCTTCAGCTCGCCGGCGAGACCGAGCAGTTCGGCGCGCAGCGCGTTGAGCAGGTTGCCGTCGATGCCCGGCTCGGCCAGCAGATGGACGCGCGCCTGCGTCGGCAGGCCCAGGGCCCGCAGTTCGTCGGACAGCTGCGCGTCGAGGACGACCACGTACTTCAGCGTGCCCCGGTGCAGCTGGCCGTTCCAGTCGGCCGGCAGGGGCTGGGGCGTGCCGTGCGCGGCCGCCCAGTCGCGCGCCAGCTGGCCGGCCGGCGCGCCGCCGTCGCGGTTGTCTATCGCGTAGGACAGGCTGCGCAGCGGCGGGTCGTAGTAGTCCTGCAGCGCCAGCGACATCACCACGATGAACACCGCCGGCAGCAGGAACAGCGCGGCCAGGCCGTGCACGTCGCGCGAGAGCACCAGCAGTTCCTTGCGGATCAGGGCCAGGAGCATGCTCAGGCCTCGTCACGCAGAGGGCGCCGCGTGAGCGTCATGAACAGGTGCTCTAGGCTGTAGCGGCCGTAGGTGGCCTGCGTGACGCCCAGGCCGCGCGATTCCAGCGCCGCCAGCACGGCCGCCGGCGTGTGGTCCGGCGCCAGCTGCACTGTCCAAAGGCCGCCTGCGATCGGGGCCTGCACGCTCCCGAACGGCAGGAGGTCTTCCTGCGCCAGGCCCGGCGCCGCCAGGCACAGCACGTCGCGCCCGTGGGCAAGGAGTTCGGACAGGCTCCCCTGGCACAGCACCTGGCCGCGGTCGAGGATCAGCGCGCGGTCGGCGATGGCCTCGATCTCCTCCATGTAGTGCGACGTGTAGACCACTGCCGTTCCGGCACGCGCCAGCCGGGCGATGGCCTCGAGGATGAAGGCGCGCGATTGCGGGTCCACGCCCGCGGTCGGCTCGTCCAGGATGAGCAATTCCGGTTCGGCCAGCAAGGCGATCGCCAGGTTCAGGCGCCGCTTGAGGCCGCCCGACAGGCGATCGGCCCGCGACGAGGCAAAGCGCGCCAGTTGCGCGAAATCCATGCAGTCGCGGATGCGCGCCCGCCGCCTCGGCCCCTTCAGCCGCGCGGCGGCAGCGAAGCAGTCCAGGTTTTCCTCCACGCCCAGGGCGCCATAGAACGCATGGTCCTGCGGCGCCACCGCGATGCGCGTGGGCGCGCCGGCGCGCACCTGCGCCAGCGGCACGCCGTCGATCAGCAGGCGCCCGCGCTGCGGTACCAGCGTGCCGGCCAGCAGCGAGATGAGCGTGGTCTTGCCCGCGCCGTTGGGCCCCAGCAGGCCCAGCACGCTGCCGCGCGCGGCGCTCAGGGACACGTCCTGCAGCGCATCGATGGGCGCGCCGGGGTAGCGGTGGGACAGCGCCTCGATGCGCAACATGGGCGTCAAGCCACCGCGGCGCGCAGGTCGCGGAAGAACGACTCCTCGGCGTCGGCCTGTGCGCGCAGCAGGCGAGCCAACGCCGGAGGGTCCAGCGCGTCGCGGCCCTTGACCATGCGCGCGGCCGCCAGCGCCAGGCGGCGCCAGTCGTCGCCGATGGCGGTCAGGCGATCGGACAGCGGCATCAGCTGTGGCATCGCCGCGATCTGCGCTGCCTCCTGGAGGAAAGCGGCATAGACGAAGCGAAAGCCCGCGCCGCCGGTGCCGATCTCTTCCTGCATGCGGACCATGTGGCCGACGAAGTCGAGACTGCCGGCGTCGTCGCGCGGCAGGCGCGCCAGGCGCCCGGCGAGGGTGCGCATGCCGCGCACGCCGACGATGGGCAGTGGCGCCAGCATGCGCCCGGCGGCCTTGCGGATAGCATGCCGCAGCGCTTCGGGCGTGATCTCCTTGCGGCCCACCGATTCGGGGTAATAGAGCAGGCCCTTGGGCGCGAGCATGCCGCGCGCGAAGCGGGCCCGAGAGAGGTCGGGCGCCGGGCAGCGCATGGGCGTCTCGAACACCGGGTCGCTCACCAGGTAGTCCTGCCCTTCCCTGCCGTAGACCAGCAGGTTGTGCGCATTGAAGTGGAAGCGCATGTCCGGCGGGAAGTAAGGCAGCCAGAACACCGACGTCTGCACGCCCACCAGGCGGCCCTGGCCGAGCAGTTCGTCCAGGCGGCGCTCGCCGGCCGCGGGCGCGGAAAAGGTCTCGAAGCGGAATCGCGCCTGCAGCGGCCCGATCATGCCCTTGATGATCGCCTTCGGCGGCATGCGGTAGGCGATCAGCGGCAGGCCCGAGACCTTCACGAAAGGCAGGTAGGCGAAGGACAGCGCACCCGCCAGGCCGAACGCCAGGCTCTCGCTCATCGGCACGCCATGGTGGCGCAGCAGGTTGGCGATGACGCCGCTTTCGCAGTGCGCCGCGTGCTGGTGCTGGAAGTTCAAGGCAAGCCCTTCAGTTGCGCCACCTCCAGGCCCAGCGCCTGTGCATAGCGTGCCAGCAGTGCCGGCGACAGGCGGGCGAAGCGGCCCGGGCGCAGATGCCGGCGCACGCGCCACTGCCACAGGCCGCTGGTCTGCGACAGCAGCGCCACGTCCATGCGACGCTGGTGCATCCAGTACTCCAGCGGCGAGGCCAGGCCGCGCGCCGCGCGCTCACGCGCGGCTTCGGCGCGCGCGAGCAGCACGTCGACGGCATGGCTGGTGACGATCTCTTCGGCTTCCCAGCCGCGTGATGGCACACCGACCAGCCGCCCGCCGGCATCGCGCGCGTACATCAGCTTGCAGTGGCCGCCAAGGGTGGCGTTGCCTTCCTGGGGAACGACGTCGAGGTCCATGTCAATGCCCTGGGCGGGAAGCCGGCTTCACGTCAGGTGGCCTGCATGTGGATGAAACCGCTGGAGAAGCGCCCGCTTTCGGGCACGAACATCAGCAGGCGCTGGCCCTTGCGCACGCGCCCGGAGCGCAGCAGCTCGTCGAGCATGATGAAAGGCGAGGCCGAACCGGTGTTGCCGCGCGTGGCCAGGTTGCTGAACCAGCGCTCGCGCGGGATCGGCAGCCCCGCATCGCGCAGCGCGGGTTCGGCCGATTCGAGAAAGTAGTGCGACGACATGTGCGGCAGGAACCAGTCGATGTCCTGCGCACGCAAGCCGCGCCGCCGCACGATCTCGGCCAGCGGCTCGACCAGCGTGGCGCGCGCGATGTTTTCGTTGAGCAGGCGCACGTCCTGCTTGATGGCGAAGATGGACCGCTCCTGCCACTGCGCCCCGTCGAACCCGGCCCAGCCCTGCAGCCGGCCGCTCTCGTCCTTCTCGGCGCCGCCGTACATGCAAACCGGCAATTCGTGCGCGGCGGACGACAGCTCGACCCAGTCCACCCGCAGCGGCAGCGGCCCGACGGGCTCGCGTTCGAGCAGCACGGCGCCGGCGCCGTCGGACAACATCCAGCGCAGGAAGTCCTTCTCGAACGCGACCTCGGGCCGTTCCTGCAGCTGCGCCACGCGATGTGCCGACTCCGCCTCGAAGTGGCGCGCCATCAGCAGCGGCGAGACCAGCTCGGAGCCGGTGGCCACGGCACGCCGCGCCTCGCCTGCCTTCACCGACAACCAGGCATGCTTGAAGGCCGCCGTTCCGGCCAGGCAGATGCCGGCGCAGGACACCACCTCCAGCCTGGGCCAGCCCAGCTCGCCGTGCACCATCACGCCATGATTGGGCAGCAACTGGTCGGGCACCGACGTGCCGGTGGCCAGGCAATCCACCTGGCCGAGGTCGTCGCCGAGCGCCCGCACCGCCTTCGCGGTGAGCTGGGCGTTGCTCATCGACGCGCGTCCGGTGGCGCGGTCGATGGCGTAGTGGCGGGAAACGATGCCGTTGCTGCGAAGGATGAGCCGGCGTGCGCGCGAAGGCAGGCCGGCGACTCGTCCGAGCAGGTCCTCCATCTCATCGTTCGAAACCGGCGGCAGGGGCAGATGGGCCGCGCTGCGAGTCAGGTAAACATCAATCCCCATACAGGTGGTAGCGCTCCCCGGCGCTGCCCGAAGGCAATTCAAAGTGGGCCTGAATTCTAGACAGGCGATCCCGGAACAAAGGCCGCAGCAGTGCCTGCAGCATCAGGCTCAGAGGCACGAACGTGACAATTAGCGTCAGAAGGAAAAGGAAATAGAGCGCCAGCAATGGCTTGCGCAATGCCGCCCCCGGCGGCCCGACTGCGCGCAGCAGCTTGCCCCACAGGAAGAAGCTGCGCGTGCCTGCCTTCTCGCTCACGTACAGGCGCGCGTCGGCCCGGGCCGCGCCCAGGCCGGCCAGCAGCGGCGCGCTGCCCTGCTCCCGGTCGTGCGCGAGCGCGTCGCGCAAAGCCAGGCCGAAGCGGCGGGTGCCGGCGATCTGCGCCTCGGACAGGCCGGCATCGGGCATGCCCCAGAAGCCCTTCTTGCGGCCGCTCAGCAGCCAGACCGGCGTGGTGACGAAGGTCGCCAGCGTCGGCCCCGGATCGGTCAGCACCACGTGGTCGAGCAGGCGCGCGCCGCTGGCGTGCAGCATGGCCTGGAGCTTCTCGAAAGCCAGCATCCACATGTTGCGGCAGGCCACCACCGCCACCACCGGTTTGCCGCGCAGCAACCGCTGCGCCACCGGGTGCTTGAGAAAGCCGGTGATGGGCAACGAAGGCGCCAGGAACCAGACCTGCCACGGCAGGATGACCAAGTCGAATTCTTCCTCGCCGGTCAGCGACAGCGGCGCCAGCGCCGGCGGCACGCCGTGCGCCGACTCGGGGAAGGCGTCGAAGAACCGCAGGAACGGCCATGGACAGGGGTAGTCAGGCTGCGGCCGCAGCTGTTCCACATGGACCGAGATGGCGGGGTCGGCGCGCAGCGGCTCGAGTATGCGTTCGGTCACGCGGCGCAACTGGCCGGTCTGCGAGTAGTCGATGACCAGCACGCGCTTGACGCGTCCGGCCGAAGGATCAGGATTGGCAGGCAATGGGGGCGACGGAAGGGAGATCGGGTCAGGGACTGTACCCAATCTCCCCGGCACGGCTGCGGCTCAGCGCACCTTGCCTTCCTTCCATGCAGTCAGCAGCTTGTTGTAGTCCACCGTCTCGCCCTTGGGCTTCTCGTTGGCGAGCTTCTTCCAGGGCGCGTGCTGGTCGCTCAGCCACTTCGACGGATCGCTCTTGGCATTGAGCTTGGGCGGGCACTTGGCCATGCCCGCACGCTCGAGCCGCGCCATCACCTGGTCCATCTCCTCGGCCAGGTTGTCCATGGCTTTCTGCGGCGTCTTCTCGCCGGTGACCGCCTCGGCCACGTTCTTCCACCACAGCTGCGCCAGCTTGGGATAGTCGGGCACGTTGGTGCCGGTGGGCGACCAGGCCACGCGCGCCGGGCTGCGGTAGAACTCCACCAGCCCGCCGAGCTTGGGCGCCATGTCGGTCATCGCCTGGCTGCGGATGTCGGACTCGCGGATCGGCGTGAGGCCGACGATGGTCTTCTTCAGCGACGTGGTCTTGGCGGTGATGAACTGCGCATACAGCCAGGCGGCGGCCGTCCTGTTGGCGTCATGGCCGTCGAAGAAGGTCCACGAGCCGACGTCCTGGTAGCCGTTCTGCATGCCCTGCTTCCAGTACGGCCCGTTCGGGCCGGGCGCCATGCGCCACTTGGGCGTGCCGTCGGCATTGACCACCGGCAGGCCGGGCTTGGTCATGTCGGCGGTGAACGCCGTGTACCAGAAGATCTGCTGCGCGATCTGGCCCTGCGCCGGCACCGGCCCGGCCTCGCCGAAGGTCATGCCGGTCGCCTCCTTGGGCGCGTACTTCTTCATCCAGTCGACGTACTTGGTCAGCGCGTAGACGGCGGCCGGCGAGTTGGTGCCGCCCCCGCGCGAGACCGAAGCGCCCACCGGCGTGCACTTGTCGTCCGCCACGCGGATGCCCCACTCGTCGACCGGCAGGCCGTTCGGATTGCCGATGTCGGCCTCGCCGGCCATCGACAGCCAGGCATCGGTGAAGCGCCATCCCAGCGACGGGTCCTTCTTGCCGTAGTCCATGTGGCCGTAGATCGGCTTGCCGTCGATGGTCTTGACGTCGTCGGTGAAGAACTCGGCGATGTCCTCGTAGGCGCTCCAGTTCAGCGGCACGCCCAGGTCGTAGCCGTACTTGGCCTTGAACTTGTCCTGCAGGTCCTTGCGTGCGAACAGGTCGGCGCGGAACCAGTACAGGTTGGCGAACTGCTGGTCGGGCAACTGGTAGAGCTTGCCGTCGGGCGCGGTGGTGAACTTGGTGCCGATGAAATCCGCCAGGTCCAGCCCCGGGTTGGTGAACTCCTTGCCCTTGCCCGACATGTAGTCGGTCAGGTTCATGATCTTGCCGTAGCGGTAGTGGGTGCCGATCAGGTCGGAGTCGGAGATCCAGCCGTCATAGATCGACCGGCCCGACTGCATCGAAGTCTGCAGCTTCTCGACCACGTCGCCTTCCTGGATCAGGTCGTGCTTGACCTTGATGCCGGTGATTTCCTCGAACGCCCTGGCCAGTGTCTTGGACTCGTACTCGTGCGTGGTGATGGTCTCCGACACCACCGAGATCTCGTTGACGCCGTTGGCCTTGAGCTTGGCCGCCGCATCGATGAACCACTTCATTTCCGCCGCCTGCTGCTCCTTCGACAGGGTGGAGGGCTGGAACTCGCTGTCGATCCACTTCTTCGCCTCGGCCTCGCCCGCCGATGCCGCCTGCGCGGCGCAAAGGGTCGCGGCCAATGCCAGTGCTGTGTAACGCATCCTCATTTGCTTGTCTCCTCGTTGCGCACCGCCCCTGTGTGGTTTCGAACCCGCGGCCCCGGCCCAGGGGCGGCATGAGGGCCGGGACCTGCGTGGAAAAGCGAAGACGTGGCGCGCGGGCTAGCCCTTGCGCATGATCACGCCCAGCACCAGCATCGAGATGGCGAAGCCGATCCAGATGGAAGGTTCGGCCTCCAGCTGCAGCCATTCCTGCAGCCAGCCGGCCAGGCCGACGAAGATCAGGTTGATGTAGGCCGCGCACAGCAGGCCGATGAAGAGCCGATCGCCGCGCGTGGTCTCGATCGGCAGCCAGCCGCGCCGCAGCGTGGTGGGCGAGCGGATCTCCCACACGGTCATGCCCACCAGCAGCACGGCGATGACGCTGAAGAACACGGCCACCGGGGTGGTCCAGACCATCCAGTCAAGCATCGCGATGTCCTTTCGGTCGATTGATCGGGCGGTTGCGCTCATGCGGGAGCCGGCGGCGTGCCGGACCTGCGAAGCAGCGTAGCCCGGGGTCGGTCATACGCGCCCCATGGCGAAGCCCTTGGCGATGTAGTGGCGCACGAACCAGATGACGATCGCGCCGGGCACGATGGTCAGCACCCCGGCCGCCGCCAATGTGGCCCAGTCCATGCCCGATGCGCTGACCGTGCGCGTCATGGTCGCCACGATCGGCTTGGCGTTGACGCTGGTCAGCGTGCGCGCCAGCAGCAGCTCGACCCAGCTGAACATGAAGCAGAAGAATGCCGCCACGCCCACGCCGGCCTTGATCAACGGCAGGAAGATGGTCAGGAAGAAGCGCGGAAAGCTGTAGCCGTCGATGTATGCGGTCTCGTCGATCTCGCGCGGTATTGCGCTCATGAAGCCTTCGAGGATCCAGACCGCCAGCGGCACGTTGAACACGAGGTGCGCCAGCGCCACGCCGATGTGCGTGTCCATCAGGCCCACGGTGGCATAGAGCTGGAAGAACGGCAGCAGGAACACCGCCGGTGGCGTCATGCGGTTGGTCAGCAGCCAGAAGAACACGTGCTTGTCGCCCAGGAAGGTGTAGCGCGAGAACGCATACGCGGCCGGCAGCGCCACGCTCAGCGAGATCACCGTGTTGATCAGCACGTAGATCAGGCTGTTGATGTAGCCCGAGTACCAGGATTCGTCGGTGAAGATGCGCCGGTAGTTCTCCCAGGTGAACTCGGCCGGGAAGAACGAGAAGCTCGACAGGATCTCCCCGTTGGTCTTGAAGCTCATGTTCACCATCCAGTAGATGGGCAGCAGCGCGAAGACCAGGTAGGCCAGCAGGAACAGGTTGCGCTTGCGAAAGCGGCGTGCGTCCGGGTTCATGGCGCCTCCTTCAGGTCTTGCGTGCCCACCCGCTGCATCCAGTTGTAGAGCACGAAGCACAGCAGCAGGATGATCAGGAAGTAGATGAGCGAGAACGCCGCCGCCGGGCCCAGGTCGAACTGGCCGACCGCCTTCTGCGTCAGGTATTGGCTGAGGAAGGTGGTCGCGTTGCCCGGTCCGCCGCCGGTGAGCACGAATGGCTCGGTGTAGATCATGAAGCTGTCCATGAAGCGCAGCAGCACTGCGATCATGAGCACGCCGCGCATCTTCGGCAGCTGGATGTAGCGGAACATCGCGAACCGGCTGGCGCCGTCGATGCGCGCGGCCTGGTAGTAGGCGTCGGGAATCGAGCGCAGGCCGGCGAAGCACAGCAGCGCCACCAGCGGCGTCCAGTGCCACACGTCCATCACCAGCACCGTGAGCCAGGCGTCGCGCGCATTGCCGGTGTAGTTGTAGTCCACCCCGAGCTTTTGCAGCATGTGGCCCAGCAGGCCGATGTCGGCGCGGCCGTAGATCTGCCAGATGGTGCCGACCACGTTCCAGGGAATGAGCAGGGACAGGGCCACGATCACCAGCACCGCCGACGACTTCCAGCCGGTGGCCGGCATCGACAGGGCCAGCGCGATGCCCAGCGGGATCTCCACCACCAGCACCGCCAGCGAGAAGCCGAGCTGGCGCAGCAGCGCCGAGTGCAGTTCCTCGTCGCGCATCACCGAGGCGAACCATTCGGTGCCGACGAACACCCGCCGATCCGGAGAGATGATGTCCTGCACCGAGTAGTTGACTACCGTCATGAGGGGCAGCACGGCCGAGAAAGCCACGCAGACCAGCACCGGCAACACCAGCCACCAGGCTTTCTGGTTGACCGGCTTGAGAATCGCGTTCATGGTTTCTCCTTGGCGCGGCTCAGGCGATGAGCTGCTCGTCGCGGTAGAAGCAGGTGCGCAGGTCGACCACCTGCAGCCACACGCTGTCGCCCAGCGCCGGCAGCGGCGTGCCGGGTGCCAGCCGTGCCTTGAGCACGCCGCCCTGGGCCTGCGCCGTCAGCATGGTGCAGATGCCGATGTCTTGCAGGCGCTGCACCGTCGCGGGCACGGCGCCCGGCCCGTGCGGCGTGGACAGCCGAAGATGCTCGGGCCGGATGCCCACCTTCAGTGCGCCCTCCGGCAACGGCCCCGGCGCCGTCATTTCGACGCCGCCCACCTGCAGGCGGCCGCGGCTGAACTCCGCGGGCAGGAAGTTCATGCCCGGCGAGCCGATGAAATGGCCGACGAAGGTGTGGGCCGGGCGTTCGAACAGCGCCTCCGCGGGGCCGACCTGCACCGCGCGCCCGCGCGACATCACCACCACCTCGTCGGCAAAGGTCAGCGCCTCGACCTGGTCATGCGTGACGTAGATCAGCGTGAGCTTGAGCTCGCGGTGGATCTCCTTGAGCTTGCGCCGCAGCTGCCACTTGAGGTGCGGGTCGATCACGGTCAGCGGCTCGTCGAACAGCACGGCCGAGACGTCCTCGCGCACCAGGCCGCGGCCGAGCGATATCTTCTGCTTGGCATCGGCCGACAGGCCCGAAGCGCGCTGGTTGAGCTGCCCGCCCAGCTCCAGCATGTCGGCGATGCGCGCCACGCGCTCGCGCACGCGCGCGGCCGGCACGCCCCGGTTGCGCAGCGGAAAGGCCAGGTTCTGCGCGACCGTCATGGTGTCGTAGATCACCGGGAACTGGAACACCTGTGCGATGTTGCGCTGCTGCGGCGTCTGCGCAGTCACGTCTCGGCCGTCGAACATCACGGTGCCCTGCGACGGCGTGAGCAACCCCGAGATGACGTTGAGCATGGTGGTCTTGCCGCAGCCCGATGGGCCCAGCAGCGCGTAGGCGCCGCCATCGGCAAAGCTCATCTTCAGCGGCAGCAGCGCGTAGTCGGCGTCTTCCCGCGGATTCGGCCGGTAGGCATGTGCCAGGTCGAGGTCGATGCGGGCCATGCGTCAGCCTCCGTTGTGCCAGTCGGGTGCCAGCACCAGTTCGCCGGCCTGGTCGAACACGTGGACCTGCGCGAGATTGAAGCGCAGTACCAGCGATTCGCCCAGGCCGAAGCGGTGCACCCCGCTGAGTTGCGCCACCAGCTCGCCGGCCGGGCTGTCCAGGTGCATGAAGGTGTCGGACCCCGCGATCTCGGCCAGCGCGATGCGCGCCATCAGTTCGACCTCGCCGCTGCGGGTATCGGCAGGACTGCCCACGCGCAGCGCCGAGGCACGCAGGCCGACCGTCACCGGACCCTGGGCCGCGCCCGGCAGCGCCAGCGGCAGAGCGAGCCCGCCGCCCAGCTGCACGCCCGCGCTGCTGGCCTGGCCCGGCAGCAAGTTCATGGGCGGGTCGCTGAACGCACGGGCGACGCGCAGCGAGCGCGGCGCGTGGAAGACTTCGGCCGTCGGCCCGTACTGCAGCAGCTCGCCGGCGTCGAGCACGGCCGTGTAGCCGCCCAGCAGCAGCGCCTCGCCTGGCTCGGTGGTGGCATAGACCACGGTCGAGTCGCCGGCCGCGAAGATCTGGCCCAGCTCTTCGCGCAGTTCCTCGCGCAGCTTGTAGTCGAGGTTGACCAGGGGTTCGTCCAGCAGCATCAGTGGCGCATTCTTGGCCAGCGCACGGGCCAGCGCCACGCGCTGCTGCTGACCGCCCGACAGTTCGGACGGATAGCGGTCGAGAAAGGCGTCGATGTGCAGCTTCTCGGCCAGTTCGCGCACCCGGTCGTCCACGCGCGGCTCGCGCCGCAGCCGCATCGGCGAGCCGATGTTGCGCGCCACCGTCATCGAGGGATAGTTGATGAACTGCTGGTAGACCATCGCCACGTTGCGCTCGCGCACCGGCGTGCCGGTGACGTCGCGGCCGTCCACGCGCACGCGCCCGGTGGTGGGCGCATCGAGGCCGGCCATGAGCCGCATCAGGGTGGTCTTGCCCGACTGGGTAGCGCCGAGCAGCACCGTCACCGCGCCGGGCCTCGGCGCAATGCTCAACTCGTACAACCAGGTCTGCGCGCCAACTTTCTTCGTGACGCGCTCAAGGCTGAGCTGCAATTGCGTCCTCCTTCCCTCCTGTTCGCGGCGGATTCTCCGCCATCCAGCGCCCGACCTCCGCACAGGCCTCGCGCGGCAGGTGCAGGCCGAGCTTGGAGCGCCGCCAGAGCACGTCCTCGCCGCTGACCGCCCATTCCTGCTGCTGCAGGTAGCGCAGCTCGCTCTCGTACACGCCGGGCGCCACCTGGGCGCCGAGGTCGGACAGCGAACGCGCATCGCCGATCACCTGCCCGATGCGCGCGCCGTACGCCCGCGCCAGCCGACGCGCCAGGGCCTCGCCGAGCCAGGGGTGCCGGCCGTGCAGGGCTTCGACGAAGCGGTCGAAATCGGCATCCGGCCGGCCTGGCGCGCCAATCCAGGCCGACAGGTCGCCGCCGGCCAGGAAGGCGCCCTCGGTCCAGGCCGCACGCGGCTCGCCGAGCATGCGGCCGATGTCGTCGGCGGCGTCCTCGGCCAGCTTGCGGAAGGTGGTGATCTTGCCGCCCCACACGGACAGCAGCGGCGCGCCGTCCGCATTGCTCTCGAGCATGTAGTCGCGTGTGACCGCGGAGGGGTCGCCGGAGGCATCGTCGAGCAGCGGGCGCACGCCCGAATACGTCCAGACCACGTCGGCCGCGCTGATCGGCTTGTCGAAATAGCGGCTGGCCTGCGTGCACAGGTACTCCACCTCGGAGGCCGCGATGCGCGCGGCGCCAGGATCGTCGCCCTCCAGTTCGATGTCGGTCGTGCCGATCAGGGTGAACTTCTCCTGGTAGGGAATGGCGAAGATGATGCGCTTGTCCGGATTCTGGAAGATGTAGGCGTGCCCGTGCGAGAAGACTTGCGGCACCACGATATGGCTGCCCTTGACCAGGCGCAGGCTGCGCGTGGCCAGCGACTCGGCGCCCGCCGGCCGCGCCACCTGGCGCAGGAAGGCTTCGGCCCACGGGCCTGCCGCATTGACCAGCGCACGCGCGCGCACCGTCCGGCGTTCTCCTCCCGCGCTTTCCAGTTCGGCCGTCCAGCCCTGCGCGTCGCGCTGCGCCTGCACGCAGCGCGTGCGCGTCAGGACCTGCGCGCCGCGCTCGCGCGCGTCGATGGCGTTGAGCACCACCAGCCGCGCGTCGTCCACCCAGCCGTCCGAATAGACGAACCCGCGCTTGAACTGCGGCTTGAGCGGCGCGCCCGCCTCGTGCGTGCGCAGGTCGATGCCGCGCGATGCAGGCAGCACCTCGCGCCGCGCCAGGTGGTCGTACATGAACAGGCCGATGCGGATCATCCACGCCGGGCGCATGGCCGGATCGTGCGGCATGACGAAGCGCAGCGGCGACATGATGTGCGGCGCGCTGCGCAGCAGTACCTCGCGCTCCTGCAGCGCCTTGCGCACCAGCGAGAACTCGTAGTACTCCAGGTAGCGCAGGCCGCCGTGGATCAGCTTGGTCGACGCCGACGAGGTGTGCGAGGCCAGGTCGTCCTTCTCCGCCAGCAACACGCGCCAGCCGCGGCCCGCCAGGTCGCGCGCGATGCCGCAGCCGTTGATGCCGCCGCCGACCACCAGCACGTCAAATGTCGCGCCCTCCTCCGGCAGCGAAGACGAGGGCGAGGACAAGGAAGAAGGAACTGCGCTCACTGCGTGCAACCTCGAAGGATCCGTATGAAGGTGAAGGGCCGATCGACGAGCATTTCTGTTCGCGTCGGTTCATTTTGATTCGCTAACTTTCGATTTTGCCTGGAGTTTTCCCTCAGTTGCATTCGGTTTCGTTCGTTTTAAAGTCCAATTGCCGTCTTCCGACTTCATCCGTCCCGCGCGCCGCCATGGCCCTCGCCAATTCGAATCCCCGCCAGATCAACCTGCTCGACACCGTGCGTGCCCGCGGCGCGATCACGGTCGACGAACTGGCCGACATGCTGGGCGTGACCTTGCAGACCGTGCGCCGCGACGTGCAGCGCCTGGCCGACGCCGGCCTGCTGACGCGCTTCCATGGCGGCGTGCGCGTGCCCTCCTCCACCACCGAGAACATCGGCTACCAGCAGCGCGAGAGCCTGCACGCCCTGGGCAAGGCGCGCATCGCCCAGGCGGTGGCGGCCAAAGTGCCGGACGGCTGCTCGCTCATCCTGAACATCGGCACCACCACCGAGGCGGTGGCCAAGGCGCTGCTGCGGCACCGCGGACTGCGCGTCATCACCAACAACCTCAACGTGGCCAACATCCTCACCGGCAATCCCGACTGCGAGGTGATCGTGGCCGGCGGAACCGTGCGCGCGCGCGACCGCGCCATCGTCGGCGAGCCGACGGTGGACTTCATCCGGCAGTTCAAGGTGGACATCGCGGTGATCGGCATCTCCGGCATCGAGGCCGACGGGTCGCTGCGCGATTTCGACCTGCGCGAGGTGAAGGTGGCGCAGACCATCATTGCCCAGGCGCGCGAGGTCTGGCTGGTGGCCGATGCCAGCAAGTTCAACCGCCCGGCCATGGTCCAATTGGCCGAGCTGTCGCAGATCGACTGCCTGTTCACCGACGCGCCGCCGCCCCAACCCTTCCCGGAACTGCTGGAGCAGGCGCAAGTGCGCTGCGAAATCGCGAACCCCTGAAAACGCCCATGACCTACCTGCTCGCTCTCGACCAAGGAACCTCCAGCTCGCGCAGCATCGTCTTCGACGCCGATGGCCGCATCGTCGCGATGGCGCAGCGCGAGCTCACCCAGCACTACCCGCAGCCCGGCTGGGTCGAGCACGACCCGGTCGAGATATGGCAGGGCCAGCTCGCCACCGCGCACGAGGCGCTGGGCAAGGCCGGGCTCACGGCGCGCGACATCAAGTCCATCGGCATCACCAACCAGCGCGAGACCACGCTCGTGTGGAACCGCAGGACCGGCCGGCCGGTGCACCATGCCATCGTCTGGCAGGACCGCCGGGCCGAGCCGCTGTGCGCCCAGCTGCGCCGCGATGGGCTGGCCGACACCATCCGCGACAAGACCGGGCTGGTCGTCGACGCCTACTTTTCCGCCACCAAGCTGCGCTGGCTGCTCGACAACGTGCCCGGCGTGCGCGCCCAGGCCGAGGCCGGCGAGCTGGCCTTCGGCACGATCGACAGCTGGCTGATCTGGCAGTTCACCGGCGGCAAGGTGCACGTGACCGACGTGACCAACGCCTCGCGCACCATGCTGTTCAACGTGCACGACAACCGCTGGGACGACGCGCTGCTCGAGGCGCTGCGCATCCCCGCGGCGCTGATGCCCGAGGTGCGGCCGTCGAGCGGACATTTCGCCGACACCGATGCCGGCCTGCTCGGCGCGGCGCTGCCGATCGGCGGCGTCGCCGGCGACCAGCAGAGCGCCATGGTCGGCCAGGCCTGCCTCAAGGCCGGCATGGCCAAGAACACCTACGGCACCGGCTGCTTCCTGCTGCTGCACACTGGCGAGGAGTTCCAGCCGTCTCACAACGGCCTGCTCGTGACCAGCGCGGCCCAGTTCGACGCCACGCCGCAATACGCGATGGAAGGCAGCGTGTTCGTCGCCGGCGCGGTGGTGCAGTGGCTGCGCGACGGCCTCAAGGCCATTCCCGGGAGCGCCCAGGTGCAGGGGCTGGCCGAGAGCGTGCCGGACGCCGGCGGCGTCATAATGGTGCCCGCCTTCACCGGGCTGGGCGCGCCTTACTGGAACGCCGAGGCACGTGGCACCATCACCGGCCTGACCCGCGGCACCACGGTGGCGCACATCGCCCGCGCCGCGCTCGAGAGCATCGCCTATCAAAGCGCCGCGCTGCTGCACGCGATGAGCCGCGACACGCTGGCCGCCGGCGGTGCGCCGGTGTCCGAGCTGCGCGTGGACGGCGGCGCCAGCGTCAACGACCTGCTGATGCAGTTCCAGGCCGACCTGCTGGGCATTCCCGTGGTCCGCCCGCAGGTCACCGAAACCACCGCGCTCGGCGCCGCGTACCTGGCGGGCCTGTCCTGCGGCGTCTACCGCGACCAGGCGCAGCTGGCCAGCCAGTGGAAGGAAGAGCGGCGCTTCACGCCCACCTGGAGCCGAGACCGCGCCGAGGCCGCCATGGCGCGCTGGGAGCATGCGGTGCGGCAGGCCATCGCCCCCTGAGGCCACGGCATGACGGCCGCCGCACGCCCTACGGACAGCCGCCGAGGCTTCCTTCGGCGCGTGCTGGCGGCGGGCGCCGCCCCGTTGGCGGCGGCGCCCGCCATGGCGCAGACGTCGCCGGCGCCGGCATCGGCGCAGGCACTGGCCATGCGCACCGTCCCCTCCAGCGGCGAGCGCGTCCCGGCGGTCGGCCTGGGCACGTGGATCACGTTCAACGTAGGCCGTGATGCCGCCGCGCGCGAGGAATGCGCCGGCGTCATGCGCGCCTTCTTCGATGCCGGCGGACGCCTGATCGATTCCTCGCCCATGTACGGCTCGTCGCAGGCGGTCGTCGGCGAAGGGCTGGCGCGCATCGGCCGCGCCGGCGACGTGTTCGCCGCCGACAAGGTCTGGACCGGCACCGGCCGTGACGGCCCGTCGCAGATCGAGGCCTCGCGCCGGCTGTGGGGCGTGCCGCGCTTCGACCTGCTGCAGGTGCACAACCTGCTCGCCTGGGAAGACCATCTGCCGCTGCTGTTGAAAATGAAGGCCGACGGCCGGCTGCGCTACGTGGGCATCACCACGTCCGAGGGAAGGCGGCACCGCGAGTTCGAATCGATCATGGCCAGCCAGCCGCTCGACTTCGTGCAGATCAGCTACAACCTGCTCGACCGCGACGTCGAGGCGCGCATCCTCCCGCTGGCGCGCGAAAGGCGCATCGCCGTCATCGTCAACCGCCCGTTTCGACAAGGCGCGCTGCTTCAGGCGCTGCAGCGTCATCCGCTGCCGGCATGGGCGGCCGACATCGGCTGCGACGGCTGGGCGCAGGTCGCGCTCAAGTTCATCGTCTCGCATCCGGACGTGACCTGCGCCATCCCCGCGACCAGCCGTGCGGACCACGTCCGGCAGAACCTGGGCGCCGCGCGCGGCGCCATGCCCGACGCCGCCATGCGCCGGCGCATGGCGGCCCACGTCGCGTCGCTCTAGCCAGGCCGGCCATGTCCGAGTGGTGGACCTACCGGCCGTCGGATTTCCTGCTGTTTTCCGCGCGCACGTACCACCGCCTGTTCGAGCGCTACAACGCCGAGACCTGGCCTGTGCATCTGCTCGCGTGCGCGCTGGCGCTCGCGCTGGCATGGCTGCTGATCAGGAGGGCCTCGGCGCCCCGGACGGCGCGCGCGGCCTGCGCGCTGCTGGCTGCGGCGTGGCTGTGGATCGCCTGGGCCCTCCACCTGCAGCGCTATGCGGACATCAACTGGGCCGCCGTCTGGTTTGCCGCGGCCTACGCGCTCCAGGGCCTGCTGCTACTGCTGGCGGCCGCATGCGACTGGCGCCGCCAACCCGGGCCGCGCGACACGATCGGCCTGGCGCTGTTCGGCGCGGCCCTGTTCATCCAGCCGTGGCTGACCGTCGTGCTGTCGGGCCGCCCGTGGCGCGAGATCGAACTCTTCGGGCTGGCGCCCGACCCCACCGCACTCGGCACCATCGGCCTGCTCCTGGTGCTGCGGCCGGCGCGCGCGAGCGGCGCAGCGCGCACGCTGCACGCCGCGCTCTGGCCGGTACCGCTGCTGTGGTGTCTGATCGGCGCCATGACGCGGTGGACACTGCACGCCCAAGGGCAGGGCGGGTGAACGATCCGGCTCACTCCGGCTGCGCGTCCAGCGCCGCCACCTGCGGGCGGCTGCGTTCGCTGTGCAGCATGTACAGGCCCGAGCCGACCAGCAGCGCGATGCCCAGCCAGGCCCAGCCGTTGGGCACCTGGTCCCAGACGGCATGCCCGAGCAGCACCGCGATCAGCACCGCCGTGTAGCGGAACGGCGCCGTGAGCGACACCTCGCCACTGCGCATGCACTGCACCAGCAGCAGATAGCCCGACGCCAGCAGGGCCGCCGCGGCGCCCAGCAGGCCGAGTTCGCGCAGCCCGAACGGCTGCCACGGACTGGCCAGCGATACGCAACCGGCCAGCAAGGTGACTGCCACTGCCGTGGCGAGCGTCACGATGAGCGAGGGCACGGATGGATCGATCCGGCGCGTCATCAGGTCGCGCGTGGCATGGAACAGGGTGCCCAGCAGGCACAGCAGCGCCCACGCATTGAAGCCGTCGCCGCTGGGCTGCACGATGCACAGCACGCCGGCGAAGCCCAGCACCACCGCCGCCCAGCGCGCCCGCCCGGCACGCTCGCCAAGGAACAGCACCGCGAAGACGGTCATGAACAGCGGCGCCGCCAGGTTGATGGCGGTGGCATTGGCGATCGGCAGGTGGAACAGCGACAGCAGGTACATCATGGTCGCGCAGGCGTCGACCGCACTGCGCAGCGCCACGCGCGGCTGCAGCACCGCGCGCACCTGTCGCAGGGCGCCGGTGCGCCGCGCGACCAGCAGCACCAGCACCGAGGCGATCACCCCGCGCAGGAAGATCAGCTGCGCTGACGGCAAGGTCTCGCTGACATGCTTGACCAGCGCGTCGTTGAGCACGAAGCAGGTCATCGCGCCCATCATCATGGCGATGGCCCGCCCACCTGTACGCGGGGAATGGCGAGCGGCAAGCGGCTGCGCACTCATGAGGTCAGGCGTCCCGCACCAGGGCCATGGCCCAGCCGTCGACGTACTCGCCGTCGATCCGGTAGGCGTGGCGACGCAGGCCTTCTGCCACGAATCCCAGTCGCTCGTACAGCGCCTTGGCGTTGGCGTTGTCGGTGCGCACGTTGAGTTCGATGCGCGTGACGCCACGGGCCCAGGCGGTGTCGATGGCTGCGCGCATGAGGCGCGCGCCGATGCCGCGATGCCGCGCTGGTGGCGCCAGGCCGATGCCCAGCGTGCCGACGTGCGCCCTGGCCTGCCCCAGGCTGGGCAGGACGTCGCACCAGCCCAGCACCGCGCCGTCCTGCAGCGCCAGCCACTGGCAACCGTTCCCCGCCACGATCGATGCGAGGAAGTCGTCGCAGGCGGCGGGCGGGGGCGCTTCGGTGAAGGCCAGGAAGCGCTTCTCGCGGGCCACGGCGTCGAGTACGCGGCGCACGCCGGCGAAGTGCTGCGGGGCGAGGGGTTCTATGGTGACGTTCATGTTGCCTGGTCCGATACGGCGTCAACGCGACAGCACCCGCCACACCATCTCGAGCCCGGCCGACCACAGGTCGGTGGTGAGGTCGACGCGCTCGCGGCGCTCCTCGCGCTCGGCCTTCAGGCGGTCACGCTCGATGGCCATGAGCGCGTCGGCCAGGTCGGTGCTGCGCGATGCGTCGTCCGGCCGTACGGCCGCCTGGGCATGGCGCTGCAGGGCCTGTTCCACGGCAGCCGGGTCCAGCAGCGAGAAGGCGGCGCGGCAGTGCGGACAGGCGTGGTCCTTGCGGATGTCCACCGGCGCGCCGCAGCCGGTGCAGTAGATGGCGTCCACGCGCCGCGCCAAGTCCTCGATCTCGGGCCGGGTCAACTGCCGCACGAAGCCCTTCTCCACCATGAACGAGGAGAAAGTGGCGAAGCGGCCGTGCCCCTGCGCGCAGCGGTAGGTGACGTAGCGGCCGCTGCGCACCACGTCGAAGCCGTGTGCCAGGCGCTGGCGGCAGCGCGGGCAGCGCAGTGGGTCGCCGATGGGTTGGTGCGCATCGGCGCGGTGGCGGTGCAGCAGCGTGAAAAGCGCCAGCACCGCCGAAGGCGCGAGCTGCAGGTTTTCGGTACGGTCGAACCACAGGCCCTGGCAGGCGAAGCAGATGTCCAGCTCCACCTGCGTGCCCAGGCGGGTATCGAAGCGATGAGCCTCCATCGGCTGGAGGCAGGAAGGGCAACTCGAATGCACGGCGCGAGTATCGCACCGCGCACCCGCGCTCTTTTTCAGTGCGTCGGCACCAGGAAATCCTGGCTGATGCGCCCGCCCAGGTCGTTCACCCGGTCGAGGAACTGCGTCAGGTAGGCGTGCAGGCCGGTGGCCAGGATTTCCTCGACCCGGCTGTACTGCAGGTCGGCCAGCAGCTTGCCGGCACGCCGCAGCGTCTCGGCACTTTGCTGGTTGTGCACCTTGGCCAGGTTTTCCACCACCTCGTGCATGCACGCGTGCAGCGAGCGCGGCATGTCCGGGCGCAGGATGAGCAGTTCGGCCACCCGCTCCGGGCGGATCACGTCGCGGTAGACCTTGCGGTAGACCTCGAACGCCGAGACGCTGCGCAGGATCGCGCTCCAGTGATAGAAGTCGTACTCCTGGTCTTCCTCGGTGGCGGCGCCGAAGAACTCGGTGTTGAGCGCGTGGAACTTCACGTCCACCAGGCGCGCAGTGTTGTCGGCCCGCTCGAGGAATGTGCCCAGCCGCGCGAAGTGGAAGGCGTCGTCCTGCAGCATGGTGCCCAGCACCACGCCGCGCGACAGGTGCGAGCGGAACTTCACCCACTCGAAGAAGGCGCCCGGATCGCGCTCGAATTCGCCGGCGCGCAGCATGCGGGTGACGTCCAGCCAGGTGGTGTTCATCGTCTCCCACGACTCGGTGGTGAGGGCGCCGCGCACGGCGCGGGCGTTCTCGCGTGCCGCGCGCAGGCACGAGACGATGGACGACGGGTTTTCCTCGTCGCACACCATGAAGTGCATGGTCGCCTCGGGCGTGATCTGGTCGTGCTTGCTGTTGAAGTTGGGCAGCAGCTCGCTGATCGACAACAGGCCCTGCCAGCCGTACTTGGCGACCTCGGCCGACTGCGGCAGCAGCGAGGTCTGGTAGTTGACGTCCAGCAGGCGGGCGGTGTTCTCGGCACGCTCGGTATAGCGGGCCATCCAGTAGAGGTGATCGGCGGTGCGCGACAGCATCGTTGGGCCTTTCTATCGGGTCAGAGGCCGGGCGCCGTCTGCGTCTGGGTCTGTGCCTGCCGGTCCTGGGACTGGCTCTGCGACATCGGTCGGGCACGCGTGGCTTCGAGGATCCAGGTGTCCTTGGTGCCGCCGCCCTGCGACGAGTTGACCACCAGCGAGCCTTCCTTGAGGGCCACCCGGGTCAGGCCGCCGGGCACCATCTGGACTTCCTTGCCGCTGAGCACGAAGGGCCGCAGGTCGATGTGCCGCGGCGCGATGCCGGATTCGACGAACGTGGGAGCCGACGACAGGCTCAGCGTGGGTTGGGCGATGTAGCCGTCCGGCCTGGCCTTGAGCACGGCGCGGAACTCCTCGATCTCGGCATGCGTGGCCGCCGGGCCGATCAGCATGCCGTAGCCGCCGGCGCCGTGGACTTCCTTGACCACCAGCTCTTTCAAGTGCGCCAGGGTGTAGTCCAGGTCATCCTGGTTGCGGCACATCCAGGTGGGCACGTTCTTGAGGATGGGCTTCTCGCCGAGGTAGAACTCGATCATCTTCGGCACGTACGGGTAGATCGACTTGTCGTCCGCAACACCGGTGCCGACCGCGTTGCAGATGGCCACGTTGCCCGCGCTGTAGGCGCGCATGAGGCCGGCGCAGCCGAGCGTGGAGTTGGGGCGGAACACCTCCGGGTCGAGGAAGTCGTCGTCCACGCGCCGGTAGATCACGTCGATGCGCATCGGCCCCTGGGTGGTGCGCATGTAGACGAAGTCGTCCTTGACGTACAGGTCCTGGCCCTCGACCAGCTCGACGCCCATCTGCTGGGCCAGGAAGGCATGCTCGAAATACGCGCTGTTGTACATGCCGGGGGTCAGCACGACCACGGTCGGGTCGTTGCTGGCCGGCGGCGCGCTGGCGCGCAGCGTCTCGAGCAGCAGGTCGGGATAGTGGGCCACCGGTGCCACGCGGTTCTGGCTGAACAGTTCGGGAAACAGCCGCATCATCATCTTGCGGTTTTCCAGCATGTAGCTGACGCCGCTGGGCACGCGCAGGTTGTCCTCGAGCACGTAGTACTCGCCGTTGCCCTGGCTGTCGGGCGCCCGCACGATGTCGATGCCCGAGATGTTGGAGTAGACGTCGTTGGGCACCTGCACGCCCATCATCTGCGGGCGGAACTGGGCGTTGCGGGTGATCTGCTCGGCCGGGACGATGCCGGCCTTGATGATCTCCTGACCGTGGTAGACGTCGTGGATGAAGCGGTTGAGCGCCGCCACCCGTTGCACGAGGCCTTTTTCCATGCTGGCCCATTCGTGGGCCGGAATGATGCGCGGCAGCAGGTCGAAGGGAATGAGCCGCTCGGTGCCGGCGCCTTCCTCGTCCTTGGCGCCGTAGACCGCGAACGTGATGCCGACGCGCCGGAAGATCATCTCCGCCTCCTCCCGTCGGGTGCGCATCAGGTCCTCCGGCTGGCGGGCCAACCACTGCGCGTAGCGCTCGTAGTGTTCCCGGATGGGCGCGCCCGGGTAGGGCAGCCGGTCGTACATCTCGTCAAATTTGTGCATACGGCCTCGTTCCTCTGCGAGCTAGCTTAGCAGCAAGTTCGGGACCAGCCTGCATTCTTCGTGCGGCCTGGTGCCGGCGGCCGGGCTTCGCGCGGGTGCTCTAAGCTTGCTTCTGTCACAAGGGATGGAATGGAAAACGTCATGAGGAACTTGGAGACGGGCGCGGGTCTGCGCTTGCAGGTTTGGTCGGGCCATGCGCCGCAGCAAGGTGCGTGCCGCCCTGCCCGGCGACGTCGTGCGCTGCTGGTGGCGGCCCTCGCGCTTGGCGCCAGCCAGGGCGCGCTGGCGCTGCGGGTCGCGCAGCTCTCGCCACAGGGCGAGGTGGCCAAGGTCACGCAGGTGGTCGCCACGTTCGACGGCCCGGCGGTGCGCCTGGGCGATGCACGCGCGCCCGAACCGTTGTCGCTGTCGTGCGACGATCCGCAGGCCGCGCTCGGCACCGGCCGCTGGACCAGCGACCGGCGCTGGGTATTCGACTTCCGCCAGGCCTTGCCGCCGGGCGTGAGCTGCACCGTCTCGGCCCGCGCCGAATTCCGCTCGTCCGGCGGCGAGGCGCTTTCGGCGTCCACCCGGTACCGGTTCCAGACCGGCGGCCCGGCGGTCATCGATCGCTGGCCCGGCGGCGGCCGGATCGAGGAAGACCAGGCGTTCCTGCTGGAACTCAACGGCGCCGCCTCGCCCGAAAGCCTCGACAGCGCCGTGTGGTGCGCGGTGGAAGGCATCGGCGAGCGCGTGCCGGTGCGCCGGCTCGACGACGCCACGCTACAGACCCTGCTGCGCGCGCGCGGCATCGCCGACAGCCGTGACGGCCGGGCACGCCATTTCGTCGCGTTGCAATGCAAGCGCACCCTGCCGGCCGGCGCCAAGCTCCAGCTGGTCTGGGGCAGCGGCGTACGCACACCGTCGGGCGTCGCCGGCACCGTGGAACGGCGCTTCGACTTCCAGGTGCGCGAGCCCTTCGCGGCCGAGTTCGCCTGCGAGCGCGAGAACGCCCGCGCCGGCTGCCTGCCGATCCGCCCGATGACGCTGCGCTTCAACGCACCGGTGACGCGCGCCCTGGCCGGGCAAGTCCGCCTGGCCGGTGGCGCGCAGCCGGCCACGCCGGTCATCGATGAAGGCGGTTCGCCGGACGACCTGATCTCGCAACTGCGCTTCGAGCCGCCATTCGCCGAAAGCACCGAATACCGCATCGAGCTGCCGCAGGGTTTCCAGGACGCCTCCGGCCGCCCGCTGGCCACGCCGCAGGCCTTCCCGATGCGCGTGGCCACCGGCCAGATGCCGCCGCTGGCCAAGTTCGCCGCGTCACCGTTCGGGGTGATCGAGCGCCTGGCCGAGCCGGACGGCCGCGCGTACCTGCCGATCACGCTGCGGCGGGTGGAGAACGATCTGCAGGTGCGCCAGTTGGCCGACCTGAACCCGCAGGACGACGCCGAGATCATCCGCTGGAGCCGCCGCCTGCCGCGCTACGACGGCGGCACCATCGCCCGCGCAGACGCCCGGCGCGACAGCCTGCAGCCGCTGCCGGCGCCGCGCGACGAGAACGACCGCGACGACGTCGAGACGCGCGCCGTCTCGCTGCTCGGCGGCCGCGACGGCGTACGCCGGGCCGAGCTGCCTCGCCCCGAGGCGGGCGCGGGCGGCGAGCGCCCGTTCGAGGTGATCGGCGTGCCGCTGGCGCCGGGCTTCCACGTGCTGGAGGTGGCCTCGCCGCGGCTCGGTCAGTCGCTGCTCGATCCGCGCTACGGCGATTCGCGCACCATGTACGTCCGTACCAGCGCGCTGGTGACCAATCTGGCGGTGCACTTCAAGCAGGGCCGCGAGAACGCGCTCGCCTGGGTCACCACGCTCGACCGCGGCATGCCGGTGGCCGGCGCACAGGTTCGTGTGCGCAGCTGCGCCGGCGACGAGGTCGCCGCGGCCCGCACCGACGACCAGGGCCGCGCCCGCTTCCCTGCCCTGTCCGGCCAGCCCCCGGCCTGCCCCGGCGCCGAGGAATGGGACGAGCGCGCCTGGTTCGTCAGCGCACGCGCCACCGACGCCCAGGGCGTGCAGGACCTGGCCTTCGTCTGGAGCAACTGGCAGCGCGGCATCGAGGGCTGGCGCTTCAACTTTCCCACCAGCGACTCGCCCGAGCCGGACGTGGTCGCGCACACCGTGTTCGACCGCAACCTGCTGCGAGCCGGGCAGACCGTGTCGATGAAGCACTACCTGCGCAGCCAGACCGGCAACGGCTTCGGCCTGCCCAAGGACAGGCCGGCGCTGCTGGCCATCGTGCACGAGGGCAGCGACCAGGAGTTCACGCAGCCGCTGGCCTGGCGCACGACCGGCAGCGCAGGCTTGAGTGCCGAGAACACCTTCGCGCTGCCGGCCGGTGCCAGGCTCGGCCGCTATCGCGTCGAGCTGCGTCCGGCCGCCGGTGACGAGCGGAGCCGCAGCTACGTGAGCAGCAGCTTCCGCGTCGAGGACTTCCGGTTGCCGGTGCTGTCGGGCCGCATCGGCACCGGCGGCGACGCACCCCTGATCGCGCCCGAGCACATCGATGCCGACGTGCATCTTCAGTACGTGGCGGGCGGCCCGGCCGGCGGCACGCCGGTGCAGGTCTCGGCCATGATGCGCCCCCACCGTCCGGACTTCGCCGACTACGAGACCTTCAGCTTCTCGCCGCCGCGCAAGGGCGCGGACGCCGCCACCGACGCCGCGGACCTGCCGCAGGACGAGACGCGCGTGGTGGCCGATCGCCTGCCGCTCAGGCTCGACGACCAGGGCGACGGGCGCGTGCCGATCGCGCCGTTGCCGCGCATCGGCCAGGCGCCGCGCGAACTCGTGCTCGAGGCGAGCTACTCCGATCCCAACGGCGAGGTGCAGACGCTGCGCGGCAGCCGCACGGTCTGGCCGGCCGGGGTGATCGCCGGCCTGCGCGCCGAGGACTGGGTGTCCGTCGACAAGCCCCTGGCATTGCGGGCGCTGGCGCTCGACCTGGCCGGCAAGCCGCGTGCAGGCGTGCCGATCGAGGTCAAGGCCGTGGCGCACGTCACCACGAGCAGCCGCAAGCGGCTGGTGGGCGGCTTCTACAGCTACGACAACCACACCGAGACGCGCGACCTGGGCACGGTGTGCAGCGGCCGCAGCGACGCGCTCGGCGGTCTCGAGTGCAAGGCGAAGCTCGAGACGCCCGGCGAGGTCGAACTGGTGGCCCTGGCGCGCGACGACCAGGGGCGCACCAGCGCAGCGGCCACCAGCGTGTACGTCACGCGACGGGGCGAACTGTGGTTCGGCGGCCAGGACCACGACCGCATGGACGTTCTGCCGGAGAAGAAGACCTACCAACCGGGCGAGACCGCGCGCCTTCAGGTGCGCAGCCCGTACCGCCAGGCCACCGCGCTCGTGGCAGTCGAGCGCGAGGGCGTCCTCGACACGCAGGTGGTGCGGATCGACGGCAGCGATCCCACGGTGACGCTCCAGGTCAGGCCCGAATGGGGACCGAACGTCTACCTGAGCGTGCTGGCGCTGCGCGGGCGCCTGCACGAGGTGCCGTGGTACTCCTTCTTCACCTGGGGCTGGCGCTCGCCGCGCGCCTGGTGGCAGGCCTTCCGCGAGGCCGGCGCCGACTACGTGCCGCCCGGCGCCATGGTCGACCTGAGCAAGCCGAGCTTCCGCTTCGGCGCCGCCGAGATCCGCGTGGGCACGGACGCCCACCGCATCGGCCTGGCGCTGTCGACCGATCAGCCGCGCTACCAGGTGCGCGGCCAGGCGCTGCTGCGCATCCGCGGCACACTGCCGGACGGCAAGCCGGCCGCCGGTGCCGAGGTGGCGGTGGCCGCCGTCGACGAAGCGCTGCTCGAGCTGCAGCCCAACGACAGCTGGAATTTGCTCGAGGCAATGATGCAGCGGCGCAGCTGGGGAGTGGAGACCGCCACCGCGCAGATGGAGATCGTCGGCCGGCGGCACTTCGGCAAGAAGGCCGCGCCGCCCGGCGGCGGCGGCGGAAAGAAGCCCACCCGCGAACTGCTGGACACCCTGCTGCTGTGGCAGCCGCGCGTGGTGCTCGACGCGCAAGGCCAGGCCGAGGTGCGCGTGCCGCTCAACGACGCGCTCACCCGCTTCCGGCTGGTAGCCATTGCCGACGCGGGCACCGGGCTGTTCGGCACCGGGCAGACCACCATCGAGACCACGCAGGACCTGCAGCTGATCAGCGGCCTGCCGCCGCTGGTGCGCGAGGAAGACCGGTTCCGCGCGCAGGTCACCGTGCGCAACACCACGGCCAAGCCGATGACCGTCAGGCTCACGCCGCATGCCGCGCAGATCGCCGCCGAGCCGCAGACGGTCGAGCTTCCCGCCGGCCAGTCGCGCGAAGTGGGATGGGACGTGACCGCGCCGGCGCAGCCCGCGCGCAGCCGCAGCGAGGCGCTCACCTGGGAGATCCAGGCCGAGGACGTGCAGGGCGGCGCTCGCGACGCGCTGAAGATCAGCCAGCGCCTGCTGCCCGCGTTGCCACTGTCGGTGCAGCAGGGCACGCTGGTGCAGCTGGCCGACGCGCTCGGCGCGCCCTACCAGGTCGAGGTGGCCGCGCCGGCGGGCGCCCTTGCCGACAACGGCCAGCCGCGCGGCGGCCTGCAGATGCAGGTGCAGCCGCGCCTGGCCGACGGCCTGCCCGGCGTGCGCGCCTGGTTCGAACGGTATCCGTACGCGTGCCTGGAGCAGAAGGCCAGCATCGCCATCGGCCTGCAGGACGCCGGGCGCTGGCAGTCGCTGGTGGCCGAACTGCCCACCTACCTCGACAAGGACGGACTGGCCAGCTACTTCCCGCCGCGCAGCGGCGACGACGAGCGCGGCAGCGACACGCTCAGCAGCTACCTGCTCGCGGCCAGCGGACAGGCCGCCGCGCTGGACAAGCGCTTCGCCCTGCCGCCCGAAATGCAGCGCCGGCTCGAGGACGGCCTGGTCGCCTTCGTCGAAGGCAAGCTCGAGCGCAAGTTCTGGAGCCCGCGCAGCGACCTGGACGTGCGCAAGCTCGCCGCGCTCGAAGCCCTGTCGCGCCACGGCCGGGCCACCGGCGCCATGACCACGTCGCTGACCATCGCGCCCAACCAGTGGCCCACCGGGGCAGTCATCGACTGGCTGCAACTGCTCGAGCGCGTGAAGGACGTCCCCCAACGCGCGCGCCGCCTGGACGAGGCGCAGCAGATCCTGCGCGCGCGCCTGTCGTTCCAGGGCACGCGCCTGCTGCTCGGCGACGAGCGCGGCGACGACTGGTGGTGGCTGATGGCCGGCCCCGACGTCAACGCGGCGCGCCTGCTGCTGGCGGTGATGGACGACCCGGCATGGCGCGACGACGTGGGCCGCATCGCCACCGGCCTGATCGGCCGTCAGGTACGCGGCGCCTGGCGCACCACCACCGCCAACCTGTGGGGCAGCCTGGCGCTCGCGCAGTTCAGCGCCACGTTCGAGCGCGATCCGGTCGAGGGGCGGACCATGGCGCAGCTGCAGCCCGCCGCGGGCGGCGCGCCGCAGGAAGCCATGGTCGACTGGCGGCGCATCGCAGCAGGCGCAGCAGGCGCGGCAGGCAACGGCGGCGCGGCCGGCGGCGCCGATGCCAAGCCCGGCGCGATGTTCCTGCCCTGGCCCGCCGGCGGCACCGGTACGCTGCAGGTCAGGCACAACGGCGGCGGCCAGCCCTGGCTCACGCTGCAGGCCAGCGCCGCCGTGCCGCTGGCCGAGCCGCTCGACGCCGGCCTGCGCGTGCGCCGCAGCGTGAGCCCGGTCCAGCAGGCCCGCACCGACCTGCCGCCCGGCCGCTACAGCCGGGGCGACGTGCTGCGCGTCACGCTCGACGTCACCGCAAGCACCGACCTCGCCTGGGTGGTGCTCAGCGACCCGGTGCCGGCCGGCGCCACGCTGCTGGGCAGCGGCCTGGGCCGCGACTCGCAGATCGCCACGCAGGGCGAGCGCGGACCGCGCGGCGCCTGGCCGGCCTTCGAGGAGCGCAGTTTCGAGGCCTATCGCGCCTACTACGAGTACCTGCCCAAGGGCAGCATGAAGGTCGAGTACACCCTGCGGCTGAACAACGCCGGCGACTTCGCGCTGCCGCCGACCCGCATCGAGGCCATGTACGCGCCGGACATCTTCGGCATGTCGCCCAACGCGCGCGTGCAGGTGGAGGCCCGGTGACAGGCGCTCCGCGCAGCGCCGCGCGCGCCGGCCTGCTGGCCGCCGCCGCGCTGCTGGGGCTGGGCGCGGCGCGGGCGGACGCGCCTTCGTTCGAACAGGTGCGCGCCGCCTGGCGCCCCTCGTACACCGTGGTGGAAGACCGCGACGGCGAGCCGCTGCAGCGCCTGCGCACCGACTTCGGCGCGCGGCGCGGCGCCTGGACCGGCCTGGCCGACGTGTCCGCCGCGCTGCGCAGTGCGCTGCTGTACAGCGAGGACCGGCGCTTCTGGGCCCACAGCGGCGTCGACTGGCAGGCCGTGCCGGCTGCCGCCTGGGGCAACCTGTGGCACACCCGCACGCGCGGCGCCTCGACCATCACGATGCAGCTGGTCGGACTGCTGGACGACGACGTTGGCGCCGGCCGCCGCGACCTCGGGCAGAAGGTCGACCAGGCCGTCGGCGCGCTTCAGCTCGAGCGGCACTGGCGCAAGGACCAGATCCTGGAGGCCTACCTCAACCTGCTGCCCTTGCGCGGCGAACTGGTCGGCATCGACGCGCTGTCGCGCCAGCTGTTCGGCAAGGCGCCGCACGGGCTGGACGCGCGCGAGGCGGCCGTCACCGCCGCGCTGGTGCGCGCGCCCAACGCGGCAGCCGGGCAGGTGGCACGGCGCGCTTGCGACATCTGGCGCGCCGCCGACGCCGCCAACGCCGACTGCACCGCACTGCCCTTCTACACCCAGGCGGTGCTGCAGCGGCGCGACTTCGCGCCCAGCGCCGGCGACGCGCCGCACGCCGCGCGCCAGGTGCTGCGCCGCTACCGCGACGCCCATCCCGGCGAGGCCGGCGCGCCGCAGCGCCTGCGCAGCACGTTGAGCGCGCCGCTGCAACGGCTGGCGACCACGGTGCTGGAACGCCAGGTGCGCGAGCTGCGCGACCGGCACGTGCGTGACGGCGCGGTCGTGGTGCTGGACAACGCCAGCGGCGACGTGCTGGCCTGGGTCGGGTCGTCCGGCGCCTGGAGCCGCGCGCCCGAGGTCGACGCGGTGCTGGCCCGGCGCCAGCCCGGCTCCACGCTCAAGCCCCTGCTGTACGAACAGGCCATCGAGCAGCAGCGTTTGACAGCCGCCTCGCTGCTGGAAGACTCGCCGGCACAGATTCCCACGCCCGGGGGCCTCTACATCCCGCAGAACTACGACCGCACCTTCAAGGGACTGGTCAGCGTCCGCACCGCGCTGGCGGCATCGCTCAACGTGCCCGCGGTGCGCACGCTCGTGGCGGTCACGCCGGACGCGTTCGCGCGCCGGCTGGTCGCGCTCGGACTGCCGATCGACCGGCCGGGCGACCACTACGGCTACAGCCTCGCGCTGGGCAGCGCGGAGGTCACGCTGCTGTCGCTGGCCAACGCCTATCGCGCGCTGGCCAACGGCGGGCGCGTGGCACCGGTGCGCCTGCTGCCGGGCGACCCGGCACCGGCGCCGGTGCAGGTGATGGACCCGCGCGCCGCGTTCATCATCGGCGACATCCTGTCCGACCCGAACGCCCGCGCGCGCACCTTCGGGCTGGACAGCCTGCTGGGCACGCCCTTCTGGAGCGCAGTCAAGACCGGCACCAGCAAGGACATGCGCGACAACTGGGCGGTCGGCTTCAGCGCACGCTACACCGTGGCGGCATGGATCGGCAACGCCGGCGGCGAGCCGATGTGGGACGTGAGCGGCGTCAGCGGCGCGGCGCCGGTATGGAGCGAGCTGATGCGGTCGCTGCATCGCCAGGTGCCCAGCCATGCACCGGCACCGCCCGATGGCCTGCGCCAGGTGCCGGTGCGTTTCGGCCCCGACGACGAAGACGACGCAGGCAACGGCGCCCCGATCGAGGCGGCCCGCAGCGAATGGTTCATTGCCGGCACCGAGCAATCCGAATTCATCGCGCAGCGCCTGAAGCCGACGCGGGCAGACGACGGCACCAACCCGGCACGCATCACGCGCCCGGCCGCCGGCACGCTGCTGGCGCTCGACCCGGACATCCCGCCGGACCGCCAGCGCATGCGTTTCGAGGCCGACGGCGTGAAAGACGGCGCGAGCGACACGGCCGGCGCAAGCCAGTTGCAATGGCGCGTCGACGGACGCGCGGTCGCCCGCGGCGCACAGGCCCAGTGGCTGCCCTGGCCCGGCCGCCATACGCTTGAACTGGCCGATGCGCGCGGCCGGGTGCTGGACAGCGTGCAGTTCGAGGTGCGCGGCGCCGGTGTCGCGCCGGGCGCCGCGCCGCGCTGACCGTCGCGCCTGGCAGGGCGGTCAACGCAAGGCCGGCAGGCGCGCCACGTGATGCCAGTAGCGGCGCCGCAACCGGCGCTCGCAAGCCCACGCATCGGGCTGCAGGCTGCGCCAGTGCACGGCGCCGCACGCCGGCGTATCCATCGCCTCCACGTCCGCGGCCTCATAGCGGGCCCGCACCTGCCGCGCCGGATGGCCGAAGCGGTTGCGGTAACCCGCCTGGAACACCACCAGCGACGGCTGCACGGCGTCGATGAATCCGGCCGTCGACGAGGTGCGGCTGCCGTGGTGCGGCGCCACCATCAACTCGGCGCGCAGGGCCGCGCCATGGGCACGCGCCACCAGGGCGCTTTCCTGCGCCGCCTCGATGTCGCCGGTCAGCAGGGCCGCGGCGCCATCGGCCGCGACGATGCGCAGCACGCACGACCGCGTGTTGGCAGACATGGCCCGCGCGTTGCTCCCGGCCTGCGCCATCGGCTCGAACGGATGCAGCACCTCGAAGCGCACGCCGTCCCAGGTCCACCGCCGTCCCGCGGCGCATGCCTCGAAGGGCCGACCGGCGCGCAGCGCATGTCCCGCCGGCAGCGACCCGGCCAGGCGTGCCTGCGGATGCGCGGCCAGGACGGCGCCGGCACCGCCGGTGTGGTCGCTGTCGCCGTGGCTGAGCATCAGCATGTCCGGCCGTTCGCCGAGCGCGCGCAGCATCGGCACCAGCAGGCGCTCGCCGGCATCCGTGCCGGAGCGGCCATAGCGCGGACCGGCATCGAACAGCAAGCCGTGGCCGGCAGTGCGCACGAGCACCGCGCTGCCCTGGCCCACGTCGGCGGCCAGCACCTCGAAGGCGCCGTGCGGCGGCCGCGGCGGCAGCCACAGCAGCGCGGGCAGCAGCAGCGGCAGGCCCAGCACGCGCATCGACACCGGCAGGCGCATCGCGACCAGCAAGCCACCGACGATGCCCGCCATGCCGGCCCAAAGCGGCGGCGCCGGCAGCGACAGCTGGGCCAGTGGCCACGCGGCGAGCATTTGCAGCACGGCCATCAGGCCTTGCACCATCCACGCCGCCAGGCCCCACAGCGCCGGCACCAGCGCGCCCAGCAGGGCCGGCGGCAGGACGCCCAGCGTCACCCACGGGATCGCCAGCAGGTTGGCCAGCAGGCCGACCAGCGAGACCTGCTGGAACAGCAGCAGCGTCAGCGGTGTCAGTGCCAGCGTCACCACCGCCTGTTCCCGCACCAGCCGCAACGGCCCTCGCTGCCAGCGCGACCCGTCGTCCGCCGCATTGCCCGCATCG
Organism: Variovorax sp.; assembly: GCF_035634955.1. Lineage (GTDB taxonomy): Bacteria > Pseudomonadota > Gammaproteobacteria > Burkholderiales > Burkholderiaceae_C > Variovorax. Next base: position 601,089 of record NZ_DASQBZ010000025.1, on the reverse strand, counting down.
GAGGCGAACAGCACGCCCACCGCCACGAAGCTGAGCCAGAACCCTGCCTGCATCAGCGCCCAGGGATCGAGCGCCACCACCGCCGCGCAGGCCGCGAGCCAGGTCAGCGGCCATGGCCACCGCACGCCGCCGCTGCGCAGCAGCGCCACCGCCGCCAGCATGCAGACGGTGCGCTGCGAAGGTACGCCCCAGCCGCTGAACAACGCGTAGGCGCCGGCCAGCAGCACGCCGCCGACCGCCGCGGCATGCTGCGCCGGCCAGCGCAGCATGAGCGTGCTGCTGCCGCGCCACAGGCGACCGATGGCCCACCCGGCGAGCCACGCGAACAGGGTGACGTGCACGCCGGAGATGCTCATCAGGTGCGCCACGCCGGTGGCGCGGAACAGGTCCCAGTCGGCCCGCGCGATGGCGGCCTGGTCGCCGGCCACGAGGGCCGTCAGCACGCCGGCCTGGTGCGCGTCCGGCACGCGTGCGGCGATCGCCTCGCGCACCGCTTCGCGCGCCTGCTCGACCGGATGGCGCCAGCCGGCCCGCGCCAGCCGCACTGGTGCAGCGTCGACGCCGCGCGCCGTTCGGACATAGCCGCTGGCCTGCACGCCCTGCGTCCAGGCCCACAGCTCCAGGTCGAAGCCATGCGGATTGGCGTTGCCGTGCGGCGCCTTCAGGCGGACCGGCAGGCGCCAGCGCTCGCCGGCGCGCAGTCGTGGCGGCGCGGGGCGCGTGGCCCCGCTGGACCCCGGCCAGGCTGCATACCAGGTCAGGTTGATGCGCGGCGGCAACCGCACCCCCGGCGGACCGGCCTCGACGTCGAAGCGCATGCGCAGGCCGTTGCCCAGGTGCTGGGGCATCTGCGACACCACGCCGGTGACCAGCAGGTCGCGCCCTTCCAGCGCGGGATCGAGGCTTTGCGCCGCGAAGGCGCAGGCGCGTACGCCGGCCAGGCCGGCGCCGATTGCGGCGCCAGCGAGCAGCGCGAGCGCGAGGTCCGCACGGCCTGCGCCGGGCCACCGCCGCGCCGCCAGCGCCGTCGCCACCGCCGCGCCGGCCGCGATCAGCGCCGCGTAGGCCGGCCATGGCCACAGCGTCGCCTGCTGCAGTTGCCCTGCGCTGCCGAGCACGAAGCCGCCCAAGGCCACGAAAGGCCAGGCCGCTCGCACGGCTTGCCTGTCTGCCATGCCTTCCGGTTCCCCCCTGTCGGCGCCTCTGCGGGCGCGATGCTGTCCTGCACTACGCCGGGGAGTATGCGTCAGGCGGCCCGGGTTCGGCCGCGCTTCGGGCCATTCCGGCCGGCTTCACTCGGCCCGGATCTGCCCCTTGGCGACGATGTCGCCGAACTTCGCCTGCTCGCCCTGCAGGAACGTCGCGAACGCCTGCGGGCCAAGTCCCAGCGGCACCACGCCGCCGTCGTCGAAGTTCCTGCGCACCGAGGGCTGCGCCAGCACCTGTCGCAGCGCGGCGTCGAGCTTCGAGACGATTGCCGCCGGCGTTCCCCTGGGCACGAAGATGCCCTGCCACACCGTCACGTCGGCGCCCTTCCATGCGGGTTCCACGCGGCCCAGCGGCGGCACGTCAGGCATGGCCGGCGAAGGCTTGTCGTCCAGCACGCCATAGATGCGTACCTTGCCGGCGCGCGCCTGCTGCATGACCATCGACAGCGGCAGCACCGCCAGGTCGAGCTGGTTGCCGCTCAGGTCGGTGACGATCTGCGGGCCGTTGCGATACGGCACGTGCACCAGGTCGACGCCGCCCTTCTGCTTGAGCCATTCGCCGCCCAGATGCAGCGAGGTGCCGACGCCGGAGGTGGCGTAGCTGTACTGGCCGGGGTGCTTCTTCATGTCGGCGTAGAGCTCGGCCGCCGTGGTCGCGGCCAGGCCGGGCTTGCCCACCAGCACCAGCGGCTGGGCGCCCAGCAGGGTGACGGGCATCAGGTCCTTGAGGCCGTCGTAGCGCACCGTCGACGGCGTGACCATCCTGGCGATGACGATGGCGCTCTCGACGGACATGAGCAGCGTATAGCCGTCCGGCCTGGCGCGCACCACCTTGTCGGTGCCGATGATGCCGCCCGCGCCCGGCAGGTTCTCGATGATCACCGGCTGCCCCAGGCGCTGCGACAGGTCCGGCGCGATCCACCGCGCCATGGCGTCGACGTTGCCGCCGGCCGAATACGGCACGAGGATGGTGACCGCCTGGGCCGGCCAGGCGCCATCGCCGCCGGCATGCGCGGGTGCGGCGAGTGCGGCGAGCGCTGCCAGGGCAAGGCCGGCCACGGCGCGGCGGGTCGGGTGGAAAGAGGCACTTTTCATGACGAAGCTCCTGCAGGCAATGAATGGGTGGGTCGGATCAGCGTTCGGTCTGCCCAGCGAGTTCGCCCTGCAGCGCGTCGAGCTCACGCTCGAAACGCTCGCGAAGATCGCGCCTGGCCGCGTCGTCGAGCCAGCAGGCCTGCACGCCGGCAAGGCTGAAGGCGCGCGCCTCGTCCCAGCCCCAGCCGCAGCCGTCGAGCACGGTGGCGTAGGTGTGGGCGATGTCGGTATGGAACATGGCCGGGTCGTCGGTGTTGAGCGTCACCGGCAGGCCGGCGTCCACCATCGCCCGCAGGCTGCGCAGCCGTCGTTCGCGGTTGCGCGCCACGCTGGTGATGCCGCAGGCGCAGAAGTACACGCCGCGATCGCGCGCGCGCCGCACGCCGTCCGCATCCGCCAGGAGGTTGTAGCCGTGGTCCAGCCGGTCGCAACCCATCAACTCGATGCAGTCGTCCACGTTGGACGGGGGCGCTTCCTGCAATGTCTGGTTGTCCTCGCACACGTGGGCGGTGCGCTTGAGGCCGGCCCGGCCGGCGCGCTGGAACAAGGGGGCCATCTGCGCCGGCGGTCCTTCGCGCTCGGGCCCGTCCAGGCCCACGCCCACGACCAGCTCGTGCCGCCGGCCGACGATGTCGTCCATGGCCTGCCGTGCGCTGTCCATCGGCAGTCCCCGGTCCAGCGCGGCGATCAGCAGCGCGGAGCAGTCGAAGTCGCGCATGGCCGCCTGTACCCCGGCTACCAGCCCTTCGAGCTGCACCCGGTACGGCACGCCTGCCGGAAGGTAGTACTGCGGGTTGAAGGACATCTCGACGTGACGCGCGCCGCTACGGCTCGCGTCCTCGACCGCCTCGTAGGCCATGCGTTCGAACTCGCCGGCGCTGCGCACCGCCCGGGCGCCCAGGCGCAGCACGTCGATGAAATCGTAGAAGTCGCGGTAGGTGTAGAGGGACTCCACCGGGCGCGGCAGCGCCAGCGCGTGGCGCCCGGCGAACGCGGCCAGCGTCGCGGGGCGCAAGGTGCCGGCCAGGTGCATGTGCAGGTCGACCTTGGGCAGGCGCGCCAGCAGCTGCGGAGTGATCGGTGCGCGATGCGCCGCCGGTTCGGACAGTGTTGAATGCATGGCCGGACCTTATCGGCGCGGCGCGCTACCGCCCAGGTCACGAACGTGGTGGCGGTTATGACACCGGCGTTATGACCGCGGCCTTTGCGCCAGCAGGCGCGCGGCACCGACGATCTCCTCGCGCAGCCAACGCATCGCCCGGTTGGCATGGGTGCGCTCGTGCCACACCAGCCGGTAGCGCATCGGCGGAATGCGCACCGGAAACGGCACGATGGCCAGGCCGTGCTCGCTCGCGAAGTCCTCGGCCAGCAGGCGCCCGGTGGTGAAGACGAGGTCGGTGGCCGACAGCACGGCCGGCGCCAGGCTCAGGAACTGCGTGCGCACGGCCGTGTGCACCGCCACGCCGAGCCCGGAAAGTGTGGCGTCGATGATGCTGCCCTGCCCCGGCATGTGCTCGAGCGAGGTGAAGTGCCGGGCGCGCCGGAAGTCCTCCAGCGTCATGTCGCCACCGGCCAGCGGATGGTCCGGCCGCATGAGGCAGACCAGGGGCTCGGTCAGCAGGCTGGTGGCGCGCAGGTGCGCCGGCAGCTCGGGCCACACGGTGATCACCATGTCCACCTCCCCGTCGGCCAGCTGGCGGTAGTGCTCGAAGCGCGAGCCCAGCCCCCGCACCACCAGGTCGCACTCGGGCGCCTCGCGCGCGATGCGTCCGATGACGTCGGCGAAGAAGCGCTTGGGCAGGAAGTCGTAGGTTGCCAGCCGGAAGCTCAGCCGCAGCTCGCGCGGCGAGCTTGGCATGGCCTGCGACGTGAGCAGCGACATGTCCGCCAGGATGCGCCGCGCAGGCGCCGCCAGCGTCTGTGCCCGCTCGGTCGGCACCATGCGGTTGCCGACGCGTACCAGCAGCTCGTCCCCGGTCAGCTGCCGCAGCACCCGCAGGTGGCGGCTCATGGCGGACTGGGCGATGCCCAGCTTGGCGGCCGCCTGCGACACGCTCGCCTCGGTCAGCAGCGCGTACAGGGAGCGCAACAGGGGTTCGTCCAGACGCCGGACGCCGTCGTCGTCTGCAGGGGGAATGACAGCCACGCGCGCAGTGTGCCGCAATGCAGACCGGCGATCTGGCGCACTCCTTGCATCCTTCTCCGCTAGTATCCGCCGGGCGGCCCGCTGCTCCCGGCGGCGCCCGACTTGCTGGGAGAACCATGTCCATCCACGCCGCGCTCCACCACGTCACGCACTACAAGTACGACCGCCCGGTGCAACTCGGCCCCCAGGTCGTGCGCCTGCGCCCGGCGCCGCACTGCCGCAGCAACGTCATCTCGTATTCGCTGCGCATCGAGCCCGAGCAGCATTTCATCAACTGGCAGCAGGACCCGTTCGCCAACTACCAGGCAAGGCTGGTCTTTCCCGAGAAGACGCGCGAGTTCAAGGTCACCGTCGACCTGGTGGTCGAGATGGCGGTCTACAACCCGTTCGACTTCTTCCTGGAGCCGGAGGCGGAGAACTTCCCCTTCAAGTACGACCCCGCGGTCGCGCAGGAACTGGCGCCCTACCTGGCGACCGAGGCGATGACGCCGCTGGTCGAGCAGTACCTGGCGCGGGTCGACCGCAGCCGCCAGCGCACCATCGACTTCCTGGTCGGGCTCAATCAGCAGGTGCAGCAGGACGTGCGCTACCTGATCCGCATGGAGCCCGGCGTGCAGACGCCGGAGGAAACCCTGGCGCTGGGTTGCGGCTCCTGCCGCGACTCCGGCTGGCTGCTGGTGCAGCTGCTTCGGCACATGGGGCTGGCGGCGCGGTTCGTCTCGGGCTACCTGATCCAGCTCACGCCCGACGTCAAGGCGCTCGACGGCCCCAGCGGCACCGAGGTCGACTTCACCGACCTGCACGCCTGGTGCGAGGTGTACCTGCCCGGCGCCGGCTGGGTCGGGCTGGACGCCACCTCCGGCCTGCTGGCCGGCGAAGGCCACATTCCGCTGGCCTGCACGCCCAGCCCCTCCAGCGCCGCGCCGATCGAGGGAATGATGGACGAGGCCGAGGTGGAGTTCGGCCACGAGATGAAGGTCTCGCGCATCTACGAGGCGCCGCGCGTGACCCGGCCCTACACCGACGACCAGTGGGCCGCCGTGCTCGCCCTGGGCGAGCAGGTGGACCGCCAACTGGCAGCCGGCGACGTGCGGCTGACCATGGGCGGCGAGCCCACCTTCGTGGCCACCAGCGACCGCGAGGCGGGCGAGTGGAACACCGATGCGCTGGGCCCGACCAAGCGCGGCTACGCCACCGAATTGGTGCATCGCCTGCGCCGGCGCTACGGCGACGGCGGCTTCCTGCACTTCGGCCAGGGCAAGTGGTACCCGGGCGAGCAGCTGCCGCGGTGGGCGCTGTCGATCTACTGGCGCGCCGACGGCCAGCCGGTCTGGCGCGATCCGTCGCTGTTCGCCGACGAGCGCGAGCCGACGCACTACACCGACGCGGACGCGCAGCGCTTCGTCCGCGCCCTGGCCGGCAGGCTCGGCATCACCGACCGCCACGTGCTGCCCGGCTACGAGGACGTCTACTACTACCTGTGGCGCGAACGGCGCCTGCCGGTCAACGTCGACCCCTTCGATTCGCGGCTTGACGACGAGATGGAGCGGGCCCGGCTGCGCCGCGTCTTCACCCGCAAGCTCGACTCGGTGACCGGATACATGCTGCCGCTGGCGGCCAGCCATGCCGTGGCCGACCGGCCTTCGCTGGCCGGCCCCGGCTGGCAGACCGGCCCCTGGTTCCTGCGCGACGACCGGCTGTACCTGGTGCCCGGCGATTCGCCGATGGGTTGGCGCCTGCCGCTCGATTCGCAGCCCTGGACCGCCAAGGCCGATTTCCCCTACCTGGTCGAGCGCGACCCGATGGCGCCGGCCGGCGCGCTGCCCGACGCCACGACGATGCAGGGGCGCTACGCCGCCACCGGCGCGAACGGCACCGCCGGCGACCTGCGCGCGATGCCCTACGACCTGCGCGCGCCGCAGGCCACGCCCGCCGCCGTGCGCCTGCAGCCCGGCACGGGACCACACGGCGGCGCGAGCGCCGGGACGACCGCCGACGCCCAGGCGCCGGGCCGCTTCGAATCGGCGCAGGGAATCACCCGCACCGCGCTGTGCGTCGAAGTGCGCGACCCGCGCCGCGCCAACGGGCCGGCGGTCGAGAAGGTCGGCACGGCGTCGGGCGTGATGTACGTGTTCATGCCGCCGCTGGCTCGGCTGGAGGACTACCTCGACCTGCTCGCCGCGGTCGAGGCCACTGCCGCCGGGCTCGGCGTGAAGATCGTGATCGAGGGCTACCCGCCGCCGCGCGACACGCGCCTGAAGCTGCTGCAGGTCACGCCCGATCCGGGCGTGATCGAGGTCAACATCCACCCGGCGCACAACTGGGGCGAACTCGTCGAGCACACCGAGTTCCTCTACCAGGCGGCTTTCGAGACACGCCTGTCGGCCGAGAAGTTCATGACCGACGGGCGCCACACCGGCACCGGCGGCGGCAACCACTTCGTGCTCGGCGGCGCCACGCCGGCGGACAGCCCGTTCCTGCGCAGGCCGGAACTGCTGGCCAGCCTGCTGCTGTACTGGCACAACCATCCGTCGCTGAGCTACCTGTTCTCAGGCATGTTCATCGGCCCGACCAGCCAGGCGCCGCGCGTGGACGAGGCACGCAACGACCAGCTCTACGAACTGGAGATCGCGCTGGCGCAGATCGCCAGGGCCCGCGAAGTGCACGGCGAGGACATGCCGCCCTGGCTGGTCGACCGCACGCTGCGCAACATCCTGATCGACGTGACCGGCAACACGCACCGCAGCGAGTTCTGCATCGACAAGCTGTACTCGCCCGACTCCAGCACCGGCCGCCTCGGCCTGCTCGAGCTGCGCGCCTTCGAGATGCCGCCGCATGCCCGCATGAGCGTGGCCCAGCAGCTGCTCATGCGCGCGCTGGTCGCCCGCTTCTGGGACACGCCCTATCGCGCGCCGGCCACCCGCTGGGGTACCGAGCTGCACGACCGCTTCCTGCTGCACGCCTTCGTCAAGGCCGACTTCGACGACGTGATCGAGCAGATGCGGCAGGCCGGTTTCGCCTTCGACGCGGCCTGGTTCGCGCCGCACCTGGAATTCCGCTTCCCGCTGGTCGGCCAGGTGCGCGCCATGGGCATGGAGCTTACGGTGCGCAATGCGCTCGAGCCCTGGCACGTGATGGGAGAGGAAGGCGCACCCGGCGGCACCGCGCGCTACGTGGATTCGTCGCTCGAGCGCCTCGAAGTGCGGGTGACCGGCCTCAACGAGAGCCGCTACCTGGTGACCGTCAACGGGCGCCCGCTGCCGCTGCGGCCCACCGGCACGGTGGGCGAGTTCGTCGCCGGCGTGCGCTACAAGGCCTGGAACCCGCCCTCGTCGCTGCACCCGGCCATCGGCGTGCATGCGCCGCTCACGCTGGACCTGGTCGACACCTGGATGAAGCGCTCCATCGGCGGCTGCCAATACCACGTGACGCACCCTGGCGGGCGCAGCTACGACACCTTCCCGGTGAACGCCTACGAAGCCGAAAGCCGGCGCCTGGCGCGCTTCTCGCGCATGGGCCATACGCCCGGCACGGTGGACACGCTGCCTGCCAACATCGAAATCACCGGCAGCCGTGAATTCCCGTTCACTTTGGACTTGAGGCGCTGACCCGCGCCACAGGGGCGGAGGCCATCTGCGTCACGGCAATGTAACAATTGACCGGCTGTGGATCCCCTCAACCCCTCCCTTTTCGACGCCGAGCCCGAGTCGCCGGCCGCCCTCGCCGCGCTGGCGGCCGCCCTGACGCCGCCGGCCGGCCCGGGCCACTACGACGAACTGCGCGGCCGCGCCACCGCTGCCGCGCCGGTGCCGCGCGCGCCAAGCGCCCCGGCCGGCCCGCAGTTGCGCGACGCTGCGGTGCCGGCGCCGGCGGCCGGAGCCGTCGATGCCGCGGCCGAGGCGCCCGAAGACGGCGCAGCCGCGGGCGACGCCGCCACGCTGGCACCGGCCTGGTCGCATTTCTTCCGTGAACTCGGCCCCGGCGGCTTCGCCGACCTGCCCGAGCGCGCGCGCAGCCTGGCGCGGCAGATCCGCGACAACGGCGTCACCTACAACGTCTATGCCGACCGGCACGGGCCGCAGCGGCCGTGGTCGCTCGACCTGTTCCCGCTCATCATCTCGCCTGAAAGCTGGGCTGGCATCGAGGCCGGCGTGCTGCAGCGCATGCGCGTGCTCGACCGCGTCCTGGCGGACGTCTACGGGCCTCAGGACCTGCTGGCCCAGGGCCTGTTGCCCGCTGCGCTGGTGCAGGGGCACCCCGGCTACCTGCGCGCCATGCACGGCGTCAGGCCGCCGGGCGACACGTGGCTGCACATCGCCGCGTTCGACCTCGGCCGCGGGCCGGACGGCAACTGGTGGGTGGTGTCGCAACGCACGCAGGCGCCATCCGGCCTGGGCTACCTGCTGGAGAACCGCATCGCGGTGTCGCGCCAGTTCCCGCAGGCCTTCGAGTCGCTGCACGTGCAGCGGCTGGCGTCCACCTACGTGGCGCTGATGAACGCGCTGCAGCGCATGTGCCCGGCGCAGACCCAGCCGCACGTGGCACTGCTCACGCCCGGCCCGTACAACGAGACGTACTTCGAGCACGCCTACCTGGCCCGCTACCTCGGCATCACGCTGGTCGAGGGCAGCGACCTCACCGTGCGCGCGGAACACCTCTACCTGAAGACGCTCGAAGGCCTGCGCCCGGTGCACGGCCTAATCAAGCGCGTGGACGACCAGTTCCTGGACCCGCTCGAACTGCGCCCCGACTCGACCCTGGGCGTGCCCGGGCTGATGCAGGCGGTGCGCGCCGGCAACGTGCTGGTGGCGAACACGCCCGGCTCGGGCTTTCTCGAATCGCCGGCGTTGCTCGGCTTCCTGCCGGGCCTGGCCAGGCACCTGACCGGGGAGTCGCTGCTGCTGCCTTCCCTGCCCTCGTGGTGGTGCGGCGAGCGCGCCGCCATGGAGGCGGCGCTGCCGCAACTGGCCCAGTCGGTCATCAAGTCGACCTACCCCGATGCCGCCGGCCAGCTGCACGCCGTGCTGGGCAGCGAAATGGATCGCCGCACCATGGAGGAATGGGCCGGGCGCATCGCGCTGTCGGGCGAAGCGCATACCGTGCAAGGCTACCTGCCGCTGTCGCAGATGCCCAGCTGGAGCGAGCGCGACGGCGATGCCGGGGGCGGCGGCAAGCTCTCGGCGCGCACCGTGCTGCTGCGCGTGTTCGCCGTCAGCGACGGTCCCGGCAGCTGGCGCATGCTGCCCGGCGGCATGGCGCGCATCGCCGGGCCGGACACGCGCATCGTCTCCATGCAGCGCGGCGGCAGCAGCGCCGACACCTGGGTGCAGACGCATGCCGACATCGACCGGACCAGCCTGCTGGCCAGCCACGCCAGCGTCCAGGCCCTCACGCGCAACCGGGCGCCGGTGACGAGCCGGGCGGCGGAAAACCTGTTCTGGTTCGGCCGCTACACCGAGCGCGCGGAAAACGCCGTGCAGCTGGCGCGGCTGACGCTGAGCCTGCTGCCCGGCGAGGAGCAGGAATCGCAGCCGCTGCTCGCCTGGCTGCACAAGCTGGCGCAGCACAACGCACTGGTGCCGCGCGACGTGCCGGCGGCACCGCGCTCGCGCCGCGTCTTCGAGCGCGCGCTGATCGCCGAGCTGGGCAACACCGAAGGCGGCAGCGTCGGCTTTTCGCTGCGCTGCATCCGCAACGCGGCCAGCGCGCTGCGCGAGCGCCTGTCGCAAGACCACTGGAACCTGATCGTGCGCACCGAGGCCGAGTTCTCGGCCAGCGCCGCCCGACTGGCCGGCGACCAGGCCGAAGGCCTGCATTCGGCCTCGGCAGCCCTGCGCGCGCTGGAAGACGCGACGCAGGCACTGTCGGCGCTCACCGGCGCGCAGACCGACCGCATGACGCGTGACGACGGCTGGCGCCTGCTGTCCATCGGCCGCCACATCGAGCGCCTGGCCTTCTTCACCGATGCGCTCATGGCCGGCATTGCCGACGGCTCGGTGCACGACCTGCCGGGCTTCGAGGCGATGCTGGCGCTGTTCGACAGCACCATCACCTTCCATGCGCGCTACCAGCAGCGCCGGGACGTCGCGCCGCTGGTCGACCTGCTGGTGCTCGACCGCGACAACCCGCGCTCCCTGGCCTGGGTGACGCAGACGCTGCGCGGGCGCATCGCGCGGCTCGCCGGCAGCGCGCCCGGCGAACTGGCCGAGCTGTCGCACAAGCTGCCCGATCCGGCCGGCTGGTCGATCGACCACCTGTGCGCCGCCGACGCGGCACCCGGTCACGCGGCGCTGATGGACATGCTCGACCGGCTCGAGACCGCGACCTACCAGGTCTCCGACGAGATCGGCGCGCGCTACTTCACCCTGACTGCCGAATCGCTGCATTCGGTGGGTGTCTGATCGGCCGCCATGCTGCTGCGCGTCACCCACGAAACCCGCTACGCCTACACGCCGCCGGTCGAGACGGCGCAGCACATGGCGTACCTCAGGCCGCGCGAGCTGCCGCGACAGGCGCTGCTCGAGCACGCGCTGGAGATCACGCCGGAGCCGGCGCAGCGCAGCGAATCGGTCGACGTCTACGGCAACGGCCGCGCCTTCTTCGCGCTGGAATCGCAGCACGACACGCTGGTCGTGACGGCGCGCAGCCTGGTGCGCACCCACGCCGGCGCCACCGCCGGGCCGGGGGCGGCGGACCGGGCATGGGAGCAGGTGCGCGAGCACTACCGCTACCGCAAGGACGCGCCGCACGACCCCGCCGCCGAGTTCGTCTTCGCCTCGCACCACGTGCCGCGGCACGACGCGTTCTCCGCGTATGCGCGGGCGAGCTTCGCGCCGGGCCGGCCGCTGTTCGAGGCGACGCTGGACCTGACCCGTCGCATGCATGCCGACTTCATCTACGACGGCGACAGCACGCAGGTCAACACGCCGGCGGTGCAGGCGCTGGCGCAGCGCCGCGGCGTCTGCCAGGACTTCGCCCACATCATGATCGGCTGCCTGCGCACGCTCGGCCTGCCGGCCCGCTACGTCAGCGGCTACCTGCTGACGCAGCCGCCGCCGGGCCAGCCACGCCTGCTCGGCAGCGACGCATCGCACGCCTGGGTCTCGGCCTACCTGCCCGGCGCCGACGGGCAGCCGGGCACGTGGGCCGACTTCGATCCCACCAACGGCCGCCAGCCGGGCGAGGACTACGTGGTGCTGGCCATGGGACGCGACTTCGCCGACGTCTCGCCGATGCGCGGCGTGCTGCACGGCGGCGCCGGGCACACGCTGGCCGTGGCGGTCACGGTGGAGCCCGCCGACGAGGCCGGTGCCGACGACACGCACGCGGGCCAGCCCCCTGCGCGGGGGCCGTGAATCCGTCCGGGCGACAATGGCCTTTTTTCGAACGGAGGATTCCCATGAGCGTCTACGACAAACTGAAGCAACTCGGTATCGACCTGCCGCCGGTGGCCGTGCCCGCCGCCGCGTATGTCCCCTTCATGCGCACCGGCAACCTGGTGTTCCTGTCCGGCCACATCGCCAAGAAGGACGGCAAGGTCTGGGCCGGCCAGCTCGGCGCCGGCATCGACACCGCCGAAGGCAAGCAGGCCGCACGCGCCGTGGCCATCGACCTGCTGGGCACGCTGCACGCCGCCGTGGGCGACCTGAACAAGGTGCGGCGCGTGATCAAGCTGATGAGCCTCGTCAACTCCACCGGCAGCTACGTCGAGCAACACCTGGTGACCAACGGCGCCAGCGAACTGATGGGCGAGGTCTTCGGCGACCGCGGCGCGCACGCGCGCAGTGCCTTCGGCGTGGCGCAGCTGCCCATGGGCGCTTGCGTCGAGATCGAACTGATCGCCGAGGTCGAATAGGCCGCATGAACGTCCATGAGGCGGTGAGCAGCCGGCGCTCGGTGCGCGCATTCCTGGACCGGCCGGTGCCACCCGACGTCATCCATCGCGTGCTGGAGGCGGCCCTGCGCGCCCCCTCGGGCGGCAACCTGCAGCCGTGGCACCTGAGCATCGTCGGGGGCGAGCCCCTGGCGCGGCTCAAGGCCCTGATGCGCGAGCGCGTACGCGACGACCCGCGCGGCGAAGGCAGCGAATACGACGTCTACCCGAACGAGCTGGTCGAGCCCTATCGCCAGCGGCGTTTCGACGTGGGCGAGGCCATGTATGCGCGCCTGGGCATCCCGCGCGAGGACAGGCCCGCGCGGCGCGCCTGGTTTGCGCGCAATTTCGAGTTCTTCGGCGCGCCGCTGGCGCTGTTCTGCACGGTCGACCGGCGCATGGGTCCGCCGCAATGGTCCGACCTCGGCATGCTGCTGCAGAACGTGATGCTGCTGCTGCGCGCCGAGGGCCTGGACAGCTGCCCGCAGGAATGCTGGGCCATGTACCCGCGCACCATCGGGCAATTCCTGCAACTGCCGCCCGAGCGCATGCTGTTCACCGGCATGGCGATCGGCTATGCGGATCGCGACGTGCCGCTGGACGCCCTGGTGACCGAGCGCGCCCCGCTCGGCGAAGTCGCGCAGTTCATCGGCTTCTGAGGCGCCGGCCTGCCAGCGCGCTGGCAGGCCGCAGGGGCCTCAGAACGCGTCGGCCATGCCCATGGCCGGGTCGCTCACCGCGTGGCGCCCGGTCTCCACCCGGCCGGCGAAGCGGCGGTAGAACGCACTGTCGCCTTCGCAGGTAACGGCAAAGTCGTACCACTGGCCGGTGGCATCCAGGCGCCAGCGCAGCGTCTCCTCGCCGCCGCCCCTGACGCGCACGGTCCAGTCGTCGTCCGAGTGTCCGCCGCCGCCTCCGTGGCCGTGGCCGTGGCCGTGGCCGTGGCCACGATCATCGTGGTCGTGGCCGCGCTCCCAGCGGCCGGCGCCGATCGCCTGCACGCTCGGATAGGCCTTGTTCGACTGCACGCTGAACACGCAATCGCGCCGTCCCTCGTTGCGCAGCTGCAGGTAGATGTCGCCGCCGCGGGCGTCATACCCGACCCGGATCTCGGGCGCCGGCGCGCCACCCGCGCGCAGCGCGTTGAGATCACCCTTGAACTGCCGGTGGTAGCCGTTGGGGCCGAGCACCCACAGGTCGTACAAGCCGGCGTTGTCGGTCGCCGCGTTCCAGTCGCCGTCGAGCCGCTTGCCCGGCTCGACCACGAAGCGGCGCGGCAGCCGGTCGGCCAGATGCAGCTTGTCGTAGACATGGAACACGGCGGCCGCGCGGCCGGTGTTGGCGAACAGCAGTTGCACCCGCCCGCCCACGGCATCGCTGCGCGCGCTGGTGTGCAGCTCGTAGGGCAAGGCGCGCGACGGGCGCACGCCCGTGGCCTGCCGGGGCAGTGCGGCGTCGGCCGTCGGTTCGATCTTCGGCAGCGCCTGCTGCGCCGCCGTCAGCGCATCGGCCTCGGCCTTGGTCTTGCGGCCGGCGAGCGTGGGCAACGGCTCGTCGTTGGGACGGTCGAAGTTGAAGGCGCTGGTCAGGTCGCCGCAGATGGCGCGCCGGTACGCGCTGATCTGCGGCTCGGGCACGCCGAAGACCTTCTCCAGGAACATCAGCGTCGACGTGTGGTCGCTCACCTGCGAGTTGACCCAGCCGCCGCGGCTCCAGGGCGAGACCACCCACAGCGGCACGCGCGGGCCCGGGCCGTAGGGGCGGCCATCCGGCGCGGGCTGCTTCTCGGTGGCCGGCGTGTAGTCGTGGTATTCGACGGCCACGTCGGCAGCGGCCATGGTGCTGGCGCCGGCGAGCGAGCCGTCGTCGTTGCGCGAAGGCGCCGCGGGCGACGGCACGTGGTCGAAGAAGCCATCGTTCTCGTCGTAGTTGACCAGCAGTACCGTCTTGCTCCAGACCTCCGGGTTGGCGGTCAGCGCGTCGAGCACTTCCTGCACGTACCAGCCGCCCTTGGCCGGGCTCGACGGGCCGGCATGTTCGCTGTAGGCCGACGGCGCGATGATCCAGGACACCTGCGGCAACTGGCCGTTCCTGATGTCCTCGCGCAAAGTCTCCAGGAAGCCGTACGGCATGGTGTTGCCGAAGCCCTTTGCCAGCGGGCTCAGCGCGTCGTCGACCGAGGCGTCGTAGAACGGGCCCGCCGCGGTCACCGGCTGCGTGATGTCGGTGTCCGGCACGTACACGGGACGCCGCGCCGCCGGCATCTGCTCGATGGCGGCGCGCCAGTGGCGAAAGCCCATCATCTCGTTGCAGCCGTAGTTGTCGATCAGGCTCTGGTAGACCTTCCACTTCACGCCGGCCTTCTCCAGCCGGTCGGCATAGGTGGTCCAGGTCCAGCCGTCGGTGGACACGCCGATGTCGTTGCCGCCGTTGAACTGGTTGTTCAGTCCAGCGACCTCGACCCGGCTGCCATCGACAGGACTCAGCCCGTTCGGCCCATTGGTGCCGCTCCAGTAGAAGAGCCGGTTGGCGATGGTGCCGGTGTGCATGCCGCAGTGGTAGTGGTCGCACAGCGTGAAGGCGTCGGCCAGCGCGCGCTGGAACGGCACTTCCGCGGCTTCGTAGTAGCCCAGCGACAGGAGCTTCTTCGCGTCCGGCCACTTGTACATGCGGCCGTGGTCCCACGCGGCCTGCGAATCCGCCCAGGAGTGCGGCGTGCTGCCGGCGCGCTGCGCGTTGCCCTTGCTCTCGTCGAGGTGGTAGGGCGTGTAGGTCGTCGGCGGCGTGGTCAGCGTGTAGGTCTGGTGCAGGATGGTCTTGCCGTTGGGTGCCGGCACGGCGAAGCGGTCGCCGAATCCACGCACGCCCTTGAAGGTGCCGAAGTAGCTGTCGAAGGAGCGGTTCTCCATCATCAGCAGGACGACGTGCTTGACGTCCTTGACGGTGCCGGTGTCGCGGTGGGCGGGAATCGCCAGCGCGCGCCGGATGCTCGGCGGGAAGGCCGAAAGGGTGGCGGCAGCAAGACTGGTGCCGGCCGCGCTCTGCAGGAACTTGCGTCGTGAGGTCATGTTGTTCTGTCTCTTTCTGGATGTATTCAGGGGGCGTAGGTCACGCTGGGCTTTTCTTCCGTCTCGGGCTTGCCCTCGGACGGGCTTTCGGTCTTGCTCGACGAGGACGCGGCACTCGAGGCGCCGCCGCTGTCGGCACCGCCGCTGCCTCCGCAGGCGGACAGGCCGGCCATGCCCGCCATCAGTGAAAGCGCGAGCCAGGCGCGCCATCGAATCAACTTGCGCATGAGGAACGAACTCCTTTGTATGAAGCGACAGGCCCGAGCCGGGCGCACGCGAGCGCGCGACACCGCCGACGGACATGCCTCCTTGTGGTTATGGGAACTGCGTGCCCTGGCGGATGCGGGCGAGGCCAATGGCATCGCGCTTCGTCATGGCAGCGTCGAGACTAGGCATTCGCCGTGACAGGTCAACGAACGAAGCATGACTTCGCGCATCGCCGATGCGCGCAACACACGAACCGTTGCCAGTTGCAACGAACGGTGCGAACTAAGTGATTCAGCGCAGCGCGAGCGTGTCGCGCCGCGGCGACAGCGGTCAGCCGGCCAGCACGAGGCTGGCGCCCTTCTCGCCAATGACGATGGCCGCCGCGTTGGTGTTGGCCGAGGTCATCGTCGGCATGACCGACGCGTCGATGACGCGCAGGCGCTCGATGCCGCGCACGCGCAACTGCGCATCGACCACCGACCGCGCGTCGCCACCCATGCGGCAGGTGCCGACGGGGTGGAACACCGTGCCGCCCTTCTCGCGCGCGAAGCGCGCCAGCTGCGCATCGTCCCGGACATCGTTGCCCGGCAGGTACTCCTCGCCGGTGACGAGGTCGCGGAACGCCGGCTGCGCGTAGATGTCGCGCAGGATCTTCAGCCCCTCCACCAGCACCTTCACGTCGTGCGGCTCGACCAGGTAGTTGGTGGTGATGCGCGGCGGCGCCAGCGGGTCGGCGCTGGCAAGCATGACGCTGCCGCGCGACTCCGGCCGGCACTGCGCGGCCGAGGCAGAGAACCCCGAGAAGCCGTGCAGCGCGTCGCCCGGCTTGTCGACCGACAGCGGCATCACGTTGAACAGCACGTCGGCCCGCGCGTCCCGGGCCACCGCCGTGCGCACCATGCCGCCTACCTGGCCGGCACCGACGGTCAGCGGCCCGCGCTGGCCGAACAGCCACTGCGCGCCCATCGTCGCCAGCCCCAGCGGACTGCGCACCTGGTCGTTGAGCGACATGCGCCGTCGCAGCTTGACGATCACGCGCGCCTGGTAGTGGTCCTGCAGGTTGGCACCGACCTCGGGCGCGTCCACGTGCACCCCGATGCCCAGCGCGCGCAGCGCGTCGGCCGGCCCGATGCCCGACAACTGCAGCAGCTGCGGTGTCTGCAGCGCGCCGGCGGACAGGATCACCTCGGCATCGGCACGCGCGCTGTGGCGCTGGCCGTCTTCGCCGAGCCATTCCACGCCGACCGCGCGGGCGCCTTCGACCAGCACGCGGGTCACCTGCACGCCGCAACGCACCTGCAGGTTCGCGCGATGCCGCACCGGCGCCAGGAAGGCGGTGGCGGCGTCGCAGCGCCAGCGCCCGCCGAGCGTGAGCTGGTAGGCGCCCAGGCCCTCGTCCTGCGCGCCGTTGAAATCGCCGCTGCGCGCAAAGCCGGCCTGCTCGCCCGCCTGCAGCCAGGCCGCGCAATAGGGATGGTCGTTGCGCAGGTCGGACACGCGCAGCTCGCCCGAGCCGCCGTGGAACTCGGTCTCGCCGCCGTCGTAGCGCTCGGACTTCCTGAAGAACGGCAGCAGTTCGCTGTAGCTCCAGCCGGAGCCGGGTGCGCCGGCCGCGCGCGCCCAGTCGTCGAAGTCGGCGCGCTGGCCGCGGATGTAGATCAGGCCGTTGATCGCGCTGGAGCCGCCCAGAACCTTGCCGCGCGGCCACACGATGCGGCGCCCGCCGGTCTCGGCCTGCGCCTCGGTCTCGAACTGCCAGGAAAACCGCTTGTCGTAGATCGAGCGGAAGTAGCCCACCGGCAGGCGCAGCCAGAAGTGGGTGCTGTCGGTGCCGGCCTCGAGCAGCAGCACGCGGCAGCGCGGGTCGGCGCTCAGGCGATTGGCCAGCACGCAGCCGGCCGAGCCGGCGCCGACGATGATGTAGTCGAAACCTTCGGCCGGCCCGCTCATCGCGTCATGCCTTGACCAGGCTGGTGAACAATGCCGGGTCGAAGTACTGGCTGGCCTTCAGCGGGTTCTGGATATTGGCGTTGCCGACGAAGAAGTCCGTCACCTGCTGCAGCCAGTTCGTGACGGTGCCGTCGGCATACTTGGCGCGCCATTCGGCCGACGAGTAGTACTTGCTGGCCTTGAACTGCTCCTTGAACTGGTCCAGCGGCACCTCCTTGTACTGCGACTTCTGCAGTGCGGTGGCGGCGCCGTCCGGGTCGTTGATCATGCGTTCGTTCGCCGGCAGCCAGCCGGCGATGAGCTTTTGCAGCACCGGCTTGTTCTTCTCGTAGAAGTCGTTGCGCGCGGCCCAGCCGCCGACGATGGCCGCCTGCGGGAAGAAGGCCGAGGCGTCGATCAGCTTCGTCGCGCCGGGCACCTTCGCGCGCACCGTCGTGTCGAACGGCGACCACAGCGCCACGGCCGGCACCGCGCCCGAGATGAAGGACGTCACCGCCTCCGACATGCGCTGGTTGACCAGGCGCACGTCCTTGGCCGGGTCGAGCTGGGCCGAGCGCAGCGCCCGGTCGAGGAACACGTGCGCCGTGGTGCCCGTGGTGGTGGAGATCTGCTTGCCCTTGAGGTCGGCCAGCGTCTTGATGCCCGAATCCGGGCGTACCCACAACTGCGCCGTGGCGTACTCGATGTTGTTGATCAGGAAGACCTTGCCCTGCCCGCGCGCTGGGAAGTTCGACAGCACCGCGCCGGTGGCCAGCACGTCCAGGCTGCCGCCCACCATGGCCTGGAAGATCTCCAGGCCGGTGGTGAACTGGCGCAGCTCGAGCTCGAGCCCCTGCTTGGCGAAGGTGCCCATTTCCTGGCCGAGCCAGATCTGGCCGTCCACCGCCGGCGTGTGCAGGTAGCCGACGTTAACCTTGGTGCGCGCCTGTGCCCAGGCCGGCAGCGCCAGGCTGGAGGCCGCGGTGGCGGCCAGTGCGGCACCGCCGCGGAGGATGCTTCTGCGTTGGAGAGACATGTCGCGTTTCCTTTCGAGCTCGACCAAGAATCAGACATCCGGCGCGGGTGGCGCCGGGACAACGAACCGGTTCAATCGGACAGGCGCACCTGCTGCTTCGACTGCGCGGCGTACTCCTGCATCACCAGTTCGCGGATCTGCGCGCGCAGCTGCGCGAAGCGCGGGTCTTCGTGCACCGCCTCGCCGCGCGGATAGCCGAACGGGACCTCGATCACCGTGCGGATGCGCGCCGGCCGCGCCGTGACGACCACGATTCGCGACGAGAGGTAGATCGCCTCGTCCACCGAGTGGGTGATCAGCATCACCGTCTTGCCTTCGGCCTGGAGCACTTCCAGCAGCAGGTCCTGCATGGCGCTGCGGGTCTGCGCGTCCAGTGCGCCGAAGGGCTCGTCCATTAGCAGGAACTCTGGCCGGACCGCGTAGGCGCGCGCCAGCGCCAGTCGCTGCCGCATGCCGCCGGACAGGTGCTTGGGATGGTGGTCGGCAAAGTCGGCCAGGCCCATCAGGCGCATGTAGCGGTCGATGATCGCGTCGTGCTCGGCCCGGGGCGTGCGGTTGGCCGACAGGCGCAGGCCGAAGGCGATGTTCTGCCGCACCGTCAGCCATGGAAAGACGCCGTATTCCTGGAAGATCACGCCGCGGTCCGGCCCGGGCGCCGTGACCGGCTTGCCGTCGAGCAGCACACGCCCCTGCGTGGGCTGCACGAAGCCGGCCAGCATGTTCATGAGCGTCGTCTTGCCGCAGCCGGACGGGCCGATGATCGAGACGAACTCGCCCTGGTGGATGTCCAGCGAAAGGCCGTCGAGCACGCGCATCGGGCCCTGCGTGGTGGGGAACTCGACCACCACGTCCTCGAAACGAACGCGCGGCGCGGTCATGCCAGCCTGTCCTGCCAGGCCACCATGCGCCGGGTGGCGGCGCGCAGCAGCAGGTCCATCGCCAGGGCGATGAAACCGATGCAGATGATCCCGACGTAGATGATGTCGAGCTGGAAGAAGGCCGAGGCGTTCTGGATCAGCGCCCCCAGCCCCTGCTGCGCGGCAATGAGTTC
Source organism: Variovorax sp. (assembly GCF_035634955.1). GTDB lineage: Bacteria > Pseudomonadota > Gammaproteobacteria > Burkholderiales > Burkholderiaceae_C > Variovorax. Next base: position 581,476 of record NZ_DASQBZ010000025.1, on the reverse strand, counting down.
GGAAGCCACCAGCGTGGCCCACGCCACGCCGAGCGCCACGCGCACCGCGGTGAGGATGTGCGGCACCGTCAGCGGCACGATGACGCGGCCGAATATCTCCAGGTCGCTCGCGCCGAGCGTGCGCGCAACGCGAACGTAGATCGGGCTGATCTGCGCGATGCCCTCGTACATGACGATCACCCCCGCGAAGAAGGACGCGTAGAACAGAATCACCGTCTTGGCGATCTCGCCGATGCCGAAGTAGACGATGACCAGCGGGATGAGCGCGATCGGCGGCAGTGCACGGAAGAAGTTGATGACCGGGTCGATGAACGTGCGCACGCCGCGATACCAGCCGAGGCAGAACCCCACCGGCACCGCCGCCAGCGTGCCCAGCGCCACCCCGATGAACACGCGCTGGGTGGACATGAGGATGTCCATGGGCAGGCGGTCGCCCATGAGCGAGACGAAGCGCTCGGCCACCTCGTGCGGCGCCGGTACCAGCGCCGGGTTGACCAGCCCGCTGTAGCGCAGGCCATACCACAGCGCCAGCAGCACCAGCCATGGCAGGACGATCAATGCGATTCGGCGTGGCGCCGTGCTGCGGGGCATGAAGTGGAGTCTCCTGTGCAAGGGTGGCGCCGCGGCGTACCCTTCTGCTATATTGAGCTAAACGTACTGTAGACCATACCTTTAGAACATCGCCTATGGCAAGTGCGGATTCCCCCCGATTCGGCGACAGCCCCATCCCGCGCTACCTGCAACTGGCCGAGCTGATGCGCCAGCGAATCGCCCGTGGCCAGTGGCCGCAGGGCCATCGCCTGCCCTCGCTGGACGAGCTCGGAAGCGAGTTCGGCGTCGCCCGCGTCACGGTGCGCCAGGCCGTCGACATGCTCGCGCGCGACGGGCTGCTGTCGCCGCAGCAGGGCCGGGGCACCTTCGTCACCGGCCAGCCGAGCGACCGCTGGCTCAGCGTACAGACCTCGCTTGCCTCGCTGGCGCGCATGTATTCCGACACCGAACCGCAGATCGTCAACATCGACGAGTCGACCACCGCGCCGGCGCTGCGCCCGGGCGAGGGCCAGGCGGCCGATCGCTACGTCTTCATGCGGCGCGTGCATTCGCGCCAGGGCCAGCCCTACTGCGTGATCAACATCCACCTGGCCGAGCCGGTGTTCCGCCGTTCGCCCCGGCGCTTCCGGGACGAGCCGGTCATCCCCATCCTGGTGGGCCTCAAGAGCCTGCGCATCGCCAAGGCGCACCAGGTGCTGACCATCGGCACCGCCGACATGGAGGTCGCGCGGCTGCTCGACGTGCCGGTCAATTCGCCCGTGGCCGAAGTGCGGCGCATCTTTCGCGACGACACCGACCGCGTCGTCTACCTCGGCGAAGTCACCTACCGCGGCGACGCCATCCATGTCGAGATGAACCTCCTGCCATGAACGACACCGCCGCCGCACCCGTCGCCCTGCCCCGCGCGCCGCTGCGCATCGCCAGCGTCGAGGCGCACGTGTTCCGCTACCCGGTGCGGGTGCCGGTGCGCACCTCGTTCGGCACCATGACCGACCGCCCGGCCCTGTTCGTGCAGGTGCGCGACCAGGACGGCGCCAGCGGCTGGGGCGAGGTGTGGTGCAACTTTCCGGCGTGCGGCGCCGAGCATCGGGCACGGCTGGTGCGCACCTGCATGGCGCCGCTGCTGGAAGGCCAGGCATTCGACGGCCCTGCCGCGGCCTGGGATGCATTGACGCGCCAGACCGCCGTGCTGGCAATCCAGTCGGGCGAACCCGGCCCGATGGCGCAGGCCATTGCCGGCATCGACCTGGCGCTGTGGGACCTGGCCGCCCGGCGTGCCGGCCAGCCGCTGTGGCGCTACCTCGGCGGTCGGCAGGCGCGCATTCCGGTGTACGCCAGCGGCATCAACCCCCAGGGCGCGACGGAGATGGCGCAGCGCATGCGTGCGGCCGGCCACCGCGCGTTCAAGCTCAAAGTCGGCTTCGGCGCCGCGCGCGACATCGACAACCTGCAGGCGCTGCGGCGCGAACTCGGCGACGCGGCGCCGCTCATGGTCGACGCGAACCAGGCCTGGACACTGCGGGAGGCCCTCGACATGGCACCCCGCCTCGCGCCATTCGGCCTCGGCTGGCTCGAAGAGCCACTGCGCGCCGACCGTCCCTGGTCCCAATGGCAGCAACTTCGCGCCCAAGCCCCGATGCCGCTGGCCGGCGGCGAGAACCTGGCGGGCGATGACGCCTTCGACGCCGCCATCGCGGCGAACGTCTTCAGCGTCATGCAGCCGGATGTCGCCAAGTGGGGTGGCATCTCGGCCTGCTGGCCGGTAGTGCAGCGCGCCCTTGCCGCGGGCCTGCGCTATTGCCCGCACTACCTCGGCGGCGGCCTCGGCCTGCTCGCGTCGGCACACCTGCTGGCTGCCGCCGGCGGCGACGGCCTGCTCGAGATCGACGCCAACGACAACCCGTTGCGCAGCGCCCTCAGCCCGGGCCTGTCGCGGATCGACGAAGGCTGGGTGACGCTGGACGAGACACCCGGCATCGGCGCGCCCGACGATGTGATCGGCGTGGCGGCGTCGGTGGCGGCGCCAGTCGCCGTGCTCTGAACAGTCCGGCGGTGGATGACAACCATCCACGAAGCAAAGCCTGGCTTGCAGACGCTTCTGAAAAGCAACGATTGTTGGCGAATCCTGGAATTTCTGCCGCGCAAGCGCCTGGGTTATAACGCCCGGCGCGAGCGCAAGCCCGGCCTCGAAGCCTGGCACGCATGCGTTGCATCGCTTTGCAATTCAGGGGGCCACAAGAATGAACATCGCAGGGAGGGCCGCGCTCGCCGCAGGCCTGTTGCTGCCGGCACTGATCGCTGGCGTCTATGGCGCCGGATGGCTGGTCATGTGGCTGCTCAACGTGCCCGGGCGGCTGGACGCCCTGACCTACTGGCACTACGCACAGAGCATCGACCTTGCAGCCTTCCAGCCCTTCGCCGACAAGATCAGGCTGGCCGGCTACATCGGCTTTGGCGTGCCGCTGCTGGTATGGGTCGGCACGGTCGTCGCCTTGCTTTGGGGATTGCGCCTCGATGACCTGTTCGACCTCTCCGAGCCGACCCGCCCGAAGCAGGAGGGATTTGTCAGTGGCACGGCGCCCGTACAGCAGACGCCAGTGAATTTGCGGCGGCCGGGTGGCGGCCCGCATGGCGAAGAGGCGCAGAGAGTCGTTCGGTTCCACGACGCATCCCCGACGCGCTCTGCAGATCACGCCGCGGACTCTCGCAAGCGGCAACCCGCACGCACAAGTCTTGCCGCGCCGACTCACCTCCCGCCGGTGCCGCCAGCGCTGCGAGAGATGCTAAAGGACTACCCGGAACATATCGAAGAAATCCAAAGGAGCCTGAACGACGTGGCGGCCAAACCGCTTAAGGGAACGCCCGTCTTCGAGCAAGCGCTTTGGGCGCTGGAAGGGGCGTTGGGCAGCTTTATCGACGAGGCCCAGGAGGAACTCAGACTCGCCGAAGCCAGTGGTGACCCGCAGGCAATTGAGAACGCAAGGCAAAAGAGGCACCTGATGTTTGATGCCCGCGGCGAGCGCGACTGGGATGACCTCTGGGAGTTCTTTGAAGGAAACCGGGGGGCTTCTGCTTGAGCGCAAAAGCCTGGCTTGCAGACGCTTCCGAGAAGCAGCAACGATTGTTGGCGAATCCTGGAATTTCTGCCGCGCAAGCGCCTGGGTTATAACGCCCGGCGCGAGCGCAAGCCCGGCCTCGAAGCCTGGCGCGCATGCGTTGCATCGCTTTGCAATCCAGGGGGCCACAAGAATGAACATCGCAGGGAGGGCCGCGCTCGCCGCAGGCCTGTTGCCGCCGGCATTGATCGCTGGCGTCTATGGCGCCGGATGGCTGGTCATGTGGCTGCTCAACGTGCCCGGGCGGCTGGACGCCCTGACCTATTGGCACTACGCACAGAGCATCGACCTTGCAGCCTTCCAGCCCTTCGCCGACAAGATCAGGCTGGCCGGCTACATCGGGTTTGGCGTGCCGCTGCTGGTGTGGGTTGGCACGGTCGTCGCCTTGCTTTGGGGCTTGCGCCTCGATGACCTGTTCGACCTCTCCGAGCCGACCCGCCCGAAGCAGGAGGGATTTGTCAGTGGCACGGCGCCCGTACAGCGGACGTCAGTGAATTTGGGGCGGCCGGGCGGCGGCCCGCATGGCGAAGAGGCGCAGAGAGTCGTTCGGTTCCACGACGCATCCCCGACGCGCTCTGCAGATCACGCCGCGGACTCTCGCAAGCGGCAACCCGCACGCACAAGTCTTGCCGTGCCGTCACACCTCCCGCCCGTGCCACCAGCGCTGCGAGAGATGCTCAAGGACTACCCGGAACATATCGAAGAAATCCAAAGGAGCCTGAACGAAGTTGCGGCCAAACCGCTTAAGGGAACGCCCGTCTTCGAGCAAGCGCTTTGGGCACTGGAAGGGGCGTTGGAGAGCTTTGTTAGCGAGGCTCGTCAAGAAGTCAAACGCGCCGAAGCCAGCGGTGACTCGCAGGCAATTGAGAAAGCGAAGAGACGAGAAATACTTATGCATCATGCATGCATGCAGTGTGACTCGAATGGCCTCTGGGAGTTCTTCGAAGGAAGCAAAGGGGCATCCGCATGAGTGCAAAAGTCCATCGTCTTCCTGCCGCACAGCACCACGCGATTCTCAGAGACGTCGTCCTTGCAGATCGGCAATTCACTGACGCGAATCGACACGAGCGCCCCCAAGCCGTCATCCTGGCAGGACAGCCCGGCGCGGGCAAAGGTGGACTTGCGAACGCAGCACAGCGTGAACTCATGGACGATGTCGTCTCCATCGATCCTGACAAGCTACGCGGGCGTCACCCCCACGTCGACGAACTCCGCCAAACTCATCCCTACACTTGGTCCTTGCACACCCAGCCCGACGCCAGGAAATGGGCCGAGGAGTTGCTGGCGGCGACCGTCGCCGACAAGAAGAACCTCATCTTCGACACCACGCTGGGCAACGGCAAGTCGGCGGCGAAGCTGATCCAGGATCTGCAGGCCAGGGGCTACGCAGTCGAAGTGCGCGCCGTCGCGGCTCATTGGCTGGAAAGCGAACTCGGCGTCGATCAACGGTTCTCCAAGCAGCTTGATCAACGAGGCTACGGCCGCCACGTCCCCGAGTTCGCCCGCGATGCCCTCTACGGCAAGCTGCCCGCCAGCCTGGACACGGTGCATGCGCAAACCCATGCGCCAATCCGCCTCTTCAACCGCGAAGGCGACGTGCTGTACGACAGCCGCCTGGACGCGCACTTGCCCAGCGCTGCGCTGGAGCAGGCGCGCGAGATGCGCCTGGCCGATCCCTCCATCACCCGCCGCCTGCGCGACGGCTGGCGCGAGCAGCAGGACTGGCACCGCCAGCTGCCGCGCAACCAGAGGGTCGCGCCGCCGACCCGCGAACATCTGCTGACCGAGCGCAGCGACGGCGCCGTGGTGCAGCGCCTCGAAGGCGAATTCCCCAGGGTCACCGAGATCGACCACGTCACCCGCATTCGCCCCACCCGCATCCGCGCCGGCGGCACGCTGGGCGTTGCCGGCCTGGCGCTCGATGCCTATGACGCCGTCGACACCGTCCGCACCGCCGGGCGACTACGCGAACAAGGCAATGCCACGGCGGCGCAGGCGCAGATCGAACGCTTCGGCTCCCGCAGCCTCGGCGGCTGGGGCGGCGCCGCTGCCGGCGCCACGGCCGGGGCCATGCTCGGCGTGGAGAGCGGCCCCGGCCTGCTGGTCACCGGCGCGCTTGGCGGCGTGGTCGGCGCGGTGGCCGGCGACAGGATCGCCACCTGGCTCGACGAGCGCCGCATCAACCAGCAGCACGATGCCCTGGGCAACACCTGGACGTTCGATGCGCAGCATGGCTGGGCACGCCGGCTGCCGAACGACAGCGTGCTGCGCGCCGACCCGGCCCTGGCCGATCGGCTGACGCACCAGGCTTCGCGCACCGCGATCGAGCTGGCGCTGGGTGCTCCGCCCGCTTCGCGCGACCCGTACACCCTGCCCGCCCAGGCGCAGGACACGCGCAGCGTGGTGGCGCGCGATTGGATCCGCCGGCCCGACACGGGTGACTGGAAGCGAGAGGTGGTCGAGCAGTTGCTCGAACATGGGCTGAAGGCGAGCCACTTGGAAACCGCCCGCCCAGGGCGCGCAGCGCAATTGGATGCCGCCGCCCAAGCCATCATCGAGCGCAACGCGGCCCAGACACCGGCGGCCATGGCCGAGCAGTACCGGGCCGCGCATGCGCGCAATGGGTGGTCTCAGTACGCGCCGCTGCCCGACGCCGTGACCCACGCGCTGCACCGCCCCGGGCGCCTCGTGGGCTCGGACGGCAACCTATACGAGCGCAGCGTCGAGGGCAACTGGGTGAGCGATGGCTGGCTCAATGACAGCCAAGCCCGAGGCAATCTGCGCAATGAATTGGACGCCACCTATCGCGCCTGGCAGCGGGGGCGGCAGATTGAAATACCCGGCCACCAGGTTTCGGCGGGAGGCTGGTCGACGCGGACAGCGGACATGGCAAATGCCATGAGCACGAGACCGCTGGACGGCGGCGGCTTGGGCGAAGCAAGGCATCCCCGCCACCCGCACCACCCCCAGCATGCGCTGTACCAGGAGCTCCACGCCCGCGTTCCCCAGGCTACTGAAGAGCGGCTGCTTCAGTTCGCGGCGGCGTGCCACAAGGAGGGCATGACGGCCCGCACGCTGGGCAGGATCCACGCGAGCGAGGACCACGCCGTTCTCACCTTCACCTCGACGTCGATGCGGAATTCCCGCGTCGTTGTGGACAGCCATATTCCCGCACCGCCGGCAGAAGCGTCGATCCAGGACATCGAGCAAACCAACCAGCGCATCGAGCAGGTCCGCCAGCAATACATGTCGCGCAACGCCGCGCGCAGACAAGGGCACGGGATGGTGATGTAGACATGGACGCGCACAGCCCTTCGTCCCGCCCGCAATCAAGTGGAATGCTGCCGCCCGATGCACCCGCGTTGGCCGGCTCCTGCCAACGCCAGTGGCGCAGGGCGCAGACCTACCCCTTCGGACTCTGAGCGGGCGGCACCGTGCCGTCCTGCGCCAGCACCGCCACCAGTTCCGGCACGAAGCGCTGCGGGCCGCCGCGTTCGACCGCGCCGGCATAGGTAGCCAGCACCGCGTCGGCAATGGCGCGCGCTGCCTGCGCGCCACCGGCCATCTCGGCGTAGTAGCCCAGGTCCTTCTGCGCGTTGGACATCGCGAAGCGAAGCCCAGCGGGGTCCTGCTGCGTGATGAACGACTTGAGACGCTCCAGCGCGACGCCGCCGCCGCCGCCCTTGGCCAGCACGTCGACGAACACGTCCGCATCGACCCCGGCGCGCTGCGCGCAGGCGGCAGCTTCGGCGATCAGCGCGACCGTGCCGAGCGACACGTAGTTGTGCAGCAGCTTCATGCCGTGGCCGGTGCCGATCCCGCCGGTGCGGGTGATGTTCTCGGCAAAGCACGACAGCAACGGCCGGCATTCCTCGAGCAGCGCGGCGTCGCCGCCCACGAGCAGGTTCAGCCGTCCCTCGGCGGCCTCCTTCGGCGTGCGGGTCATCGGCGTGTCCAGGAAGCGGCCGCCTGCCGCGTGCACCGCCTCGGCCACGCGCTGCGTGGATGTAGGAATGGCGGTGGAGCAGTCGATGACGATGGTGCCCGGCTTCATGCCCTGCAGCAGGCCGCCCTCGCCCAGCACGATGGCCTCGACCTGTGGCGAGCCGGTCACGCACAGGATGATCACGTCGGCACCGGCCGCGAGGTCGGCCAGGCTCGCCACGCTCCTGGCGCCCGCGGCCTTCAGCGCGTCGAGCGGCTGGTTGCCCGGATGCTCCAGCACGGTCAGCGGATAGCCATGCCTGGCGATGTTGCTGGCGATGCCGTGGCCCATCAGGCCGATGCCGACCATGCCGATCGAAGGTTTGCCGTTGCTGCTCATGGCGCTGCGTCTCCTGTTGAATGTTTCGATGATGGCCGCATTCTCGCGCGACGCCATGGCGGCACGCAGGCCGGCGCCTATGCGCTCGACGATCCCCGGCAGATCAGCTCGCCCGGCAGCAGCAGTTGCCGCGGCGGGCCTTCGAACCCCTGGAGCCGCTCGATCAGGCAGGTCGCCGCCGCGTGCCCGATGGCGTCGGTCGGCTGCGCGATGGTCGACAGGCCCGGCCCGATCAAGGCCGACCACTCGGTGTCGTCGAAGCCCACGAAGCCGAGTTCGCGCGCGAACTGCCAGCCCAGCCGCGTCACCGCCGCGGCCACGCGCAGCGTGACCACCGAGTTGCCGGCGACCACCGCGGCGCGGCGGCCGCGCCCTGCACGGCGCTTGAGCGCCTGCAGTGCGGCGTCGAGTTCGGCCAGCGCCTGGGGCTCGTTGTCCTCGCGGCTCTCGAACACCTCGCCGGCCACGCGCGGGCCCAGCGTCTTGACGCATTCGCCGAAGGCGGTGATGCGCTCGCGCCGCGAGCTCACGCCCCGACTGGGCTCGCTGATGTAGAGCAGCTCGCGGTGGCCGCTGTGCGCCAGGTGGTCGCACACCTGCTGCATGGCCGACACGTTGTCCAGCGAGACGAAGTCGGCTTTCATCGCGGGGTGGCGCCGGTCGACCAATACGGCCGGCTTGCCGTGCAGGGTGTCGGCGTCCACCGCCGAGGCGCCGCGCCCGAGCGTGTTGAGGATGAAGCCGTCGACCTGGTAGCGGGCCAGCGCCTCGATGGCTTCGCGCTCGCGGCTGCCGTCGTTGCCCAGGTTGAACAGCATCACCAGGTAGCCCGCCTGCTGGCACGCCTTCTCGGCACCGCGCAGCACCGCGACCGAGAACGGGTTGCTGACGTCCGCCACCACCAAGCCGATCAGGCGGGAGCGTCCACGGCTGAGGGCTTGCGCCATCGGGCTGGGGGCGTATTGCAGCGCCAGCACCGCGGCCTCGACCCGCGCGGCGATGTCGGGGCTGAGCAGCCGGTCGCGATGGTTGAGAAAGCGCGAGACCGTGGCCTTGGAGACGCCGGCGGCCGTGGCCACGTCGGCAATGGTGGCGCGCCCCGGCGCGCGTCCGACCGATTGGCGCGTGCTCATCGGCTGCTGGCAGGGCTCGCAGGTTTGCTCATGCGGCACCCAGGTCGTAGGGCGCGGCCGGCTGGCGCCCGGCCAGCACCGCCAGCAGGTTGTCCACCGCCAGCCTGGCCATCGCGTGGCGCGTCTCGTGCGTGGCCGAGCCGATGTGCGGCAGCGGCGTCACGCGGGCATGGGTGCGCAGGGGAGATTCGGCCGGCAGCGGCTCGCGCGCGAACACGTCCAGTCCGGCAGCGCGCAGGTGGCCGCTGTCCAGCGCTGCCAGCAGCGCCGGTTCGTCCACGGTGGCGCCGCGCCCGCCGTTGATGAACACGGCACCGGGCTTCATCTGCGCGAACAGGCCGGCGTCGACCATGCCGCGCGTGCTGTCCGACAACGGCAGCATGGCAACCACGAAGTCCGACTGCGCCAGCAACTGGTCCAGCGGCCTGTGGTGCGCATGGCCCTGCAGCGCCGGCGCCTGCACCGCCAGGTCCACGGGGCGGCGCGTGTGGTAGAGCACCGGCATGCCGAAGCCCAATGCGGCACGCCGCGCGATCGCCTGTCCGATGCGGCCGAAGCCCAGCAGCCCCAGCGTCTTGCCGTGCACGTCGAAGCCGAACAGGTCTTCGCCGATGTTCTTCTGCCAACGTCCCTCGCGCACGAGGTTCGACAGCTCCACCACGCGGCGGCTGGTTGCCATCAGCAGCGCGAAGACGGTGTCGGCCACCGTCTCGTCGAGCACGCCCGGCGTGTGGCACAGGACAATGCCGCGGCGGTGCAACTCGTCCAGCGCATAGTTGTCCACGCCCACCGACACGCTCGAGACCACCTCCAGCTTGGGCGCGCGGTCGAGCACCGCGGCGTCGATCGGAAAGCTCGAGCCGATCAGCCCCTGCGCCTGCGCCAGCGCGGCGTCGAACGCGGCGCGGTCCTTCTTCGGGTCGGCCTGCACCACGGTGTGCTCGGCCTGAAGCCGCGCCAGCTGGTCGGGAGGCAGTTCGCGGAAGACGAGGATGTTCTTGCGAGTCATGTGCGGATGCCGTTGCCGGCCGAGTGTCGGATTCTGGTTGCGGACGGCCCGTGGGTCACAGCCCCGCTGCCTGGAGTTCGGCGCGGCTCGGCAGGCCTTCGGTGTCGCCCAGCACCTGCACCGCGCGCGCGCCGATCCAGGCGCCGCGCCGCACTGCCTCGGGCACCGGGCGGCCCTCCAGCAGCGCGCTGATCAGGCCGGCGGCGAAGCCGTCGCCGGCGCCCACGGTGTCGATCACCTCGCGGACCGGGAAGGCCGGCACGCGGCCGGTGCCGGCGGTGTCGCTGTCGAAGTAGGCGCCGTCGGCCCCGAGCTTGATCGCCACCAGCCTGGCGCCGCGCTCGCGGTAGAAGCGGGCGATGGCCTCGGGCGTGTCGAGGCCGGTGAGAAAGCGCCCTTCCTCGATGCCCGGCAGCACCCAGTCGGCCTGGCGTGCCAGGTCGTTGAGCGTCTCGCGCATCAGCTCGGGACTGGCCCACAGGGTCGGGCGCAGGTTGGGGTCGAAGGAGATGGTGCGGCCGGCCGCGCGCATCACCTCGAGCGTCTTGCGCGCCGCCGCCAGCGTGGTGGCCGACAGCGCCGGAAACACGCCGGTCGCATGCAGGTGCCGCGCCGAGCGCAGCCAGGCCTCGTCCACGTCCTGCGGGCCCATCAGGCTGGCGGCCGAGCCCTTGCGGTGGTATTCCACAGGCGGGTCGCTGCCGTCGGTGACGCGGCCCTTGAACTGGAAGCCGGTGCGCTGCTGCGCATCGCACACGACGTGCGCGCAGTCGATGCCTTCGGCCCGCATGCTCGCGAGCAGCGAGCGCCCCATCGAATCGGTGCCCAGCCGGCTCGCCCAGCCGACCTTCAGGCCCAGGCGCGACAGGCCGATGGCCACGTTGGTCTCGGCGCCGGCGGTGCGTTTGTGGAACGACTCGGCGTTCTCGATCGGGCCCGGGCGGTCGGCGACCAGCAGCAGCATGGCTTCGCCGAACAGGGCGACATCGAAGGCGCAGGCGTCTGGGCTCATGGGTGCAAGGTCAGGAAGAAGTGGTGGCGCGCAGGGTCTTGATGCGCTGGACTTCGGCGCGGGTCGTGGCCAGCAGGTCGTCGCCCACGAGCGGGTATTCGATGCCGTGCGGCACGTCGCCCGGCAAGGCGCGCAGCACCGCGCGCCATGGCGCCAGCGATTCGACCATCGGCACCGCGACCCACTTGGCGGGCAGCCGCTGCACGCCCTTGCAGTGCACGTAGCGCACGCGCGAGGCCAGTGCCCTGGCGGCCTCCAGCGGCGACTCGCCCTGATGGTGCCAATTGCCCATGTCGAAGGTCATGCCCAGGCGCAGGCCGACCGCGTCGGCAGCACCGAAGAAGTCCTGCAGCGCAGCCAGCGTGCCGCCGGTCTCGGTCTGGTCGTTCTCGATCAGCAGCTCGACCTTGGCGTCGCGCAGCAGCAGGGCCAGGTCGTTGAGGGAATCGCGCCGCTCGATGCGGAAGCCGCCCAGCGACATCTTCAGCACCGGCGCGCCGAGCGCGGCCGCGCGCACAAGGCCGCGCTGCAGCGCTCCGCCGTCGAGATCGCCGTCGGCCGTCCACAGGCCCAGGGGCTCGGAATAGACGCCGGTGAACGGCGCCATCAGCGCCAGCTCCTTGTGCAGGTCGTCCTGCGGCGCGGCCGGCAGCAGGTCGCCGCGGACCTCGACGCCGTCGGCCCCGGCTTCGGCGGCCAGCCGCGCGAACCAGGGTTGGCCGTGCCGGCCGACTTCCGCGTTGCCGAAGGCATTGAGGGCGATGTAGACAGGCGTCATTGGCAGCTCCTGCGAAAAGCCGGGCGCGTCGTCGGCCCGGCGGATGAAGATCAGTGGGCCTGGTGCGAACTCAGGATCTGTCCCAGGAACTGGCGCGTGCGCTCGTCCGTGGGCTGGCTGAAGAACTCCTGCGGGGGCGCCTGCTCGACGATGCGGCCCTCGGCCATGAAGATCACGCGGTCGGCCACGCTGCGGGCAAAGCCCATCTCGTGCGTCACGCACAGCATGGTCATGCCGTCCTCGGCCAGGCCGATCATGGTGTCGAGCACTTCCTTGACCATCTCGGGGTCGAGCGCGGAAGTGGGCTCGTCGAACAGCATGATCTTCGGGCTCATGCACAGCGCGCGCGCGATGGCGACACGCTGCTGCTGCCCGCCCGAGAGCTGGCTCGGGTACTTGCCGGCCTGCTCGGGAATGCGCACGCGCGTGAGGTACTTCATGGCGACCTCCTCGGCCTGCTCGCGGCTCATGCCGCGCGAGCGCATCGGCGCCAGCGTGCAGTTCTGCAGGATGGTCAGGTGCGGGAACAGGTTGAACTGCTGGAACACCATGCCAACCTCGGCGCGCACGGAGTCCACGTTCTTGCCACCGGCCGTCAGCTCGATGCCGTCGACCACGATCTTGCCCTTCTGCACCTGCTCCAGCCGGTTGATGCAGCGGATCAGGGTGGACTTGCCCGAGCCCGAAGGGCCGCAGATCACGATGCGCTCTCCGGCGCGCACCGACAGGTCGATGTCGGTCAGCACCTGGAAGCTGCCGTACCACTTGTTGACACCGTCCATGCGGATGATGGTGTCGCCCATCGCGTGCGTGCTCATGCGCGTCCCTTCGTGCTTGCGTCGTGCCGTGTCAGAACTTCGGGAGATCGGTGCCCAGCCACTTCTGGTAGAGCTTGTTCAGCTCGCCGTTGGCGCTGTTCTTCTCGATGAACGCATTCACGTTCTTGAGCAGGTCGTCCTGGCCCGGCCGCATGGCGATGCCCATGTTCTGCTGCTTCAGGGTGAACTTGTTCTCGAACGTGCCGGCCGGCACGCGCTTGGCGATCTGCGCGGCCACCGTGACGGAGCAACCGATGGCGTCGACCTGGCCCGACATCAGGGCCTGCATGGCCGAAGCGTCGTCGTCGAAGCGGCGGATCTCGGTGCCTTCGGGCGCCGACGCGGTCACCACCACGTCCTGCGTACTGGCGCGCGCCACGCCCACGCGGTGGCCCTTGAGGTCGCCCGCGGCCTTGATCGGCACGTCCTTCTTGGCGTACAGCACGATGGTGGCGGCCGCGTAGGGCTGCGAGAAGGTCACCTGCTTGGCGCGCTCCGGCGTGACCGCCAGCGAGGCCACCAGCAGGTCGACCTTGTTGGTCAGCAGGAAGGGAATGCGATTCGGGCCGGTCACCGGCACGATGTTCGCCTTGACGCCCCAGTCCTTGGCGATCAGCTTGGCGACGTCGGCGTCGTAGCCGTCGGGCTGGTTCTGCGCGTTGGTGGTTCCGTAGGGCGGGAAGTCGACCAGCATGCCGATGGTCACTTCACCCTTCTTCTGGATGTCGGCCAGCGACTGGGCCTGGGCCTGGACGGCGCCGAACACGAAGGCGGCGCCGGCCAGGGTGGCCAGCACGTTGCGGCGGCTGAGGATGGAAGTCATGTCGAAGTCTCCTGCGTTGAAATGGGATAAGTGAAGAACCGAACCTGGCGCGTCAGCGCGCGAGCGCGCGGGCACGCTTCTTTTCCATGCGCGCGGCCAGCAGCGAGAGCGGCCAGCAGATGACGAAGTAGATGGCCGCCACCGTGGTGAACACCTGCAGCGGCTGAAAGGTCGCATTGTTGATGATCTGGCCTGCGCGCGTGACCTCGGTGAACCCGATGATCGCGGCCAGCGAGGTGCCCTTGATGATCTGCACCATGTACCCGACCGTGGGCGGCAGCGCGATCCGGAAGGCCTGCGGCAGCACCACGTCGCGCAGGCGCGAGACGTAGCCCAGGTTGAGCGCGTGCGCCGCCTCGGTCTGGCCGTGCGGGATGGCCTGGATGCAACCGCGCCAGATCTCGCCCAGGAAGGCGCCGGTGTTGAGCACCAGCGCCACCCCGGCCGCCACCCACGGGTTGATGTCCAGCCCGATCACCGGCGCACCGAAGAAGATCAGGAACAGCTGCAGCAGCAGCGGCGTGCCCTGGAAGATCTGGATGTAGACGGCCGCCACCCACTGCGCCGCCGCGCTCTCGGAGGTGCGCGCCAGCGCCACCAGCAGGCCCAGCAGCGACCCGCCGACGAAGGCGATGGCCGACAGCGCCAGCGTCCAGCGCGCCGCCTCGACGATGAACATGAACTCGGCAAATCCGAAGGTCCGCATGGTGCTTTTCTCCTTGCGCGCCTAGCGGCGATCCGGGTAGTCCAGCGCGTGCCGGTAGATGGTCTTGAACAGCAGCGAGAAGGCCAGCGCCAGCGCCAGGTAGATGCCGGTGACGACGATGTAGATCTCGAAGCTGCGGAAGGTCTGCGACTGCAAGGTGGCGGCCACCGACGTGAGGTCGTCGGCCGAGATCACCGACACCACGGCCGAGCTGAGCATCAGCAGGATGAACTGGCTGGTCAGGGCCGGATAGATCGCCTTGAGCGCCGGCTTCATGATGACGTAGACGAAGATCTCCCAGCCCTTGAGGTTGAGGGCCCGGCCGGCCTCGATCTGCCCCTTGGGAATCGACTCGATGCCGGCACGGATGATCTCGGTGGCATAGGCCCCGAGGTTGATCACCATCGCCGTCAGGGCCGCGGTGTAGGGCGACCAGCGCAGGCCGATGGCCGGCAGCGCGAAGAAGAAGAAGAACAGCTGCACCAGGAACGGCGTGTTCCGGATGACCTCGATGTACGCGTTGATCAGGAAGCGCAACCACGACGGCCCAGAGGTCTTGCCCCAGGCGCAGACAATGGCCACGATGAGGCCCATCGCAGTGGCGGCCAGCGAGAGCTGGATGGTGATCCAGGTGCCCTTGAGCAGCAGTGGCCACGCGGCGAACACCGCGTCGAACTGGAACTGGTAGTTCATTGGCGTTGTTGATCCGAGGCGCGCCGGGGCGCCGTTGGTAGGCCGGGACGTGTGTCTCCGTTCGCGTCGGGCCGTCGTTCGGCCCGGGAGCCCGCACTCTATCTGAAACCGGTTTCAGGAGGTGTCGGGGTTTTTACTTACTGTCCGGAACGTCGCCTGCATTGAACGCCGCGATGGCCGCGACCATCGCGCTGTCCGAGGCAAATCGCGTGCGGTCATAGCAGCCCAGCGGGCTGGTGGCGGTGCGGCCGACGCACTTGTTGCACTGCGTGCATGGCGCCAGCCGTGGCGGCTTGAGCGCCAGCATGTCGCCGACCAGCCCGGGGTCGGCAATCAGGGCGCGGGCCATCGAGACCATGTCGCAGGACTGCAGCGCGTTCTCGATCGTGGCGCGGTCCTGGATGCCCCCGTTGCAGATCACCGGAATGCCCACGCGCTGCCTGATGGCGCTGGCGTACGGCAGGTTCACCGCGCGGCCGGCTTCCCAGCCGATGTTGGTCAGCCAGTCCAGCAGCCCGGTAGGCGCCAGGTGCGCCAGGGCCGCGCGGGCGGAAGCCTTGCCGCTGAGGTGCCGCACGGAATCGAAGAACATGCGCACCTCCTCGAACGGAAAGCGGCCGGGCACGTCGTGCGGGTTGGGAAAGCCGAAGCCCGCGGTGACATGCAGGAAGTCCGCGCCGAGTGCTTCGAGCCGCTGCGCATAGCTGCCCATCTGCGCCAGGTCGTTGCCGAGCCGGCGCTCGACCGGCGCGAAGTGCCACGGCAGCCTGAGCAGCCACAGCGCCAGCGGGTCCTGGTTGTGGTCGACCGCCGAGAGCCGCACGCCGACCAGGTAGTCCGGACCGACCGCTTGGCGCACGGCCTGCATGATGCATTCGAGGAATCGGAAGCGCTTGTCGGCGGTGCCGCCCCATTCGTCGGTGCGCGTGTTGATGCCCGGGTTGAGGAACTGGTGAATCAGGTAGCCCTTGGCCGCGGTGATCTCCACGCCGTCGGCGCCGGCCTCGCGTGCGCGCGCCGCGGCAGCGGCGTAGTTGGCGATCGCCGTCTCGATCTGCGCCTGCGACATCGCGCGCCGGCGGTTCGCGTACCCGAAGGCAAGGTCGATGCCGTCGGATGAACTGAGCCCGTCGGTGTCCTCGGGCAGCAGGCTCGAGTAGGTGGTGTAGCCGGGGTCGCCGATCTGGATGATGTACGGTGTGGCGCCGTCGCGCCTGATCTGCGGCAGGTAGCGCCTGAGCGCATTCACGTGTGCGGGCAGCGCGATCGACGGGTACTGCAGCGGCGACAGCCGGGACTGGTCCACGTGGAAGGTGGTGGAGACGATGCCGCCGACGCCTCCCTCGGCGAACCGCTTCTCGAAGTTCTTCCACACGTCCGTCACGCTGCCGTCGATGTTGCAGTTGCGCCCGCCAATGCTCGACCGCAGGACGCGGTTGGGGAACCGCACCCCGCGGATGAGCAGCTCGCTAGCGATCGGGTCGTCAGGCATGGTCGGCTCCTTGCGCTGGACTGGTCGACATCAGGTGGCGCTCGATGAGCGCATCGGCGGCCCGAAGGTCCTCGGTGTCCGCACCCTCGGTGACTTGGCCACGCGCCGGCAGCAGCACGGCCCGCGCGCCGCCGGCATCGCCCAGGCGCAGCAGCAGCGACGCCAGGCTGGTCGCCGACCGCAATGCCAGGCCATGCGCCCGCTGCTCGCGCGCAAGCGACAGCGACGTCTCCAGCGCGGCCTTGGCGTCCTGCGCACGGTCCATGCCGTCCATGAGCAACACTTGCGCTTTCGTGCGCCAGACCTCCGGTGCCCATTGGCGTTCGCCCTTGCGCTCGATCGCCTCGATGGCGCGGTCGATCACCTCGAGCGCCTGCGGCCCCCTGCTCAGGCCGGCATGCCCGAGCGCCATGATCGACAGCAGCCAGGGCAGCCCCAGGTGCGCCCCCTGCGCCTCGAACTCGCGCAATGCCTGTTGCGTCTGCGCCAGCCCCTGCGCGTACAGGCCGGACGCGATCAGCCGCTGCCCGCGCAGCACCCTGGCGCAGCTGCCGAGGTAGACCAGGCCGTGCTCGGTGGTGACGGCCACGAGTTCGTCGAGCGGCGCGTCGAGCGCCTCGTACCGCCCGCAGCAGGCGATGGTGGCGCACGAGAAGAACTGCGCCATCGCCAGCGCCAGCGGCTGGTTCAGGGTCCGGGCGGTCGCCACCGCCCGCGCGCCGCACGCCAGCGCCGAATCGGGCCGCCCCAGGATCCACAGCACCCACGTCAGATGGCTCCAGGCATTGACGCCCGGATCGATCTGCAGCGCCAGCGCGGTGGCGTCGCCGGCATGCGGCTGGTAGAGCGACACCGCGCGTTCGAGTCCCTCGCATGCGGCCGGGAAGTCGCCGCGCCAGAACGACATGACGCCCAGCATCCAGTCGCCCAGCACACGTGTGTCGACATCGTCGGGGCGCGATTCGACCAGTCGCATCACCTCCACGCCCTGCCCGTGCGCCGAGTCGAGTTCGCCGCGAGCGTAGTAGAACGAGAACAGCCCGCGGCGGACATCCACCACGCGCTGCGTATCGCCCAGCCGCTCGCACAGCTGCAGGGCCCGCGCGAAACTGCGCTCCACCCGGATCGACGCGAACCCGTGCACCGCCCGATGAGCCGTGCCTTCGATCATCGCCAGCGCCAGTTCGACCTGGTCGCGCTCGGCGCCTTCTTCCACGGCGGCCAGTTGGGCCAGTCCCGCGCCCGTGTGGCCCAGTGCCTCCAGGTTGGCCCAGCCGTCCAGACTGCGCTTGGCCGCGAGCGCGCAGAACCGGGCGGCCGCCAGCGGCTGGCCGCCGAGCGCAAGGTGGTGCGCGATCAGCTCGGGCTGGGCGCCAGGGCCGTCCGCGGCGGCGTGCGCCAGCAACGACCCGGCCCGCAGGTGCAACGCCTGGCGGCGGCTGCGCAGAAGGCTGGCGTACGCGGCCTCCTGGACCAGCGCGTGCTTGAAGGAGAACGCCGCATGCGGCGCCTCGCCGCGGCCGAACACCACCTGCGACGCGGTCAGGATCTCCAGCGCCGCGTCCAGCGGCTGCGGCTCCAGGCCGCACAGCTGCGCCAGCCCGTCGCGGGTGAACTCGCGACCGAGCACGGCCGCGACCTGGGCCACCTGCTTGGCGCCACCCAGGCGATCGAGCCGCGCCATGAGCGAATCCTGCAGGGTCAGTGGCACGCCCGCCGGGGTGCTCGCCGGCTGTGGCGAAGCGTGCGCCGGGTGATCCTCGCCCAGCGCCGAGCGCGCCGCCCGGTCCGGTTCGATCGCCTTGGTGAACTCCTCGATGAACAGCGGCACGCCGTCGGTCAGACGGACGATCTGCGCGATCAGAGCGGCGGTCGGCGCACTGCCGGACAGGAGGCTGCGCGCCATGGCCGCCGCTTCGTCGGCGCCCAGTCGCTCCAGGCTGATGCCGGCGACGTGACCGAGGCCTACCCAGGGCTCGGCCAGTGGCACGCGCGATGTAACGACCAGCACGCAGCGCGCACCGGATGCGCGCCGCGCCAGGAGGTCGAGCAGCTCCATCGACGTCGGGTCGATCCAGTGCGCGTCCTCGACCAGCACGAGGCACGGCGCCTGCCGGGCCGGGCCGAGCAGCCACTCGGCCAGGGCGTCGAGCGTGTGCGTCTTGACCTGCCGCGCCGTCAGGCGCAGCCGCGGGTAGCGCGCGTCGTCCGGCAGCAGCAGCATGCCGGCCAGCAGGGCGACGCGGCGCGCGAGCCGCGCGCTCTCTGCCCGGCCGCCCGGCGGCCCGGCGCCGCCCAGCAGCCGGGCGAGCTTGTCGAACTTGCGCGCATCGCCGTCCCCGGGCTCGAACTGCGCATCGCGCTCGATGCGCTGGATGAACGGGTACAGGGGCGTGTTGGAATGGAAGGCCGAGCATTGCAGGCGCGTGATGCGCGCGCCCTGCTGGTGCGCGCGGTCCGCCAGCAACTCGGCCACCCGCGACTTGCCGATGCCCGCCTCCCCCGTAAGCAGCAGCACCTGGCCCTCGCCACCGCAGGCGCGCCGCCACAGCGCCTCGCCCAGGTCGATCTCGTCGACCCGCCCGACGAAGGGTGTCATGCCGCGCCCGCGCACGGCGTCGAAGCGGCTTTCGCTCACCGTGGCCCGCAGGGCGCGCCAGGCACGCACGGGATGCTCGAACCCCTTGAGCGCATGGATGCCGTGGTCCGCAAACTCGAACCGCCCTTCCACCAGCTGGCGCGTGCGCTGGCTGATGACCACCCCGCCAGGTGCCGCCAACGCCTGCAGCCGGGCGGCCAGGTTGACCGATTCGCCGACCGCGGCGGCCTCCTTCGAAGCGCCCTCCCCGATCCGGTCGCCGACGATCACCAGCCCGGTCGCGATGCCGATGCGCACCCCCGGCGGCGCGACCGTCGGCGCGGCTGCCCTTTCACGGTGCGCCGCGACGATCTCCAGGGCCGCGTGGACCGCACGCGCGGCGTCGTCCTCGTGCGCGGACGGATACCCGAAGTACGCCAGCACGCCGTCGCCGACGTAGCGGGCGACGTAGCCGTCGTAGCGCTCGATCAGTCGCCGCGTGGTGTGCTGGTAGGCCAGGATGATTTCGCGCACGTCCTCCGGATCGAGTTGCTGCGACAGCGCGGTCGACCCGACCAGGTCGCAGAACAGGGTGGTGAGCTGGCGGCGCTCGGGGCCTGTCGCCGGGCCGTCGGCCGACGGCGTGTCGGCATCGGCGAGCTGCCGACCGCAATGTCCGCAGAAGCGGTCGCTGCCCAGTGTGGCGCCCTGGCAGGCCGGGCAACGCCCCGGCAGCGCGTTGCCACAGGCGGCGCAGAAGCGGCTGCCCGCGCGATTGGAGCGTTGGCAGCGCGGGCATTCCATGCCTGTCTCCAGTGCGCTCAGCCGCCGTCGCCAGCGGGAACGGGCCGCGTGCTGGCGCCGGGCGCGCCACGCGGCAGCCAGACCTCGATCGCGCCATAAGTCGCCAGTTGCGGCCCCGGCAGCGGGCGCACCACCCAGCGGCCGGAGGGCGGCCTGGCCACCTGCGCCATCGCCCGGGCGCAGGCCGCCTGTGCGACGTCGTGATAGAGGATGGTCGGCTGGCGCTGGCCGCTCGGCGGCGCCCGCCCGGCCGCACGCGAACTCTCCAGCACGTCCTCGGTGCGCGGCACCGTGGCGCCCAGTTCGCGCCAAGGGCGCCGCAGCGCGCGCGCCTGCTCGCGCGCCTCCTGCCCATACACCTGGATGTAGACCAGCGCGTTCGCGCACACGTTCGGCGGAGGCGAAGCCGCGGACGGCGACGGTGGGGCTGCGGCCACGGGTGCCGCCGGCACGGGCGGTGCGGCCGCGCCGGGCGCTTCGCGGCCGGCCTCGGCCGCCTCGGCGTCGGCGACGGCCGCCGCCTCGTCGCCAGCGGGTTCCTCCGGCAAGGGTGGCGGCAGCAGCGGCCCGGCCGGCGCCGGCAGCGCTGCCGGCACAGCAGGCGGCGCCGGCTCCCGGAAACGGATCCGGAACGGCACGTGGGCGCGCGCCACCAGCGCCGTCACGAACGAGGTCGAGCTGCTGCCGAAGCCGCTGCAGTTCTCCTGCGGCGGCGTGCGGCCGGTGTAGTCGCGCGCCCAGTAGCGCGGCTTGCACGGCGGCTCGCTGGCCGGCTGCAGGCAGTCGATGCCGTTGCCCCGGTCGAGCAGGCGCTGGCAGGCCGGCGTGCGGCTGCGTTCCGGCTGCGAGGCGCAGGCCGACTTGGCATCGTCCACGATCCGCACCGACAGCCTGAAGCTGGCCATGAAGTTCTGCTTGCCCTGCCGGCACAACAGGTCGCCGGTGCGCAGCAGGTCCGCCGCCAGGAGCGAGGTCGCCTCGTTGGAGCTGCTGCCCGCGCGCAGGCGCGCCCAGCGCTCGGTGAGGTCCTTGAGGGCGGCGTCCTCATCCGCGCTTTGCTTCTGCTCGTCGGCGCGCACCGCGTCGATGCCCTGCCACAGCGCGACGCCGATGGTCGCCGCGGTGCCGATGCCCAGCGACGCCGTCACCGCGCCGGTGCGCAGCACCCTCGCCTGCAGCCGGCTCATCGAGGCGACCGCGCCGGACACGTTGCCCGGCCCCTCGACCGCTGGCGCGGGCACCGGCGCCCCGCTGGGCTGGCCATCGTCCGGCTCGAACAGGCCGTTGGTGTCCTGCGCCACCCGATCGAGCAGCTCGGCGTCGATCCGCTCGCCGATCGCCGCCCCCAGGCGGAAGTAGCACTCCCACTGCGCCTCGTCGAAGAACTGGTCGGTGGTCGGCTGCTGCGGGAACAGGGGGTTGGCCGCCTTGAAGTTCACAAGGTCCACCGCCAGGTCCGACGACACGTTCGGCTTGACCAGCAACAGGTGCCCGCGCTGGCCGCTCGCATAGGTGATGCGCGCCAGCGCCAGGCAGGCCTGGCTGCTGGTCGACGCCAGGTCGTTGAGCGAGCCGAACAGCGCCAGCCGGTCCCACTGCGCGCCGGCGCAGGGCTTGAGGAAATCGATGTCCGCGTTCAGGTCGATGCGCGCGCGCCGCACCAGGTTCTCGACGTCGAGGAACCGGTAGTCCGGATCGGCCCCGCAGTCGGCCAGCACGATCAGCCCGGCCTCTTCGCGCAGCAGCGCGTAGGCGCCGGTGTTCTCGAAATGCCCGCCGTCGCTCAGGTACCAGTAAGGCGAGCCGCTGCCCGGGAACGCGCCGAAGCATTCGAGCAGGATGAAGCGCGACTTCATCAGCAGCGTGCTCACCCGGCGCGCGGCGCCCGGCTGCACCAGGCCGGCCTCGGTGCTGTCCCACCAGTAGCCCAGGCGCAGGCCGGCGAACACCGACAGCGCCGCGAGCCCGCGCCGCGTCAGCCGCCCCAGCCCGGGCGCAAAGGCCGCGCCCGAGATGGCCGCCCACGCGCCCAGGCTGAGCGCGCCCTTGGCTCGCGCCTGCGTCCAGTCCGAGCCCGCCGCCTGCATCCAGCCCTGCGGCCCGATCGTCAGCGGCAGGCTCTTGCGATCGCGATTGAACAGCTGCTGGCGCGGGTCATGGGTCTGGTTGATGCAGACGTTGACCAGGTGCACCGGCCCGCCGAAGCGATGCGGCGCGTACTGCGAGATGGCGATGTCGTCGCCCTCGTCCACCTCGCCCACCGGCACCCGCGGCGGCGACAGGCCCGACAACGCATCGAGCGGATCGGCGCCCAGGCGCCTGCGGTTGGCCGCGCCCAGGTAGCCGCGCACCACGCGCTCCTTGTAGAAGTTGTGCAGTGACGAGGCATTGAGAAAGCCGAAATTGCGCCCCGTGACCAGCGCGTAGCTGCAGATGATCACGCCGATGGTGCCCAGCCAGATCCACCCGCGCGAGAAATCGAGCCCCTGCGGCGTGAACACCGGCAGCAGCACCGCCGCATAGAGCACGCCGATCCACCAGGCCGCCAGGCAGAACGCCACCAGCAGGCCGAAAACACTGGCCAGCAGCAGGAGCAGGCTCTTGCCAATGCCGGGCGCTTCGCGCTTGCCGGAGAAGAACAGCGGCAGCACGGCGCGCAGTGCGCCAGCCACCACCAGCAGCGCGCCGCCGTAGGATGCGCGCAGCTCGCGCGTGTGGGCCGCGAGCCACCAGGCGGCGCCGTCCAGCAGCCCGAGCAGGCCGATCACCAGCGACACGTACATGACGCTGGCCAGGGCGTCGGTCAATTCGTTGCGCAGCATGTTCGGCGTGCGGCCGCGGCGGCGCTGCAGCAGCACCCACAGCAGCGCCAGCACCCAGCAGGCCGCGAACACGATGAAGGCCGGCGCCAGCCACAGCGGCCCACCGAACCGGTCTTCCAGGATCGGGCCGACCCACCAGGCGCCCGCGCCGAGCACCACCCAGAGCAACACCTGGCGCAGCATGCTGGCGGCGGTGCCGCGGTCGCGCACCGCCCAGTAGGCGTCGGCTAGCACGATCGAGGCGAGCCAGGGCACGAGCAGCAGCGACCACAGCGTCGGCAATTGCGTCACCCAGCGCACCGGCGCGATCGGCACCAGTTCCGCGTTGTCCAGATCGACCAGCCCGGCCATCAGCTCCCACGCACCCAGGTTGATGGCGGCCAGCACCATACCCACCAGCGTGGCGGCAATCGCCAGCTCGATGTGCGTGCCCAGCAGGTTGCGCAAAAACAGCGCCACAGCGAACAGCGTGTCGCGCATGCCGCCGGGAATCAGGTAGCGGCCGTTGCTGCGCAGCCACCAGCCGAAGCGCAGCCGGTCCAGCTCGGCGAACGCGCCCTCCACCGCGCGCACCCCGTCCGCGTCGGTGGCGCGCGTGCACAGCCGCCCCAAAGTGGCGCCGGCATAGCCGCCGCCGGAGACGGTGGACAGAAGGTCGAAGCGCAGCAGCTGGCGCCGCTGCGCCAGCGACTTCATCAGCCCCAGGCAGAACGTGGCGCTGCGGATGCCGCCGCCGGACAGCGCCAGGCCCCAGGGGCGGCGCCCGTCGTCGGTGCCCCACAGCGCCGTGCGGCGGGCACCGACCATCTCGCGCATGGCATCGGGTTCCATCTCGCGTCCGTCCATGTTGGGCAACAAGGCAGGCGCAATGTGCATGCGCGCCGCGCGCCGCGCAATGTGGCGAATGGTCTATGGCTGACGTTGCCAAGCCGCGACATCGCGGCGGAGTGTGTGCCGCGTGGCGCGCGAGCGCGGGCGGCGAAACCGCCCAGTCGAGCCTGGAGCGGACCGGCGTCTCCGTAGGCGGCCTGGGCGCACCGTCGGCGTCATAGCGGCGACAGGTCGCCCGGCGCCGGCGTTGACGCGCCGGCCCCCAGCACTGATGCTCGGGGCATCGAACAACGAAGAACAAAGCCGCCATGCCCTTCCCGTCTTCCCGTCACCGCAGCCGCCTGCTCGTTGCGCTTTCGCTCGCGCTCGGCGGCGGCGCCTGGGCCCAGGCGCTCACGCCGCAGCAACAGCGCTTCCACGCGATCTACAAGGAACTGGTGGAGATCAACACCACCCATTCCGCCGGCGGTACGACGACGGCCGCGCGCGCGATGGAAAAGCGGCTGCTCGACGCCGGCTTTGCGGCAGGCGACGTGCAGGTGATCGAGCCGTTCCCGAACAAGGGCAATCTGGTGCTGCGGTTCAAGGGCGACGGCAGCAGGAAGCCGCTGCTCCTGTTGGCGCACCTGGACGTGGTGGAAGCCCGGCGCGAGGACTGGAAGACCGACCCGTTCAAGCTCGATGAATCCGGCGGCTACTTCACCGCGCGCGGGTCGATCGACGACAAGGCGATGGCCTCGGCCTTCGTCGCGGTGCTGGGCGACCTGAAGGCCGAGGGCTTCAAGCCCAGCCGCGACATCATCCTGGCGCTGACCGCCGACGAGGAACGCGGTGACGTGCCGAGCAACGGCGCGCTGTGGCTGGTCAACAACAGGCCCGAACTCATCAGAGCCGAGTTCGGCATCAACGAGGCCGGCACCGGTGGCGGCGAACTGCGCGACGGCAAGCCGAACCTGAACAATCTCCAGGTGGCCGAGAAGATCACGGTCACCTATGAAGTCGAAGCCCAGGGCGCGGGCGGCCACAGCTCGGTGCCGAAGGCAGACAACGCCATCTACCGGCTGGCCGGTGCGCTGCAGCGCCTTGGCGCCTACCAGTTCCCGCTGAACGTGGGCGACGTCACCAGGGCTTACTTCGACCGCAGCGCCGCGTTCGCCACGGGCCAGCTGGCCGACGACATGCGCACGATGGCCAGCGGCCACCCGGACGCGGCCGTGGTCGAGCGCATGGCGGCCATTCCCGACTACAACGCGCTGCTACGCACCACCTGCGTGGCCACGGTGGTTCAAGCCGGCAGCGCACCGAATGCACTGCCGGCCTCGGCCAAGGCGACGGTGAACTGCCGCATCCTGCCGCAGGATGATCCGGGCGAGGTCGACCGCCAACTCAGGCAGGTGCTGGGCGGTGACAGGATCGCGGTGCGCGCACTCAACAAGGCTCTGCCCAGCCCGGCGTCCCCGCTGAACGGCGATCTGGTGCAGTCGGTCGAGGCGGTCACGCAGCAGATGTGGCCCGGCGTGCCGGTCGTGCCGATCATGAGCACCGGGGCGACCGACAGCCGCTACCTGCGCAATGCCGGCATTCCCATGTATGGCGTGACGGGCATGTTCCTGGACCCCGCCGACACCCGTGCCCACGGCCCCGACGAGCGTATCGAGACCGCCCGGCTATACGACGTGCGCGAGTTCTTCTATCGCCTGATCAGCCGGCTGGCCGGCGGCGCGGCACTTACGCACTGAGGCGCCTGCCGCGGCGGATGCGCGCTGCCGGGCTTCGGTCGCCTACCTGCGCTCTGAGCTCCCGACCGACGCAATGCCGGCAGCGCCGGTGGTCGGCCCCAACCGTGCCATGAAGGCGACGAAGTGAGGGAGCAGGACGTCGTTGCCATGGGCGCTGAGATGGTCGACATCGAAATAGAGCGGCCTGCCATTCTCCTTGGCGTCGCAGGCATCCTGCTGGCACAACGCGGGTAGCGGATCCCATACCTGGACGGCTTCGTTCGTCGCGTGCATGTGGGCCAGAGCCGTCATGATCGGCTGGCGCAGATCTTCAAGATAGGCGCGCGGCAGCGACGCGCCGCGCCGGCACGAGGGGCCGTCGCGATTGAACCAGTCGGAACAGCGAAAGGGATCGCTCATGTAGAGCGGCTTGGGCGCTTCGACAACGACCTGGGCGCCCGCATCGGTGATCCGGCGCAGCATCACGGCGGCGTCATGCTCGGCGGCAGCACGTTCCTCGACGGCCCTGGCGTTATAGACGGCATCGCGCATTCGGACCATCTCCTCGCCGGCCGCGAGTCCGGTGAACCGCGGAAGGCGCAGTGAGGGCAGAAACAGAACATCGCCGGAGCGCAGCTCGGGCAGGATGTTCTGGACGACCTCGGCGTTGTACCTGATGCAATCCGCATTGTCCTCCCGCGTGAGGCTCACGAAGGCGCATCCGCCGCGCGTGAAATGCACGACTCGGACGCCCGTCTCGCGCGCGAACTTCCCGAGCATCGTCGCGTAGACCCCCGCATGCGAATCGCCGATGACATACAGGGTCCGCCCCTCGGCACCTGCGCCGCGGCATCCCGTCGGAATGGCCCGCGTGAGTTGCGCTCCTGAAAATTCGGTACTCGCAATCTCGACCCGACACCCAGCCGCGCCGCGATTGGCATCGTTCCAATCCACGTACCAATCCGCGCTGTTGTGGGCCACGGTACTCAACGAAATCCACGGCTGGCTCTTGTTGACCAGCACCGACACACCAATGCCGGCAGCGAGCAACGCGAGCCCCGCACCAACGGCTGCCGGCCGAGCAAGCCGCGGTCCGGCGCGGCGCGTCGGCAGTTCGATCCAATAGTAGGAAAGCGTTGCGAGTGCGGCGGCAGCCGCCAGCGCGACGAGCCGTATCGCCGGCGATTCGAGTCCGGTGGTCCAGCGCGCCAGGACGAAAACGGGCCAATGCCACAGATAGAGCGAATAGGAGATCCGGCCGATGAAACGAACCACGGCAAGACTGAGCATGCCCCGCACCATGCCTGTGGGTCGGCCATGCACGAAGCCGAGCACGCCGAGGGTGCCGACCACGGACAGGATCGACGAAGGCATCGGCGCGGCACCGGGCGTGGCCAGCCACAAGCCGCCTGCCAATACGAGCAGCGAAGCCAACGCCCACCGGTTGGCACGTACGCTGGGCGGACTGTCGGTGTCGAACGAGTGCCCCCGCATGGACATCAGCTGGAACAGCAGCACACCTGCGCCGAGTTCCCAGAATCGGCTCCAGATCAGATAGAACGCACTGATCTGGTTGGCCTTGGCCAGCCACAACGCGCAGACCAGGGACAAGGCGACTCCGCCGCAGAAGAGCCCCACGGAAAAGCGCCGGCGGCCCAGGATCCACGCAAGGAACAGCAGCGGGAAAACCAGGTAGAACTGCTCTTCCACGCCAAGCGACCACGTATGGGTGAAAGGGTTGAATTCGGCGTGCGGCGAGAAGTAGTCGCGGCCGCGGCGCGCCAGCAACACGTTGGACAGGCCGAAGAACGCAAGGACCCCTGTGCGTTGATTGGTGTCGCTGAGGTAGGCGTTGGGAATGAACAGCGCCGACGCGACTGCGGTCACCACCAGGCAGACCAGCAAGGCTGGCACGATCCGCGTCACGCGTCGTGCATAGAAGATCAGCATGAAGGCGCCGAGGCGCATCGGCGGCAGCTTGTGTACCGAAGCACTCACGACGAAGCCGGAGATGACGAAGAACACGTCGACGCCGGTGAACCCTCCGGGTAGCCACTCGGGATCGAGGTGATAGACGAGGACGCTCAGAACCGCAACGGCTCGAAGTCCGTCGATGAACGGGGCGTAATAGCTTCTCTCGCGCATCGTTGCCTTCTTCCGTGCTGGAGCGGTCGGCACCGCCAGTCGCTGAAACAATTTGTTCCAGGCGCTACTATGTAGCCAATTCTTATTACATACAAGTATTTGTCCAGCACGAGTGCGCCGTTGTCGGACGCAAGGAGAAGGAAGTTCGGCCGCTGAGCGAGCGGCGATGCCCAGCCGCTACGGCGACTGCGGCCCCCAGTACTGCCGCACGTCCTTGCCGTAGGCTTCCTTCTCGAAGGCCTTGCCCTGTTCCCCGGCGCTCAGTTCCCGGTCGGCCTGGAAGTCGCCCCAATGCACCATCTCGTGCAGGAGGGTCGCCTCGACCAGAAGATGCATGCGGGGGTCGGCCGCATCCCTGGCCGAGCCCTCGAATCGGTCGCAGATCGACATCGACAGAAAGACGGTGTCCGGATACTTGTTGCCGATGAAGATGCCGTTGTCCGCCGGCAGGTGCCGATACTCGATGACGGGCGGATTGCCGTGCCGCAGCGCTCGGCCGGAGACCTTCTCGTCCAGCTTCGAATATTTCTGGAAGGCCCTGAAGACCTTCTGCTTGTCCTTGACCTTCGGAAGGTTGTCGCAGATCCAGGTCGCGAGACGCGGGTACTGCTTGACGAAGCCTGGCGCGACGATCATGTCCGTCTCCTTCAATCGCGAGGTGAGCGCACCGCGAACGCCTTGCTATGCCGCCGGACGCTCATGCAAATCGGCGCCAATGGCGCCCACCGCCCCGCGCTCCATCGTGCGGATGAGCGCGGCATGGCGCCGCTGCACGTCCGCGACGTCCTCGGGATTGCCCACCGTTCGCCGGGCATCGGCCAGGACCAGGTTGGCGTGACGCAGCAACACCTGCCTGCGATGGTAGTCGGGTTCGCATGCCACCACAGCGGTCAAGACGTCCAGCAGGCGAAGCAGCACGGCAGTGCTGCCGGCCGCGTTCTGCCGAATCATGTGAAACATCACGTCCACCAGGCTGTCGTAGGTGACGCACGGCACCACCAGCGCGATCCCGCTGCGACGCACCGACACGCCGCTCGGAAGGTGCTTGCCGGCCACGTCGCACAGCGCCGCGCCGAGGCGGTCGAGCACGCTCATGGCGGTGTGCGGATCGTTGATGCCGGGCGAAAGCGCGCGGACGGCAACTTCGACCAGTTGCCGAACCGTGTACTCGGCATCGCCGGCACTGCCGCGTGTCGAACCGAGCGCAGTCGCGTTGCGAATGGCCTCCTGCGCACCCTCGACCCGATTCGAAATCAGGGCGATGGGCGCTCCGGGAAAAACATAGTCTCCGCGCCTGACCAGGAGGCGGATGGCCGTTCCCTGCTCGGCAGCCCAGTCTGCCAGGGCTTTGTCGTCGAGCTGCTGCAGGTAGCCGCGCCGGGCGTCGTGGATCGGCGCCGACCGCGCCCAGAAGTCCTCCGCGGGGCGCAACGCCTGTGGTTCCTCGACGATCAGATTGCGCAGTGCGGTCCGCACGTCGTCGCTCACCAGCTCCACCACCGTATCGACGTTGATCCGCCTGGCCATGTGCCCGACGAAATAGACCAGTGTCCCCACGCACGCGAACGCCAGGAGGATGCCGACCGACAGCGCCAGATGCGGGGTGAAGGCTCCTTCCTCCTGCGTGCGCACGCTGCGCAACACCATCAACGAATACGAGAATGTGCCGAGGAAGGCGCCCAGCGTGAACTGAACGCCCCGATCCCGCGTGAAGTTCTGGAGCAGACGCGGCCCCATCTGGCCGGCCGCGAGCGACAGCGCCGCGATGGTGATCGAGAACACCGTGCCCGCAACGCCGATCGTGGACGCGGCGATGGCGCCCAGCAACGTTCTGGCGCCGGTACCTCCGCCGTTGTAGACCCAATCGCTTTCGGTCAACCACTTCGGCAGGAGCCCGGAGCGGTCGAGTTCCAGCAAGCCGACGGCCAGAAGAATCCCCAGCAGGACCAGGGCAGCCGGTACAAGCGAGAACGCGTCGCGCAGGTCGCGCATCAGCTTGCGGATGCGAGCATTCACGGGTGCGCCTTCCGTTGATCTGGCTCGGGGTCTGCCAGCGCTGCCGAGACCACCCGCCCGATGCTCAGGCCCTGCACCAGAATCGAGAAGACGACCACGCAGTACGTCAGTGTCAGGACGATGTGACGCTCGGCGCCTGCCGGCAGCGACAGCGCGAGCGCCACCGAGATGCCGCCACGCAAGCCGCCCCAGGTCAGCACCCGCGCCGATCCGCTCGGCAATCTGAAAAGCGGAGTGCACAGGGCCACCGGCAGTCCGACGGTGAGCCAGCGTGCCGCCATGGCGACCACCACCGCAGCCGCGCCCGCTGCAAGGAGCGAGGCGGAAAAGGCGATCTCGATGACTTCGAGCCCCAGCAGCACGAAAAGCACGGCGTTGAGGATTTCGTCGAGCAACTCCCAGAACATGTCGACATAGCGGCGCGTGTTGTCCGACATGGCCAGGGCCCTGCCTCCGTTGCCCACGATCAGCCCGCACACGACCATGGCGAGTGGTCCCGACACATGCAGATGGCTCGCGAGCGCGTAGCCGCCCATGACGGCCGCCAGCGTCAGCATCACCTCGACCTGGTATTGGTCGATGCTCTTGAGCATGTGGAAGACGACGTACCCCAGCACCAGCCCGAAAACGACACCGCCACCCGCCTCTCGGACAAGCAGTTCCGCGGCAACCCCCGCGGTGGGTTCGGCGCTGCCGACCAGCACGCCGAGAAGCAGCACGAAGATCACCACACCCACACCGTCGTTGAACAGGGACTCGCCGGCGATCACCAGCTCGAGGCTCCTGGGCGCGCCCGCGGACTTGAGAATCCCCATCACGGCGATCGGATCGGTCGGCGAGATCAGCGCCCCGAACAGCAGGCAATAAAGGAGCGGCAAGGAGATGCCCAGCAGCGGCAGGACGACCCACATCGCGCCTCCCACGAGCGCGGTCGAGCATGCAGTGCCGACGAACGCCAGAAGCGCGATCTGCCATCGATACTCCTTGAGTGCCCGCAGGTCGACGTGCAGCGCCGCCGCGAACAGAAGGAAGGACAGCATTCCCTGCATCAGGACGGCGGAGAAATCGATCGACTTCAGGAAGGTCTCTTCCCGACTGCGCAGGCCATGATCGATGCCAAGGGCGTCGAGGCCGACCATGACCATCGAGATCACCAGCGCAATGACCATCACTCCGATGGTGGTGGGCAGTTTGAACAGGCGATGGTTCAGATACGCGAACAGCGCCGTCACGACGAGGCAGGTGGCTGCAATGTCCAGCATGCGTCGGAAAGTTCGGTTGAATGAATGTACCGGGCATACGCACCATACACCGAGGTGGCCCCGCGCATGCAATCCATTCGTTCCATGCCACGCGCGCCGCGCGCTTGTCAGTCTCGCCCTGCATCACCATTGGCTGCCGGCCGATGGCGCCGCCGCCGGGCCTGCGCGACATTGGAGTCACGGTGTCGGTCAAGCCCCATGGGGTACCCCGAGATTGCGAAGGCCCTCCGACCAGTGAACCTGGCGGGGGGCCTTTTGTTGCCCGATCAGAACGACGCGCCGATCGAGACGACCACCACCTGGTCCGACGATCCCGCGTTGAACCAGTAGCCGCCGAGCGTGAACCGGTCCCACGTCACCTGGGCGAACGGCCCTGCCTGCACGCTGCGGTCGCCGCCATAGGCCCGGGTGCGCTGCGCCACGGCGCCAAGGCGCAGCCACGGCACCGGCCGAAAGCCCAGTTCGCTCCACGCATAGACGTACCGGCTGCTCTTGCGCTCGTCGGGGTGGCGTACGTATTCGATCTCGGTGTAGAAGTCGACGCGGCCCCAGGCCAGGCTCGCCTCCAGGCCGGGAACGAAAGCCTCGGTCGTGCCCCAGGCACCGCCCAACATAGGCGTGAGTTCCCAGGCCAGGGTGTCGCCGCCGGAGAGGTTCCAACCCACGAAGGCCGATCGGGCGCCGACCGATTCGTAGTTGTAGCGGCCCTCGAGGTGCAGCGCACCGTGGTCGGCAGTGACGACGGCCGAGGTGTAGTCGCCGCCTCCACGAATGACGGTCGGGTAGGCGGTGGCGGCGAAATCCCAGCTTTCCTCCCGGCCCGGCGGCGGCGTCTGCTCGCCGCAAGCCGCGCCGCAACCAGCCAGGGCGGCCAGCGCGACCCACGTGGCTCGCGCGGTGTTCATCCGCCCAGCGCGTGGATGGCCACGACGAGGAGCGTGCCGAGCGCAGCCATCTTGATGCCGGCCCGCCAGCCGCCGTAGCCGGCATGGCGGCCCAGGCTGAAGCCGCCAAGGAAAAGCATGGCCAGGCCGATCGCGCGCGAGGTGCTGCTTGCCGCTGCCACGTCGTTCATCAGGGCAAACGGCAGCACCACCGGGAACGTCGAGACCACCACCAGCAGGAACACCGCCAGGGCCGCGAGCAGGTCGCTGCCGTCCAGCTGGGGCCGCGCCGGCACGTCGGGCATGGCGACGATGCGGCTGCGCACCGCCTCCAGCTCCGCCGCCGACACCAGGCTCGAGACCGTTCGCGTGAGCGAACGCTCGATCAATGCCTGCCCCGCCCGCACGTCGGGCCCGGCGGCCCGGACGGCATGGAGCAGCGTGATCGACTTGCCGCGCGCCGTAATGGTGCGCACCAGGAACATCACCGCGTCCACCAGCCCCCAGGCCAGGTTGCAGCCGAGGGCTGCGACGAACATGGTGCGGATCTCCTCCCGGCCGGCGTCGGCCACCGACACGGCGCCGGTGAAGCTCAAGGCCATCAGCAGCCCGAATACGAGTTCGGACACGCGGTCCACCGGGTCGAGTACCCGGTCGCGCGTCGCCTGGTGAGGCACGCCCAGATCGCCCATGGATGATCTCCTCGCAGCCCTTTGGCCACGGATGATCGCATTCCCCCAGGCGTTGGCAAGCCACGCCTGCGCCGCCGATGCGAAACAGGCCCTCAGCCGCCGGGCGCGCCGACCCGCGCGCCCGGCGCGATGGTGGGCGGCGCCGCGTTGAGCGTCTCGATGGCGAAGCCCGCCGCCGCCTTGTAGCGGGCCATGAACGCCGCACGCTCCTGCGCCGGAACGACGTCGTCGATGTCGTCGAACACGCCGCCGCAGCGCTCGTCCACCAGGCCCAGGATGCCGAACGGGCCAGCGCCGCGGTTGCGCAGCACCAGCGCCGAGATGTCGGCGCACAGCCGCTCGTCGTAGTCGTTCAGCGCCGCGGGCGTCACGCCATGGGCCAGCAGGCTCGCGCCCAGCACACGCGCATCGACGATTGCCTGGCTGGCGCCGTTCGAGCCTACCGGGTACATCACGTGCGCGGCATCGCCCAGCAGCGCCACCCGGCCGTCCACCCAGGTCGGCACCGGGTCGCGGTCGATCATCGGGTATTCGAACACCTCGCTGGCGCCGCGCAGCATGGCCGGAACGTCGAGCCAGCCGTAGTTCCAGCCGTCGAAGTGGTGGGCGAAGTCGTCGATGCCGACGCGCCGGTTCCAGTCGCCCTGCGTCCACCCGGCCGAGTTGTCGACCGTGATCTCGGCGATCCAGTTGATGGTCGCCAGGCCGGTCACCGGGTCCGGCGGCGAGATCGGATAGAGCACCACCCGGTGCCGCAGCGACCCGACGCCGACGAAAGAGGCGCCGCTTCGCACCGGCACGCCCGGCGTGGTGCCGCGCCACATGATCGCCCCGCCCCACTGGATCGGCGGCTGCTGCGGATGCATCTGCGCGCGCACCGCCGAATGCAGCCCGTCCGCAGCCACCAGCAGCGCGCCTCGCACCTCGCGCGGCTCGCCGCCGTCGGACTGCACGAATGCGGTGACGCCGTCGGCATCGTTGCGGTAGCCGGTCACGCGGTGGCCCAGGCGGATCGCGTCCGGGCCCAACCGCTGCAGCGCGGTGCGGTACAGCAGCATCTGCAACTGCCCCCGGTGCAGCGAGTATTGCGGCCAGCGGTAGCCTGCGAGCAGGCCGCGCGGCTCGGAATAGATGTCGTTGCCGTTGCGACCGACCAGCGCCCATTCCCTGGCCTGGATGCCGATCGCGTCCAGTGCGGCCTCGTCGATGCCCATGTCGTAAAGCTCGCGCACCGCGTTCGGCTGCAGGTTGATGCCCACCCCCAGCGGCTTGAGCTCCGGCACGGCCTCGAAGACGACGCAAGGCACGCCGAGCTGGTGCAGCGTCAGGGCGAGCGACATGCCGCCAATGCCGCCACCGGCGATCAGGACGGGAAGTTGAGCAGGCGAATCAGTCATGGGGCGGGATTGTCACTGATGGCGAGCCGATGCGGTCGCCCGCAGGGACGCCCGGCAGCCGCAACGCGTCACCCGCCTGCTACCCCTTGAGGCTGTACACCAGCGCCCAGAAGTACGGCCATTGCCGGTGTTCGACGGTCTGGGCGTACGGGCCAACGGCGGCGAGCAGCGCCTCGCGCGAGGGAAAGTTCTTCAGCACGCGGTGCGTCGACCCGTCGGACAGCGTGCGCGTCTGGTAGGTGTTGCCCTGCGCATCCGGCTGCGAGACGGGCGTGCTGCTCCCCGCCACGAAACGGTTGTCGAGGAACACGACGCGGGCGCCCGGCTTGAGCACCCGGTGCAGGCCCTGCAGGAAGGCGTCGATGCGGTCCAGCGGTATGTGCGACCACCAGAAGCCGGCGAAGGCCGCATCGAAGGCCCGATCGCCGGCCGGAATGTCATAGGCGTCGCCGCGCACGAGCATCACCTTGTCGTCGGACAGGCGCGTGCGGGCGATCTGGAGCGTTTCGTCCGCGGCGTCGAAGGCCAGCACCCGGTCGGCGGCGGGTGCATAGAACTGCGTCCAGTAGCCGGTGCCGCAGGCGACCTCGATCACCGACCTGCCCTCCAGCGCAGCGGGCAGCCAGGCCTCGATCTCGCGCAGGTCGGGCTGGCGCTCGGGTTTCTGGTAGACGGTGTCGTATTCCCGGGCACGGGCGCTGTAGTAGGCATGCATGGGCGCAATTCTCCGCCCACGCGGCCACATGGCACCGAGGCAGAGCAGTCCGCCCGGGAAGCAGGGTTCGATCGGAATTCGCATCCGACTGCAACTTGACCATAATCACGCCCCATGCCCACGCTTCGCGCCCTGCCGTCGACCGCCCGCCTCGTCCTGGCGTGGTTCATGTTGACGGTGGGCGTGGCCATCGCATCGCCCCTGGTGCATTCGCAGTCGATGCAACTGGTGTGCTCGGGCGCCAAGGTCGTGCTGGTGGGTGAGGACGGACAGGAAAAGAGCGCACCCCTGCACAGCGCCCTGGACTGCCCGGCCTGCCTGGCTGCCGTCGGTCCGGCACCCGCGCCGGATGCGTTCTCGCTACCGCAGGCCCAGCCGCTGGGCTACGCACTCGAGCCCATCGAATCCGCCCGGCTGGCGAGCCTGGTGGGCGCGCCACTGCCTGCGCGCGGTCCTCCCGCTTCGATCTGACCCTGGGCCAGCCTCGGCTGGCATCCCGCACGCGCCCCGGCCGCCGCGCCGAGTCGCGTGCCGCGCACTCGCGCAGATCGAACCCTGAACCGCACGCTTCCATGAAGAACACCGGACCCGACTCGCCCATCCACGCACCCGCCGGCGCCCGCTTCGCGCTTGCCGCATTGCCTTGCGCGGCCCTGATGGCCATGGCTCACCCCGCGCTGGCGCAAACCTCCACTGGCACGCTGCCCACGGTCACCGTCACCGGACAGGAAACGCCCGTCCCGCTGCGCGAGCCCGCCTCCACCGGTTCCTACCTGGGCCTCACACCCATGCAGACGCCCGCCAGCGTCGAAGCGATCACGCGCGATCAGCTGGACGAGCGCGGCGACACGTCGCTGAACGACGCCATCACGCGCTCCACCGGCATCACCAGCTTGGGGCATCCGGGCAACAGCTTCAGTGCGCTGTCGGCGCGCGGCTTCACCGACTCCACTTCGGTGATGCGCCTGTACGACGGCATGCGCCAGTACGGCGGCGTGGCGGTGAGCTTCCCCTTCGACACGTGGTCCATCGACCGCATCGAGGTGCTGCGCGGACCGTCGTCGGTGATCTATGGCCACGGCGCGATCGGCGGCGTGGTCAACGTCATTCCCCGCAAGCCTGTGCGCGGGCCGATCCAGTCCGAAGTGCAGTTGGGGGCCGGCACCGACGGGGTCCTGAACCTGGGCTTCGACAGCGCCGGCGCGATCAACGACGTGCTGTCGTACCGGCTGGACGTGAGCGGCAATCGCTCCGACGGCTGGGTTGCACGTGGTGATTCGAGCGACTTCACCTTCTCCGGTGCGCTGCAACTCGACCCGACGCCAGACCTGAGCCTGCGCCTGAGCTACGCGCAGGGCGTGCAGAAGCCCATGCAGTACTTCGGCTCGCCGCTGGTCGACGGCCAGCCGCTGCGCGCCATTCGAGACAACAACTACAACGTCGAGGATGCCCGGATCAAGTTCGACGACCGCTGGACCGAGTTGTACGCCCAATGGACGCCCAACGACAGCGTGCGCGTGCGCAGCCGCTTCTATCACGTGGACAGCCAGCGCGACTGGCGCAACGCCGAGGCCTACACGTACAACCCGGCCACGGGCCTGGTCGACCGCAGCGACGACACGCAGATCCGGCACGACCAGTCGCAGACCGGCAACACGACCGACGCCACCTTCAAGGGGCGCCTGCTGGGCCTGGGCAACCAGGTCTCCGTGGGCTTCGACGTGAACTCCGCGTCCTTCCAGCACACCAACAACACCTACACAGGGGTGCCCGATCCGGCGTCGGTCGACTTGTACAACCCGGTCGCGGGCACCTACCGGAGTTCGGTGCCTTTCATTCCGCGCTATCGCAACAAGGCCGACCAGTACGCCGTGTTTGCCGAAGACCGGCTGGAGCTGAATTCGCAGTGGTCGGTGATCGCGGGCCTGCGCTACGACCACGCCAGGGTGAACCGCACCAACCTGCTGAACAGCGTGCAGCAGTTCGACACCACCTACGCAGAAACCGGCTGGCGCCTGGGCACTGTGTATCAGGTGATGCCGGACTGGTCGCTGTACGCGCAGTACTCGAAGGCGGCCGACCCGGTGTCGGCCCTGCTGATGCTCTCGCCAGCCAACAGCGCCTTCAGCATGGCGACCGGAAGGCAGGTCGAGATCGGCACCAAGAACACCTTCTGGGACCAGCGCGGCGAATGGACGCTGGCGCTCTACAGCATCGAGAAGGACAACCTGCTGACCCGCGACCCCACCAACCCGTCGCAGCAGATCCAGGTGGGCCAGCGCTCTTCCAAGGGGATCGAAAGCACCTTGTCGATGCAGCTTGGCAAGACGGTTCAGCTCGACGCCAACGTGGCGCTGCTGCGCGCGCGGTACGACGACTTCAGCGAGCCGACCGCCGCCGGCCTGGTTTCGCGCGATGGCAACGTGCCCACCGACGTGCCCGAACAGACGGCCAACCTGTGGATGAGCTGGCGCTTCCAACCCCAATGGACGCTTTCGGGCGGCCTGCGGTACGTGGGCAAGCGATTTGCCGACGCTGCCAATACGCTGGAGCTGCCGGCCTACACCACGGCCGACCTGGCGCTGCAATGGCGCGCAACGGCGGCCACCAGCATCGCACTGCGCGGCTACAACATCTTCGACAAGCTCTACTACACCACCGCCTACTACACGCCCACGCAGTGGTTCGTCGGTGAGGGGCGCAAGGTCGAAGTGGTGCTGAACCACCGCTTCTGACCCGCATGCGGATGCGCCTCAAGCGCTGGCTCTATCTCGTCCATCGCTGGATGGGCGTAGGGCTGTGTGCCTTCCTCGCCATGTGGTTCATGTCCGGCATGGTGATGATGTACGTAGGCTATCCCAAGCTCACCGAACCGGAGCGGCTCTCCCACCTGCCCCGCCTGGGTGATGGCGCGGGCCTGCTGGGGCCGCGCCAGGCGCTCGATTCGGCCGGCGTGCGCGGGGCGCTCAGGTCGCTGCGACTGTCGGCGGCTCGGGCAGGCCAGCCGGTCTACCTCGCCGTGTCGGCCGGCACCGGCGGTGGGGCTGACCGCGTTTTCGTGGTCGACGCGCGTAGCGGCGCTGCGCTGGGCGGCGCGGACGCGAAGGTTGCCATCGCCAGCGCGGCCGCCTACCAGGGCGCCGCGGCCGATCCGGCGAAGGTGCAATACCTCGGCTCGCTGCAGGAAGACGCCTTCACCCATTCGCGCGGGCTGCAGGCGCACCGGCCGCTGCACGAACTGCGGCTTGCCGATCGCGACGACACCATCGTCTACGTGTCCGGCCTGACCGGCGAGGTGATGCTCGACGCATCCGCCACCGAACGGCACTGGAACTACGTGGGCGCCTGGATCCATTGGCTCTATCCCTTCCGGGGCAACGCGTTCGACCGGCACTGGTCGGACATCGTCATCTGGATCTCGCTGGCCGGCGTCGTG
Source organism: Variovorax sp. (assembly GCF_035634955.1). Lineage (GTDB taxonomy): Bacteria > Pseudomonadota > Gammaproteobacteria > Burkholderiales > Burkholderiaceae_C > Variovorax. Next base: position 543,720 of record NZ_DASQBZ010000025.1, on the reverse strand, counting down.
CTGGCCGCCACCGGCACGGTGGTGGGCATCCTGCGTTGGCGCTTCGCGCGGCCGTACCGCAGCGGCTCGCGCTCGCCATATCCGGGCCGCATGATGCGCTGGCATCACATCAGCGGCCTGCTGTTCGCAGCCGTCACGCTGACCTGGATCTTCAGCGGGCTGATGTCGATGAACCCGTGGGGCGTGTTGGACGCGCGCGGCCCCAAGCCGAGGTTCGAGGCGCTGCGGCAGGCCCAGCCCCTGCTGCCCACCGCGGCCGACGCCGCGCCGCAGGTGCTGCTGGCCTCCGGCGGCGACGTGCGCGAGTTGCGCTGGGTGCCGGTGCTGGGACGCCTGACTGTGCAGGCCTGGGGGCCGGCGGGCCGGCCCCGCATCCTCGACAGCCGAAGCGGCGTGCAGCGGCCCGTGGACGAAGAGGCGCTCCAGCGGGCGGCGACCTCGATGATGGACGCCCCGGTGCTGCGCATGGAGCGGCAGACAGCCTACGACTTCTACTACTACGCACGTGACGCGCACACGATGACAGGCGGCAACGACCGGCCGCTGCCCGTGCTTCGGGTGGACTTCGCGGACCCGCATGCCACCCGGGTCTATGTCGACCCGCGGACGGGCACCGTCGTCACGCACAGCGACCGCAGCGAACGCGCCGGCCGCTGGCTCTTCGCCCTGATGCACAGTTGGGACTGGCTGCCTCTGCTCAGCCGCCGGCCGGCTTGGGACGTGGTGCTGATCGTGCTGAGCCTGGGCGGAACCGCGCTGAGCCTGACGGGCATCGTCATTGGCTGGCGGCGGCTGGTCATCAAGCTCAGGCACCAGCGCAGCGTTCGCTCACCGTCCGCGTCTGCGCCGATCCACGGCCACCTGGCGCATGGCAAGCGCCCCGAAAGCCATGGCAAGGGGCGCAATCAATACCTGCCCTAACAACGACCACTCCTGCTCGGTCCTGGCCTCGCGATGCAGGATGGCTTGCGCCGAGACGCCGGGCAGCACCCAGCCCAGCCTCTCGGTCCACCTTTGTTCTGCCATTCGGGGTGCGAACGGAAGAAGCGCGCCAACGTGTCTTCGCGGGGCTTGTGCACGTGCTCCGTCGCGTGCAATGGCAAGCCAACGGCTGCATTGAACAGGAACGAGAACAGCAGGAAGTGCAGCACGGCGCGGTGCGGCGCTTCCGAGATGTCTTTGACCCTCCGCAGCGACATGCTGAGGCAGCACGCGGTCACTACCGGTCATTGCGATGCCGCCGCCTTCACCCCCCAGCACACGCCTGCCGCCAGCAAGGCGGCGCCCGCCAGCGTTGGCAGCGAGGGCATGTCGCCGCGCACGACAAAAGCGTAGGACAGGGCAGCCAGCGTCTCGAAGACGATCAGCTGGCCGACCAGCGCGGGCGGCAGGCGCTGGCTGGCCTCGTTCCAGCACAACGTGCCCAGCCAGGAGGCGAAGAGGCCGATGACCAGCATCAGCGTGACGAAGATGACCGGGCGCGGGCCGAATGGCATGACGAAGTCCTGCGTGCCGGAGGCGGCGCTCCACGCCCACAGGCCCGCGTAGCCAAGGAGCGCCGGCGGCAACGTGGTCAGCCCCTGCGCGGTTGCCCAGCCGCGCGGCGGTCGATAGGCGTTGGCGCGCAGCCAGCGCGCATTGCGGATGGGATACCACGTCCAGCACATCACGGCACCCAGCGCGAACACGACGCCCAGTGCGTACTCGCGCACGTTGGCGCCCTGCCCCAGTTGCTTCATCTCCAGGTGATTGATCAGCGCGATGCCGGCGCCCATCAGCAGCAGCGACGGCAACAGGCGCAGCCATGGAAGGGGCTGCTCGGCCGAACCGCTGCGCACGGCAAGAAGATTGGAGACCACCGCGATCACTACCGGCAGCGTGCCGATGATCATCGTGGGCAGTGGTCCGCCCGCGCGGCGGATGGCGCTGGCCAGCAGCAGGTAGTACAGCAGGTTGCCGATGAGCGAGAGCTTGAGTGCCTCGATCCAATCCTCTCGCGTGAGCTGCGCAATGCGCCTGCGGTCAATCCAAGCCAATGGCAGCGCAATCAGCCCGAAGGCGATGTAGCGGCCAAAGGACTGCAGCGCGGCCGGATATTCCGGCAGCAGCAGCGGCCCCACGAAAACGATGCCCCACATCAGGCCAGCGGCCAGGGCGAACAGCACTCCGATCGTCATGGGCCGATCACTGACAACAACAGATCGCGCAGCCAAGCAGAGCCAGGATCCTTGTGATTGCGCGGATGCCAGGCCATGAAAAGCCCGAACCCTTGGGCCGGGAAAGGAAGCACGAAGCGGTCGAGCGAATCGGCATAGCGTTGGATGAGGCGGCTGGGCAAGGTGCACACATAGTCGGTGGCGTGCAGGATGCTCGGCACCAGCGTGAACTGCGGCACCGATAGGACCACGTTGCGGCGGCGCCCCATCCGCTCCAGGTGCTCGTCCATGAAGCCGTGGAAGCTGCCGCCAGAAGTGGATACAAGGATGTGCCGGAGGCGGCAGTAGCTCTCCACGTCCAACGCTGCGGTGCCGCGCGGGTGGCCCTTGCGCTGTGCCAGCTCGAAATGCTCCGACACCAGCTCGCGTGCCCGCATCGAGGGCGGCACCATGCGTTCCGAGCCGATCAGCAGATCAACCCTTCCCGATTCAAGCTGACCCGCAACGCCAGCTGCCTGGGGCGCGTGGAACGCAATGCGCACTCCTGGCCCGGCCGCGCGCGAGACATGTTCGACCAGTTGGAGGCCCAGGGTCACGATCGCGTTGTCGCTGGCAGCCACGTGGAAGGAACGCTCGTCCTTCATAGGATCAAAGGCGGGCTGCTTTGCCACCGCCGCCTCCAGGTCCTTGAGCGCCGCACGCAGAGCCGGGGCCAGTTCGAGGGCGCGCGCGGTGACCACCATGCCGCGTCCATTGTCGGCTGGCATCAGCAACGGGTCGTCGAGCATCTGGCGCAGGCGGGCAAGCTGCGCCGAAGTGGTCGGCTGGGAAAGGCCAAGCCGCTCGGCGGCATGGGTCACGTTGCGAACCTCCAGCAGCACATCAAGCGTGATCAGCAGATTGAGATCGACGCCTTTCATATCAATCACGGACATACCTCCAATAGACGGCAATAGTTTCACACATATCAGGGTTCTGCCTAGAGTTGCGTCATCGCTTCATAGAGGCCAGCAAATGAAAACCCTGCAAACTCACCAAGCCGCGCTCTGGACCTTCAGCGGCGCCTACTTCGTTTTCGGTACCGGCAGCCTTGCGGTGATCGGGCTGATCGAGCCGATTGCGCATGATCTCGGCGTCGGCCGCACGGCCGTCGCGCAACTTGTGACCGTATTCGCCATGGCCTTCGCCGTGTTGGCGCCGGCGGTGCAGATGCTCGCTTCTCGGCTGCCACGGCGCGTACTGCTGGCGGGCGGCCTCGCCACGTTCGCGATCGGACTGATCGCTACGGCGCTGGCGCCCAGCTACGAATGGGCCATTGCCGCTCGCCTCGTGACGGCGCTGGGCGCCGCCAGCATTGGCCCGGTGGCCTCCGCGTTGGCCGCCAGCCTGGTGCCGGTCGATCAGCAGGCCAGCGCGCTCGCAACGGTTTTTGGCGGAATGACCGTTGCTACCGTGCTGGGCGTGCCTCTGTCGGCCTGGCTCGGACACGTGATGTCGTGGCATTGGGTCTTCATCGGGCTCGGCGCCCTCGCGCTCGCATGCGCCAGTGCCGTGCTGCTGGTGGTTTCCGACCGCTCGGCAGGCAATCCGGTGCACGCCCGTGACTTGGCGAACGTGTTCGAACGCCCTGCCACGCGCTGGGCGATCGGCGCCACGCTGGCGCAGATGGCCGCCCAGTTCGCCACCTACACGCTGATCGGCCTGTACCTGCACGAACGCACAGGCGCGGTGCCGGCCTCCGTGTCGGTCGCACTGCTGGCATTCGGCATCGGCGGTGTGGTGGGCAATACGCTCGTCGGACGATTCGCGGACCGCTTCGAACCGCACGCGCTGATCAAAGGCTCGCTCATCGCCCTGGGCGCTGTGTTTGCCGTGCTGGCGGTACTGCCGCGGTCCGTACCGCTGGCGCTGGTGACGCTCACCGCTTGGGCCTTGACGGGCAACCTGTTCATGGTGCCCCAGCAAAAGCGCCTGGTCGCACTAGCCCCGGCACAGCGTGGCCTGTTGCTGGCCATGAACGCCTCGGCCCTGTACGTCGGCATGTCGCTCGGCACGGTGGTCGGCTCGATGGTCAATGGCGCCGTCGGCCCGGCGTGGCTTCCGGCCGCATCGCTCGTGCTCGTGATCGCCGCGGCCGCCAGCCATGCACTGTCCCGCAAGGCGCATGCCAATGAATCCTCAACCCCTGACGTGGCCGCGGCGGCCCACGTTGGCACCTGAGGCGTGAGCACCGAGCGCCATCCCTGCGCCGGCCCCGACCGCCAAGCCCCGCACTTTGACGAAACCAGTTCTACTTCACCGGAGATTGACATGAATGCACGCACCCTGACCCAGGCCGAGATCAACAAAGCCCTGGTAGCCAACTACTATGCCGAAGTCTGGAATCGCCATGACGCCCAAGCGCTCGCGCGCTTCGTCGCCACCGACTACATCCAGCACAACCCGGCCGTGTCCAACGGTCGAGAACCGCTGCAGCAGTTCCTGGGCGGACTCTTCGCGCAACTGCCGCAAAGCGGCTTCACTGTGGCACGACTGGTCGCCGAAGGCGACCTCGTCGTCGCGCATTGTCTGTTCAAGGCGCATGCGGCCGACCGCGGAACCGCTGTGATCGATGTATACCGCGTGGCCGATGGCCTGCTGGTAGAGCACTGGGACGTGAAGGAAGCGGTACCTGAATCCACCGCCAATGGCCACCCGATGGTGTGACATGGCTTCGGCCACGACGACAGCCGTGCGTGACGACATCGGGGCCAGGGTTGGGTGTGGGCTGGCCGCCCTTGCACCAAAGCACAAAGTTGTGCGGCTGATTGCACGCGTAGATGACCTGCGTGTCTGTTGCGCGCGCCGGCCGTCAAGGTGCAGACTTTGGCAGTGGCGAATACTCCGCCGGTACCCACGCATACGCCTTGCCTTCGGGACGCACATGGCCCAGCCCCGGAAAGGGGAGGTGCGCACCGGCTACCCACCAACCTTCGGCAGCCGAGCGCTGCAGCATGGCGCGGCGTGCACGGATGGCCTCGGCACGGTCGGCATCGACTTCGTAGCTGGCCGCCGGCCGAGCGAACTGCACCGCGTGGTAGTGCACCAGGTCGCCCCAGACAAGCAGCTTGTCTTTTGCTTCGGCGCCGCCCGAGATGAGGTAGGAGGTATGCCCCGGGGTATGCCCACGCGTCTTCACCGCCTCGATGCCGCCCGGCAGGCTGCCGTCGCCCGGAGTGAAAGTCTTCAGGCGCCCCACTGAAGAATAGGCATCGAGAGCGCGGCGGGCCTGGCCGACGATGAAGCGCAGATCTTTGGGCGTACGCGTTTCGGCCTCGGAGCCTTGCCAGTACGCGGCCTCGCTGCCATCCACCCTCAAGGTGGCGTTGGGAAAAGCCCGCTTTCCGTCGCTATCGAGTACACCGCACAGATGGTCGGGGTGGGCATGCGTCAGAAGAACGTCTGCGACCTGTTCGGGCTGGAAGCCCGCGGCCTTGAGGTTCTCGACCACGTGACCGAGACCTGCGCCAAAGCAGTCGGCCGTACCGGCATCGATGAGCACGAGCCGACCACCCTGCAGCTGCACCAGATAGGCGTTGACGGCCGTCTGCAGGCCGGCCTCGCTCTCGGGCACGTAGCGATGGCTCAGCAGTGCGTTGACCTGGGCGGGCGTGAGGCCGGCAATCTGTGCGCGCGGCAGCCGCACCACCCCATCGAAGAGCGCGGTGACGCGCAAGGTGCCGATAGTCTGATGGTAGTAGCCCGGTGCCTGCTGCACGTCAGCGGAGGACGTTGCCTGCAGCTGTTGCGCCGTGGCAGGCACAGCCCCTGCAACTAGCAGGGCTGCAAGCAGCACGAAGGGAAAAAGAAAGGCGGTGCGACGCGGATGGGTCCAGGTGGATGAGGGCATGGGGAGTTCTTCAGGTTGACGAAGTCTTTGCCACCACGGACTCGGCTGCCGCAGTGCCCGTCCATGCTCGCATCGTCTGCCTGCGCGAATCGCTCAATTTGTTGCGCGATCCGCTCGCATCATCTGGGTTCTGAATTTCCATTGCCAATCAGCGATGGTTCCAGGCCGTAGCGTTGTGCAAAGCGCCGGACAAAAGTGGGCGCCGACTGATAGCCGACCCGCGCCGCCACCGTCTTCACCGGCCAGCGCGTGGTGTAGAGCAGCTGCATCGCGCAGGCCAGTCTTGCGTCGGTGACCACGTCGATCAGCGAGCGGCCTTCGGCGGCCAGGCGGCGGCGCAAAGTGGCTCCGCTCAGGCCCAGTTCGTCTTCGAAGTCGCGCGAACGCCAGGCGCGTTCCGGTTCCGCGACCACCAGCGAGCGGATCTGCGCAGTGAAGGTGGGCGGCGGTGGAGCCAGCACCGCCGTATGTCCCATCGCGCAAAGCTGCACCACCATGTCGGCCAGCGCTGCCCGTGCAGGTCCGTAGGCACCGGAAGTCAGCGAATCGGCCCACGCCATCAGTTGCGCCGTCATGCGCTGCGCCGGCAATCCCACAACCGGCGGGCCGCCTTGCGCCGCGGGCTGGGCCCACAGCATGCGTGCAGCGTCGATCACTTCATCGCAGATGGGGATGGTGATGGTGAGATAAAGGCCGTTTTCGTCCGGCCAGTTGAACGCATCGAGTTGGCAGGGCCGCGTGACCAGGAACATGTCCCCCGCGATGAGCGAGACCGCGCTGTCGCCCATTCCTTGCAGGCGCTTGCGCCCGCGCAGCACCACGCCGAAGGTCGGCTTGTCGATGTCGGCCGAACGCACGCCGTGCTCACGCGTTGCGCAGATGCACGCGTACTCCTTCGACAGCGCGTTGTCGGCGGTGAGCGCCGTCAGCCGATCCAACAGGAGCGTAGGTGCGAGTGAGTGGGCAAAGGCGAGGCTCGTCATGGATAGTGCTGCTCAATTCTCGTGATCCTGCGGGAGGATGATCAGTTGGGGGATTCTCACGTGCGTTGGCTGCCCGAGTACGAAGAGGCCGGGTTGAATGTTGAAGATCTTGACATTGCTGCGGGTCAGCCTCGCATCGTTGACGCAGAAGTCGGCGCCGGGCCTTCGCCGGCAAGCCATGCAGTGCGCGAAGCTGGAATGAATGCTGCTTGCGCTTCGTACAGCACTACATTCACGTCATGCTGGTAGCTCAGATCTCTGATCCTCACATTCGCCCCGCAGGCGAGCTCTATCAGGGTGTGGTCGATTCGAACCGCATGTTCGGCGATGCCATTCGACATGTGCTCGGACTGGACAGACGACCGGACCTTGTCTTGCTGACGGGCGACCTGGTCGATGAAGGGACGCCCGAGGAATACGAAATGGCTCGGCACCTGCTGTCCGCCCTCACCATTCCCTACCTCGTCATCCCTGGCAACCATGACCAGCGAGACGCCTTCCGAGTGGCCTTCGCCGACTGCACGTATATCCCGACCAGTGGCGCACTGCACTACTGCATCGACGATTACCCGGTGCGCATCATCGCCCTGGACTCCTGCGTTCCAGGGCGCCACCATGGCGATGTGGACGCCGCCGGTCTGGCGTGGCTGAGGCGAACACTGCAGGCCAACCCGTCCAAGCCGACCCTGTTGATGCTGCATCACCCACCATTCGCGAGCGGCATCCCTTACATGGACCTTTACCGATACCTGGAACCGGGGCCACTCGAAGCCATCGTCCGCTCCTTTGAAAACGTCGAGGCCGTGCTGTGCGGCCATGTGCACAGAGTAATGCTCCGGCGCTGGGGCGGCACCATCGTGTGCTCGTGCCCGAGCAGCACGACTGAGATTGCTCTCCGGCTGGCCCGCGACGCGGCGCCCGCGTCGTACCTGGGGCCGCCGGCCTGCATGCTCCATTTGTGGGACGAGCGGCATGGCTTGGTCAGTCACCTGAGCCACATGGGGCAATACGAGGGGCCATACCCGTTCGCTTGATGACGCATTCTGCAGAATCCGCCCAACAGCGGACATCGGCGGTAGGCCACCGAAGGCTGCTTTGGCCGCCCAACGAGCATGAGCATTCCTTCAAACATCGAATGGTTCTGGAACGCATTCCTCGCGGAGGTTGGAGAGGATTGCTCCGACCGGTTTTTTGAGGCCTTCCACTTTGATGACAACGAGGCAGATGCCAATGAACTTGCCGACCTCGTGCTTACAGGCGTCAAGCGGGCCACCGCCAGCCTCGTCTGGTCACTTGAAAGCGCGGGCACCACCCCTCCCCAGCCCGGTGCCCTCAGCGTCGTCACGTACTGGGATGGAAGCCCGGTGTGCGTCATCGAAACGCAAGAGGTCAAGGTCTTGCCGTTCGAGCAAGTCACTGGGTGACGGTGGCGCAACCGCGTCTTCTGAGCCTATAACCGTGCCTTTCACTCCGACGGAGGCGAGCATGTTCACTCCGAGAAGCGGCATTCTTCTATTGGTCCTGGTCCTCTTTACGGCGACGCCAAGAGCCCAACCAAGCGCTCAGGTGAACGCCACGCTGCCCACCGTCTTTGTTGGGCAGGCGCAAGGTACGCAGGACCCCCATCGCACCGGATGGCTTGGTTACTGGCGTGGTCGCGTCGGGCATCTCAAAGACATCGACATGAAGATCGTTGTGCAGGAGATCTCTGCCGACGATCGGGCCACATTGGCGTACTCATGGGCCGACACATCTGGGGGCGCAACCAGTCGTTTGGTGGGGGTCGTCTCAGGCGCGCAGATCAAAGTAGACATGCCCTTTGGCGAACGTCTGAACTTGGACATCAATTCGTCAGGAGATCAGGTCGCAGCCGAGTTCATAGGCATCGGTGGCGGTCCCGCGGGACTTTCTTCCTATTTCAAGAAGGGCACATTGACCAGGCAACTAGGTCCGACCGAAGCTGAAGCCGATCAAGGCGCTCAAGAGGCGATTGCCGCGAACCGTAGCCATGAAGCTGTCGTGCCGCCGCCGCAGGACTCCTCGCGGACCGCGAGCGAGCAGCCTAAGGGCGGTCCTTGGATCGGCTATTGGCACGGCTGGTTTGGACTCAGGAAAGAGACCGACATGAAGATGGTCATCGAAGAAATCCGCGGAAACAAGGCGCGCGTTCGGTGGGCCTGGGCCTCGCCTCATGAGGCAAAGGGCTTCGTGCTCCGCCCAACTTTGGACAACGGGTCGCTCCTTCACAAGCAGTCCACCGGGTGGCTCGCCTTCCGGCTGCGGCCGTCCGGCAATGCCATCGAGGTTGTGCGAACGATGGATGTAGGGGGAGTACCCAGTGGCATATATGGCGTGCTGTATCGCGAACCGACGCCCGACGCCCTTGGGCCAGCGAAGTAGCTACGAGTTTTCGACGTCGGTACCGATATGTCAGGATTTCTCCTCAGGGGCACGCGGCGAAGGACCGCTTTTCTCCGAGCGCGAGTTCCGCTATGGGCCCAAAGCGGCTGTACTCGACGCTCCGTTCCGGACATTGCACGACGGTCCGCTATCGATAGCCCGATGTCCTGTACCGGGCGCGACCCTCGCGTTCGCACCCGTGTTTCCTCAGCCCTAGGCAAGCGCGTCAAAGCCGCCAGGACTCGGCCCGGAACGCTCAAAAGCGTCGCATTCCTGTTGCAGCGCAAACCCCTACCAGGCATACGAACGTTCTCAAATATTCTGATCCTCGTTGCACCAAATAAACACCAAGAGGTTGCACAAGGAGTTCATCGATGATGAATGTGTTCTCCCGCGGAGGACCGCTGCGCGAGATCGCGCCCCCAGGTCTGATCGATCTTGGCAACAAGGAGATCTGGAAGACGCTCAACGAACGTCCCTTCCTGTTCTCGCATCGATTGGCGCACCATCCACTGTTCACGCTGCCGCGCCTGGCGCAATTGTCCGAGCTTGCGTTCGATCGCCCGGACTACGGACGCTACATCGCCGCGAACGAAGTGTCTTTGCCGAAGGGCGAGCTCAAGCGCCGATTGCATCAGGACATCCTGAATATCGGCAGCAACGGCAAATGGATCGGGCTGCACTACATCGACGAGATGCACGAAGACTATGCCGCTCTGTACGAATCGCTGCTCGTCGACATCGAACAACTGACAGGGTTTCCGGTTCGTCGGCGGATGGCGTGGGGCAGCATGTCTGTCTTCATCTCTGCGCCCGGGCTCGTCACGCCATACCACTTCGACCACGACACCAATTTCCTCATGCAGGTGCAGGGCGAGAAGGAAGTCCGCCTCTACCCGCGCGGGCTGGCCACGCTCACTCTCGAGGAAATAGAGGACTTCTACCACCACAACCCGGTGGCGGGACGGTACCGCGACGACCTCGCATCAGCCGGCGAGTCCTTCTTCCTCAAGCCCGGCAACGCGGTGCATCACCCGCCGTTGGCTGCACATCAGGTTCGGAATGGACAAGAGGTTTCCGTGAGCGTCGCGATCTACTATGTGACGCCGGACATGGAAGAGCAGGCCCGGGTACACCAAGCCAACTATTGCTTGCGTCGGATGGGCCTTCGGCCGCGTCCAGTGGGCGCCTCTCGGTTTTGGGATGGCGTCAAGAGCGGCGTGATGAAGGGGATCTCGAAATCCCGCCCGAGAACACACGACGAGATGCTCTATTCCGGAATTCTGCGCGTGCGAGCACCGCTGAAGTTGGCAAAGACGCTCAAGCAAAGTGTCGTCAGCCGGTTGCGGCGCGCACCCGCGCACCTCTCGTCACCCCCCTGAATCCGCCCGCGGCTCGCCGCGGTCCCTTTCCAGCGCCGCCGCCTGCGCAAGCTTGCGAACAGGCGGCGGCGCTGCATCACGGCTGCGTCACCTTCGCCGTGCTGAGCAGCAGCGTCTGCATGCCATTGAGCTGCGTCAGGTGCGCGACATTGAAGCCGGCGCCGCGTACGTTGAGCGAGGTCACTTCGCTCAGGACAGCGGTCGCCGCGCGATGGCGCAGGCCCGTGCGCGGCGCGTTCAGCGTCCACTGGTCATCGGGCTGGTCCGTGGCGCCGCTCATGCGCGCGGTGCGGGTGTACGTCATCGACGACGCGTCCACCGTGGCGATGGTGGCGGTGTTTGCGCCGAACATGGCCGCATTGCCCGTCGGATCGAGGGTGATATCCCAGCTGTTGGTGACTGCGCCCACCGCCGGCATCGCCTCGGCCTGCTCCTTGGCGCCCAGCAGCATGCCCTGGGTTGAGGCGACGAACATCGCCGTCTGGCCGTTGGCATTCTTGAACAACTGGGCCCTGGCGACGCCCTCGCTGTCGACCAGTTCGAAACTGCCCTCGTCCGTCCTGTTGACGGTCAGGACGTCCTCCGCCGGCCAGGCTTCGCAGGTTTCGCTGGCGCACTCGGCACCGCCGACGAAGTCGCCCGCCTCGTTGAACTGGAGCTTCACGGCCGATTGGCCATACCTGTCGTCACCGGCATTGCCGGCGCCGAGTTCGTAGCCGAGCAGGTTCCACGTGCCGGCAAGTTCTGACTTGGGCAGGTCCTGCACCGGAACCAGCAGGCTCAGGTGGGCCATCTGCTGCGGCGGCGCGGTGCGCATCAGGATCACGCCCGTATTGCTGACGACGAACGTCACGGGGAACGGCGCATCGGCCGCGGTGAACGTGCAGGCCTCGGACCCGGGCACCAGGGTCAACTTGTCGGTGCCATCGGTCGCGGCGATGGTCAACGCGGGCGCGTCGACCGTCACCTTCACCGCGGCATCCATGACGTTGTAGGTGCCGCTGCGCAGCGGTGCGCAGCTGGAGGCAGGCGGTTGCAGCAGCGTCTTGGCTGGCGCGTTCGTGCCGGGGCTGGTCGCCATTGCGGCGGCAAGATCCGCGAGCGCCACCTGGCGCGCACTGAGTTGCGCCATGAGCTCGTCGAGCGCCTGGTCGAACGCATTGCCAGCGCCGCCGGCGGACGTCGCCGCGGTCAGCTGCGACGTCAGCGGATCGACGCCGCCCAGCGCGATCACGCCCGCCAGCGCATCGGCCACTTTCTTGATGGCGTCGGTGATGGCCTGCTGGTTCAGCATGGCCTGGAACGAGGCTTGAAAGTCCGCAAAGAGGGCGGCCGGGTTCTGGCCCGAAGCAGCCGCGACGACGAATTCCGACAGCGGCGTGATGTTGGCCACCTTCGGGCCGACGACGGAAGCCGGCACCAGCGAGTGCAGGAAGGTCGAATCGGGCAGCGCCACCCTCAGCACGCACGGCGCCTGCGACTGGGCCGGCAGGACCATGCTGAACGTGCCGTCCGCCGCCGTGGTCGCGGTGCCGGTGCCGGTTGCGCATCGCGCCTCCACCGGGGCGTTCGCGATGGCCAGGCCCGTGGCCGCCGTGCCGCTGATGCTCAGGGCATCTGCCTGGGGTGCGGTGGTCACCGGCGCGGACTGGTCGCCGCTCGTCGCGGACGCCCCGCTCGAAGCCGAGTCGCCGCCGCCACCGCCACACGCGGTCAGGACAGCCACCATCACGGCGGAAAGGATGACGCGAAACTTCTGCTGCATTGATTCCCTCTGTTGTTCTGAACGAGCTGAGATTGGCTCGCGGCGAACCGTAACAGCACTTGTTACTAACTGTGTCATCAAATTGAGGGGCGCCCAGCGCGCCGATGACAACTAGTTCACGACCATGTCGATCGCGTGCGGAACTGCAACAATCGGCCGCGATGTCTTCCCTCAGCCGACAACAGCTCGCCCTGCTCATCCCTCTGACGCTGACCTGGGGCCTGAACTGGCCGGTGATGAAACTGGGGCTGGCCGGCTTCCCGCCACTGACCTTCCGCGCCCTCTCGATCTGGCTGGGCGTGCCGGTGCTCGGCCTGGCGCTGGTGTGGATGAAGGTGCCGTTCCGGATGCCGCGCCAGCATTGGCGCGAGCTGCTGTGGCTGGCCGCGACGAACATGTTCGCCTGGCACGCGTGCATCATCGTCGCCCTCAAGCACCTGCCGAGCGGGCGCGCGGCCATCCTCGGTTACAGCATGCCGATCTTCTCGGCGCTGCTGGGCGCGCTGCTGTTCAAGGCACCGCTGGCACGGCGCGCGTGGCTCGGCGTCGGCGCGGCGGCGCTCGGCGTGCTCCTGCTGCTGTGGCACGAGGTCACCAACCTGTCCGGCCAGCCCGGCTATGTGCTAATGGCGCTGGTGGCCGCCTGTACCTGGGCGCTGGGCACGCAACTGCTGCGCCGCACCGCCATCCCGGTCCCCACCCTCGCCCTCTCCTTCTGGATGACCGTGCTGACCGCGGTGGTCATCTCGCTGCTGGCCGTGCTGCTCGAACAACCCCAGTGGCGTGCGCCCGGCCTCGCCACCTGGAGCGCCGTCGCCTACAACGCCGTGCTGATCTTCGGCTTCGCGCAAGCCGCCTGGTTCGCGCTGGCCCGCGGCCTGCCGCCGGTGGCGTCGACGCTCAGCGTCATGCTGATCCCGGTGATCGGCGTCTTCAGCAGCGCGCTGTGGCTGGGCGAAGTCGTTCATTGGCAGGACTGGGCGGCCGTGGTGCTGATGGTGGCGGCCATCGCCTCGGTGCTGTGGCCCGCGCGCCAGCGCGCCGCCCCTTCGGGCGGTGCCAGCGCACGCTCGAGCCATGTCTGAGCCCGTGCTGCGCATCCTGTATCGGGACGAGGCGCTGGTCGCCGTCGACAAGCCACCGGCGCTGCTGGTGCACCGCACCGGGCTGGATGCCGGCGAAACCCGCTTTGCCATGCAGATGCTGCGCGACCAGCTGGGGCAGCCGGTGTGGCCGGCGCACCGGCTCGACAAGGGCACCAGCGGCGTGCTGCTGTTCGCGCTGAGCGCCACGCACGCCCGCACGCTCGGCCAGGCCTTCGAGGCGCCGGACGCGGTGCGCAAGACCTATCTCGCCATGGTGCGCGGCTGGCCGCCCGAAGCCGGCCTGGTCGACCACCCGTTGCGGCGCATGGCCGACGATGCCCGCGCCGGCCGGCTGGAGGAACAATCGGCGCAGACGCGCTACCGCACGCTGGCGCGCCACGAGCTGCCGCTGCCCTACGGCAGCTTTGCCACCACGCGCTGCGCGTGCGTCGAGCTGCAGCCGCTGACCGGCCGCCGCCACCAGCTGCGGCGCCACCTCAAGCACATCGCGCATCCGATCGTCGGCGACGCGACGCACGGCAAGGGCCCGCTCAACCGGGCGGTGGCCGGCCTGCTCGGCGGCCAGCGACTGTGGTTGCATGCGCTGCGGCTCGAGCTGCCGCATCCGCTGGGTGGCGAACCGCTGTGCCTGGAGGCGCCGCCCGGCGAGGAATGGGGTGACTGGGCGACCTGGCAGGTCGGGCAACCGCTGCGGCCAGCGGCGTAGGGCGCGCGGCAAGTAGCGCCCCGGTCGCGCCGCAGCGCCCGCTCAGGCGTGCGCGCCCTTGCCTCGCCCGAGCACCTTCTTTCCCGCTTCCACCACCAGCAGCACGATCGCGCCGGCGATGATGCCGATCACCGCATTGGCGAGCATGGTGCCCAGCGCGGCCGCCAGCCCACCCCAGGCGGCCACGACGGCTTCGACGCCGTGCGCGACGGCCGGCACGCCGTGCACCAGGATGCCGCCGCCCACCAGGAACATGGCGGCGGTGCCGGCGATCGACAGGCCCTTCATGAGCCACGGCGCGGCGCGCAGGATGGCGCGGCCTACCGCCTGCGTCGCGCCGCCCGCGCGCTGGCTCAGGTACAGGCCGAGATCGTCCAGCTTGACGATGCCCGCCACCAGCCCGTAGACGCCCACCGTCATCACCAGCGCAATGCCTACCAGCACCGTCAGCTGCGTGGTGAAGGGCTGGCCGCTGACCACGCCGAGCGAGATGACGATGATCTCGGCCGACAGGATGAAGTCGGTGCGGATGGCGCCCTTGACCTTGTCGCGCTCCACCTCGCGCAAGTCGACGTCACCCTTGACCAGGGCCGCCTTGAGCGCCGCGTCCTCCTGCTGCGCCTCTTCCTTGTGCAGGAACCTGTGCGCCAGCTTCTCCACGCCCTCGAAGCACAGGAAGGCGCCGCCCACCATCAGCAGCGGCGTCACCAGCCAGGGCAGGAAGTGCGCGATGAGCAGCGCCGCCGGCACCAGAATGGCCTTGTTGACCAGCGACCCCTTGGCCACGGCCCACACCACCGGCAGTTCGCGGTCCGCCTTGACGCCGGAGACCTGCTGCGCGTTGAGCGCCAGGTCGTCCCCCAGCACGCCTGCCGTCTTCTTGGCGGCCGCTTTCGTCAGGATGGATACGTCGTCCAGTACGGTGGCGATGTCGTCGAGCAGGAGCAGGAGGCTGGAGGCCATGCGGCGGGCTTCGTTGTCTGTGAGGAAGGCGCCATGGTAAGCGCCGCGGCCGCCGCCGGCCGCGCATGCCCTTCAGCTCGAGGCCGGTTCGATCGGGATGTAGAACTCCCCGCCCGCGCGCCGGAACTCGTCCGACTTGGCCTGCATGCCCTGCTGCCGCGCCGCGTCCTCGCTCAAGCCCTGGGCGGCGGCGAACTCGCGCACTTCCTGCGTGATCTTCATCGAGCAGAACTTCGGGCCGCACATGGAGCAGAAATGCGCCTCTTTGCTCGAGTCCTTGGGCAGCGTCTCATCGTGGAAGTCGCGAGCCGTCTCCGGGTCCAGGCTGAGGTTGAACTGGTCGGTCCAGCGGAACTCGAAGCGTGCCTTGCTCAACGCGTCGTCCCGTGCCCGCGCGCCGGGGTGGCCCTTGGCGACGTCGGCGGCGTGCGCGGCGATCTTGTAGGCAATGATGCCGGCCTTGACGTCCTCGCGGTCCGGCAGGCCCAGGTGCTCCTTGGGCGTGACGTAGCACAGCATGGCCGTGCCGAACCAGCCGATCATGGCCGCGCCGATGGCCGAGGCAATGTGGTCGTAGCCCGGCGCGATGTCGATGGTCAGCGGGCCCAGCGTGTAGAACGGCGCCTCGTCGCAGTGCTTGAGCTGCTCGTCCATGTTGGCCTGCACCAGGTGCATCGGCACGTGGCCCGGGCCCTCGATCATGGTCTGCACGTCGTGCTTCCAGGCGATGCGGGTCAGTTCGCCCAGCGTGCGCAGCTCGGCGAACTGGGCCTCGTCGTTGGCGTCGGCGGCGCAACCCGGGCGAAGGCCGTCGCCCAGCGAGAAGCTCACGTCGTACGCCTTCATGATGTCGCAGATGTCCTCGAAGTGCGTGTAGAGGAAGCTCTCCTGGTGATGCGCGATGCACCACTTGGCCATGATCGAGCCGCCGCGCGAGACGATGCCGGTGCGGCGCTGCGCGGTCATCGGCACGAACGGCAGGCGCAGGCCGGCATGGATGGTGAAGTAGTCGATGCCCTGCTCGGCCTGCTCGACCAGCGTGTCGCGGAAGATCTCCCATGTCAGGTCCTCAGCCACGCCGCCGACCTTCTCCAGTGCCTGGTAGATCGGCACCGTGCCGATGGGAACCGGCGAGTTGCGCACGATCCAGTCGCGCGTGGTGTGGATGTTGCGGCCGGTGGAAAGATCCATCACGTTGTCGGCGCCCCAGCGGATCGCCCACACCAGCTTCTCAACTTCCTCCTCGATGCTCGATGTGACCGCCGAGTTGCCGATGTTGGCATTGATCTTGACCAGGAAGTTGCGGCCGATGGCCATCGGCTCCACCTCGGGGTGGTTGATGTTGGCCGGGATGATGGCGCGGCCCCGCGCCACCTCGTCGCGCACGAACTCGGGCGTGACCACCTGCGGAATGCGCGCGCCCATCGGGTTGCCGGCCAGGCGCCGCTCGCGCTCGGCGTCGCCGAGGTATTCGCGCATCCATTCGCGCTTGCCGTTCTCGCGGATGGCCACGTATTCCATCTCGGGCGTGACGATGCCCCGGCGCGCGTAGTGCATCTGCGTGACGTTGGCGCCGGCCTTGGCGCGGCGCGGCATGCGCTGCAGCTGGGCGGCGTCGCGGCGCAGGGCCGCCAGGCGCTGGCTGGCCTCGTCCTTGGCGCCGTCGTCCAGCGCCTGCGGGGCGCGGCCGGTGTAGTAGGCGCTGTCGCCGCGCGCGTCGATCCAGTCGCGCCGCAGCGGCGGCAGGCCGCGCCGCACGTCGATGTCGGCGGCCGGGTCGGTGTACGGGCCGGAGGTGTCGTAGAGCGTGACGCACTCGCCGTTGGTGAGCGTCAGTTCGCGCATCGGCACGCGGATGTGCGGATGCACCGCGCCGGCCACGTGGGTCTTGGTGGATGCGGGAAACGGCTCGCGGGCGCGCGCCAGCTGCCGGGCGAACTCTTCCGCCGCGGCGAGGTGTCGGGAATCGAGGGGTGCGTTCATCTTCAGGTCCTTTCCGTTTGGGAGCAAAGCCAGTTGCTCCGGAAAGTGCCCTGAAGTGGCGCCGGCGGCGCCGCCGCCGGTGCAACACCCGCGTGCGGGTGGACCGAGGGTGCGCGCCATGACGGCATCGCCTGCAGGTTCAGCTCTTCTTCCGCCGGTATTAACCGGATCAAGTTCTCGGGTCCGGCCTTCGATCAGGCCGTCTCAGCACACTGGTGCACCCCGGAGCAGGCGCGATTGTGGGGGCGCGCCCGCAATCGGTCAATGACCTGCGCCGATCAGCTGACGTCGCGCTTGAGGCGGATCTCCTCGATGCGCGCGGTGCCGATGGCGGTGGTCTTGGCGGTCTTCATCTCGCGCTTGAAGCCGGCCAGCTCGATGAAGCGCATGGCGCGGTCGTTGCGCAGCGGCACCCAGATCGTGACGGTGGTGCAGCCTTCTTCTTCCAGTCCTTCGCGCGCAGCATCCCACAGCGCGACACCGACGCCCTTGCCCCAATGCTCAGGCTTGATGTGCAGGGCCCAGATCTCGCCGGTGGTGGCCGGGGTCTTGGGGTCGCGCGAGCGGTCGAAGCCGACGAAGCCGATCACTTCGCCGTCCAGCACGGCCACGTGGATCTGCGGCTCGGCGAACTCGATGGCCTCGCGCCACTTGGCCTCGCGCGAGGCGGGCGCGAGCACGCGCAGCTGGTCATCGGGCAGGATGCCGGTGTAGGCGGCCTGGGCGGCGACGGCATGGACTTCGGCGACGGCCTTGGCGTCGCGCAGGGTGGCGGGGCGAACTTTGTAGTCGGACATGGAAACTGGGCGGCCAGGCGGCCGCGACGGGGAAAACCCGCTATTGTCGCCCGTCTCGCCCGGGCCCGCCCCCGAGGCCGTATCCCGAAGCCCGCCGAAACCAGTCCTGCTTGCGCCATGAAGATCCGCATCGAACCCGCCGGCCTCGAGTTCGAGGCCGCGGCCGGCCGCACCGTGCTGCAGGCCGCCCACGACGCGGGCATCGACCTGCCGACCTCGTGCCGCAACGGCACCTGCCGCGCCTGCATGTGCCGCATGGACCCGGGCGGCGCGGTGCGCTACCGCATCGAGTGGCCCGGCCTGCTGCGCGAGGAAAAGGCCGAAGGCTGGATCCTGCCGTGCGTGGCCGAGCCGCTGGCCGACCTGCGGCTGCACGTTCCGCTGGCTGTGAGGTTCCCGGACGGCGACTGAATCACGCGTCGGCGCTCTCGCGCGCCGCCTGCGGCCAAAGCGCCAGGCCGCCGTCCAGGCTCCAGGCGTTCTCATGGCCGAGCCGGCGCAAGGCGCGGGCGGCCTGCGCGCTTCGATTGCCGCTGCGGCAATAGAAAAGGACGGGCGTCTGCGCCGGAAGCGCAAGCCAGGTCGGGAGCACGCACAGAATGTTCGACAGCGGCGCCGAAAGCACCTTGGACGGCGTGGCGAACGGCAGCGCTTCGGTCACCCGTTGTTCGTAGAGCTCGCGCACGTCGACCACCACAGGCGCCGGCTTGCTCCGCAGCAGGCCCTCGACCTCGTCGGCCGGGATCCCCACCCCCATCTTCATGCCGGGTGGTTCGCCTCCCGCGCCCGGCGTCGCGCCCTCTGTGGCGCCGTCCAGGTCACGCAGCGGATCCTCCGCGTGGGCTGGCGCGGCGGCACCCTGCAAACTCGATCGAAGGGCCTCGCCGCAGGCACGGATCCGCGCGCAGGCCTCGTCGATCAGTCCGGGGCCGTCCGCCGCACCAAAGGACAGCCGAACGGCGCCGGCGCTTTGCCAGGCCGGCAGGCCCATCGCCTCGAGCACGTGGCTGGGCCGCGCCAGCGATGCGCTGCAGGCCGATCCGCCGCTCACGCGCAGGCCCGCGGCATCGAACAGATTGAGCAGCGCCGACGAGCTGATACCGGGCACGGAGAAGTTCAGCGTGGTGGGAAGGCAAAGCCGCGCCGGCGCGTTGAAGACCACCCCCTCGAACGCGTCGACCAGCGCAGCCTCGAGCTTCGCGCGACACGCTGCGAGCGTGGCCTGGTCCGCGAAGGTGGTGGCGTCGTCCAATGCCTCGAGCACGGCGCCGAGCGCCGCGATGGCGGCCATGTTTTCCGTGCCTGCCCGCAAGGCGCCCTCCTGGCCGCCACCGGCCAGCAGCGGCGTGAACGGCGCGCCCTCGCGCACGTACAGCATGCCGATACCCTTGGGGGCGTAAAGCTTGTGGCCCGAGAACGGCGCGTAGTCGATGCGCCTGTCGTGCAGGCGCAGCGGCAGCTTGCCGAGCGCTTGCACACCGTCGACCAGCCAGAGGGCGGAGGTTCCCGCCAGCACGGCCGCGATGCCGTCGAGGTCGGTGACGACGCCGGTCTCGTTGTTGGCAGCCATGGTGCAGACGAGCCCGGCCCGCGGCGCGTGCTCGGCGAGCCATGCCAGGTCGTGCCGGCCATCGGTGCCGACGGGAATCGCCTCGATAGGCAGATCCAGGCCGAGCACCGCATTCCAGTGCCTGAGGGCCTCGGGCACGGCCTTGTGCTCGGTGGCGCCGTAGAGCAGGCACGGACGGTCCGCCCCCGCCACGGCCACTTGCCGACGCAGCGCGCTCAACGCCGACAGCACGGCAGTCTGGATGCCCTCCGTGGCCCCGCTGGTGAACAGGAGTTGTCCGCCCTGCACGCCCAGTACCCGGCGCGCAACGCCGCGCACCTGCGCGAGCAATGCCCTGGCCTTGAGTCCGCTGCCGTGGCTGCTGCTGGGGTTGCCGAAATCCTCGGCCATCACCGCCAGAGCCGCGGCTCGGGCCAGGGGAAGGACGGGGGTGGTGGCGTTGGCGTCGAGGTAGATCTCCATGCAGAAATTGTGCGCCCGCACCACTGGAATAATGACGCAAAATCCACCGCCTACAGCGTCACCATTGGAATTCCATTCGAAGCAACATGGCAAAAGTGAAAATTGATTCCATCGACCGCAAGATCCTCGCGCTGCTTCAGGAAGATGCCGACATCCAGGTGGCCGACCTGGCCGCCCGTGTCGGCCTCTCCCCCACCCCTTGCTGGCGCCGCGTGCAGCGGCTGAAGGCTTCAGGCGTCATCCGGCGCAACGTGGCGCTGGTGGACCGCGGGCTGGTCAATGTCGGCGTGACGGTCTTTGTCGCCGTGCGCACCAGCACCCACACGCAGGCGTGGTTCGATCGCTTCAAGGCCGCGATCGAGCTCATCCCCGAAGTGGTCGAGTTCTACAGAATGAGCGGCGACGTCGACTACCTGCTGCGCGTGGTGGTGCCCGACATCGCGGCCTACGACAAGGTCTACAAGCGGCTGATCACCAACACCCAGTTGCTGGACGTCAGCTCGAGCTTTGCAATGGAAGAACTGAAGTTCACCACGGCCCTTCCGCTGTCCTATATCGAGTAGGGCCGCGGCTCAGGGCCCCGGCGCCACGTGCAGCCGGTCGCGCCGCGCCAGCGTCGGGAACAGCCACACCCACGACAGCGCCACCAGCACGGTGCCGACGCCGCCCACGACCACCGACCCGACCGGCCCCAGCAGCGCCGCGGTGGCGCCGGACTCGAACTCGCCCAGCTGGTTGCTCGCGCCGATGAAGATCGAGTTGACCGAACTCACCCGCCCGCGCATGGCGTCCGGCGTCTCCAGCTGCACCAGCGTCTGGCGGATGACGACGTTGATCATGTCGGCGGCGCCCGAGACACCGAGCACCAGCAACGACAGCCAGAAGCTGCGCGACAGGCCGAACAGCACCATGCACAGGCCGAACACGCCGATGGCCACGAGCAGCGTGCGGCCCACGTGCCGCTCGGGCGGGCGCCGCGTGAGCAGTATCGACATCGCCAGCGCGCCCACCGCCGGCGCGCTGCGCAGCAGGCCCAGGCCCCAGGGGCCGGTGTGCAGGATGTCCTTGGCGAAGATCGGCAGCAGCGCCACCGCGCCGCCGAGCAGCACCGCGAACAGGTCCAGCGAAATGGCGCCGAGCACCGGCTTGCGCCGCCAGATGAAGTTGACGCCTGCAAACAGCGTGGCCAGCGTCACCGGCTCCTTCTCGCGCACCGGCTGCACGTAGCGCAGCAGCGCCACCGCGGCGCAGGCGAGCGCGAACAGCAGCAGGCTGGCGCCGTACACGGTACCGGCGCCGGCCACGAACAGCAGGCCGCCCAGCGCGGGGCCGCCGATCACCGCCCCTTGCGTGCCGGCCGAGCTGAATGCCATGGCGCGCGGCAGGGCCAGCGGCGGCACCAGCAGCGGCACCAGCGCCTGCTGGGCCGGCATCTGGAACGCCCGCACGGCCCCGAGCACCAGCGACAGGCCCAGCAGCAGCGCCCTGGATGCGACGTCACCCAGCTGCGCGACCAGCAAGGCCCCCGCCACCGCGCCCTGCACCGCCAGGCAGGCGGCCAGGATGCGGCCGCGGTGGTGGCGGTCCACCACGTGCCCGGCCCACAGGGCCAGCGCCAGCGCCGGCACGAACTGGTACAGCCCGACCAGGCCCAGGTCCCAGGCGCTTCCGGTCAGGTCGTACATGTGCCAGCCGATCGCCACCATCAGCATCTGCTGGCCGGCCGTGCCGAACAGTCGCGCCAGCCACAGGCGCATGAAGGGACGCTCGCGGGTCAGGTCGGCAAAGCTGGGCTGGGAGATCGGGGAAGCGGCAGGCGTGGAGGCGGCGGAGGCGGAATCGGCAGGCACGGAAGAAGGCGCAGGGGCAGGCATCGGGGGCCAGAGCATAGAGGACCCTCACCGCCCGCGCCGCGCGCGCAGCCGACGCCCCTCGGCCGCCCTGTGCCGTTGCGGCTGCGCCGCGCAAGCCGGCACGAAAGCTGCTGGGGTCCTACGGGCATTCCCGCTGGACCCGGCCGGATCGGCTGGCTAGGGTCGCGGGTTCCAACAGTTAAAAATCCTTACACGAGGAGCGTCCCGAAGATGAAGTTCAAGCACATGGCCGTCGCCCTGCTGGCCACCGCCGCCCTGGTTGGCCAGGCCGGCGCGCAACAATTCTTCCGCATCGGCACCGGCGGCACGGCCGGGACCTACTACCCGGTGGGTGGGATGATCGCCAACGCGGTGTCGCAGCCGGGCAAGATCGTGGTGACCGCGCAGGCCAGCAACGGCTCGCTGGCCAACGTCAACGCGATTGCCGGCGGCTCGCTCGAATCGGGCTTCTCCCAGGCTGACGTCGCCACCTGGGCCTACACCGGCACCGGCGCCTTCGAGGGCAAGCCGAAGGTGACCGACCTGCGCATGATCGCCAACCTGTACCCGGAAAGCATCCACCTGGTGGTCAAGAAGGGCGCCGGCATCAAGTCCGTGGCCGACCTCAAGGGCAAGCGGGTGGCGCTGGACGAGCCCGGCTCGGGCACGCTGATCAATGCGCGCATGGTGCTGGCCGCCTATGGCGTGAAGGAATCGGACATCAAGCCCGAATACATCAAGCCCAACCAGGCCGGCGACAAGCTCAAGGATGGTGCGCTCGACGCCTTCTTCTTCGTCGGTGGCGCGCCCGCCGGCGCCATTGCCGAGCTGGCCTCCAGCGGCGCCGGCATCGAGCTGCTCGACATCAGCGGGCCGCAGGCCGACAAGCTGCGTGCCGACAGCCCGTACTTCTCGACCGATGACATTCCCGCGGGCACCTACAAGGACGTGGCGGCGGTCAAGACGCTGGCGGTGGGCGCGCAATGGGTCACCAGCGCCAAGGCCGACACGGAGACGGTCTACCAGATCACCAAGGCGCTCTACAGCGACGCCGCGCAGAAGGCGCTGGCCGCCGGCCATGCCAAGGGCAAGCTGATCACCAAGGAAAACGCAGTCAAGGGCGTGGCCATCCCGTACCACCCGGGTGCCGAGAAGTTCTACAAGGAAGCGGGCCTGATCAAGTAGTCGCCCCGCCCCGGCGCAACGGGCCGTGCGGATGCACGGCTCTTTTTGTTTTCGGCCCCAACCTGCTCCCCCGACCGCCCATGACACTTGCTGGAACGGCGCTGCCCGACGAGCGCACGCTCGACGAGCTCGAGCGCAAGTACGACCCGGAGATGCGCTTCCGGCCCACCGTGCCGCCGGCCACCTGGCTCATTGCCGGGTTGCTGCTGGCGCTGTCGGTGTTCCACTACTACACGGCCGGCTTCGGCCTGCTGCAGGAGATCACGCACCGCGGGGTGCACCTGGCCTTCGTGCTCGGGCTCATCTTCCTGGTGTTCCCGGCGCGCAAGCGATCGCTGGACGCACCCGCGCGCGCCGGCATGCTGGCGCCGGGCGGCGTGCCGCTGGCGGATTGGCTGCTGGCGCTGGCCATTGCCGCCAGCGTGCTCTACATCCCGATCGTGTTCGACGACCTGGCGTTCCGCGTGGGCAACCCGAACCTGGCGGACGTGGTGTTCGGCTCGATCCTGATCGTCACGCTGCTCGAGGCCACGCGCCGCAGCATGGGCTGGCCGCTGCCGCTCATCGCGATCGCCTTCATGGTCTACGCGCTGGCCGGTCCTGCCTTCCCGGGGCTGCTCAAGCATGCGGGCGCGAGCTGGCCGCAACTGGTCAACCACCAGTACCTCACCAGCCAGGGCATCTACGGCGTGGCGGTGGGCGTGGTCGCCACCTACGTCTTCCACTTCGTGCTGTTCGGCGTGATGGCCACACGCATCGGGCTGGGGCAGCTCTTCCTGGACATCGCCTCCAGCGTGGCGGGCCGCTACGCGGGCGGGCCGGCCAAGGTCAGTGTGTTCGGCTCTGCCATGTTCGGCATGCTCAGCGGCTCGTCGGTGGCCAACGCGGTGACGGTCGGCTCGCTGACCATCCCGGCCATGATCCGCGTCGGCTACAAGCGCGAGTTCGCCGGCGCGGTGGAGGCGGCCTCGTCCACCGGCGGGCAGATCACACCGCCGGTCCTGGGCGCCGCGGCGTTCCTGATGATCGAGTTTCTCAACCTGCCCTACCAGACCATCATCGCGGCGGCGGTGGTGCCGGCGTTCATGCACTTCTTCGGCGTGTTCATGCAGGTTCACTTCGAGGCCAAGCGCCACGGCCTGCGCGGCCTGACCGACGAGGAGATGCCGCGGCTGCGCCAGTCGCTCGCCGAGCGCTGGCCGACGCTGGCGCCGCTGGTGCTGCTGATCTGGATCCTGGTGAGCGGCCGCACGCCCTACCTGGCCGCATTCGTCGGCATCAGCTCCTGCATGATCGTCGGGCTGTCGCTGCAGACCCGCGGCAACCGGCCGCTCAACTGGGCGGTGGCGGCGATCGCGCATGCGCTGCTGGCGCTGCTGGCCTTCGTCGACTGGGGCGCGCATTCCATGCAGATCCGCCTGGCGCTGTTCGCGGCCGCAATCGTGCTGATGGGCGCGGCGCACCGCTTCGGCGGCATGCGCGGGCGCATCGCCTGGCCGGTCATCCCCGAGGCATTCGCCACCGGCGCCAAGTACGCGCTGGCGGTGGGTGCGGCGGCGGCCACGGTCGGCCTGGTGATCGGCGTGGTCACGCTCACGGGCGTGGGCTTCAAGGTGAGCTACATCATCACCAATGCGGCGCAGGCGCTGGCGCAGGCGGCGTCGGTGGTGGTGCCGGCCTGGCTGGCCAGCACGCAGGGCATGAGCCTGTTCGCGGCGCTGCTGATGACCGGGCTGGTGTGCATCCTGATGGGCTGCGGCATTCCCACCACGGCCAACTACATCATCATGGTGACGGTGGCGGCGCCGACGCTGGTGCAGATGGGCGTGGAGCCGCTGGTGGCGCACTTCTTCGTCTTCTACTACGGGGTGCTGGCCGACATCACGCCGCCGGTGGCGCTGGCGGCCTACGCGGCCGCCGGCATGTCGGGCGGCGACCCGTTCAAGACAGGCAACACCGCCTTCCGGCTCGGGCTGGCAAAGGTGCTCGTGCCGTTCGTGTTCGTGTTCTCGCCGAGCCTGCTGCTGGTGGCCAAGGGCTTCACCTGGGGCGACTTTGCCGTCACCTTCATCGGCTGCGTGCTGGGCATCACCGCCCTGGCCGCGGCGCTGAGCCGCTACTTCCTCATGCCGCTGACGCGCTGGGAGCAGTGGCTGCTCATCGTCGCTGCAGTGCTGCTGATCTTCCCCTCGCTGTGGCCGACGGTGCTGGGCGTGGCCCTCACGCTGCCGGTGCTCTTGCGGCAGCTGGCCGCACGCCGCGCAGCAGCCGCAGCCCATTGAACACCACCAGCAGGCTGGCGCCCATGTCGGCGAACACCGCCATCCACATGGTGGCGCTGCCGAACACCGCCAGCACGAAGAACACCGCCTTGATGCCCAGCGCCAGCGTGATGTTCTGCCACAGCACGGCATAGGTCTTCTTCGAGAGCCGGATCGTCTCGGGCACGCGGCGCAGGTCGTCGTTCATGACGAGCACGTCGGCCGCCTCCTTGGCGGTGTCGGTGCCGGCGCCGCCCATCGAGAAGCCCACCGCCGCCGCGGCCAGGCTGGGCGAATCGTTCACGCCGTCGCCCACCATGCCCACGGGGGCGCGCGCGCCCAGTTCGTTCACCACGTCCAGCTTGTCCTGCGGCAGCAGTCCGGCGCGCACCTCGTCGATGCCTACCTGCGCCGCAATGGCCTGCGCGGTGGTCGGGTTGTCGCCGGTCAGCATGATCGGGCGAACGCCCAGTGCGCGCAGTTGGGCCACGGCCTCGCGGCTGCTGTCCTTGACCGTGTCGGCGACGGCGAAAAGCGCCAGCGCACCGTCGGCGTCGGCCAGGACGGACAGCGTGCGTCCCTGCGCCTCGTGCGTGCGCATCTGCGCCTCCAGCTCCGGGCTGCACTGGCCCCGCTCGTGGATCCAGCGGTGATTGCCCAGCACGTACTCGCGGCCATCGACCAGGCCATGCACGCCGCGGCCGGCTTGCGCACCGAACTTCTCGACCTCCAGCGGCGCCTCGCCCGCCTGCGCCAGGCCGCGCGACACCGCCAGCGACACCGGGTGGTCCGACCGGGCCGCGAGGCTGCGGGCGATGCGCAGCACCCGGGCCTGCGCCGACGGGTCGTCGCCGAGCACGCGCTGGTCCACCAGCCGCGGCTTGCCTTCGGTCAGCGTACCGGTCTTGTCCAGCGCGATCACCTTGAGGCCGCGCGCCTGCTCCAGGTACACGCCGCCCTTGACCAGGATGCCGCGCCGTGCAGCCGCCGCCAGCCCGCTGACCACCGTCACCGGCGTGGAGATGACCAGCGCGCACGGGCATGCGATCACCAGCAGCACGAGCGCCTTGTAGATGGCGTCCAGCCAGGCCCAGCCCGCCAGCAGCGGCATGCCGATGGCCACCGCCAGCGCCAGCACGAACACGGCCGGCGTGTAGACGGCGGCGAAGCGGTCGACGATGCGCTGGGTCGGCGCGCGCTGCGACTGCGCCCGTTCCACCGCGTGGATGATGCCGGCCAGCACCGTGTCGCCCGCCGGACGGGTGACCTCGAACTCAAGCGCACCGCTCTGGTTGATGGTGCCGGCGAACACCTCGTCGCCCGGCGCCTTGTCCACCGGAATGCTCTCGCCGGTGACCGGCGACTGGTCCACCGCGCCATGGCCGGCGCTGACGCGCCCGTCCAGCGCGAAGCGCTCGCCCGGCTTGACCCGCACCGTGGCACCCACCGGCACCGCCTTCGCATCGAGCAGGGACCATCGGCCGTCGCTGCCGCGCACCTCCGCCTGCGGTGGCGACAGCGCCAGCAGCCCGGCGATGGCGTTGCGCGCGCGCTCGACCGAGCGGGCCTCGATCAGCTCGGCCAGCGAGTAGAGCGCCATCACCATGGCTGCCTCGGGCCACTGCCCGATGAGAAAGGCGCCGGCCACCGCCACGCTCATGAGCGCATTGATGTTCAACTGCCCGCGCAACAGTGACGACAGGCCCTTGCGGAACACGGCCACGCCGGACAGCCCGATGGCGGCCGCGGCCACGCCCATGCCCGCAACCCGCCACGCCAGCGTGTCCGGCGCGAAGAAATGGAACCCCTCGGCCAGCACCGCCACCGCCAGCGCAGCAACCAGGCGCCACAGTTCGGCGCGCTGCGCCCGCGCGGTGTCCGCCGCGTCCGGCGGCGCCGACAGGGTCTCGGTCTTGAAGCCGGCCGAGCGGATGGCCCCGACCACCGCGTCCCAGGCGGCAGGCGGCGCATCCACCGCGAGCGTGCGCCCCGGCAGGTCGAAGCGCAGTCCCTGGACCTCGCCGACCGGCTCGAGCACCCGCCGGATCTGGCCCTCTTCTACCGGGCAGTCCATGGCCGGGATGCGCAGCAGCAGCCCGCCCGCAGCCTGCAAGGCGCTGGCGCCTGCCGGCGTGGGCGACGAGCCGCAGCAGTCCGGCGTGGCCGGCGCAGGCGCGGCCGGTGCGCAGCACGAAGCCGATGCGCAGCAGTCGCCGGTCCCGGGCTGCGCCACGGCCTCACCGTGGTCGTGAGATCGATCGTGCGCGTGACCGTGACCGTGGTCGTGGTCGTGGTCGTGGTCGTGGGCGGGCGGCATGGCCGGGCGGCCGCCGCGGTGGAACTGGATGGGTTGGGAATCGGACATCGGCAAGACTCTTCTGGGTGTCGGGTCGATTTGAAACCCTGAAGCAACTACAGAGTCAAGCGCCTACACTGGATGCCGGTAACAGCAGGAGGGCCATCCCCCATGAAGATCGGCGAACTGGCGGCGGCCTCGGCCACGCCCATCGAGACCATCCGCTACTAC
Source organism: Variovorax sp. (assembly GCF_035634955.1). Lineage (GTDB taxonomy): Bacteria > Pseudomonadota > Gammaproteobacteria > Burkholderiales > Burkholderiaceae_C > Variovorax. The sequence continues at coordinate 515,732 of NZ_DASQBZ010000025.1, read as the reverse complement.
GAGCGCGAGCAGCTGCTCCCCGCGCCGGCGCGCACGCAAGGCAACTTCAGGACCTACGAGGCGCAGCACCTGGACCGCCTGCTGTTCATCCGGCATTGCCGCGGGCTGGACATGTCGCTCGACGAAGTACGCCAACTGCTGCGGGTCAAGGACGGGCCGGCCGAGGACTGCGGCGACGTCAACGCCCTGATCGACGCCCACATCGGGCACGTCAGCACCCGCATCCGCGAGTTGCGGGCACTGGAGAAGTCGCTGCGGCAGCTGCGCCGCCAGTGCAGCGGCGCGCAGGACACGGACCACTGCGGCATCCTGGTGGAACTCGCCGCCGCCGCGCAGGAAGGCGCCCCGGCCGAGCGGACGCGCACGCACCTGCGCTAGTCAGCCGCCATGGCGCTCGCGCGCCAGCGCGGCGCCAAGGCCCAGCGCGCGCAGCTTGCGCAGCGCCACCTCGCGGTCCATCGGCGCCAGCCCGCAGTTGGTGCATGGCAGCAGGCGCCCGGCGGGCACGTACTTCAGCGCCTCGCCGATGGTGGCCGCCACCTGCTCGGGCGTCTCGATCTCGTCGCTGGCGACATCGATCACGCCCACCATCACGTCCTTGCCGTCGAGCAGCTTCATCAGCTCGGGCGGCACGTGCGAGTGGAAGCACTCCAGGCTGACCTGGTCGATGCGGCTGCGCGCCAGCGCCGGGAAGACCTGCTCGTACTGGCGCCACTGCTCGCCCAGCGTGGCCTTCCAGTCCACGTTGGCCTGGATGCCATAGCCATAGCAGATGTGGACCGCCGTGGTGCAGCGCAGTCCCTGCGCGGCGCGCTCGAGCGCCTGTACCCCCCAGTCGGCGGCGTCCTTCATGTAGACGTTGAAGGCCGGCTCGTCGAACTGGATGACGTCCACGCCGTCGTCCTGCAGCGCCAGCGCCTCCTGGTTGAGCAGTTCGGCAAAAGCCATCGCCATCCGGACGCGGTCGTTGTAGAAACGGTCGGCCACCGTGTCGACGATGGTCATCGGCCCGGGCAGCGTGAACTTGGTGCGGCGCCGGGTGGCGCCACGCAGCAGGCGCGCCTCGGCCGCGTGCACCCGCCCTTTCAGGCGCAGCGGCGCGACCACCTGCGGGACCATCGCGTCGTAGCGGTTGTCGCGAATGCCCATCTTCACCTTGTGCGCGAAGTCGATGCCCTCGACCTGCTCGAGAAAGCCGTGCACGAAATGCTGGCGCGACTGCTCGCCGTCGCCGATCACGTCCAGGCCCGCGTCTTCCTGCGCCTTGATCCACAGCAGCGTCGCGTCGGCCTTGGCCTGCGCCAGCTCGTCACCGCCGGATTTCCACTGCGGCCAGAGCTTGCGCGTCTCGGCCAGCCAGGCGGGCTTGGGCAGGCTGCCGGCGATGGTGGCGGCGAACAGGGGGCGGTTCATGGCGGGGTCTCCTGGTGCAAAACGATGCGGCGCGGACGGCGCCGGCTGGCGCGCGATGCTACGGCATCCCGGGCCCGAACGCGGCGCGCCGTCCTCTTGCAATTGCCTGGCGGCGCCCACATCCTGAAGGGATGACCGCCTCCGACACCCTGCACATCGTCTGCCCGCACTGCCACACCACCAACCGCGTCCGGCGCGACCAGCTGGGCGCCGCGCCCGACTGCGGCAGCTGCCACAAGGCGCTGTTCACCGGCCAGTCCGTGGCGTTGGACGCCGCCAGCTTCGAGCGCCACCTGGGCCGCAGCCAGGTGCCGCTGCTGGTCGATTTCTGGGCACCCTGGTGCGGGCCGTGCCGCCAGATGGCGCCGGGCTTCGAGCAGGCGGCCGCACAGCTGGAGCCGGGCATGCGGCTGGCCAAGGTCGACACCGAGGCGGTTCCGGCGCTGGCCGGACGCTACGGCATCCGCAGCATTCCGACGCTGATCCTGTTCAAGGACGGCCGCGAAGTCGCGCGCCAGGCCGGGGCCATGGGTGCGGCAGACATCGTGCGCTGGGCCCGGTCGGCCGGCTGACGCTCTCGCCTAGGCGCGTGCACGCAGCGCGGCGTCCGGCATGAACGCCGCCAGTTGCTCTTTGGCCGGCCGCTGCGCATCGCGCAGGATGGCCGCCAGGATACGCGGCAACTCGTCGATGGCCCGGTTCTGCACCCGCGCCGTGGCGGCCCGGAAGTGCATCAGGCCCTCACGCATCTCGCGCACCGCCGCATCCACCTGCGCAAACCCGGGAATGACCAGCCCCACGCCTTTTTCGGATACCCACTGGGCGTTGTAGCGCTCCTGCGGCAACGTGGCGCGGTTGCGGGTCACGATCACCGGCAGGCCCATCTGCACCGCCTCGCTGATGCTCCCGGGCCCCGGCTTGCCGATGAAGAAATCGGCCAGGCGCATGTAGCGCGCGATGTGCGGCGTGAAGCCCAGCACCACGCGCGGCGCGCGCCCGCCCGGCAGCGCACGCAATGCTTGCGCCAGTCGTTCGTTGCGGCCGCAGGCGAGGATCAACGGGGTGTCGGGCAGCCGCCGGGCAATGTCGAGCATGGCGCGCGAGCCCTCGCCACCGAACAGCACCAGTGCGGCGGGCGCGTCCGGGTCGAGGCCGAGCCGCCGCCGCTCGAGCGCGCGCGCGTGCGGGTCGGCCGGCGGCACGTCATGGAAATCGGCGCGCAGCAACATGCCGGAGGTGGCATGGATGCGCGCCGCCGGCACACCGGCCATGCGTGCTTGCGCCAGCGCCCGTTCGGAGCCGCACACGACGTGCTGCGGCAGGTCCGGCTCGATCCAGAAATGCGGCGGATGGTCGGCCAGGTCGGTCAGCACCGTCACGTAGGGCACGCCCGGCAGGCAGGCCGCGAGCGAATGGCACAGCGCGCGGTTGAAGTTCGGGATGAGCGAGACCACCAGGTCGGGTTCGCGCCGCAGCCAGCTGCGCTGCAGGCGCCGCGTCAACGGAGCATGGCCCCAGCGGATCAGGCCCTGCAGCAGCTTGAGCTCCTGCGCCAGGCCCGCCGTCCAGCCGCGCGCCAGGCGCCTGTTGTAGATGTCTTCCGGGTCCATGCCGGTGACGCCGCGGAACGCATCGCGCGGATCGAGCATCTCGCGCAGGTTCACGCGGCGCACGGTCCATGGCAAGGCGGCCCGGGCGATGGCGGCCTCGAGCGCCAGGGCCGACGCGCGGTGGCCGCCGCCGGCATCGATGTAGACCAGGTCGACGATGGTGCGACGTGCCGTGCCGCCGTGCGCGGGCGTCATGCCTGCACCGCAGCCGGGGTGCCCGCGTTGCGTGACGGGCGCGACCTGCTGGCGCGCCGCGCCGGCATCTGCCCCTCCCAGTGCAGCACCTCGAGCCGCCCATCGGCGTGCTCGGCCAGCGCGGTGAGGCTTTCGACCCAGTCGCCGTCGTTGGCATAGGTGATGCCATCGATCTCGCGCAGCTCGGCCTGGTGGATGTGGCCGCACACCACGCCGTGCATGCCGCGCTTGCGCGCCTCTCGCGCCACCGCGCTCTCGAAGTCGCTCACGTAGCTGACCGCGCGCTTGACCTTGCCCTTGAGGTAGCGCGACAGCGACCAGTACGGCAGACCCATGCGGGCGCGCAGCGAGTTCAGGTGCCTGTTGAGCCTGAGCGTGAACTCGTAGAGCGAATCGCCCACGTGCGCCAGCCACTTGGCGCACTGGATGACGCCGTCGAACAGGTCGCCGTGGATCACCCACAGGCGCCGCCCGTCTGCCGTCTCGTGCACCCATTCCTCGGCCACCTCGACGCCGCCGAAGTTGTTGCCCAGGTACTTGCGCGCGAACTCGTCGTGGTTGCCGGGCACGAAGATCACTCGCGTGCCGTGGCGCGCCTTGCGCAGCAACTTCTGGATCACGTCGTTGTGCGCCTGCGGCCAGTACCACTGGCGACGCAGCTGCCAGCCGTCGATGATGTCGCCGACGAGGAACAGCGTCGCGCATTCGGTGTGCTTGAGAAAGTCGAGCAGCGCCCGGGCCTGGCAGCCCGGGGTGCCCAGGTGCAGGTCGGAGATCCACAGCGTGCGGTACTTCTGCACCGGCCGCGGCGCGCCCTCCTCGGCCACGGCAGGCTGCGAATCGGCCTGTGGTTCGCGCCATGCGGCGATGAATGCGTCTTCACGTTGCATGGACGCTCATGCTTGCCGGGCTCGGTGTCGCCACGGTGTCGGCGCGATGAACGCATCGTGACAGCGTCCGGTGCAGCGGGTCAGTCCCGCCGATGGCCGCGCTGTCGGCGCAGCGTCAGCCACAGCGCCACCACGGTGAAGGCGCCCACCAGCGCCACCAGTATCCAGAAGCCATGGTCGTCGTCGGCCAATGGAATGCCACCCACGTTCATTCCGAACAGGCCGGCCAGGATGTTGATGGGCAGCGCGAGCACGGTCACCACCGTGAGCACGTACAGGCTGCGGTTGTTGTCCTCATTGACGCTGGCGGCCACCTCTTCCTGCAGCAGCTTGATGCGCTCCTGCAGCAACTGCATGTCGTGCAGCACCACCGAGAACTCCTCGGCGGCGGCGCGCAGTTCCTGCACGTCCTCGGTCGCCATCCAGCGCGGCGGCGTCTGCAGCAGGCGGAACAGCGCCGCCGGCTCGGGTGCCAGCAGGCGCTGCAGCCGCACCAGCACGCGGCGCACCCCGCCCAGGCGCGCGCGCCGTGCCGCGGCGCGACCGGCCAGCAGTTCGTCCTCGATGCGGTCCACCCGCGCCGTGACCGAGCGCACGATGCCCACCAGCACGTCCGCCTGCGTGCGCATCAGCCGCTCGAGCAGGTCGGCGGTGGATCGGATGGCGTCGCCGCGGCCGATGGCCACGCGCAACCGGTCCACCGAACGCAGCGGCTGGCGCCGTGCGGTGACGACCAGGCGGCGGTCGACGCTGATCCACAGAGTGGAGATGTCGGACGCGTCCAGCTCGAAGTCGAAATGCACGTCGTTGACCACCGCGTTGAGCGCCTGCTCGACCCGTTCGATGCGGGTCGATGCAACGCCCTCGTGCAGCATCTCGTAGAACTCCGGCGCGAGGCCGGCATGGCGCACAAGCCAGCGCTCGGCCGCCACCTGCGCCAGGTTGAAGTGCAGCCAGGCAAAGCGCCCGTCCGACGCCGGCGGGTCGGCGTCGAGCCAGCGTGCCGCCGCGGCCGAGTCCAGCGGCCGGCCCAATCCGTCGGGGCCGAACATGAAGCCGCAGATCAGGCCGGCCTCGTCGCCGCCGTAGTTCGCGGCCAGGGCGGCGCCCGTGTCGAGCAGGTTCGAGGCAGGCAAAGGCGAGCGCCGGCCTACACCGCGGGGTCGCTCACGGAATGCGCGCCGGTCTCCATGCGGCCGGCGAAGCGGCGCAGGTAGCGGTCATCCGCGTCGCAACGCACCTCGAAGTCGTACCAGCAGCCGCTGGCCTCGACGTTCCACTGCAGCTCTTCCTCGTCGCCGCCGCGCACCTTGACGCGCCACGGCCCGTCGTTGCGATAGGCCCTGGCCGTGACGATGAAGGTGCAGGCGCGCTCGCCATCGTTGCGCAGCTTCAGGTGCAGGTCGCCGCGGCGCGGCGCATAGCCCACGCGGATTTCCGGATCCGGCGACCCGCCGGCGCGAAGCCGCCCCACGTCGCCCTGGAAGTGGCGGTGCAGGCCGTTCGGCCCCAGCACCCACAAGTCGTAGCGCCCGCCATCGGCGAAGACGTCCCAGTCGTCGTCGAGGTGCTTGCCGGCCTCCACCGCAAAGCGACGCGGCAGCCGGTCGAGGTGCAGGCGGTCGTAGACGTGGAACACCGCGCCGGCCTCGCCGCGATTGGCGAACAGCAGGCGCACGAAGCCCTGCCGCTCGCGCGTGCGTGCGCTCACGTGCAGTTCGTACGGCAGGGCACGCGACGGGCGCACGCCGCTTTCCTGGCGCGGCAGGCGCGGGTCGGCCGGTGGCTGGATCGGCGGCAGCAGCGCCTGCGCCGCGCGCAGTTGATCGGCCTCGTCGCGCGAGCGGCGCCCGGCCAGTGCGGGCAGTTGCTCTCCGTTCGGGTTGGCGAAGTTGAAGGCGCTCGTCAGGTCGCCGCATACGGCGCGGCGAAAGCCGCCGATGTTCGGCTCCCTGACACCGAAGCGCTTCTCGATGAAGCGGATGACCGAGCTGTGGTCGAACACCTCCGAGTTCACCCAGCCGCCCCGGCTCCATGGCGAGATGACGTACATCGGCACACGAACGCCGGGGCCGTAGACCCGGCCGTCGGGTTGCGGCTGGCCGGTGGTGCCCGGCGGGTTCGGATGGTTGAAATACTCGAGCGCCAGCTCGCGCTGCGGCAGCGTCGTCTTGCCGGCGGGCGTGCCGTCGGGGTTGATCGACGGGGCCGATGGCGACGGCACGTGATCGAAGTAGCCGTCGTTCTCGTCGAAGTTGACGAACAGCACGGTCTTGCTCCACACCTCCGGCACGGCAGTGAGCGCGTCCAGCGTCTCCTGGATGTACCACGCACCCTGCACCGGGCTCGACGGACCGGGATGCTCGGAATAGGCCGCCGGCGCGACTATCCACGACACCTGCGGCAGCTTGCCGTTCCTGATGTCATCGCGGAACTGCGCCAGGTAGCCGCCGTCGGGCAGCGTGTTGGCGATTCCCTTGTACAGCGGATTGCCGATGTCGTCGCTGGCCGGATCGTAGGCGGGCGACGGCCCGTCGTTGCTCACCGGCTTGCCGGAGCGCTCGTTGGCCAGCCGATACTGCCGGAAGCCGGCCAGCGGGTTGTCGCCGAAGTTGTCCGGCATCCACTGGTAGGTGATCCAGCTCACGCCAGCCTCCTGCAGGCGCTCGGGGTACGTTTTCCACGCATAGCCCTGCGTGGACGGGCCGATCGAGTCCCATTCGTTGTTGACCGTCGCCACGCCCGCGCCGCCGGGCCCGTTGGTGCCGGTCCACAGGAACATGCGGTTGGAATTGGTGCCCGTATGCATCGAGCAGTGGTAGGCGTCGCAGATGGTGAAGGCGTTGGCCAGCGCCCACTGGAAAGGCAGCTCCGGCTGAAGGAAATAGCCCATGGACGCGGGCGTCTTGTAGCGTGCCCATTGCTCGATGCGTCCACCGTCCCAGGCCGCCTGCCCGTCGGCCCACGAATGGGGCGTACCCGAGAAGCGCTGCGCGTTGCCCTGGCTGCCGTCCAGGTGATAGGGCAGCACCGGCTGGCCCTCCGCGTCGAGCTGGTGCCACACGCTGCGGCCATCGGGCAGCGGGATGGTGAAGCGGTCGCCGAAACCCCGTACGCCGCGCAGCGAGCCGAAGTACATGTCGAAGGATCGGTTCTCCTGCATCAGGATGACGATGTGCTCGACATCGCGGATGGATCGGTGCTTGTCGTGCGCCGGGATGGCCAGGGCGCGCTGGATGCTGTCGGGCAGGCCGGCAAGCGCGGCAGAAGCCATGCCGGCGTTTTTCAGGAAGGTGCGTCGCGTCGTCACGGGGTGGGGTCCTCCTCGTTGGTGGATCGGTGCGTCATGCCATGGCGGCCGCCCCACCGTTCCGCTGCCGGTCGCCGACGGGCCTCGTCGCCGGGCGCAAGGCTAGGCACGCGCCGTGACAGCGCGGTGAACACCGCATGACGAACACCGGCGGCGCGATCAGCCCACGAATTCGCCGCGCGTGTTGAGCAGGGTCTGGCTGACGAAGCGGCTGGCGCGTCCGTGCTCGTCGAACTCCAGGCGCCAGCCGTCCAGGTCCAGCGGGCGGCGGCGCTGGAACTCCGCCAGCACGCGTGCGCGGGTCGGCGCCGGGCCCGCCGCGGCGATGACCGTGGCGGCGTAGCGCCCGGCCAGGTAGCCGGCCAGGCTCACCGTCGACGGGGCCTCGTCGAACAGCCGCTGCAGCGCTTCGCGATAGGCCCGCACCACCGCCAGCTTGCTGGTCAGCGGGTTGGGCACGACGTCGGTGAAGATGACCGGCACCGACTTGCCGGGACTCAGCTGCACGAAGGTGTTGGTGTCCACGTCCGACAGGCACAGCAGGTAGTGCCTGCCCGCGCCCCGGGCCAGGCCCTGGGTGAACAGGGCCAGCTCGATGGCGCCGCCCATGAAAAGCAGGAAGTACGGCGCGTCCGGCGGCAGCGCGGCGGCCTGGGGTGCCAGGTTGCGGCCGGCCTGCAGCACGAAGTCGCGCGTGCGCAGGCCCAGCCGTCCGGCCACGGCGCCCATGCCGGCCTGAAGGGCCTGGGCATTGCGTCCAGCCGGGTAGACCACCCCGAGCTCGTTCACGCCGGCCACGGAGAGCGTGCGCAGCACGTAGCGGATCTGCGCCTCGCGCGAGGCGAACAGCGCGAACAGACGCGGGTCGGCATCCATGCGCGGGTCCGCCAGCCAGGGCGCGACATGCGCGATCTCCATCTGCAACTGCGCCGTCTCCGCCAGGCTGGCCAGCGACAGCGCCTCGCCCACCGTGCCGACCAGCGCCACCTGGCGCGCATCGGCACGCAGCGCCTGCAAGGCCTGGCGCGCTGCGGCGGTGCTGCCGTCGGTCTCGATGGTCGACAGTTGCGGCACCGGCATGCCGTTTGCACCGAGCTCGGCAAAGGCCAGTCGGATGCCGGTGGCGTAGTCCCGCGAGAGCTGCTGCTGGTCGGCCGACATGTCCAGCAGTTGCGTCACGCCGGGTCGTGCGCCGGCGCCTTCACCGCGTGGCGCGGGCGCTGGCTGGGCCCGGGCAGGCAGCAGCCACGGTGTCGCCATCGCCGCCACGCCCAAGTCGCCGGCAACCCGAAGAAAGCGGCGGCGCGCAGCCTGCGCCGCGCCGGAGTTATCTGTATCTTTTTGTTTCCAATTCATGCGCGCGCATGCTGCGTGCGCTCGATGACAGGACGAAGACAGCGGCCGCAGGAGCGGCACGCCGGGCTGGCGTCAGGACTTCATCTGCGACAGCTGCAACGAGATGTCGAACAGCTTGGCCTTGCCGGCGTAGTAGCGGTCGAGCCGCCATTCCTTCAGGATCTCGATGGCCAGCTCGAACGCGGCCAGGTCCAGCTCGTAGAGCTGGGACAGTTCGAAGCTGTGCTCCGTCTCCAATGCCAGCACCAGGCTGGACAGCACCTTGGCAGCCCGCTCCTGCGGGTTTTGTTCGATGAAATGGCGGGCGCGCTTGATCGCGTTCATGACAGATCCTGCTCTTCCTCGGACAGAAGAGAATGCGCGGACTTTATGACAGTTGCATGACATTCCGGCGACAACCGGGGCCTTGCGGGCCGCGCGGGCGCCTGGGCGCTCGGCACTGTTCATCGGCGAGTTGCCAGGCCTGGACGGTGGTCGCCAGCACTCGCCGCGCGACGATCGACGGGTTCACGAAGGGGATGAAGGGAAATGACACGGCAGCAAAGGGTGTGTGGACCTGAATGAACCGAACCGTAGCGCGCGCGCATGCCAGTACGATGACAGCCAGCGCCGCACAGCTGCCGCCCATGACTGCCGAAGACCTTCCCTACGAGCCGCCGCCGGGCCTCGCACTGCTGCACGAAGACGCCGACCTGCTGGTGTTCGACAAGCCTTCCGGCCTGCTGTCGGTGCCGGGGCGCGGCGCGCACAAGGCCGATTGCCTCTCGGCCCGGGCCCAGGCGCGCTGGCCGGACGCGCTGGTGGTGCACCGGCTCGACCTGTCCACCAGCGGCCTGGTGCTGATGGCCCGCGGCCTGGCGATGCAGCGCCTGCTGAGCCAGGCCTTCGCCACCCGCGCCGTGGACAAGCGCTATGAAGCGGTGGTCGACGGACTGCCCGCGCCGCAGTCCGCCCCGGGCGACGGCTGGCACAGCATCGATGCGCCGCTCATGGCCGACTGGCCGCGCCGGCCGCTGCAGAAGGTGGACGCCGCCGGCCGCCCGAGCCTGACGCTGTGGCGGGTCAAGGCGGCATATCGGGAACTGCACGCCGCGTGGCTGCTGCTGGCGCCACACACGGGCCGCTCGCACCAGCTGCGGGTGCATCTGGCACACATCGGTCATCCCATCCTGGGCGATGCGCTCTATGGCGATGCAGCCGTGCGCGCCCGCGCGCCGCGGTTGCTGCTGCATGCCAGCGCCCTGGCCTTCGCGCATCCGCGCAGCGGGCAGCCCATGCGCTTCGACTGCCCCGCGCCATTCGTGCCGCCCGGGCCCCATTGAGGCACGCGGGCGCGGCAGCGGTCAGCTGCGCACCACCAGTACCGGCATACGCGCCTCCTGCAGCACGCGCTGCGTGACGCTGCCCAGCAGCAGTTTCTCGATGCCATGCCGCCCATGCGAGCCCATGACGATCAGGTCGCACTCGAGCGCATTCGCGGTGTCTACGATGCCCTCGTGGACCACGTGCCCGTCGATCACGCGCTGGTCGCTGTGCAGGCCCTCGGCCGCGAGCGCCGCCACGCCGCGTGCCAGGGCCGCGTTCGCACTGGAGGTGGCGGCCGCCAGGTATTCGTTCTGGCCGAGCGCATAGTCGGCGCCGACACCGATGAAGGGATAGTTGTCGATCACGTGGATCAGCGTGATCCGGCTGCCGAAGGCCAGGGCCAGGCCGCTGGCCTTGCTCACGGCAGTCATCGAGGCTTCGGAGCCGTCGATCGGTACCAGGATGTGATTGAACATGATGGACCTCGCTTTCCTTGAATCCGCAAGTCGAACGGGTCCGACTGTACAGGCTCGTGGCGTGGCCGCATCTGGGGGGAATCGGCAATGGCCGATCTTCGTCCCCCCGGTGTGCGCAAATGCGCGGGCGCGCTCAGTCGCCCTGGAATGCGCCCTGGCGGCAGGTGATGACGAGCGTGTCGCGCCACCCCGGCTCGCCCTCGGCCACGGGCTGGATCGGGGTCGATTCGTGGATCACGCGGGCATCGTCGATGAGCATCAGCGTCCACGGCTCGCTCATGGTGAAGCGCTCGCCGCGCCGGCCGTCGGCCTCGAACACGCGCGTCTCGCCGCCCTTGACGTTGTGGCGCCCCACCAGCGCCACCGCCACGAGATCCACACCGTCGCGGTGCGCGCCCTCGGGCGTCGGCCGGCCGATGCCGCCGGCGGTGTCGATGCGGAACTGGTGCGCCTCGATGAACCACGGCCGCGGCCCGCGCAGCGCACTGGCGGCGTCGGCCAGTCGGCCCAGCAGGCGCTGCCAGGCGGGGCGCGCCACCGTGCCTTCGAGCATCGGCGCAAACCACCGCTGCATGCCGCCATGCAGCGCGTTGTATTCCACCGGCTGCCAGTGCGAGCGGTGCGGCACCTGAGCGATGCGCGCACCGTCGGCGACGAAGCAGGCATGCCGGCGCGTACGGTAGCGCCCGCCGTCCTTCAGGTATTCGTCCGGCGGCAGCGCATCCCAGTCGGGGCGCAGCGCGTCCAGGTCTGCCAACGGGAGCTCGAGCCAGCGCGCCGTGGCGTCGGGCTCCAGTACCGCATAACCGTCTTCGCGCAGCGCGGTCGGCAGCCGGTCCGGCGTCGTGCCCGGCGGCGAGAACTCGCGCGTCACGCCGCGACCTTCACGCCTTTCCAGAAGGCGACCCGGTCGCGCACCATTTCCGCCTCGGGCTTGGGATCGGGGTAGTACCAGGCGGCGTCGGCATTGAGCTCGCCGTCGACCAGCAGCGAGTAGTAGCTCGCCTGCCCTTTCCACGGGCAGGTGGTGCGGTGGTTGCTGAAGGTGACGTACTCGCGCTTGAGCGCGTCGATCGGGAAGTAGTGGTTGCCTTCGACCAGCACCGTGTCATCGCTCTCGGCAATGGTCACGCCATTCCATGTGGCTTTCATACGCTTGTGTTCTCCGGGCCGGCCCGCGCATGCCGCGGGTCTTCATGGCCAGCCCGGCTATTGTGCCGCCGGCAGCCAATGCACGCTGAACAGCCGCTCGGGATCGATCCAGACCGGCCCGATGCCGAAGCCGGCGCGCAGCGCCAATGCGCGCAGCCCCTCGACCGTGAACTTGTGCGAGTTCTCGGTGTGGATGGTCTCGCCTTCGGCGAACGGCAACTGCTGGCCGAGCAGCCGCACGGTCTGCGCGCGGCGGCTCACCAGGTGCATCTCGACGCGCTGCAGCGGCGCGTTGTAGAAGGCCGCATGAAAGAAGCCGCCGGCGTCGAAGTCGGCGCCCAGCTCGCGATTGGCGCGCTGCAAGAGGTTGAGGTTGAAGCGCGCCGTCACGCCCTGCGCGTCGTTGTATGCCGCATGCAGGACAGCTGGGTCCTTGACCAGGTCGACCCCGATCAGCAGCCCGCCGCCGCGCAGCACGTGCGCCGCGCCCTGCAGGAAGGCCAAGGCCTCCTGGGGATTGAAGTTGCCCAGCGTGGAGCCCGGAAAGAAGCCGACCCGGCGCCGGCTGCCCGGCAGCTGCGGCGGCAGGTCGAACGGACGCGTGTAGTCGGCCACCACCGGATGCACCGGCAGCTGCGGGTACTCGGCGCGCAGCCGCTTCGCGGCGCCTTCGAGGTGTTCGCCCGAGATATCGATCGGCACGAAGCGGCGCGGCGTCTCGAGCGCATCGAGCAGCAGCCGCACCTTTCGTAGCGAGCCCGCGCCGAACTCCACGATCTCGGCATCGGGCCCGATGCGCTGGGCGATCTCGCCGGCATGCGTGGCGAGGATGGCCAGTTCGGTACGCGTGGGGTAGTACTCGGGCAGCTCGCAGATGGCATCGAACAGCTGCGACCCCGCCGCGTCGTAGAAGAACTTGGGCGAGAGGCTGCGCGGCCTGGCCGTCAGGCCCTGAAGCAGTTCGCGGCCGAATCCGTCGTCGACCTGTGCTTCGTCGGACCGGGAGGCGGCGGGAAAGCGCAGTGGGGCTCGAGGCGTCATGTGATGTCCTTGGCGAGCCGCAGCCCGGAAAACTGCCAGCGGGCGGCCGGCGGAAAGAAGTTGCGATAGCTCGGCCGCGCATGGCCGGCCGGCGTGGCCAGGCTGCCGCCGCGCAGCACCAGTTGCCCCACCATGAACTTGCCGTTGTATTCGGCGGCCACGCCCGGTAGCGGCCGGAAGCCGGGGTACGGGTCATAGGAGGACCGCGTCCATTGCCACACGTGGCCGGTGGCCTGCGCCACCTGCGGGCTCGCCGCTTCCCATTCGAACTCGGTGGGCAGGCGCGCGCCGGCCCATTCGGCGAAGGCGGAGGCCTCGTAGAAACTCAGTTGCGCCACTGGCGCCAGCGGGTCCATCGGCCGCAACCCGTGCAGGCCGAACACCTGCCAGCCATCGCCTTCGCCGCCGCCGCGCGTCACGCGGGGATCGTCCGGCGCCAGCCAGTAGGCGGGCGCGTCCCAGCCCTGGGCCTGCACCATGGCCCAGCCGTCGGACAGCCACAGCGAAGGCGTGCGATAGCCGCCGTCCTCGATGAACTGCGCAAACTCGCCACAGGTGACCAGCCGGCGCGCCACGCGGCACGGCTGCAGCAACGCCGCATGCCGCGGCGTCTCGTTGTCGAAAGAGAACCCTTCGCCGTCGTGGCCCACCTGCACGACACCGCCATGCAGGTCGATCCAGGGGTCGCTCCGGTCCTCCACCGACGCCAGCCGCAGTGCCGGCGCGGCGGGCGGCGCGTAGGCCGGCAGCAGCGGATTGCACCAGAAGGCGTGCAGGATGTCGGTGAGCAGCAGCTCCTGGTGCTGCTGCTCGTGATGCAGCCCCAGCGTGACGATCGGCTCGATGCGGCGCCAGCGCGCTTCGCCATCGGCACCGTCGAGTTGCGCCAGCAGCTGCCGCATGGCCGCGTCCACGTGGGCGCGATAGGCATGCACCTCGTCCAGGCCGGGCCTGGTGAGCAGGCCGCGATGCGGGCGCGGGTGGCGCGGCCCGAGCGCCTCGTAGTAGGAGTTGAACAGGAAGTGCCAGCGCGTGTCGAACGGCCGGTAGCCGTCCAGGTGCGGCTGAAGCACGACGGTCTCGAAGAACCAGGTGGTGTGCGCCAGATGCCACTTGGTGGGACTGGCGTCGGCCATGGACTGGACGCACTGGTCTTCCGCCGTGAGGGGCGCTGCCAGCGCCACGCTGTGGCTGCGCACCGCCCGGTATCGGTCGTCGAGCGCGCTGCGCGCGGTGCGCAACGAGATGCTTGCAAGCGGCATCGATCTTGTCCCTGATGATTGCGGACTCGACTTTCTAGCCGATTTTCGCGACCGGCGCAGGTAGGACATGGGCGCATGCGGCAGCGCCGGGCCGCGCTCCGTATGATGCGGCGCATGAACGCACCGGCCACAGCCAGGGCGCAACGCCCGCACATCGTCGTCGTGGGATGCGGGTTCGGCGGCCTCGAGGCCACCCGCCTGCTCAGCCGCTCCGACGTCGACGTGACCATCATCGAGCGCACCAACCATCATCTCTTCCAGCCGCTGCTCTACCAGGTGGCGACCGCGGGGCTGGCGGCGCCGTCCATCGCGGCGCCGGTGCGGGTGCTGTTCCGCGGCCGTGAAAACGTGACCACGCTGCTGGCCGAGGTCACCGCCATCGATCCGCACGGGCGCGCCGTCACGCTGGCCGACGGCAACCGCATCGGCTACGACCACCTGATCGTCGCCGCCGGCGCCACGCACAGCTACTTCGGCCACGACGAATGGGCCGCGCATGCACCGGGCCTCAAGACGCTGGCGGACGCTTTCGAGATCCGCCGGCGCATGCTGATGTCATTCGAGAGCGCCGAGCGCGAGAGCGATCCGCAGCGCCGCCGGGCCATGCTGACATTCGCTGTCATCGGCGCCGGCCCGACCGGCGTGGAGATGGCCGGCACCATGGCGGAGATCGCGCGGCACACGCTGGCCGGCGAGTTCCGCCGCATCGACCCGGCCAGCGCGCAGGTGCTGCTGATCGAGGGCAACACGCGCGTGCTGCAGGCCATGCCCGAATCGCTCAGCGCCAAGGCGCTCGACCAGTTGCGCAAGCTCGGGGTGCAGGTGCGCCTGAACGCGCGGGTGACCGCCATCGACGCGGCGGGCCTGAGCATCGGCATGCCCGACGGCGGCAGCGAGCGCATCGACAGCCACTGCATGGTGTGGGCCGCCGGCGTGGCCGCGTCGCCGCTGGGCCGGCTGCTGGCCGAGGCGACGGGCGCCGAGTCGGACCGCGCCGGGCGCGTGCTGGTGCAGCCCGACCTGAGCCTGCCCGGCCATCCCGAGATCAGCGTGGTGGGCGACCTCGCCGCGGCCCAGAGCCACGTGCCGGGCAAGGCGCCGGCGCCGGTCCCGGGCGTGTCGCCGGCGGCCAAGCAGATGGGCCGCACGGCCGCGCGCAATATCCTGGCGCGCCTGCGCGGCCAGGCCACCGAGGCCTTCCGCTACGCCGACTACGGCAACCTCGCGACCATCGGGCGCAACTCGGCCGTGGTCGACCTGGCCACGCCCTTCGGCCCATTCCGGATGAGCGGGCGCCTGGCGTGGCAGTTCTGGCTGTTCGCCCACATCTACTTCCTGATCGGCTTTCGCAACCGACTGGTGGTGCTGATGGACTGGGCCAGCGCGTACTGGAGCTTCCAGCGCTACGCGCGCGTGGTGCCGGACGTGGCCGATCCGGCCACGCGCGCAGACTCGGCCTGACCGGCGGGGGCCGGGCCGTTCAGTAGACGGCGTCGATCCGGCCGGAACCCGCCGAAGCCTTCGTCGAAGGGTCGGCGAGCACGGCCTTCATGTCCGCCAGGTACTGCCCCACGACCGGCTCGTGCGTCAGGTTGAGCATGTGGTGGATGCCCGGCGGCACGTTGGAGTAACCCACCGTCCAGCCGCGGGCCGACATGCCCTTGCCCACCGCCGCCATGTCGCGCTCGGGCGAGCCGAAGGCGAAGATCGACAGCTCTGGCCTGCCGAACGTGTGCATGCCCAACGGGTCCAGCCCGGCCTGCATGGCGCGGCGGGTGGCGATCACCCTGGCCGCCACGCGCAGGTAGCCTTCGTGGCCGAGGTAGTTCATCACGGCCCACGCCGCGGCGATGGCGCCGCCGGGCCGCGTGCCGACCAGCGTGTGGGTGAAGTACTGGCCGCGCGGCCAGTCGTCGAAGTAGTAGCCCATCAGCGCGAAGGACTCCGGGTCGGCAAAGAAGAGCGTCGAGGCGCCCTTGGCCGTGTAGCCGTACTTGTGCAGGTCGGCGGAGATCGACGTGACGCCCTCGACCTTGAAGTCGAAATCGGGAATGTCGGCGCCCAACTCGCGGGCGAAGGGCGCGAAATAGCCGCCCACGCACGCGTCGACGTGCATCCACAGGCCATGCTCGCGCGCCAGGGCGGCGATCGCGGGGATGGGGTCGACCACGCCGTGCGGATACGACGGCGCGGAGCCGACGAGCATGGCCGTGTCTGGCGTGATCGCCGCGCGCATCGCCGCCACGTCCGCGCACAGATCCTCTCCCAGCGGCGTGCGCACCGCCTCCAGGCCCAGGAAATGCGCAGCCTTGTCGAAGGCCGGGTGCGCGCTGTGCGGCATCACGATGCGGGGCTTGCCCATGCCCGGGCGCTTCTGCAGGGCCCGGTCGCGCGCGCACTTGACCGCCAGGAAGATGCTCTCGGTGCCGCCGGTGGTCATGGCGCCGCGTGCCTGCGCATCGCCGTGCAGCAGGCCCAGCCCCATCTGCACCACCTCGCGCTCGAACTTGGCCAGGCTGCCGAACGCGCGCGGCCCCAGCCCGTTCTCCGAGAAGTACATGAGGTACGCCTTCTTGGCCACTTCGAGGACGTCGTCGCCGGCGAAGTGGATGAACATCGGGACCCGGCCGTTGCGCCAGTCGACGTCGTCGCGGCCGGCGTCCGCCAGCATGCGCTCGAGTTCGGGCAGCGCGATGCCGTGCTCGGGCAGGCGTGCAATGTCTTGTGTCGTCATGTTGCCGTTCATCCTTCCTTGCCACCCCAGTGGACTACCTTGTTTTCGAGCGCTCGCGCCAGGAGGTCGAGCGCATAGCCCAGGATGGCCATGATCAGAGAGCCGACGATCACGACACTGGTGAGCAGGAAATCCGATGCCGACATGGCCATGTAGGCGATCCCGGCGTTGGTCGCGATCATCTCGGCGCCCACCAGCATGGTCACGCCGATGCCGATGCTCACGCGGATGCTGGTGAAGATGCCCGGCAGGCTCGCCGGGAAGATCACGCGCCGGAACACCATGGACCGCGATGCGCCGAGTGCCAGCGCGGCCTGCACCTTGCGCCGCCCGACGCCGCGCACGGCCTGCATGGCGCTGATCGACAGGATCGGGAACAGCGCCAGGATGATGATCACGATCTTCGAGACCTCGCCGATGCCGAACCAGATGATCAGCAGCGGCAGCAGCGCCAGCTTGGGCATCGGCCGCGTGATCTCGATCGGCGGATCCAGCACGGCCTTGACCGTCTCGTTCATTCCCATCCAAAGGCCCAGCGGTACCGCGATGAGCACCGTGAGCGCAAAAGCCACGCCGAAGCGGAACAGGCTGATGGCAATGTGGTGGCCCAGCGTCTTGCCCTGGTAGCCGTTGGCCATCAGCTGCAGCACGGTCTGCCACACCGCGCCGGGCGACGGCAGGAACAGCGGAGCGACCAGCGGCTTGCCGTCCACCAGCGGTGCGGTGATCAGGAACCACACGGCCAGCAGCGCGGCGAACGACGCGAGGTTGATCCAGCGCGAGCGGCCGGCCCCGTGCGATGCGGAGGTCGACGCGCCGCTCATGCCGCCTCCTGCCGTTGCGCGGCGAGCGCTTCCTCGCGCAGCAGGCCGAAGATCTGCGCCTTCATGCGCGCGAACTCCGGGCTCGTCACCACCGACGGATCGCTGCTGCGGGCGAACTCCGGCCTGAAGGTGGCCTTGATCCGGCCCGGGCGCGCGGACATTACCGCGATGTCCGTCGCGAGAAACAGCGCCTCGTCGATGCTGTGCGTGATCCACAGCACCGTCTTGCGGGTCTCGTGCCATATGCGCTTGATCTCCTCTTGCAGCAGTTCGCGCGTCTGCGCATCCAGTGCGGCGAAAGGCTCGTCCATCAGCAGGATCTCGGGGTCGTTGGCCAGCGCGCGCGCGATGCCCACCCGCTGCTGCATGCCGCCCGAGAGCTCGTAGGGGTAGCGCCTTGCGAAGCCGGCAAGCCCCACCATCTCCAGGAACCGGTCGGCAATGCGCCCCGCCTCGGCTTGCGACTTGCCCGTGGCCAGCGGACCGAAGGCGACGTTGTCCCGAACGTTCATCCAGGTGAACAGCGCGCCTTGCTGGAAGACGACGCCGCGGCGCGGGTCCGGTCCCTGCACGGGCTGCCCGTCCATGAAGACCTCGCCTGCCGTGGGCCGCTCGAAGCCGGCCAGGATGTTGAGCAGCGTGCTCTTGCCGCAGCCCGACGGGCCGAGCAGGCAGGTGAAGGCCCCCTCGGCGATGTCCAGCGTGACGGGTTCCAGCGCCTGCACCGCCTCGGCGCCCTTGCCGAAGCACTTGGTGATGCGGTCGAAGCGCACCTTGGGCACGCCGGTAGCGGCATCGGCCGGCAATGCCGCGTGTGAAGACATCTGCATGCTGTGTCAGGCGGCCATGCGGGCGACGAAACTGGAGTCGACCAGTGCGGCGAGGTCCTTGGGCATCGCCGTGATCTGCCCGGCTTCCAGCAGGAACTGCGCCTGCGTCTGCAAGGTGTTGAGCACGCCGGTGTCCTTCTCGCCGGGCTTGCCCATCCAGGCGCTGGTCAACTGCTCGCGCGCGGGCACCGGATAGAAGGTGTTGAGCGAGCGCATCACCGCCGCCTCGTCCACGTTGAGGAAGCGCGTCATGGTGTCGACCACTTCCTTGGGTTCTTCCTTGAAGGTGCGCGCGAGCTTCTCGTAGTCCTTGAGGAACGCGAGCACCAGGTCCGGCGATTTCTCCTTGAACTCGTTGCGCACCAGCAGGCCGTCGAAGATCACCAGCTTCTGCTTGTTCAGGTCGCCCGTCTTGAAGATGATCTTGCCGCCGTCATCGACCAGGCGCGGCAGCACCGGCACCCAGATGTAGCTGGCGTCGATCTCCCTGCGCTGCCAGGCCGAGACGATCTGGTCCGAGCGCATGTTGATGAGCTGCACGTCCTTGAGGCCCAGGCCGGCCGACCTGAGCGCCGCGACGGCGGCGAAATGCACCGACGTGTTGAACGGCAGGCCGATGCGCTTGCCCTTGAGCCCCGCGACGTCGGTGATGCCCGAGTTGCCCTGCACCGCCAGGCATTCGCTGTCGACGATGTTCTTGTAGACGTAGACCATCGACGCCTGCAGCCCGTTGGCATAGCCGACCATCATCGGGCTGGAGCCCACGTTGCACATGTCCAGGCTGCCGCCGGCCATCGCCGAGATCACCTCGGAGCCGGCGCGCACGGTCACGAACTCGCTGTCGACGCCAGGGCCGAACGTCGCCGCCGACCGGTTCTTCGCGCGGATGTAGTTCTGCGCGTCGATGGCACCGAATGTGCCGAGCCTGACCTGGCGGGCCTGCTGCGCGAACAGCGGGCTGGCGGCGCCCATGAGCAGCCCCCCGGCGGAGGAGGCGATCAGCATGTTGGCCGCGGCCCGGTGGAACTCGCGGCGGGAGAGATTCATGTCCATACACAGCCTTTCGTGAAGCACGAGGGGAACCCAGGAAGGGCCGCGGCCGGGCGCAGGACGCCGTACTGCCGTGACCTTGATGGGCAGTGTATGGGGTTTAAATATATTCAAATAGGCGGTATTAACCCGAAGCCGCCGGATTCAAGGCTTGAGCAATCGAATCAGGAAGCGCGAGCCGTGCACCAGGTCGTCGCGCATGGCGTCGCCAAGGGCTTCTCCATCGCGGCGCCGCAGCGCATCCACGGCCACCAGATGCTTCTCGTGGCCGCTGAGGCTGCCGCAGTACTGGGGAAACAGCAGGTTCAGCGTCGGGCCGACGCGCAGCCACAGGCTCTCGATCATGCGCAGCAGAATGGGCTGCTCCGCAGCTCGATATATTGAAAGATGGAATTCGGTGTTTTCGAGCAGCGTGCGATGCGCGTCGCCCTCCTGGATGGCGGCCAGGTGCCGCTGCATGACAGTGTCCAGGCGCTCGATCTCGGCGTTGGCGATGCGCGGCGCGGCCTCCCTGGCGGCCAGCGGCTCGAGCTCCATGCGGATCTTGAGGATCTCCCGGTAGGTCTCGACGTCCAGGCGCGGCACGCGGATGGTCCGGCCGTTCACGACCTCCAGCCCGTGCTCGGCCACCAGGCGCTGCACCGCCTCGCGCACGGGCGTGAGGCTCACGCCCATGGCCTCGGCCACGCCCCGGACGGTCAGCGCCTGCTCCGGGAGAAGCGCCCCGGTCATGAGGTCGTTGCGCAGCGCCTCGTAGGCCTGGTCGGCCAGCGTTTCCACCCCCTCCCCCAAGGCGCCCCGGGCGAGCGCCACGGCGCCGGAGGCACGCGCAAGGGTCGCGCCGGCCTGGCGCGCCGCGGCGTGTCTGGAGGTGGAGCGGGGCTGGGGCATGAAGGCGTTCCGTAGACAGTTGGACGCCTTGAATATACTCTGCCGCGCGACCGGCGCGGCAGGCTACTGGCGGGGGCCGGCGCCCCCGCGGAATGCGCTCAGGCGCCCATCACCTTGGAGGGCAGCCAGGTGGCGATCTCCGGGAACACACACAGGATCACGATCGCCAGCACCATGCACAGCATGAACGGGAAGGCCCCGCGCAGGATGGTGGGCAGCCGCACGTCCGGCGTGATGCCGTTGATCACGAACAGGTTCAGGCCCACCGGCGGCGTGATCAGGCCCAGCTCCATGTTGATGGTCAGGATCACGCCGAACCAGATCGGGTCGAAGCCGGCGGCGGTGATCACCGGCATCAGGATGGGCGTGGTCATCAGGATGATGGCCGCCGGCGGCAGGAAGCAGCCGGCCACCAGCAGCATCAGGTTGATGGCGCCGAAGATCACCCAGCGGTTGACCTGCAGCTGCGCGATCGACTCGGCCACCGACTGCGTCACCTGCAGCGAGCTCATCATGTAGCCGAACAGGATCGAGGTGCCGATGATCATCAGCAGCATGCCGGACTCGCGCAGGCCGTCGCGCAGGATGGCCCACAGGTCGGCCGGCTTCCAGACGCGGTAGATCACCACCACCATCAGCAGGCACAGCGCCGCGCCGACGCCGGCCGCCTCCGACGGCGTGGCGATGCCGCCGTAGAGCGAATAGACCACCCCGACGATCACCAGGATGAAGGGCAGCAGGCGCGGCATGAGCTCGAGCTTTTCCTTCATCGTGTAGATGCGGTCCTGGTCCACCAGGCGCGTGCCGCGCTTCCAGCTGATGAAGATGGCCCACGCCATGAACAGCGCCACCAGCAGGATGCCCGGCAGCACGCCGGCGATGAACAGGCGCCCGATGGACGTCTCGGAGGCGATGCCGTAGAGGATCATCGTGATGCTCGGCGGGATCAGGATGCCCAGCGTGCCGCCGGCGGCGATCGCGCCGGTGGCCAGGTCGGCGTCGTAGCCGCGCTTGCGCATCTCCGGAATGCCCATCTTGCCGATCGCCGCGCAGGTCGCGGGCGAGGAGCCGGTGAGCGCGGAGAACAGCGCGCAGGCGCCGATGTTGGACACCACCAGCGAACCCGGGATGCGGTGCAGCCAGCGCGACAGCGCCTCGTACAGGTCGCTGCCGGCGCGCGAGGACGCCACCGCCGCGCCCATGATGACGAACATCGGCAACGACACGAGGGTGAAGTCGGTCAGGCCGGAGAACACCGTCTCGGGCACGAAGTGCACGCTGCTCCAGCCGTCGAAGAAGAGCATGAAGGCCAGCGCCACCGCGCCGAGCCCGAAGGCGATGGGCAGGCCGGTGGCCAGCACCAGCGTGGTGACCAGGAAGATCAGGAAACCGATCAGGAGGGGACTCATGGGAACGACAACGCCTTCACGCTAGAGCCTGGCATCGGGGGCGAGGCCGAATGGCAGCTCGCGGCCGCCCAGCACCAGCACGATGTGGGTGAACATCTGCAGGCTCAGCAGGCCCAGGCCCACCGGAACCGAGAGGTAGGGAATCCACAGGCGCGCGCGCCAGATGGACGATGTGGTCTGCCCCTTCTCGAACACCTCCCACCACCAGGAGATGGAGGCATAGAAAAACAGCAGGCAGAACGCCAGCGCCACCAGGTGGCCCACCGCGTACAGGCGCCTGCGCGCGCGGTCGCCCATCATCAGCGGCACGACGTCCACTGCGACGTGGCCGCGCGTGAGCATGATGTAGGGCGCCCCGAGAAAGGTGGCGGCCACCAGCGCGAAGATGACGAACTCGGTCTGCCAGATGGACGACTCGCCGAGCACCGCCCGCACGAACACCATCTGGCACACCACGGCGATCGACACCACGATCAGGCCGGCCGAGAACGCGCCGAACAGCTGCGAGACGGCGTTGATCGCCCTCGCCCAGCCCGGCAGCGATGCGGCGGCTGCCGCGTCGACTGCGTTACTTGACACTCAGCGCCTTCTCGATGAGTTCCTTGCCGCCGGGCACCTTGTCGGCGAATTCCTTGTAGGAGGTCTTCTGCGCGATGGCGCGCCAGGCGTCGGCTTCGGCCTCGGTCATGGTGACGACCTCGGAGCCGCCCTTCTTGAAGGCCTCGATCATCTTGTCGTCGAGCTTCTTCGACTCGGCCGAGAAGTACGCCTCGGCCTTCTTCGATGCGGCCGTCAGCGCGGCCTTCTGCTTGTCGTCGAGCTTGTCCCACGAGCGCTTGGAGATCAGTACCGGCTCGTACATGAACCACAGCGCGTTGTCGCCAGGGGCGGTGACGCACTTGAGCTGCTCGTACAGGCGGAACGAGGTCATCGACGCGGTGGAAGTGTCGGTGGCCTGCGCCACGCCCTGCTGCAGCGCGTTGTAGACCTCGTTCGACGGGATGGAGACGATCGAGGCGCCGGCGCCGGCCCACATCTGCGAGAAAGTCGCGCCGGCCGAGCGCACCTTGACGCCGGCGGCATCGGCGGGGGTGCGGATGCACTTGTCCTTGCCGCCGAAGGCGCCGGCCAGCCATGCGTCGGCCAGGACCTTGGCGCCGCCGTCCTCGACCACCTTGTGGATCTCGGCCATGAAGGGCGACTTGTTCAGCCGTTGCGCATGGTCATGGTTCTTCACCAGCCCGGGCATCAGCGTGGCGCCGAACTGCGGGTGGAAGCCCGAGGCGTAGTCGAGCGGGAACGACGTCATGTCGATTTGGCCGGTCTGCATGGCCTTCCACTGCTCGGCGGCCTTGACCAGGCTGGAGGCGGGATACACCTTGATCTCCAGGCCGACCTTGGCCGCGGCCACGTCGCGCGCGATCATCTGCACCATCTCGTCGCGCACATCGCCCTTGCCGCCGGGGAACTGGTGCGATGCCTTCAGCACGATGTCGGCGGCATGCGATGCCAGCGGGATGGCGGCCAGCGCGAGGCTACCGATGAGATGGGCCAGGGTCTTGCGGCGGAACATGCGTTGTTTCTCCAGTGTCGTTCGTACGTCGATGCAGGCGCGCGCCGGAGTGCGCGTCGCCAGGCCAGATGAACGCTCGAATGTAGAGAATTTGTAACTGCACGCGCATAGTGGATTCCATGAGCGCCCGGCGCACGCACTCGGGTAGGCGCAGCCGTTTCTGATTCTTGTGCAGGCAAAGGTTCTAAGGGGCGGCCGCGTCTGGTCCCGCCGCCGACGGTGGCTCGGCTTCGCGCCGCGCGGCCAGCACCGCGGCCGCGACTTCCGGCGCCACGCTGCGCACGTGCAGGTCGGTCTGCGGAAACGGAATCTCGATGCCCGCCTCGGTCAGGGCCTGGTGGACGCGGGTGGCCAGTTCGCTGCGGATCACGTACCAGTTGTCAAAGTCGAACGTCCAGACCCGCACGCTGAACTCGAGTGCGCTCGGCCCGAAACCGGTGAAGAAGACCGACGGCTCAGGACGCTTGACCACGCCCTTGACCTGGCTCGCCGTGGCCAGCAGCAAGGCAAGCACCTGGTTCGGGTCGGCGCGGTAGCTCACGCCCAGCGACAGCTCGATGCGGCGGCTGCGATCGCGCAAGGTCCAGTTCACCAGGTTGCCTGCCAGCAGCGTGCCGTTGGGCACCACCACGTCCGCGCCGTCGAAGGTGCGCACCGTGGTGGCGCGCAGGCCGATGTCGCTGACGGTG
Source organism: Variovorax sp. (assembly GCF_035634955.1). GTDB lineage: Bacteria > Pseudomonadota > Gammaproteobacteria > Burkholderiales > Burkholderiaceae_C > Variovorax. The sequence continues at coordinate 491,722 of NZ_DASQBZ010000025.1, read as the reverse complement.
CCGCTCATGGTGCCGACCTCGATGGTGTCCCCCGGCTGAATCGGCCGCTCGAACATCAGCACCAGTCCGGAGACGAAGTTGTTGACCACGCCCTGCAGCCCGAAGCCGATGCCCACGCCCAGCGCGCCGAACACCAGCGCAAGCTGGCTCACCTTGAAACCGGCGGCCGACAGGGCCAGCAGCAAGCCGATGATCAGCACCCCGTAGTAGGTGAGCGACGCCACGCTGTTGCCCACGCCGCGCGACACGCGCATGCGGCCCAGCACCTCGTCGTGCACCAGCGCCCGCACGCCGCGCGCGGCCCAGAAGGCCAGCAGCACGGCCAGAACGAACACCAGCACGTTGCCCAGGCTGAGCGAGATCTCGCCCATCTCGAATGTCGCGGACAGCACGCTGGACAGGAACGCATAGGTGGGCCGGAGCACGCGCAGGTGGTTCGTCGCATAGAGCACCCAGCCGGCGACGGCGCCCAGCCTGAGCAGCCGCAAGAGCAGCGCCGCCATGGCCGACGCACGGGCCGGCGCCTGCACCAGGCGCAGGGTCCCCGGCTGCCCCACCAGCCAGTGCACCACCGCGGTGCAGACCGAAACCCCGGCGAACAGCATGAGCGCCATGTAGGCGCTGTCGATGACGCCCTGGACCAGGGTCTCGGCCAGGGACGCGTTGCCCGCGATGTTCGACACCGTGGCGATGACCAGCAGCACCACCGCGGCCAGTGCGCCGACGCGCACCCCACGGCCGGGACGCCAGGCGGGAGCGGCGACCACGGCGTCTTCGGCCAGGTTCACCTGGCCGCCCGCAAGCCGCGCGGATTCCCTGCCGCGCCAGAGTGTCCACAGCGCCGCGGCCAGGGCCAGGCCGCCCAGGGCGAGCAGGAAAAGCCGATACAGCACGTCGCTGCCGAGCGCGAAGATGCCCAGGCGCGCCAGCAGGAACAGGCTGCTGACGACGACCGGCAGGTAGCCCAGCGACGTGGCGGCACCGGGCGGAAGCAGGCGCATCACCGGCACGACGGCCACCACCATGGCGGCCTGCAGTACCAGCAGCGGCGCGTCCGGCTCGATCAGGAAGACGGCCAGCATCGCCAGCAGCAGCCACAACGAGAACGGGCGCATCAGCGCCTGCACGCTCCCGGCGGGCATCCCTTCGGGCGCGCCCCGCCGCACGCGAAGGTAGAACCACAGCAGCACCGGCAGCAGGGCGAACTGCAGCGCGCCCAGGATCAGCGGCCGATCGTTGTCCGCCTCGCGGAACTCCCGGGCAAACCGCTTCTCGATGTCCAGGCCGACATCCGCCATCGGCGCCGCGTCCGACGCGTCCTGCGCCGAGCCGCCCAGCGCCCACAGCGGCGGCGAATCCAGCCGCATCAAGCGCGAATCGATGTAGCCGATGGCCTGCACCACCGCGTTCTGGCCCTGCTGGATGCGAGCCTCGACGCCATTGCCGCGCCGGCGCAGTTCGAGGTAGCGGCCGATGGGCACCTCCAGTTCGGCCTCCGCTCTCCTGAGGCGCTGCACCAGCGCCTCGACCCTGTCGGACAGCACGCCCGGCATCTGCCGGGACTTCAGGTCGGCCTGCGTCTTCTCCCACTGGGAGCGGCGGCGGGTGAGCAGCGCGGCGTCGTCCAGGTAGGGCTGAGTGGCCACGACCAGCTCGGCATGCCAGCGCTCGAAGCGGCGCAGGTTGAAGCGCCAGTGCCGTTCAAGGCTTTCGAGGCGCAGCACCGGCAGGCGTTGCAGCTGCGACTGGGTGTAGGCCCCGAGCAGGCCGTCGACCGAAGCCTCGATCGGGTCGAGCCGCGTCGAAAGGTTGGCCACCGTGTTGGCCGACCTGGCGCGGCGCTCGACGGCATCGGCAAGCGCGTCGTCCTCGTCGGCGCGCGTGGCAATGTCCTGGACCGGGATCGGCGCCGCAGCCGCGGCGTCCGCTGCGGTGGACGTCGGCGCCGCGGCCTTCGCACCCGCCTTGTCCTGCGCCAGCGCGAACCACGGCGCAGCCGCCAGCACGACGAGGAGGAGAATTTCGCGCCAGCCGGCGCGGGGCTCGCGGCGCGTGGACCGGATGCGGGGCACAGATTGCATGGATGGCCGGATCGGGCGTCACTCGGGGAGCGCCATTGTGGGCCAGATCGGCGGGCCCGCGAGGCGGGTGGCCGACGCTATGCTGCGCGGCATGAGCGACACGCGGATCCTGCTGATCGTCCACCACACGATGACCGGCGGCACGGCGCAAATGGCGCGGGCCGCGGCCGAGGGCGCGCGGGCCGAAGCCGGCGTTGCGGTCGACGTGCGCCTGCTGCGTGCGCACGAGGCCGGGCCCGACGACGTGCTTGGGGCGGCCGGCTACGTCTTTGCCACGCCGGAGAACCTTGCCACGATGTCGGGGATCATGAAGGACTTCTTCGACCGCTGCTACTACCCGGCGCTGGACCGGCTCAACGGCAGGCCGTACGCCGCCATGGTCTGCGCCGGCAGCGACGGCACCGGCGCGGCGCGGCAGATCGAGCGCATCGCCACCGGCTGGCGGCTGCGCGAAGTCGCGCCGGCCCTGATCGTCTGCACGCACGCGCAAACGCCCGAGCGCATCCTGGCGCCCAAGACCATCGGCGCCGAAGACCTCGGCCGCTGCCGCGAACTGGGCGCGGCCCTGGCGTCCGGCCTCGCGCTCGGCGTCTTCTGAATCGGCCGCAACGACCGGGCGGCTCGCGCCGCGCTCGTCTCCTACACGAAGTCGCGCCAAGGCGCGCGGCCGCGGCGTCGGCGCCCGCGTAGAGTGGGCCGAGGACGACCGCCCCGTGCATTTCGCCGCGGCACGTTCGACTCCAGATACGGATTCACCCGCCATGTCGTTCGTTCGCCCCCTGTCCTCCTCCCGCGGAATGCAAGATTCCGATCTCGTCACCAGCGACCATGCGGCGCTGGCATCGCACATGGCGCATTGCGCGCGCGCGCGCGGCGCCTGGTTCGAAGTGCGACGATGGCTGCAGGACGGACACGTGATGCTTTCCAGCCGGCTGGTGACCGTGGCGCTCGTCGGAGGAGTCTCCCTGGCAGCGGTGACGCTGGCGGCGGTTTCGCTGGTTGCCTGAGGCGTGCGCGGCACGGACCCGCTCGGCGACCGGCTGGGCACACTCAGCGACTACGCGCGCCGCTATCTCGCGCAACCGGCCGAGGAGGCCGAGGCGCCGATCCGCGCCGAGCTGTTCGGCGTGCAGCGCTTCCAGATGCATGGGCGCAGCCTCGCCGCCGCGCAGCGCGTGCGTGAGCCTTCGCAGCACGAGGCGCCCCCCTTCTTCCCGCGTGTCGACCACAACCTGGCGGCGCTGCGCGAGGCGTTCGACTACATCGCGCTGACCTGGCGCTCCAAGCGCTACGTGTCGCCCGCGGCAGAGTGGCTGCTCGACAACTTCCACCTGATCGAAGCCCAGCTGCAGGAGATCCGCGAAGGCGTGCCACGCAGCTACTACCGCCGCCTGCCAAAGCTGGCCGACGCGCCCCTGGCCGGCCTGCCGCGCGTCTACGGCATTGCCTGGGCCTACGTCGCGCACACCGACAGCGTGCTCGACCGCCAGTTGTTCACCGCCTTCCTCGACGCCTACCAGGAAGTCGACGAACTCACCCTCGGAGAGTTGTGGGCCTTCCCCACCACCTTGCGCGTGGTGCTGCTGGAGAACCTGCGTCGGGTGGCGCAGCGCATCGCCGGCAACAAGGTGGCGCGCGAGGTCGCCCATGCCGCGTGGGATGCCGCCGCGCCGCTGGGCGCCCACGAACTGGACATGCTCGCCCGGCTGATGCAGGGCCACGGGCTGTACGACGTCTTTCTCACGCAGCTGTGGCAGCGCATGCCGTTCGAGCGCGACGGCGACGGCCCGCCGGTGGCGCACTGGGTGGAGCAGCACTGCACCAACGGCCCCGCGCTCATCAGCGCCGCCCAGGCCGAGGCGGCCGCGGACAACCTGACGGTCGGCAACATCATCACCACCTTGCGCAGCATCGGGCAGGTCGACTGGTCCGACCTGATCGAGCCGGTGAGCCATTCGCTGCGCGTGCTGCGCCAACTGCCCAGCTTCAACCGCGAGAGCGAGCGCACGCGCCAGCAGATCACGCAGGCGCTCGAGCAGATGGCGCGCCAGACCGCGCGGCCCGAACGCGAAGTGGCCGAGGCCACGGTTCGGCTCGCCGGCGCCGCAGCCGATGCGGCCGGCGCACATACCACCGGCGCCGCAGCCGCGCAATCCACCGCCGGCCACTACCTGCTGGGCGCCGGTCGCGCCGCGCTGCGCGAGGCCCTGCGCCCGGCGGACGCGCCCCGGCCGCAGCAGGCAGCGCCGCGCGACGCCTGGCGCTGGCGCTTCCGCATCTACCTGGCCTGCATCGCCGCTGGCACGGCGCTGGTGGTCGGCCTGGCGGCGTTCAAGGCGCACCAATCCGGCTGGATGACCTGGATCGCCCTGGCACTGATGGTGTGGCCCGTCTCGGAAGCGGTCATCGCGCTGGTGCACCGCATCGTGGCCGAGGCGGTACGCGTGCACGCGCTGCCGCGGCTCGACTTCAGCCAGGGCATACCCGCGGAACACCGGGTGATGGTGGCGATCCCTGCCCTGCTCGGCTCGCCGGACGGCATCGCGCAACTGGCGCATCACCTGGAACTGCACTGGCTGGCCAACCGGGAGCGCCACGCCCAGTTCGCGCTGCTCACCGACTGGCGCGACGCACCTGCACAGGCGATGCCCGACGACGCGGACCTGCTGGCCCAGGCGCAGCGGCACGTCGACCGGCTCAACGCGCTCTATCCGTCGCAGGCCACGGACCCGACCCGCTTCATCGTGCTGCACAGGCCGCGCGTGTGGAGCGACACCGAACAGGCCTGGATCGGGTGGGAGCGCAAGCGCGGCAAGCTCGAGATGCTGCTGCGCCTGCTGGCAACCGGCGATGCCTCCGGCTTCCTGTCGCTGCCCGACCACTGGCGGCTGGCCGAAGGCACACCCTATGTGCTGACACTCGACGGCGACACCGCCCTGCCGCCGGGCACCCTCTGCGAACTGGTGGCCACGGCGGCACACCCGCTCAACACGCCGCAGATCGACCAGGCACGGCGCCGCGTGAGCGCCGGCTACGGCATCCTGCAGCCGGATGTCGTGGTGCCCTTCCCCTCGCGCAGCGAACGCTCGTTCTTCCACTGGCTGTTCGCCGGCCGGTGCGGCATCGATCCCTACAGCAGCGGTGCGTCCAACGTCTACCAGGACCTGTTCCAGGCCGGCACCTTCACCGGCAAGGGACTGTTGAACGTGCAGGCGGTCCACGCCGTGCTCGGCGCGCGGCTGCCGGGCGACAGCGTGCTCAGCCACGACCTGCTCGAAGGCAGCGTGGCCCGCTGCGCGCTCATGACCGACGTGATGCTGCTCGAGGAGCACCCGCACCACACCGGCGTGGCCGCCTCGCGCGTGCACCGGTGGACGCGCGGCGACTGGCAGCTGCTGCCGCTCATGCTGCGCCCGGCACGCTACGGGCTCGACGCCATCGGCCTGTGGAAGATGGCCGACAACCTGCGCCGCGCGCTGGTGGCGCCGGCCGCGGCGCTGCTGGTCATCTGGGTGGTGTTCACGCATGCGCTGCCGCTGGGCTGGGCACTGGCCGCGGTCGGCGCCGCGCTGGTCACCGGCCCGCTGCTCGGCGCACTGGCCGGCCTGGTGCCGACGCGGCGCAATATCGAACTGCGCCACTTCTTCGACTTCGGCGCCGTCGAGCTGCTGCGCGCGCTGGCGGCAGCGGCCTGGCAGTTCGTCATGCTGCTGGCGCAGGCCGGCCTGCAGACCGATGCCGCCGTCCGCGCGCTATGGCGCATGGCGGTCAGCCGCCGCCACCTGCTGCAGTGGACCACCTCGGCCCAGGCCCAGGCCCAGGCGCGCAGCGAGTTGCCGGCATTCCTCCGGTCCGGCGCCTGGGTCACGCTTGCCGCGCTGGCCCTGGCGACCGCCGCCGCGTGGGCCGCGCGGCCGGCGGCCAGCACGCTGTTCGTCATCTGGGCGCTGGCACCGCTGCTTGCGTGGGCGTCCAGCCGCGTCGACACGCGCGCCGAGCCGCACCCCGCGCTGCCGCCGGCCGAGCGCGACTACCTGACCGGACTCGCGCGCGACACCTGGCGCTTCTTCGAGGAAATCGTGGTGGCCGAGGACCACCACCTGCCGCCGGACAACCTGCAGATGGAGCCGCAGCCCACGGTGGCGCACCGCACCTCGCCCACCAACATCGGCATGTACCTGATGGCGTGCTGCTGCGCGCGCGAGTTCGGCTGGATCGACGCCGCCGCGCTGGCGACCCGCCTGGATGCGACGCTCGGCACCGTCGAGTCGATGCCCAGGCACCGCGGCCACCTGTACAACTGGTACGACACGCAATCGCTGCAGGTGCTGCCGCCGGCCTACGTCTCGGCGGTCGACAGCGGCAACCTCGCCGGGCACCTGCTGTGCGTGGCGCAGGCCTGCCGCGCCTTCGCCGCGGCGGAGGACGCCGCCACCGGTGCGGCGCTCGAACGGATCGCGGCGCGCTGCGACGTGCTGTGGCAGGGCATGGACTTCAGCGGCCTGTACGACGGCAAGCGCCACCTGTTCCACATCGGCCTGCGCGTGGACGAGATGGCGCTGGACGCCAGCTACTACGACCTGCTGGCCTCCGAGTCGCGCCTGCTGAGCTTCCTGGCCATCGCCAAGGGCGACGTGCCGCGCCGCCACTGGAGTGCGCTGGGCCGTCCGTTCCTGTCGGTCGGCGCTGCCCCGGGCCTGAAATCATGGGCCGGCTCGATGTTCGAGTACCTCATGCCGGCGCTGGTCATGCCCGAGCCTCGACACGGCCTGCTCGACGTCGCCAACCGCGCGGCGGTGCAGGAGCAGCAGGCCTTCGGCGACGCCCAGTACCTGCCGTGGGGCGTGTCGGAGTCCGCGTACTTCGCGCAGGACCATTCGCTCGCCTACCAGTACTCACCCTTCGGGGTGCCACGCCTGGCGCTGCGCCGCACGCCGCCGACGGAGCGGGTGGTCGCGCCGTATGCCAGCGTTATGGCCGCACCTTTCGCACCGCATGAGGCGGCGCGCAACCTGCGCCTGCTCGAGACGCTCGGCGCACGCGGCGACTTCGGGTTCTTCGACGCGGTCGACTTCACCGCCGCGCGCCAGGCCGCCGGGCAGGACTACAGCGTGGTGCGCAACTTCATGGCGCATCACCAGGGGATGTCGCTCGTGGCGCTGTGCAACCTGCTGTGCGCCGATGCGCCGCGCCGCTGGTTCGGGGCGGCCGCGCCGGTGCAGTCCTACCTGTCGCTGCTGCACGAGCGCACGCCGCGCCAGATCATCGGCAGTGCCGACCCGCGCCTGCCGCCCGAGCCGGCCGAAGGCGAATCGGCGCCGGTGTTCCAGCCGCGCATCGTGGACCCGCTGACGCCCGGGCTGCAACCCACGCACCTGCTGTCGAACGGCCGCTACACGGTGGCGCTGCGCGCCAACGGCGCCGGCGTCAGCCGCTTCGGCTCGGCCAGCGTGAGCCGCTGGCGCGACGATCCGCTGCGCGACCACTACGGCACCTTCCTCTTCGTGCGCGATGTCGGCGAGGATGCGCCGGGCCCGGTGGTGTCGCTGACGGCCTTGCCCGCACGCGGCGAAGGCTGGCGCTACCGCACGCGCTTCCTGGCCGACCAGGTGCAGTTCGAGGCCCGGGGCGACGGCCTCGAAGCCCGGACCACCGTGCTGATCAGCCCGGAAGACGACACCGAGCTGCGCACCGTGGTGCTGCACAACACGGGCGCGCACGCGCGGACGCTGGAGCTGATCTCTTACTTCGAGCCGGTACTGTCGCTGCCCAAGGCCGACGAGGCACACCCGGCCTTTGCCAACCTGTTCATCGAGACGCAATGGAAGGCGGCATGGCGTGCGCTGCTGATGGCGCGCAAGCCCAGGCTGCATGGCGACGCGACGGTCGCGGCGGCGCATTTCGTCGCCTCGGTGGACGCCAACGTGCTGTCCGTCGAATGCATGGCCGACCGCCGCGCCTTCATCGGGCGCAACCGTTCGCTGGCCGATCCCGCGCTCGATGCCCAGCCGCTCGACGCCGCCGGACAGCCGATCAACGGCCTCGATCCGATCGCCTGCCTGCGCGTGCGCCTGCGCATCGCGCCCGGCGAGGCCGCGCACGTGACCTTCGCCACCAGCGCGGCGGACCAGCTGGAGGCGCTCGAGCCGGCGATCGACCGCTACCTGCAGTCGATGCACGTCGAGCGTGCCGCGCGCATGGCGGCAACGCTGGCGCAGGTGCGCCTGCGCGACCTGGCCATCGACCCGGCGCAGACCATGGCACTGCAGGACCTGACGACGATCCTGACCTACACCACGCCGCGCGTGATGACCGACCGCGGCCTGATCGACCTGCGCCAGATCTGGCGCTTCGGCATCTCCGGCGACAAGCCGATCGTGCTGGTGTACCTGGCCTCGCTCACCGGCATGAGGCTGGTGCACACGCTGCTGCAGGCCCAGCCCTGGTGGGGCTTCGGCGGCGTGGCCTGCGACCTGGTGGTGGTCAACAGCGAGCCGGCCTCGTACCTCATGCCGCTGCAGCGCGAAGTCGAGGCATTGCGGGCACGCGTGACGCAGCAGGTGCAGAACAGCTTCCCGCGCAACGACGCCGCGGGCTTCTACCTGCTGCGCGAGCAGGATCTCTCGGCTGCCGAGCTGGCGGCCCTCGCCGGCCTGGCGCGTGCCGTCTTCACCGCCGACGGACGCACGCTCGAAGCGCAGGTGGCGCAGATGCGCGAGACCGGCGTCGCCCCTCGGGACGACGTTGCCGGCGCGGCAGCGCCGCTGGAGCCGCGCGCGGATGCCGGCGTGTTCCTGCACGCGCCGCGCCAGGCAACGGCGGTGGCGCCGGCGGCATCTCCGCAGGGAAGCTTCGACGCGGCCAGCGGCGAATTCCGCTTCGAGGTCGGCCCCGGCCAACGCACGCCCCGCCCGTGGGTGAACGTAATCGCCAATGAAGGTTTCGGATTCCAGGTCTCCGAGGCCGGCGCCGGCTACACCTGGGCCGGCAACAGCCGCATGCACCAGTTGACGCCGTGGTCGAACGACCCGGTGCGCGACACGGCGTTCGAGCACTACCTGCTGCAGGACGAGGAAACGCGTGCGTTCCTGCCGCTCACGCCCGCAGCGGGCGGCGGCGCCCACGCCCGCCACCGCGTGCGCCACGGCCAGGGCTACACGGTCTTCGACTGCAGTCACGAGGGGCTTGCGCTGGAGACCACCTTCTTCGCCGACCGCGACGAGAGCGTCAAGGTCGTCCGGGTGCGCCTGCGCAGCACCGACATGCGCGCGCGCCGGCTACGCGCGCTCGCCATGATCGAGTGGCAGATGGGCGCGGCCCGGCCGGAGCGGCGCACCATCCGCAGCTGGAAGCCGGCGGACCTGCCGGCGGTGTTCGCGCAGCAACGCGAATCGAGCGCCGGCTTCGGCGGCAGCACCGCCTTCGTGCTGCTCGCCGGCGACGCGGCCGCGCTGCAATGGACCTGCGACCGGGACGAGTTCTTCACCGAAGGCGCCACCGCGCTCATCGCACCGGACGTGCTCGCCGGCCGCGCCGGCAGCGGCCTCGATGCCTGCGGCGCCATCGACGGCACGCTCACGCTGGCGCCGGGCGCCTCGGCCTCGTTCGTGTTCGTGCTCGGGCAGGCCGGCGATGCCGACGCGGCGGTCGCGCTGGCGCGGCGCTGGCAGCGCCGGGACGTCGACGCCGCGCTGGCGCGCGTGCAGGACTTCTGGAACGAACTGCTGGGCCGCCTGGAGGTGCACACGCCCGACCCGCTTTTCGACGCGCTGGTCAACCGCTGGCTGCCCTACCAGACGCTGGCCTGCCGCATGTGGGCACGGGCCGGCTTCTACCAGGCCGGTGGCGCCTTCGGCTTTCGCGACCAGTTGCAGGACGCCATGGCCTTCGCGCTGACCGATCCGCGCCGCCTGCGCGAGCAGATCCTGATGAACGCGTCGCGCCAGTTTCCCGAGGGCGACGTGCAGCACTGGTGGCACATGCCCGGCGGCGCCGGGGTGCGTACGCATTTCTCGGACGACCTGCTGTGGCTGCCCTATGCCTGCGTCCACTACATCGACGTCAGCGGCGACCGCGGCGTTCTCGACGCCGCCGCGCACTTCATCGAGGGCGCGCCGATCCCCGAGGGCGCCGAGGACGCGTACTACCCGCCACAGGTCAGCCCGCAGGTGGCCACGATCTACGAGCATTGCGCCCGCACCATCGACCGCAGCCTGGCCACCGGCGTGCACGGCCTGCCGCTGATGGGCACCGGCGACTGGAACGACGGGATGAACCGCGTCGGCCATGGCGGCCGGGGCGAGTCGGTCTGGCTGGGCTGGTTCCTGTGCGAGGTGGTGCGGCGCTTCGCGCCGATCGCGCAGGCGCGCGGACAGGCCGAACGCGCGCAGCGCTGGCTGGACGCGCGCAACGGGTGGGTCGCGGCCCTGCACGATGCGGGCTGGGACGGCGCGTGGTTCCGGCGCGCCTTCTTCGACAACGGCGCGCCGCTGGGGTCGTCGATCAACGAGGAATGCCGCATCGACCTGATCGCGCAGGCCTGGTCCGTGTTGAGCGGTGCGGGCGCCGAAGGCTTCACGCGGCAGGCGATGCAGGCGGTCGAACAACAGCTGACCGACCACGACATGGGCCTGCTGCGGCTCCTGCATCCGCCGCTGCAGCACGCGACCGACAACCCGGGCTACATCCAGGCCTACCCGCCCGGCGTGCGCGAGAACGGCGGCCAGTACTCGCACGGCGCCGTGTGGGCGCTGATGGCGCAGGCGCTGCAGGGCGACGTCGAGGCGGCATGGCGCAGCTTCGAGGGGCTGAGTCCGGCGCACCGGGCGCGCCATCCGGTGCGCGGGCCGGTCTACGAGATCGAGCCGTACGTGATGCCGGGCGACACTTACGGGGCGCCGCCGTATCTCGGTCGCGGCGGCTGGAGCTGGTACACCGGGTCGGCCGCCTGGCTGCACCGCGCCGCCGTCGAGACGCTGCTGGGCCTGGAGGTGCGCGGCGCGCGCCTGCGGCTGACGCCGCGGGTGCCGGCCCGGTGGCCGGGTTTTTCCATCACGCTGCGCCTACGCGGCAAGCGGCTCACGCTGGTGTGGGAAGGCGGCGCCGATGGCAACACGCCCGCGGTCGATGGGCCGGCCGTCGTCGGCGGTGAATGGCTCGACTGGCATGCGCTGCCGGACGGCAGCACGCTGCGCCTTGCCGCAGGGCAGACCGCAGCCGCGGCGACCTAGCGACAGGCCCCGGCACGGCGCCGGGGCCGCCGGCTATGCCGGCTATTTCGCGCCGTCCTCGGCCTCCTGCAGCAGGCGCCACATGACCTTGCCGCTGCCGCTCTTGGGCAACTGGTCGACGAACTGCACGGTGCGCGGGATCTTGTAGACCGCCATGTTCTCGCGGCACCAGTCCATGATCTCCTGCGCCGTCGTGTCCTTGTGCGTGGGCCGCAGCACCACAACCGCCTTGACGGACTCACCGCGGTAGGCGTCCTTGGTGGCGATGACGCAGGCCTCCTGGATGGCCGGATGCTTGAACATGAGCAGCTCGACCTCGGCCGGCCAGACCTTGAAGCCGCTGGCGTTGATCATCCGCTTGAGGCGGTCAGTCAGGAAGAAGTAGCCATCCTCGTCCATGCGGCCCATGTCGCCGGTGCGGAAGAAGCGGCGGCCGTCCCATTCGATGAAGGCCGCGGCGTCGGCGTCCGGCCGCTTCCAGTAGCCGGCGAACACGCTCGGGCCGCAGGTGATGATCTCGCCGGATTCGCCCACCGGCATTTCCTGCAGCGTGTCGGGGTCGACCACGCGCGAGTCGGTGCTCATGTACGGAATGCCCAGGCATTGCTGCTTGGGGTTCTCGAACGGGTTGGCGTGCGAAGGCGCGGCGGTCTCGGTCAGGCCGTACCCTTCGAGGTAGCGCAGGCCGAACTGCTCCCACAGCCGCTGGGCGACCGCCTGCGGCATGGCGGCGCCGCCGCCGCCGATGTAGCTCAGGCTCGTCAGGTCGAAGCTGGCGAAGTTGGGGCTGGCCATGAGGTCGATGACCATGGTCGGGATGTTGGTCCAGTTGGTCACCTTCCAGCTGGAAATGAGCCGCCCGGCCAGCTCGCGGTCCCAGCGCGGCATGATGACCAGCAGCGCGCCGGCCGCGATGGACGTGTGCAGCAGGCTCACCGTGCCGGTGATGTGGAACATGGGCACCACCGCCAGCGTGACCATCTCGGCCGAACCCAGGCCCCACAGCAGGCTGGCGAACACGTTGTGCTGCAGGCTCGAATGCTTGTGGATGCAGCCCTTGGGCAGCCCGGTGGTGCCGCTGGTGTAGGGCAGCAGCGCCATGTCGTCGGCACCGGCCGTGTGCGGCGGCGCGGGGTGGCCGGCGGCCATGGCGTCGGTCCAGCTCAGCACGCTGCCGCCGTCGAGCTCGGGCAGCGGGTGGCGGGTGAGCAGCCAGTCGCGCCAGGCGGGCGGCAGCGTGGCGTCGTCCTGCGCCGCGGCGTCGAACGCGTCGCAGAACTGGGTGACGATCATGTGGGCCAGGCGCTGGCCGGCGGGCAGCGCGTTGCTCGCCTTGGCCAGTTCCGGCGCCAGGTCGCCGGTGGTGATGGCAACCTTGGCCTCGGGGTCGGTGATGTAGTGCTTGAGCTCCTCGGCGCGGTTCATCGGGTTGACCGGAACCACCACCGCGTTGGCGCGCAGGATGGCGTAGTGGGCCACGATCAGCTGCGTGCTGTTCTGCATGTCCAGCACGACGCGGTCGCCGCGCTGCACGCCCAGCGCATGCAGCTGGCCGGCCAGCCGCTCGACCTGTTCGGCCAGCTGGCCGTAGGTGGTGACGGTGCCGAAGAAGGCCAGCGCCGGCTTGTCCGGATAGCGCTCGGCATTGACGCGCAGGTTGTGCCAGACCGAGACGGCGGGCACGGTGATGGAATGCGGCAGGCGCTTGGGCCAGAACTTGTAATGCGGGCGGTCCATTGGGTACTCCAGAACGCACGGAGCCTACATGCGCCGGCGGCCGGACGCACCGGGAAAGCCCCGAGTCCGGTCGCCTGTGCGACGCGGCCTCGGCGGCCCCGCGCCGCGGGCACCGGCACGGCTCTTGCTTGACCGGGGCATCCCAAGAACTCTTCGCTGGAAGACATCGACATGCCCGCCACCCTCACCCGCCGAGCCACCATCGGCGTCGCTCTTGCCGCGGCGCTTCTGACCGCCGCCGGCGCCGCCCAGGCGCAAGCCGCCCTGGACGGCATCATGAAAAGCAAGACCGTGAAGATCGCCGTGCCGACCGACTACCCGCCCTACGGCTCGGTCGACAAGACGATGCAGCCGGTCGGCCTGGACGTCGACATGGCAAGACTCGTCGCCACCAAGCTGGGCGCCAAGCTGGAACTGGTGCCGGTGACCAGCGCCAACCGGATTCCCTACCTGCAGACGAAGAAGGCCGACCTGGTCATCTCCACGCTGGGCAAGAACGCCGAGCGCGAGAAGGTGATCGACTTCAGCGCCTCGTACGCCCCGTTCTTCCAGGGCGTGTTCGCGGCCAAGACGCTGCCGGTGAAGACCTTCGCCGACATGGCCGGCAAGACGGTGGGCGTGACGCGCGGCGCCATGGAAGACCAGGAGCTGCAGAAGGTGGCGCCGGCCGGGCTCGAATACCGCCGCTTCGAGGACAACAACGCCACCATCGCCGCGTTCGTCTCCGGCCAGGTGCAGACGGTAGCCACCAGCGGCGCCGTCGCGGCCGAGATGATCAGCCGCAACCCGCAACTCAACGCCGAGTACAAGCTCCTGCTCAAGGACAGCCCGTGCTTCATCGGCATTGCCAAGGGCGAGGAGCCGCTCAAGGCCAAGGTCAACGAGATCATTGCCGCGGCCAAGGCCGACGGCACGCTCGACGCCATGTCGAAGAAGTGGCTCGGCCGCGGCGCCGGTGACCTGCCGCTGTAGGCGCGGCGGGGGCATCTGAAATGCAGCTGGACTTCGGGGCGGTGCTGGTCGACTGGCGGCTGCTGGGCGTGGGCGTGCTCTGGACGCTCGGCCTCACGGCCGTCGCCACCGTCCTCGGCATGGTGCTCGGCATCGCCTGCGCCTGGGCACGCGCGCACGGGCCCGGCTGGCTGCGCTGGACGGTCGGCACCTACGTGGAGCTGATCCGCAACACGCCCTTCATCGTGCAGCTGTTCTTCATCTTCTTCGGCCTGCCGGCGGCGGGCGTGAAACTCACGCCCGAGACGGCGTCGATGATCGCGATGGTGCTCAACCTCGGCGCCTATGCCACCGAGATCATCCGGGCCGGCATCGAGGCCACGCCGCGCGGACAGGTGGAGGCGGCGCTGAGCCTGGCGCTCACGCGTGCGCAGGTGTTCCTGCGCGTGGTGCTGCCGCCAGCGCTCAAGCGCGTGTGGCCGGCCATGGTCAGCCAGATCATCATCGTCATGCTGGGCTCTGCCGTGTGCAGCCAGATCTCGGTGGAAGACCTCAGCTACGCGGCCAACCTGATCCAGAGCCGCAACTTCCGCGCGTTCGAGGCCTTCATCGTCGCCACGCTCGTCTACCTCGTGCTGTCGGTAATGACGCGCCGCCTTCTCAACTGGCTTGGGCCGCGCTTCTTCTTCGGGCGATGAACGACTTCACCCTCTGGGACATCCTTCGCAACCTGCTGCTGGCGCTGCGCTGGACGGTGGCCCTGTCGCTGATCGCCTTCGTCGGCGGCGGCGTGGTCGGCGCCGCGCTCCTGCTGGCACGGCTGCGCGCCGGACCGCTGCTGGACCGCGCCATCGCGGGGTACGTGCAGCTGTTCCAGGGAACGCCGCTGCTGATGCAGCTGTTCCTGGCGTACTTCGGCATCGCGCTGCTGGGCGTGGAGGTATCGGCCTGGACGGCGGCGGCCTTCGCCCTGACCCTCTACACCAGCGCCTTCCTCACGGAGATCTGGCGCGGCTGCGTGTCCGCGGTGCCCAAGGGCCAGTGGGAAGCCGGCAGCAGCCTGGCGCTCGGCTTCGGCGAGCAGCTGCGCCACGTGATCCTGCCGCAGGCCACGCGCCTGGCGATCCCGCCGACGGTGGGCTTCCTGGTGCAGGTGGTCAAGGGCACGGCGCTGGCCTCGGTGATCGGCTTCGTCGAGCTGACCAAGGCCGGCAGCATGATCTCCAACGCGACCTTCCGCCCCTTCGCCGTGTTCGGCTGCGTGGCGCTGATGTACTTCGCCCTTTGCTTCCCGGTCAGCATGCTGGCCCGCCACCTGGAAAGACGAACCCATGGCCGCCGTGCCTGACACCCTGCTGGCCACCGTGGCCAATGCCGCGGCGCCCGCCGGCGGCCCGATCGTGCGCATCACCGCGCTGCGCAAGTCCTACGGCGACAACGAGGTGCTCAAGGGCATCGACCTCGACGTTGCGCGTGGCGAGGTGATCGCCGTGATCGGCAAGAGCGGCTCGGGCAAGAGCACGCTGCTGCGTTGCATCAACGGGCTGGAGGTGTTCCAGGAAGGCGCGCTCACCGTCGACGGCAAGCCGCTGCTGCACGACAGCGCCATGGCCATGCGCGAGCTGCGCCAGCGCGTGGGCATGATCTTCCAGAGCTTCAACCTGTTTCCGCATCTCTCGGTGGGCCGCAACATCATGCTGGCGCCGACGCTGGTGAAGAAGCGCGGCAAGGCCGATGCCGCCGCGCAGGCGCGCCGCCTGCTCGCGCGCGTCGGCCTGGCCGAGAAGTTCGACGCGATGCCCGACCAGCTCTCGGGCGGCCAGCAACAGCGCGTGGCCATCGCCCGCGCGCTGGCGATGGAGCCGGCCGTGCTGCTGTGCGACGAGATCACCTCCGCGCTCGACCCGGAACTGGTCGGCGAGGTGCTGCGCGTGGTGGAGTCGCTGGCCGTGGAAGGCATGACCCTGCTCATGGTCACGCACGAGATGAACTTCGCCCGCAAGGTGGCCGACCGCGTGATCTTCATGCACCAGGGCCGGGTCCACGAGATGGGCCCGCCGGACGAGCTTTTCGGGCAGCCGCAGACGCCGGAACTGCGGCAGTTCCTGTCGTCGCTGCACGACTGAGGGGCGCGGCGCGCGCGGGCTCGGCGGCGCGCGCGGCAGCGGGCCGGGCCTACCAGCGGAAGGTGGCGCCGACCATCGGCCCGTTGAAGTTCAACTTGTCGACCATGTCGCCCGACTTCATGTCGTACGAGATGTAGCGCCACATGCCGGTGATGTCGCCCCAGTCGAACGCGTAGCTCACCCCGAGCGCGGCCTGCCATGTGAGGTGCGACTGCCCGGTGCCGACGTCGGCGTAGAAGGGAACGCTCCAGCGGCCGGCGTCGTCCAGGGCCCACCGGCCCTTGACGCCCACGATGCCGTCCCACAGCGTCTGGCTCTCGCTGGCCTCGCCGACACGCGCGGCCGAGGCGATGCCGCCGGCGTCGCCGTAGATGTTCCAGCGCAGCGACGGCTCGAGCCAGAACATGCGCACCCCGCCCAGGAGGTTGAGCGTCAGGCGCGGATCGGTCGGCATCCGGTACTGGCCGGCCAGTGTCCACAGCACGCCCTTGAGGTCCCAGCTGAGGTCGGCGGAGGTATTGGCCGAGATCGGCGCGCCGTCGATGGTGAAGTCGCGGCTGCGCTGCTTGCTGCCGCCCAGGTCGAGATAGATCAGGTCGGTGAAGAAGCCGTACCGGCCGTTGCTCGCATCCAGGCTGGTCATGACGGTGAACTTGAGCGCGTCGATGACCTTGCCGGCGTCCACGTCGAGCGTCGGCCCGCCGCCACCGCCACCGCCACCTGACGTGGCCGCGCTGGTGGCGCCTCCGATGCTGGGAAAGTAGCCGTAGATCGACCAACCGTAGCGCCATGCGTCCGGCGCGGCGGTCGACTGGGCGTGCGCCGGCGCCACCGACAGCAGCACCAGCGGCACGGCAAGGGCGTAGCCCGCGCCGCGGCGCAACGCGCCGGAAGGCGCCGGGCTGGTCAGGGGAACACGGAAAAGAGCGGTCATTTCCATTCCTGCAGGGCTTTCGACCAACGGGGCCGGGGCCCCGCACCACGGCGCCGAGCATATGCGACAAGCGGGGCCGCCGTCAGCAGGCCCGGCTACTTGGGCCGGAACATGCGGAACCGATGGGGCGCCTCGACGATGAAATAGTCCGCCGGCCCGCCGCCGCGCAGTACCGGCCGCGCTGCGGCCGTGTCGTAGACGCCCTCCTTGAGCAGCGAGCGCTCGATGTGCACCGCCACCACCTCGCCGAGCACCAGGATGCTGGGCGCCGTCGCCCCGTCCACGCCGCGCAGCGGCACGACCTGCGTGCATTTGCACTCCATGGTCACGGGACTTTGCGCCACGCGCGGCGGCGCCACCACGGTCGAGGCCAGCGGCGTGAGCTTCGCGAGTTCGAATTCGTCGACCTCGGCGGGGACGGCGGCGCAACTCTCGTTCATGGCCTCGGCAAGCGGACGCGTGACCAGGTTCCAGACGAACTCGCCCGTGGCCTCGATGTTGCGCAGCGTGTCCTTCCTGCCGAGGCTGGCGAAGCCGATGATGGGCGGCGTGTAGTTGAACGCGTTGAAGAAGCTGTAGGGCGCCAGGTTCAGGACGCCGTCCGCGCTTCGCGTGGAGATCCAGCCGATGGGGCGCGGACCGATGATGGCGTTGAAGGGGTCGTGCGGCAGGCCGTGGCCTTCGCCGGGGACGTAGCTGTGGAAGCGGTCGGTGGGATCGGACATAGGTGCTTCAGTATGGCGCCTGCGCGGCCGGCCGGCAGTCACATGCGCCGCGCCCGAGCGTTGGCTCAGCGGCAGGTGCGCCAGCCGCCGACTTCGAGATGGAAGTGATCGGCATGGACCGCGTTGTAGTCGGGCCCCAGCACGCCGTCGAACAGGCCGCACGCGCCGTCGTGCACGGCACGCAGGAAGGCGGCTTGCGCAGCCGGGTCGTATGCGCCGCCCGCCTCTGCCGCACGCAGCGTCCAGTCGCGCCGGATCGCGATGGTGCGGCGGCCGTCCGCCACGACGAACGCGGCCACGTCGAGGGCGTCCGCCGTGGCATGCCGGCTGCGCCGGCCGGGTGCGCCCTCCTCCGGGCGCCGCCCGGTCACCACGTTGCGGCAGGCGTAGCCGCCGAGGTGATCGATGCGCGCAATGCGCCCACCCAGCAGCCGCTGCGCCTCGGGCTGCACGACATGCCGCTCCCACAACGCGAAAGACAGCGCCGCCCGGCAGCTCAGCAGCGCGGAACTGCCCAGCGCGGCCCCTGCGCTGCCATGCAGGCGCACCGCGTTGTCCAGCGCGCAGCCGTCGCCGGTGGCGCGGTCCGGCACTGTGTCGAAGCGCACGCCGGCGGTCTCGAGCATGGCCAGGCAACGGGCCGGATCGCGCTGCGCGCGTGCGAGCTTCGGCCCGGTCAGGAAGTTCGGTGTGTCGAGCGGGTCGAGCTCGGCCCAGGGGTTGTAGCGCCCGGGAATGACGATCCAGCCGGCATGCAGCGCCCAGGCCAGCGCCAGCAGCGCCGCCAGACACGACAGCCCGATGACGCGGGCGAAGGTGACGCCGGGCATCCTGCCCCGCGCTACCTGCTCACCGTCACCCGCCGGATGCTGAACCCGGAGTGCGCGGGGCTGTCTGCATCCAGGCAGAAGTTGTAGCCGTACATGCCGACGAAGCGGGCGTTGGGCAGTGTCCAGGTCTTCTCGTAGAAGGCGCTCCGGTCGATGCGGAACCAGCCCTCGCGCGAGTTCACCAGGCCGTTGGCGTCGGCCTTGGCGATGGACGCATCCGATTCGTACTTGAGATTGAAGCCGGGGCTGCCGCGGCCATGGCCGCGCAGTTCGACGGAGATGCGGATCGGCGTGGTGGCGTATGGCAGGAACGCCGGGTCCACCGCGAAGCAGGCACCGCGCTTGCCTTCCAGGTCGAACTCGGCCACGCCGCCCACCACCGTCGCCGGCGGCGGGTTCACCATGAACACGCCGTCCGGCGCGTCGCCGGCGGTCATCTGCACCGACGACGAAGCTCCGTGATCGCCATTCCATGCGAACGGCCGGTCGCGGCTGCCGGCGGCTTCGCCCAGCCACTGCCGGGCCTGCGCCGAGTCGGCTGCGGCGATCAGGATCGAGGGTGCGTCGGAGACGGTCGGTGTTGCGCCTCGCGTGACCGAGCCGGTGCGTGGATCGATCACGTCGACGTCCGACGCCAACGCAAGCGGCGTGGACTGGCCGGCCCGCGACCATGCGACCAGCGCCACGCCTTGCGGTGCCTCGAACACGAAACCGTAGAAGGCGTTGCCGGGCTGGATCCAGCCGGCATAGGTGGGCCGCGCGCCCAGCGCGCCGCGCAGGCTGCGCAGCGCCTGCCATGCGGGGCGCCGGGTACCGTCGACGCGCGTCAGGCCCATCGTCAGGCCTTCGCTGTCGCTCGGGTCGAACCAGTACG
Source organism: Variovorax sp. (assembly GCF_035634955.1). Taxonomy (GTDB): domain Bacteria; phylum Pseudomonadota; class Gammaproteobacteria; order Burkholderiales; family Burkholderiaceae_C; genus Variovorax. The sequence continues at coordinate 472,234 of NZ_DASQBZ010000025.1, read as the reverse complement.
TGCGCGCCACGCCCTGGGCGAGCGCCATCGTGTAGATCTTGACGAGCATGTCTGCCTGCAGCTGCGCGCCGTCGCCGCCGCCGGCTGGCGGCGTGGCCGGAAAGCCGATCTCGGTGAACCACACCGGCACGTCGGCCTTGTCGGGGTTTCTTTCGCGCAGCATTGCGCGCACGCGCGGCACGATGGCCATGAACTGGCCCTCCCAGCCTTGGGGCAGCAAGGCCGCCACCTCGTAGGGATGCAACGTCACGAAGTCGAACTTGCCGGCCGCGCCGGCGGCAATGCTCTCGGCCAGCCAGTTGACATGGTTGCTCTTGGCGGCCAGGCCGATCTGCACCGCCGGATCGACCGCCTTGGCCGCGTCGAAGGCAGCCGCCACCACCTTGGCGTACGACGCGGGCGACTTGTCGGCCGTGAAGTTGGGCGGCTCGTTCCACACCTCCCAGTACTTGATCCGGCCCTGGTAACGGCTGACCTGGGCGGTGACGTACCGGCGCCAGCCCGCCAGGTCGTTCACCGGCAGCGAATGCACGCCGCCGCTGCTCCACTGCAGGATGCCGACCACCGACATGCCGGCGGACGTGATCGGCGTGGAGCGGTCGAGGTCCGGCGTGGAATGGAAGCCACGCACGCTTGCGGCGCCGGCCTCGGCCATCGCGGGAAGCCAGGCCTCGGGGTTGTAGGTCAGCGCGGCCGACGGCGCCACGCCCCACGCAACGCCGGCGCCTTCATCGCCGTCCGCATCCGCGGCCGCTGCGACGACCGGACAGGCGAGCGACAGGCCGACGAACGTTGCGAACGCAAGCCACGCGGCTCGTCCCGCGCGGGCGGATATACCAGTCGGTAGAACGGCCAATGGCATTGCGAATGCTGGCCGCGACCGGCCTTGTGAAGGTTGATGGCTGTTGTCCGACACGGCCTCATGGCAGTTGTCCGACAAGACCTGCGCCAGCGGTGACAACGCGTAAACCGTCACGTGATACGGTGCAAGCGCATGCAAACTATAAGAGCAGCACGCGGCACTGACATGCCGAGACGTCTGCCTTCCCTTCGCCCGGCACGGTTTCTGCTGCGGCACGCCACGATCCCATCACCAATGCCACTTTTGCGCCAGTCCTTTTTTCGTACTTTCCAACGCACACCCGGCCGTTTCGCAACTGCCGCGCGCCCATGACCGCTTCCATGCCCGCGAAATCCGCAGTGCTCCCCGGCGAGTTCGTGAACCTCGGAGACGCCATGCTTTCGCTTGCCGCGGCACGGCGCCTGTCGCGCGACGGTGGGCAAGTCACCGTGCTGCCCTACCGCCGGCCCAGCGAAGAAGTTCGCAGCGAATTCGAGAAGGAAGGCTTCGAGGTCATCGCGATGCGCGACGAGCCTCTGCGTGCGCTGCGCGCGTGTGGGTCGGGCTCGATCTGGATCGGGGGCGGCCATGCCATCAGGAATGAGATATCGCTGGGGTGGCTGCTCTTCACCACCGTCGTCGCCGGGCTGGCAAAGGCGTCGGGGCGGACCGTGCGGGTCATCGGCTCCGGCGCGACACCGATCGCATCGGGGTGGCGGCACCGGCTCTTCGGCCGCATCCTTGCCTGCTGCGACAGGATCTGCGTGCGCGACCCGCTGTCGGCAAAGGCGTTGCGCGCCGACTTCCCGGCCGTGGCGGATAGGGTCGAGCGGGCGGGAGACCTCGCGTTCCTGGACGGATGCGTGCACCTGCCCGCCGGCCACCCCGAGACATCCGCATGCCTCGTGTCGCCGGGCATCGACGTGCAGGAAGGCCGGGTGGAAGACCCCTCGGAAATTCTGAAGGTATTGCGCGACTTGTTCGAGCGATGCGGCATGAAGCACGTCATCGTCGTGTCGCATGACTCAAGAACGGAACTGGGCCTCGACTTCTGCCGCAGCTTCGCCGCTGCCGTCCAGGAGGCCATGCCGGTGACGGTGGAAGTTGCCGCGCAAGGCGGCATCGAGCACGGCCTGCTGCAGCCGTATGGCCGCGCGCGCTGGATCGTCACCGGCCGCCTTCACGGGCTGATCATCGGGGCGCTCCTGCGTCGCAGCGTGATCTACACCCGCGGCTCGGCCAGCAAGCTGCGGCCGTTCGCGCAGCTGTTCGACTACCAGCCGGCCGGCGCGACCGACGGCGACCCGTTTCACGCCCAAGGCGACACCATCGCGCAGGCCTTGGCCCGCCAGCGCGTCGCCGCGGAAACCAACTTCAGCGGTTGACGGACGTACCCGCCGCGCAGCCTAGAATCGCGGCATGAGCGAGCTCTCCCGATTCCACAAGGAACGCGCATTGCGCGCGGCCGGACGCGAGATCGCGCCCTACCCGAGGTTCGGCCTCGTTGCGGGCAACGACCCTCAACACGCGGACCGCATCTATCTCGAGGCCTGCAATCGCTGGGAAGACGACATCGACGCGCAGTACCAGCAACTGCTGAAGGCGCTTCCACCGTTCCAGCCCACGCCGGACGTCCAGGAATTCGCGGACCGTTGCAGCCGCTTCGGATTGACCGCGGGGCTCATGGGCCTCAACGGCCGCGTGGCGCACAGGTACACGGCGCTGTACCAGCTCGACCGCGAGACCCTGAAGAACATCGTGCTGGTGGACAAGGCCGGCGAGGCAAGGCCGCAGTTCCTGGCGGAAGTCCCGCTTGGCGACAGCTTCTGCCAGTTCGTCATGCGCGACGGCACCTTCCTGACAAGCAACTCGGCGAACGAAGATCGCCTGGACGGCCATCCTTACAAGGGCGTGATGGTCTCCTACCACGGCGTCCCGGTGATCGACGCGACCGGGGAGCTGTTCGGCACCCTGTGCCATTTCGACGTCACCGAGCAGCCGTTCAGCGATGAGGAGTTCGCGCACCTGCAAGGCGTAGCCCGCGTCATCGGGGGCTATCTGCCGGCGCGCGAAGGCTGATTGCAGCGACGAAGTTCGGGTCAGCGCACCAACATCGTCGCCACGATAGCGCCCACAACGGCGCCCCCCAGCACTGCCGTGCTCGTCACGACGTACCTGACCCAGGGATGGCGTGCATGAAACTCGTCACTGCGCCGCATGTCGTTCCACATCGCCAACCACACCTGCGCGCCAAGGCGCGAAGCTTCCGCTTCTATGCGCTGCGCCTCGGCTCGCAATCTGCGCGTCTCGATTTCCAATGCGGCGATGTATTCGCGGTCGTCGACAGGGACGGCGTTGGCGGCGGCGGTGGTCATGCGCGGCATTTTGGAGGCGACAGGGAGGTCGTGCAACAAGATGTGCGGTAAGTGCCTCACCGGCACGCGGCCAGATGCTGGTGGAGATTGCATCGCGTGGGCAGACAAGCCGATGCGCCGGAACTAGCCGTCAGCCCCGTGGGAGCAAGCTCAGAAGCTTGGACCGGTGTCAATGAAACTGGCAGCAGGCCAGACTCCCATGCGCCGCTCTTGGCTCCCCAAGCTGTAGCGCTGCCGCTGCGCTATTTCAGCAGAGCCAGAACCGTCGTTGCGGCTGCGGCTACGGCACCACTACCCTGGACAGGGACGAGGACGTACCTGATCCACCACCGGGGGCCGTGTGTATCGGTTGCGGGCGTTGCCGCCGCGTTGCCCTTCGGATCTGTGCCGGCCGGCTTTACTAGGTGAGCTAAGGCTTTGCGATATGCGATGAGGACTTCCTCGGCGAGCGCTTGGTAGGCGTCGTACAGGTCTGTGCTCGGCAACACGACTGCCGTGCATTCGAGGGAGTAGCCTGCCTCGTTTTGCTCGATATGCACGCCAGCCGGCCCCGTGATGGCATCCAGCACGGCCGAACGGTAGGTATCGGCGAAGTCGCGCAAATTCCCGGGCAAGTGCCAATCTGCAAAGTTGAGGTCGACCGTGACTGAGATCGTCACCTGATCGCGCAGCTTGCGCAGTACGAAATAGGTGAGTTTGACCTGCCCCCTGTCGCCGTGCCATTCATGACGAGGAAGTCCGGGGTTGCAAGATTAATTGATCTCGGTGGTGGTTGAAGTGGTTTGAGTTGCATCGCCAGCGCGCTGGCGATGCAACTCGGCGAACTTGGCCGGCGGCATACGCTGGCAACTGCTGTGCGGCCTGACCTCGTTGTAGTCCTGGCGCCAGGCCGTGACGGCTGTCCTAGCTTGTTGCAGTGTCTCGAACCATTGTTCGTTCAGGCACTCGTCCCTGAACTTTCCGTTGAAGCTCTCGATGTAGCCGTTCTGCATGGGCCGGCCCGGCTCGATTAGGATGTGGCGGATGCCGTGGGCTTGTGCCCAACCCATGAACGCGCGACTGGTGAACTCCGGGCCGTTGTCAGTACGCATTGCCAGCGGGTAGCCCCTGAAGACTGCCGCCTGGTCCAGCAGCCGCGTGACGTACTGACCCGAGATGCCCCAGTCCACCGAGATGCTCACGCATTCGTGGCTGAAGTCGTCGGCAACCGTGAGGCACTTGATGCGCCGCCCAGTGCTCAGGCTGTCGCTGACGAAGTCCATGCTCCACACCTCATTGGCCGTGCTGGCCGGTTGCAGCGGCACACGCTCGCTCGCGGGACGCTTGATCTTCTTGCGCTTGCGTACCGCCAGGTTGGCGGCGCTGTAGAGCCGATAGACCTTTTTGTGGTTCACGCCCGGGAAGTGCGGGCGCAGCAGGTCATGGATGCGCCTATAGCCAAAGCGCCGACGCGCGTGCGCGATCTCCACGATCTTGCTGCTGAGTTCCTGGGTCACCGCATCGACGTCGGGTGGATGGCGGTAGCTGTCGCGGGAGAGCCCCACAAGCTTGCATGCACGCCGCTCGCTCAGATCGCATTGCTCGATCATGGTGGCGATGGCTGCGCGCTTGGCCTGCGGGGCTAGCGCTTTACCCCGAAGGCGGTGTTCAGCGCGTGAATGTCCAGGTGCGCTTCGGCCAACAGTTTCTTGAGCTTGTTGTTCTCGGCCTCCAGCTCACGCAATCGCTTGGCATCGGGCACATCCATGCCGCCGTACTTGGCACGCCATTTGTAGAAGGTGGCGTCGCTGAAGCCGCCCTTGCGACACAACTCCTTGATCGGCAAGCCGGCCTCGGCCTGCCGGATGAAACCGATTTGCTCTTCGGTGTATCTGCTCTTTCTCATGTCCGTCATTCTCCAAGTTGACGGACTTCACTGCCATTACGTTGGTACGGCTGGCAGGGGGCAGGTCACTTGATCGGCACGTTCTTGCACTGCTCGCCGGATCGGGTGATGCCGCAGCAGCGGATGCGGTTGTCCCACGCCTTCCTCCATGCAGCCAACCGCTTCGCTTCGGCCTCGGGACCCGCAAGGCAAGCTGGGCGCCTCCAGCCGAATTCCAAGCCGGATTTCTCTACGGTGTCCATCTGACGACCCCTGCGTACATGAATACGTAGTCGATTTTCGCTCTGTCGCTGCGCTGACGCACCACCTTCGCGGCTCCAAAGCACCCGAGCCGCGACGCAGTGACCATCGCCAGATTTTGGGCCTCGCGCATGTCGCGCATTCCCGACTTGGCGGTCTAAGGCACACTACTTATCACTGGCCTCCACTGGCCTCCACTAGCATCAAAAAATTCATTGAACGACGAGGGGAAGATGGGAAGCGGGACAAGCCTGACCCAGACGGAGGGGGCACTTGCTGCGCTCGAACACCTGCGCAGCATCCGTCAACCTGACATGACGATTCCGCCGTGCCGCGCTGACGAACTCGCGACGGCCATCGGATACAACGAAGGGGCTGATCGAGCAATCGCCCGCATCCGGAGCGTACTTGCCTTCGCGTCCGATGGCGCCGGGACGCCGCTCATCGACCGCCTCATCATTCTCCGTTCAGGGGACTTTGGCCCTGAAGTAGGCGAATGGGCCAACTGGAACCCATTCATTCCCTTTCTCGAAATGACTGCGCGGCGCACACCCTGGACTGACGCGCGCTTGGACGCGATTGCCGTCCAACTCCACGCCATGAGCCCGGCCAGCATCACCCAGCAATGGGAAGAGGCGGAGCGGCGGTCCGCGGAAATGTTGTTGAGCGCGCTCCGGGTGGCCGGTGATGTCGTCGTTCAGCGATGGAGCATGCCATGACCAGCGAGTTCAGGTATCGAAAGCGGCCGGAGGTCGAGACGCCGACAGAGCGCACCGAGCGGCGTATCGGGAACGCCCTCTTGAAGGTGATTGCGGCACTGCAAGTCGGGGATGCCCAAGGTGTCGGCGCTGCGCGGGCTAGGTTGGCCTATCAATGCCGCGAGTACCTGTCGCACGTTGAGCCGAGCACCATGCCAAAGCCCAGCCAAGACCGGAGCGCGCGGAATTGTCGGGAATGAAGCATCTGCCGCACTGCATCGAGGCGCGCAACGCAGCTAGGCGCATTCATGCTGATGGCTCGCCCCCATGAGCGAGCAAGGCGATCAAGCGCGCTTGGCTGAGCTGCTAGTGGCCAGCGAGGCGCTGGACGAAGACGTGGGCAAGCTGCTGGGCAAGTGCCAGCCGCGATCAAGGCGGGGCCTCATCGCCATGGCGTTGTGCGGAACCGCCTTCGAGCACGGGGTAAGCCTGCGACTGCTGATCGATGCCGGCTTGACCGGCACGGCATCGGCGCTTTGTAGACTTCAGTTCGAGGCTGTAGTGCGGGCTGCCTGGACCGCGCAGTGCGCGAACGAGGAGTGGCTCGACAAGTTCACGACGCCCGTCGAAGGGCCTGGCCACGAAGAGCCGGCTTCGCAGGTCTCCATTCCGACGATGCTGAAGCACATCCGCAGTCACGCTTCGCATGTGGCTACCGAGTTTGAGCTCCTTCTCGGCGCGATCAAGGCGATGCATTCATTTGTGCACAGCGGATCGCAGGCGGTTGTCCATGCCCTGATGCCGTCGTATCCCAACGATAAATTGATGGCCGTCATCTGGAATCGAAACCTGATGTTGTTGTACGTGGCAAATGCCGCAGTCATCGCAGCCCAAGACCCTGGCCTTGTGCCTCGAATGCGATTGCTGCGGGAGAAGCACAGTTCGTGTATGCCTCCAATCCAACCAAGCCTGTAATTCGCCCAATCAGCGGAATCGAGACTACTGAATAATGCTCTACCACTACACCAGCCTGAATGGCCTGCTTGGCATACTTCGCAGCCGCAGCATCTGGGCGACACATGCTTCGTACTTGAACGATGCAAGTGAGTTTTTCCATGGATTGGCGTTTGCCAAGCAGCAGGCCGGCGCCATATTCGAGGCGGATGACTATGTCGCAGCCTTCGGATGGGCGGTCCGCCATGCGCTCGAAGCAATCGACGTTGGCGATCTCTACATCGCCTCGTTCAGCCAGAAGGCGGATCTGCTGAGTCAATGGCGCGGCTACTGCCCGGCGGGCGGCGGTGTCTGCCTAGGCTTTGACGTTGAGACCGTGCGAACGTTTTGTGCGGCAAGCGGGTTCAGGCTAGATCCCTGCCGGTATGAACACGATGATCAAAGGAGGCAGGTTCATGAGCTTGTGGTGCAGTGCTACTCGCGCTTTCCGCAGCCCAAGATGACCAGGGCCGACTACGGCCAGTTGGCAACGTCTGCCAAAGTGGACGCTGACATTGAATACAGGGAACGCACCTCAGTGGGCCCGGAAAAGCCGCAAGCTGACGCAGCCACCGCTTGGTTGTGCACGGAGCTTTCTGAGCTTGCGCCACTGTTTAAGAACCAAGGTTTCCATGAAGAGGCAGAGTGGCGCATAGTTGCGAATCAGCCATCGCAAGCGGTCCAATTCCGACCGACCGCGTCTTACCTCGCGCCGTATGTGGAGCTGAACATCTTGGGAGGCGAGATGGCCGGCGCTCTGCGCGAAATTATTGTCGGCCCCAATCCAAACCAAGAACGCTGCGAGGCGTCTGTACAGATGCTCTTAGCGTCTAGCGGGATTACCGGCGTAGAGGTGAAAGCATCGCCTCTGCCATTCAACGTCTGGTAGCCCGCGTGTAGGTCCGAACGAAAAGCGGGTAGATGGCAGCATGATCATTCATTGCACAGAGTGCCGGCAGTACGTTGAGGCTAGTGAGGCAGGTAACTACTGGCGTCACTTCGACGGCCGCGAGCCGTCATGTAGGTACACGCTGTTAGCTTGCACGGCCTGCCAATCGCCGATCCTGGTGCGCCAAACCAACCTCGGAAACATGGCTGAAGGGGACAAATGGGATACGCCCTTTGTCGTGTTTCCCCAAGGTGACCTGCGCGTCAATCCAAACGCACCGAAGAACATTCGAGCCGCATTCGAGGAGGCTTGCACTTGCTATCGTTCGCAGGCGTACACAGCCTCGGCGATCATGTGTCGAAAGACAATCGAAGGAGTCTGCACCGAGCACGGTGTGACCGAACGCAATTTAAGCGCCTCACTCAAACAGATGAAGGCAGAGGGCCTCATCGACGAGCGACTATTCGAGTGGTCCGATGCGCTGCGAATTGTCGGCAACGAGGCAGCGCATGGGGTGGGAGTGTCTATTGGGCAGCCCGATGCCAAGGACACGCTCGAATTTACCAACGCCATCCTCGATTACCTATTTTCGTACAGAGATCGCTTCGAGCAGTTCAAAAAGCGACGGGCCGGCGAAGCCTGATCGTCATGCTGCGCGGGGTCGCCTCGCTACCTTCGTAGGCTGAGCTTGCGAGTTGAGCCGTCGCAGCAGGTCGGCCGCAGGCTCATCGGCAGGGTCCTGCGGCACGAGCTCGCCGCGGAAGGCTTTGGCCAGCAGCGCGGGCGTCAGGCGGTCCGTGGCCGCTTGGGCTTGTGTGAGGCGGGCTTCGAGACGGTCCGCGAAGGCGAATAGCGTTTCCACGCGGCGAACGATTTCAGATTGCTCGGCGATGGACGGCAAGCGAATAGACGTGCCTCTCATCTTCTTGATGCCAAAAGCAGCTTGTGACGTTGACGAACTCTGGTCAACGACGGAGGCCATGAAGGCCGGCGACGCGAAGACCAATCGTAGGAACGCCGCGTTTGCGACCTCCGCTTTCGGCTGAATGAGAAGCACGTTTGCAGAGATTGTGTAGTCCAAGCCGACCGGCAATTTGGTCGGCTTGCCGAGCGTGCCAATCTTTCCAAAGATGAAGTCGCCATCTTTGATCGTGTACCGCGCGCGATGCTCGGCTAACACGTCTAGCCCGACTTTGCGAGATCCATCGAGGTTGAATTGCCCCGTTGCCTCCAGATCGCCAATAGAAATGTACGGAATGCCATCTGCAACTTCTGGGGGAGTTCTGTGGCTGGGGTGCGGATCGACGATATCCGCGACTTTGTCCACGCTAGTGGTCATCCAGGTTGCGGAAGAAATCCCTGCGCCGTCGCGCCAGTCCTCCGACAATCGCCCCGATGTGGCCACAGCGAAAATTGACTGCCGCAGTCGTTTGAGCAACGGCATCACACGGGCCATGCGCTCGCGGCAGGCGTCCACGCGGGCGAGCACTGTGTCGAGCTTGTCGGCGATGCGCCGCTGTTCAGCAAGAGGAGGCAGCGATATCTCGAATTGCGCCAACTTTGCTTGATTAATCGATGATTGGTTCACGGCGTGCTGAGCACGCATTGCAAACTCGCCTCTCAGCCGCATAGACTTGCAGTAGTAGTCGAACATCTTAGGCAGGATCGCCTCCCGATGAACGACTAGGCGTAGTAGATTGATGCCATGGTAGAGACGGCCTGATCCAGAAAAAACTGCCGTCTTTCCTAAGTGAGCTGGGCTATTGATATGGCTGAACAGCACATCGCCGTCTTGCAGTCGATATCTTTCGATTGAGCTGGTGTCGTAGTCCTTGATGAAGCCAATCCGGCCGAAGTCGATCTTTTGCGCGGCAATTGTCTCAATGCGGGACACCGGAATTCCAACCCCCTCTTTGTTCTGCGTTCCGGGCATGCCATTTGACATGGACGCAACTACCTCGCCAAGCCGAGCACTCACCCAACCATTTGGGACACCGGTCACTGCGGGGCCTCCAGCAGTTCGTCGATCAGGGACTCCAGTTCTTCCATGGCGCCAGTCAGTTCATCCATCGCTTCCCGTGCTAGTACAGCCGGCTCGGGCAAGTCCGCCACATCCTCAGCGTTTTCATCCTTCAGCCAACTGATGTCCAAGCTGTGGCCTCGTGCCTTCACGGTCTCTCGGCTAAAGCAACGGAAGCGACTTGCCTCTCCCGCGTCCACGCGCGCACTCTGCCCGTTGGCATCTTCTCCAAATGCCACTTCGAAATCAGCAAAATGCCCGCGCGTCAACGGAGTGCGCTTGCCGAACTTCGGCATATTCGCCCGCATGTCATAGACCCAGACTTCTTTCGTACTTCCGGTCGCGCCCTCGTCAATCTTCTGAAAGAAGAGGACATTGGTCTTTACTCCTTGCGCGTAGAAGATGCCGGTTGGCAACCTGAGAACCGTGTGCAGGCGACATTTGTCCATTAAGTTCCGACGAATATCGGCCCCCACGCCCGCCTCGAACAGCACGTTGTCGGGCACGATGACTGCGGCGCGACCGCCATCCTTGAGATGGCGCACGATGTGCTGGACGAAAGCGAGTTGCTTGTTGCCCGTGGCGTAGGTCAGGTCGTCGCGCGTTGGCCCGCCACCACCCTTGGCCGTCCCAAAGGGTGGGTTGCTGAGGATGATGTCATTCTTGGGCAGGCTGCTGCCGGCACTGCCCAACGTGTTGCCAATATGAACGACTCCATCAGCATCACCCTCCATGCCGTGCAGAAGGCAGTTCATCAACGCGAGGCGGCGGGTGCTAGTGACCAGTTCCATGCCGATGAAGGCTTTGTTGCGCTGGAACTCGCGCTGTTTCTCGTTCAGGTCATACAACTGGTCAGTGTTCGCCTTGACATAGGCGTCAGCAGCGATCAGGAAGCCCGCCGTTCCCGCAGCAGGGTCCTGGACGGTTTCCCCAGGCTGCGGTTTGATCAACGCGATGATGCTGTCGATCAGAGGCCGAGGCGTGAAGTACTGACCAGCGCCGCTCTTGGTCTCGCTAGCATTCTTTTCGAGGAGACCTTCATAGAGGTCACCAAGGCCGTCCTTCGTCGCACTGAACCAGTCGATACCATCCAGGCTCTTGATCAACTGCTCCAGATGCCGCGCTTCCTTGAGGCTGGTCTGTGCATCGGCGTAGATGGCGGCGATCAGCGGGTCGGGGTTCTGGCTGAGCTTCAGCAGCGTTTCACGGTAGTGATTGAGCAAAGTGAGGCCGCTCATGCTGGACAGCGTGCTCCAGCGTGCGAAGTCGGGCAGCTTGTGCTCGGCGAGGATGCCGCTCTGCTTGTTCTCGTGCTCCATCTTGATAAAGAGCAGCAGCACCAGCTCCGTCACATAGTCGCTGTAGTTGATGCCGTCGTCGCGCAGCACGTCGCAGAGATTCCAGAGCTTCTGGACGATGTCGTTTTGGGTCATGGTTTATCGGGGAGACGAAGAGGCGACAGGCTGGAGCCCAAGGGCTTCTGCGGCGCTAGGATGAATACAGGGCACGTAGCCGGATTGAAATAGACGAACGATGGAGGCCGGCGTAAGCACAGTCACCCACTCGTCGGCTGGCAGCTTTCGGTGCAGCGTATAGCCGTCGAATGACCATCGAAGCAGATGATTCTCCCAGATCATCAGTGCATCGCCCTCGAACTCGAAGAACGTGCCAGTTGGGAGGTCAGCAAGCCTTCGTTCATGCGCAACCTTCCTCCGGTCGGCATCGATGCGCTCACAATGAAGAACCTTGTCGATATCCCCTATCAATGGGGTCGTTGCCTGTGAAGGTGCGTTGGCGTCAACCCAAACCGACTTGAACAAGTCAAATCTGGGCCGTTGGCAGTACCGACATGGACGGTGGCCCGCCGCAAATGCCGTCGCTTCATCAAGGAAAAACAACTCCGAATATGTGCCTGGCGAAAAGGGCTTGCGGGGCTTCAGCTTGGCTGGCGTATCGAGCAAGCAGGTCACCCACGCCTTGCTGCGCCACTGCCTGACGATCTCTTGGCCTTCGTGAAGAATCCCCCTGTTGCCCATCATCTTTCCGTGGGCGCGCACTGCATTCAAATTGCCCCAGGGGTCAACGCGATTTTTGTGTGGACTTGACATCGCTTTTTCTGGATGGGCATAGCTACGCGACTTGGGGCCACAGGTGCTCCGCCAAGCCAGTCAATACATCGTCGAGCTTCTCGCCCAATATCTTGTCGAGCTGGCCGGCGCCGCCGTCTTGTGAGAAGGCACGGTTCACAAAATTTCGCTCTAGGACGACCTCATGCGTTAGTTGCTTGGCCAAACGGTCCAACCATCTGCGTTGCACCGGCGTCCACTTTGCCAAGGTGTAAATGTGAGTCATGGCTTCAGAGACCCGAGCCTCGAAAGGCCGCAGGGCATCGCCGAGCGCGGCTTGGCGAATGAAGCCGATGATGCTGGCGGCGATGTCTTGATTGCTCTTGTTCCGCCATGCCGCTTGCAGCTTGGCTTCGCTGTAGCCGTGTCCATCAAGCAGCAACTTGACTTCCCGAAGCTGGTCGCGTGTCAGATCGCGCGGTCGGTTGACGACGACCGCCAAGGCCGAGGAAGCATTTAGGTTCTCGCGCACGAAGGCGCTGAAGCTGTCTAGGTAGTCGTCGGGCTTCGCGTAGGTGCCCCAACTCTGCTCGCGGGCAACCAACTCATCGCCGTGCATAGAAATGATGGGCATGTAGTGCGTGCCCATCAGCGACTGCACCTCCACCAGTTGCGTCAGCAAACCAACCCGATGGTTGAGGAAATCCGCAGCTTGCTTTGGTCCCAGTTCGTGAAGATGTTGGTGCAACTCGGACGGTGCGACACCCCATTGCTGCTCCAACTCCGCGAGGCGGGATTTGAGCTGCGGTCGCTTCTCCGCCTTATGCTCGGCGCTGCGCAGCACACGCATCAGCTTCTGATTGAGTTGATCCAGCACATCATGTGCATGGCTGCCTCCTGGGACTGCGCCAGGCGCCGCGTAGCTGGCCGGGTTGTTCAGTTCGTCGATCAGTTGCTCCATGGTCACGTTGGGGTCCTTCACCAACGGCTTCATGGTATTGACGGCCTCCAGAGCGGCGTAGATGTCCACCGGGTCGTAGATTTTGAACACGGTCTTCCCGATCTCGTCACATCGGCGAGTTGCACGGCCGATCATCTGCTCGTAGAGGATGCGCGACTTCACCCGACGCAGGAAGACCAGATGACAGATGGCGGGTACGTCGATGCCGGTGGTCAACAGGTCAACTGTGATTGCGATGCTGGGGTACCGCTCATTCTTGAACAGGCGTATGAGCTGATCAACCTTGTCCGAAGCTCCGGTGATCTTGCGCACCGCAGCCTCGTTGTAGCTTTCGCCGTAGCGCGCGGAGAATGCCGCGTCGAGTAGGCGTTTGACCATGTCGGCGTGTGCATCGGTCGCACAGAAGATCAGCGTTTTTTCTTCACCGAGCGGATCGAGCTCGTCCGCAAGCGCGTCGCAGATGACGCGGTTGAAGTCTTCGTTGATGACGCGACGGTTGAAGCTCTCGACCTGGAAGTTCAGCTCATCCTCCAACTCGGCGCTCTCGATTTCCCCTGTGGCGAGATTCAGTGCCTCCACCTTTTCGCCCTTGTCGAAGTGGATGCCCTTCTGGCTGAGGAGAGTCTGAAAGCGAATCGGGGGTTCGTGGTCGATGAGCCAATCGTCGGCGACCGCTTCCCGGTAGGAGTACGTGAAGACGGGTTTGCCAAATATCTCGCTCGTGTGGCGCGCCGGCGTCGCGGTGAGCCCAATCCGAACGGCATCGAAGTAGTCCAGCACTCGACGGTAAGCGGAGAGGTACTGGGCGTGATCGCGCACGGCCAACTCACCTTCGGTCATTTCCTGATCAAGCGCATAGCCGCGATGTGCCTCGTCCACGATGATGCAGTCATATTCATCGACGGATGGCGGTGCATCGCTCCCAAAGATTCGCTTCACCATTGCCTGCACGGTTGCCACCTGAACACGGGTTTCAGCCTCGGCAGCCATGTCGCCCAACTCCGCGACGTTGTATATCTTGGACAACGGCTGGTTCTGCTCCAGCGGGGCCTCGTTGAATGCATCCTGAGCCTGATTCCCCAAGGCAGTCCGGTCTACGAGAAACAGGATGCGGTGAAATCGTTCGGCTTTCAGCAGCCGGTACATCAAGCCGATGATCGTCCGGGTCTTGCCAGTACCTGTTGCCATGGCAACAAGACAGCTTGTTTGGCCGCTACCGACTGCGCCTTCGACCGCCGCAATCGCCTCGTTCTGATAGTCACGCAAGCGCAGGTACGCGAATCCCTCATCCTTCAACCGCTGCTGCGCTGCCTCCCGGCTCCGGGTAAGAAGGTCGATGAGCCCCTGTGGCGAATGAAATCCCGGAAGCGATCTTGAGGTGTTCGATGGTTCCCGAACATCTCGGTGCCAAGTGCCGCTCAGTTCGGCCAATTGCTTGACCTGCGCGCGACCATTGCTGGAATAGACGAAAGGCAGCTCAAAGTGACCTCCCTGGCCGTCTGGCCACGGGTCCGATCTACCAGCGACCTTCCAGGCGGGTTCGTGATCCGCTCCTTGCACGAACCCACGCGCATAGCGTTCCGCCTGCGGAATCTTCCCGGAGACATTGATGTTCTGGCGTTTGGCCTCGACGGCGGCGATAGGCGTCAATCCTGCGAATAGGACGTAGTCGGCGGCCTGCCGCCCCTTGGTGGGCCATTCCGCGATTGCCTTGTTCCTTCCCCGTTCGGGCTGCACGCCACGCGCGTGGGTTAGCTGGACGGTGTCTGCTTCCCATCCTGCATCGATCAATTGCAGATCGATGATCTGGCGTGTGGTCGCCTCGTCGATCTGGACTTTCTTGGCAGCCTCCGCCGCCCGAATGGCGAAACTGCTGATGGACTCTTCACCGGCGTGAGCGCGTTCTTTTTCGAGCTGTCCTTCGAACTCGACCTGAAGCTGCACGACACGTTGGCTGGCTTCTTCTGCAAGCTGCTGATAGATGGCGTTTTCTTCTTGAGCTCGTTGAGCCATGGCGCGCTCATGCGCGGCCTGCTCTTCCAGTAGTTCCGCCGCCCTGGCTTGAGCCGCCTGTATGGTCTGCGCGTCCTGAAGTTGCGCATCAAGATGCTGTATCTGCTGCTGTAGCTCAATCAGTCGGCGGCTCGGATCGTCCGGCATGACGAAGGGGCCGGCCTTGAAGTCTGGGCTATTGCCGAAGCTGCGGTGAAACCAGACAGCGATCTCGCGTGCCACCTTGATCGCGTCCAAGCCTTCTCGGTATCCGATTCGATGATCGATTTCGTGCGCGGCCAGGTTGCCGGTGCGTCGCAGCAGGTGGAACAGTTGTCGGACTTGCGCATCCATCCCGAGCCGCATGTCGATTGCCCGGAGCAACTCGGCCTGGGTCGGCTGCGAGAGGGTCACGCCGATCCGTGCAGCAATATCTTGCGTGATCGCTTCCGCAAGCAACCTCAACTTGACGACACAGCTCGCGGGGTCGAACGGGAATAACCGCTCCGCGCTGGCGCCAAGCTCTGCCAGCAGTTGCGAGTGCTCGGACAAGAAGGCGAAATTGCTCGATTGAGCCATCGTCGATTCAGGCTGTTTAGACGCGCAGACGATACAGGAAACCTCGCTCGGTTCAGCGGGCAAAATTCACAGGCGGCGGGCCGCTGAGACAACCAGACCAACCTCGCCAAGAGTGTCTGCGATATGAGTGACTCAGCTCGAGCGCCCTCTTCGCGTCACAGGGCAAATATCCCGTGCATGCCGCCCGTGCATCCGTTGCTCGTATAACCCTTCATCAAAAGGAGCCCTTTGTGTCGAGCTTGGCGTTGCAACTTCCATTTCTCCAGGGCGAGGATCGTCTGCACTGGCTGCTCGGGCGCTTGGTTCACGCGCACGCGCGACTTGATCTTGGCATCGGCCTGCAACTGAAGTGGCTTGGGCCGTATCGGGGGGTCGATGTCGATCATCTCCTCGTGGCCCCGTCGGTGCACTTCAAGACGCGCCTCGACAAACTTCGACCGTTGGCACTTGAAATGTGGGGGCACAGCAACCCTGTCGCTTGCGCAGCTTTCGAGCAATGGTTCCAGCGCGTCGAGCGTGCGCGAGGCGTTCGCAATGACTATGCGCACGGCCGCTGGGGGCGCGTCAATATGCGCGAACCCGACCTCTTCGCGTTCGTAGCTCTGTCATGGGAATTTGATCCGGCCAAGATGGCACCCGAAGTTCAAGTCACGCTCGATGAGCTGGAAGTCCAGGTCAAGGAGATTGAGGCCCTGGTTCATGACTTTCAGCGGCTTCAGAAGAAGCACGAAGGCGATGGCCGCTGGTCGAAGGCATGGGAAGACCAGCATGTGCGCAACCCGACATGACACAACGACACTCACAATGCGCTCCAAGCGACCAGCAGATGCGAGCGAACGACTGATAAAGCCGTATCTGGAATCACTGAACCTCGGAGGCGTTGAGCATCAACCGTTGGGGAACGTGACGCCGGATTTTTCTATTGATGGCCGCATTGCCGTTGAGGTTCGCCGTCTAAATCAGAACTTCGTTGATGGTATTGGAGACCATCAAGGCGTTGAGCAAGTCCATTTTTCAATCTATCCGTGGCTGCACAATGAGCTACCCAAGATGGGGCCAAGCATCGAGGGCGAATCGTGGTGGGTGTCTGTCCACTACAGGCGCCCGCTTCCGCACTCACAAGCCATACGCGCCTCGATCAGGAACCAGTTGCAGGCATTCATGGGGCGCAGCGCAAGGACCTCTCAGAGCGAATGGCAAATTGAAGCTGCCCCTAACTTTCGACTCACTCTCCGTCTGTCTTCGGAAGATCTTGGCAAGTTCTTCGTCCTTGCTTCGATGAGCGACTACAACCAAGGAGGCTTTGTTGTGGCAGAGGCGCTGAAAAACGTTGAGCTTTGCAGCGCCGAGAAGTGGCGCAAGGTCATCGCGTGCCCACACAAGTTCGAGCAATGGTGGCTGGTGCTACACGACGTGATGGGCCTCGGTCTCGTCAATGAAGACTGGGTTTCGGTTTCGGAGCATCTTTCGCCGTCGTGTCACGTCTGGAACCGCATTGCCGTCGTCGGCTCGAAGGATCCGCTGCGGGGCCATGTGCTCTACACACGTCAGCCTGTGTGATTTTGCTCAAACGGTCAATTGAGAATCTGCTTCTTCAACGCCTGCGCTTCAGGGAGATTTCGTCGCCTCTCGATCTCCTGCCTCAAAGGTGCGAGCACCTCGTCGGGAAAAACTGCGGCCGGCATGCTATTGGCATCGACCCATGCGTTAGCGAATGCATCTTTACTAGGCGCGAAATAGGGGGCAAAGGCACCGATTTTCTTGTCGGCGGCTTCTGCCATCAGCACGGCTATTGCCGTGTTCCGCTGTACGGTGTGAAGTTCTTCGCTTAGCGAAAACACCTTGAACCCGAGCAGGACAACGCAAAGCGCGAGGGCAGCGACGACAGCTTTCATTTCAGGTTCTACTTCAAGCAGCGACTACGAGCAGGTTTGCTCGGAAATCGGAGCTAGCACCCGCCGCTTTCGTCCTTCTTATTTGTCCCGCGCCTGCGTGCAGCGGGACCTCTCTTTCAGCGTATCTGACCCAGAGCAGTAGTAGGTCTTGTTGTTGCATGTTGCCGTCCACGACGACGTGTACATGTTCAACCTGTAGTCCGAAATCGAGATTGCGGCCGGGGTGCAGCCTACCTCGCTGGACGAAGCCGACTGCAAGCTCGACGTGGACGCGGCGCAACCGGCCAACAGAAGCAGCGGCAGACACCAGCCCGTGCAGTTCCTCATGAACGAACTCGGTTTGAGGTTTCCAGCGTTTTTGACCACCAGGCCAATGAAAACAATGCGCACATCCAGGGTAGGATGAGCTGTACACTTATACAGTATTTATTGAAGTCACCCTCCTTCGCCAGGCCGACCGGCGTCTTCGTCGCCAAGAGTGGGGCGCCCCACTGCGCGGCACGTTGCGCGTCACGGAGATGGACCGCGACATCAACAGTGCCAAGCGCAAGTGCTAGAGCTGTGGGAAGCCTACGACACAACAAGTCGCCGCGGCCTCGCCACGATGTTCGATCCGGTTTTATTGCCTTCACCTCGTGATGCCCTGTTGATCGCAGGCAGTGAATTGGAGGCGCAGAGGTCAGGTAGCCTGAAGGTCTACGAGCATCGGTAAGTATGGTTGTGTAGACCAGTTTCCGCCAGAGCAGATGAGCATGCTCAGCGAGAATGAGGCATCGAGAATCTAGATTTATTGCTTCTATGCGCTCCGTCCCCGATTGGTCGATACAGCTTGCTTGGTGGGTGGCTGGCATTTTCGCCACAGGGGCGGGCTGGTACTTCCTTTCGACAAACAACGCGCCACTTGCCTTTGGCTCGGCAATTGCCGCGGGCGTGTTTGCCGTTGTTGCGATTCTTCTTCATCGAAAAAAGGATGCTCTTGCCGCTGCGCTCCTCCCCGACGAGCTGAAGAACAAACTTCCCGGCGACTACGTCAGGCGGACTTCAGACAACGATGCTGATGTGCGGCTAGTTCGATACTTGCCCGAAATGAAGGCGGTCGTTCGCGAGTCATCGAGTTCGGGCTGGGATTCGGGTGTGACTCTAGAAATGCGAGCGGCGAGCTTCGACATGGTCGATTTCCTCGAATTTGCCTGGCTAAGGCTTGCCGAGTTCTATCCGCGAAATCACTTCAACGCTCCGAGCGCCCGCGACTACATCGAATCCTACGTGCGTGACCGTTTCGCATTTCATCGGGCAAAGCACGAACCCCAAGGTCCGGGTTCAGGGGGGGCCATTGCTGGCGTGTTGACAGACGGAGATGTCATAGGCGACCTCAACGTGCAGATCGAAGACACGGTGCGGACGCTCTTTTTTGACAATGAGCTCCTCGACCTTGAGGATTGGCTTAGCCGCTGGCGCTCAGCGGATGACAGTGAAGCCACAAATTCGACCGTAGAGGGCCCCGCTACGCCTGCGATCTCGGGATGATAAGAAGCGCAACCGTCTCCGCGTAGCTCCTGGGGAGGTGGGCTATTCCGGCGTGGGCTTCGTTCCCCACACCCGGCGCGGCGGAAACGGCTCCATCGGGTTTTTGGGCGGACGCAGCTTGTCCAGCGGCAGGCTGGGCTTCACCGCGGGTTTCTTGGGCTTGGGCGGCAGCGGCATCGTCTACCTGGTAGCCGCCGCCCGTTTCGCCCGGTGCATCTCCAGCGCCTTCTTCATCGCTGCCTTGATTTCCGGCGGGCTCAGGCCCCGGTCGTGCAGGCTCTTGGCAAGCGGAATCAACGCCAGCATCCCCGAGAGTAGTGGCGGGTCGGCACTCGCCTCTTCGCCGGGGCTCGTGCTGGCGGTCGGGTGGGGCATGGTCATGGACCGGCATGGTAGCCGCCGCGCGTGGCTTCGATCCGGTCCGCAGGAGTGTGCATGGCGTCGATCAGGTCAGCCACAAGGGCGTTGGCGGCAAAATTTCGCTCGGGCCGAAAATTACATGGCGCATCAATCAAGATATCTTGGCGCTCGGTCGGAGAACCCCCGGGGGCGGAGCGGCCTGCTTGGTGGCTGCGGGCCGACGCGCCAGGCGGGCGCAGGCGGGGCGAGCGCGCAATGGTCGAGGGGTGTGTGGCTTGCCGGCCTGCGCGACGCTCCTGGGCCGTTTTGAGCCATCGGGTATTCCGAGAATTTGGCCGACGCGGCGACTACGTGCCCCACGAAGTGAGCGCAACCGGTACACGGATGTAGGCCAATCCGTAGGCCAGAAAGCAAAACGGGCCGCGAGGGCCCGTGAATGCTTGCACTTTGGAGGAGAGGGAGGGATTCGAACCCTCGGTGGGCTATGAACCCACGCCTGATTTCGAGTCAGGTACATTAGACCACTCTGCCACCTCTCCGGTGTCTGGTCGAGCCTGCGATTCTAGCAGGCTTTTTCAGGCAGTCAGCAGTTCCAGCCCACCCATATAAGGCCGCAACGCGGCCGGCACGCGGATCGAGCCGTCCGGCTGCTGGTGGTTCTCCAACACCGCGACCAGCGCACGGCCGACGGCCAGGCCGGAGCCGTTGAGGGTATGGACGGGCTCGTTGCGTCCCTGCGCGTTCTTGAAGCGCGCCTGCAAGCGGCGCGCCTGGAACGCCTCGCAGTTCGACACGGAGCTGATCTCGCGGTACGTGTCCTGCGCCGGCAGCCACACTTCCAGGTCGTAGGTCTTGGTGGCGCCGAAACCCATGTCGCCGCTGCACAGCAGCACGACGCGGTACGGCAGTTCCAGCGCCTGCAGCACGGCCTCTGCGTGGCCGGTCATTTCTTCCAGCGCCTGGTAGCTCTGCTCCGGGTGGGTGATCTGCACCATCTCCACCTTGTCGAACTGGTGCTGGCGGATCATGCCGCGCGTGTCGCGCCCGGCGCTGCCGGCCTCGGACCGGAAGCACGGGCTGTGGGCAGTGAGCTTGATCGGCAGGCTGGCCTCGGGCACGACCTCGTCGCGCACGAAGTTGGTCAGCGGCACCTCGGCGGTGGGGATCAGGTACAGCGCCGTGTCCTCGGAGCTGGCCTCGCCTTCCTGGCCGCCCTTGTTGGCGGCGAACAGGTCGGCCTCGAACTTGGGCAGCTGCCCGGTGCCGCGCAGCGTCTCGGCGGTGACGATGTAGGGCACATAGCACTCGGTGTAGCCGTGCTGCTGCGTCTGCGTGTCGAGCATGAACTGGGCGAGCGCGCGGTGCAGCCGCGCAATCGGGCCACGCATGGCGGTGAAGCGCGAACCCGACAGCTTGACGCCGGTCTCGAAGTCCAGGCCCAGCGGCGCGCCGAGCTCCACGTGGTCCTTGGGGGCGAAGCCCAGCGGCACGGCGCCGCCGCCGGCACCGCCCTGCGGGCTCCAGCGGCGCATCTCGACGTTGCCCTGCTCGTCCTCGCCCACCGGCACGCTCGGGTGCGGCAGGTTGGGCACGGCCAGCAGCAGGTCGTGCAGCTGCGGCTGGATCTGCTCCAGCCGCTGGGCGCCGGCTTCCTGCTCCGTCTTCAAGGCGTTGACCTCGGCCATCAGCTCGTCCACCGATTCGCCTTTTGCCTTGCGCGGGCCGATCTGCTTGTTCAGGGCATTGCGGCGGGCCTGGATTTCCTCGGTGCGCGTCTGCAGGCGCTTGCGCTCGGATTCCAGCGACGTGAAGGCGTCGACGTCGAGGTAGGGCTGGGGGTTCTTGCGCTTTTCCAGGCCGGCCACGACCGCGGGCAGGTCCTTGCGTAACAGAGTGATATCGAGCATGAATCGGATTCTAGGCGGCGCCGACTGGGGCTAGCATGCGCTGCTCATTCCGATCCGGATCTGGACGCAACGCAGCGCAAAGGAGCAACCGCCATGCAAGCGTATTTGAGTTTCAACGGCAACGCGGCCGAGGCACTGGCCTTCTACGCCCAGTGCCTGGATGGCAAGGTCATCTTCTCGATGACGTTCGGCGAAAGCCCCATGGCCGAGCAGACGCCCGACAGCCACAAGCAAAAGATCATGCACGCCACGATGGAGGCGCAGGGCCACCAGCTCATGGCGTCCGACCTGCCGCCCAACTTTCCCTTCGAGGGCTTCAAGGGGTTCTCGCTGTCGGTGCAGGCCCCGTCGGTCGACGAGGGCAGGAAGCTGTTCGACGCGCTAGGCGCCGGCGGCAAGGTGACGATGCCCTACGGCGAGACCTTCTGGGCCAAGGGCTTCGGCATGCTGGTCGACAAGTTCGGCGTGCCGTGGATGGTCAACGCCGAGCATTGAGCGGCCGTCACGCGTTGAGCGTTGCCGGATCGACGTTGGCGCCGCAGACGATCAGGCAGACCTGCTCGCCCTCGCGCGGCCGGTAGCGTCCGGTCTGCAGCGCCGCCAGCGGCAACGCGGCCGCCGGTTCCACCGCCAGCTTGAGCTCGCGCCACATCCACAGCTGCGCGGCGCGAATGGCCGCGTCCGACAGCAGCAGCGCGTCGCGCACGTGAGCCTGGGTCAGCGTCCACGCGAGGGTGCCGATGCGCCGTGCGCCCAGCGAATCGGCGGCCACGCCTGCCACTTCCACGTCCACCGGTTCGCCGGCGGCGCGGGCATTGAACAGCGTGGGCGCCAGTTCGGGCTCCAGCGCCACCACGCGGCTGCGGGCCTCGAACCAGGCGGCCAGCCCGCCCACCAGCCCGCCGCCGCCCACGCTGACCAGCACGCTGTCAGGCAGGCCGCCCTGGGCCTCGATCTCGCGGCCCAGCGTGCCGGCGCCAGCCACCACCTCGGGCTGGTCGTAGGCATGGGTCAGCAGGGCGCCGGTGTCGCGCTGGCGTGCCAGGCACGCGGCCAGCGCATCGGAATAGGCGGCGCCGGTCACGGTCACCTTGGCGCCGAGCGCCGCCAGGCGCGCGCGCTTGGCGGCGCTGGACACCTCGGGCAGGAACACCTCGCAAGGAACCCCGAGCGCCTGCGCGGCGCCCGCGGTGGCAATGCCGGCGTTGCCGCCGGAGGCGACGATCACGCCCTGCGCCGCGGCATCGGCGTGCGCCAGCAGCCGGTTCATCATCCCGCGCGCCTTGAAGCTTCCGCTGGCCTGAAGGTGTTCGAGCTTGAGCCATACCTGCACGCCCGGCTGCTCGACGCCCAGCGCCGCGCCGGGGAGCTTCCACAGCGGCGTCTGCCGCACGAAGCCGCGGCCGTCGGCGGCCAGCCGCGCGGCCGCCTGCTCGATCTGTTCGCGCCACGAAGCGGCCACGCCGGCCGCGCTCACGAGATGTGCCCGGGCACCGGCCCGCCCTGAATCTTGAGGCCCTTGGGCAGCGGGAACTTCACCGTCTCCTCGATGCCGTCGAGCTTGCGCACCGACACCGCGCCCAGCGCGCGGATGCGCTCGATCACCTGCGTCACCAGCACTTCCGGCGCGGACGCGCCGGCCGTCAGGCCCACGCGCGACTTGCCCTGGAACCATTGCGGCAGCACCTCGTCGGCCGAATCGACCATGTAGGCCTCGGTGCCCAGGCGTTGCGCCAACTCGCGCAGGCGGTTGCTGTTGGAACTGGTGGGGCTGCCCACGACGATCACCAGGTCGACCTGGGGGCTGAGCAGCTTGACCGCGTCCTGCCGGTTCTGCGTGGCATAGCAGATGTCCTGCTGCTTGGGCTCGCGCACCTTCGGAAATCGCGCGCGCACGGCGGCGGCGATCTCGGCGGCGTCGTCCACGCTCAGCGTGGTCTGGGTCACCACCGCCAGCCTGTCGGTCTGCGAGGGCTGGACCCGCGCCACGTCTTCCACGTCCTCCACCAGGTGGATGCCGTGGTCCAGCTGGCCCATGGTGCCTTCGACTTCCGGATGGCCCTTGTGGCCAATCATGATGAACTCGTAGCCCTCGCGCGCCAGCTTGGCCACCTCGACGTGCACCTTGCTCACCAGCGGGCAGGTGGCGTCGAACACCTCGAAGCCGCGCGCGCGCGCCTCGTCCTGCACCGCCTTGCTCACGCCGTGGGCCGAGAAGACCAGCGTGGCGCCGGGCGGCACGTCGGCCAGGTCCTCGATGAAGATGGCGCCCTTGGCCTTGAGCTCGTTGACCACGAAGGTGTTGTGCACGATCTCGTGGCGCACGTAGATGGGCGCGCCGAACTTCGCGATGGCGCGCTCGACGATCTCGATCGCCCGGTCCACGCCGGCGCAGAAGCCGCGCGGCTCGGCCAGCAGGATTTCCTCGACCCTCGTCGCCGAGGCGTTGTCGGCCGCCGCGCTCATAGCACCCCGATCAGCCGCACCTCGAAGGTGACCGGCTGCCCGGCCAGCGGGTGGTTGAAGTCGAAGCGCACGGCGCTGTCGCTCACCTCGATCACGGCGCCGGCATAGCTGCCCTGCCCGTCCGGCGTCGGGAAGCTCACCACGTCGCCGACGGCATAGCGCTCGTCCGGGTCGCCCACCTGCGCCAGCAGCGTGCGCGCCACCCATTGCTGCATGTCGGCGTTGCGCTCGCCGAATGCCTGGCCGGCCGCCAGTTCGAATGTCTCGTGGGTGCCTTCCGGCAGGCCCAGCAGGCATTCCTCCATGGCCGGCGACAGCTCGCCGTTGCCCAGCGACAGCGTGGCCGGCTTGCCGGCAAACGTGTTGATCACGTCGCCCGCCGGACCGGCCAGCCGGTAGTGAAGCGTGAGAAAGGCGCCGGGCTGGACCACCGCCGGCGCGGCGGCGTCGGGGCGGGTGGCGGGCGAGGAAGCGGAGGCTGGATTTGGCGCGGACAAGGTGGACGGTCCCCTTACACTGAACCGCGTATTTTAGGGAGGGGGTCCGCAGAGACCCGAAAGCAATGTCTTTCAAGGACGATTTGCCGGGCGAACTGCGCCCGCGCGAGAAGCTGCTGGCGCGCGGGCCCGCGGCGCTGGGCGACGCCGAACTCCTGGCGCTGCTGCTGCGCACGGGCATTGCCGGCAAGAACGTGCTCCAGCTTGCGCAGGAGCTGCTCGACCACTTCGGCGGGCTGTCCGGCCTGCTGCATGCCAGCCTGCCGGAGCTCGCCGCCATCAAGGGGCTGGGCGGCAGCGCCAAGCGGGCCGAGCTGGCAGCCGTGCTCGAGCTGTCGCGCCGGGCGCTGGCCGAGCGCCTGAAGGCCCGCAGCACCCTCGACTCGCCCGACGCCGTGCGCGACTACCTGCGCCTGAACATCGGCGCGCGGCCGCACGAGGTGTTCTGCGTGCTGTTCCTGGATGCCCAGCACCGGCTGATCGCCATGGAGGAGCTGTTTCGCGGCACCCTCACCCAGACCAGCGTCTACCCGCGCGAAGTCGTCACCCGCGCCTTGCAGCTGCACGCCGGCGCGGTGGTCCTGGCGCACAACCACCCGAGCGGCTGCGCCGAACCGTCGCGCGCCGACGAAAGCCTGACCCGCGCCTTGCAGGCCGCCCTGGCGCTGGTGGATGTGCGGGTGCTGGACCACCTGGTGGTCACGCGCGACCAGGTCCTGTCCATGGCCGAACGCGGGCTGCTGTAAGCTGCCGGGTTCACGCTCATTTACATTTGGACTCATTAGTTTCGGGTATTTGCATGTCGTAACTTTTATGTAAAAGTTCGGGCCCTTCAAGCGGTCTACGGCTGACTCGGCACATGGCGCCAGGGTGCCGACCGCAGCAGCCCCGGACATGCCCCAGCACCCAGTTTCCAAAGCGCGCGGATCGCGCACCCTCCAGCCCGGCGCGTCGCACCGCTCCCGGTCGACCGTCACCCCACCCCGTTCACGCATCCTGCCGGGTCCGTCGGCACTGCTGGCCGCGCTGGCCGGCCTGGCCATGGCCAGCCTGGCGGCCGGCGCGCATGCCCAGGCGGGGGCCGGCGCGGACGCCCTGCGCAGCCTCGAGCGGCAGAACACCATCATCGAGCGACAGCAGCAGGAACGCCTGCGCGACGACCAGCAGCGCGCCCTGCCGCAGCCGGCCGCCCCCGGCGGGGCCGACCTCAAGAGCATGCAGCCGCAGATCAAGGTGCCCGACACCGGCGCCTGCCGCGAGGTGCGCGAGATCCGCATCGAAGGCGCCAGCGACCTGCCCGCCGCGGTGCGGCACGACGTCGAACAGTCCAACGCCGGCCGTTGCCTGGCTGCCAAGGACCTGGAGGCGATCCTTGCGACCATCACGCGCAGCTACATCCAGCGCGGCTTCGTGACCACCCGCGCCTACCTGCCCGCGCAGGACCTGCGCTCGGGCGTGCTGCAGGTGGCGGTGGTCGAAGGCACGATCGAGCGCTTCGACCTGCGCAACACCGGCCGGGCGGCCAATGTCAACCTGGCCGGCGCGTTCCCGGCCGACGCCGGCGACCGGCTCGACCTGCGCGACCTCGAACAGGGCATCGACCAGATCAACAGCCTGCTGTCGAACTCGGCCACGCTCGACCTGCAGCCGGGCAGCCAGCCCGGGCAGAGCGTGGTGGTGGTGAACAACCAGGCCGCCCTTCCGCTGCACCTGTACCTCAACTGGGACAACCTGGGCACGCCAAGCACCGGGCGCGACGCGCTGTCGGCCACGGTCAGCGCCGACGGCCTGCTCGGCCTGAACGAGAACATCGCCTTCACGCGCCGCCAGTCGGTGCCCTACGACGGCGAGCACCATGCCGAGCTGTCGGCGCTGCACGTGTCCGTGCCATGGGGCTACAGCACGCTGAGCTACGACATCAGCGAGAGCACCTATACCAACGCGCTGCACCTGCCGAACGGCGCGCGGCTCGACTCCGAAGGCCGCACGCTCAGCCAGTCGCTGGCCCTCGACCGGGTGGTGTTCCGCGACCAGGCCAGCCGCGTGTCGCTCGGTGGGCGTCTGACCAACCAGGACAGCCGCAGCTTCCTGGGGGGCGAACTGCTCGGCGTGGCCAGCCGCAAGCTCAGCGCGCTGGACCTCGGCGCCACCGCGTTCACCCAACTCGGCGGCGGCATCCTCAACGGCCGCGTGGGCTACGTGCAGGGCATCGACAACTTCGGCGCGCTGGAAGATCCGCAAGGACTGCCGGACGACCTGCCGCATGCGCAGGGCCGCAAGATGGTCGCCGACCTCGGCTACAGCCGCCGGTTCGATGCCGGCCCGGTGCCGCTGACGTGGACCAGCCAGTTCAGCGGCCAGTACAGCAACGACGTGCTGTACGGGCTGCAGCAGATGCTGGTCGGCGGCCCGTCCTCGGTGCGCGGCTCGCTGGTCAACGCCCTGTCGGGCGACAGCGGCTACTACATCCGCAACGACCTGTCGCTGCCCTGGCAGCGCGCCTTCGGCGGACAGCCGTTCGGCGGGCGCTTCTACGTCGGGTACGACTTCGGCTCGGTCAGCAACAACGCCCCCGGCGTGCCCTCGGGCTCGATGTCCGGCGTGGCCGTTGGCGCGGCCGTGCAGTGGGGCACCGCCAGCGCCGAGGTGTTCGCCTCGCACGCGCTGAACCTGCCCGGCTTCCTCCCCTCCGAAGGCACGCTGTGGGGCGTGCGGCTCTCGTTCGCCCTGTAGGCGGCACGAACGGACACAAGAACAAAGCGAGCACATCACCATGAATCACGTCTATCGCATCGTCTGGCGCGCCGCGCTCGCCACCTGGGTGGCCGTGGCGGAAACCGCCCGTGGCAACGGCAAGGCTTCCAAGGCCACGAAGGACGCCACGCCGGCCCCTGCGGCTGCGGCCCGCCGCCGCCAGCGCGCGCCGCGCGCCCTGCCCCTGCTCGGCCTGCTGGTCGCCGCCGGCGCGCTGGCGCAGTCGGCGGTGGTCGCGCCGGGCGGGCAGACGAACGTGTACGTGGCGCCCAACGGCACCACCGTGGTGAACATCGCGGGCGCCAACGGCGCCGGGCTGTCGCACAACCGCTACCAGCAGTTCAACGTGGACCCGAAGGGGCTGGTGCTCAACAACACCTCGACCGCCCAGATCCAGTACCAGTCGCAACTGGCCGGCCAGGTCATGGCCAACTACAACACCACCACGCCGGCGAAGGTGATCCTCAACGAGGTCGTGGCGAACAACCGCAGCCTGCTGGCCGGCTACACCGAAGTCCTGGGCGGGCGTGCCGACGTGGTGCTGGCCAACCCCTACGGCATCACCTGCGGCGGCTGCGGCTTCATCAACACCGACCGCGTCACGCTCACCACCGGCATGCCGAACATTCGGCCCGACGGCTCGCTCGGCGGCTTCACGGTGAACCAGGGCGACATCCTCATCCAGGGGAACGGCCTGAACGGCACCGCGCAGCAGATCCTCGACCTGGTGACCCGCTCGGTGAAGATCGACGGCCAGGTCAACGCGCAGGACCTGGGCATCACCACCGGCACCAACAACTGGGACTACGCCAGCCGCGCCGTGACCGGCCCGGCCGCCGCCACCGGCGCGGCGCCCGTCTACGCCATCGACAGTTCCGCGCTCGGCGGCATGTACGCCAACCGCATCCGGCTGGTGGCGACCGAGGCCGGCGTCGGCGTGCGCATGCGCGGCGACGCGGCGGCCAATGGCGAGGACTTCAGCCTCAGCGCGGCCGGCCGCATCGAGCTCAACGGCAACAAGATCTCCGCGCAGCGCGACGTGCAGCTGGCCAGCACCGATCCCGCCGCTGCCGCCATCGCCTTGAACGACGCCGCGGTCACCGCCGCGCGCAATGCGTCTCTCCAGGCCGGCGCGGGCGGGCTGGCACTGAACAACGGCGCAGTGGTGGCCGGCGCCGACCTGCGCGCCAGCGCCACGCGCATCGACGCCGTC
The DNA here is from genome assembly GCF_035634955.1 of Variovorax sp. Lineage (GTDB taxonomy): Bacteria > Pseudomonadota > Gammaproteobacteria > Burkholderiales > Burkholderiaceae_C > Variovorax. Next base: position 444,076 of record NZ_DASQBZ010000025.1, on the reverse strand, counting down.
GGCACGTCGCGCCTACAGGCTGGCGGCGCGCTCGACGCCGCGGCGACCGCCGGCGACATGACCCTGTCCACGGCTGCCGTGCGTTCCGGCGCCGACCTGCACCTGTCGGCCAGCGGCGTCGTCAGCACGGCGGCCGGCGACGGCCAGGGCGTACAGAGCACCGGCGGCAACATCCGCATCGATGCCGGGGCCGGCCTCGACAACGCCGGCGTGGTCAGCGCCGACGCCGGATCGCTGACCGTGCGCGCGGACGGCAGCGTGAACAACACCGGCACGCTCAGCGCCGGGCAGGCGGTCGACGTCGCCGATGCGGCGGGCGGCGCAAGCCAGTCGGTGGCCAACAGCGGCACCATGATCGCCGGGGCCGACCTCGCGCTGCAGGGCGCCGCGATCGACAACGCCGGTTGGCTGCAGGCCGGCGGCAACGCCACCGTCGGCGCGGACAGCCTGGACAACGCCGGCCGCATCGTGGCCCTGGCCGGCAACGCCACGCTGCGCGTCGACCAGGCCTTGGTCAACACCGGCAAGGTGCAGGCCGGGCAGAACGTCTCGCTCTCGTCGCGCAGCGGCGGCGCCAGCGTGCGACTGGACAACCGGGGCGAGATGCGCGCCCTGGCCGCCATGACCCTGCACGCGAGCGACCTCGGCAACGCCGGCGCGCTGGTCTCCGGCAGCGCGAGCACGCTCAGCGCGACACAGCTGACCAACAACGGCGACGTCTACTCCGACGGCGTGCTGACGATCGACGCCGACTCGGTGGTCAACAACGCCAACCTGCTCAGCGGCGGCACCATGCGCGTGGACGCCGGCACGCTGGACAACAGCGCCACCGGCTGGATCCAGTCGGCCGGCGGCAGCACCGTGGCCACCACCGGCGCGGCAAACAACGCAGGCACGTGGCTGCTGTCGCAGAACGCCGGCGCGGCCGACAGCGTGCAGGTGGGCGCGCGGCTGGACAACAGCGGCGCGCTGCAATCGGCCGGCGACCTCCAGGTCTCGGCCGCGACGCTGGGCAACACCGGCGCGATCGCCGCGGCCGGCGCGCTCGGCGTCGCGACCGCGAGCACGCTGGAAAACGCCGGCAGCGGCGTGCTGCAGGCCGGCACCACGCTGACGGTGGACGCGGGCGGCGCCATCACCAACGCTTCCAAGGCGGTGATGACCGGCGCCACGCTGAAGGTGCGCGGCACCAAGGGCCTGGACAACGATGGCCTGCTCTACGCCAGCGCGGGCGACGCGCAACTGCGCGTGTCCGGCACGCTCGACAACAGCGGACGCATCCAGGCCAGCGGCAAGCTCGATCTGGCCGATGCCGACGGCGGCTTGAGCCAGAACGTCGCCAACAGCGGCTGGATCCAGGCCGATGGCGGCAGCAGCCTCAAGGCGGGCAGCCTCAACAACAGCGGCGTGTGGCTGCTGTCCACCCAGGCGACCAGCCCGGCCAGTTCGATCATCGTCGGCGGGCAACTGGTCAACGCCGGCGGCGCCGTGCTGCAGGCCCAGACCGATGCCACCATCGGCGCGGGCAGCATCGACAACCAAGCCAACGCGCTGATGCGCGCCGGCGGCGCACTGTCGGTCACGACCGCGGACGCTGCCGGCATCGCCAACGCCGGCACGCTCCAGGCCGGCACCACGCTCGGGCTGCACGGGTCTGGCGCGCTCACCAACGCCAGCGGCGCAACCGCGCTGGGCGACAGCCTGCAGGTGGCCATGGGGAGCATCGACAACAGCGGCACGCTCCAGGGCGGCTCCGGCGCCGCCTCTTCGGTGGCGGCCAGCGGCACGCTGGTCAACCAGGCCGGCGGGGTCATCACCCTGGCGACCAGCGCCGCGGGTGGCGGCTTCGTCGGCGGCGGAACGATCGACAACAAGGGCACCATGCAGTCGCTCGGCGACCTGGCGCTCAAGATCGGCAGCGGCGGCCTGACCAACAGCGGCGACGGCACCAGCAACGGCCGCATCGTGGCCGACGGCGACATCACGCTGCAGGCGGCGGGCACCAACACCTACACGGCCACGCTGGGCGGCACGGTGCAAAGCGGCGGCGCCCTCACGGTCGCGGGCAACGGCGCCACGCTCAACGTGGACGGCACCGTCACCGGCACCAACAAGGTGGACATCGACGTCGGCACGGTCAACGTGGGCACGCAGGGCACGCTGGCCGGCAAGGGCGACCTGGACCTCGACGCCGACAACCTGACGCTGGCCGTGAGCGGCAGCGGCCCAAGCGCCAAGACGGGCCGGATCCTGGTGGCGCTGGACAGCGCCGCGGGCAACACCGGCACCGGCAACATCACGGTGCGCAACAACTTCACCAACAACGGCCTGCTGTTCTCCGCACATGACCTGAACGTGCGCGCGCCGTCGATCACGGTGGGCCGCACGGGCGCCCTCTCCGCACGCAACAACCTGCTGGTGCATGCCAACGGCGGCAAGCTCGACCTGACGACCTCGTCCCCTGCGGCCGATGCGGGCAACCTGACGAACAACGGCCTGCTCTATGCGGGCAACCTGCTCACCGCCAAGGCCAACGGCACGCTCACCAATGGCGGCGCCGCGGCGCCGGACGCGCAGATCAACGGCGACGTCAACGTGCAGCTGGTGGCCAACACGCTGGTCAACAACACCGCGATCAATGCCGGACAGGACATCGGCATCGTCGCGGCCAACTTCCGCAACGAGATCGCCGGCGGAGACACGCGCACCTGGACGCGCAGCGCCAACTCCGAGACGCGCGAGATCGGCCACGAGGACGACGGCGGCGACGGCGGCAAGCTGGACGAGGCCTGGCTCTACGAATACACCTACGTGGAGAGCCAGAGCTACGCCACGCCCCTGCCCTCGCTGGTGCCGCAGATCACGGCCGGGCGCAACCTGAACGTCGCCTTCCACGACGGCAAGAACCTGGCTGCCACCATGTATGCGGGCAACCGCATCACGATGCAGGGCTTTTCGCAGGACACCACCCAGACGGACCCGAACGCGCATGCCGCGCTGGGCATCGTCGACGACTTGGGCCATGGCTTCAAGCTCGAGGGCGCAAGCTTCGTCAACGACAACCTGGCGCTGGAGACGCGCAATCACGTCGTTCAGTACGCCGAAGCCACCAAGTGGACGACCGTCAACCGCATCCAGACGGTGTACTCGCACCGGCTGTGCAGCGGCGAAGACAGCCCCGACCCGATCTGCGGCGCCTTCGGCGTCTACGGATACAACGACGTTCCCACGTCGAGCTGGAGCAATCCGGCCAACGCCGGCCTGTACGCCGCTTCGCTGTACGGCAGCGGCTTCGCGCTGACCAATTCCGGCGCCACCGGCAGCAGCAGCCAGGCGGTCGGCACCAGCGCAACCAACCTGAGCAGCAAGCTCACCGGCAGCCGGCCGACCGACACGCCGATCGGCAAGTCGCGCGACCAGGGCGACGCCATCGCAGTCGCCGCGGTCACCGACCGCGAGCGCGGCACCGACCTGACCCTCGCGGCAGACCCCGCCTACACGCCGGGCCGCGCGCTGGACGGCAAGTCCTACCTGAACGACAACGCGGCCAACGGCGTCAGCGGCACGTCCTTCGGCGGCATCGACATCACGCTGCCGGGCAACCCGAACGGGTACTTCGTGCAGTCGCTCGACCCGAACGCGAAATACCTCGTCGAGACCAACCCGCTGTACCTGTCCGGCGGCGCGACGGTCGGCTCGGACTACCTCAGCCGCCTGCTGGGCTACAGCCCGGACCAGATCGGCCTGCGCCTGGGCGACGCGAGCTACGAGGCCTGGCTGGTCAAGCAGCAGCTGATCAAGCAGACCGGAACCGCGGTGCTCGCCGGCTATGCAGGCGCCGACGCGCAGATGAAGGACATGATGGAGCATGCCGCCAGCCAGAGCAATTCGCTCGGCCTGGTGTACGGCAAGGCGCTGTCGCCGGCGCAGCAGGCCTCGCTCAAGGAAGACATCGTCTGGATGGTGCAGACGCAGATCGAAGGCAAGACGGTGCTGACGCCGGTGGTGTACCTGGCGCAGAGCACCAAGGAAAAGATCGCCACCGGCGCCGTCATTTCCGCGCAGGACGCCAACCTGAGCCTGAGCTCGCTGACCAACACCGGCGGCACGATCATCGGCAGTAACACGCTGGTCGTGGCGTCGACCGGCGACATCAGCAACCTGTCGGGCCTGATGAAGGGCGGCAACGTCAGCCTCAGCTCCAGCGAAGGCAGCATCGTCAACCAGACGCTGACGCAAGGCGGCGGCGGGCAGAGCTTCTACAGCACGCAATTGGGCAAGACCGCCGGCATCGAATCGACCGGCAGCCTGAGCCTGGACGCGAAGAAGGACATCACCAACCTCGGCGCGAACATGACGGCCGGCGGCGACGCTTCGCTCAAGGCTGGCAACAACATCACCTTCGACACCATCGAGAAGAAGGACACCAGCACCACCCACGGCACCGTGGACCACGGCTACACCAGCAGCACGACCAGCACCACCACGCAGGTGAAGTCGGGCCTGACGGTGGGCGGCAACCTGGACGCGAAGGCCGGCAACGACATCACGCTCGCCGGCACCGATGCCAAGGTGGCCGGCAACGCCGCGCTCGACGCCGGCAACAACGTCAACATCGTGGCGCGCGAGAACACGAGCGATACGCACGGCGTGACCAAGACGGCCGGCTTCGGCCAGAACAACTCGCTCTACAGCACCACCACCACGACCACCGATTCCACCTCGGTACGCAACGTCGGCAGCAGCCTCGAAGTGGGCGGCAACGCCGCCATCAAGGCGGGCAACGACATCACGTTCCAGGGTTCCACGGCGGACGTCAAGGGCAGCGGCGACCTGCAGGCGGGCAACAACATCAACGTGCTGGCCGGGCGCAACTACGACGAGACCAACACGGTCACGAAGACCAGCAGCGTCATGCAGGTCGGCGCCAGCAGCAGCAAGTCCACGGCCAGCGATGCTTCGGCCGCAGCCGCCAGCGGCCGCGGCGTGGCCTCGGCCTCGGCCGGCGCGTCCGCCTCGGCGGGCGGCCAGGGCTCGGCCGGCCTGGCCTTCAGCTCGACCAGCACGACCACGTCCAACAGCACCGACCTGACCCATGTCGGATCCACGCTCAGCTTCGGCAAGGACGTGAACGTCAAGGCCGGGCAGGACGTCAACCTGCAGGGCTCGACCATCAACGCCGGCGGCAACGCCACGGTGGACGCCAAGAACGTCAACCTGCTTGCGGCCGAGGACGTGCACACCACCAGCACGACGACCACCACCACGCGCGTGGGCCTGATGGCCAGCACCGACAACAACGTGGGTGCACAAGCCGGCGCCAGCGCCTCGGCCCAGGGCGGCAAGGGCACGCCCGGCGCCAGCGCGCAGGCCAGCGCCGGCGCCACCGCCACCTCCGAGAACAGGGTCGACCTGTTCCAGCGCGAGGAAAGCAGCAGCTCGACCCTGGACACGAAGAACCAGGGCTCGGCCATCAACGCCGGCGGCAACCTGAACGTGACGGCCACCGACACCCTGACGCTGCAAGGCTCCGGCATGAGCTCGGGCGGCAACATGGACCTGAACGCCAAGGACATGAAGTTCCTGGCAGCCGAGGACCGACACGAGACGACCAGCAGCAGCAGCGTCACCACTGCCGGCCTCTACGCCGACGCCAACGCGAAGGGCTCCGCCCAGGCGAACGCGGACGTCGGCCTGGGCGCCCAGGCGGGCGCCAGCGCCGGCGGATCGGCTGGCGTGGAAGTCGGGCTGTACGGCTCCAACACCACCAGCCATTCGGTCGAAGGCTCGACCACGGCGGTGACCTCGTCGCTCAAGTCGGGCGGCGACATCACCCGCACGGCGACGAACAACATCACCGACGTCGGCACCCAGATCGAAGGCGGCGGCAGCCTGACGCAATCGGCCCAGACCATCGACAGCTACGCGGCGCGCAACACCACCTACGGCTCGTCCGACAGCACCACGCACACGGCCCGGATCGGCGCCTATGCGGAGGCCGGCGCCGAGTTCAGCGCGCAGGCCCAGGTCGGCCCGAACGCCAACAAGCCGAAGAAGGAAAGCGGCGCCGGCGCCGGCATCCGTGCCAGCTACGAGTACGACAACAGCACCAGTTCGTCGTCCTCCAGCGAAGCCGTGACCTCCAGCATCCGCATGGGCGGCAACGTGTCGTCGACCTCAACCGGCAAGACCACGATGGAAGGCACGCAGATCCAGGCCGGCGGCGACGTCAACCTGGCCGCCGGCTCGCTCGACTACCAGGCCGCGAAGAACACCTACGCCTCCTCCTCGTCCGACAAGAGCGCCAACGCCTCGGTCGGTGTGGACATCGTGAAGAAGGAAGTGGCCGTCGGCGTGGGCTACGAAGGCAACAAGAGCAGCGAAAGCGGCAGCACGGCGGTGGTCGGCGGCATCAGCGCCGGCGGCAACCTGAACGTGACGACCAGCGGCGATGCGCGCTTCGAGGGCACGCAGCTGGCGGCCGGCAAGGCGGCCACGGTCGACGCAGGCGGCAACGTCAGCTTCGACGCGGCCAAGAACACCGCCACCGCGCACAGCGAGGGCCTCGCCGTCGACGTTTCCGCCAGCGGCGGCAAGAGCGGCGGCGCCGCCAGTGCCGGCGTGGGGGTCAGCAAGTCCAACTACAGCCTCGACCAGGACGTGGCCGGCAGCATCACCAGCGGCAGCGGCGCGCTGACCATCAAGAGCGGCGGCGACGCCAGCTTCACCGGCACGCAGATCGCCAGCACCAGCGGCGACGTGACCGTGGCCGCGGGCGGCAACATCGACATGAAGGCGGCGCGCACGGTCGAGCACAGCGACTCGCTCGGCGTCGACGTCTCGGCCAGCGGCTCGGCCGGCAAGGCGACCAAGGGCGGCACGAAGAACGCCACCACCGGCAAGAAGAGCGGCGGCACCGACGTCGACCAGCGCGCGGGCGCCGCGTCGTTCGGCGTGGCGACCAGCAAGTCGGACAGCGACACGGCGAGTGCCGGCTCGATCACGAGCGGGGGCGGCTCGATCTCGCTGAGCTCCGGCGGCAACACGAAGCTCGAGGGCACGCAGGTGAGCGCAGCGACCGGCATCGGCGTGAGCACGGGCGGCACCTTCGAGACGAAGGACGCCGTGAGCACGCACAGCTCGTCCACGGTCGGCGTCGCGGCATCGGCGTCCGGCTCCAGCCAGACACCGACCAAAAAGGCCGGCACTGGAACGGGGACCGGTACGGGCGCAGGCACCGGCACCGGCACCGGCACCGGCACCGGCACGGGCACGGGCACTGGCACTGGCACTGGCACTGGCACAGGCACTGGCACTGGCACTGGCACTGGCACTGGCACAGGCACAGGCACCGGCGCGAAACCGCGCAACCCACTGGACCAGAAGGGCGGCAGCGGCGTGGCGAGCGTCTACGTCGACAACCAGAGCGGCAGCAGCAACCAGGCGACCACGCTCGACGGCGGCAGCGGCGCCGTGGTGGTCCAGCAGGGCGTCAAGCCTGCAGGCGCGCCGGCGAAGGTCAGTGCCACGGTGCCGCTGGTGGCGGACGCGCCCAAGGGCAGCAAGCCGGTCGCCACGATGGCCGACGGCAAGCCGTTGCCCGCGTGGCTCAAGTTCGACGCGGCCACGGGCAAGCTGCAAGGCACTCCGCCGGCGGACTTCAAGGGCGAGGTCAAGGTGCAGGTCAAGGTCCCGCAGGCCGACGGCACCGTCAAGGCCGTGCCGGTGGTGTTCGGCGCGAAGTAGAAGCGCGAACGCCGCCCCGACGATACTGCGCAGCATGGACGCCATTGCCAGCCCCCCGCGCAGCATCCTCGTCATCGACGACGAGCCGGTGGTGCGGCAGCGCCTGCGCCGGGTGCTCGCCCAGGTCGCGCCCGAGGCCGTCTGCGCCGAAGCCGACGACCTGCGGCAGGCGCATGCGCAGTTGCGCGGCGCAACCTTCGACTGGGTGCTGCTCGACGTCGGCCTGCCCGACGGCAGCGGCCTCGCGCTGCTGGACTGGCTGCGCGAACACGCCCCCGATTGCGACGCGGTGGTCGTGTCCAGCCTCGGTGACGACGCCACCGTGCTGCAGGCGATCCAGGGCGGCGCCGTCGGCTATCTGCTCAAGAACGGCAGCGACGTCGAACTGACGCTGTCGCTGGCCAGCCTCGGGCGCGGCGGCGCGCCGATCGACCCGGTGGTCGCCCGGCGCATCCTGCGGCTCATGGCGGCGCCTGCCGCCCACCCCGAAACAGTCGAGCAAACGTTACGTGATGTTGCTAGTATCGATGTTCGATCGCCACCACCTGCGCAGCGCCCGACCCTCAGCGATCGGGAACTGGAAGTCCTGCGCCTGGTGGCTCAGGGACTGACCAACCGGGAGATCGCCCATGAGCTGGCGCTTTCGGTACACACCATCGAATGCCACGCGAAGAACATCTACCGCAAACTGGCGGCGCGCACGCGCGCCGGGGCGGTCTACAACGCGCGCGAGCGTGGCTTGCTGAACTGACCGCGGCCACCGGCGGCCACCTGTTCGCGCTGCTCCTTGCCCTGGTCTGCGCACTGCCCGGCGGCGCGGCCGCCGCACCCGCGTTCGACGCCGTCGAGGCGGTGGCCGCACCGTCGTGGACGGCCGACGAGCCGCCCGCCAGCGGCTGGACAGCAGTGCAGTTGCCCGACGTGTGGACGCACCGCTGGCCGCGCTTCGACGGTGTCACCTGGTACCGCCTGCGCTGGCACGAGGACGGCCCGATCGTGCCGCGCGGCCTGTACCTGCGCGACCTGTCTCTGGCCGGCGTCATCTCCCTCAATGGCGTCGAGCTCGCGCGCGATGCGCACTTGCAGGAGCCGCTGTCGCGGTCGTGGAACCTGCCGCGCTACTTCCGGCTCGACGAGCCCTTGCTGCGGCCCGGGCAGAACGAACTGCTGGTGCGCGTGTCGGGCCTGGCGAACTTCCAGCCCGGCCTGGGCGCGATCTCGCTCGGCCCGCCGGACCAGCTGCGCGCGCAGTACGCACGCGACAACCTGGTGCGGCGCTCGCTGCAATGGGTCGGCATCGGCATCACCGCGATGATGGCCGTGCTTTACGGCATGCTGTGGCTGCTGCGGCGCAGCGAAGTGTCTTACGGCTGGTTCTGCCTGTTCTGCCTGCTGTGGCTGCCCTTCTCGTCCAACTACGTCGCGCTGTCGGCGTGGCCGTTCGACAGCACCGACATCTACCAGCGCGTCAACCACATGCTGATGCTCGCCAGCCTCGGCGCCTTCTTCATGTTCGCGCTGCATTTCTGCGAGCGCAACGCCGAGTGGCTACGCCTGCTGGCCGGCGCGCCGCTGGCGGCGTTCGTGCTGGCGCTGGCCATCGCGCCGGACGATGCGCTGGTGAACGTTCGCAACGCGACCGTGCTGCTGGGCGTGGCGGTCTACCTGGCGGCCTGCGTATTGATCGTCCACGACGCCTTCACCCGCCGCCGCGCGGAGGCGCTCGTGCTCGCTGTGGCGCTGGCGCTGACGGTCGCCGCCGCCATTCACGACGTTCTGGTCTTCCTGCAATGGCTGCCGGGCAACAACTACTATGCCGCGCTGTCGTCGGCGGCCACGGTGATCGGCATCTCGTTCGCGCTGACCTGGCGCCTCGTGCGGGGCCTGCAGCTGGTGGAGAACTTCAACCAGGAACTGCGCCAGCGCGTGAACGAAGCGAGCGAACGCCTGGCCCAGACGCTGCGCCACCAGCACGACGCCGAGCTGGTCCAGACCCGCCTGACCGAGCGGCTGAACCTGGTGCGCGACCTGCACGACGGGCTGGGCATGACCCTGAACAGCCACATCAGCGCGCTCCAGGCGCACCGCGGCCAGCAGAGCCCCGACGCACTGTGGGCGCTGCGCGAAGTCAGCGACGACCTGCGCCTGATCATCGAGAGCTCGGCATTCGACGACACCGATGAACTGGCCGAGCGCATCGTGCCGCTGCGCCACCGCTGCACGCGGGTTCTCGAGGCGGCCGGCATCGAGTGCCACTGGCAGTTCGAGCGCCTCGCCGGCTGCCGCATGGGCGCGCGGCGCGGCCTGGACTTCCTGCGCGTGCTGCAGGAGGCGCTGACCAACGTGCTCAAGCACAGCGGCGCCACGCAGGTCGACGTGCGCATCGCGCACTCGGGCAGTGACCTGCGCCTGTCGGTGCATGACAACGGGCGCGGCCTCGACACCGACGAAGCCGCGCGCGGCACCGGCGCCGGCATGGGGCTGGCGAGCATACGCGCGCGCGCCGCGCGCCTGGGCGGCTGGGTGGAGATACGCTCGCGCGCCGGCAGCACGGTGCTGGAACTGTGCTGCCCGGCCACGGTCGAATCGGCCTGATACCCTTGCGCTTCGAGGCACGGCCCGCCTGCGCGCAACGCACCGGCGGGCCGCCTCGTCACACGAACGCCGCCGCCATGTCCTCAGCCCCCCGTCGCCCGTCCAAGACACCCGCCCTCAAGAGCCTGGGCGACCTCAAGCAGGTCGCGCGCGAACTGGCCGAGCAGCGCGAGCGCGAGGCCGCCGAGCGGGCGGCAGCGGCCGCGCGCGAGCGGCAGCGCCAGTCCGAGAAGAACCTGTTCGCGCGCGCCATCGGCGACACGCGGCCGCTGCGCAAATCGCAGCTGTCGGTGCCGCTCGCGCCCGAACCGCCGGCACCGATCGCGGTCCAGCACCAGAGGGACGAGCAGCGCGTGCTGCACGAATCGCTGTCGGATGAATTCGACGTCGGCACCCTGCTCGATGCCGACGATGCGATGAGCTTCCGGCGCCCCGGCATCGGGACCGACGTCACGCGCAAGCTGCGCGCCGGCGACTGGACCATCCAGCGCGAGCTGGACCTGCACGGCCTGCGCACCGAGGAGGCGCGCGAGGCATTGAGCCTCTTCATCCGCACCGCGCACAAGCAGGGCCTGCGCTGCGTGCGCGTCGTGCACGGCAAGGGCCTGGGATCGCCGGGCCGGCAGCCCGTGCTCAAGACCAAGGCGCAGCGCTGGCTGATCCAGAAGAACGAGGTACTGGCCTTCGTGCAGGCCAAGCCGGCCGAGGGCGGCGCGGGCGCCCTCGTGGTGCTGCTCGCGCCCGGCCGCTAGCGGCTCAGGCCAGCAGGCTCTTGAGCGGCACCGCCGGGTCCGCCGCCACCTCGGGCGGCGGGTTGCGGCCGGCCTCGAGCAGCTTGCGGCTCATCATGTGGTCGACCGGCGCGTTGACAGATTCGACGCAGACCAGTTGCCCGTCCACGTAGTGCAGCAGCGAGAAGGCGCTGTCGTTCGGCCCGGGGCGGCGCACCGTCGTCAGGCCGGGCGTGCCTTCGGGCGGCATGAGGCCGGCCATCTGCAGGCGCAGGCCGCCCTGGTCGGACCAGAACCACGGCAGCGCGTCATGGTCGCGCGCCGCGCCGGTCAGCGTGGCGGTGGCGGTGCGGGCCTGGTCGTTGGCGTTCTGCACCGACTCCAGCCGCAGCGCGCGCCCGGCGCGCCGGTCGGGAAAACGGGTGCAGTCGCCGATGGCCAGCACCGCCGGATCGCTCGTGCGCATGCGTGCATCGACCACGATGCCGTCGGCGCATTCCAGGCCGGCCGCCTGCGCCAGCGCGGTCTCCGGCGTTCCGCCGATGCCCAGCAGCAGCAGGTCGACGCCGCGCCGCTCGCCGTTGACTTCGAGCGACGCCAGGCGGGCGCCTTCGACCTGGAAGCCGCCGCTGCGCGCATCGAGCACGATCTCCATGCCGGCATCGCGGTGCGTGCGCAGCACGTGCGCCGACAACTGCGGCGACACGGCGCGCCCCAGCAGGCGCGGCGCGCTCTCGATCACCAGCACCTTCTTGCCCAGCGCCAGCGCGGTGCAGGCGACCTCGAGGCCGATGAAACCGCCGCCGAGCACGGTGACCTGCTGCGCCTGCGCCAGGCGTGCGCGCAGTTGCTGCGCCTCGCCGGCAGCGCGCAGCGTCACGACGTTGTCCAGCGGCGCATCGCCCAGTCCCGGCAGGCGCCGTGCGCGGCTGCCGGTGGCCAGCACCAGTTCGGCCCACGGCAGGACCTGGCCCGAGCGCAGCGTGACGGTGCGCGCCGCGCGGTCGATGGCCACGGCCGGATCGCCGAGGTGCATGTGGATGCCGGCCTCCTCGTACCACTTCGGCGGGCGATGCGGCTGCAGCGCCTGGTCGTCCGCCTTGAGGAAGGTCTTGGACAACGGCGGGCGGTGATAAGGCTCGCACGCCTCCTCGCACACCAGGTGAACGCGGGCGGCCTGGCCCGCTTCGGCAAGGCTGGCGCACAGCTGGGCGGCGGCGTGGCCGCCACCGATGATGACGATCGAATCCATGACGGTCTTGTCTCTTTCGTGGAGGTTTGAATCGGGTCAGGCGCCGGCGCGGTTGCGCATCCAGTCCGCCGTCTGGAAGAAGCTCTTGCGAAGGCGCGCGCGCAGGTCATCGGGCACGCCGGTCTCGGCCATGGCCTGGTCCATGCACGCCAGCCATTCGTCGCGTTCGCGGATGCCGATGGTGTGGCCGCCGATGCTCTGCGGCAGATGGCGCGCCCGGAGCATGGGATGGCCGAAGCGGTCGGTGTAGTAGGCCGGCCCGCCGAGCCAGCCGCACAGGAACCAGAACAGGCGCTGGCGCGCGTTGTCCAGCGAGCTGCCGTGCACCGCGCGCAGTTGCGCGTACGCCGGCTCCAGTTCCATCAGGTCATAGAAGCGCTCGACCAGCGCCTTGACCTTTTCCTCGCCCCCGATCCACTCGAAAGGGGTGGCGAAGGCCGGTTTTTCCTCGATCTGCATGCCCCGAGTATCGCCCGGCGCCCTTTTCCCACGGCGGATCCCGGCGTTTCGTGCATTAGTGCGCAGCTCGACCGACCCGGGCCGCGACGCACCGGTGCGAATGACGCACGCGCTTGTAACAATCGCAGTAACACTTTTGCCTGAGAGTCTTCATGTCCCGACATCTGATTGGCCGACTCGTCCGTTTCCTGAATCAGCCGCTGTTCGTGTCGAAGTCGCGTGCCCTTGCGCGCCCGCTGGGCGAAGGCCTGCCCGCCAGGGGCGCGCCGGGCGGAAGGTCCGTGCAGACGCCGGAATTCGGCGCGCTTGCTGCCGCCGTCGCGGCGCAGCGCACGGCCCCGATGCCGATGGACAGCGCCCCGGTGCCGATCAGCGTGGCGCAGGCGCCCGCCGCGCCGCCGGCGTCGACGCAGGCCATGCGCACGCTCGAAGAAGTCCGCACGGACCTGGCGCGCCTGCGCGAACAGACCACGCGCCGTCGCGAGGCCGCGCGCCTGGCGCACCTGGCGCATGTGCAGGCCATCCGCGAAGCGGCGGCGTTCGCCCCGACCGGTCTGCAGGGCCTGGGCGATGCGGCGTCGCCGGCGGCAGGTGCGATCGAGCCGCCTCGGCGGCGCCCCTCCGTGTCCGGCTTCATGCCCACCGATTTCATGGGCTTCCCGACGCGGACCTGAATCCGTGTCAAAGGTCCGCCCCAAGGTCGAAATGAATTCTTTCGACTGACTCGTTGACGTAGAAACATTCTTTTACACTGATCCGGGCGACCCCATTCGGCGTCGCCCTTTTTTCAGACGGATCCGTGGCAGCGTGCGGACCGCAGGAGACAAGAAATGGTGCGCATCAGCGGCCCGACCGGGCCTTCGCTTCCCGGGTTTTCCGATCCAGGCGCGTGCGTCGACGACGCCATGCCGCGACTGCGGTGGGCCGCGCGCCGCAGCGCGCTGGCCGCTGGCGCCGCCTTGTGGCTGGCATTCGCCGCACCGGCACACGCGCTGGTGATCGGCGTCACCGAAGGCGTCACCTACCGCGCCACCGACAACCAGATCGAGGACCGGTTCGTGCCGATCGCCGATGCGCTGTCCAAGGCGCTGCGCCAGCCGGTGTCGATCAAGGTGCTGAGCTCGTACAAGAGCGCACGCGAGGCGCTGCGCCAGCAGTCGGTGGACGTGGCCTTCCTGCACCCGGCGCACCTGGCTTTCGAGGCGACGCGCAGCGGCGGCTACAAGGCAGTGGCCTGGACGGCCGGCTACACCGCATACAAGGTGTCGCTGCTGTGCAAGGACGCGCAACCCATTACCGACTGGAAGTCCATCGCCGGCAAGAGCCTGGTGACGCCGGACCCGGACTCGATCACCGCCGTCGTCACCCGCGCGATGCTGCGCGAGAAAGGGTTGGCCGAGGGCGATCTGAAGATGGCCACCACGCGCTACCAGGACGCGGTGCCTTTCTACGTGCAGAACGGCTTCGCCGCCTACGGCGCGACCGCTTCGGCCGGCGTCGTCAAGGCGTGGCAGGCCGAGGGCGGCAAGACCTGTGCCGAATCCCGCCCGGTGCCGATCAAGCAATGGCTGGCGTCCAGCAAGCTCGACGCCGCCACCACCGCGCAAGTGCGCGACACGCTGCTGGAGCTGTCCGGCAACGACGCCGGCAAGCGCGCGCTGGCCGCCTCCGGCTACAGCGGCTTCGTCGCGCCGTCTGCCGAGACCGAGCGCACGCTGACCAGCTGGCTGGGCTACTGACCGGCCGCGATCCCGCAGCGGCGCCGACTGCCCGGGCCGCCTATTCGGCGGCCTGGCGCAGGGTCGCCACCACCGGGCGTCGCAGCACTTCGCGCAAGCCCCACCAGCCGGCGCCCAGCGCCAGCGCGGCGCCGGCCAGCGCGCCACCGAGCGGCACCCACAGCGACGTGCTCCAGCTGAACTCGAACACGAAGCGCGCCAGCGCCCAGCCGATGGCCGAGGCCACCACGCTGGCCAGCAATCCGGCCAGCAGGCCCACGCCCGCCAGCTCGGCCCGCTGCACCTGCCGCAGCAGCCTGGCCTGCGCACCCACGGCGCGCATGATGGCGAACTCGCGCGCGCGCTCCTCGCGCGTGGCGCTCACGGCGGCGAACAGCACCACCAGCCCGGCCGCCAGCGTGAATCCGAACAGGAACTCCACGGCGCGGATCACCTGGTCGAGCACGCGCTGCACCTGGCCGATGGTCGCGCTCATGTCTACGTTCGTGATGTTCGGGAAGGTGCGCACCAGCATGTTGTCGAAGCCCGGCGTTTCGGGCGCGCGGTAGGCTCCCATGTAGGTCACCGGCACGTCGGCCATGTCGGCCACCGTGTACATCACGAAGAAGTTGGCGTGCAGCGAACCCCAGTCGACCTTGCGCAGCGAGGTGACGCGCGCCTCGCTGCCGACGCCGCCGATGTCGAAGCGCAGCCGGTCGCCCAGCTTCAGGCCGAGCGTCTCGGCCAGGCCTTCTTCCACGCTCACCTCGCCGGCGGCGCCGGGCGTCCAGCGGCCGGCGACCACGGTGTTGTGCGGCGGCGCTTCCAGGCTGTTGCTCAGGTTGAACTCGCGGTCGACCAGGCGCTTGGCGCGGTCGTCGGCGTAGTCGTCGGGCGAGACCGGCCGGTCGTTCACGGCCACCAGCCGGCCGCGGAACATCGGGTACCAGTCGTAGTTGCGCACGCCGGCGCTCTGCAGCGACTGGCGGAAGGCCTCGCCCTGATCCGGCATGACGTTGATGACGAAGCGGTTGGGCGCATCCGGCGGCGTGGCCTGGCGCCAGCTCGCCACCAGGTCGGTGCGCAGCAGCACGAGCAGGATCAGCGCCAGCAGGCCCACCGCCAGCGCGCTGACCTGAACCACGGCATAGACCGGCCTGGCCGAGATCTGCCGCGTTGCCAGCACCAGCCAGCGCGGCGCAGTGTTCTCGCGCACGCTCGCGCGCAGCAGCCGCACCGCCACCCAGCTGAGCAGCGCAAACACCGCCACCGCCGCCAGGAAGCCGCCGACCGCGATCAGCCCGAGCGTGACGTCGCTGCTGGCGGCCAGCAGCAGCGCCGCGAAGCCGGCCACGCCGATGCCCAGCACCGCGATCGAGGCCGGCTTGAGGCCGCCGACATCGCGCCGGATCACCCGCAGCGGCGGCACCTGGGCCAGCTGAAGCACCGGCGGCAGCCCGAAGGCGCCAAGCAGCGTCAACCCCATGCCCATGCCGAACACCACCGGCCAGACGGTGGGCGGCGGCAGGCTGCTTTCCACCAGGCCGGCCAGCAGCAGCACGAACACGTGGTGCACCGCAAAGCCCAGCAGGACGCCGGCGCCGCTGGCCGCCAGCCCGATCAGCGCGAACTCGACCGCATAGGCGCCGGCGATGGTCCGCTGCGGCAGCCCGAGCACGCGCAGCATGGCGCAATCGTCCAGGTGCCGGGCCGCGAAGCCGCGCGCCGCCAGTGCCACCGCCACGGCCGACAGCAGCGCCGCCAGCAGGGCCACGAGATTGAGGAATTTTTCGGCGCGGTCGAGCGTCTGGCGCATCTCGGGCCGTCCGCTCTCGAGCGACTCCAGGCGCGCGCCGCGCAGGTCACCCTTCTTGATCTGCGCGTCGGCCCAATCGGTGAAGCCGCGCACCGCCCGGGCGTCGCCGGCCACGGCGAAGCGGTAGCGCACGCGGCTGGCCGGCTGGACCAGGCCGGTGGCCGGCACGTCCGCGTCGTTGATCATCACGCGCGGCGCGAAGCTCATGAAGCCGGCACCGCGGTCGGGCTCGATCAGGATGACCCGGCCGATGCGCAACCGGCTGTCGCCCAGCAGGATGGCGTCGCCGGGCTTGAGCGATAGCGACTCCAGCAGCCCCGCGTCCACCCAGGCCTCGCCCCGGGCCGGCCCCGCCTGGGTGGCCTGCCCGGGCAGGCCGGGCGCAGCCGCAGTCTGCAGCACGCCGCGCAGCGGATACCCCGCCTGCACCGCCTTGAGCGCCACCAGGCGCGCAGCGCCGCCCTGCGCATCGCTGGCGCGGGCCATCGTCGGAAAGTTGTAGTTGGTGGTGGACCGCAGGCCCAGCGCGCGCGCACGTTCGACGAACGCGGCCGGCGTCGGGTTGTCGGTGGCCAGCACCGCGTCGCCGCCAAGCAGCTGGCTCGCGTCGCGCTCCAGGCCGCCCTGCAGGCGATCGGCGAAGAAGCCCACCGCGGTCAGCGCAGCCACCGCCAGCAGCACCGCCACCATCAACAGGCGAAGTTCGCCGGCGCGCAGATCGCGCCACAGGGTTCGCCAGCCCAGGTGCCAGGCCGACGTGGTTTCGGATTTCATGCGCGGAACATAGCCCAAAGCGGATCGCGCCCGGGCAATCCCTGTCCCGGCAGCGGGACAAAGTGCCCGCGGCGTCGCGGCGCCGCGCTTTTCAAGCGCCCGCTTGCGGGGCCGAGGTTGCCGGCGCCTGCGCCAGCTCCGGCTGCAACGCCAGCCGCTGCTCGCCGGCATAGCAGACGAAGCGCCGGTTGGTCGCGCGGCCGATGGCGCACAGGCCGACGCGGTGCGCGACGTCGTAGCCCATCTGCGTCATGCCGCTGCGCGAGACGACGATCGGCACGCCCATCTGGGCCGACTTGATGATCATCTCGCTGGTCAGGCGGCCCGTCGTGTAGAAGACGCGGGCCGGGCCGAGGGCATCCGGGCGCATCGCCATCCAGCCGGCGATGGTGTCGATGGCATTGTGGCGGCCCACGTCCTCGACGAAGCATTCCATGCGTGCGTCGCTGCCGCCGTCGGCGTCGAGGGTGAAAAGCGCGCAGCCGTGCACCGAGCCGGCCGACTTGTACGTGCTCTCCTGCAGCCGGATGGCATTGACCAGCGCGTACAGCTGCGCCTGGGTGATGCGGGTGGGCGGCAGCGCGATACGGTCGATGTCGTCCATGAGCGCGCCGAAGACGCTGCCCTGGCCACAGCCCGTGGTCACCACCTTCTTCGCGGTGCGCTCCTCGATGCGGTCGATGCCACCATGCGTGCGCACCGCGGCCGCGCCGACGTCCCAGTCGACCGTGATCGATTCGATGTCGCTCGCCGAAGCGACCAGGCGCTGGTTGAGCAGGTAGCCCAGCACGAGCAATTCGGGCTGCGCGCCCAGCGTCATGAGCGTGACCAGTTCGCGCCGGTCGACGTACACGGTCAGGTCGCGCTCGGCCGGTATGGACACGCGCTGGCGCTGGCCATGTTCGTCGACGACGTCGACCTCGCGCGTCAAGGGCGCTCGGGCCTGCGTCAGGCGCGGCAATGCGCCGGCGCGCAGCGCGGCACTCACTGCTGCTTGGGCGCCGCGGCCGCGGGCTGGGCGCTGCTCGGCGGCGTTGCCGCGGTCTCCGGCGGCGAATGCGCGCCCGAGCCTTCGAGCGGCTGCGGAGGGGCGGCGGCATAGGGACCGGGGTCGCTGCACGGCGGTGTCGGCACGGCGGGCGGCACGGGCTTGCCCGTGGCCGCCGCGCCGGCGCGGTAGTTGGCGGCGGCGCGGTCCTGTGCCTCGCACAGCTTGTAGTTCTCGACCTTGGCCGTCCACGCGGTGCGGGCGGCGGCTTCGGCGGCCTTGGCCTTGGCCTCCGGCGTGGGCGCCGGCGGCGCCGGCAGGGCGGCCAGCGCCCATGGCGCTACGGCGGCGAGCGTCAGACCGGCGAAAACGCGGCAGGCGGCAGGGGAAATCGTCATGTGGATCGTCCTTCGGTGGCCACGGGCGGGGTGCGTGCGACGCTGCCGTGCGGGCCGCTGCGCTGCGCCGGGATCTTGCCAGCCTGGATGTCTTCGTACCAGTAGCGGTGGTGCTCGCGGGCCCAGGTCTCGTCGACATAGCCCTCGCGCATGGCCTTGTAGGCGCCGTTCATGCCCAGCGTGCCGAGGTAGATGTGGCCCATGATCGCCGCCATCATGCACAGCGTGGCGGCCAGGTGGATCATGTGCGCCACCTGCATCTGCCCGCGCGTGTACACCGGTCCGGGCAGCAGCTTGTCGAGGAACAGGCCAGAGCCGATGGCGATGGCGCCAAGGAACAGCACCACGCCCCAGAACACCAGCTTCTCGCCGGCATTGAAGCGCTTGGATGGCGGCTCGCCCCCGCCGAACAGCCCGCCACCCTTGAGCAGCCATTGCAGGTCGCCCTTCTGCGGCAGGTTGTCGCGGATGAAGGTCACGATCATGAACAGTGTCGACACCACGAACAGCGGCCCGACGAAGTTGTGGACCGTCTTGAGCGCGTAGGTCAGCCAGCCGAACAGCGCGCCGCCGATCACCGGCAGCAGGAAGAACTTGCCGAAAGCCATCACGATGCCGCTGACCGCCAGCAAGACGAAGGCGGTCGCGTTGCTCCAGTGGGTGGCGCGCTCGAACGGCGTGAAGCGCTCGATCTTGCGCCCGGTCTCCGGTGCATGCAGCCGCAGCGGGCCGCGACCGAAATAGAAGATCACGATGGCCAGCAGCACCAGGAACAGCAGCGCCGCGCCGTACGGAATGAGCACCTCGTTGCGCACCTGGCGCCAGGCCTCGCCGGCGTTGGTGTAGCGCGAGCCGGGGTAGTTCACGAACGGCTGGATCAGGTTGCCGGCCTCGGGCGCCTGTGACTTCGGCAGGCTGCTGTAGCCCGTCACGCCCTGCCCCACCTGGTGCCACATGGGGGCGTTGTTGCCCGGCTGCACCTTGGCGCGTTCGGCGTTGCTCTGCGCCATGTAGCCGGGCTGGTCGGCCGCATCGGGCCTGACCTCGAAGATGTTCTGGCCGCGGATGCCGCCCATCTCCGCCGAAGGCGAAGGCGGCGCGCCGGGCGCAGGCGCCTGGGCGGCGGCACCGGCGAGCGCCAGGCCGAGCAGGCCTGCGGCCAGCATGGAGGAAAGTGCGCGGGGCATCCTGGTCATGGGAGGGCCTTTCGCGTCAACGTATGCGGTTGTATTCGTTCTGCCCGTTCTGGGTGCGGGTCTTCAGTTCGGCCTCCCAGGAGGCCTTGTCGCCCGGCTGCCACCCCGAGGCGCTGAACGCCTTGCCGGTCTGGCCATCGGCACTTGCCGTGCCCTGCCACGGCGCGGTGTCGTGCTTGACGCCCTGGGCGTTGGTCTGCGGCTTCTCGCCGCAGGCGCCGAGCAGCGCCAGCGACACCACGGCGGCACATGCCGCGAGGGTCTTGTGCGGGCCCGTCACCGCTTGACTCCGTTTTCGCCGGCCTGTGGCTGTCCGGCCTGCTGCGAGCCGTAGGCCGTGCCCCAGCCCCAGACCTCCGCGCCCTTGCCGCGATGGAGCACGCGCGTGCGGAAGATGTCCGCCACGACGTCGCCGTCGCCGGCCAGCAAGGCCTTGGTCGAGCACATTTCCGCGCACGCGGGCAGCTTGCCTTCGGCCAGGCGGTTGCGCCCGTATTTCTCGAACTCGGCGGCCGACCCGCTGGCTTCCGGCCCCCCGGCGCAGAAGGTGCACTTGTCCATCTTGCCGCGCGCCCCGAACGTGCCCTGCGTCGGGAACTGCGGCGCGCCGAATGGGCAGGCGTAGGAGCAGTAGCCGCAGCCGATGCACACGTCCTTGTCATGCAGCACCACGCCCTCTTCGGTGCGGTAGAAGCACTGCACCGGGCACACCGCCATGCAGGGCGCGTCGGAGCAGTGCATGCAGGCCACGGAGATGGACTTCTCGCCGGGCACGCCGTCGTTGAGCGTGACGACGCGGCGGCGGTTCACGCCCCACGGCACCTCGTGCTCGTTCTTGCAGGCGGTGACGCATCCATTGCATTCGATGCAGCGCTCGGCATCGCAGACAAACTTCATTCGTGCCATCGTCGGTCCTCAGGCTTTCTCGAGATTGCAGATGGTGGTCTTGGTCTCTTGCATCATCGTCACGCTGTCGTAGCCGTAGGTCGTGGCGGTGTTGATCGCCTCGCCCCGCACGACCGGATGCGCGCCGGACGGGTAGTACGGCAGCATGTCCGCGCCCTGCCAATGGCCGGAGAAGTGGAATGGCAGGAACACCGTGTCGGGCCCCACGCGCTCGGTCACCAGGGCCTGCACGTTGATCTTTGCGCCCGTGGGCGTATGGACCCAGACCCGTTCGCCGTTGCGGATGCCCTTCTCGGCCGCAACCTTGGGATTGATCTCGACGAACATCTCCTGCTGCAGTTCCGCCAGCCAGGGGTTGGAGCGGGTTTCCTCGCCGCCGCCCTCGTATTCGACGAGCCGGCCCGAGGTCATGATGTACGGGAACTTCTCGTACAGCTTGTCCGCGATCGCCTTCTGCTGCACCGACTTGTAGAGCGTCGGCAGGCGCCAGAACGCCATCTTGTCGTCGTGCGTCGGGTACTTGGCGACCAGGTCCGGCCGCGTGCCGTACAGGGGCTCGCGGTGCTGCGGCACGGGGTCCGGGAAGTTCCACACCAGCGCGCGCGCCTTCGCATTGCCGAAGGGGTGGCAGCCGTGGTTCTTCATGAACACGCGGATCATGCCGCCCGAGTTGTCGGTCTTCCAGTTCTTGCCGTCGGCGAGCTTCTTCTCGGGCTCGGTCAGTTCATTCCACCAGCCCAGCTTCTTGAGCAGCACGTGGTCGAGTTCGGGGTAGCCCGTGGTGATGTCCGCGCCCAGCGAATGCGATCCGTCCTCGGCCAGCAGGTTGACGCCATTGCGCTCGACGCCGAAGTTGGCGCGGAAGTTGCCGCCGCCGTCCATGACGTGCTTGCTGGTGTCGTAGAGGTTGGTGCTGCCGGGGTGCTTGAACTCGGGCGTGCCCCAGCATGGCCAGGGCAGCCCGAAGTAGTCCCCCGCCAGGTCGTATCCGTTGACCTTGTCCTTGACCGGGCCCTTGGCCTTGAGCGTCGCCACGTCGAACGCGCCCATGTTGCGCATGTGCGCCTGCAGACGCTCCGGGCTCTGGCCGGTGTAGCCGATGGTCCAGACGCAGCGGTTGATCTCGCGCAGGATGTCGTCCGGCACGGGCTCGTCCATGCCCTTGACCTTCTGCATCTTGTAGTTCTTGACCAGTTCCGCGCCGAAGCCGAGCTTGGTCGCCAGCTGGTACATGATCATGTGGTCGGTGCGGCTTTCCCACAGCGGCTCGATCACCTTTTCGCGCCATTGCAGCGAACGGTTCGACGCCGTCACCGAGCCGCTGGTCTCGAACTGCGTGCAGGCGGGCAGGAGGTACACCGCGCGCGCAGGGTTGAGGTCGGCCGCGTTGCCCGGCATGGCGGCCATCGCCGCGGTGGCCGACGGGTACGGGTCGACCACCACCAGCAGGTCCAGCTTGTCCATGGCCCGCTTCATCTCCAGGCCGCGCGTCTGCGAATTCGGCGCATGGCCCCAATAGAAGACGCCGCGCAGGTTCGGACCCTGGTCGATCAGGTCGTTCTTCTCGAGCACGCCGTCGATCCAGCGCGAGACCGTGATGCCCGGCTTGCTCATCATGGCGGGCGACGCGAAGCGGCCCTTGATCCACTCGAAGTCGAGATTCCAGGCCGTGGCGAAATGCTTCCACGAGCCTTCGGCCACGCCGTAGTAGCCGGGCAGCGAGTCTGGGTTGGGCCCGACGTCGGTGGCGCCCTGCACGTTGTCGTGGCCGCGGAAGATGTTGGTGCCGCCGCCCGACTTGCCCACGTTGCCCAGCGCCAGCTGCAGGATGCACGAGGCGCGCACCATGGCGTTGCCGATGGTGTGCTGCGTCTGGCCCATGCACCAGACGATGGTGCCGGGGCGGTTCTCGTTGAGCCAGGTGGCGATCTTGACCATCTGCGCCTCGGCGACGCCGCAGGCCTCCTCGACCTTGTCCGGCGTCCACTTGGCCATCACGTCCTTGCGCACGTCTTCCATGCCGTAGACGCGGTCGTTGACGTACTTCTTGTCTTCCCAGCCGTTCTTGAAGATGTGATAGAGCAGCCCGAACAGGAAGGGAATGTCCGATCCCGAGCGGATGCGCACGTATTCGTCGGCCTTGGCCGCCGTGCGGGTGAAGCGCGGGTCGACCACCACCACCTTGCACCCGTTCTCCTTGGCGTGCAGCAGGTGCAGCATGCTCACCGGATGCGCCTCGGCCGCATTGGAGCCGATGTACAACGCCACCTTCGCGAAGCGCATGTCGTTGTACGAGTTGGTCATGGCGCCGTAGCCCCACGTATTGGCCACGCCCGCCACCGTGGTGGAGTGGCAGATGCGCGCCTGGTGGTCGCAATTGTTCGAGCCCCACAGGCTGACGAACTTGCGCATCAGGTAGCTCTGCTCGTTGCTGTGCTTGGACGAGCCGATCCAGTAGATCGACTCCGGCCCGCTGGCCTGGCGCAGCTCCTTGAGCCGGGCCGTGATCTCGTCGAGCGCCTGGTCCCAGCTGATGCGCTGATACTTGCCGTCGACCAGCTTCATCGGATAGCGCAGGCGGTACTCGCCGTGGCCGTGCTCGCGCAGCGCGGCGCCCTTGGCGCAATGCGAGCCCAGGTTGATGGGCGAGTCGAACACCGGCTCCTGGCGCACCCACACGCCGTTCTCGACGATGGCGTCCGAGGCGCAGCCGACCGAGCAGTGCGAGCACACGGTGCGCCGCACCTCGACCTTGCCGGCACCGACCGCCGTGGGGCGGCCCTCGGCCGCCTTGGCCTTGCGCATCAGCATCAACTGCCCGGCGGCCAGCCCGACGCCGACGCCGAGACCGGAACGGCGCAGGAACGCCCGCCGGTCCATGGTCGGCAAGGCCTGCGA
The DNA here is from genome assembly GCF_035634955.1 of Variovorax sp. Taxonomy (GTDB): domain Bacteria; phylum Pseudomonadota; class Gammaproteobacteria; order Burkholderiales; family Burkholderiaceae_C; genus Variovorax. The sequence goes on along the minus strand of NZ_DASQBZ010000025.1, from coordinate 420,599 downwards.
CAGGCCGCGCTGCAGGCTGTGGATGAACGGGGATCGATCCGTGTCGGACGATGGCGCCGCGCCATGCGAGGTAGACGCCGGGGATTTGCGAGTGAGCAGCATCGTGGGTCCGTCCTCAGGCCGAAGTGGAGCGGTAGTAGCGCTTGACGTGTTCGCTCACGCGATAGCCGCCACCTTTTTCCGGTGGCACGGGTGCGGCTTCAGGAATCGGTCCGGCGGCGTCGACGGCGGCACCGGGCAGTACGGCGACTGCGGTGGCGGCGGCCCCCAGGCCTGCGGCGCCGGCAAAGAAGCGGCGGCGCGAGTGTGTCTTGTCTTCCGGTGTCTTCTGGCTGTCCTGCATGTCAACTCCAGGAGTCGCTTGAATGTGACAAATATGAACTGAATTACATAGGTTTGGCTAGTAGACATGACCCTGCCCCAAAGGACAACCCCTATTGGTGCGTGAAGCGGGCCGTCAGCCCAGCAGATCGAAACCCTGCGCTTCGACCTGGGCGAAGGCGCGGGTGAAGCGCGCCAGGTCGGCATAGAAGTCGGCGGCCGGATGCGCCGCCACGGCCTCGCACATGTCGCCCAGCCACGGCTGGATGTGCGCGCCGAAGAAGGCCTGCTGGCTCGACAGGTTGGCCACGCCGGCGTCTTCGCCGGCAATCAGGTAGCGCATCACCTCGAACAGGCAGGCCACGTGGTCTTCCGACTCGGGAACGGTCTCGTCGCGCGCCAGGCCGAAGCGAGACAGGTCCCCGCGCAAGCGCGCCAGCGGCTTGTCATTGAGAAAGCCGCTGAGGTAGTGCGAGCCGAACAGCATGACCTCCGGCTTGCCGATGCCGCCAAACAGGGCGTCGTACTCGGCCGCCAGGGCCGGCGCGCTTGCCGCGCGCGCGGCGCCCACCAGCTCGGCCCACGGCGCTTCCAGGAACGCGCCGGTCACGGGCGCCTCGGTCACCGCCACGCTGAAGGCGGCCAGCAGTTCGTCGTCCGGCGCGGCGTACCACAGGCGTGCCAGCAGGCCGTAGAGCTCGGCGCGGGCGACTTCTTCGTCCAGCGCGGATGACATGGACACAGGCTGCGAGACCGTCATAGTTCGGCAATCTTCTGTGGGTCCGCCTCGGTATAGAGATCGATGACGCGGCAATCGCTGCACATCTTGAGGCGCTCGAGCGCCTCGCCCTGGAACATGGCATGGCCGGCCAGCCGCGCGAGCATGGCCTCGATGGCTTTCTGCGTGCCGAACGGCCTGCTGCAGCGCACGCACGACCAGGGCCTGGCCTCGTTGAGAACGACCGGTTGCGCCCGCTGCGGCGCGAGGGACAGGCGCGGCACCAGCTCGATGGCCTGCTCCGGGCAGGTGCTCCGGCAAAGCCCGCATTGCACGCAATTCTTCTCGACGAGGCGCAGTTGCGGCGCGGCGGCGTTGTCCTGCAACGCGCTGGCCGGGCACGCGCTGACGCAGGCCAGGCACAGCGTGCACTTGTCCTTGTCGACCGCGATCGCCCCGAAGGGAGCGCCCGCGGCCAACGCGATCGGCGCGTCGGGCAGCGACGGCGCCTGATCGACGAGGTGGTCCAGCGCCAGCTCGAGCGTGGCCCGCTTGTCGGCCCCGACGGCAAAGCGCGCAGCCTGCGCAGGCGCCTGCGGGCGGGCCGCACGCAGGCCGGCCAGTGCGGCGTCCAGCGCAGCCGGATCCCGGGCGGCGACTGACGTCAGGTGCCTGCCGGCATAGCCCAGGCCGTTCAATACGGCCTGCCCGATGGACAACTGCGACTCGATGGCCGCGCGGTAGGCCGGCGCTTCCTCACCGCTGAAAAGCACCACCACGCGGCTGGCGCCCCAGGCCACGGCCGCGAGCCACAGGTCGAGGCCGGTACTGGCGCTGTGGAACAGGCCGACCGGAATGACGTTGGCGGGCACCCCGTCGGCGCGGCCGAGCCGCGCCTGCCGGCCCAACTGGTCGATCAACGCCTGCCCGGCCTCCTGGCTGTGCAGCAACAGCACCGCGTCGCGTCCGCCCGCCTGGGCGTAGGCCGACAGCAGCGTGCGCAGCGTGCGGCCCTGCTCCGGCGCACGCGGATAGGTGTAGCCCAGCGCCCCGGTCGGGCAGACGGTGGTGCAGGCGCCGCAGCCCACGCACAGGTTCGGGTTGACGACGATGCGCTGGTGCGCCACATCGCTGTCGATGGCGTGGGCCGAGCAGACCTCGACGCAGGCATTGCAGCCCACCTGCTCGTTGCGGCTGTGGGCACACAGCTTCTGGCGATAGTCGAAGAAGCGCGGCTTCTCGAACTCGCCCACCATCTCGCGGATGCGCAACAGCGCTGCCAGCGCCTGCGGCCCGGCGCCGAGACCGCCGGGCAGGTGGAAATAGCCCTGGGGCGGCGCATGCCAGTCGATCAGCGGCCTCTCGCCGAGGTCGAGCACCAGGTCGAAACGGGCTTCGAGCCGGCGCGGCGCGCGGTCCAGGTCGATGGCGCCGGCAACGCCGCAGGCCTTGACGCAGGCGCCGGTGCTGTCGCAGCGCCCGGCGTCGATCTGGTAGTCCAGCCCGATCGCCTGCGTCGGGCAGGCCGCGACGCAGGCGTTACACCGGGTGCACAGGTCCAGGTCGATCGGGTTGTCCTGCGTCCATGCCAGCTCGAACGCGCCGAGCCAGCCGGTCAGGCGCTCGACGCGGCCGGCCATGACGGCGTAGCGGCGTTCCTGCGTGCCGCCCTGCGCGCCGGGCCCGGTCGACATCAGCGTGATCTGCGGCAGCGCGTCGGCCAGCATGCCGGCCGCCGCCTCGGCCTGGTCCAGCGGGCCGACGATCAGCAGGCGGCCCTCGCTGCGGTAGCCGACGGTGGCTACCGGCTCCGGCTCGGGCAGGTGCGCCGCCGCCAGCAGCGCGGCGATCTTCGGGCCGGCCGCGCCCGCATCGCGGCTCCAGCCGCCGGTCTCGCGGATGTTGACGAAGCGGATCGGCGCGACCGCGCCGGGTGTCTCGCTCGCCAGTTCGGTGAACAGGCGCCGCTCCTGCGTGCAGGCCACCACCACAGGCTCTTCGCCGGCGGCGACCACGGCGCGCTGGAACGCCGGCGCCTCGCGCCGGCACAGGGTGGTGTGGAGGGGAAGGTCCTGTCGTTCAGCCAATGCCGCGCCGAGGGCCTTGGCCGCCAGGGGCATCGTCTTGTTGCAGTCGCAGATCAGCGTGGTCGTCATCGGTGGCTTGGCTGGCCGGCGGCATGGGCGCCTCCGGCGGGCTGGAGCAATGCCCTGACTGTGCCACGTCGACAACCGATTGCGACGCAGGGGTTTCTTCGGGGGGCGGCGTTTCCACGAGGTTCAGGAAGGCGGCGCCGGCCATGCGCGCCAGCACGTCGGGCGGCACCGGCGTGGAAACCGAGTAGTCGTCGATGTAGACGTCCAGGCCGTCCATGACGTTGAAATGCGGGTCGGCGAACAGCTTGCGGAAAGCCAGGTTGCGCACCTCGGGCGCCACCTCGCGCGAGACGAAGGGACGAAAGTCGGATTCGGGGCGGAGGTCTTCGGCGTCGGCCAGCGAGGGAGGCGGCGGCGCGGGCACGTCTGCCGCATCTGCGCTTGCGGCCGGCGCTGCGTCGGCGGCGGCAGGTGCCGGCACATCCGCAGCGGGGCGGCCTGGGGCGGCGGGTTGCGCCGCAACGTCTGCCGGCGCGACGTCGCCGTCGCTCTCGCCGTTGAGCTTGCGGCGCGACCAGCGCGAGAGGAAGCCACCGTCATCCCTGGCCATCGCCCGCCCCCCGCTTGTCGCCCGTGCTGACGCTGGCAGCATTGCCGAAGCGATCGATCAACGGCCGGAAGCTCTGCGGCCGGCGGCGCTTGCGCGGCTCGACCACGTAGTGGGATTCGACGAAGGCGCCCATCCAGGCCACGACGTCGTCGGGCGCCGGCACCTGCTCCACGGTTTCCTGCGCGTCGAGCCAGCGCCCGGCCTCGTTGTAGCTCAGGGTGAGCAGCAGGGGCCGCGCCGGCGGCGCCTCGTCCTCGTGCATGCGCCACAGCACGAACCAGCACGGAGCCTCGGTCGTGGCGTTCAGGTAGTAACCCTCGGCCTCGTCGGTGAACAGCTGCACCTTGAAGCCTGGATGCAGCCAGCGCTGCGCGCCGTCGTCGTCGGCCAGCAGCCGCGGCCGCCCGTCGCCGCCGGGCTGGTCCGGCAGCACGCTGTCGAGCACCCAGCGCCATTCCTGCCAACGAGCCGCCGGGCCGACCACCCGCTCGCGCCGCATGACCACCGCCACCTCCAGGGTGGGATGGCGGTCGTCGAGGGCGGAGGTCTGCATGGTGTCCGGGCCTGAGAACGGCCCTAGTTGGTGGCGGCTTCCCGAGAATAGCCGGCCACCGGTGCCGCGGTTCCGCCGCGGGTCAATCGCACGGCGCAGTACTTGAATTCCGGAATCTTGCCGAACGGGTCGAGCGCGGCGTTGGTCATGAGGTTGGCGGCCGCCTCGTAGTAGGCGAACGGCACGAACACCGCCCCCTGCGGCGTGCCGTCGTCGCGCCGCACATGGATCGCCACCTTGCCGCGACGCGACGCGATGGTGATCACGTCGCCGGGCGCCAGGCCCAGCGCCAGCAGGTCGGCCTGGCACATCGAGGCGGTGGCGATCGGCTCCAGCGCGTCCAGCACGGTCGCGCGCCGCGTCATGCTGCCGGTGTGCCAGTGCTCGAGCTGGCGCCCGGTGATCAGCACGAAGGGGTAGTCGGCGTCGGGCCGCTCGTCGGCCGGGATGATGTCGGCCGGCACCAGCTTGACCCGCCCGTCGTCGGTCGGGAAGTTCTCCACGAAGACGATCGGCTGGCCCGGGTCCTCGTCCGACAGGCACGGATAGGTGACGCTGGAGTCGCGCTCGAGCCGTTCCCACGTGATGCCGCTGATGGCCGCATGCATGGCCTGGCGCATTTCCTCGTAGACCGCGGCCACGCCGCACTCCTCGCCGGGATAGTGCCAGTCCAGGCCCAGCCGTTGGCCAAGCTGCTGGATGATCCACAGGTCAGGCCTGGCCTCGCCGGGCGGATCGATGGCGCGCCGCCCCAGCTGCACCATGCGGTCGGTGTTGCTCACCGTGCCGGTCTTCTCCGGCCAGGCGCTGGCGGGCAGCACCACGTCGGCCAGCCAGGCGGTCTCGGTCATGAAGATGTCCTGGACCACCAGGTGCTCCATCGCGCCCAGGGCATGGCGCGCATGGTTGAGGTCCGGGTCGCTCATGGCGGGGTTCTCGCCCATGATGTACATGCCGCGGATCTTGTGCGGGTCGCTGTCGTCCGCCAGCGCCTTGTGCATGATCTCCACCACCGTGTAGCCCGGCGTCTTGTCGAGCGGCTGCCCCCAGAACGCCTCGAACCACTCGTGCGCGGCGGGGTTGTCGACGCGCTGGTAGTTGGGGAACATCATCGGGATCAGGCCGGCGTCGCTGGCGCCCTGCACGTTGTTCTGGCCGCGCAGCGGATGCAGCCCGGAGCCGGGCTTGCCGATCTGCCCGGTGACCGACACCAGCGCGATCAGGCAGCGCGAGTTGTCGGTGCCGTGCACGTGCTGGCTGATGCCCATGCCCCACAGGATCATCGCGCCGCGGGCGGTGGCGAAGGCGCGGGCCACCTCGCGCAGCGTCTGCGCCGGGATGCCGCAGATCGGCGCCATGGCTTCGGGGCTGTAGCCCTTCACGTTCTCCTTGAGCGCCTCGAAGTTGCTGGCGCGCTCGCGCACGAAAGTCTCGTCGACCAGCCCCTCGTCGATCACGGCATGGATCAGCGCGTTGAGCATGGCCACGTCGGTGTCGGGCTTGAACTGCAGCGTGCGCCAGGCATGCTTGCTGATGTCGGTGCGGCGCGGATCGGCCAGGACGATCTTGGTGCCGCGCTTGGCGGCGTTCTTCATCCAGGTCGCGGCCACCGGATGGTTGGCGGTCGGATTGGAGCCGATCACGAGCACGAGTTCCGCGTTCTCGACGTCGTTGACCTGGTTGCTCACCGCTCCCGAGCCCACGCCCTCGAGCAGCGCCGCGACGCTGGACGCGTGGCACAGCCGCGTGCAGTGGTCCACGTTGTTGCTGCCGAAGCCGATGCGCACCAGCTTCTGGAACAGGTACGCCTCCTCGTTGCTGCCCTTGGCAGAGCCGAACCCCGCCAGGCTCTTGGCACCGTACGTGTCGCGCAGCCGGCGCAGCCCGCCGCCGGCGAGTTCCAGCGCCTCTTCCCAGCTGGCCTCGCGGAACACCTCGCTCCAGTGCCGGTTCTGGTCTTCGCTCACTTCCTTGGGCACGCCGGGCTTGCGCACCAGCGGCCGCGTCAGGCGCTGCGGATGGTGCGCGTAGTCGAAACCGAAGCGGCCCTTGACGCACAGCCGGCTGTGGTTGGCCGGGCCGTCGCGGCCGTCGACGCTGACGATCTGCTCGTCCTTGACGTTGTAGGTGATCAGGCAGCCGACGCCGCAGAACGGACACACGGAATCGACCTTGCGGTCCACCACCTGAGAGCCGATCTGCGTCTTGGGCATCAGCGCGCCGGTCGGGCAGGCCTGCACGCATTCGCCGCAGGCCACGCAGGTGCTCTCGCCCATCGCGTCGTCGAGGTCGAAGACGATCTTCGAATCGGCCCCGCGCATGGCATAGCCGATGACGTCGTTGACCTGCTCTTCGCGGCAGGCGCGCACGCAGCGGTTGCACTGGATGCAGGCGTCGAGGTTGACCGCCATGGCCGGATGCGAGATATCGGCCGCGGGCTGCTCGCGGCGCAGCGCCGCCAGTGCCGGCCGCACGCCGACCGCCATGCGGCTCGACCAGTCGCTCAGTTCGCCGTGCGGCAGCGCACCGGCATCGTCGGCCCACTTGTAGCCTTGGTCAGGCATGTCGGCCAGCAGCATCTCGAGCACCATCTTCTGGCTCTTGCGCGCCCGCTCGCTGCTGGCGTGCACCTTCATGCCGGGCGTGGCGGCGCGGCAGCAGCTGGGGGCCAGCACGCGCTCGCCCTCGATCTCGACCACGCACGCGCGGCAGTTGCCGTCGGGGCGGTACCCTTCCTTGTAGCAAAGGCGCGGGATCTCCACGCCCTCGCGCTCGGCCGCCTGCAGGATGGTCTCGCCGGGCAGCGCCACGACGGCGCGGCCGTCGAGCTGGAATTCGATGCCTGCGTCGAGCAGGGCTTGCTTGGGCAATGGTGCGTTCATGCGCGGTTCTCCCCCAGGCGCTCGGTGGTGGGACCGGGCAAAGGCTCCGGCAGCCGGCCGGTCAGCGGCGTCTCGCCCACTTCGTGCGGAAAGTACTTGTGGATGCAGCGGATCGGGTTGGGCGCGGCCTGGCCGAGGCCGCAGATGGATGCGTCGCCCATGACCTGGGCCAGATCGTCCAGGGCATCGGCGTCCCAGACGCGCGCCTGCATCAGCGCGGCAGCCTTGCCGGTGCCGACGCGGCATGGCGTGCACTGGCCGCAGCTCTCGTGCTCGAAGAAGCGCATCACGTTGAGTGCCGCGTCGCGCGCCCGGTCGTGCTGGCTCAACACCATGACGGCGGCCGAGCCGATGAAGCAGCCGTGCGGCTGCAGCGTGTCGAAATCGAGCGGAATGTCGTCCATGCGGGCCGGCAGGATGCCGCCCGAAGCGCCCCCGGGCAGGTAGGCATAGAGCTGGTGGCCGTCCTGCATGCCGCCGCAGTACTCGTCGATGAGTTCGCGCACCGTGATGCCGGCCGGCGCCAGCTTGACGCCGGGCGACTTGACGCGCCCGCTCACGCTGAAGCTGCGCAGCCCCTTGCGCCCGTTGCGGCCGAAGCCGCTGAACCATTGCGGACCGCGCTCGACGATGTCGCGCACCCAGTAGAGCGTCTCGAAGTTGTGCTCCAGCGTGGGCCGGCCGAACAGCCCGATCTGCGCGATGTAGGGCGGCCGCATGCGCGGCTCCCCGCGCTTGCCCTCGATGCTCTCGATCATGGCCGACTCCTCGCCGCAGATGTAGGCGCCGGCACCGCGCCGCAGCTCGATCGTCGGCAGCGGGAACGGCGCGTCCGCCTGCAGCGCCGCCAGTTCCCGGTGCAGAAGTTCGCGGCAATCGTGGTATTCGTCCCGCAGGTAGACGTAGCACGCGTCGATGCCGACGCAGCGGGCAGCGATCAGCAGCCCCTCCAGGAAGCGGTGCGGGTCGCGCTCGAGGTAGGTGCGGTCCTTGAACGTGCCGGGCTCGCCCTCGTCGATGTTCACGGCCATCAGCCGCGGCGCCGGTTGCTCGCGCACGATCTTCCACTTGCGTCCGGCCGGGAAGCCGGCGCCGCCGAGGCCGCGCACGCCCGAGTCCTCCATCGCCTGGATGACGCTGTCGACGGTGCGCTCGCCGCTGGCCAGTGCCGCTGCCAGCCGGTAGCCGCCCTGGGCGCGGTAGGTAGCGTAGTCGGTGCAGGCCGGCAGCACGTCCACCGGCTGTTCGGTGCCGGTCACGCTGCGCTCGGCCAGCCCGGCGGGATCGAAGACCGCCACGGCGCGGGCCGCCGGCCCGTCATCGGCGAGGGCCTGCAGTACCGATTCGGCGGTGGCCGTCGGCAGCGCGCGCTGGTCGAGCGCGACCGCCGGCGCCTGCTCGCAGCGCCCGATGCAAGGCGCCGCGATGACGCGCACGTCCGTCCGGCCGGCCAGGCCGAGCAGTTCGGGCAGCCGCGTCAGCAGCTCGCCGGCGCCGGCCAGCTCGCAGGCCAGGCCGTCGCAGACGCGCACCGTCACGCCGGGGGCGGCCTCGTCGCCGCGCAGGATCTCGAAGTGGTGATAGAAGGTCGCGACCTCGTACACCTCGGCCATCGGGATGTTCATCAGCGTGGCCAGCGCCACCAGATGACTGTCGCGCAGGCCGCGGTACGCGTCGTTGATCAGGTGCAGGTGCTCGATGAGCAGGTCGCGGCGCCAGCCGTTCTCGGGGCGCGGACCGAGCAGCGCGCGCACCTGCTCGAGGGCGTCGGCGTCGGGCTGGCGGCCCTTGAGCTTGCTCTTGCGCCGGATCCGGTCGCGCAGGTCGTCGGGCGTGCCCAGCACGATGGGCGCGATCTCGGTCTTGTCTCTTTGGGCACTGCCTGGGTGTTGCATCTGCTGCCTTGGCTTGCGACCCGCCCTGCCTCGCCGTGAGGATAGCGCGCCGCCTGTCTCGTGGGAAATCGTCTTCGTCCTTGCCCGGGTCCGACCGCCCCCAGGAAGGCGGCGAACCTATGCAAATCATTTCCAGTGTCACCGGCCGGCGCGCAGGCCGTCAAATTCAATCGGCGCATCGATTGATTCAGGCATTGAATGAGAAACGGCCGGCACCTTGCGGCGCCGGCCGTCCTTTTGTCGTCGTCCGTGCGGCGAGCGCGCGGCTCAGGTGTTCTTGCTGACCGTGATGGTGGGGAACTTGGCCGAGAAGTCCTTCGCCTTCTCGGCGATGCCCACGGCGACGCGGCGGGCCACGTCCTTGTAGATGGCGGCCACCTCGCCGTCGGGGTCGGCCACGACGGTGGGCTTGCCGCTGTCGGCCTGCAGGCGGATGTTGATGTCCAGCGGCAGCGCGCCGAGGTAATCCATGCCGTATTCCTGCGCCATCTTCCGGCCGCCTTCGGCGCCGAAGATGTGCTCGACGTGGCCGCAGTTGGAGCACACGTGCACCGCCATGTTCTCGACGATGCCCAGGATCGGCACGCCGACCTTCTCGAACATCTTGATGCCCTTCCTGGCGTCGAGCAGCGCGATGTCCTGCGGCGTGGTGACGATCACCGCGCCGGTCATCGGCACGCGCTGGCTCAGCGTCAGCTGGATGTCGCCGGTGCCCGGCGGCATGTCGACGATGAGATAGTCCAGGTCCTTCCAGTTGGTCTGGCGCAACAACTGCTCCAGCGCCTGGGTGGCCATGGGGCCGCGCCAGATCATCGCCTCGTCCTGGTCGACCAGGAAGCCGATGGACATGACCTGCACGCCGTGGTTCTCGAGCGGCTCCATGGTCTTGCCGTCCTCGCTTTCGGGACGCCGGCTGATGCCCAGCATCATCGGCTGGCTGGGGCCGTAGATGTCCGCGTCCAGCAGGCCGACCGATGCACCTTCGGCGGCCAGCGCCAGCGCCAGGTTGGCGGCGGTGGTGCTCTTGCCCACCCCGCCCTTGCCCGAGGCGACGGCAATGATGTTCCTGACGTTCGGCATCAGCTGCACGCCGCGCTGCACCGCATGGGAAATCACCTTGGTCGTGATGTTGACCGAGACGTTCTGCACGCCCGGCACGCCACGGGCGGCGGCCACCAGCGCCTTGCGCAGCGCGGGCAACTGGCTCTTGGCCGGATAGCCGAGTTCGACGTCGAAGGAGACGTCGCCCTCGCTCACCTGCAGGTTCTTCAGCGCGCGGGTGCTGACGAAATCCTTGCCGGTATTGGGGTCCGCAACATTCTTGAGCGCTTCGGTCAGCGCCTCTGGAGTGACTGTCATGTGATGGATGGAAATAGTGCTGTGGGGGTGGCGGCCGCGGCTGCCCGGGGGCCTCGCGACAGGCGACTCGCCCGCGCCGACAGCCTCAAGGATGCCAGATCGGCCCGTCCCGGCGACCGGGACGGCCGGGAACGCATGGCGGCGGTGGGGTCGCGATGCCGCCGGCGCTGCCTCAGGACGGCTGGCCGCCGAGCGCCTTGGTCATGCGGATGGCGTCTTCCACGCCCTCGTAGTAGCCGACCCGCACGCCCGATTCCACGAAACCGTGCCGGCCGTAGAAAGCCATCGCGCCCGGATTGCTGGCCCGCACTTCGAGCCGCAGCGCCTGGATGCCGGCGACCCGCGCGGTCGCCTCCAGCCACGCCAGCAGCGCCGATCCCAGGCCTTGCCGGCGGGCCGCGTCGCGCACCGCCAGGAGCGCGAGATGCGCCGTTTCGTTGCCGTACTGCATGATGGCGAAGCCGGCCAGGAGATGATCGCCGCGGCGGGACACCACGACATTGGTGGACGGGTCGTGCAGCGCCAGCAGCACGCGCGAAGGTGTCCAGCGCCAGGGAAGGCCGTACTCGATGGCCTCGCGCGAAAGCTCGGCGATGGCCTGCGCATCGGCGCTGCGGGCAAGGGCGATTTCGTGTTCGGCGATCACTGCCATCCCCAGGGTTGCAGGCAACTATAGCCGGCCCCACATAAAATGTGGGCCCCCGGCCTGCATCCCTGCCGGCCTGCCCCCGGGGCCCACCGCACGGCGGTCGGCCTGCCAGCGGGCGTCCCTCCCGCCACCTCAGCTCCTAGAAAAGCGCCCACGCGATGCCTCAGCGCAAACTCTTCGTCACCACGGCCCTGCCCTACGCCAACGGCAAGTTCCACATCGGCCACATCATGGAGTACATCCAGGCCGACATCTGGGTGCGCTTCCAGCGCATGAACGGCGCGGCGGTGAACTTCGTCTGCGCCGACGATGCGCACGGCGCGGCCATCACCATCGCGGCGGACAAGGCAGGGGTGACGCCGCAGCAGTTCGTGGCCGACATCGCCGCCGGCCGCAAGCCGTACCTCGACGGCTTCCACATCGCGTTCGACAACTGGCACAGCACCGACGCGCCGGAGAACCACGAGCTGGCGCAGCAGATCTACCTCGACCTGCAGAAGGCCGGCCTGATCGAGACGCGCAGCGTGGAGCAGTTCTTCGACCCCGAGAAGGGCATGTTCCTGGCCGACCGGTTCATCAAGGGCGAATGCCCCAGGTGCCATGCCAAGGACCAGTACGGCGACAACTGCGAGGTGTGCGGCGCGGTCTACGCGCCCACCGAGCTGATCAACCCTTACTCGGCCCTGTCCGGAGCCAAGCCGCAACTGCGCAGCTCGGACCACTTCTTCTTCAAGCTGTCCGACCCGCGCTGCGAGGCGTACCTGAAGGAATGGACCGCCGCCCCCGGCCACGTTCAGCCGGAGGTGCAGAACAAGATCCGCGAATGGCTGGTCAAGAAGGAAGACGGCAGCGGCGGCCTGGGCGACTGGGACATCAGCCGCGACGCCCCCTACTTCGGCATCGAGATTCCCGGCGCGCCGGGCAAGTACTTCTACGTCTGGCTCGACGCGCCGGTGGGCTACCTCGCCTCGCTGAAGAACCTGCTGGACAAGGCCCGCATCGAGACCGACGTGGACGAGGACACGGCCAATCCCGTGGCCATGACCTACGAGCAGTACATGGCCCAGCCCGACCTGGAGCAGGTGCACTTCATCGGCAAGGACATCATCACGTTCCACACGCTGTTCTGGCCCGCCATGCTTCACTTCTCGGGCCGCAAGGCACCGGACGCCGTCTACGTGCACGGCCACCTGACGGTCAACAACGAGAAGATGAGCAAGAGCCGCGGCACCGGCATCGATCCGCTCAGGTACCTGAGCCTGGGCCTGAACCCGGAACACCTGCGCTACTACCTGGCGGCCAAGCTCAACGGACGCAACGAGGACATCGACTTCAACCCCGAGGACTTCGTCGCCCGCGTCAATGCCGACCTGGTGGGCAAGTTCATCAACATCGCCAGCCGCGCCGCCGGCTTCATCGCCAAGCGCTTCGGCGGCAAGCTCGGCGCGCCCAGCGCCGACGGCGCCAACCTGCTGGCGTCGCTCCAGGCGCAGGCCGCGACGATCGGGCAGCTCTACGACGGCCGCGACTTTGCCCGCGCCCTGCGCGAGACGATGGCGCTGGCCGACAAGGTCAACGAGTACGTCGACGCCAACAAGCCGTGGGAGCTGGCCCGGCAGGACGGCCAGGACGCCCGCCTGCACGACGTGTGCAGCACCTGCATCGAAGCGTTCCGCCTGTTGGCGATCTACCTGGCGCCGGTGCTGCCGGCCCTGGCCCGGCAGGTCGAGACCTTCCTGGCCTGCGAGCCGCTGGGCTGGACCGACGCGCAGCGCCTGCTGGGCCCCGGCCATGCCATCACGGCCTATCAGCACCTGATGCAGCGGGTCGACCCCAAGCTGCTGGACCAGTTGCTCGAGCCCCCGCCGGAGGCAGCCGCGCCAGCCGCTGCGACCGACCTGCCGGGCGGCGAGGCGCTGGCCGACACCATCGGCATCGACGACTTCGCCAGGATCGACCTGCGCATCGCCCGGATCGTGGCCTGCGAGGCGGTCGAGGGATCGACCAAGCTGCTGCGCCTGACGCTGGACGTCGGCGAAGGCCGCACGCGCAACGTGTTCAGCGGCATCGCCTCGGCCTACCGGCCCGATCAGCTGACCGGCAAGCTCACCGTCATGGTGGCCAACCTGGCGCCGCGCAAGATGAAGTTCGGCGTCTCCGAAGGCATGGTGCTGGCGGCCAGCCATGCCGACGAGAAGGCGCAGCCGGGCATCCACGTGCTCGAGCCCTGGCCCGGCGCCACGCCCGGAATGCGCGTGCGCTGACCGCCACGGCAGCGCCACCCGGTAAAATCGCCCCGAACTAGCTCCCGGCACCATGAACATCTTCCGTCGCCCCCACTACAACTCCGAGATCACGAACTTCATCGAGGAGATGCGGCACAAGAAGCCCACGCTCGAGGCCGAGCAACGTGCCGGGCGCGCCCTGCTGTGGGACAAGCACCTCGACCGCGAGACGCAGGACGAGTTCAAGCAGGCCCGCGTGGCCCAGCAGCCCTACGTCTACCAGACCCAGGTGAAGTAAGGCCGGCGCAGCACCGCCGCCGGCACCATGGTCAGCGTGATCCCCCAGGCGCAGGATGACGACGCACCGGTCGTCGTCGACATGCCCGACGTGGTCGACCAGGTCGCGCTGGCCCGGCTCTATGGCGAACCGCTGTTCGCCCTGCCGAACGACCTGTACATCCCGCCGGAAGCGCTGCGTGTCTTCCTCGAGGCCTTCGAGGGGCCGCTCGATCTGCTGCTGTACCTGATCCGCAAGCAGAACTTCAACATCCTCGACATCCCGATGGCGCCGCTGACGCGCCAGTACCTGGCCTACGTCGACGAGATCCGCCAGACCCACCTCGAACTGGCCGCCGAATACCTGCTCATGGCGGCAATGCTCATCGAGATCAAGTCGCGCATGCTGCTGCCGCCCAAGAAGACGGCCGACGGCGAAGAGGCGGAAGACCCGCGCGCCGAGCTGGTGCGGCGGCTGATGGAATACGAGCAGACCAAGCTGCAGGCGGCCGCGCTGAGCGCCACGCCGCAGGCCGGCCGCGACTTCTGGCGCGCCGAGGTCTACATCGAGCAGTCGATCAAGCCGCGCTTTCCCGACGTCAACGTGGTCGACCTGCGCGACGCCTGGGCCGACATCATGAAGCGCGCCAGGCTGGTGCAGCACCACAAGATCTCGCGCGAGGAATTGAGCGTGCGCGAGCACATGGGCATCATGCTGCGCGCCTTGCAGGGCCGCCGGTTCGTCGAGTTCGAGCACCTGTTCGACGTCGCCCGCGGCTCGGCGGTGCTGGTGGTGACTTTCATCGCCATGCTGGAGCTGGCCAAGGAAAACCTGGTGGAAATCACCCAGGCCGAGGCCTACGCGCCCATCTACGTGCGCCTCGCCTACGCACCGGCCTGAGCGGCGCGGCGCGAACCGCCGCCAATTTCTGAGGGAGGAAAATTGTCGTGACACACGACTTCGATGTGCTGATCGTCGGCAGCGGCCTTGCCGGCCTGTGCGCCGCGCTGCATCTCGCGCCCACGCACCGCGTGGCGGTGATCACCAAGGCTGCCCTGGCCGACGGCGCCAGCGCACGCGCCCAGGGCGGCATCGCGGCTGTGCTGGGCGAGGGCGACAGCCTGCAATCCCACGTCGATGACACCCACGTCGCCGGGGCCGGCCTGTGCGATGCGGCGGCGACCCGGTTCGTCGTCACGCATGCGCCGCAGGCGGTGCAATGGCTTCGGGAGATGGGCGTGCCCTTCTCTCTCGACGGCGGCGAACTGCACCTGACGCGCGAAGGTGGCCACAGCCATCGCCGCATTGCGCACGCCGCGGACGCCACCGGCGCCGCCGTGCAGCACGCGCTGATCGAACGCGTGCGCGAGACGGACGGCATCGCCGTCTTCGAGCAGCACACGCTGGTCGACCTGGCCAGCGGCCCGCAGCCCGGCCTTGACGCGCCGGCTTGCCACGGCCTGTACGCGCTCTGCGGCAAGTCCGGGACGGTCCATGCCTTCCGGGCTCCGCACACCGTGCTGGCCACCGGAGGCGCCGGCCAGGTGTACCTGCACACCACCAGCCCCGCCACCGCCACGGGCGATGGCATTGCGGCGGCCTGGCGCGCCGGTTGCCGCGTGTCGAACATGGAGTTCACCCAGTTCCACCCGACCAGCCTGCACCACCCGCGGGCCGACTCGTTCCTGATCAGCGAGGCGGTGCGCGGCGAAGGCGGCGTGCTCAAGCTGCCGGACGGCACGCGCTTCATGCCGGCGCACGACGCGCGCGCCGAGCTCGCACCGCGCGACGTCGTGGCGCGCGCGATCGACTTCGAGATGAAGAAGCACGGCCTGGACTGCGTCGAGCTCGACATCTCGCATCAGCCGTCCGAATTCCTGCGGCAGCATTTCCCGACCATCAGGGCGCGTTGCGCGTCGCTGGGCATCGACATCGCGCGCACGCCGATTCCCGTCGTGCCGGCGGCCCATTACACCTGCGGCGGCGTGTTGACCGACCTGGCGGGGCGCACCGACCTGCCGGGCCTGTACGCCGTCGGCGAGACGGCCTGCACCGGCCTGCACGGGGCCAACCGCCTGGCGAGCAATTCTCTGGTCGAGTGCATCGTGCTGGCGCGTGCCGCCGCGGCTGCCATCGCCCAGGCGCCCGCGCGCGAAGCCGCGGCGTTGCCGGCCTGGGCCGACAAGGGCGCCGGCGCTGCCGGTGAAACGGCGGCGATCTCCCACTGCCGCGACAGGCTGCGCCGGTTCATGTGGGAAGACGTCGGCATCGTGCGCAGCAACCAGCGGCTCGAGCAGGCGCGGCGCCGCGTCGGTCTGCTGCGCGCCGAGATCGAGAATTTCTGCGCCAGCCTTCGCATGAGCCGGGAGCTGCTTGAACTGCGCAACCTCGCGCAGGTGGCCGAGCTGATCGTCCAGTGCGCCCTGGCGCGGCGCGAAAGCCGCGGCCTGCATTTCAACGAGGATTTTCCTGGGCCGGCGCCGTCGGCGGAAGCGACCGTCCTGGCGCCGGCGTAAGCGCGCTTGCGGGCCGAGGCGCGAATCAGGCCGCGCCGATGCCCGACACCAGCGCGCCGGGCGCGTGGCCTTGCCTGAGTCCGGCGGTGAACGCCAGCATGCGGTCGATCGGAATGCGCGCGCGCTGGCCGAGCGCCGCGTCGACGAAGATTTCTCCTTCGCCGCGCTCGAGCACGCGCACCAGGTCGGCCAGGCCGTTCATCGCCATCCAGGGGCAATGCGCGCAACTCTTGCACGTGGCGCCGTTGCCGGCCGTCGGCGCCTCGATGAAGCGCTTGCCGGGGTTGAGCGCGCGCAGCTTGTGCAGCAGCCCACTGTCGGTGGCCACGATGAATTCGGGGGCATCCATCCGCTCGGCCGCAGCCAGGATGCCGGAGGTCGAGCCCACCGCGTCGGCCAGCGCGATGACCGCCGCCGAGGACTCGGGATGCACCAGCACCTTGGCGTGCGGGTGGCTCTTCTTGAGCAGCTCGAGTTCCAGCGCCTTGAACTCGTCGTGCACGATGCAGGCGCCGTCCCAACTGAGCATGTCGGCGCCGGTCTCGCGGCGGATGTAGTCGCCCAGGTGCCGGTCCGGCGCCCAGAGGATCTTCTGTCCCTGCGCGGCCAGCGCGCGCACCACGTCGATCGCGCAGCTGGAGGTGACCAGCCAGTCCGCGCGCGCCTTCACGGCCGCGCTGGTGTTGGCGTAGACGACGACCGTGCGGTCCGGATGCGCATCGCAGAAGGCGGTGAAGTCGTCGACCGGGCAGCCCAGGTCGAGCGAGCAGGTGGCTTCCGGATCGGGCATCAACACGCGCTTTTCAGGCGACAGGATCTTGGCCGTCTCGCCCATGAAGCGCACGCCGGACACCACCAGCGTGTGCGCCGGATGATCGCGGCCGAAGCGCGCCATTTCCAGCGAATCGCTGACGATGCCACCGGTTTCCTCGGCCAGGTCCTGCAGGTCGGGATGCACGTAGTAGTGCGAGACCATGACGGCGTTGCGCTCGCGCAGCAACTGGCGGGCTCGGGCCTTGAGCGTCTCGCGCTCGGCCGGGCCGGGTTCGGGCGGCACGCGGGCCCAGGCCACGCGGGTGTCGCATGCAGCGCCGGCCGGTTGTTCGTATTCGATGTCGATGAGAGCGTCTGCGGCCATGGGTGCGGCGGTCATGGGTTCAGGAAGCGCATGGAGAAATCGGTGGCCTTGACGTCCTTGGTGAGCGCGCCGACCGAGATGCGGTCGACGCCGGTCTCGGCCAGCGCTCGCACGCTTTCGAGCGTGACGCCGCCGGAGATCTCCAGCACTGCCGCGGACTCGCCTGCCGCGTCGTTGATGCGCACCGCCTCGCGCAGCGTCGGCAGGTCCATGTTGTCGAGCAGCACCATGCGGGCGCCGTGCGCCAGGGCTTCGTCCAGTTGCGCCAGCGTCTCGACCTCGATCTCGACGAAGCTCGCTTGTTGCCCCGCCAGCTGCGCCGCCTCCAGAGCGGCGCGCACGCCCCCGGCCGCGGCAATGTGGTTTTCCTTGATCAGGATCGCGTCGTACAGGCCGATGCGATGGTTGACACCGCCGCCGGCACGCACTGCGTATTTCTGGGCCAGGCGCAGGCCGGGCAGCGTCTTGCGGGTGTCGACGATCTGCGCGCGGGTGCCGCGCACCGCCTCGACGTAGACCGCCGTGCGGCTGGCAACGGCGCTGAGCAGTTGCAGGAAATTGAGCGCCGTTCGCTCGCCGGTCAGCAGGGCGCGCGCGCTGCCTTCGATCTGCAGCACGGTCTGGCCAGCCGCGCAGCGCGCGCCGTCGGCGGCGTGCCATGTCAGGCGCACCTGCGGATCGAGCTGCCGCAGCACGGCCTCGACCCAGGGCGCGCCGCACAGCACCGCGTCCTCGCGCAGCAGCACGCGGGCGGTGGCGCCGCGTTCGGGCACCAGGGCGGCGGTCAGGTCGCCTTCGCCGGCATCCTCGCGCAGCGCGCGCTCGGCGTCCGCACGTGCAAGTTCAGCCACGGCGGGCGCCGAGAAATCGAAAAAGGGTGAGTTCATCTCTGGAAAATTTTCGGACGCGGCGAGTCAGGGCGTCTCGACGCCAGGCTCGCGCCCCATCAGTTCGGCCACTGCGTCGACCGGGCGCAGTTGCCCGTCGAGCAAGGCGACGACACATCGGGTGATCGGCATGTCCACGCCCAGGCGCAGGGCGCGTTGCTCGACGGTGCGTGCGCAGTACACGCCCTCGGCCACGTGGCCGAGCGAATCGACCGCCTGCGCCAGGCTCAGGCCCTGCGCCAGGAGCAGCCCCACCTTCCGGTTGCGCGACAGGTCGCCCGTGGCGGTGAGCACCAGGTCGCCAAGGCCGGACAGCCCCATGAAGGTTTCTGCGCGAGCGCCCAGGGCCAGTCCCAGTCGGGTCATTTCCGCCAGGCCGCGGGTAACGAGCGCCGCGCGCGCGTTCAACCCCAGGGACAGCCCGTCGGCCAGGCCGGTGGCGATGGCCAGCACGTTCTTGACCGCGCCGCCGATCTCGACGCCGACGATGTCGTCATTGGCGTAGACGCGAAGGCTCGGGCCATGGAAAGCCTCGACCAGCGCCGCGCGCACCTGCTCATGCGCGCTGGCGGCCACCAGGGCCGTCGGCTGGCCGCTGGCGACCTCCTGCGCAAAGCTGGGGCCGCTGAGCACGCCGGCCTTGAGCGCGGGTGCCACCTGGGCTTGGACCTCGTGCGCCAGCAACCCTGGCTCGGGCGCGCCGGCGCGCGCCTGCTCCACGCCCTTGCTCAGCCACGCCAGCGGTGCAGCCAGGTCGCGCAGCGCATCGAGTTGCTCGCGCAGGGCCGCCATCGGCGTGGCGACGATGACGAGATCGGCGCCTGCCGCGGCTTCGCGGGCGCTTCCTCCTGCCAGTTGCAGTTCTCGAGGCAGGGCGACGCCGGGCAGGTAGCGCCGGTTCTCGCGCTGTGACTGCATGGCCGCCAGCTGCCCGGCGTCACGCGCCCACAGCCGCGGCTGGTGGCGGCCTGCGGCATTGATCGCCAGCGCGGTGCCCCAGGCACCCGCGCCGAGGACGCAGATTTTCATGGGAAGAAGGTCCTGCAGACGCGCTGCTGCGTCCGGCGCGCGGGGTGGGCGCCGGACGGGCCGGCGGCCGTCACGCCGCGCGTCCGGGCACGGATTACTGGGTAACGACGGGCGCGCCCTGGGCGCCCTGGGCGGCCTGCGCCTGCTGCTGCTCGAACATGGCCTGGAAGTTGATCTCGGCCAGGTGCACGGGCGGGAAGCCGGCGCGCTGGATGGTGTCGGCGACATTGCCGCGCAGGTACGGGTAGACGATCTGCGGGCATGCGATGCCGAGGATCGGCGCCATCTGGTCCTGCGGCAGGTTGCGGATCTCGAAGATGCCGGCCTGCTTGGCCTCGACCAGGAACACCGTCTTGTCGCCGATCTTGGTCTGCACGGTGGCCGAGACGCTCACTTCGAAGATGCCGTCGTTGACAGGCTGCGCGTCCACGCCGAGCTGGATGTCGACGGTGGGCGACTCCTGCTGCAGCAGGATGGCCGGCGAATTGGGCTGCTCGAGCGACAGATCCTTGAGGTAGACGCGCTGGATCTGGAAAACGGGGTCTTGGTTGTCGGCCATGGCTTCTCTTGTCGATGTGTAAAGGGATGATCTGCCGACCGGAGGGTGGCCGGCGCAGCACCGCGGGTGCGGCGCCGCGAACCCGCCGTGCCTTGTTCGGCGCGGCAGGTCACGAAAGGACGATTATGGCCCGGCGCCTCAGGCAGCCGGCCCGCGCAGCAGCGGCTCGAGCCCGCCGCGCCCGTCCAGGGCAATGAGGTCGTCGCAGCCGCCGACGTGCGTGTCGCCGATGAAGATCTGCGGCACGGTGCGGCGCCGGGTGGTTTCCATCATGGTGGCGCGCGCCGCCGGATCGGCGTCGATGCGGATTTCCTCGATCTGGTCGACCCCCTTGGACTTGAGGATCTGCTTGGCGCGGATGCAGTAGGGGCAAACCGCGGTGGTGTACATCTTGACGTGCTGCATGTTTCTATCAGGCCTTTTCGAGCGGCAGGTTGGCGGCTTTCCAGGATTTCAGGCCGCCGGCGAGAGCCTGCGCCTGCTCGTAGCCGAGCTTGCGCGCTGTTGCGACCGCGCGCTGGGCACGCGCGCCGCTGGCGCAGACGATGAGCAGCGGCAGCGACTTGTTCTTGACCGTGCCGGGCAGCTTGGCTTCGAGCTGCTCGAGCGGCACGTTGCGGGCGCCGCCGACGTGCCCGGCAGCGAATTCTTCCGGGGCCCGGATGTCGACCACCACCGCGCGCTGGCGGTTGATGAGCTGCACGGCGCTCTCGGCCGAGAGCGCGCCACGGTTGGCCCCTTGCAGCATCGGCCACAGAAGCATCGCGCCGGAGCTGACCACGATCAGGCACAGCACCCAGTTGGCGACGACGAAGTCAAAGAAGAATTTCACGGGAAGCCTCGAATGGGAAACCCGGATTTTAGAATGTCGGGCTTTGCAGGGTTTTGCGGCCGCTTCGGCGGCCGGCCGATTCGACCCCGATCGGGCCGCGGCGCCGTCAATTGTCCCCTGCCGAAATTTGCAATCTCCTCCAACGAATAGGCCCCGACCATGTACAAACTGGTGCTGATCCGCCACGGCGAATCGACCTGGAACCTCGAGAACCGATTCACCGGCTGGACCGACGTCGACCTGACCCCCACTGGCGTGGAGCAGGCCAAGCAGGCCGGACGGCTGCTCAAGGCCGAAGGCTACGATTTCGACGTGGCCTATACCAGCGTGCTCAAGCGCGCCACGCGCACCCTTTGGCACGTGCTCGACGAACTCGACCGCACCTGGCTGCCGGTGGTGCATTCCTGGCGCCTGAACGAACGCCACTACGGCGCACTGCAGGGCCTGAACAAGACCGAGATGGCCAAGGAATACGGCGAAGACCAGGTGCTCATCTGGCGCCGCAGCTACAACACGCCGCCGCCGGCGCTGGAGCCGAGCGACCCGCGCTGCGAGCGCACCGACGTGCGCTACGCCAAGCTCGCCGCGGACCAGGTGCCGCTGACAGAGTGCCTCAAGGACACCGTGGCCCGCGTCATTCCCTTCTGGAACGAATCCATGGCGCCGGCCATCCGGGCCGGCCGCCGGCTGGTGGTGGCCGCGCACGGCAATTCCATCCGCGCGCTGGTCAAGTACCTGGACAACGTCTCCGACGCGGACATCGTCGGCCTGAACATTCCGAACGGCATCCCGCTGGTCTACGAACTGGATGACGACCTCAAACCGCTGCGCCACTACTATCTGGGCGACGCCGAAGCTGCGGCCGCGGCCGCCGCCGCGGTGGCGAGCCAAGGCAAAAAGGCCTGAAGGCGCGCTCTGGCTTGGAACCGCGGCCCTACGGCGCGTTCCAAGCTGTGTATATTGACTCGCTACGCCAACTGGATTTCCGAATGGGCCAAAAACTCAAGATTACAGGGTGGGTTGCCGCCGGCGCCGTTGCCGGCGCCCTGACGACCGTCTCGCTGCAGACCGTCGCGCGTGGCTCCCTGGCGCCGCTGCCGCTCGAAGAACTGCAGCAGCTCGCCGCCGTCTTCGGCATGATCAAGAGCGATTATGTCGAGCCGGTGGACGAGAAAAAGCTCATCTCGGACGCCATCTCCGGCATGGTCTCCGGGCTTGACCCGCACTCGCAGTACTTCGACAAGAAGACCTTCAAGGACTTCCGCGAAGGCACCTCCGGCAAGTTCGTCGGCGTGGGCATCGAGATCACGCAGGAAGACGGCCTGGTCAAGGTGGTCTCCCCGATCGAGGGTTCGCCCGCCTTCCGCGCCGGCCTCAAGCCGAACGACCTGATCACCAAGATCGACGACACCGCCGTGCGCGGCCTGACGCTCAACGACGCCGTCAAGCGCATGCGTGGCGAGGCCAACACCAAGGTGCGCCTGACCATCTTCCGCAAGGAGGAGAACCGCACCTTCCCGGTGACCATCACCCGCGAGGAAATCCGCACCCAATCGGTGCGCGGCAAGGTGATCGAACCCGGCTACGGCTGGATCCGCCTGTCGCAGTTCCAGGAGCGCACGGTCGACGACTTCGTCAAGAAGGTCGACGAGATCTACAAGGCCGACCCGAACCTCAAGGGCATGGTGCTCGACCTGCGCAACGACCCGGGCGGCCTGCTGGATGCGGCGGTGGCCGTATCGGCCGCCTTCCTGCCGGAAAACGTCACGGTGGTCACCACGGACGGCCAACTGGCGGAAAGCAAGGCGGTCTACAAGGCGGCGCCCGAGTTCTACCAGCGCCGCGGCGGTTCCGACGCGCTGCGCAGCTTGCCGCCGGCGCTCAAGACGGTGCCGCTGGTGGTGCTGGTCAACGAAGGCTCGGCCTCGGCCAGCGAGATCGTGGCCGGCGCCCTGCAGGACCACAAGCGCGCCACCATCATGGGCAGCCAGACCTTCGGCAAGGGCTCGGTGCAGACCGTGCGGCCGCTGGGCCCCGATACCGGCCTGAAGATCACCACCGCGCGCTACTACACGCCCAGCGGCACCTCCATCCAGGCCCGCGGCATCGTGCCCAACGTGATGGTGGACGACACGGCCGAGGGAAGCCCCTTCGCCGTACTGCGCATGCGCGAGGCCGATCTCGACAAGCACCTGAGCAGCGGCCAGGGCGCCGAGAAGAAGGACCCGGAACTCGACAAGCTGCGCGAGGAAGCCCGCCGGCAACTCGAGGCCGAGGCCCTCAATCCGGGCTCGGCCAACAAGACGCCCGAATACGGCACCGCCAAGGACTTCCCGCTCCAGCAGGCCCTGGCGCAGCTCAAGGGCCAGCCGGTCATGGTCAGCAAGACGCAGGTCGAGCGCAAGGAAGAAAAGAAGGAAAACTGAGGCGCCCAGCCCGGCTCGACGGGCAATCGTCCGAGCCGGAGCGCCCATTTCCTTCGCCACGCCATGGAAGACGAGCAGCTGCTGCGCTACTCGCGGCACATCCTGCTGGAGGAATTCGGCATCGATGGCCAGGCGCGCGTCAGCGCCGGGCATGCGCTCGTCATCGGCGCCGGCGGGCTCGGCTCCCCGGTAGCGCTGTACCTGGCAGGCGCCGGTGTCGGCCGCATCACGCTGGTGGACGACGACGAGGTCGACCTGACCAACCTGCAGCGGCAGATCGCCCACACCCACGCACGCGTCGGCCAGCCCAAGGTGCAATCGGCCGCCGAAGGCATGCATGCCCTCAACCCTGGAATCCAGGTCGCCACCCACGTGGCCAGGGCCGATGCCATCTTGCTGGAGCAGCTCGTGCCGGCAGCCGACGTGGTCCTGGACTGCAGTGACAACTTCGCCACCCGCCAGGCCGTCAATCGCGCCTGCGTGCAGCACGGCAAGCCGCTGGTCGCCGGCGCGGCGATCCGCTTCGACGGGCAGCTGTCGGTGTTCGACACCCGCAGCGCCGACGCGCCCTGCTACGCCTGCGTGTTTCCGCCGGACGCCGATTTCGAGGAAACGCGTTGCGCGGTGCTCGGCGTCTTTGCGCCCGTGGTCGGCACCATTGGCACGCTGCAGGCCGGCGAGGCGCTCAAGCTGCTGGCGGGCATGGGCGAGCCGCTCGCCGGGCGGCTGCTGATGCTCGACGGGCGCACCACGCGCTTCGACGAGATGCGACTTCGGCGCGATCCGCTGTGCCCGGTCTGCGCGCAGCGACGCGGTACCGCCGCGCCCACCGCCGAAGCGCGCTGAGTGCCGCCGCGGCGTGCGGGACACGCCCAGTGGGAGCTGTCCTACAGCGCGAAGCCCCTGCACCTTGCACACTGCACACCGGGCTCCCGATACGATCCTCTGCATGTCATCGCTGCGCATCGGCGAGTGCGTTGGGTACGCCGAGAAGAAGATGTCTTTCGACATGCCAAACACACTCAGGACTTACATCGTCGAAGACAACGCCACGATCCGGGAGAACCTCATCGGCACCCTGGAAGAGCTCACTCGCGTCAATGCCATCGGCCACGCCGAGGGCGAAGCCGTCGCGCGCGACTGGCTGTCCGCAAACGGCCCGGAATGGGACCTGGCGATCGTGGATCTGTTCCTCAAGCAAGGCAGCGGACTGGGCGTGCTGCAAGGGTGCGCACAGCGGCGCAGCGGGCAGAAGGTCATCGTGCTGACCAACTACGCCACCCCCGACATTCGCAAGCGCTGCGCCCAGCTGGGCGCCGACGCCGTATTCGACAAGTCCAACGAGATCGATGCGCTGGTGGAGTTCTGCGCCCAGCTGTCCGACGCCAGCGACGCCGGGAGCGGGCCGCACTGATGCCAACGAAAACGCCTCGCGAAGACTGCCGGGCCAGGAGCAGTCTGCGAGGCGCCAGAGGCAGCCGGGGCGCTCCCCGGCCGCGGCCGGAGAACAGCGCCGCAGCCGCTTCAGTCGATCAGCTTGTTCTTCAGCGCGTAGTAGGTCAGGTCGCTGTTGGACGACAGGTTCATCTTCTCCATCAGGCGCGTACGGTACGTACTCACCGTCTTCACCGACAAGGACAGTTCCTTGGCGATGTCGCCCGCGGTTTCGCCCTTGGCGAGTTTGAGGAAGACCTGGAATTCCCGTTCCGACAGCTGCTCGTGCGGCGGGCCTTCGTTGTTGCGATCCAGCTGGCGCGCCAGCAGGTCTGCCACGGCAGGCGTGATGTGGCGGCGACCGAGCGCGATGGTGCGGATCGCGTTGACGATCTCGATCGGATCGCACTCCTTGTTGAGGTAGCCGCTGGCGCCCTGGCGGATCAGGTTCAGGGCGTAGTGCTCCTCGGGGTAGGCGCTGAGGATCAGGATGCCGACGTCCGGCGCCTTGGCGCGGATCATGGCCAGCGCGTCGATGCCGCTCTGGCCGGGCATGGACAGGTCCATCAGCAGCACATCCATTTCGGTGGTCCGGACCAGGTCGATCGCTTCGCGACCGCTCGCAGCCTCCCCGACCACTCTCAGGTCCACATGTTCGGAAAGAAACTGGCGCAAGCCCGAGCGCACGATGGCGTGGTCATCCACAATTCCGACTCTGATCATTCTTGGCTTCTTTCCTGTTCGTTTCGCGCTCAGGCGCGGATTTACTTGACCTCCCCGGGTCCATGACGATTATTCACGGTTCGGCGTCCCCCACTGTCGGACGGCGCCTTCAAAATTGGTTGGCCACGCGTCCTACAACGCTTGCGCTCGGCCTGGCCATGCTCGCCGCGCTGGTGCTGGTGGGCATCAACGAAGCGGGATATCGTCAGTCCAGCCGCGCGCTGGCAGCCATCGGCGAGGCGCAGGGCGAGCGGCTGGTGCTCAATTCGCTGGTGCAGAGCCTGCTCGACGCCGAGACGGGCCAGCGCGGCTTTCTGCTCACCGGCGAAGCACGCTACCGCCAGCCGTACGACGAAGCCGTCAAGCAGATCGGCAACCAGTTCGCGGCACTGCGCAAACTCTACGCCGACAAGCCGGAGGAAAGCAATCGGCTGGCCGTGCTGGCCGACCACGTGACGCGCAAGCTCGCGGAAATGGACATGAGCGTGCGGCTGCGCGCCGCCGGCAACGAGGATGCCTGGAAGTTCGTCCTGACCACCGACGTCGGGCAGGAGGAAATGGCGGCCATCCGCGCCGAGGCGGCCGGTCTGCTGGCGCTTTCCGACGAACTGTTGCGAAATGGCCAGACGCAGATCGGCCGGTCGCTGCGCATGGCGCGGCTGGGCATTGGCCTTGTCGCGCTGGCCGGCATGTTCGCCTTCTACCTGTACCTGCGCCAGACCCACCGCCTGCGCGAGGCTGGCGCCCGGCAGCAGCAGGTGCTCCAGCGCGAACGCAATGCGCTCGAGGACGAGGTGCGCGAGCGCACCGCCAACCTGCGCGAGCTCGCCACCCACCTGCAGGAAGTGCGCGAAAACGAACGGGGTTACCTCGCCCGCGAGCTGCACGACGAACTGGGCTCGCTGCTCACCGCGGCCAAGCTGGACGCGGCCCGCCTCAAGTCCAAGCTGGCATCCTCCCCGGACGCGATCGAGCGGCTGCAGCACCTGATCGAGCAGCTCAACAGCGGCATCGCGCTGAAGCGCCGAATCATCGAGGATCTGCGCCCGTCGTCGCTGTCGAACCTGGGCCTGGTGGCCGCTCTGGAGATCCTGGGCCGCGAGTTCGCCGAGCGCGCCGGCATCCAGGTGGAGATGGCGCTCGAACCCGTCCTGCTCGACGAAAGCCGCGAGCTGACGGTGTACCGCCTGGTGCAGGAAAGCCTGACCAACATCGGAAAGTACGCCAAGGCGCAGAGCGCCACCATCGTGCTCAAGAATTACGAGCGGCACGTCGAAGTGGAGGTGGCCGACGACGGCCAGGGATTCGACATGCAGCAGTTGCGCCCGGCCACGCACGGCCTGGCCGGCATGCGCCATCGCGTGGAAGCGGCGCACGGCAAGTTGCGCATCACCACGCAGCCCGGGCACGGCACCCGGCTGTGGGCGATGCTGCCGGCACAGGGACGGGCGCCGTCCTCTTCCGAGCCTTATGGCAGCGGCATCATCGCCAGCGTGCCCGAGATCGCGGAAGCGGCCATTGGCCCGCCTCCTACGCTGCCCCACCGCAGCGGCTGACAGGGCGCGCGGGGGTCGCCCGCTATGGTCGTGGTCAAGCCATCCGGCGTTGCGCCGGCGGCGACCAACCAGGCGTCTCGACCATCGAAGCGCGTACCCAAAGGAGCCAATAGATGTTGCACTACGCAGTCGTGTTTCTCGTCATCGCCCTGATCGCTGCCGTACTGGGCTTTGGCGGCATCGCTGCAAGCGCCGCCGGCATTGCCAAGCTGCTGTTCGTCATCTTCGCCGTGCTGGCGCTGGCCGGCTTCATCGCCGGCTTGCTGCGCCGCCGATGACGGGGCTACGATCGCATCGGCACGAGCCATCGGCATACAGGTTTATTTCAGAAAGGGAACATCATGCAATCCGCTTCCAAGACGCCGTCCGAACTGGCCGACGACCTGCGCCAGACCGCCAATGACGCCATGGACACGACGCGCGCCTACGCGCAGAACGCGGTGAACGCCGCCGGAGAAAAGGTGCGCGACATGCGTCGCGAAGCCGAACCGACGATGGAGCAGTTGGCCGCACGCGTGCAGCAGGCAGTCCAGCGCGGGCTGGACTCCGCTTCGCGTACCAGCGCACGCGCCCAACGCCAGTTCGAAGTCGCTGCAGACCGCACGGGGCAATACATCGCGGACCAGCCGGTGCGCTCGATCCTGCTTGCCGCCGCCGCCGGCGCCGCCATCACGGCGCTGCTGGTTCTCGCGACCCGCAGCCGCGACGACTGATCCCGTCCAGGCCAGGCGCCTCCTGTGCCACTCGCCTGAGCGTTCCGGCCCGTCGCGCGACATCGGGCCGCCGTCTTCGACCTGCAACCTTCCGTCGCCGCGAGGCGTCCGCGTGGCCACATGCTGCATCCAATCTACACCACGGTCCTCGGGCATCCGGAACTTGTCGCCGACCATCTGGCCAACTACGTGGCGCTGGTACGCGAGGAAGCCGGTGACACCGCGCGGCGGCTCGTTGCCCGCACCATCGCCGGCGTCACGGCGGTCATCGCCGCGATGATGGCGCTGGGCCTGATCGGCATCGCCGTGATGCTGGGCGTGCTGCACGGCCAATTCAACTGGGTCCTGGTGATCGTGCCAGGGGTGGCGGTCGTCATAGCGCTCGTCGGCGCCTATATCGCGACGCGCCCGGCGGACCTGGACGGCTTCAAGGATATCCGGGCGCAACTCGACGCCGACGTGGAGGCTCTGCACCTGGCGGGGCAATACGATGAACGCTGAAAACGTCGAACCGACACCGCAGGAGCGGCTGGCCATGTCGCGCCATGCGCTGGTGCAGCACCTGCGGCAGGAACACCTGCCAGGGCGCCGGCGAGCACTGCAGCCGCGCGACAGGACCGGCGATGCCACGACTTATTTCGTCGAGGCCGCCACGGCGCATCCGGCTGCGGGCTGGCTGAAGCTGGGGCAGCGCCTGGCCGGTCACTGGTGGCGCAGGCACCCGCTGCACGCGGCAGGGCAGCTGGCGCGCCCGTTGCTCGAGCGCGCCGCGCACGAGCGGCCGGTGGCGCTCATGGTTGCCGCGGCTGCCACCGGCGGCGTGCTGGTGCTCACGCGCCCCTGGCGCCTGCTCACGGTATCGGCGGCCATTGCCGCACTTTTCAAGACTTCCGAGCTTGCGGGCGTGATCAACACGCTCATGCACCGCGAGCCATTCCCACGAAAGGACCTCACGCCATGACAACCGCAACTGCAAGACCCGACCAGGGCACCCAGCGCCAGAAGCTGACGCTCGACGAAAGCGCCTTGAAGGCCGCCGCGAGCAGCCTTGACGATGGCGCCGTCACGCCCGGCTACGGCCCATGGCGCGAAGACATCCTCAAGCTGCTCAATGATGCGCTGGCGACCGAACTGGTCTGCATCCTGCGCTACAAGCGCCATTACTTCACCGCGCACGGGGTGTCTTCCCCGGCGATCGCCGACGAATTCCTGGTGCATGCGAACGAGGAAACGGCCCATGCCGACAAGATCGCCGAGCGGATCGTGCAGCTCGGTGGCGAGCCCGACTTCTCTCCCAACACGCTGCTCGAACGCAGCCACGCCGACTATGACGAGTCCACCGACCTCAAGGCCATGGTGCGCGCCAATCTCGTGGCCGAGCGCATCGCCGTGGAGAGCTACCGCCAGATGATCGTGCTCATCGGCGACAAGGATCCCACCACGCGCCGGATGCTGGAGGAAATCCTGGCCGACGAGGAAGAGCACGCCGACGAACTGCGGGACTGGCTGGACAACTGATCCGCGCTTCGCAAGAAAGAAAGCCCTGGCATGCCAGGGCTTTTTTTCTTGTGCCGCAGCTGCCGCAGGCCCGGCCCGCTACATCGTCTTGACTTCGAGCCGGTTGTCGACTGCGCTGACGCCTTGCACGCCGCGAGCGATCTGTTCGGCGCGCTCCTTGGCCTCGGCGCTCGGCGCGGGGCCGGTCAGCGTGACCTTGCCAGCGTCGGTATCGACGTCGATCTCGAGCGCGCTCAGTTGCGGGTCCTTGGCAAGACCCGCATTGACCGAGGCGGTAATGCTGGCGTCCGACGTGGCCTTTTCGACGGCGGCGCCGGCCTTGCGGGCCGCATCGGCCATCTTGTCGGGGACGTCCGAGGTGGCCATGCGGTCCTTCGCCTCGCCGGCCATGCGTGCGGTCTTGTCGGCCGCCTGGTCGGCCGCGCGTTCGGTGCGGGCGATGGCATCGTCGAGCTTCTCGCCGGCAGTGCGGTCGCTCGCGTTGTCGCAGCCGGCCACGGCGAGCGAAGCACCAGCCAGCGCCAGCGCCCAACCGGCGCGCGTCAGCGTCGTCTTCAGGTTGGCAGAGGTTGGGGTCATGTAAAGATCTCCTTTGCTGGTAGGGCCGCGCGAGCACCGCGCGGTCCGCAGGCCCGACACTAATCTGCGCGCGGCGATGCCGGCGTCTGTCGCGGCGGTCGTCGGCTGTAGGACGGGACCGATGCCGTGTTACGGGGGCGTCGCGCCGACGATCCAACCCTCGAGCGGGTCGACGCCGGGCGGCACGCCGTACCCCCGCCCGGGCGAGTCCGCCCGCCGCGCCGCCCAGGCAGCCTGCATCAGGCACAGGACGGCGTCCAGCGTATCGGCACTGCCGTCCGCCACCAGTTCGGCGCGGTGCGCCCCGCCGACGGCCAGGGACAGGCCCAGGCGCGTCTGGCCGGCCTCGAGTGCCCGCAGCAGGCATTCGCGCGCCTCGCGGCGCCCTTCGTCCTGCCGCGTCGCCGCGTCGCTCTTGTAGCTGGTGCGCCCGAGCACGTCCCGCGCCACGAGGCCTGGATACCCTTCGAGCGCGACGCGTGCCGGCTCACCCTGCGGCGGCGGCAGGTGGGCCGGAAAATGCGCTCCCGTGGCGAGCAGTCGCGGCACGCCGGCGTGGAGCATCCAGGCCACGGGCGGATTGACCCACTTCATGGAGGGGCTGGAGCCCGCCGGCCCGTCCGTGGCCCGGTGCGCGAACTTCCCGCCCGCCGGACGCGCGGCACAGAAGGCCGCCAGGCGGCGCCGGAGTTCGACGCGGTCGATGCCCGCGAAATGCGCGATCGAGGCGCGCCAGTCGAGCGGCCACTGCAATGACTCGATCAGTTCGCGCGGCAGGCCGAAAGGCAGGTCGAATGCGCCGACCCAGGCCGGCTGCGAGCCCAGCCAATCGGACCAGGCGTCGAGCGAATGGAAGCGATGGACGGCCTGGAGCCGCACGTCGGCGCCGACGACACCGCCTGTCGCGACAACGATGTTCTTGCGCCGGGTCGGCGCGCTGGAAAAGTCGCAGCCGACCAGCAGCGCCGGCATGGGCAGCCCGTGTATCAGCCGATCAGCCGCGGCCGACGATCGAGGCGGTGGCCATCAGCTCTTCGAGCAGGGCCAGCGAGACCTTGCCGGACACGGCGTAGGGGTCGAGTTCCGGCCGCTCGGAATAACGCAGGAGGATCGAGGCGTGCACCTTGGTCAGGTTGACCTGGCCCATGGTCCAGCCGCCGAAGCGGCGCTCGTTGATTTCCTCGTAGTGCATCAGCTGCACGTCCTTGTGGCGGGCGTCGGCCAGGATGTGGGCGTACAGCTCGTTGACGGCCTTGCGGCCGCCTTCGATGGCCTGCAGGAACACACCGCCGCCGTGACACAGGATGCCCGTGATGCCGCAGGAGGTGTTGTGCTGCCTGGACTGGGTCAGGATCGCCTCGATCGCCGCAGGACTGGCGTCCACCGCGCGGCTGGCGTAAAGCAGGCGCACGAGCATGGCGTCAACCCTTTCGCGGCAGCAGCGAGAGGAATTCGCGACGCAACGACGCGTCCTTGAGGAACGCGCCGCGCATGACGGAGTTGATCATCTTGCTGTCCATTTCCTTGACGCCGCGCCACTGCATGCAGAAGTGCTCGGCCTCGACCACCAGCGCCAGCCCGTCGGGCTGGGTCTTTTCCTGGATCAGGTCGGCCAGCTGGACCACGGCCTCTTCCTGGATCTGCGGGCGGCCCATGACCCATTCGGCCAGCCGCGCATACTTGGACAGGCCGATGACGTTGGTGTGCTCGTTGGGCATCACGCCGATCCACAGCTTGCCGATGATCGGGCAGAAGTGGTGCGAGCAGGCGCTGCGGATGGTGATCGGCCCGACGATCATCAGTTCGTTGAGCCGCTCGGCGTTCGGGAATTCGGTCAGCGAGGGCGCCGGCACGTAACGGCCGCGGAACACCTCGTTGACATACATCTTGGCCACGCGGCGCGCGGTGGCGCCGGTGTTGTGGTCGTTCTCGACGTCGATGACCAGGCTGTCGAGCACGCCCTTCATCTTCTCCTCGACCTCGTCGAGCAGCGCTTCGAGTTCGCCCGGCTCGATGAACTGGGCGATGTTGTCGTTGGCGTTGTAGCGTTGGCGCGCGGCCTTCACACGCTCGCGGATCTTGACGGAAACGGGCGTGCCTTCGTCCGGCGCTCCGCTTTCGACTGGGCGCAGCTTGGCGTCGATCTTGGTCAGCATGGGCGGCATCCTATCAGGCAAAGGCTTTTCCACGTTCCCGAGCGGGAACTCAGCAGCGACGGCGCCTCTTTGCTATGAAATTCATAGCGAAAAGTCCGAGACCAGCGGCAGGTGGTCCGACATCCGGGCCCAGACCGGGCCGCGCGGCACGGCGCATTCGGTCACCGGCATGTGGCGGGCGTAAATGAAATCGAGCTGCGTCAGCGGCAGGCGCGACGGGTACGTCAGGGTGCGAGGGCCGCGCAGGTCGCTGGAGTCGCGCAGGCCCATCGCGTTCATGGCGTAGCGCATGCGCGCGCCCCAGTCGTTGAAGTCGCCCGCGACGACGAGCCGGTCGCCGGGCGGAATCTCCTTGTCGATGAAATCGCGCAGAAGCGCCACCTGGCGCACGCGGCTGCCCTTGATCAACCCCAGGTGCACCACGATGGCATGCACCGGAACGCCTTCGACCTCGATCACCGCGTGCAGCAGCCCGCGCTGCTCGAAGCGGTGGTCCGAGATGTCGCGATGCGACGTGTGCAGTACCGGCCACCGCGTCAGCAGCGCGTTGCCGTGTTCCCCGTGGCGCGTGATGGCGTTGGTCTCGTAGACGGCCGTATAGCCCTCGGGCGCCAGGAAATCGGCCTGCGGCAGCTCCGGCCAGCGGGCAAAGCGCATGGCCGCCTGGCGGTTCATCTTGCGCACTTCCTGCAGGCAGATGATATCGGCGTCGAGCTGCTCGACCGCGTGGCCGAGGTTGTGGATCTCGAGTCGCCGCACCGGCCCGACGCCCTGCACACCCTTGTGGATGTTGTACGTCGCAACGCGAAGTTTGCCCTGCTGCTCGCTCATTCCATGAATTCTGGCAGCAACAGGATCGCCTCGGCGTTCGAGGGCGAGTAGCAGGCGTCGGCCGCCTCGCGCCAGGGCAGCCAGCGCCAGGCGGTGTGCTCGCGCGGACTCAGCACCGGCACCGCCGCCTCGGGCAGGCACAGGCCGAACAGGTGCTCGCGGTTGCGGGTGACGCCGGGGGAATAGCGGTGCAGGTAGCGCGGATAGATGTCGTACTCGTTGGTCAGGCTCCAGTCGCGCAGCGACCGGGCCAATGCGCTGGCCGGGCCGCAGTCGAAGCCGGTTTCCTCCAGCACCTCGCGCGCGGCGGTGAGCGCCAGGGGTTCGTCCGGGTGGTCCTTGCTGCCTGTGACCGACTGCCAGAAGCCCGGCGTGTCGGCGCGCTCGATGAGCAGCACCTGGCGCTGCGCGGTGTGGATGACCACCAGCACCGACTCGGGAATCTTGAAGGGCTTGACGTGCGCGTCCATGGCTTCGCGGCCACCGGCGATGTCCGGTGCCGCATGCTGCCAGCATAAATGAAAAGGCGCCCTGCCCGACCGCGCGTTGCCGCGGTGCGGGCGGGCGCCGGACGGCGCGGCAGCCTGAGCGTCAGTCCGCCTTGGCGGCCGTGTTGCGCAACCGGATGTGCAGTTCGCGCAGCTGCTTCTCGTCGACCGGGCTGGGCGCCTGCGTCAGCAGGTCCTGGGCGCGCTGGGTCTTGGGGAAGGCGATCACGTCACGGATCGATTCGGCGCCGGTCATCAGCATGACCAGGCGGTCCAGGCCGATGGCGATGCCGCCGTGCGGGGGCGCGCCGTACTGCAGCGCGTCGAGCAGGAAGCCGAACTTCGCCTGGGCGTCCTCGGCATTGATCTTGAGCGCGCGGAACACCTTGCTCTGCACTTCCTCGCGGTGGATACGCACCGAGCCGCCACCCATCTCGATGCCGTTGAGCACCATGTCGTAGGCCTTGGCCAGGCACTTCTCGGGTGCGGTGTCCATCATGTCCTCGTGCCCGTCCTTGGGCGACGTGAACGGATGGTGCACGGCAGACCAGCGCTGGCCTTCCTCGTCGTACTCGAACATCGGGAAGTCGACCACCCACAGCGGCGCCCAGCGATCGTCGAACAGGCCAGACTTCTTGCCGAACGGGCTGTGGCCGACCTTGATGCGCAGGGCGCCGATGGCGTCGTTCACCACCTTGGCCTTGTCGGCACCGAAGAAGATCAGGTCGCCGTCGCGCGCGCCGGTGCGGGCGATGATCTCGGCCAGGGCGCCATCGCCCAGGTTCTTGACGATCGGGCTCTGCAAGCCTTCGCGGCCGGCGGCGGCATCGTTGACCTTGATGTAGGCCAGGCCCTTGGCACCGTAGATCTTGACGAACTCGGTGTAGGCGTCGATCTCGCCGCGGCTGAGCCCGCCCTCGGCGCCGCCGCCGGGCACGCGCAGGGCCACCACGCGGCCGTCCTTCATGTTGGCGGCTGCCGAGAACACCTTGAACTCCACGTCGCGCATGACGTCGGTCAGCTCGGTGAACTCCAGCTTGACGCGCAGGTCCGGCTTGTCCGAGCCGTACTTGAACATGGCGTCGCCGTAGGTCATGGTCGGGAACGGGGGCAGCTCGATGCCGGCGGCCGCTCGGAAGACCTGGCGGATCATGCCTTCGAACATCTCGCGGATCTCGTTCTCGGCCATGAACGAGGTCTCGATGTCGATCTGCGTGAACTCGGGCTGGCGGTCGGCGCGCAGGTCCTCGTCGCGGAAGCACTTGACGATCTGGTAGTAGCGGTCGAAGCCGGCGACCATGAGCAACTGCTTGAACAGCTGCGGCGACTGCGGCAGCGCGAAGAAGCTGCCGTCGTGCACGCGGCTGGGCACCAGATAGTCGCGCGCGCCCTCGGGCGTCGACTTGCCCAGCATGGGGGTCTCGATGTCGATGAAGCCGTTGGCGTCGAGGAACTTGCGTGCCTCCATCGTCACCTTGTAGCGGGTCATCAGGTTGTTCTGCATGACCGGGCGGCGCAGGTCGAGCACGCGGTGCGTCAGGCGCGTGGTCTCGCTGAGGTTGTCGTCGTCGAGCAGGAAGGGCGGCGTCACCGACGGGTTGAGCACCTTGAGCGCATGGCACAGCACCTCGATCTTGCCGCTCCTGAGGTTGTCGTTGACCGTGCCTTCGGGCCTCGCACGCACCAGGCCGGTGACCTGCACGCAGAACTCGTTGCGCAGATCCTCGGCGATGCCGAAGCTGTCGGCGCGATCGGGGTCGCACACGACCTGCACATTGCCCTCGCGGTCGCGCAGGTCGATGAAGATCACGCCGCCATGGTCGCGCCGGCGGTTCACCCAGCCGCACAGGGTGACGGTTTGGCCCAGCAGGGCATCGGTCACGAGACCGCAATAGTGTGTACGCATCGCCATGGTGTTGGCGGCGCCGCGGGGGCGCCTACTCCTTCTTCTGTTCGGTTTAGGCGTGGCTGATGG
Organism: Variovorax sp.; assembly: GCF_035634955.1. Taxonomy (GTDB): domain Bacteria; phylum Pseudomonadota; class Gammaproteobacteria; order Burkholderiales; family Burkholderiaceae_C; genus Variovorax. The sequence continues at coordinate 385,654 of NZ_DASQBZ010000025.1, read as the reverse complement.
ACTCGGGGCCGCCTGGCACCACTACGCCCATCGACACGATGTACTTGAGCGCCTCGTCGACGCTCATCTTCAGTTCAATGCAGTCCGTGCGCTTGAGCATCACGAAGTAGCCGCCGGTGGGGTTCGGCGTGGTGGGCACGTACACGCCCAGGTAGTCACCCTGCAGGTGATTGCGCACGTCGCCGCCGGGTGTGCCGGTGACGAAGGCGATGGTCCACGCGCCCGGCCGCGGCCATTCGATCAGGACCGCAGTGCGGAAGGCGTTGCCGCTGTCCGAGAACAGCGTGTCGGAAACCTGCTTGACGCTGGAATAGATCGAGCGCACCACCGGGATGCGGCGCACCAGGGCGTCGCCCCAGCCGAGCAGCCGCTTGCCGATGAAGTTGCTGGCCGCCGCGCCCACCCCCAGCAATATGGTCAGCGTGAGCAGCACGCCCAGCCCGCGCACGCGGTGCTGCGCCAGCCACTGCTGCCAATGGGCCGGCAGCAGCCACAACGTCTGGTCCAGCGTGCCGATGATCCAGTCGAGCACCCCGAGCGTGATCGCCAGGGGAACGATGACCAGCAGGCCGGACACCAGCCACTTGCGCAGCGCGAGCATGGCGTTCGGCGCCCTCTCTCTAGCTGGCGCTGCCGGAGGCAGGCGCCGGTGCGGCAGCAGGCGCCGCCGCGGGCGCGGCGGCCGGAGCCGCTGCGGGCGCCGACGGTCCCGCGGCAGCAGCGTCACCGCCGGTGCCGGTGGCAGCCTCGGCCGCCTTCGGCGCGGCGCTGTCGCTCTTGCCCTTGCCGGTGTTGCTGCCACCGTCGCGGAAATCGGTCACATACCAGCCCGAACCCTTGAGCTGGAAGCCGGCAGCGGTCAATTGCTTGCTGAATGCAGCGGCGCCGCATGCCGGGCAGTCGGTCAGCGGCGCGTCGGACATCTTCTGCAGCACGTCCTTGGCATGGCCGCAGGCGCTGCACTTGTAGGCATAGATAGGCATTGGGATGAAGGCGTGATGCGGGGCCTGACGAATTGGAGGCGCTCCGCCAGCAAAGCCCGCAATTATAAGGCGCGCCCTCGCAGATCCGTCCGCCGCGCAGGGCGCACGGGCCGCCTCAGGCGGCCAGCGGCCGGTGCGGTGTGCGCACGTTGGCCACCCACTGGGGTGCCAGCGATCCGGCCACCATGCCGGCCAGGGACGCCAGCAGGCCGGCCAGCTGCGCGGGGAATGCCTCGCCCCACGGCATGGCCAGCCCGGCGATCCAGACGCCGATCCCCAGGACGATGGCGAGCACGGCGCCTTGCGTGGTGGCACGCTGCCAGTACAGGCCGAAGACGAGCGGGATGAAGGCGCCCACCAGCGGAACCTGGTAGGCCCCGGAGACCAGCTCGTAGATGGGCGTGCCTTCCATCCGGATCGAGTAGGCCAATACCGCGGCGCTGAACACCAGGACGGTGATGCGCATGGTCCGGAGGTTGGATTTGTCCGAGCCGCTCGGCCGGAACTGGCGCCAGATGTTCTCGGTGAATGTCACGCTGGGCGCCAGCAGGGTCGCCGACGCGGTCGACTTGATGGCGGACAGCAGCGCGCCGAAGAACAGCACCTGCATCACGAAGGGCATCTTCTCGAGCACCAGCGTCGGCAGCACGCGCTGCGGATCGTCCTTGAGAAGCTGGGCAGTCTGCTCGGGCATGATCAGCAGCGCGCTGGCCACCAGGAACATGGGCACGAAGGCGAACAGGATGTAGGCGACGCCCCCGATGACCGGGCCGCGCGTGGCCGACTTGACGCTGTTGGCCGACATCACGCGCTGGAACACGTCCTGCTGGGGAATGGAGCCGAGCATCATGGTCAGCCCGGCCGCCAAGAAGAACACCATGTCCTTGAAGCTCGGCTCGGGCCAGAACCGGAACAGGTCGCGGCTGGCGGCAAAGGCGATGACCTTGTCGGCGCCACCGGCCATCTCGCCGGCAAACACTGCCAGCACCGCCAGCCCTGCCACGAGGATGATCATCTGGATGAAATCGGTGACGGCCACCGACCACATGCCGCCGAACAGCGTGTACGCCAGGATCGAGAGCACGCCAATGACCATGCCCATCGGAATGCCAACGGCACCGCCGGACAGCACGTTGAACACCAGCCCGAGCGCGGTGACCTGCGCCGACACCCAGCCCAGGTAGCTCAGCATGATGATCAGCGAGCAGGCCACCTCCACCGTGCGGCCGTAGCGCTCGCGGTAGTAGTCGCTGATGGTCAGCAGCGTCATGCGGTAGAGCTTGCCCGCGAAGAACAGCCCCACCAGGATCAGGCAGGTGCCCGCGCCGAACGGGTCCTCGATGACGCCGCCCAGTCCGCTGTCGATGAACTTGGCCGGAATGCCCAGCACCGTCTCCGACCCGAACCAGGTGGCGAAGGTGGTGGTCACGATCATGAAAAGCGGCAGGTGCCGCCCGGCGATGGCGAAGTCGGTGGTGTTCTTGACCCGCCGGGCCGCATACAGGCCGATGGCAATGGTGATCAGCAGGTAGAGGATGACCAGGGACAACAGCACGGGGGTTTCTCCTCGCGTCTTTTAGGGTGGGTGGAAATTCAGAACAGGCTGACGCGCATGACCAGCTGCATCGCCAGCAGGCCCAGCACGAAGCCGACACCGCCGTAGATGATGCCCTGCAGCAGGCGGTTGGTACGCTTCTGCGCGGCCAGCAGTTCCTGCAGCTCGCGCCGATGGTCGGCGGGCCGCCGCTCGAGGTAGTCGTGCAGCAGCCGTGGCAACTGCGGCAGCAGCTTGGCAAAGCGCGGGGCCTCCGCCCGCAACTGCTGAAGCAGCTTGCGCGGGCCCAGCTGGTCGACCATCCATTTCTCGAGGAACGGCTTGGCGGTGGCCCACAGGTCCAGGTCGGGGTCGAGCTGCCGCCCCAGGCCTTCGATGTTGAGCAGCGTCTTTTGCAGCAGGACCAGCTGCGGCTGGATCTCGACGTGAAAGCGCCGCGACGTCTGGAACAGGCGCATGAGCACCATGCCCAGCGAGATCTCCCGCAAGGGCCGGTCGAAATAGGGCTCGCACACGGTGCGGATGGCGGCCTCGAGCTCATCCACCCGCGTACCCTCCGGCACCCAGCCGCTCTCCAGGTGCAGCTCGGCCACGCGCTTGTAGTCGCGCCGGAAGAACGCGGCGAAGTTCTGCGCCAGGTACTCCTTGTCGACCTCGGTCAGCGTGCCGATGATGCCGAAGTCGAGCGCGATGTAGCGGCCGAACGTTTCCCGTTCCACGCTCACCTGGATGTTGCCCGGGTGCATGTCCGCATGGAAGAAGCCGTCGCGGAACACCTGCGTGAAGAATATGGTGACGCCGTCGCGCGCCAGCTTGGGCACGTCGACGCCGGCGGCGCGCAGCCGGTCGAGCTGGGCGATGGGCACGCCGTACATGCGCTGCATGACGATGACCTCGGGCTGGCAGTAGTCCCAGATCATCTCCGGGATCATGACCAGGTCGAGCGTGCTCATGTTGCGCCGCAGCTGGGCCGCGTTGGCGGCCTCGCGAACCAGGTCGAGCTCGTCGTGCAGGTACTTGTCGAACTCGGCCACCACCTCGCGCGGCTTCAGGCGCTTGCCGTCGGCCGACAGGCTCTCGACCCAGTTGGCCATCAGGGCCATCAGCGCCAGGTCCTTCTCGATCACGCCGCGCATGCCGGGCCGCAGTACCTTGATCGCTACCTCGCGCAGGCCGCCGTCGGGCATGCGCAAGGTGGCGAAATGCACCTGCGCGATCGAAGCGCTGGCCACCGGCACGTCGTCGAAGCGCTCGAAGATCTGGTCGACCGGTCGATGGAAGGCGCGCTCGATGGTCTGGCGTGCCACTTGCGAATCGAATGGCGGTACGCGATCCTGCAGCCAGGCGAGTTCGTCGGCGATGTCGGGGGGCAGCAGGTCGCGGCGGGTCGACAGCACCTGGCCGAACTTGACGAAGATGGGCCCGAGCCGCTCCAGCGCCTCGCGCAGCCGCTGCCCGCGCGGCGCGTCGAGCCGGCGGCCGACCGAGACCAGGCGCGCCACGGCATGCAGCCAGGGCTTCTGGAAGCTGTTGAGGACGAGCTCGTCCAGGCCGTAGCGCAGCGCGATCCAGACGATGAACGCGCCTCGGAAGAGACGACTCATTCGGTCTTCGCAGGGCTGGTACGTGCCGCCTTGTCGATGAACTGGCGCAGCGTGCCGACAACCTTGCGTGCGGCATCGGCGATGCCGTGGGCCGGCACGTCGCCGATCACGCGGGCCAGGTCGTCCTCGACGTCCCAGCGGACGTGGTCGACCAGCCAGTTCACCTCGGCCGCCAATTGCACGTCACCCACGATGCGCACCTGCGGCTTGTCGCCGCGCAGCGCCGACTGCGCCAGCTCGAAGGGAGATTCCTGCGCGATGCCCAGGGTCAGGTCGGGCGTCGCGCCTTCGGGCGCCAGGTCGACCAGGCCGGCCGGGGTGGCTTCCAGGCGCAGCACGATGCTGCGCCAGCGCACCTCCACCACGCGGCCCTGCTGTCGTGCCAGGCGCTCCTGCGCCTGAGGTTCCTGCTGCAGCACATGGTTGAGAAAGAGCACCGTGCGGTGCTGGATCTCGTGGATGGCCCAGGCCGGTGGCTGGAGCCGACTGCCGAGCTGACTCGCGAATTCGCCAAGGAAGGCGAAGGGGGACGAAGAGGTAGCCATGGCGCGATTATCCTGCGCTCGCGCCCCATTTATGGCCCGGCGTAAGCACCGGGCTGCAATTTGCATCCGCGCTGCGGCCGGCGCCCCGGACCGGCACGCACGGGGGCGCGGACGCCGTGGACTTACTGCAACGCCTGGACGCCGGCCACCAGCCAGCCGGACTTGCCGGCGACGGGGCGCGTCATGTTCCAGACCTCGCGGAAGGGGCTGGGGCCGGCCGACACGTCTTCGCGGATCATGCCGGAGAACTCCACGCTGGCCATGTAGACGTCCGGCAGTTCCTCGATTCCCAGGAGATGGGCTTCGAGCATGACCACCTCGGTCTTGTTCGGCTGGCCGCCCAGATGGGCCTCACGCTCGGCCAGCTGGCTGCGGATTTCCTGGACCATTTCGTCGGTCATCATCGACCGCAGTGTGGTGATGTCGCTGCGGTCCCAGGCGTCCTGCAGGGTCACGAAGTTGCGCTTGGCCGCGACCAGGAACCCGTCGGTGTCGAAGCCGGCCGGCACGCCCCAGCTCTGCGAACCCGACAGGGCTGCGCCGATCAGGCTGCCACCGGCTGCCGCGCCCGACACCGACTCGAAAGCCGTGCCGTGCCGCTCCCAGGGACGCGCCGACGCGTCGTTGCCCACGTTGTTCGGGCTGTATTGCGCCGGCGACGCGGCGTTGGCGGCACCGCCGCCCACGCCCTGGAATGCAAGGCCGTTCTGGCGGGCACCGCCCCTGGCCTGCGAGCGTGCACTGAACATGCGCCAGGCGGCCAGCGCCACCATGGCCACCAGGAGGATCAGCAGGAAGTTGGCGAACGCCGGGCCCAGGCCCAGCGAATTGGCAAGCCAGGCCAGGCCCAGGCCGGCCGCCAGGCCGCCGAGCATCGCTCCCCACGGCCGCTTCGGCGCAGCGGCGGCCGCTCCGGCGGCGCCGGGCTTGGCGGCGGCGGCGCTGCTCGGCGCGGTGGCGGTGCTGCCCGCGGTGTTGGACGGCGCCTGTGCGGGCGCCGCTTCGCGCTGGGTCACGTTGCTCGATTGACGACCGAAGGATTTGCCGCCGCCGCCCATGCGCTTGGCATCCGCGTGGACGCTTGCCAGCGCCAGGGCGCAAGTCAGCAGGATTGGAAGCAGTTTCTTCATGTCGTCTCCTCGTCGGTACAAAAAACGGATCGCGGGATCGCCGCTTGGGCCATCAGCACTTGATTCCAACATGCAGGGCGACCACGCCGCCAGTCATGTTGTGATAGTCCACATGGCCGAAACCGCCCTCCTTCATGAGGGTCTTGAGTTCTTCCTGACCCGGATGCATGCGAATGGACTCGGCCAGGTAGCGGTAGCTGTCCGCGTCGCCCGCCACCAGCTTGCCCAGGCGGGGCAGCATCTGGAACGAGTACCAGTCATACGCCTTGGCCAGCGGCTTGGCCACCTTCGAGAACTCCAGCACCAGCAGCTTGCCGCGCGGCTTGAGCACGCGATTCATTTCCTTGAGCGCACGCTCCTTGTGTGTCATGTTGCGCAGGCCGAAGGCCACGCTCACAACGTCGAACTCGCCGTCGGCGAAGGGCAGTTGCTCGGCGTCGCACACCAGGGTGGGCAGGGCCACGCCGGCGTCGATGAGGCGGTCGCGGCCGACCGAGAGCATGGCGTGGTTGATGTCGGTGTGCACCACCACCCCGGATTCGCCCACCTTGCGGGCAAAGGCCAGCGCCAGGTCGCCCGTGCCGCCCGCTATGTCGAGCACGCGCGAACCTTCGCGCAGGTTGGCGACCATGACGGTGTAGGCCTTCCAGGCCCGGTGCAGGCCGGCCGACATGAGGTCGTTCATGACGTCGTAGCTGCCTGCGACCGAGTCGAAGACACCGCGTACGCGACGTGCCTTGTCCTGCTCGTCGACCTGCTCGAATCCAAAGTGCGTGCTGCCCATGCACGCGATGTTAGGACCAAAGCCCTCAGCGCAGGCCGACGACCCCAGTGTGTCGCCGGGCTTTCATGGCAATGCGCGGCGCGCGTTCAGTGGCTGCCGCAGGCGTGACCGCCCTTTTCGGGCATGGGCGCGTCGCGGTCCACGCCGGCCGCGGCGAGCCGGGCCTCGTACTCGGCCCACAATTGCGCCTCGCGTGCGCCGAGCTCGTACAGCAGGTCCCAGGAATAGATGCCCGAGTCGTGGCCGTCGCTGAAGGTGGGCTGGACGGCGTAGTTGCCCACCGGCTGGAGACCGACCAGCTCGACTTCGCGCTTGCCGGTCTGCAGCACTTCCTGGCCGGGCCCGTGCCCCTGCACCTCGGCCGAAGGCGAGTAGATGCGCATCAGCTCGAAGGGAATGCGGAAGGTGGCGCCGTCGGAGAAGGCCACTTCCAGCACGCGCGACTGGCCGTGCGCCACGATATTCACCGGCGTGGGTGCGCCGGACTGCAAACCTGCCATTGCTACAGACTCCTCAGGCGGGCAACGAGTGCCAGTTCCATGTCAGGCAGCCGCGCTGCCAGTTCGGCCTCGCGCAGCGCATCGCGCTCGCGCTGCGGCGCCGCCCAGACCGGCGCCGGAAAGTGGCTGTCCCAGTCGAAGCGCGCGATCACGTGCCAGTGCAGATGCGCCACCACGTTGCCCAGCGTCGCCAGGTTCACCTTGGTCGGCGCCAAGTGCTCGCGCAGGCACGCCTCGATGGCGGTGACGCCCTCCATGCAAGCCGCACGCGCCTCGGGCGCCAGGTCGGAGAACTCGCGCACGTGCTCTCGCCACACCAGCCGGTAGAAGGCCGGGAACCCGGGCTCGTCCGCATGGACGACGCGATAGTGCGCGGCCTCATGCACCAGCCGGCCGCCGGCGGCGTCGCACAGCGGGCATCCGGCCCGGCCGACGGCGTGCGCGCCGAGCGTCATACCAGCACCCGCTCGATGCCGCCGTGATTGGCGGCGGCCACGTAGCGCTGCATCCAGTCCTCGCCGAGGATGCGCCGCGCCATCTCGACGACGATGTAATCGGCTTCCAGCAGGCCGTTGTTCAGGTCCTGGCCGTAGCGCGACAGGCCTTGCAGGCAGCTCGGGCAGCTGGTCAGGATCTTGACGTTGTCGGCCGGGCCGATGGTGCCCGACTGGCGCAGCGCGGCCTCGCCCTTCTTCAGTTCCTCTTCCTTGCGGAAGCGGACCTGGGTGGAGATGTCCGGCCGCGTCACGCCCAGGGTGCCGGATTCGCCGCAGCAACGGTCGCTCTTGAGCACGCTCTCGCCCACCAGCGCCTTGACCGTCTTCATCGGGTCCTGCTGCTTCATCGGGCTGTGGCACGGGTCGTGGTAGAGGTAGGCGCCAGCGCCGGCCGGCGCGTCGGCCAGGGAGATGCCCTTCTCCAGCAGGAACTCGTGGATGTCGACGATCCGGCAGCCGGGGAAGATCTTGTCGAACTGGTAGCCCTGCAACTGGTCATAGCAGGTGCCGCAGCTGACCACCACCGTCTTGATGTCCAGGTAGTTGAGCGTGTTGGCCACGCGGTGGAACAGCACCCGGTTGTCGGTGATCATCTTCTCGGCCTTGTCGAACTGGCCGCTGCCGCGCTGCGGATAGCCGCAGCACAGGTAGCCCGGCGGCAGCACCGTCTGTACGCCCGCATGCCAGAGCATGGCCTGGGTGGCCAGGCCGACCTGCGAGAACAGGCGCTCCGAGCCGCACCCGGGGAAGTAGAACACTGCCTCCGTCTCGGCCGAGGTCGCCTGCGGGTCGCGGATGATCGGAACGTAGTCGGCATCCTCGATGTCCAGCAGCGCGCGCGCCGTGCGCTTGGGCAGGCCGCCGGGCATCTTCTTGTTGATGAAGTGGATGACCTGTTCCTTCACCGGCGCGGGCCCCAGCGTGGCCGGCGGCGCTGCCGTCTGCTTGCGGGCCAGCCCCTTGAGCAGGTCGTTGGCAAGGCGCTGAGCCTTGAAGCCCACGCCCACCATGCCGGCGCGGACCGCCTTGATGGTCTGCGGGTTGGTCGCGTTGAGGAAGAACATCGCGGCCGCGTTGCCGGGGCGGAAGCTCTTCTGCCCCATCTTGCGCAGCAGGTTGCGCATGTTCATCGACACGTCGCCGAAATCGATCTTCACCGGGCACGGCGTGAGGCACTTGTGGCAGACGGTGCAATGGTCGGCAACGTCCTCGAACTCCTCCCAGTGCTTGATCGACACGCCGCGGCGGGTCTGCTCCTCGTAGAGGAAAGCCTCGACCAGCAGCGAGGTGGCCAGGATCTTGTTGCGCGGCGAATACAGCAGGTTGGCGCGCGGCACATGGGTGGCACACACCGGCTTGCACTTGCCGCAGCGCAGGCAGTCCTTGACCGAATCGGCAATGGCGCCGATGTCGCTCTGCTGCATGATGAGCGACTCGTGGCCCATCAGCCCGAAGCTCGGCGTGTAGGCATTGGTCAGGTCGGCATGCGGCATGGCGCCGCCGGCGGCCGGGGCGTCGGGTGCCGCGCGCAGCAGCTTGCCCTTGTTGAAGCGGCCTTCGGGGTCGACGCGCTGCTTGTAGTCGGCAAAGGGCGCCAGTTCCTCGTCCGACAGGAACTCCAGCTTGGTGATGCCGATGCCGTGTTCGCCCGAGATCACGCCGCCGAGGCTGCGTGCCAGCGCCATGATGCGCGCCACCGCGGCATGCGCGGTCTGCAGCATCTCGTAGTTGTCGCTGTTGACCGGAATGTTGGTGTGCACGTTGCCGTCGCCGGCATGCATGTGCAGCGCCACCCACACGCGGCCCTTGAGCACGCGTTGGTGGATGGCGTTGCACTCGGCCAGGATCGGCGCGAAGGCGGCGCCGGCGAATATCTGCTGCAGCGGCGCGCGGATCTGCGTCTTCCAGCTCGCGCGCAGGGAATGGTCCTGCAGGTGCGGGAACAGTGCGTCGACGTCGCGCAGCCAGCCGGCCCAGCGCTCGCCCACCTCCTGCACCAGCGCCACCGCCTGTCCGACGCGGTCTTCCAGCAGTTCGGCCGACGGAATGTCGTTGGCGTCGTCGGTCTTGCCCAGCGGCAGATTGCCGCGGGTGAGGAACTCGATCAGCTGCTCGGCCAGCGCCAGCTTGTTGGCCAGGCTCAGCTCGATGTTGATGCGCTCGATGCCGTCCGAGTATTCGGCCATGCGCGGCAGCGGAATGACGACGTCCTCGTTGATCTTGAACGCGTTGGTGTGCCGGCTGATGGCCGCCGTGCGCTTGCGGTCGAGCCAGAACTTCTTTCGCGCCTCGGGACTGATGGCGACGAAGCCCTCGCCGCTGCGCGAATTGGCCAGCCGAACCACCTCGGAGGTGGCGCGCGCCACCGCGTCCGGGTCGTCGCCGGCGATGTCGCCGATCAGCACCATCTTCGGCAGGCCGCCGCCGTGCTTCTTGCTCTTGGTGGCGTAGCCCACCGCCTTGAGATAGCGGTCGTCCAGGTGCTCCAGGCCGGCCAGCATCACGCCGCTGCGCTTCTGCTCGGCGAACATGAAGTCCTTGATCTCGACGATGCTGGGCACTGCGTCCTTGGCGTTGCCGAAGAACTCCATGCACACGGTGCGCGTGTGCTCCGGCATGCGGTGCACCACCCAGCGGCAGCTGGTGATGAGGCCGTCGCAGCCCTCCTTCTGCACGCCCGGCAGGCCCGACAGGAACTTGTCGGTCACGTCCTTGCCCAGGCCTTCCTTGCGGAAGGTGCGACCCGGAATCTCCAGACGTTCGGTGCGCAGGTGCGTCTTGCCGTCGGCGCCGTAGTAGTTCAGCTCGAAGACGGCCGACTCGGCGTCATGGATCTTGCCCAGGTTGTGGCCGACGCGGGTCACCTCCAGCCATTCGGCCTGCGGGGTCACCATGCGCCACGAGGCCAGGTTGTCCAGCGCCGTGCCCCACAGCACCGCCTTCTTGCCGCCGGCGTTCATCGCCACGTTGCCGCCGACGCACGAGGCTTCGGCAGAAGTCGGGTCCACGGCGAAGACGAAGCCGGCGCGCTCGGCGGCGTCCGCCACGCGCTGGGTGACCACCCCCGCCTCGGTGTGGATGGTCGGCACCGGCGCCTCGAGACCGGGCAGCTGGACCAGCTCGACCTCGGTCATGGCCTCCAGCTTCTCGGTGTTGATGACGGCGCTGTTCCAGGCCAGCGGGACGGCGCCGCCGGTGTAGCCGGTGCCGCCGCCGCGCGGAATGATGGTCAGGCCCAGCTCGATGCAGCACTTGACCAGCCCGGCCATCTCCGCCTCGGTGTCCGGGGTGAGCACGACGAAGGGGTATTCGACCCGCCAGTCGGTGGCATCGGTGACGTGCGAGACGCGCGAGAGGCCGTCGAACTTGATGTTGTCCTTGGCCGTGACTCGGCGCAAGGCACGCGTGGACTTGCGCCGCAGCGCCGCCACGTCGCGGAACATGACGTCGAACGCATCGATGGCCTGCGAAACCAGCGCCGACAGCTCGCCCACCAGGGCATCGCGCTGGGCGTCGGCGTCCGGCGTGCGGCGCTTGCCGACCTCGGCCATGCGGTGGTGCAAGGCCTCCACCAGCAGTTGCCGGCGGCGCGGATTGTCGAGCAGGTCGTCGACCAGGTAGGGGTTGCGGCGCACCACCCAGATGTCGCCCATCACCTCGTAGAGCATTCGTGCCGAGCGGCCGGTGCGACGCTCCGCGCGCAGCGTCTGCAGCAGGTCCCAGCCGCGCTCGCCCAGCAGGCGGATCACGATCTCCCGGTCGGAGAAGCTGGTGTAGTTGTACGGGATCTCGCGCAATCGCGCCGGCTCTGCGGCCTGCGACAGCAACGCGGTCAACGCGGTCGGTGCATTCATCGGGTGGGGCTTCGACCAGGCGCGCTGGCGCCCTGGCAATCCGGGGGGAAGTGAGCCGGCAATTTTATGTCACCCCTCCAATCGGCGCCGGGCAGCGGGCCGGAGGCAGGTGACGGGCGGGAAAAAGCGCCATTGCAGCGCGCGGCTTTCCATGAAACGAAATGTAATATAAAGTTCACATTCGCGCATCACGATTCCAATCCTTGTCACGGGACGGTTCATGCACATTGCCTTCAACATCAACGAACTGGGCATGCCGGGCCTGGGTGCGACCTTGCGGTCGATGCTGCTCAATTGCGCGCAGCCCCACGAACTGCACCTGCACTTCCTGGTCTCGCGACTGGCGCAGCGGCACCGCGACAACATCGTGGCCCACCTGGCGCAATGCGGCGGCGTGGGCGGGTGCCGCTTCATCGAATTCGACGCCGATCGCGAGTTCGGCGACCTGCCGGGATTGCTGGGCGACCGCACCGCCTATGGCCGTCTGCTGCTGCCCGACTTGCTGGCCGACGTGGACGAGGTGCTCTACCTCGACGCCGACCTGCTTGTCCAATGCGATGTGCGCACACTGGTGAGCGAGCATCCCCTGGTTGGGCACAATTTCGCCGCCGTGGGCTTCGAGCTCGACTGGGCCCAGGACAAGGTGATGCTCGTCAAGCATGGCCTGACACTGCAGACCCAGTACTTCAACAGCGGCGTGGTCGCTTTCAACCTGGCTCGCCTGCGCAGCGAGGGCGCCAGCGCGGCCTGGCGAGCCTTCGCACGCGCCAACAGGCATGAACTGATCTCGCACGACCAGACCGTGCTCAATGCCTATGCAAAGGGACAGTACCTGGCGCTTCCCAGCCGCTTCAACCTCGGCTGGACGGCGGGGAAGGCCCAGCCGGGCGATTGCACCGGCGCCATCGTTCATTTCTTCGGCAGCCCCAAGCCCTGGGATCCCGCCGGCCGGCTGTGCCACCTGGGCTACGGCCTGTGGAAACGGTATTCCGACCCCGATTGGGAACGGCAGTACCTCGACCTGTCGGTCGCCAGGCTCAAGCGGCTTTGGCAGATTCGCCGCTCCCTCGTGCGCGTGACGCGCGGCGCGTGGAAAGCCAGGCAGCAGGCGATCAAGCGCACCGAACCGGCCTGAGCACGGCGGCGCGGGCGCCGCCGCCCCGCTTCAGAACAACACCCGGCTGCGGATGGTGCCGGGCACCTGGCCGAGCTTTTCCAGCGTCCGCTCGGACGACGCCGCCTCGATGTCGGTGACCACGTAGCCCAGGTCGCCGCGCGTCTGCAGGAACTGCGCGCAGATGTTGCTGCCGTTGTCTGCAAACACCTGGTTGATCGCCGACAGCACGCCCGGCACGTTGCGGTGGACGTGCAGCAGCCGGTGCTGGCCCGGATGCGCCGGCAGCGCCACCTCGGGGAAGTTCACCGACGTGGTCGAGGTGCCGTTGTCGCTGTACTTGACCAGCTTCTCCGCCACCTCCAGCCCGATGTTGGCCTGGGCCTCCATTGTGGAGCCCCCGATGTGCGGCGTCAGGATGACGTTGTCCAGCCCGCGCAAGGGCGAGGTGAACTCATCCTTGTTGCTGCGCGGCTCGGTCGGGAACACGTCCACCGCGGCGCCCAGCAGCCGCCCTGCGCGAATGGCCTCGGCAAGCGGCTCGATCTCGACCACCGTGCCGCGCGAGGCGTTGATGAGAATCGCGCCCGGCTTCATGGCGGCGATCTGTTCGGCGCCGATCATCCACTGCGTGGACGCCAGCTCCGGCACGTGCAGGCTCACGATGTCGCTTTGCGCCAGCAGTTCGGGCAGGCTGCGCACCTGCCGCGCGTTGCCCAGCGGCAGCTTGGTCACCACGTCATAGAAGATCACCTGCATGCCCAGCGCCTCGGCCAGCACCGACAGCTGCGCGCCAATGGAGCCATAGCCGACGATGCCCAGCGTCTTGCCGCGGATCTCGAACGCGTTCTCGGCCGTCTTGCGCCATTGCCCCCGATGCGCCGCCGCGCTCTTGCCCGGCACGCCGCGCAGCAGCAGGATGGCCTCGCCCAGCACCAGTTCGGCGACCGAGCGGGTGTTGGAGTACGGCGCATTGAACACCGCCACGCCATGCGCGCTGGCGGCGTCCAGATCGATCTGGTTGGTGCCGATGCAGAAGGCGCCCACGGCCACCAGCTTGTGCGCCGCATCGAACACCGCCGGCGTCAGGTGGGTGCGCGAGCGGATGCCCAGGAAGTGCACGTCCGCGATCCTGGACTTGAGCTCCTCCTCGGGCAGCGCTCCGGCCAGCGCCTCCACCTGGGTGTAGCCCTGCGCATGCAGCAGTTCCACCGCCGACGGGTGCACGCCCTCGAGCAGCAGGAAACGTATGCGGGCCTTGTCGAGCGAGGTGCGGCTCATGACAGGCATCCTTGCTGCACGAGCTCAAGAAGGGTTTCCCCGCTGGCTTGAATATGACAGAAATGTGACAAACGCTGACTCCGCTTCGTAACAAGAGCGACATAGCCTATCCGGTTTACCAATTTCCAAGCAGGAGTGTTCTTTATGCGATTCAAGGCCCTTGCGACGGGCGCAGCCCTGTCGGCCGCCCTCATCGCCCCGACTTACGCGCAGACCGAAGTCCAGTGGTGGCATTCGATGAGTGGTCCGCTGGGCGAATGGGTCAATGACCTGGCCAAGCAGTTCAACGACAGCCAGAAGGATTACAAGGTCGTGCCGACCTTCAAGGGCGGCTACGACGAGTCGATGACGGCCGCCATCGCGGCCTTCCGCTCGGGCAACGCCCCGGACATCCTCCAGGTGTTCGAAGTCGGCACCGCCACGATGATGGCATCCAAGGGCGCCATCAAGCCGGTGGCCGAGGTCATGAAGGAAGGCGGCGTCAAGTTCGACCAGAACGCCTACGTGCCCGCCGTCGCCGGCTACTACACTGCGCCCAACGGCCAGATGCTGAGCTATCCGCTCAACAGCTCGACGACCATCTTCTACTACAACAAGGACGCCTTCAAGGCGGCCGGTCTGGACCCCGAAAAGGCGCCCAAGACCTGGCCGGAAGTGTTCGCTGCAGCCGACAAGCTCAAGGCCTCGGGCCACAAATGCCCGTTCACCACCAGCTGGATGAGCTGGACCCAGCTGGAAAGCTTCTCGACCTGGCACAACACCCTGTTCGCCAGTGAGAACAACGGTTTCGGCGGCACCAAGGCGCGCCTGGTGTTCAACCAGCCGCTGCAGCTCAAGCACTTCGAGAACCTGGCCAAGATGGCCAAGGACGGCACCTTCGTCTACAAGGGCCGCGGCAACGCCGCCGACGCCTCCTTCCCGGCCGGCGAGTGCGCCATGATGACCGGCTCCTCGGGCCTGTACGCCCGGGTGTCGAAGGACGCCAAGTTCGCCTACGGCATTTCCACCCTGCCCTACTACGCCGACGTGAAGGGCGCGCCCCAGAACACCGTGATCGGCGGCGCCAGCCTGTGGGTGATGGCCGGCAAGCCGGCCGACCATTACAAGGGCGTGGCCAGGTTCTTCGACTTCCTGTCCAAGGCCGACGTGCAGTCGGCCAGCCACAAGCGCACCGGCTACCTGCCGATCACCATGGCGGCCTACAAGCTGACCGAGGACTCGGGCTTCTACAAGCAGAACCCGGGCACCGACGTCGCGGTGACGCAGATGATCCGCAAGACCACCGACAAGTCGCGCGGCATCCGCCTGGGCAACTTCGTGCAGGTGCGCACCATCATCGACGAGGAGACCGAGCAGATCTGGGCCGGCAAGAAGTCGCCCAAGGAAGCGCTGGACACCGCTGTCAAGCGCGGCAACGAACAGCTGGAGCGCTTCCAGAAGGCCAACAAGGGCTGAGGCCTGCCTTGGGGAGCGCCACCCGCCTCCCGTGTTCACGATGAGTTAAGTTCGTGAACAACAATTAAACTGCGCCCCGCCGTGCTCCCGTGGAGCCGGCGGGTTTTCTTTTCATTGGGACTTCATGGAAAAACGCGTCCTCTTCCGTTCCGCCTGGCTGCCCTGGCTGCTGATCGCACCGCAGATGGCGATCATCCTGGTGTTCTTCTTCTGGCCGGCGAGCCAGGCCATCGTGCAGTCGGTGCAGATGGAAGACGCCTTCGGCACGTCCACCGAATTCGTCGGGCTGGAGAATTTCAAGACCTTGTTCGAGGATCCGGCCTATATCGACTCGTTCAAGATCACGGCGCTGTTCTCGGTTCTGGTGGCCGGCATCGGCATCGCGCTGTCGCTGATGCTGGCCGTGTTTGCCGACCGCATCTTGCGCGGGGGCCTGTTCTACAAGACGTTCCTGATCATTCCCTACGCGGTGGCACCGGCCATCGCCGGCGTGCTGTGGGTGTTCATGTTCTCGCCCAGCATCGGCGTGGTGGCGTACGCGCTCAATCGGATGGGCATTGCCTGGAACCACGTGCTCAATTCCGACCAGGCGCTGACGCTGATCGTGATCGCCGCGGTTTGGAAGCAGATCTCCTACAACTTCCTTTTCTTCCTGGCCGGCCTGCAGTCCATCCCGAAGGCGCTGATCGAGGCCGCTGCCATCGATGGCGCCGGGCCGCTGCGGCGCTTCTTCACCATCCAGTTCCCGCTGCTGTCGCCCACCACGTTCTTCCTTGTGGTGATCAACGTGGTCTACGCCTTCTTCGATACGTTTGCCATCGTGCACGCCACCACCGAAGGCGGCCCGGGTCGCGATACCGCCATCCTGGTCTACAAGGTCTGGCACGACGGGTTCCGCGCGCTCGATCTCGGCGGCTCGGCCGCCCAGTCGGTGGTGCTGATGGTGATCGTGGTCGCGCTGACCGTCATCCAGTTCCGTTATGTCGAGAAAAAAGTCCAATACTGAAAGGGGCCGTCATGGTTGAACGCCGCCCTGGCCTGACCATCCTGTCGCACGTGGTGCTGCTGCTGGGCATCGCGCTGGTCGTGTTTCCCATCTACCTGGCCTTCGTGGCCTCCACGCACACGCGCGACGAGATCCTCAAGGTGCCGATGCCGATCACGCCCGGCACGCACATGATCGAGAACTACACCTCCGCCCTGCTCGGCACCGAAACGCAGGGTGCCCACGTGGTGGTGGGCCGGATGATGTGGGTGAGCCTGGTGACGGCGCTGGTGATCAGTATCGGCAAGATCGCCATTTCGTTGTTGTCGGCCTTTGCCATCGTCTACTTCCGCTTCCCGTTCAAGAAGCTGGTGTTCTGGATGATCTTCGTCACGCTCATGCTGCCGGTGGAGGTGCGGATATTGCCGACCTACAAGGTGCTTGCGGACCTGAACATGCTCAACACCTACGCCGGCCTGACGGTGCCGCTGATCGCGTCGGCCACCGCGACCTTCCTGTTCCGGCAGTTCTTCCTGTCGGTTCCAGACGAACTGGTCGAGGCGGCGCGCATCGACGGCGCCGGCCCGATGCGCTTCTTCAAGGACATCCTGGTGCCGCTGTCGCAGACGTCGATCGCCGCGCTGTTCGTGATCCAGTTCATCTACGGCTGGAACCAGTACCTGTGGCCCCTGCTGGCCACCACCACCGAGGACATGTACCCGATCGTGATCGGCATCAAGCGGATGATCGCCACCGGCGACGCCGCGGTCGACTGGAACATCGTCATGGCCACGGCCATCATGGCGCTGGTCCCGCCTGCCATCGTGGTGATCCTGATGCAGCGGTGGTTCGTCAAGGGCCTGGTGGATACCGAAAAATGACGCGCGCCCGGCTTTCCGGCGCCCGCTCCTGAACAGACAAGAAGACACATGGCAGCCATTCACTTTCGCAACATCATCAAGCGCTACGGCAAGGGCGCAAAAGTCAACCAGGTCATCCATGGCGTGTCGGCCGAGGTGAAGGACGGAGAGTTCGTCGTCATCGTCGGCCCTTCCGGCTGCGGCAAGTCCACCCTGCTGCGCATGGTGGCCGGGCTGGAAGAGATCAGCTCGGGCGAGATCGCCATCGGCGAGCGCGTGGTTAACGACGTGGAACCGGCCCGGCGCGACATCGCCATGGTGTTCCAGAACTACGCGCTCTACCCGCACATGACGTGCTTCGACAACATGGCCTACGGCCTGCGCATCCTGGGCGTGCCCAAGGCGGAGATCAAGACGCGGGTGGACAAGGCCGCCAGGATTCTCGAGCTGAGCCACCTGCTCGAGCGCAAGCCGCGCGAGCTCTCGGGCGGCCAGCGCCAGCGCGTCGCCATGGGCCGCGCCATCGTGCGCGAGCCGCAGGTGTTCCTGTTCGACGAGCCGCTGTCGAACCTCGACGCCAAGCTGCGCGCCCAGACACGCCTGGAGATCCAGAAGCTGCACCAGGAACTGGGCATCACCTCGCTGTTCGTCACGCACGACCAGGTCGAGGCGATGACGCTGGCACAGCGCATCATGGTCATGAATGCCGGCGTGATGGACCAGTTCGGCACGCCGGAAGAGGTCTACAACAAGCCCGCGACCACCTTCGTCGCCAGCTTCATGGGCTCGCCGCCGATGAACCTGCTCAAGCATGCGCCGGGCGTGCGTGCGGGCACCATCCTGGGCATCCGGCCAGAGCACGTCGACTTCGCCGACGACGGCTGGCTGGTCAAGATCGAGCAGGTCGAGATGCTGGGCGCCGAGCGCCTGATCTACGCGCGCATCGGCGAAGAGCAATTGGTGCTGCGCGTGGACGAAGGCGTGCCGGTGCCTGCGCTGGGCGCCTCGGTGCGCGTGGCGGCCCGCCAGGAGCGGCTGCACTGGTTCGACGCCGGTTCCGGCAAGCGCCTGGCCAATACCTGAGCGGGACTGCCGATGAACACCTGGCCCTACCCCTTCTGGATCGCCCACCGCGGCGCCGGCAAGCTGGCGCCCGAGAACACGCTGGCCGCCTTCCGGCTGGGGGCGCAGCACGGCTACCGCATGTTCGAGTGCGACGCCAAGCTCAGCCGGGACGGCGTCGTCTTCCTGATGCACGACGCCACGCTGGAGCGCACCACCAACGCCGGCGGCATCGGCGGCGAGCGCCCCTGGTCCGAACTGGCGCAGCTCGATGCCGGCGGATGGCACTCGCGGACGTATGCCGGCGAGCCGCTGCCGACGATGGAGAACTTCGCGCGCTGGTGCCTGGCCAGCGGCCACTTCGCCGACATCGAGATCAAGCCGACACCCGGCACCGAGCGAGAGACCGGCGAAGCGGTCGCACGCGAGGCGCAACGCCTGTGGGCGGGCGCCGCGGTGCCGCCTCTGCTGACCTCCTTCAAGGAGGAATCGCTGCGCGCCGCACGCGAGGCGGCGCCCGGCCTGCCGCGCGGCCTGCTCCTGGACAAGCTGCGCGACGGCTGGCTCGACGC
The DNA here is from genome assembly GCF_035634955.1 of Variovorax sp. Taxonomy (GTDB): domain Bacteria; phylum Pseudomonadota; class Gammaproteobacteria; order Burkholderiales; family Burkholderiaceae_C; genus Variovorax. The sequence goes on along the minus strand of NZ_DASQBZ010000025.1, from coordinate 366,873 downwards.
CGCCCAGGCGCTGGACTGCGCCGCCGTGGTGTGCAACTACAACCTGTGGGACGCCGAGCGCGTCCGACAGGTGCACGCGGCTGGCATGCGGGCGCTGAGCTACACCGTGAACGACGAGTGGGCGGCCCGATGGCTGCAGGGGCTCGGCACGGACGGCGTCGTCACCGATCGGGTCGACCTGTTCGGTCCCGCCGGCTGACGCGCCGGCGTCCGGCCAGGGCGCACCAGCCGCGTCCCGGCGCCGCTTCTGCCTTCGCGGCCAGTCTCTCTCTATGATGCGGCGGATGTCCCGGATCCTGTATCTCCTTCAGGTCGGCCTGTTGGCGCTGCTGCTGTGTGGCGCCGCGCGGGCGCAGGGGGGCGACACGGGAGCGGCTGCGGCTGCGCCGGCGCCGGACATCACCATGGCCACGCTGCGCGCGGCGGCCGCGCAGCTTCCGGACAGCGTCGAGGGCGACGACGACCTGGCCAGGCTGAACACGCTGACCGATCAGATCTCGTCCCAGGTCGAGCGCTTCGTCACGCAGCGCACCGCCCGCCTGGCCGACCTCAACGCCCGCCTGGGCGAGCTCGGTCCGGCCCCGTCGGGCACCAATGCCGAGGACCGCGACGTGACCCGGCAGCGCGACGCGCTGGTCAAGGAGCGCAACGGCATCGATGCGGACATCCGGCTGGCGCGACTGCTCGCCGTCAACGCCCAGCAGCAGCGCAGCGAACTGCTCGCCCAGCGCCGGGCGGTGTTCGAGGCCCAGTTGTTCGAGCGATCGGAGACGCCGCTTCGTACCGGGTTCTGGAACAAGGCATCGAGTCAATGGGCCGCCGACCGCGAACGGCTGAAGAGCCTGCGCGAGGAGGTGCAACGCGGGCTGGACAGCGTATCGGACAGGATCAACATCGCGTTCGGCGCGCTGCTGGCGGTGGCCCTGGCCGTCCTGCTGGTCTGGCTGCTCGAGCGCGCGCTCACGTTCATCGCGGCGCGCTTCTTTCCTGAAGGGCGCCTGCGCCGCTCCCTGCTGGCGCTGCTGACCGTCTTGGGGTACGTGGCCGTGGTCGGCGGCATCGGCTCCCTGGCCTGGGGCTGGCTGGAGGAGGCCGGCGACTGGGGCACCAAGAGCACCCGCCTGGCCGTCAACCTGGTGCGGCTGGCCATGTACCTGACCTTCGTTGTCGGCCTGGGCCGGGCGCTGCTGTCGAATGCCCGCCCCTCCTGGCGTCTGCCGCCCATTTCCGACCCGCTGGCGGCCCGGCTGGGCGTGCTGCCCTGGCTGCTTGTCGTGTCCGGCGCGGCGATGGGCGTGCCGACCATCGTCAACGACGTCGTCGGCGCGCCGCTCAACAGCGTGCTGACCAACCTGATCCCCACCGTCGTCTTCCTGTTGGCGGCGCTGGTGGGCCTGTTCCTGGTGCGCCGGCCGGCGCGCGCCTCTGCCGCCGCCGGCGCAGACGAAGCCGGCGCATCGGCCGGCGAGGCGCACCCGGCCGAGCCCGACCGGCCGGCATGGGTGGGTTTGCTGCTCGGGCTGGTCGGCGTCCTGCTGGTGGCGCTGGTCGTGCTGGTGGTGGCCGGCTACCAGGCCTTCGCCCGCGTGCTGGCCGGCCAGGCGGCCTGGGCCGGCGTGGTGGTGGCGTCGGCCTACCTCCTGTTCAAGCTGGCGGACGACTTCTGGATGGCCGCGCTGTCCTCGCGCAGCCATTCGGGCCAGCGGCTGCAAGGCGCGCTCGGCATTGCGCCGCAGCTGCTCGACCAGGCGGCGGTGCTGCTGTCCGCCCTGAGCCGGGCCGCCGTCTTCTTCTACATGGTGATCGCCTTCGTCGCGCCGCTGGGAAGCAGCCCGGGCGAGTTGCTCGAGCGCAGCGGCAAGGTCAGCGGCACGCTGAAGGTGGGCGAGTTCGAGATCGTGCCGAGCGCCATCGTCGGCGCCATCGCGGTCCTGGTGCTGGGCATCATGGCGGTGCGCCTGCTCAAGCGCTGGCTGGAAACGAGCTTCCTGCCCTACACCAACTTCGAGCCGGGCATGCGCAGCTCGCTCACCACGCTGATGGGCTATGTCGGCCTGATGCTGGTCGTGGCCTTTGCGCTGTCGGCGCTGGGCGTGGGGGTCAACCGCATCGCCTGGGTGGCCAGCGCGCTGTCGGTCGGCATCGGCTTCGGGCTGCAGGCCATCGTGCAGAACTTCATCTCGGGGCTGATCCTGCTGGCCGAGCGGCCGGTGAAGGTCGGCGACTGGGTCGTGCTCGACACCGCCGAGGGCGACGTGCGGCGCATCAACGTGCGCGCCACCGAGATCGAGCTGTGGGACCGCTCGACCCTGATCGTGCCCAACTCGGAGTTCATCACCAAGACCGTGCGCAACATGACGCTGGCCAACCCGGACGGCCGCGTGCTGATCCGCCTGCCGATGCCGCTGACCACCGATGCGCACAAGGCACGGGACATGATGATGGAAGCCTGCGTCGAGCACACCGCGGTGCTGGACAACCCGGAACCGCTGGTTCGCCTGGACAGCGTGGAGAACGGGCTGCTGGTGTTCATCGTCATTGCCTACGTCGCCAGCCCGCGGCTGGTGGCGCAGGTGCGCAGCGACCTGCTGTTCGCGATCCTCGATCGCCTGCAGTCGGCCCAGTTGCCGCTGGCCGTGTTCGTGGCCCAGCCGGGCACCGCGGCTGCCCTCCAGCCGGCGGCCGCAATCGCCGCGCCCGCCGCCGACCCCCCAGCCGTGCCGCCCATGACAGCGGAGCCGGCCCCCTCCCCGCCTGCGCCGCCGCGCGGGCCGACGGGGGCCTGAACAGCCCGGGGCGCGTGCCGCCCCAGCCGGTCGTCAGCGCCTGAACCCGCCACCCACGAGCCACTGCACGGTGCCGGACACCACCACAAGCGCCGCGTAGGTCGCCATGGCGCCGTCGCGCCCGTGCAACGCCAGGCCGGCCAGCAGCACCGCCACGCCGGCGCCGAAATTGAGCGCCGCCTGGCGCCACCAGGCCATCCGCGAGGCGGCCTTGCCGGGCAGCAGCCGGGCCGCCAACGGCAGGATCAACGCGAGGAACAGTGCCGGCGCAATGAAATTGGCGACGTGCAGGATCAGGGCAACAGGGGACATCGGCAGGGATGCAGGGGGAGTCCGAAAAACGCCTCGCGCGAGGCCTCGGCAGGGCCAAACCCCGCGGCAAGCCCCGGGGACGCGCAAATTTTATAATCCGGTGCATGGCAGTCTGGGCCCTGGGCTTGAATCACACGACCGCGCCGCTCGATCTGCGCGGTCGTTTCGCGTTCGCCCTCGACCAGCTCGCCCCCACGCTGCACAGCCTGCGCCGCTCGTTCGGGCCGGCGCGCCACCCCGAGGTCGAAGCGGCCATCATCTCGACCTGCAACCGCACCGAGATCTACTGCGCCGCCGAAAGCGCGGCACTTGACCACACGGTGGGCTGGCTCGCCGAAAGCGGCGGCGTCTCGCCCGCGCTGCTGCGCTCGCATGCCTACTCCCTGGCCGACGACGAGGCCGCCCGGCATGCCTTCCGCGTCGCCAGCGGGCTCGACTCCATGGTGCTGGGCGAGGCACAGATCCTGGGCCAGATGAAGGACGCCGTACGCGCCGCCGAGCAGGCCGGCTCGCTCGGCAGCACGCTCAACCAGCTGTTCCAGCGCTCCTTCGCCATCGCCAAGGAAGTGCGCACGGCCACCGAGATCGGCGCGCATTCGATCAGCATGGCGGCCGCTTCCGTGCGCCTGGCCAGCCAGCTGTTCGAGGACCTGCGCCAGACGCGGGTGCTGTTCATCGGGGCCGGCGAAATGATCGACCTGGCCGCCACCCATTTCGCCGCCCGCCAGCCGCGCGCCATGGTGGTGGCCAACCGCACGATCGAGCGCGGCGAGAAGCTGGCGTCGCGCTTCGGCGGCGAGGCGATGCGCCTGGCCGACCTGCCGAACAGGCTGGCCGAGTTCGACATCGTCGTCAGCTGTACCGCCAGCACCCTGCCCCTGATCGGCCTGGGCGCGGTGGAACGGGCCCTCAAGCAACGCAAGCACCGGCCGATGTTCATGGTCGACCTGGCCGTCCCGCGCGACATCGAGCCGGAGGTGCAGGCCCTGTCCGACGTCTATCTCTACACCGTCGACGACCTCGCGCAGGTGGTGCAGCAGGGCCAGGCGCAGCGCCAGGCCGCCGTCGCCGAGGCCGAGGTCATCATCGACGCCGGCGTCCAGAGCTTCATGCACTGGCTGGGCCAGCGCGGCAGCGTGCCGCTGATCCAGCAGCTCAACGCCCAGGCCGACGCCTGGCGCGCCGCCGAACTGGCCCGTGCCCGCAAGCTGCTGGCCAAGGGCGAAGACGTGGACGCGGTGCTCGACGCGATGTCGCGCGGCCTGACCCAGAAGCTGCTGCACGGCGCCATGGCCGAACTGCACGCCGGCGACGCTGCAGCGCGCGAACAGACCGCCCAGGCCATCGCCCGCCTGTTCCTGCGCAAGGAACGTTAGCGGCGCTCCGAGCCGCCCGCCCGCTTCGGCCGCCGTCGACAGCCGACGCTCCCGCCCATTCCCCGCCCTTCGGGGCAGCCCCGAACTCCGACCGCCCGCCGCCGGGCCTCCCGCCGTGAAGACCTTCCTTCGCCAACAACTCGAACGCTTCCTGCAACGCCTGGGTGAGCTGGACTTCCTGCTCTCGCGCGAGGACATCATGTCCGACATGGCGCAATACCGCGCGATCTCGCGCGAGCACGCCCAGGTGACGCAGGTCGCCGGCCGCTACCAGCGCTACCGCCAAGTCGAGGCCGACGTCGCCGCGGCCCGCGAGATGCTCGACGACGCCGACATGGCCGACATGGCGCGCGAGGAAATCGCCTCCGGCGAGGCGGAGCTGCTGCAGCTGGAAGACGAGCTCCAGCGCCTGCTGCTGCCCAAGGACCCGGACGACGAACGCAATGCCTTCCTGGAAATCCGCGCCGGCACCGGCGGGGACGAATCCGCCCTGTTCGCCGGCGATCTGCTGCGCATGTATACCCGCCACGCCGAACGCGCCGGCTGGCGCGTGGAGATCGTCAGCGCCAACGAGAGCGAGCTCGGCGGCTTCAAGGAAGCGGTGCTGCGCATCGAAGGCGACGGCGTCTTCGGGGCGCTGCGCTTCGAGTCGGGTGGCCACCGCGTGCAGCGCGTGCCCGCCACCGAAACGCAAGGCCGCATCCACACCAGCGCCTGCACCGTGGCGGTGCTGGCCGAGCCGGACGAGGCAGTGGCGGTACAGATCAATCCGGCCGACCTGCGCATCGACACCTACCGCGCCAGCGGCGCCGGCGGCCAGCACATCAACAAGACCGACTCGGCCGTGCGCATCACGCACATTCCCACCGGCATCGTGGCCGAATGCCAGGACGACCGCAGCCAGCACCGCAACAAGGCCAAGGCGCTGCAGGTGCTGTCCGCGCGCATCCAGGAAAAAGAACGCACCGAGCGCGCTGCCAAGGACGCCGCCCTGCGCAAGGGCCTGATCGGCAGTGGCGACCGTTCCGACCGCATCCGTACCTACAACTTCCCGCAGGGCCGCCTGACCGACCACCGGATCAACCTGACCCTCTACAAGCTCGTCACCATCATGGAAGGCGACCTGACCGAGGTGCTGGCGGCCTTGCGCGCCGCGCGCGAAGCCGAACAGCTGGCCGAGCTCGAGGCCTCCCTGTCGTGACCCTCGCCGGCCCGACCACCATCGCCCGGGCGCTGGCCACGGCCGCCGGGAACGGCCTGGCGCGGCTCGATGCCCAACTGCTGCTCCTGCATGCCCTGGGCCGGCCGGGCAGCGAGCGCGCCTGGCTGCTGGCCCACGACGATGCGCCGCTGGCCGGCGCCGAGGCGGCCGCGTTCGCCGACCTTGTCGAACGCCGCCTGTCCGGCGAGCCGGTGGCCTACCTGCTGGGCCACAAGGAATTCCGCGGCATGACACTGCAGGTGGACGCGCGCGTGCTGGTGCCGCGCCCCGACACCGAGACGCTCGTCGATTGGGCGCTGGACTGCCTGGACGGCCGCAGCGGCGCACGCTTCCTGGACCTTGGCACCGGCAGCGGTGCCATCGCCCTCGCCCTGAAAAGCGCCCGGCCGGACCTGGATGCGCATGCGGTCGACGCCAGCGCCGATGCCCTGACGGTCGCACGCGCCAATGCCGCGCGCCTGGGACTGGCGGTGGACCTGCGCCAGGCCGACTGGCTCGAAGGTGCCGCGGCCGGGCATGACCTGATCGTCTCCAACCCGCCCTACGTGGCCGCCGGCGACCCCCACCTGCCCGCCCTGCGCCACGAACCGCTGTCGGCCCTGGCCGCCGGCGCCGACGGGCTGGACGACATCCGGCGGATCGTGCGCGATGCGCCGGCCCACCTGGCGCCGGGCGCCTGGCTCCTGTTGGAGCACGGCCACGACCAGGCCGCCGCCGTGCGGGCGCTGCTGGCGGCCCGGGGCTTCGACGAGGTACAAAGCCGCACGGACCTCGGCGGCATCGAGCGCTGCTCCGGCGGACGCTGGCCGGCAATGAAATAATCGCCAGAACTTTTTGCAGGAGTCCCCATGACCGACGCCCAACAACGCATCGACGAGCTGGTCAAGAGCAACGAAGTCCTTCTGTTCATGAAGGGCAGCGCCAGCTTTCCCATGTGCGGCTTCTCCGGCCGCGCCATCCAGATCCTGAAGGCCTGCGGTGTCGACCCCAAGGCACTGAAGACCGTCAACGTGCTGGAAGACGATGGCGTGCGCCAGGGCATCAAGGAATACAGCAACTGGCCGACGATCCCGCAGCTGTACGTGCGCGGCGAATTCGTCGGCGGCTCGGACATCATGATGGAGATGTACGAGTCGGGCGAGTTGCAGCAGATGCTCTCCGCGCCCTCCCACTGAGCGCGGGCGGCGGCACCGTGGCGCACGAGCATCCGCACCCCACCGACTGGAAGCATGACGGCGTGCGGGTGATCCCCGCCGGCCAGCTCGATGCCAACACCGCCCAGACGCCGGGCATGAACCGGGCCGCGGCGATCAACTTCGCACGTGTGGGTGCGCAGAAGCTGTGGGCAGGCACCGTCACGATCCATGCCAACGCCAAGACCGGCGCGCACCACCACGGGCACCTCGAGTCGGTGATCTACGTGGTACGCGGGCACGCCCGCATGCGCTGGGGCGACCACCTGGAGTTCACCGCCGAGGCCGGTCCGGGCGACTTCATCTACGTACCGCCCTACGTTCCGCACCAGGAGATCAATGCCAGCAGCACCGAGGCGCTCGAGTGCGTGTTGTGCCGCAGCGACGGCGAGGCGGTCGCCATCAACCTCGACATCGAGCCCGCCGAGAAGCCCGAATCGGTGCTCTGGGTCGACCCCACGCATCCGCACGGCGGCGTCTGACGCGCCGCGGCAACGGGGCCGCGCGCACCTTTTCACGCTGTCGGCCGTCAGCTTCAGCCCGCCGGGGAAAAACCGGACATGCGATTCATCCGGGCACGCCTTATGCTGATCGGCAGCTGTTCGATTCCGGAGGTGCTGTCCATGGATTCCCGCAGTCTCGTTCCCGCCAGCGTCGGCCTGTCTCTGCCCATTGCCCAGATGCGCAGCGTGTTCCTGCCGCACGACGTCGAGCGCCGGCTCGCCAAGCTGCCCGAGCGCGAACACGAGCACCTGCGCAGCACCTACGAGCGCATGCTCGAACGCGGCCCCGACCGCTTCCAGGTCAAGCCGTGCGGCGTGCCGGAAATGGCCTCGCTGTACGCGCAGCTCCCCAACTTCTCGGACGCCATCGACGACGTTCGCCGCCACGTAGCGCTGGCGCAGGACAGCAGCGACGGCCTGGAACTCACGCCCATGCTGTTGCTGGGCCCGCCTGGCATCGGCAAGACGCATTTCGCGCGCAAGCTGGCCGAACTGCTCGGCACCGGCATGTCGCTGGTGCCGATGAATGCCATGACGGCCGGCTGGCTGCTTTCGGGCGCCTCGTCGCAATGGAAGGGCTCCAAGCCCGGGAAGGTGTTCGAGACCCTGGTCGACGGCCAGTATGCCAATCCGGTGATCGTGGTCGACGAGATCGACAAGGCCGGCACCGACGCCCAGTACGACCCGCTGGGCGCCCTGTACAACCTGCTGGAGCACGACACGGCCCAGTCTTTCGTCGACGAGTTCGCGGAGGTTGCCATCGACGCCAGCCAGGTGATCTGGATCAGCACCGCCAACGACGAGCGCGGCATCCCGGAGCCCATCCTCAACCGCATGAACGTGTTCGAGATCGACCAGCCTTCGCCCGAGGAAGCCCGACGCATCGCGCGCAACCTGTACGACGCGATCCGGGCCGAGCATGACTGGGGCCGCCTGCTGGCGCCGGAGCCCGCCGATGACGTCATCGACCTGCTGGCCGGCCTGGCGCCGCGCGAGATGCGCCGGGCGCTGATGACCGGCTTCGGCAACGCACGGCTGGCCAGGCGGGATGCGGTGCGCGTGGAAGACCTGCCGCGCGCGGCCACCGCTGGTCGCGGGCGCATCGGATTCGTGCAATAGGCGCCGGCCCGGCCGCCGCATCGCCGCGCGCCCGGATTCCGAGCCGTGGCTGGCTCATGGCACCATGTCGGCCTACGCCGATGCGCCATGACCCTGTCTGAAAGCCTGATCATCATCGTCGCGCTGATCGCCACCAGCGCCTTCTTCTCTCTGGCCGAGATCTGCCTGGCGGCATCGCGCCGCCTGCGGCTGCGCCAGATGGCCGACGACGGCGACGCACGCGCCGAGAAGGTGCTGGCGCTGCAGGAGCATCCCGGCCACTACTTCACGGTCGTGCAGATCGGGCTCAATGCGGTGGCCATTCTCGGCGGCGTGGTCGGCGACGGGGCGCTGAGCCCCTATTTCGCCGCCGCGCTGGAGCACTGGATGAGCCCCGAGGCCGCGCAAAGCGCCGCCTTCGTCCTGTCGTTCATCACCATCATCGCGGTGTTCCTGATCTTTGCCGATCTGTTTCCCAAGCGCTGGGGCATGAACGCGCCGGAACAACTCGCGGTACGGCTGGTGAGGCCCATGCAGTTCTTCATCACCGCGCTCAAGCCGGTGGTGTGGCTGTTCACCCAGAGCACCGACCTGCTGTTCAAGCTGCTGGGCATGCCGACCCAGCGCGAAGAGCAGATCACGTCCGCCGACATCCTGGCCATGACCGAGGCCGGCGCCCGCGCCGGCGTGCTGGCCGAGCGCGAGCACCGGGTGATCGCCAACGTGTTCGAACTGGACACGCGCATGGTCAGCAGCGTCATGACGCCGCGCGACCGCGTGATCTGGTTCCACAAGGACGAGCCGGAACAGGTGCTGCGCGCCCGCATCGTTGCCGAGCCTTTCTCCGCCTATCCGGTCTGCGAAGGCGACATCGACCACGTGCTGGGCTACGTGGATGCCAAGGACATGTTCCAGCGCGTCCTGGGCGGCCAGCCGCTGTCCTTCGAGCAGGGTCTGCCGTTGCGCAAGGCGCTGGTGATCCCCGACCGAATCTCCCTGACCGAAGTGCTCGAGCAGTTCCGCCAGGCGCTCGAGGACTTCGCCATCGTGGTCAACGAGTACAGCCTGGTGGTCGGCGTGATCACGCTCAACGACGTGATGAGCACCGTGATGGGCGACCTGGTGCCACCGATGGATGACGAGGAACAGCAGATCGTGCGGCGCGACGAGAATTCGTGGCTGATCGACGGCGTCACGCCCATCCAGGACGTGCGCCGCGCGCTCGACATCGACGTCATGCCGGACGTGGATGAATACGAGACCCTTGCGGGTTTCCTGATGTTCATGCTGCGCCGCGTACCGCGCCGTACAGACACCGTGAAGTGGGCCGGCTATACCTTCGAGGTGATGGACGTGGACAGCCACCGCATCGACCAGGTGCTGGCCAGCCGCGAACCGAAGGCGCCGACGCTGGCGACGGGTTGACGCCGGGCAGCTGGCGCGCGGCGCGCCGGCAATCAGACGGCTGGCGCGACCCCGTCGGCCTGCGCGAGCAGCCGGGCGGCCGCGCGCGCGGCGACCTCCAGCCGCATGATGTCGCGTTCGTCCAGGTCGTCGCGAGGCTTGAGGCAGAAGCCGCACAACATGCCGTACAGGCGCCCGTCGGAGAAGCGCACCGGAACGCCCACGTGCGCGCCGACTGCGTCGTAGATGGGCGGCAGGCCGTGCGCGACCCGCACCGCGCTGACGTTGCCCACCAGGCCAGGCATGCGGCCATCGAGGATGCGCTGGCACAGGCTGTGCTCCAACGGGTGCGACTGGCCGGGCCCGATCAGCGGCGGCGCGTGAACCGTATCGACATAGCGGAAGACGCGCCGGTCTTCCAGCAGTTCGCCCACGAACACGGCCTCGAGCTGCAGCTGTTCGCGCACCAGGCGCAGTAGCGCACCCATCGAGCGCTCGAGCAGGTCGCCGCCGCCCTCCGCGGTGATGGTGGACAACTGGTGGTCGAGACCCTCTTCAAAGGACAGGGATGCGCCGGAGTTCGGCCCGGAGGCACTGGCGCGGGAGGCTTGGATCATGGGCGCCGATAGGCTAACCCATTGCCGCGCACCGGCTTGCCTGCGACCGGACGTGCGATTGTCAATCTGTCAGATAAGTGGCGGTCAGCTCACAATTTGCACGCCGCCGCGGGCATCGCGGTCGCGGCGGTCCGCGGCACCATCCGCGTCGCCAGCACGCTGACCGCCATCGCGACGATCATGAGCATCAGGCCGGCCCAGTGCAGCGATTCCAGGCCCTGGTGGCCGATCAACCAGCCGCCGGTGGCAGCACCGAACGCCTGGCCGGCGTACATCGCCGAGGTGTTCAAAGCGATAGACCCGCCGGCGAGCGCCGGTGCCAGCGACACCAGCCGTGCCTGCTGCGCCGAGTTGGCCGAGAAGCAGCCGAGCGCCCAAGGCACCATTACCAAAGCCGCCATGAGCAGCGTGGTACCCAGCGGCCAGAGCAGGAGGCTGAGCGCAATCGCGGCCATGGCGATCATGACGCCGCGCGACGCGCCCAGGCGGTCGATGCGGCGCGACATCAGCACGTTGCCGATCAGGCCGAACGCCCCGAAGCACATGAACAGCGCGCTCAGCTCCTTGGCACCAGCGCCCAGCAGGTCCTTGAAATAAGGCGCGAAGTAGGCGAACAACACGAATTGCCCCGCCGAATAGAGCAGCGTGACCGCCACGCAAAGCATCAGGGGCCGCGAGCGCAGGGCTTCGCCCCAGCTCGACAGCGCGAAGCGCGGCGGCCGCACGTTCGCGGGCATCGCCAGCCAGACCCAGGCTGCACTGGCGAAGGACAGCACCGCCACCATGACGTAGGCACCCTGCCAGCCGGACAGGCCGGCCAGCCAGGCGCTCAACGGCATGCCCAGCACGGAGGCCAGCGACCAGCCGACGAACACGAAGGTGATGGCACGGCCGCGCTGCGCCAGCGGCATCAGGTGCCCGACGCAAGCGGCCGCCTGTGGCGTGAACACGGCCGCGGGGACGACGGCCAGCACGCGCAGCGCGAGCAGCCAGCCGAAATCGTCGACCAGCGCGCAGGCGAGGTGCATGACGCCGTACCAGAGCATGGACAGCGCCAGCAGGCGGCGCCGGTCGAACGGCGCCACCACGCTGGCCAGCGCCGGCGCGCCCAGACATACGACGGCCCCGGCGGCCGTGATCAGGTAGCCTGCCACCGGCACGGGAACCTGGAAGAAGGCGCTGATCTCGTTGAGCGTGGCGCCGGCGGCCATGATGCCGGTGCCGATCGCGAAGTTTCCGGCCAGCAGGGCCCACAGCATGTTTGGCATGAACGTGATGAATGAGGAATCGTGGGAGGGCGCCGGTGCGCAGCGTCTGGGGGCGCGCCCGGGCGTTGCGTCAATATAGCCAGGCACCAGGGGCCGGACAAACGGTGAATCGGAATCCGATCCATGCGTGCGGCGCATGTCAGCCCCGCCGCGATGCGCCAGCTCAGTCTTGCCGATCCGCGAACTTCCAGTTGCGCTGATTGGCAAAAACCGCGTCCGGGTATGGGGAGCGGCCCCGGCTGCCGTTGTAGCGGCCCAGCGCCATGAACAGGTCGCCCCGCTCCCGGTCCAGGTAGTGGCGCAGGATCACGCAGCCAAAGCGCAGGTTGGTCTGCATGTGGAACAGGCTGGCCGGATCGCCGTCGCCGATCACGCGGGTCCAGAAGGGCATGACCTGCATGTAGCCCCGCGCGCCCGCGCTGGACACCGCGTACTTGCGGAAATTGCTCTCGACCTGCACCAGGCCCAGCACCAGGCTGACGTCGAGCCCCGCGCGGCGCGTCTCGTACCAGATGGTCTGGAGGAAGTCATTGCGCGCGATGGACGAAGGAATGCGCTTTTGCAGGCGCTCGCCCAGCGCGATGCGCCAGCGCAGATAGGCCAGCCGCGCCTCGGTGCTGCCGAACTCCGGCACCGGCGGCGCACTGTTGCGAATGGCCGCGTTCAGCGCCGTGCGCACCGAGTCCGCCAGCGGCTCCTCGATCTGGGCGCCGGCCAGCGCCGCGCGCGGCAGCCCGAAGGCCACGACACCCGCCGCGCCGCCGGCGGCAGCGCCCAGACACTGGCGCCGCGACAGGCTCACGGCATCGTCGCCGCCCTGCGGCTGGCAATGCGCGAGGCCGGCGCGGTGCGAGGCTTCATGCAGCCAGCTTGCCGCGGACGAAGGCGCCCACATCGGCCAGCGCCACCTTGGTGGCGGCGCTGTCGCGGCGGTGCTGGTACTCGACCTGGCCTTCCTTGAGCCCCCGGTCCGACAGCACCACCCGGTGCGGCACGCCGATCAGCTCCCACTCGGCGAACATCACGCCGGGGCGCTCGCCGCGATCGTCCAGGATGACGTCGACGCCAGCGGCCAGCAGTTCCTCGTAGAGGGCCTCGGCAGCTGCCTTGACCTCGCTGCTTCGGTCCATGCCGATCGGGCACAGCGCCACCGTGAAAGGCGCGATCGCATCCGGCCAGATGATGCCGCGCTCGTCGTGGTTCTGCTCGATGGCGGCCGCAGGCAGGCGGGTGATGCCGATGCCGTAGCAGCCCATTTCCATGAACTGCGGCTTGCCGCCCTCGTCCAGGAAAGTGGCGTTCATGGCGCGGCTGTACTTGGTTCCCAGGTAGAACACGTGCCCCACCTCGATTCCGCGCTCGATCGCCAGCACGCCCTTGCCGTCGGGCGAGGCGTCGCCCGCCACCACGTTGCGGATGTCGGCCACGAGGTCCGGCTCCGGCAGGTCGCGGCCCCAGTTGATGCCGGTGAAGTGGAAGTCGACTTCGTTGGCGCCGCTGATCCAGTCGGCCATGACGGCGACCTCGCGGTCAGCCACCAGCTTGACCGGCTGTTTCAGGTTGAGCGGGCCGAGGTAGCCCGGCCGGGAACCGAAGTGCGCCTCGATCTCGGGCACCGTGGCGAACCGGAAGCCGTTCTCCATGCCCGGCAACTTGGCGACCTTGATCTCGTTCATGTCATGGTCGCCGCGCAGCAGCAGCAGCCAGACCTGCGATTTCCTGACTTCGCCCCGATCGTCCAGTTCATCGGTGGCCAGCACCAGCGACTTGACCGTGGTGGACAGCGGCACGCCCAGCAGCGCGGCGACGTCCTCGCAGGTGCTCTTGCCCGGCGTCGGCGTCTTCGTCAGGGCCTGGGACGCCGCCGGACGCGGCGCCGTCGGCGCCAGCGCCTCGGCCTTTTCCATGTTGGCGGCGTAGTCGCTGTCGGGGCAGTAGACGATCGCGTCCTCGCCGGTGGCGGCGATCACCTGGAACTCCTCGGACAGGTCGCCGCCGATGGCGCCGCTGTCGGCCGCCACGGCGCGGTAGCGCAGGCCGAAGCGGTCGAAGATGGCGCGGTACGCCGTCGCCATGACCTGGTAGCTCGCCTTGGCGCATTCGGCGTCACGGTCGAAGCTGTAGGCGTCCTTCATGATGAATTCGCGCCCGCGCATCAGGCCGAAGCGTGGCCGCCGCTCGTCCCGGAACTTGGTCTGGATCTGGTAGAAATTGCGCGGCAACTGCTTGTAGCTCTTGACCTCCTGGCGGGCGATGTCGGTCACCACCTCTTCGCTGGTGGGCTGCACCACGAAGTCGCGCTCGTGCCGGTCCTGGATGCGCAGCAGTTCGGGGCCCATCTTGTCGAAGCGGCCGGTTTCCTGCCAGAGCTCGGCCGGCTGCACCACCGGCATGGTCAGCTCGACGGCGCCGGCGCGGTCCATCTCCTCGCGCACGATGGCCTCCACCTTGCGGATCACGCGCAGCCCCATCGGCATGTAGGTATAGATGCCGGCGCCGAGCTTCTTGATCATGCCGGCGCGCGTCATCAGGCGATGGCTCATGACTTCGGCATCGGCCGGCGCTTCCTTCAGGGTGGAGACAAAGAAACGGGACGCTTTCATCGATGGCGGCTCAGGTGGATTGCGGGAGGGAGGGAAGGAGGTCGGGAGCGGCCCGGATGGCTCTGGGTTGTCCGAGGGGACACTGGCGCAGTCCCCTTGCCGAGTGCACCCCGGCATGCATAATCGAAACAGTTCAAAAATTGGGGTTCGATTATGCTCGACCGAGACGGCTTCAGGCCCAACGTCGGCATCATCCTGCTCAACCAGCGCAATCAGGTTTTCTGGGGCAAGCGCATTCGCACCCATTCCTGGCAGTTTCCGCAAGGCGGCATCGACCGCGGCGAAAGTCCCGAGCAGGCCATGTTCCGGGAACTGCGAGAGGAAGTCGGCCTGGAGCCGTCGCATGTGCGCATCGTGGCCCGTACCCGCGACTGGTTGCGCTACGAGGTGCCGGATCGGTACATCCGCCGCGACGCACGCGGCCACTACAAGGGTCAGAAGCAGATCTGGTTCCTGCTGCAGCTGGTCGGTCACGATTGGGACCTGAACCTGCGCGCGACCGATCACCCCGAATTCGACGCCTGGCGCTGGCATGACTACTGGGTGCCGCTGGACGTCGTCGTCGAATTCAAGCGCGGCGTCTATGAAATGGCGCTGACCGAACTCGCCCGCTACCTGCCCCGGCAGGATTTCCGCAACCGCTTTCTGCGCGGCAACGTGCGTGGCCGCGAATTCGATCGCCACCCATCCGCACACGGCCGCGACCCGGGCTTCGAACTGCCGCCCGGCGCCACCTTCGAACCCGATCCCAATGCATCTTCTCCCGCGTCCGAAGCGGGGCCGCCGGCCCAGCACATTCACGTTCCGCGCGGCTAGGCGCCGCCTGCTTCCGCTCATGTTCGGCCTGGGGCTGGCGCTGGGCGCCCAGGCCCAGCTGCTGTTCGAAAATCCGGACTGGAAAGAGTCCGAAGCGCCTCCGCCCCCCAAGTTCGACGTGCAGCGCATGCTGGAAGTCGACATGCCGCGCCAGCGCGACCTGCGCTACGGCGTCGACCCCGACACCATCCGTATCACCGGTGACGGCGTGGTTCGCTACGTGGCCATCGCCAAGCGCCCCGGCAACCAGGGCCCGGTCAATGCGTTCTACGAGGGCGTGCGCTGCGCCAGCGGCGAGGTGAAGACCTATGCGCGCTACAGCGGCGACGGCTGGCGCGAAGCGAAGGACCCGCAATGGGTCGACCTGGGAGATCAGCGCTCCACCCACAGCCTGGTCCTGGCCCGTGAGGCCCTGTGCCAGAGCGCTGCGCCACGCAGTTCGGTCGGCGAGATGGTCAAGCTGCTGAAGAACCAGAAGCCGCTGGACTGACCGGCCCCGGCCGATCCGCCGGGCGCTTTCTCAGCCGGTCAGCACCATGTTGTCGCGGTGCACCATCTCGGGCTCCGACGCATAGCCGAGCAGCCGCTCGATCTCGGCCGACGGCTTGCGGCACAGCAGGCGCGCCTCGGCGCTGGAGTAGTTGGCCAGGCCGCGCGCCACTTCCCTGCCCTGAGGGTCGCGCACGGCGATCACGTCGCCGCGCGAGAATTCGCCCTCGACGGCGGTCATGCCGATCGGCAACAGGCTCTTGCCCTCGCCACGCAGCTTGGCTGCGGCGCCCTCGTCCACCTGAACGGCGCCGCGCAGTTGCAGATGGTCGGCCATCCAGCGCTTGCGCGCCTGGTGCTTGGCCGTCTGGGCCACCAGCAGGGTGCCGATGGCCTCGCCCCTGGCCAGGCGCAGCAGCGCGTCGGGCTCGCGCCCCCAGGCGATGACGGTCGACGCACCCGAGCCGGCAGCGCGCTTGGCCGCGAGGATCTTGGTGATCATGCCGCCGCTGCCGATCGCGCTGCCCACCCCGCCGGCCATGGCCTCGAGCGCCGCGTCGCCCGCCTTGGCCTCGTGCACGAACCGGGCGTCCGGGTTCTTGCGGGGATCGGCGGTGTAGAGGCCCTTCTGGTCGGTGAGGATGACCAGCGCATCGGCCTCCACCAGGTTGGCCACCAACGCGCCCAGGGTGTCGTTGTCCCCGAACTTGATCTCGTCGTTGACCACCGTGTCGTTCTCGTTGATGACCGGCAGCACGCCCAGGCCCAGCAATGTCAGTAGCGTGGTGCGTGCGTTGAGGTACCGCTCGCGGTCCGCCAGGTCCGCGTGCGTGAGCAACACCTGGGCGCTGCGCAGGTCGTTCTCGCGCAGCTTGCTTTCGTACATCTGCGCCAGGCCCATCTGGCCGACGGCCGCGGCCGCCTGCAGCTCATGGACCTCGTGCGGGCGGCGCCGCCAGCCCAGGCGCTTCATGCCCTCGGCAATCGCCCCGCTGGAGACCATGATGACCTCGCGCCCCTCGCGCGCGAGCACGGCCATCTGGCGGCACCATTCACCGATGGCGCCTTCGTCCAGGCCGCGCCCCTCGTTGGTGACCAGGCTGGAGCCGACCTTCACGACGATGCGGCGCGCATCGCGCAATACGGTGGAGGCGGTGAGGTCGGTCATGGTGTGCGGGGTAAAGGAATTGGATCGGGCCGCCACGCGCGTCCCGGTGCCGGCCACGCGCGCGACGTGCGTCTAGACGGGCTCGGAAAAGCGCGGGTCGCGTTCCACTGGCGGCTGCTCGGCCTCCTGCTGGCTGCGCACCTGCTGGTACACCCCCTGCACGAGGTGTTCGCAACCCTCGCGCGTCAGGGCGGAGATCTCGAAAACCGGCCCTTTGAACCGCAGCCGCTTGACGAAATCCTTGACGCGCGCGGCGCGTTCTTCGACCGGGATCATGTCCAGCTTGTTGAGCACCAGCCAGCGCGGCTTCTCGTACAACTGAGGGTCGTATTTCTTGAGCTCTCCGACGATGGCCTTGGCCTGGGCCACAGGGTCGACGCCCTCGTCGAACGGCGCCAGGTCCACCACGTGCAGAAGCAGGCGGGTGCGCTGCAGGTGGCGCAGGAAGAGGTGGCCGAGGCCGGCGCCTTCCGATGCGCCTTCGATCAGCCCAGGCAGGTCGGCCACGACGAAGCTCTGCTCGGGGCCGATGCGCACCACGCCCAGGTTGGGATGCAGCGTGGTGAACGGATAGTCGGCAATGCGCGGGCGCGCGTTGGAGACGGCCGAGATCAGGGTGGACTTGCCCGCATTCGGCATGCCAAGCAGGCCGACATCGGCCAGCACCTTCAGCTCGAGCTTCAGGTTGCGCCGCTCGCCCGGCCAGCCGGGTGTTTTCTGGCGGGGCGCGCGGTTGATGGCGCTCTTGAACCGCAGGTTGCCGAACCCGCCGTCCCCGCCCTTGGCAATGATGATCTTCTGGCCCGGCTCGAGCAGTTCGAACAGCACCTCGCCGGTTTCGGCATCGCTGACGATGGTGCCCACGGGCATCTTCAGGGTGATGTCGTCGCCGGCCGCGCCGAACATGTCCGAGCCCTTGCCGTGCTCGCCGCGCTTGGCCTCGTGCCGGCGCGAGAAGCGGAAATCCACCAGCGTGTTGAGGTTGGGATCGGCCACCGCGAACACGTGGCCGCCACGGCCGCCGTCGCCCCCGTCCGGACCGCCGAACTCCTTGAATTTCTCGTGCCGGAACGACACACAGCCGTTGCCGCCATCGCCTGCGGCAATGTCGATGAAGGCTTCGTCGACAAACTTCATGGTGGGTGTGTTCCAGTGCGAGTTTACAAATGAAAAAGCCCCGACGAGTCGGGGCTTCGGATCGGTTGGCCGGTGCCGAAGTGGCTTACTCGGCCGGGGTGACGCTCACCGTGTGCTTGTTGAGCGCGCCCTTGGTGCTGAAGCTGACGTGGCCTTCAACCAGCGCGAACAGCGTGTGGTCCTTGCCGATGCCGACGTTCACGCCGGGGTGGACGCGGGTGCCGCGCTGACGCACGATGATCGAGCCGGCGCTGATGAGTTCACCGCCGAAGCGCTTCACGCCGAGCATCTTGGGCTTGGAATCGCGCCCGTTTCGCGTAGAGCCGCCGCCTTTTTTCTGTGCCATGGTGTCTGCTCCTGATCAGGCCGAGATCGCACCGATTTGCAGTTCGGTGAACTGCTGGCGATGGCCTTGACGTTTCTGATAGTGCTTGCGGCGGCGCATCTTGAAGATGTGCACCTTGTCGTGCTTGCCGTGCGAGACGACCGTGGCCGTCACCGTCGCGCCAGACACCAGGGGCGTGCCGACCTTGATCTCGCTGCCGTTGCCGACAGCCAATACCTGATCGATCACGATTTCCTGGCCGACGTCCGCAGTAATCTGTTCTATTTTGATCTTTTCGCCGGAAGCAACGCGATACTGCTTGCCGCCGGTTTTTATGACCGCGTACATGTTCAACCTCTTGGAATGCGTGGTGGATGCACTGCGCATCTGGCCCGGGCCCTGGCAAGAACCAGCGGCCCCGGACAGCCGGCGCGATGCACCCGGGCTACGAAACTCCGCCGGCAAGCCCCGCCGCTCGGTGCCGCCCTGAAGTGATTCAAGGCCTTGGCCGCGGCGCTAAGCTATTGTGCGAAGCCCGCCATTCTAGCACGAGCGCGCAAAAACAACAGCACCCGCCCAGCGGTGCCTGAACAGCCCGGCAGGGGCGCCGGGCCCCTCTCCCTATAATCCGCGGGTTCGACTCCCGGCCCAGGCTGAGAGATCAATCCCAATCTCATTCAGCTGCCGGCGACCGGCCCATCCCTCTTGTCAGATTCCGCCGCCCACAACACCGCGTCCGTGCTCGGCCTCATCGCAGGCGACATGGACGAAGTCGACCGCGTCATCGCCCAGCGCCTGTCCACCGGCGTGCCGCTGGTGGCGGAAGTGTCGCGCTACATCATCTCGGCCGGCGGCAAGCGCCTGCGCCCCGCGCTGCTCCTGCTGATGAGCCGCGCGCTGGGCTACGAGGGAACCCAGCACCACAACCTGGCGGCCGTGGTCGAGTTCATCCACACCGCCACGCTGCTGCACGACGACGTGGTCGACGACTCCACCCTGCGGCGCGGCAGGCCGACCGCCAACGAATCGTTCGGCAACCCGGCCAGCGTGCTGGTGGGCGACTTCCTGTATTCGCGCGCATTCCAGATGATGCTGGACGCGCATGACATGCGGGTCATGGAGATCCTGGCCGATGCGACCAACGTCATCGCCGAGGGCGAAGTCCTGCAGTTGATGAACATGCACGACCCCGGCCTGGACGAGGCCGCCTACCTGCGCGTCATCCGTTCCAAGACCGCCAAGCTGTTCGAGGCCAGCACGCGCCTGGCGGCCGTGCTCGCCAAGGCGCCGCCCGAACTGGAAGAAGCCTGCGCCACCTATGGCCAGGCGCTGGGCACCGCGTTCCAGGTGATCGACGACGTGCTCGACTACGCCGGCGACGCGCACGAGACCGGCAAGAACCTCGGCGACGACCTGCGCGAAGGCAAGACGACGCTGCCGCTCATCCTCGCCATGAAGCGCGGCACCGCGCAGGAGCGCGAGCTGATCCGCGGCGCGATCGAGACCGGAGACAGCGCGCAGTTGCAGCACATCGTCGAGATCGTGAAGAAGACCGGCGCGCTGGACGCGACCCGCGCGGCCGCCGCATCGGAAGCGCAACGAGCAATCGATGCATTGCGTGCACTGCCGGCCAATAAACACGCTGAAGGTTTGCTACAATTAGCGGCTCAGCTGACTGAGCGACGCGCCTGAGGCACAAAAGCCAAGGGAGCGAAGCGAAGTTCAATGCAGCACATCGGGGTGTAGCTTAGCCTGGTAGAGCGCTACGTTCGGGACGTAGAGGCCGGAGGTTCGAATCCTCTCACCCCGACCATCTTTAAGAGGCCGTTTTCATTCGAGAACGCGCCCTCTCCTCTGTAGATCATGGACACCGAGCGCGAGAGCGCGTCAACGAGACGTGTCAGTCCGGAGTTTGGCGTCGTCCACGAAACCAAGAGCGCCTTAAGAGCATGGCTGCCGGCAACGTGTGAAGCACGCCTGCATGCGCCGCAGCCGAGAAACCGGTCGGCGCTGTTCGCTCATCGCGCGTGCGCGCGCCCTTCTTCCCAGGCCTGCGCCATCTGTTCCCACAGCGCCGCGGCGACACGTGCGTCTCCCTTGGCCTCATCCAGAGTCTTGCCCATGGCATCCGCTATCCGGCCAATCACATCGGCGGGTTGGGCGACACCACACACGCGGCGGCCGAAATCCACCAGCTCGTCAGTCGTCGGATACGCCTTCGTCTGGTGCTTGCCAGCGAACAACTTCAGCGCAAGGGTGCAGTCTTCAAGCTCCGGCCCACCCGGCGACTGAGTGTATTTGTAGATGGAGGTCGTCACGACATCGAACATTGGCGCCAGCCACACGTCTTCGCGCGAGCGGTAGAGCAACCCGAAGTTCTTGAGGTGCGCATCACCGTTGCGGACCATGATGGAAAAGGCAACCTGCTCGAAGAAGCGATGCAGATTGCTGCTGTGAAGCTGGAACTGGCGCAGCAACTCGGCAACACGCTGGTAGCTGCCCTGATACTTGCGGTCCGACAGGATGTCACGCACCCGCAGGCCCGCCAGCGCCGCGATGTCTTCGAAGCCGAGCCGCTCGACCCGACCATCGTCATGAACGATCAGGTCAAAGCGGTCCAAGACCAGCATCTGGCCATCGTCGGACAACTCGAACGACGGTACATCGATGCCCGCGTGCCTGGCGGCCGTCAGACACAGATATTCGTTGGCCGCCAACCCGGGGTAAGCAGCGCTGGCCGCCTTGACGATGAGTGAGGGGATGGGCACCGTCCGCCGGTCCGGCACCATGATCTTGGGCTGCATGCCTGCGATGCCCGCGCCCGTGCTCAAGTAGGCAGCCACCAGCTCACTGAACACCTCTGGCGTGTACTTCGTGCTCAGCAATTCGCCCTTGCTCAACGCCCGCGGCAAGGAGGGCTCAGGCTGGTCGGGCAGGTTGTATCCCAACCGACCAATCCCATTGCGCCCAACCAAAGCCAGCATGTGCATCGGCGTCATCGGCTGCTTCGGGAACAGTTCCCGAATCCTCATGAACAGGTCGCCTTCGGGAAGGTTCTGGTCCATCGGGGGAAACAGGTCGCCGTCCTGCCAGGTGAGGCTCTCGCTGGACGGCATCAGCAGCGCCACTGTCGGCTGGTCAGGTTCCGGCGCCAGGTACCGAAATTCGTAGGTCGGTGCCCGGAGCAGTTGACCCGCCTTGACAGCATCTCCGATGGAGAGGTTCAGGAACATCTCCGCGGGCGACTATGACGTGGCCGTCCGCATCACAAACCACCTCGACGATGGCGTGGTGGCACGGCGCCTCACGCCGATCAACTGGGTGGTGTGCGCCAGCCCAGCGTATCTGGCGCGCCACGGTGTGCCGAAGCACCCGCGCGACCTGGCTGACCACGAGTGCTGCCACTACGCCAGCCTGATCCGGCAGGACCGTTGGAGCTTCATCATCGACGAAGAGGAATACAGCGTGCCGGTGCATGCACGGCTGAAAGTCAACAACAGCGAAATCATCGCCAGCCACGCGTTGGCCGGTCGCGCCATCGCAATGCTGCCGACGTACCTCGTCGGCGATCACCTGCGCAGCGGTGAACTGCGCCCGTTGTTGACGGAGTACGAGCCGACAGTCAACAGTGCGCTATACGCGATCTATTCACCCACGCGCTATCTAATGGCCAAGGTGCGCTGCTTTATCGACGTGCTCTCGGCGTCCTTCGCCGATCCGCCCTACTGGGAAGCGGTCGTGAGCGAGGGGATCTAAGGGGGCACTCTCGTGCACGCCCTTTCGAAGGACTCGATGTTGCCTAATGGTGTTCGAAGCCAACTCGAAGTCAGGGCGTCTCGCCATGCTTTTTCGCTAGAAATTGTCAACCTATGAAACTTGAGAGGGAGGATGGCCTGATCTACCGCCTGCGCGATGCCCACATCGATGCGGCCGCGCTGAAGGTCAGCGCCTCAAGCTGGATCGACACTGTCGTTGCAGACCATGAACGACAGCAGCCCGCGTGATGGCCTGAAGCGCATGCCCATTCACGCTTCGCAGAACATTACTCTGAAGGCCCGCGACCTTTGCAAGGCGTACGAAGGCCGTGTCGTTTTCCACCGGCTCAGCTTTGAGTGGACAGGTCCGGGCATGGTGTGTGTGAACGGTCCCAACGGCTCAGGCAAGTCGACTCTGCTGTCACTTCTGGGCGGTGCCGATGAGCCCGATCGGGGCGACATCTTTGTGCAGGGCGCTGATCTCGTGTCTGAACGCGACGATGCGCTCTCACGCCTGAGCTATATACCCGACGGCTGCCCGGTCTATCCGTTCATCACTGGTGTCGAATGGCTGGAGTTCGTGCGGGCCGCGCGCCGGCCTGCTTCGTGGAACGCACCTGCGATCGCGCAAGCCTTTGGCCTTCATCCCTACCTCGACACTCGCTTCGGTGCGATGTCGCTTGGCACCGCCCGCAAGTTCATGCTGGCGGCGGGACTCGGCAGCCCGGCTCCGGTGGTGGTGCTTGATGAGCCCACCAACGGCCTCGACGCGGCCTCTCTGGGAGTGCTTCGCGGGCAGCTCAGAGCGCGCGCAGCCAGTGGTCTCGTGGTCCTGTGCTGTCACGACGTGCAAGAGCAACATGCGTTGGGCGCACGGTGCGTCGACCTGTTGGGGCTGGAAGCAAAATGACCCGGCGCAGCATCAGCAAACTCGCCGACGGCGCCCCGCTCCAAGCTTAGGAGACTGTCACGCAGTTCACCACCAATCACGAGACTCGCGCTCGGGTGCCAATGGCGCTGTTGGGTACCCTCTTTTGGTGGCGCATGCGCCACGTCGCCGAAGCTGCTTACAACCTGCTGCTACGTCGCTGGCAGATGCTGCTGTTACTACTGCTGCTACTGTCACCCCGGCAGATGCCGATCATGCAGCAGTTGCAGTTCCTGGCGCACCCGGTGCTCGCGATCACCGAGCCCAACTCGCCGTGGGTGTCGCTTGCGAGCTGGATCGTGATCGTTGCTCTGGCTCAGGCGTGGACCAAGGTGCAGGGGGACGTGCTTGGCGGCGGGCCGGCATGGGCGTATGCGCGCTCTCTTCCGCAAACGGCGCGACTGGCCCGCCTCATCGATATCGCAGTGCTGACGGTAAGCGACCTGCCGCTGTTGTTGCCTTTCATTGCTGCCCTCAGCGTGTTGCCGGACGGACCGCTGTCGGACCGTCTGCTGCAGGGGCTGGCAGTCGTTGTCGCAGCAGCGCAGTTGCCCTTGATGCAATGGGTGTCCGCTAGGCGCGTCGCGCTGTTGTGGTTGCCGCTGGCGGCCCAACTCTCTGGCTTGGTAGCACTCGCCCTGGGCTTTACCCCTATCCCTTTCCTGCTTTTGAGCGCGATGGCGTGCATTCATGCGCTACGCCGCGCCGCAGCACCCGTCAAGCGCGGCAGTGCGTCGCGCGCCGCGCCGCGTAGGCGCCCCTGGCGCTTGCCAGATCGCGCGCCGGTGTCGGTGCGCCTGGCGCTGTTTGATTTGCGCGGCCTTTTGAGCGAGCGCGGCGTCGCGCAGCATTTCTCGATCTGCGCGCTGCTGGCGCTGCCGCTACCGTTGCTGGCCTACCTGCAGGCCTATCAGGTGCGTCCCGAAGTAGCGACTGGCGTGATCGTGCTGCTGGTTATCCCGCTGGTGTTTGTGATCTCGGGCTTGGCGTTCGAACTGCGCCGAATGCATGCGCCTGCTCTCTCGCTGTACGCCAGCCTTGGTGTGCCCCTGCGCACGATACGGTGTGTAGATCTGGCTGTGCTTTCGGCGCTGTATCTGCTTGCTTGTTCGCCGCTTGCGGCTGCTGCCATCCACAGCTACGGCGGCGCCGACGCGCTAATTTTGCTTCCATTGTCCTTGGCAGCGCTTATTGTTTCCGTGCTGCTGAATTTTCGCGGCGATCACGGCGTGACGCTTCTCAAGGTTCTGATTTGCGTCACTGTCGTGAGCACGACGCTGATCCTTCTTCGCCCCTAGCCCACCGATTCGACACCGAGTGGGAAGCCATCATGAATCCGACCGAAGCAGAAGCTCGAGCATCCCCCATCGCTGCTTACGGAGGCAGTTGTGGATCACCCCGGGATTCGAGGAGGCTGTTCGGTTCCAGTCGGGCCACCACCTCGGGTGGACCGGCAGCTTCGCCTTGCATACCATGACACTGTTCCAACCTTCGCTCGTGTTCACGTCGCGCCGGCGCCGGATGCAAACCTCGTCGCATTCCTCCTGCACACACGCCCAGGAAGCGAAAAGCCCCTGGGACCGCAAGGTGCCAGGGGCTTTTCTTCATGTGCCGACATGAGCCGACGTCTACGCACGCGAGGGGCCGTCGGCCTCGTCCTCGCGCTTGCGGTCCGCCTCAGCGGCTCGGCTTGAACGCGCGGCCGCGCGGTGCGTCGCCGCGTGCCATGGCCGGGCGGCCTGCGCCCGCTCCGGCGGCGCCGGGGTGACGACGCGGAGCGTCGCCGAAGCCGGGCTTGCGGCCGTAGTTGCCAGGACCGCCGGCGTCACGATCGCGCGAACCGAAGCCGCCGCCGTTGTCTGCGCCGCGGAAGCCGCCGCCTTCACCGCCGCGGAAACCGCCGCCATTGCCGCCGCCGAAGCTGCCACCGCCGAATCCGCCGCGGCCGGCACCAGCGCCACGGCCATGGTGCGGACGGCCATCGTGGCCGCCGCGGCTTTCGCGGCCGCCACCTTCACGTCCGCCACGCGGACCACCGAAACCGGGCTGCGGCGGACGCTGGCGCGGCTCCAGGCCGGCGACGACGGCCGGCTGGAAGCGCTGGCGCGTATAGGCCTCGATGTCGAAGATGCGGCGACGGTCACGGAACTCAGCGAAGGTGATCGCCAGGCCGTCGCGGCCTGCACGGCCGGTGCGGCCGATGCGGTGCGTGTAGTCCTCCGCCTTCATCGGCAGGCCGAAGTTGAAGACGTGAGTGATGGTGGGCACGTCGATGCCGCGCGCGGCAACGTCGGTGGCAACCAGGATCTGCACCTCGCCCTGACGCAGCGCGCGCAGGCGGCGGTTGCGCAGGCCCTGGCTCAGCGCGCCATGCAGCGCCACGGCCGAGAAGCCTGCCTGTTGCAGGTCGTTGGCGAGTTCATCGCATTCGACCTGCGTGCTGGCGAACACGATGGCCTGGTCGATGGTCGTGTCGCGCAGCCAGTGATCCAGCAGCTGGCGCTTGTGGCCAGGGTTGTCCGCCCAGTACAGCGACTGGGTGATGTTCGTGTGCTGCTCCTGCGGCGAATCGATCTGCAGGCGTTGGGGCTCGCGCATCACGCGGGCGGCCAGTTGCTGGATGCGCGGCGCGAGGGTTGCGCTGAACATCATGGTCTGGCGGCGCGAAGCCGTCAGCTGATTGATTTCGGCCAGGTCGTCGGCAAAGCCCAGGTCGAGCATGCGATCGGCCTCGTCGACCACCAGGAACTGCACCTTGTCCAGGCGGATCTGGCCGGAACGTTGAAGGTCGAGCAGGCGGCCGGGCGTGGCCACGACCAGATTGGCGCCCTGCAGGCGAGCGATCTGCATCTGGTAGGGCATGCCGCCCACCACGTTGGCGATGCGCAGGCCGCGGCAGCGACGCACCAGTTCGATGGCATCCTGCGCCACCTGTTGCGCCAGTTCGCGCGTCGGGCACAGCACCAGCGCGCCAGGCTCCGCCGGACGGAAGTTGCGCGGGTCGGCCGGGTTGCGCCGGCGCGGACGCTTGGGCGCCGCTTCGCCACGCGCGGCGGCCTCTGCGGCCAGGCGCTGCTGTTCGGCGTTGCGCTCGGCTTCGGCGGCGGCATCCTGCGCGAGCAGGGTGTGCAGCACGGGCAGCAGGAAGGCGGCGGTCTTGCCGCTGCCAGTACGGCTGGAGACCATCAGGTCGACGAATCGGTCGCCCTCGCCGCCCATGGCCAGGGGAATGGCCCGGGCCTGGACTTCGGTGGGCTTGAGGAAGCCCAGGTCGGTGGTGGCGGCGACCAGGTCGGCCGCCAGGCCGAGGGTGGCGAAGCCGTTGGCGGTCTGCGGCTGGGCGACGGGCGCGGCCTCGGGAGAAGCGGTGGCGGGGGCCTGGTCAGCGAAGGAAGTAGCGTCTTGGGCAGGGACGAACGCGTCCTGCACCGGCAAAAGGGTGTCAGTCATGAGAAAAGCCTTGGCGGGCCGCAAGCAGCGGCACGCTGGATGGTCAGAACTACATCAACCATCCAACGACGTTCAACGCGAAAAGCGTTGCGGGCCAATTCAACAAGCACCTGACTGCACCAGCACCAGCCCATATGGCCACCCCTTTCAGGATTCATATGGAGGCTACGCAATGTCGACCAGGCGGATCAGGAGGCCCTGTGAAAGAAGGGAGATGCGCGAGTTTCGTTCGTTCGCGAGCTTTGAACGAACAGGCCTTCGTGGTCACCAACACGGTTTCCGCGGAAGCCAAGCCTGCGATTATCGCATCAAAACGCGAGCGATGTCCATAGGTACTGGCCAGGGCATCCTTCAGCGAAGGAAATGGGTGCGGTAGTGCTCGAGTTCGTCGAGAGACTCGTGCACGTCCGCCAGCGCCGTGTGCGCCTGCTGCTTCTTGAAAGCGGCGAACACCTCGGGCTTCCAGCGGCGCGCCAGCTCCTTGAGGGTGCTCACGTCCAGATTGCGGTAGTGGAAGAAGGCTTCCAGCCGTGGCATGTACTTGACCAGGAAGCGCCGGTCCTGCCCGATGGTGTTGCCGCACATCGGCGAGGCTCCCTTGGGCACGTAGCGCGACAGGAAATCGATGAGCTGCTTCTCGGCCGTCGCTTCGTCCAGGGTCGAGGCCTTGACCTTCTCGATGAGCCCGCTGCGGCCATGGGTGCCCTTGTTCCAGGCGTCCATGCCGTCGAGCACGGCGTCGGCCTGGTGAATGACCAGGACGGGGCCCTCGATCCGCGGCGTCAGTTGCGGGCCGGTGACCACGACGGCAATCTCTAGCAGCCGCTCCTTTTCGGGGTCCAGGCCGCTCATCTCGCAGTCCAGCCACACCAGGTTCTGGTCGCTCTTGGCCAGCACGGGAAGGGCTTCGGGGGCGGTCGGCGCAGTGGTTGCGGCGTTGGTCGGGTCAATGGAATCGGGCATTAGCCGATTGTCGTCGATGGCCTACACTGCGCCCCGCATGTCACCTTCGCTCGTCCTGACCTACCTGTTTGCAGCCGCACTGGTCGCCGGCCTCGTGCTCAAGTTCTGGCTGGCCAGCCGGCAGGTACGCCACGTGGCGCGCCATCGCGATGCCGTGCCGCCGGCCTTCGCCGGATCCATCTCGCTCGCGGCGCACCAGAAAGCCGCCGACTACACGCTGGCGCGTAGCCGCTTCGGCCTGGTCGAGATGGCCTGGGCGGCCGCCGTGCTCCTGGGCTGGACGCTGCTGGGCGGGCTCGACCAGCTCAACCAGGGCCTGCGCGCCTGGCTCGGCAGCGGCATGTGGCAACAGCTGGCGCTGCTGGCCGCCTTCTCGCTCATCGGCGGGCTGCTCGAACTGCCTTTTTCGCTGTGGCAGACCTTCCGGCTGGAGCAGCGCTTCGGCTTCAATAAGATGACGCTGGGCCTGTGGATCGCCGACGGCCTCAAGGGCGTTCTGCTTGGCGCGCTGATCGGCTTGCCGCTTGCCGCGCTGATCCTGTGGTTGATGAACGCCGCCGGGCCGGCGTGGTGGCTCTGGGCATGGGCGACTTGGGTCGCGTTCAACCTGCTGCTGATGCTGGTCTACCCGACCTTCATCGCACCGCTTTTCAACAAGTTCCAGCCGCTGGACGACGCCGACCTCAAGGCGCGCGTGACTGCGCTGATGGAGCGCTGCGGCTTCGCGGCCAAGGGCCTGTTCGTGATGGACGGCAGCCGGCGCAGCGCGCATGCCAATGCGTATTTCACCGGCTTCGGCGCGAGCAAGCGCGTGGTGTTCTACGACACCTTGCTGCGCCAGCTCAGTGGCAGCGAGGTCGAGGCAGTGCTGGCCCACGAACTGGGCCATTTCAAGCATCGCCACGTGGTCAAGCGGATGGTGGCCATGTTCGGCCTGAGCCTCGTCGGGTTCGCGCTCCTCGGCTGGCTTGCGAGCCGCACCTGGTTCTACACCGGCCTGGGCGTGCAGCCGAACCTGGACGGCCCGAACGATGCGCTGGCGCTGCTGCTTTTCATGCTGGCGCTGCCGGTGTTCGGCGTGTTCGTCTCGCCGCTGTCGGCCATGCTCTCGCGCCGCCACGAGTTCGAGGCAGACGCCTATGCCGTGGCCCAGACCAGCGGCACCGATCTGTCGGCCGCACTGATCAAGCTCTACCAGGACAACGCCTCCACGCTCACGCCGGACCCGGTGTTCGTGAAGTTCTACTATTCCCATCCCCCCGCCTCCGAGCGCCTGGCGCGCATGGCGGCGACCTGACCCGGTTTTTCGACCACCCCCTCCATGAGCAGCATGTTCCAACCCAAGGTGTGGCAAGGCCAGCCACGCCGCGCCCTTGGCGCCACCGAAACCGTGTCGGCCCTGGCAAGACTCGACGGATGGACGCTCTGCGGCGATGGCGCCGACCTGGCGATCGAGAAGACATTCCGCTTTGCCAACTACTTCGAGACCATCGCCTTCGTCAACGCGGTGGCCATGGTGGCGCACGTGCAGGACCATCACCCGGATCTGTCCGTCCACTACGACCGCTGTGTAGTGCGCTTCAACACGCATGACGTGGGCGGGATCTCCTCGACCGACATCGATTGCGCCGGCCGCGTCGATGCCCTCCTCGCGGCCTGAGACGGCCAGCGTCGTGCCACAGATCCGCAACGGCGATGGCCCGGCGCACGCCTGAGTCCGCGGCGCCCGCCGACGGGCTCCTGCCGGGGCTGGTCGTGGCCAGCCACGGCCGGCACTGCATGGTCGAATCGCCGACCGGCGAGCGGCGCATCTGCCATCCTCGCGGCAAGAAGAGCCAGGCGGTCGTGGGCGACCAGGTGCTGTGGCAGCCCAGCCAGGACGAAGGCACCATCGAGCGGGTGCAGCCGCGGCGCAACCTGTTCTATCGCCGCGACGAGATTCGCACCAAGTCGTTTGCCGCCAACCTGGACCAGGTGCTCATCCTCGTTGCTGCCGAGCCGGAGTTCTCCGAGCACCAGCTTGCGCGCGCGCTGATCTCGGCACGGGCCGAGGGCATCACCCCGCTGATCGCGCTCAACAAGAGCGACCTGGTCGCGCCTTTCGAGCGCGCCTGGGCGCGACTGGCACCGTACCGCCGCATGCATCACGGTGTGCTGCCGCTGTCGCTGACCGAATCGGGCGATACCGACGCACAGGTCCTGGGCCAGCACCTGGCTGGCCGCACGACCCTGGTGCTGGGCCCTTCGGGCGCGGGCAAGAGCACCCTGATCAACCTGCTGGTGCCCGGCGCCGACGTGCTGACCGGCGAGATTTCCCAGGCGCTCAACTCGGGCCGCCACACCACCACCACCACCACCTGGTACTGGGTCGACCGCGAGGCCGACACGGCGCTGATCGACTCGCCCGGGTTCCAGGAATTCGGCCTGCATCACATCGAGCCGACCCAACTCGCCGGCTTGATGCCGGACATCGCCGAGCATGCCGGCGAATGCCGCTTCTACAACTGCACCCATCTGCACGAACCGGGCTGCCAGGTGCTGGCGAGCGTGGAATCGCCCGGGCATCCCGGGCCGATCGCCGCATCGCGGCACCGGATCTACGCCGAGCTGTTCGAAGAACTCAGCACCCGGCGTTTTCCATGAGGGTGCTGCTGTATTCGCATGCGTTCCATCCCTCGACAGGCGGCGTCGAGAGCGTCAGCCGCACGTTGGCCGAGGGCCTGGTCGCCAAGGGCGTCGAATGCGTCGTGCTCACCCGCACGCCGCGCGCCGCGCAGGACCATGAAGACGCTGCCCTCTTCCCGTTCCAGGTCGTCCGCCGTCCGCACACCGGCGCCATCCTCCATTGGCTGCGCTGGGCCGACGTGGTGCTGTACAACGGCGCCAGCCTGGCGCTGCAGCCCTGGGTGACTCTGCTGCGCAAGCCTTACCTGTGGGTCCACGTGGGCTACCAGGTGTCTTGCATCGACGGCCTCGGCTGGGCGGACGGGCGACCCGCGCCGGCCACGCCATGGGCCTCGTTCCGTTTCCACCTGCGCCGCGCCGGGCCCGTGCGTGCATCGCTCGACGGCGTCAAGCTGCTGCTGCGGCGCTTCACCGCCCACGCGCTGGTCCGCCGCAACATCGCGATCACGCAATGGATGGCGCAAGCGCAGCCGCTTCCGCGCCAGGTGCAGATCTACAACCCGTTTCCGATCGACCGCTTCCGCCAGGCCGCGCCGGCAGAAGCCGCCACCTTCGATTTCGTCTACCTCGGCCGCCTGGTATCCGAGAAGGGCGTGGACACCCTGTTGCGCGCCTTCGGCAAGGTCGTCGCGCAGGCCACGCACCGGCCGCGTCTGCTGCTCATCGGCGGCGGCGACCGCATGGCCGAGATGATCGCGTTGGCCGATTCTCTGGGCGTGTCGCAGGACGTGCATTTCGCCGGCAACCAGAGCGGCGACGCGCTGGTGCGGTTCGTCGGCAGCGGCGCGGTCGGCGTCGTGCCGTCCACCTGGCACGAGCCGATGGGCGGCGTGGCGGTCGAGTTGATGGCCGCCGGACGCGGCCTGATCGTCTCGGCGCGCGGCGGCCTGGCCGAGTGCGCCGGCGACGCTGGGCTGACATTCGCCAATGGCGACGAACAGGCGCTTGCCGACTGCATGCTGCGCCTGCTGGCAGACCCCGGCCTTGCCCGCGAACTGGGTGCCCGTGCACGGCGGCGCGCCGCGCAGTTCGCGCCGGACCGCTTCGTCGAACAGTACATCGACCTGTTGCACGCCTGCACGCGCGCGCGCTGAATACTTTGCCGATCAGCCGGCGGCCGTGGCGCCATCCGGCGCGGCCAGGATTTCACGCAGCGCGTCGACCAATCTCGCGCACTGGTCGCGCGTGCCGACGCTGATCCGCAGGAACGCGTCGATGCGCGGCCCGCGCAGGTGACGCACCAATACCGCCCGCGCGCGCAAGCCGGCCGCCAGTTCGCCAGCGTCGCGCCGCGGATGGCGCACGAAAAGGAAATTCGCCTGCGACGGCAGCACGTCGAAACCCAGGTCTTCGAGCGCCAGGGCCAGGCCTTCGCGGGTGTCGATCACGGCCTTGCGATTCTTCTCGAACCAGGCCTCGTCCTCGATCGCCGCCTGCGCGCCGGCCTGGGCCAGGCGGTCCAGCGGGTAGGAATTGAAGCTGTTCTTCACCCGCGCCAGCGCCTCGACCAGATGCGCCTGCCCGAAGGCGAACCCGACCCGCAGCCCAGCCAGCGAGCGGGACTTGGACAGCGTCTGCACCACCAACAGGTTGGCATGGCGCGCCACGAGCGGCAAGGCGGACTCGCCGCCGAAGTCGACGTAGGCCTCGTCGACCAGCACCAGCCGTTGCGGACAGGCCGCCAGCAGCTGCTCGATGGCAGGCAGCGGCAGGCCGATGCCGGTCGGAGCATTCGGATTGGCCAGGACGATGCCGGCGCAGCCCTGGCGCGCCCGTGCCGCCAGGCCGGCGACGTCGACGCGCAGCGCCTCGTCCACGGGCTCCAGCGCGGCTTCGATGCCGAACAGCCGGGCATACACACGGTAGAAGCTGTAGCTCACGTCCGGCATCACCAGCGGCTCGGCATGCTGGAAGAAGGCGAAGAACGCCAGTGCAAGCACTTCGTCCGAGCCGTTGCCGACAAAGACCTGCTCCAGGCCAACGCCCGCACGTCGCGCGATGGCCTGGCGCAGTTCGGTCGACTCGGGGTCGGGATAGCGCGCCAGCCGCTCATCGCGCGCGGCATCGGCAATCGCCGCCAGCACGGCCGGCGACGGGGGATACGGGTTCTCGTTGGTGTTGAGCTTGACCAGGCCCTCGATGCGCGGCTGCTCGCCGGGCACGTACGGCTCGAGCCCCCGGATGCACGGGCTCAGCATCGCGACGGGATCGGGCGCGGTCATCAGCCCAGCAATCGGGCCAGGGTCAGCAGCGCCAGCAGCACCAGCCACATCACCACCGAGCGCCAGACCAGGCCCACGACGCTGCGCAAATGGCCCGGCTCGGGCTCGCTGCCGGGCGTGCTGCCGCTGTCGGCGGGCAGGCTGCCGAGCAGAGAGTCGCCGGCCTGGGCGCTTTGCAGCGAATCCACCACCACCTGGCTGCGCAACGCTCCCCCGCCCAGGCGTACGCCCAGCGCGCCCGACGTGGCGGCCAGGATCACGCCGTCGTTGCCGTACGGAAAGCGTTCGGCATCATTGCGCCAGCAGTCGATCGCATCCTCGAAACTGCCGACCACCGCGAAGCCCAGCGCTGTGAAGCGCGCCGGCAGCCAGTCGATGGCCTCCCAGGCCTGCGATGCAGCTTCCTTCACGTGCGAGCTGGCCGGCTGCAGGGTGCGGGCATCCTTGTGGGCCCAGTAGCGGGCCACGAACTCGCTCATGCGATAGAAAACCGCACCGGCCGGCCCCAGGCCGACAGCAGCAAGAATGGAGAACCAGGCCAGCACGCCGAACACATGGCGGTGCGCTGCGATCACCGAGTACTCGATCACGTGGCGGACGATCTCGCTGCGAGGCAGATCGTGTGCGTCGATGTGCTGCCAATGCGCCAGTAGCGAGCGGGCCAGCGCTTCGTCCCCTTCCGCCAGCGCGTCGCGAATGCCGGTGAAGTGATGGCTGAACTGGCGAAAGCCCAGGGTGACGTAGAGCAGCGCGATGTTCCAGAGCACCGCGAACGGCAACCCGAGCGTGGCGATCAGCAGCCAGTGCACGCCCAGCGCCAGCAGCGTCGGCACCATCACCGCCAGGGTCCAGGCCACCCAGCCGTGCTGGGGCTTGCCCGCGTCGAAGTTGCGGCTCACCCAGCGCGTCCATCCCAGCACGCCCGCATACACCGGGTTGTGGTACCCCAGTGGGCGCACCTGCTCGATCAGCAGCGCGCACAGGATGGCGAAAAAGCTCATCTGCGGATGATAGCGACAGTCAATCAGGAATCGCCAGCCGCACGCCCGCCTCGGCCGGGCGGCGGCCGGTGTGCTCAGGCCGCCAGAAATCGATAGAAGTTGCGCAGCATGGCGGCGGTCGCCCCCCAGACGAAGCGCTCCCGGTCGCCGTCCTGGTAGGGCATCGAGAACCACTGGCGCGCGTTCAACCCCTCGCCCACCATCGCATGCCGGCGATGGTTCGCCGGATTCATGAGGAAGGCCAGGGGCACCTCGAAAGCGTCGGCCACCTCGTCCTGGTTGAGCCTCAGCTCGAAACCCGGCTGCACCAGCGCCACCACGGGCGTCACGACGAACGCGGTGATGGTGGTGTAGGTCGGCAAGGTGCCGATCACCTCGATGAATTCAGGACGCAGGCCGACCTCCTCCCATGCCTCGCGCCGGGCCGCCGCGGCAATGTCGGCATCCTCCGGATCGACGCGTCCGCCCGGAAAGGCCACCTGCCCGGAATGCGACCGCATGCGCGTCGAGCGCTCGGTCAGCAGCAGCGTCGGCTGCGCGCGCTGCACGATGGGCAGCAGGACCGCCGCCTGCGCTGGCTCGCCGGGGACCAGGCGGGGGTCGCGCCGCGCCTCCGGCGTCCAGGCCGGCGGATTCTCGAAGCGCTGGCGCAGCGCCTCGGCCGTCAGTCGGTCGGCGCTGACCGCGGGCAGGTCGGTGTCGACACGGATCACCGGCACGCTGCGCGGGTCGAAGGTGCTTTGCGAAACGGCATTGATCTGCTGGGGCGTGGCGGGCGCTGCGCCGGGCTGGTCGTCGGATGGGGTGCGGTTCAAGGCAGTGTCTGGGAGGCGTCGGATTGGGAGGGGAGCCGGTTGCCGGTAAACGACGGCAACCGGAAAAAGCAAAAAGCCGCCCTTCGGGGCGGCTTTTTGTCATGCAAGGATGCAGCGAGGCAGTGTCACTTCGCGGCAGCCGTCTTGCCCGGCAGCTTTTCCTTGATGCGAGCCGAGCGGCCGCTGCGCTCGCGCAGGTAGTACAGCTTGGCACGGCGCACGTCGCCGCGGCGCTTGACCTCGATGCCGGCGATCAGCGGGCTGTAGGTCTGGAAGGTACGCTCGACGCCTTCGCCGCTGGAAATCTTGCGAACGGTGAAGCCGCTGTTGAGGCCACGGTTGCGCTTGGCGATGACGACGCCTTCGTAGGCCTGCACGCGCTTGCGGGTGCCTTCGACGACGTTGACGCTGACGATGACCGTGTCGCCGGGAGCGAACTCGGGAATCTGCTTGGCCTTCTTCTCGGTGAGACGGGCGATTTCCTCTTGCTCGAGGGTCTGGATGAGGTTCATGAAAGTTACTGCCTTCGATCGTGGCCGCGCTGCACTAAAGGCGACTTTGTTGTCCCCGGGCCCTGCCCCGCGCTTTTTCAAGTCAGCGAGGCAATCAAGGCACCAAGGGCGCGGTCGCGGCCGGCCAGAGGATCGTGGTGAGCCAAAGATTATAGCTTTTTCTTGAGCGTTGTCTCGTCGGCCGGCGTGAGGCGGCCTGCAGCGCGTGCCGCCTCCACCAGTTCGGGACGCTTTTGCGCGGTGGCCAGGAGCCGCTGGTCGCGCCGCCAGCGCTCGATCTGCGCATGGTTGCCGGACATCAGCGGCGCCGGGGCGGCCAGGCCGCGCCACTGCTCCGGACGGGTGTAGTGCGGGCAATCGAGCAACCCGTCCAGCGCCGGATTGAAGCTGTCCTGGACATGGCTGTCGGCGTCGCCCAGCACACCGGGCTGCAGGCGCGCCACGGCGTCGAGCAGCGCCATCGCAGCGACCTCGCCACCCGAAAGCACGAAATCGCCCAGGCTGAGTTGGTGCGTGACCCGCGTGTCGATGAAGCGCTGGTCGATGCCTTCGTAGCGGCCGCACACCAGCACCGCGCCGGATGCCGCGGCCCAGTGCTCGACGATCTCGTGGCGCAGGCGCTCGCCCTGCGGCGAGAACAGGATCACCGGCGCGTCCGGCTCGCCGCGCGCCGCCAGCGCGGCATCCAGGCAGGCGGACAGCGGCTGCGCCATCATCACCATGCCCGGACCGCCGCCGAACGGGCGGTCGTCCACACGCCGATAGTTGCCCTCGGCATGGTCGCGCGGATTCCACAGCACCACCTCGACCTGGCCGGACTCGAAGGCGCGGCGCGTCACGCCGCTCGCGAGAAATGGCGCGAACAGTTCGGGAAAAAGCGTGAGAACGTCGAAGCGCATGGCGCTGGAGGCGTCGGCGGACGCAGGCCTCAGTAGTCGGCCTGCCAGTCGACGCGGATCAGCCGGCCCGGCAGGTCGACCTCGTCGATGAATGCCGCAACGAACGGCACCAGGATTTCCGTCGGCTTGCCGCCGGCTTGCTGGGGCGCCTGCTCGAGCACCAGCGTGGTCTGCGGGCCAGCGGGCAGCAGTTCGCGAACGGTGCCGAGCGACACGCCTTCGCGGTTGATCACCGACAGGCCGATCAGGTCGACCCAGTAGTACTCGTCCTCGCCGACCGAGGGAAAGCTCGACCGCGGCACGAACACGCGCGCGCCGCGCAGCGCCTCGGCCGCCGTGCGGTCGGGCACCTCGGGCGAAGAGGCCACGATGCAGTCGGAATGCTCTTTCGCCTCGCGAATCGGCAAGCGAAAAACGCCGGCCGCGTCAGCCGCACCGGGCGGCCGAAGGAACCAGCGCTTGGAAGAAAAAAGCGCCTCGGGCTGGGCGCTGTGGGGCAGGACCTTGAACCAGCCCTTGATGCCCCATGCATCTGCGATGCGGCCCACCTCGATTGCATCCGCCGGAAGTTCGGCGGCTTCGAGCCCGGGCAGCATGGCCGATGAAGGGCGGATGCCGCTCAGGCGGCTGCCTTGGGCGCGGCCGCGGCGGCCTGCTTGACCAGGCGCATGACCGTCGGCGAAGCCTGGGCGCCAACGCCCTTCCAGTACGCAAGGCGGTCCTGGGAGATGCGGATGCTTTCCTCGGCGCCACGGGCACCCGGGTTGTAGAAGCCCAGGCGCTCGATGAACCGGCCGTCGCGACGCTCGCGCTTGTCGGTCACGACGATGTTGAAGAACGGACGGCCCTTGGAGCCGCCGCGGGAGAGTCGAATGACGACCATTGAATTATCCTTGGGTGGTACCGGAAAGACCCTTGTGGGCAGCAAGCCCTCCGAAAAGCCCTCTGTTCCGGCATGTTTTTTCTTCCAGCGTTGAGACACGCGACGTGGCCACCCGGCCAGCGCACGCTGGAAAAGCCCTCGATTATAGCCCGACGCACATAGTTCATGTCCAATTTCACCATCCGCCCCAGCCGCGACGATGATGTCGACGCCATTGCGGCCATCTACGCCCATCACGTCCTGCACGGCACCGGCACCTTCGAGACGGAGCCGCCCACGTCAGCCGACATGGCCGCGCGCCGCGCCGACGTGCTTGCCCGCGGCCTGCCCTACGTGGTCGCCGAGCGCGGCGGGCGGGTGCTGGGCTTCGCCTACTGCAACTGGTTCAAGCCGCGGCCGGCGTATCGTTTTTCGGCCGAGGATTCGGTCTACATCGACGACGCCTCGCGCAGCCAGGGCCTGGGCGCGGCGCTGCTGACGGCGCTGGAAGAGGCGGCAGTCACTGCCGGCGTGCGCAAGCTGATCGCCGTCATCGGCGACGCGGCCAATGCCGGCTCCATCGGCCTGCATCGCAAGCAGGGCTTCGAGGACGCCGGCGCCATCCGCAACTGCGGCTGGAAGTTCGACCGCTGGCTCGACATCGTGCTCATGGAAAAAACGATCGGCGAAGGCGCCCGCACCCGCCCCGAATGAAAAACAAGACGCTCGCGGCCTGGCTGGCCTTCCTGGGCGGCCCGCTGGGCCTGCACCGCTTCTATCTCAAGGGACTGGGCGACGTGCCCGGCTGGCTGTTGCCGATCCCAACCGCGCTGGGTCTGTACGGCATCGAGCGCGCGCGCCTGCACGGGCTGGACGACGGCCTGAGCTGGCTCCTCATTCCGCTGCTCGGCTTCACCATCGCCGGCTGCGCGCTGGTGGCAATCGTCTATGGCCTGATGGCGCCCGAGAAGTGGAACGCCCGCTTCAACCCGGCGGCCGCCACCGACGCGCCCGCCGGCCACACCGGCTGGCTGACCATCGGTGCGGTGGCGCTGGCCTTGCTGATCGGCGCCACCGTCCTGATGGCCAGCATCGCGTTCAGCTTCCAGCGCTACTTCGAACACCAGGTCGAACTCGGGCGCCAGATCTCGCAGTAAGCCGGCCGCGCCCGGAAGCGCGCGCCGGATCGCATCCTTTCCCCCAACCTCCTGCCCTTCCAGGCATGGCGTTTGCAAGGGATTACCCGCATGTGGATTGTTGGACAATCGAACAAACTGACCATCGTTCTTCAGGGATGCCCATGACTGCTCCGATCGTTCGCATCGCCGGCCTGCGCAAATCGTTCGGCGACAACCACGTGCTCAAGGGCATCGACTTCGACGTCCAGCCCGGGGACAGGGTCGCCATCCTCGGGTCGAGCGGTTCCGGCAAGAGCACGTTCCTGCGATGCCTGAACTTCATGGAGACGCCGACGTCGGGCCGGATCGAGCTCAAGGGCAGGCTCATCGGCAAGCCGGCCGCAAAGGACCCGAACTGCATGACCTACACGCACTCCGAGCTGTCCGACGTTCGCAAGCAGGTCGGCATGGTGTTCCAGCAGTTCAACCTGTTCCCGCACATGTCGGTCGTCGGCAACGTGATGGAGGGCCTGGTGACCGTCCTGGGCGTCGACCCGAAGGCCGCCCGCGAGCGCTCGATGGCGCAACTCGAGAAGGTCGGCATGGCAGACAAGGCCGACGCGTACCCGGCGCGTCTGTCCGGCGGCCAGCAGCAGCGCGTGGCGATCGCCCGCGCGCTCGCCATGGACCCGGAGGTTCTGTTGTTCGACGAGCCGACCTCCTCGCTCGATCCGGAACTCGTGGGCGAAGTCCTCAACGTCATCAAGGACCTTGCGCAGGAAGGCCGCACCATGCTCCTGGTGACCCACGAGCTGGGCTTCGCCTACCACTACGCGAACAAGGTCCTTTTCCTCGCGGACGGCCAGTTCTACGAAACCGGCACGCCCGACGAGGTGCTCAAGCACCCGAAGAAGGAGCGCACCCAGCGCTTCCTCGAACGGTTCACGGCATTCAGCTTCTGAGCCACTCATCCGTCTTTCCCGAAGGCAACGCATGCAGCTATCCCCTCACGCATCGACTACCAGTTCGCAGGCCTATCAGGCGGACGACCGGAACGAACAGGTCCTGGTCTACGTCAATGGCGAATTCGTCCCGCGCAACGAGGCGCGCGTATCGGTTTTCGACGCCGGCTACGTCTGCGGCGACGGCGTCTGGGAGGGGGTACGCCTCGTCAAGGGCAACGTCATCTCCTTCGACGCGCACATCGACCGGCTGTTCGAGGGCGCCAACGCCATCGCAATGGACATTGGCCTGACCCGGCAGGAAGCCCGGGACGTGATCCTCAAGACTTTCGAGGTCAACAAGATGCAGGACGGCGCGCATGCCCGCCTGATGGTGACCCGCGGCGTCAAGAAGACGCCCAACCAGGATCCGCGCTTCATCCTGGGCAAGGCGACCGTGGTCTGCGTCGCCGAGCACAAGGTGGTCGACGCCGCCGCGAAGAAGCGCGGCCTGGCGCTGCACACCTCCACCATCCGCTGCAGCACGCCGGACGTGTTCGACCTGCGCCTGAACTCCCACAGCCGCCTGAACTTCATCCAGGCGCTGATCCAGGCCATCAACGCCGGCGCCGACGAAGCGCTGATGCTCGACACGAACGGCTTCGTCTCCAGCTGCAACTCCACGAACTTCTTCGTGGTCCGCGATGGTGCGCTTTGGACCTCGTCGGGCCGCTACTGCTTCAACGGCATCACGCGCGCGACGATCCTGCGGCTGGCGCGCGAAGCCGGCGTGCCGGTGGTCGAAGGCGACTTCACCCTCGCGGAGGTGTACGCGGCGCAAGAGGCGTTCGTCACCGGAACCCTCGGTGGCATCACCCCGGTCTCGATGATCGATGGCCGCAAGGTGCCCACCGACGGCATGGGCCGGCTGACCAGCCGCCTCAACGAGCTCTACCAGCAGTACATCGCCGCTTGACCCGGCACGCCGATTCCACCCCCAACCTTTCCAGGAGCTACGAATGACCGTCCTGTCCCGCTACGCGGCTGTCCGCCGCACCCTTCTCGTCGGCCTTGCATGCCTGGGCCTGCTCGCCGGCACGGGCGCCCATGCGCAGACGCTGCAGAAGGTCAAGCAGTCCGGCGAACTGCGCATCGGCGTCGCCGCCGGCGACCCCTGGTACTACCGTGACCCGGCCTCGGGGCAATGGACGGGCGTCGGCGTGCTGGTCGGCGAGCAGATCGCCAAGAGCATCGGCGTGAAGATGGTCCCGGTCGAGACCACCTGGGGCAACAGCGTCGCCGCGCTCCAGTCCGGGCAGATCGACGTCATGTTCGTGCTGGACGCCACGGAAGAGCGCAAGCGCGCGATCGACTTCCCGCCCACGCCGCTGCTCTGGTACGCGCAGGGCGTGCTCGCCAAGGACGGCCTGGTCGCCAACAACTGGGACGACCTGAACAAGCCGGACGTGCGCGTCGGCGTCGCCCTCGGCACCGCCACCGACCGCGATCTCACCAAGCGGCTGCCCAATGCCAGGATCGAGCGCTTCACCAATACCGACGAGACGGTCGCCGCGTTCAACGCGGGCCGCGTCGATGCCATCGGCTTCTACCACTCCGTCCTGGCGATCGCCTACTCGAAGATCAAGAAGGGCCACGTGCAGGTTCCGAAGCCGGTCGTCGCCATCCCGACCAGCGCCGGCGTCCGCCGTGAACAGGACACGGCATTCCGCGACATGCTCGACCAGCAGTTCAAGAAGATGTACGACTCGGGCGAGACCCAGGCGCTCTACGGCCAGTACCTCAAGACCAAGGGCCTCGATCCGGACAAGCAGCCGGGCGTGACCAAGGAATCGCTGGAAAAGTAACCGAGACCGACCGGCAGCGACAGCCATGAACTACGAGTGGGATTTCGGCGCAGTCTGGGAATACCGCCAGATGCTGCTGGAGGGCGCCATCGGCACGCTGAAGATCAGCGTCGTGGCGATCCTCGCGGGGGTGGTCATCGGCGCCATGCTCGCGACGATGCGGCTGTCCAGGGTGAAGTGGCTCGAATACCCGGCCCTCTGGTTCACCGAGTTCTACCGCAACACGCCGCCGCTGGTGCACTTCTTCTGGGCTTTCTACGCACTGCCTGTGCTGCTCGGGGTGAGCCTCGATCCGTACGCCGCGGCCATCATCGCGCTGTCCACGCAATCGGGCGCGTTCTACGCGGAGGTATTCCGCGGTGGCGTCATTTCCGTTGAGCGAGGCCAATGGGAAGGCGCGCGCGCACTGGGCATGACGCCGGCACGGGTGCTGCGCCGAGTCATCCTGCCGCAGGCGGCGCAACGCATGCTCCCGCCGTTCCTGGAGCGCTCGTTCGAACTGATCAAGACCACCGCGCTGGCGTCGACGCTGGCGTACTCCGATCTCCTCTACAAGGCCATGCAGGTCAACTCGATCACGTTCAGGCCGCTCGAGGTGTACACCGTCGTTGCCGGCATCTTCTTCGTCACGCTGCTGGCCCTGAGCACCCTCGCCCATCTGGTGGAAGCCAGGCTGTCGCGGCACGCCGAGCCGCTTGCGGGATGAACGCCATGCAGTTCACCTGGGACTTCGCGCCGGTTTTCCAGAACTACCCGGTCCTGCTCAAAGGGGTCGGCATGACGGCCCTGCTGTGGATCATCGCCTTCCCCGTCTCGATGGCCGCGGGATTCTTCATCTCCCTGGCGACGGGCTCGCACAGCAGGGCAGCGGTGGCCATCGGCCGCTCGTACGTCGAAGTCTTCCGCAACACGCCGGTGATGATCCAGCTCATCTGGTTCTTCTATGCGTTTCCCATCCTGACGGGCCATCAGCTCACGCCCATCGTGGCGGCGCTGTGCGGCCTGGTGCTCAATGCCTCGGCGTACTGCTCGGAGATCTTCCGCGGCGGCATCGCGTCCATTCCAAAGGGCCAATGGGAGGGCGCGCGGGCGCTCGGCATGAGCCGGCGCCAGGTCATGCGGCGCGTCATCGTGCCGCAGGTCTTCTCGCGAATGCTTCCGGCCTTCACCAACCGGGGAATCGAACTCGCCAAGAACACGTCCATCGCCTCGGTCATCGCCGTGCAGGAACTGATGTACCAGGGGCGCGCCTTGTCCTCGGCCTTCTATCGCCCGCTCGAGATCCTGACCGCGGTGGGCATCATCTATTTCCTGCTGATCTATCCCGGCTCGTACCTCGCATCGAGGCTCGAGAAGCGGTTCGCGCTGCGTGCGTGAAGCGATGACCCAGCAGGCCCGCGAGAGACAATCGGTGCCCACCATGAGCAGCATCCCGAGATTTGCCCCCGTCCCCATGTTGACAAGGCGCGACCAGGTGGCCGAGACGCTGCGCCGGGCCATCCTGTCGGGACAGATACCGCCCGGCACGCAGCTCATCGAAAGCCGCCTGGCGGCAGATCTCGAGGTCAGCCGCGGCTTGCTGCGCGAGGCAATCCGGGAACTGATCGAGAGCGGACTGGCCGACAACAGGCCCTATGCAGGAACCTTCGTCACCGAAGTCAACGCCGACGTGCTGCGCGACGTCTATGAAATGCGCCGCGTCATGGAGCGCCAGGCATATACGCGCGTTTGGCCACTGCGGGACCGCGCGTTCAGGTCGGAGCTGCAGCGCCGCTTCGACCAGATGATCGCCGCGGTCGAAAGCGACGACCTGTCCGAGGAGATCCGGGCCGAGGCGCACTTCCATGGCCTGGTCTACGAGCGGTGCGGCAATCACCTCATGCCGGCGTTCTGGCAGCAGATGACCCAGAAGATCCAGCTTGGCTTCGCCATCTGCCAGATTGCGCACGCCCCGAAGGTCGACTTCAAGGAGAACCATCACAGGTTCCTCGAATGCGCCCTGGGCGAGCGCCTCGACGACATGCTCGCCGAGCTGGACGTCCACCTCGACCGCGGTCTCGCCACGATCCAGTTCGAGGCGGGAAACGCGCCCAGCCCGGCTAGCCTCAGAACAGCTTGAGGCTGATCCAGTACGCGATGGCCGCCACGAAGGCCGCCGCCGGGATGGTGAAGATCCACGCCCAGACGATGTTGCCCGCCACGCCCCAGCGCACCGCGCTCATGCGCTGGCTGGCGCCGACGCCGACGATGGCGCCGGTGATCGTGTGCGTGGTCGACACCGGAATACCCAAGAACGTCGCGAAGAAAAGCGTCAGCGCCCCGCCGGTCTCGGCGCAGAAGCCGCCGACCGGCTTGAGTTTGGTGATCCGCTGGCCCATCGTCTTGACGATGCGCCAGCCGCCGAACATGGTGCCCAGCGCGATCGCCAGGTAGCACGAGACGATGGTCCAGACGGGCGGCGACGCGTCGGTCGCCGAGCTGTGGCCGGTGGCGATCAGCAGCATCCAGATGATGCCGATCGTCTTCTGTGCGTCGTTGCCGCCGTG
Organism: Variovorax sp.; assembly: GCF_035634955.1. Lineage (GTDB taxonomy): Bacteria > Pseudomonadota > Gammaproteobacteria > Burkholderiales > Burkholderiaceae_C > Variovorax. The sequence continues at coordinate 323,994 of NZ_DASQBZ010000025.1, read as the reverse complement.
GCCCAGGCTGTAGGCGCCGGCCGAGAGCAGCTGCAGCCGGCGGAACCACTTGTCGACGCGCGAGGGCGTGGTGCGCCTGAACACCCAGGCCACCACCACCATCATGAAGGCGCCCAGAACGAAGCCCAGCACGGGCGAGACGAAGATGAAGGCGACGGTCTTGAGAATGCCGCCGGCGACCAGCACGCTCGAGCCCGACTTGGCCATCACGGCGCCGACGATGCCGCCGATCAGCGCGTGGGACGAACTGCTGGGAATGCCGTAGTACCAGGTCACCAGGTTCCAGGCGATCGCCCCGATCAGCGCCCCGAAGACCACGTGCACGTCCACCACGCCAGGCTCGACGATGCCCTTGCCCACCGTGGCGGCCACGCTCAGGTGAAAGACACCGATGGCCAGCAGGTTGAAGAAGGCGGCGAACACCACCGCGTGGAAGGGCTTGAGCACGCCCGTCGACACCACGGTGGCAATGGAATTCGCCGCGTCGTGGAAGCCGTTCATGAAGTCGAAGGCGATCGCCAGCCCGACGAGCACGATCACCATCCACAGGCTCGCCTGCATGGTTGTCATGACACCGGCCCGATCAGGAGTTCTCGAGGACGATGCCCTCGATCACGTTGGCGACGTCCTCGCACTTGTCGGTGATGGTCTCGAGCAGTTCGTAGATCGCCTTGAGCTTGATGACCTCGCGCACGTCCGGCTCCTCGCGGAACAGCTTGCTCATGGCGCTGCGCATCACGCGGTCGGCGTCGGACTCGTGCCGGTCGATTTCCTCGCAGGCCTTGAGCGTGGCTTCGGCCACGGCCGGCTCTGCGATCTTGCTCAGGTACTTGACGGCGTCCTTGACCCGCTCGCAGCACTTCACGCACAGCGTGGTCAGGCGCGAGATTTCCTCGGTCATGTGGCGCACGTCGTACAGCGCCATGGTCTCGGCCGAGTCCTGGATCAGGTCGGCCACGTCGTCCATGGTGTTGATGAGCTTGTGGATCTGCTCGCGGTCGATCGGGGTGATGAAGGTCTTGTGCAGCAGCCTGTTGACGTCGTGCGTGACGCGGTCGGCCGCGCGTTCGGCGTTGTCGACGTCGCGGTTGTACTGCTCGCGCAGGTGCAGGTCGTTGTAGTGCGCCACCAGTTGCTCGAAGGCGTGGCTTGCCTCGACGATGCGCTCGGCATGCTGGTTGAACATTTCGAAGAAATTGCCCTCACGGGGCATCAGCTTGCCGAACATGTCGGTTTCCCTTTTTTGGAGGTGTTGGCTCGGGTGGGGCGTCGCGCCCGTTGTGACAGCACGACGACGGCAGCGTGACAGGACGTTGACAGCGGCTGCGAAGCGGGGATTTTAGGCAATCCGGCTGACCAGCCTCAAAGACGCTCGATTTGCTGGCCGGCCACGGCTGCCAGTTCGGCTGCGCCGACGCGCCGCGGCGCGATCTCGGCCAGAGGCAGCAGGACGAAGGCACGCTGCATCATGCGCGGGTGCGGCAGCGTCAGGCGCTGGGTGTCCATGACGAGTCCGTCCATCGCCAACAGGTCCAGGTCGAGCGTGCGCGGCGCGTTCCGGTAGGGCCTGCGACGCCCTGCGCGCTGCTCGATGGCCTGCAGCTCGGCCAGCAGGTCGAGCGGGCCAAGTGCCGTGCACAGTGCCACGACCGCATTGACGAAGTCTGGGCCGCCGGCGTCGACCGGGGCGCTGCGATAGAGCGACGAGCGCGCCTCGACCCGGCTGTGCGGCAAGGCGTCGAGCGCATCCATGGCATCCAGCACCGACTGCCGAGCGTCGCCCAGGTTGGCGCCGATGGCCACGTAGGCGATGCGCGTCTGCGGCCCTTCGGCGCTTGCAGCCATTTGGAGACCGGCGTTCAGTCGGCCCCGCCCGCCGCGGAACCGGAGGGCGCGGCGGCGCCGCCGCCCCCGGCACCGCTGCGCGGCTTGCGCCGGCGCCGGCGCTTGCGCGGCGCGCCGGTGTCCTGCGGCCCGTCATCGGCGCCGTGCGCGCCCTCTTCGCCGGGCTCCTGCCCTGCGCCATCGGTTTCGACACCCGCATCGCCGTCGCCATCGTCCGGTCGAGCGGCGGCCTTCGGTCGTGCCTTGGGCCGTTCCTCGCCCGCCGGGGCGCCGTCACGGCGCGGGGCGCGGGTGTGCACCCGCTTGCCCTTGTTCTGTTCCTCTCGCACCTGGTCGAGCAGGTCTTGCCGGCGCAGGTCGTCGGCCGTGCTGAACTCCTGCCACCATTCGGCAATGGCTTCGCTGACCTCGCCCACGTCGGCGCGCAGACGCATGAAGTCGAAGGCGGCGCGAAAGCGCGCCTGCTCCACCAGGCTGAATGGCGTGGCCCCGCTGCGCTTGTCGAAGCGCGGCTGCATCATCCAGATCTCGCGCATGTCCGCACCCAGCTTGCCCCGGCCGGAGACGTCGCCGATGCGCGAATCGAAGACCTCGTCGATCGCTTCCTGGAGCGCCGGGAACGGCGCCATGCCGCGCTGCCCGTTGCGCCCTTCCATGCGGCGGGCCCAGCCCTCGCGCACGTCGTTCCACAGCACGCAGGCGAGCAGGAAGCTGGGCGCCACGGCCTTGCCCTCGCCCACGCGGCGGTCGGTGTCGGCCAGAGCCGCCTTGACGAACGGCTGATCGGCCCGCTCGACGACCACGTCCAGCAGCGGATAGATGCCGCGCTCCAGGCCCAGCAGGCGCAGTTGCGCGATGGTGGCCACCGCATGTCCGGTCTGCAGCAGCTTGAGCATTTCGTCGAACAGCCGGCTTTGCGGCACGTCGGCCAGCAGGCGGCTCATCTCGACCAGCGGCGCCGCCGTCTTGGGCTCGAGCGAGAAGCCGCGCGCGGCCAGCTTGGCCGAGAAGCGCACGGCGCGGATGATCCGGACCGGGTCTTCGCGATAGCGCGTGGCCGGGTCGCCGATCATGCGCAGCACGCGCTTCCTGGCGTCCTTCAGGCCGTTGTGATAGTCCACCACGATCTGGCGGCCCGGGTCGTAGTACATGGCGTTGACGCTGAAGTCGCGCCGCGCGGCATCCTCGTCCTGCGGGCCCCAGACGTTGTCGCGCAGCACCCGGCCGCTGGCGTCGACGGCATGCTTCATGGCCGCCAGTTCGCCCTTGCTGGTGCGTTCGTTGCCTGCGACCTGCTCGGCGGCGGCATTGTCCATGTAGGCTCGGAAGGTCGAGACCTCGATCACCTCGTGCTCGCGGCCGCGGCCGAACACCACGTGCACGATGCGGAAGCGCCGGCCGATGATGAACGCGCGGCGGAACAACTGCTTGACCTGCTCCGGCGTGGCGTTGGTGGCGACGTCGAAGTCCTTCGGGCGCAGGCCCAGGAGCAGGTCGCGCACGGCGCCGCCCACCACGTAGGCCTCGTAGCCGGCGCCCTGCAGCGTGCTCACCACGTTCCTGGCGCGTTCGTCCACCAGCGACAGGTCGATGCCGTGCACCTCGGCGGAGTGTTCCTGGCGCCGGCCGAAACGGGCCTTGCCGCCGGCACCGCCGGACTTGCCCAGCAGCTTGTCGATGAGTTTCTTGATCATTGTGTTGTTGTCCGTGCGGAAGGCCATGCCCGCCGCCGCCTATTCATTTTCGAGCATGGCCCGGATCAGCGGGATGGTGATGGCGCGCTGGGTGCGAAGCGCATAGCCGTCGAGTTGCGTCAGCAGTTCCATCAGGCTGCCCAGGTCGCGGCTGAACCGGGCCAGCATGTAGTTGAGTACCTCGTCGGTCAGCGTCAGGCCACGCTCGCTCGCGGCCTGGCGCAGAACCGCGCGGCGTTCGGTTTCGCTCAGCACCTGCAGGCCGTAGACATGGCCCCAGCCGAGCCGGGTGCGCAGGTCTTCGCGCAAGTGCAACTGCGCCGGCGGCAGCCCGCCGGCGGCCACCACGCCGCGCAGGAGGCTCTGGGCGCTGACGAACCAGCTGAAGGCGGCGTGCTGCTGGATGGCGTCGAAGCGTTCGACGTCGTCCATGAGGACGGCAGCCCAGCGATCGTCGAAATCGGGCGGGTTGCGCAGCCCCGGGTGGAGCCAGCCGACCCGCGCGCCCTGCGCGGTCAGCGCGCCGTGCACCGCCTGCAGAAGATGCGTCTTGCCGCTGCCGCTGTCGCCCCACAGGTACGTGGGCACCGGCGAGTGTACGCTGGTGCGGCTTCCGTCACCCAGCCAGAGCTGGAGATGGCGCACGGCGGCCTCGTTGGGACCGGCGAAGTAGCCTTCGAGCGTCGGACCCGTGGCCAAGCCGATGTCGAGCGCGAGCTGCTTCATGCGTTAGGGGAGTTCGGGGGAAGGGCCTGGCAGGCCCTTAAAATCACCCGGAATTCTATCGGGCCGGCCCGCTTGCCTTGCCGCCCCGCTGCGCCCGCCTCCTTTTCGCCCCTTCCCTGCCCCTTCCTGCCCCAGCCGCACCGACCCATCATGACCTCCGCCTCCCCTGCACCCCTGAGCTACAAGGACGCCGGCGTCGACATCGACGCGGGCGACGCGTTGGTCGACCGCATCAAGCCCCTGGCCAAGCGCACGCTGCGCGAGGGCGTGCTGGCGGGCATCGGCGGCTTCGGCGCATTGTTCGAGGTGCCCAAGCGTTACAAGGAGCCGGTGCTGGTCTCGGGTACCGACGGCGTGGGCACCAAGCTCAAGCTGGCCTTCGAGTGGAACATGCACGACACGGTCGGCATCGACCTGGTCGGCATGAGCGTCAACGACGTCCTGGTGCAGGGCGCCGAGCCGCTGTTCTTCCTCGACTACTTCGCCTGCGGCAAGCTCGATGTCGACACCGCCGCTGCGGTGGTGGGCGGCATTGCGCGCGGCTGCGAGCTGTCGGGCTGCGCGCTCATCGGCGGCGAAACCGCCGAGATGCCCGGCATGTATCCGGCCGGCGAGTACGACCTGGCGGGCTTTTGCGTCGGCGCAGTCGAGAAGTCCAGTATCCTCACCGGCGCCGACGTGAAGCCGGGCGACGTGGTCCTGGGCCTGGCCTCCAATGGCGTGCACTCGAACGGCTTCTCCCTGGTGCGCAAGGTGATCGAGCGCGCCGGCAGCGACTTGCCCGCCACGCTCGACGGCAAGCCCTTCCGCGAAGCAGTGATGGCGCCGACCCGCCTGTACGTCAAGCCGATCCTCCAGGCGCTGGCCGCACACCCGATCAAGGCGCTCGCCCACATCACCGGGGGCGGCCTGCTCGAGAACATCCCGCGCGTCCTGCCCGAGGGCATGGCAGCCCATCTGGAAAAAGGCAGCTGGCCGCGCACCGAGCTGTTCGCCTGGCTGCAGAAGGTGGCCGGCATCGACGACATCGAGATGAACCGAACCTTCAACAACGGCATCGGCATGGTGGTCGTCATCGACGCGGCCGAGGCTGCGGCCTGCGCCGACACGCTGCGCGCGGCCGGCGAGACGGTGCACACCATCGGCACCATTGCCGAGCGCGGCGAGGGGGCCGCCGTCACCGTCGGCTGATCGCCGCACGCGCGCCGCGCCCCGAACCTCGATGGAGACCCCTCCGCCTCTGACACCCGCGGTGGTGCCACGCCAGGTGCGCCTGGCCAGCTATCTGCTCATGGGCGGGGCGCTGCTGCTGGTGCTGCAGATCCACCTGCTGGTCGCGCTGCTGGCGGTCTGCGTCGGCTTCCTGTCGGTGCGCTGGATCGCGCGCTGGACGTTGGCGGCAGCGCATCGCACCGGACTGCGCCGGCTGCTTCCGCCGCAGCGCATGCGCGGCTGGGCCGAACTTCTGGCGGCCATCCTGGTGGCAATGTCGCCCATCGCCATCCTGACCGGCACGTTGAGCCAGTCGCGCGAACTGATGCTCGATGCGCCGGCGCAGTACCGCGAACTGCTCGACTACACCGCCCGTACCGTGCTGGAACTGCGCTCCAAGCTGCCGCCCGAGATCGCCGTCTATCTGCCCGACGGCGCCGATGACCTCCAACGCCTGGTCGCCAAGTACCTCACGACCCAGGCCGGCGCGCTGGCACAGGCGGGGCGGGCCTGGCTCAACGCCCTGCTGTTCGCCTACGTCGGCCTGATCGTCGGCATTCTGGCGGCGGTGAGCCGGCGCGCCAGCCATTTCGGCCCGCTGACGCAGGCCATGCGCGAGCGCATCATCCTGTTCGGCGAGGCGTTCCGCCAGATCGTCGCCGCCCAGTTCTGGATCGCGCTTTTCAACGCGGCACTCACCGCCCTTTTCCTGCTGTTCGTGCTGCCGATCTGGCAAATCGAACTGCCCTACACGCCAGCGTTGATCACCCTCACCTTCGTGGCCGGCCTGGTGCCCATCGTCGGCAACCTGGTGTGCAACGGCGTCATCACCGTGGTCGGCCTGTCGGTCTCGCCGCTGACCGCGCTGGCCTGTCTCGCCTTCCTGATCCTGATCCACAAGGCCGAGTACTTCATCAACGCCAAGGTGGTCGGCCGGCGCACCCAGATGGCGGTGTGGGAACTGCTGGCCGTCATGTTCGCCGCCGAGGCGACCTTCGGTCCGGCCGGCCTGGTCGCGGCCCCGTTGTTCTACGCCTATCTGAAGAAAGAGCTTCAGGCGGCGCGGCTGGTCTAGGCTTGCCTGCCCTGACGGGCCCGAAGCCGCTCGGCCCGCAGCGACGCACAATCGCGGCATTTCCCCATCCAGCGAAAACCCCCGCACCATGAAGACCTGTCTGATAGTCATCGATGCCCAGGAGTCCTTCCGCCATCGCCCCTTCTTCACCGAGCGCGACATGCCGGGGTGGCTGGCGGCCCAGAACGCGCTGATCGAAGGCGCCCGGGCTGCCGGGATGCCCCTGGCCCGCGTGTTCCATGTGGCCGGCCCCGATCAGGCCGCGAACCCCTTTTCACTGGCATCCGGCCAGGTGCGGCCCATCGAGGGCCTGGCCGCGTTCGACGCCGACACGACGGTGCACAAGCAGCGCCACAGCGCACTCGTCGGCACCGGCCTGGATGTCTGGCTTACCCAGCAGGGCATCGGGCGCCTGATCGTCAGCGGCATCCGTACCGAGCAATGCTGCGAGACCACCGCTCGCCATGCCTCCGACCTGGGCTGGACAGTGGACTTCGTGACCGACGCCACGCTCACGTTCGACATGCAGCAGCCCGACGGTACCCCGCTTCCCGCCGATGCCATCAAGGCGCGCACCGCCACCGTGCTGGCCGGCCGGTTCGCCACCCTGTGCAGCGCGGCGCAGGCGCTCGAGCGGGCAGCGCAAGCCGCCACCTGATCGCGCACCCCTGGCGCGCGGTCGCGCCCCTTCAGGAACCGAGCACCTGGTACCAGCCGGTGGGCAGCAGCTGCCGCACCTGCTCGGCCAGCGAGCCGAACACCCGCCCCGCCAGGCTGGGGCCGGGTTCGCCGAACAGCACCCGGTCGCATCCGAAGCGCCGCGCCGCCTGGGCGATCACCTCGGCGCTGCGACCGCTCATGATCGTGCTGGCATGGCGCACGCCGGCGGCATCGAGCAGTTCCCGCGCCGGCTCGAGCGCGTCGCGTCCGGCCTGCTGCTGGATCTGGTGCAGTTCGTCGGGGTCGAAGTACATGGCCACGTGGCCACTGAGCCGCGGCTGCACGTTCAGCAGCCGCACGCTCGCCGGCTCTTCGCGGCAGATGCGGATCGCCTGAGCCAGCGCGCTGCGGTTGCGCGCCGGCTCGTCGGGGTCGATGGGCACCAGGATCTGGCGCATGGCACAGGTGCTCAGGCCGCCTGGTCGACCGTGCTCGGCGCCTGCTGGGCAGCGCGCTTGGCCAGCCACAGGCCAAGCGCGACCACCAGCACCGCACCCACGGGCGGCAGCACGTTGTGCATGAAGTGATGGGTTTCCATCCAGCCCGTGACCGACGGGTCGGTCAGGGCCATCTCGCCGGCCACCCAGCCCAGCAGGGCGGCGCCGGCGGTGATGATGATCGGGAAACGCCCCATCAGCTTGAGGATGATCTGGCTGCCGAAGATGATCAGCGGGATGCTGATGACCAGGCCGAAGACCAGCAGCGGCACGTTGCCCTTGGCGGCGGCTGCAACGCCGATCACGTTGTCCAGGCTCATCACCAGGTCGGCCACGATGATGGTCTTGATGGCGGCGGCCAGCCCGGTGTGGCCTTCCATTTCCTCGTCGCCGTCGTCACCCTTGAGCAGCCCCACGCCGATCCACAGCAGCAGCGCCGCGCCGATCAGCTTGAGGTAGGGCAAGGTCAGCAGGTAGACGGCGAAGAAGGTCAGCACCACGCGCAGCACGATCGCGCCGACACTGCCGAAGACGATCGCCTTCTTCTGCTGCCGAGCCGGCAGCGACCGGCAGGCCAGCGCGATGACGACCGCGTTGTCCCCCGACAGGACGATGTTGATCAGGATGATTTGCGACAGTGCCAACCAGAATTCGGGGCTGCTCAGTAGCTCCATGGTGTCTCCTAGGAAAAAAGACGCGGCCCCGTCGGCCGCGCTGTCTCCGAGACTAGGCCCCTGGCCTGTCAGCCTTCTGGCGGTTGGCTGTCGTCAAACTGTTTCCTAGCTGTCAGCCAGCTGACAGCGGAAGGGTCACGCCTTCGGAAAGATGACGCTGAAGGTGTTCCCGACGCCGTCGCTGTCCTCTTCCAGCGTGATGCGCGCCTTGTGCAGCGTGGCGATCTCGCTGGCGATGGCCAGGCCGAGCCCGCTGCCGTCCTCCGGCGTGCCCAGCAGCCGGTGGAAGCGCTCGAAGACGCGCGCCCGCTCCGGCACCGGGATCGCCGGCCCGTCGTCGCTGATGGCCAACTGCACGTGGTCCGGCCCCGCCTCGCCGACCCGCACCGTGACCCGCCCGTCGCGCTCGCTGTACCGGATGGCGTTGTCGATCAGGTTGTTGATCAACTCGCGCAGCCGGTCCGGCTCGGCGGCGATCATCAGCGGCCGCCGCACGCCCTCGAAGCCCAGGTCGATGCCCCTGCGGATGGCCTGCGGCGCCCAATCCATGCCGACCTGCAGCGCGAAGGCGTCCAGGTCGAGCGGCTGGAGCTGGACGGCGTCGAGCGCTCCGGGCTCGTTGCGCGCAAGCGAAAGCAGCTGGCGTACCAGGCGCGAAAGGCGGTCGGCACTCACGTAGAGCTGCGCTACCGCATGCCGAAGGCGCTCCGGGTCGGATTCGCGCAGCGCCAGCTCGATCTGCGCCTTCAGCCCGCTCACCGGCGTCTTGAGCTGATGGGCGGCGTCGGCAACGAAGCGGTTCTGGAAGTCGAAGGTGCGGCCCAGACGCGCCATCAACTCATTGACCTCATCCACCAGCGGCCGCACCTCGCCCGGCACGTCGCCGGTCGCCAGCGGGCTGAGGTCCAGGTGCGAGCGATCGGACACGGCCCGCCGCAGGCGTCCCAGCGGGGCGAGGCCCTGCGACACGCCGAGCCACACGATCAGCGTCGCGATCAGGATCAGCAGGAACTGCGGGGCCACCATGCTGAGCACCATCTCCCAGGCCAGCGCGTTGCGCTTGTTGAGCGTCTCGGCCACCTGCACCAGCACGCGTGGTGTCGGCGCACGTTCCGAGGCCGGCATCCAGGCCTCGACGAAGCGCACCGGCTCGCCGCCCAGCCGGTCGCCGAAATAGCGCGGTGGCGCGCCGGGCGGCAGCAGCGACGGCACGATCTCCGGATCGCCTCCGAGCAGCGTGCCGTCCTCGGCCGCCAGTCGAAAACTCAGCCGGTCCTGCGGGTCGCGCAACAGCACGTCCGCCGCGCCCTGGGAAAGCTCCAGGCGCGGGCGGCCGCCATCGACGCGCACATGCAGCACGATCTCGCGGGCGATCTCGTGCAGCGAACGGTCATGCGCCAGGTTGGCCAGCCGCAGCGAGGTCCACCAGGCGACGCCCGCGTCCAGCGCGAGCAACAGCAGCAGCGGCACCAGCAGCAGCACCAGCAGCTTGCGCTGAAGGCGCGGCTCCGGCCGAGGGCCTGCCGAGGTTGCGCCAGGGGTCGCGATGCGCGTCGCAGCCCGCCCATCAGTCATCCGCGCGTTCCATCAGGTAGCCCATGCCGCGCACGGTGCGGATCTCGCAGCCCAGCGGCTCGAGCTTGCGGCGCAGGCGATAGACGTGGACCTCGATGGCGTTGTCCCCGACCTCGTCGGCCCAGCCGTAGAGGTGGTTGACCATCTGCTCCTTGCTCACCACGCGGCCTTCGCGCATGAGCAGCAGTTCGAGCACGGCCAGTTCGCGCGGCGACAGTTCCAGCGGCTTGCCGTCATGAAACACGCGGCGGCCCACGGTGTCGAAGCGCAAGGCGCCGTGCTCCAGCCACGGCGTGGAATTGCTGCCACGGCGCAGGAGCGCACGCACGCGCGCTTCGAGTTCGGGCAGGTCGAACGGCTTGGCCAGGTAGTCGTCCGCGCCCAGGTCGAGGCCGCGCACCCGGTCTTCCAGGCGGTCGAACGCGGTGAGGATGAGCACCGGCATGGTCGAGCGGCGCTCGCGCAGGCGGCGCAGCACGTCGAGCCCGCTCAGACCGGGCAAGCCGATGTCCATGATCGCCAGGTCGTAAGTGGCGGCGGCCAGCGCGCGGTCGGCCTCTTCGCCGCTGGCGGCCAGGTCGACCGCGTGCGCGGCCTGGCTGAGCGCGCGCGACAGCACGTCGGCGAGCACCTTGTCGTCTTCGACCACCAGAATTCTCATGGAGGCGGATGCTAAGCCAACGCCAGACCGGCCGCCGCCGGGCTACGACCTACAGGTAGCCGCAAAAACGCAGCACATGCCCATCCGGCTCGCGGATGGCGAACTCGCGCAGGCCCCACGGCTGGGAAGCCAGCGGCTCGACCACGGTCACTCCGCGCCGCGCGTAGGCGGCATGCAGTCCGTCGATGTCATGGCCGACATGGATGACGATCTCGCCTTTCCAGGCCTGGGTTCCCGGGTTGCGGCATTGCCACAGGCGGATGTAGACCGGGTCGCCATGGGTGCGTTCGGCGCCTTTCTTGACCCGGGCATAACTCGGCGGCTCGCCGGCGATGAAGTCGATTTCGAAGCCCAGCACGTCACGGAAGTAGCGCGCCGCCCGGCTGACGTCGGCCACCGGCAACACCGGCTGGATGCCGTGGAACTGGTGGCGCGTGCCCAGATCGGGGCCGGCGGCATGCGCATCCGCCCCGAAACCCGCCGGCCCGGTCAAGGCGCACCCCGGCGCGCGGCGCGACGCAATTCAGCGCAGCGCTCGCCGATCACCTCCAGGTCGAGTGCGTCCTCGACGTTCGCGAGATAGATCTCGAGATCGCGCAACGCCTGCGCCACGCTGCCCTGGGCTGCGTGCGCGAGACCGCGGTCGCGGAACTCGCCCCAGGCGTCGGGCAACAGCACCACCAGGCGGTTCTGCACCGCGATCGCCCGCGGCCAGTCTTCCTGCGCATGGTGGATCTCCTTGAGGTTGCGCAGCATGCGGGAGATGATTTCCCGCGGCGAGGCGGGCTGCAGGTAAAGGCCGAGCGGGACGTCGAACTCCCCCACCAGCCCGTGGCCGCGCTTGTAGGGCTCCAGCCGCTCCACCAGTTCCTCGCGCGACAGGGAGCGGCCGGTGAACGGGTCGAGCACCACCTGCCCCTTGGGCATGGTGACCTTGATCATGAAGTGGCCGGGAAAACTCACCCCGCGCGCGTGCAGATTCAGGCCCTGGGCCAGTTCCAGCCACAGCACCGCCAGCGAGATGGGAATGCCGCGTCGCGTGCGCAGCACCGCGTTCAGGTAGCTGTTGTCCGGGTCGTAGTAGTCGTTGACGTTGCCGCCGAAGTTCAGGTCGTGGAAAAAGAACTGGTTGAGGACGCGCAGTCGCTGCAGCGGCGCCGCGTCGGCGGGCAGGCGGCGGCGCACTCGCGCCAGCAGCTGGTCGACGTCGCCGAGCACCTGCTGCACGTCCAGGTCGGGGTACTCGTCCTGCGCCAGGCTGGCCACGGCCTCCAGCAGGGGAAACTGCTCGTCGCTTTGCACGAGCATGCCGAAATATTCGAGTGCGGTGGGCGCGGGAATGCTCAGGGACATGAGCCTTTTTAGATGACCCGGTCGGAGGCGTCAAGGCAAGGCCGCCGCATCTTGCGGTCGGCCGTTTCCTCACTGGCGCAGCATGCGCCGCAGATTCAGGCCGCTGGCCAGCAGCACGCCGAAGTAGCACAGGCCGGCGCCGGCCAGCAGCGCCGCCATCAGGCCGATCCGGTACAGGGGCTGGGCCCGCAGCGCCACCCAGTCGAAATGGTGGGCACCCCAGAACAGGAGGCCGCCCAGCACCACCGAAGCCGCCACCACGCGCAGAAGGAATACCGGCCAACCGGCCAGCGGACGGAACAGGCCGCTGCGCAACAGGCCGACGAGCAGCCACAGCGAGTTGACCAGCGCGCCGATGCCGATCGACAGCGTGAGCGCGGCATGTTGCAGGTGCGGCACCAGGAAGAAGTTGAGCACCTGGGTGAGCACCAATACGCCCACCGCGATGCGCACCGGCGTGCGCATGTCATGTTGCGCGTAGTAGCCCGGCGCCAGCACCTTGATGGCCACGATGCCCAGCAGGCCGACGCCGTAGCCGAGCAGAGCTGATGTCGTCCGCATCACGTCGCTGCCCTGGTAGTGGCCGTAGTGGAACAGCACCGCGACCAACGGGCCGGCGAACACCAGCAGCGCCACGGCAGCCGGCACGGAAAGCAGCACCACCAGTCGCAGGCCCCAGTCGAGCAGCGACGAATAGCGCGCCTCGTCTCCCGCCGCGCGCGCGCCGGCCAGTTGCGGCATCAGCACCACGCCCAGCGCCACGCCGAGCAGCGCGGTGGGGAATTCCATCAGCCGGTCGGCATTGGTGACCCAGGTGACACTGCCGGGCGCCAGGTGCGAGGCAATCTGGGTGTTGATCAGCAGCGAAATCTGCGCCACGCTCACGCCCAGCAGGGCGGGCAGCATGAGGTTGACCACCTTGCGCGTGTTCGGATCGGTCCAGGCGGTGCGCACGGCGGCCAGGCTGGCGCCGATGCGCGGCATCAGCCCCAGGCGTCGCAGCGCCGGCAACTGGATCGCCACCTGCAGCACGCCGCCGGCCATCACGCCCACGCACTGGGCGTAGATCGGCTCGATGCCCAGGCGCCGGAACAGCGGCGCGCCCAACACGATGGAGCCGATCAGGCACAGGTTGAGCAGCACCGGCGAGGCGGCGGGAACCGCGAACTTCTTCCAGGTGTTGAGGATGCCCCCCGCCAGCGCCACCAGAGACATGAAGCCGATGTAGGGGAACATCCAGCGCGTCATGACGACCGCGGCGTCGAAACCATGCGCGGTCTGCTTCAATCCGCTGGCCATGGCCCAGACCAGCCACGGCGCTGCCAGCACGCCGGCCACGGACAGCACCAGGAGCGCCCAGGCCAGCAGCGTGGCCACATGGTCGATCAGTTGGCGGGCGCCATCGTCGCCGTGCTGCGCCTTGCGCGCCGCCAGCACAGGCACGAACGCCTGGCTGAAGGCGCCCTCGCCGAATACCCGACGAAACAGGTTCGGAATGCGGAAGGCGACGTTGAAGGCGTCGGTCAATGCGCTCACGCCGAACACCGAGGCCATGAGCACGTCCCGGACGAGTCCGGTGATGCGCGAGGCCAGGGTCAGCAGGGAGACGGTGGAGGCAGACTTGAGCAGAGACACCGGCCGAGTGTAGGTGAGCGCAGGCGCGTGCTGCCCGGCTACGGCGAATGCCCTATAATGGAGGGCTTTGCTGCAACATCCTCAAACACGAAGGATATTCAATCATGGCCACTAAGCCGAAGAAAAAGAACCCGCGCCTGGCGTCGGGCCGCAAGCGCGCCCGCCAGGACGTCAAGCTCAACGCCGCGAACTCCTCGCTGCGCTCGAAGTACCGCACCGCCGTCAAGAACGTCGAGAAGGCTGTCGTCGCCGGCGACAAGACCAAGGCCGCCGAACTCTTCGCCAAGGCGCAGAGCATCGTCGACACGATCTCCGACAAGGGTATCTTCCACAAGAACAAGGCCGCTCGCGACAAGAGCCGCCTGGCTGCCAAGGTCAAGGCCCTGGCAACCGCTCAAGCCGCCGCCTGAGGCTTTTCACCAGGCAACCACCCGCCCGGACCGCTCGCCGGTCCGCCGTTTGATCGGGGTGCGCTGCAGCAAAGACGAAAAAACCGCCTTCGGGCGGTTTTTTCATGGGCGATCGAAAAGAAGCAGCCCCAGCGAGCCGCGGCGCCTGCCGCGGCCGGGCTCAGCCCAGGTCGGCCTTGACCTTGTCGAGCGCCGACTGCGCGCACTGCTCATCCAGGTGACCGCCGGGCGCACCGCCGACGCCCACGGCGCCGATCACCTCGTTGCCCGCCTTGATCGGCAGGCCACCGCCGAGCAGCAGGAAACCGGGGATGTCGGTCAGTTGGGCCGCGCCGGCGTTTTTCTGCGCGTTTTCCTGCATCGCCTTGGTCGGCGCCTTAGCCGAAGCAGACGTAAATGCCTTGCGTTCGCTCGCGGCCAGCGTGTGCGGACCGGCATTGTCGGCACGCTGGACGGCGCGCACGGTGCCGGCGCGGTCCACCACAGTAGCGGCCACGGCATAGCCGTTGGCGGCGCAGGCGGCCACCGACTCGGCGGCGATGCGGTTGGCCAGGGCCAGGGAGATGTTCTTCTCGGTGCGCACGGCGCTGTCCTGCGCCTGGGCGGCGCCGCAGGCGGCAATGACGAGCGAGGCGACAACGGCGAGGCGGGCTTGAATCTTCATTCGGGTCTTCCGGTTGGCTTGGATGAGAGGGATGCGGCAGCGTGGCGCCACCGTCCCTGCATTGTTCGAAACCCGGCCCCTTGCGGCCATTCGTACGCCTACGCGCGGATGTGCGTAGTTCTACGGAGCCGGCGGCGGGCGGCCGCCATTGGCGTCGCCGTCGGCCAACTGCGCAAAGCTGCGGATCAGCTGCGCCAGCGAGTCGCATTCGAGCTTGGCGAAGATGCTGGCGCGATGGCTTTCCACGGTGCGAGGCGACAGCGAGAGCACCCGGGCAATTTCCTTGTTCGACAGGCCGCGCACGATGTGGCGCAGTACCTCCTGCTCGCGCTCGGACAACAGGCCGAAACGCACGCGCGCCGCCTCGTCCGCCTGGCGCCGTTCGCGCGAGCGCACGTGGCGCCGCACCGCCTGGCGCAACGCCTCGAGCAATTCCTCGTCGTCCACCGGTTTTTCCAGGAATTCGGCGGCACCGGCCTTGAAGGCGCGGCGGCACATCTCGACCGTGCCATGGCCGGTGAGCATCAGCACCGGCTGGTCCACGCCCTGAGCGACGAGCGTCTCCAGCACTGCCAGGCCGCTCATGCCGGGCATGCGCACGTCGAGCACGATCGCGCCGATTCCGTGGCGATCGAAGGCGTCGAGAAACTGCCGGGCGTCGCTCCAGGGCTGCACGCGAAGGCCGATGGTGCCGATGAGCAGCGCCAGGCCATCGCGCACCGCCGCGTCATCGTCGACGAGGTGGATCAGCGGCGACTGGGTTGCCGGCGGCAAGGTGTTCTGTGCAAGGGTCATGCGCGGAGCAGGCGCAACGTGAAGCAGGCGCCGCGACCATTCTCGCCGGGCCCGGCCTCGAGCGCGCCGCCCATCTCCTGCGCCAGCGTCTCGCACAGGCTCAGGCCAAGGCCCAGGCCGTCGGCGCGGGTGCTGAAGAAGGGCTCGAAGATCCGCGGCAGGACGTCCGGCGCGATACCGGGGCCGTTGTCGCAGATGCGGACGACGCAATGCCGGGCGTCCAGCGCGCCCCAGCGCAGTTCGATGCGGCGCGGGCCGCTGCCCGCCGGCGCCTGCGACAGCGCCTGCATCGCGTTCTGCAACAGGTTGTGCAGGATCTGCTCGAGCGCGACCGGGTCGACACTGGCGCGCAGCGCCTGCGCGGGCGGCTCGCCCTCGGCGTGCCATTGCACCTCGACGCCTTGGCGCGCCCGCTCGGGCTCGACCAGATCGAGCGCGCGCCGCAGCACCGGCTCGAGCAGCACGGCCTCTTCCCGGCGGGCTCCCGCCGGGCGCTCGATGGCCCGCCGCAGGCGGCCGACCACCTCGGCGGCCCGGCGCGCCTGGTCGGCCGCCTGCCCCATCGCGGCCTGCGCCGTCTGCAGGTCTTCGGCCGAGGCCGCCGGGTCGGCCAGCAGCCGGCGCGCGGCCTGCGTGTTGGCAAGCACGGCCGTCAGCGGCTGGTTCAATTCGTGCGCCATGCCCGCCGCCAACTCGCCCAGGGCGTTCAGGCGCGCCACCTGCGCGAATCGGGCCCGCTCCTCGGCACGGCGCCGGGCGCTGCGCTGGCGCACCAGCGCGCGCGCTGCCACCAGCGCGGCCGCCACCACAGCGCACCACGCTCCCATGGCAGCCCAAGGCAACTCGCCCAGGCGTACCGGCCGCTCGGCCAGGACTTCGAAATCCTGGCTCGGCGAGGCCAGCGTCTTGTGGAAAGCCAGGTGCCACGTGCCCGCCTGCGACTGCCCGGGCTGGACCACGAACTGTTGACCGCCGGCGCCGCTCAACGCCACCCGCACGGGGCTGCTGCGCGGGTCCATCGGCCAGTCGGCCCACGGCACGGCCCGGGCGAGGTCCACCTCCAGCGCATAGCTGACCGGCTGCGCCGCCATCACCAGCCAGTAGCGGCCGGCCGCCAGATCGCCCGGCCCCAGCGCGGCGCGCTTGGCGTCGCGCGACACGCGCTCGGCGTCGCCGAGCCGGGGATCCGGCCAGGCATCGTCGCCGCTGCGCCGCCCGACCGCCCGGATGCTCGGGTAGACATGGCCCAGGCGCTGCTCGGCGGCGCGTCGGTCGTCGGTGCTGCCCAGAAGCGCCAGCGTGGCCAGCACCGCGTCGTACTGCACCACCTGCTGGCTCAGCAGGCGATGCACGATGCGCGCCTGCGTGTCGAAATCGTCGGAGATGGCGCGCAAGCCGTCGCGGGCGATCCAGACTGCGCCGGCAAGCCCGAGCGCCAGGCCCGCCAGCCACCAAAGGCCGTTGCCGGCCCATCGGGAGATCGGCGGGGCAGGCATGGGCGCGGCCGCGGCTTGCCGGCCTACCGCTTGCCGGACGGCGGCGCCACGCCGGGGGCGGGCGGCGCATCCGGCACGAGGCAGGCCTCGGCCATCTGGAGGTTGTTGTCGCGCGCGAAGTTGATGACGAAGTCCCACGCCATCGGGTCGTACTCGCGCAGGGCCTGGTTGACCACGACGCACTTGACGCCGTTGATCACCGTGGGCACGCACCACGGCGAGTAGCTCAGGTGACTGCCCGGCACCGCGCCGCCAGGCCGGAAGGAGCACATCACGCCTGCCAAGCGCTCGGCCCAATCGCTCGGCCTGAAGGTGCGGCCGTCATGGGTGATGCCCTGGATGAAGATTTCTTTGGCGTTGGGAGAAACCATGTGTGCGGGAGGGAGCGCAGCAATGTTGCGGCGCACAAGGGATTCTACCCGTGCGACTCATCCGCTCGCGAGCGCGGGACACATTGCCATGCGCCCGCGCCGGGACATTGCTGTGATGCGCAATCGTCACCGAAGGCCCGGGGGCCGGCGCCTAGAATTTGCCTTCGCCTTCCCTTTTGTCCGTCCCTCGAATGGAGCCCCGCATGAGCGACACCGCCCAGCCCACCTCGCCCCACGTCATGAACACCTACGGGCGCCTGCCGATCGCGCTGTCGCACGGCCTGGGGTGCCGCGTGTGGGACACCGCGGGCAAGGCCTACCTCGACGGCCTGGGCGGCATTGCCGTCAATACGCTGGGCCACAACCATCCGGAACTTGTGCCGGCGCTGCAGGACCAAGTCGCCAAGCTGATCCACAGCTCCAACTACTACCACGTGCCAGGGCAGGAAACGCTGGCGGCGAAGCTGGTCGAATTGTCCGGCCTGACCAACGCCTTCTTCTGCTGCACCGGCTTGGAAGCCAACGAGGCGGCGATCAAGCTGGCACGCAAGTTCGGCCACGACAAGGGCATCGAGCGCCCCGAGATCGTGGTGTACGAGCATGCCTTCCACGGCCGGAGCATCGCCACGCTGTCGGCTACCGGCAACCCGAAGATCCAGGCCGGCTTCGGCCCGCTGGTGGAAGGCTTCATCCGCGTGCCGCTGAACGACGTGGATGCGCTCAGGAAGGCCACCGAGGGCAATCCGAACGTGGTCGCGGTCATGTTCGAAACCATCCAGGGCGAAGGCGGCATCCACCCGATGCGCTTGGAATACCTGCGCCAGGTGCGCCAGCTGTGCGACGAACGCGACTGGCTGATGATCATCGACGAGGTGCAGTGCGGCATGGGCCGCACCGGCAAGTGGTTCGCGCACCAGTGGGCCGGCATCGTGCCCGACGTGATGCCGCTGGCCAAGGGTCTGGGCTCGGGCGTGCCGATCGGCGCCGTGGTGGCCGGTCCCAAGGCGGCGGGCATCTTCGGCCCCGGCAACCATGGCACCACCTTCGGCGGCAACCCGCTGGCGATGCGCGCGGGCATCGAGACCATCCGCATCATGGAAGAGCACCGGTTGCTCGACAACGCCCGGAATGTGGGCGGCCACCTGAAGGCGGCGCTCGAGCGCGAACTGGGCGGCCTGGCCGGCGTGAAGGAGGTACGCGGCCAGGGCCTGATGCTGGGCATCGAGCTCGACCGTCCCTGCGGCGTCATCCTCAACCAGGCCTGCGAGGCCGGGCTGCTGTTGTCGGTGACGGCCGACAGCGTCATCCGCCTGGTGCCGCCGCTCATCCTCAGCCAGGCCGAGGCGGACGAGATCGTCGCCATCCTGGTGCCGATCATCAAGCGGTTTCTCGCTTAAATTGCAGCCATGAGCAATACCGCAACCTCGATCCGCCACTATCTGCAGTTCGCCGACTTCACGGCGGACGACTATGCCTACCTGTTCGAGCGTGCCGCGATCATCAAGCGCAAGTTCAAGGCCTACGAGAAGCACCAGCCGCTGGCCGACCGCACGCTGGCGCTGATCTTCGAGAAGGCCTCCACCCGCACCCGCGTGAGCTTCGAGGCCGGCATGTACCAGTTGGGCGGTTCGGTGGTGCACCTGACGACCGGCGACAGCCAGTTGGGACGGTCCGAGCCGATCGAGGATTCGGCCAAGGTCATCAGCCGCATGGTCGACCTGGTGATGATCCGCACGTTCGAGCAGACCAAGATCGAGGCCTTCGCGGCGCATTCGCGCGTGCCGGTGATCAACGGCCTGACCAACGAATTCCACCCGTGCCAGATCCTGGCGGACATCTTCACCTACATCGAGCACCGCGGCTCGATCCAGGGCAAGACCGTCGCCTGGGTCGGCGACGGCAACAACATGGCCAACAGCTGGCTGCAGGCGGCCGAGGTGCTGGGCTTCACCGTGCATGTCAGCACGCCGAGCGGCTACGAGGTCGACCAGTCGGTGGCCGGCATCCGCTCGGGCAGCAGCTACAAGGTCTTTCGCGACCCGATGGAGGCCTGCCGCGACGCCGACCTCGTCACCACCGACGTCTGGACGAGCATGGGCTACGAGGCCGAGAACGAGGCGCGCCGCAAGGCCTTCGCCGACTGGTGCGTCGACGAGGAAATGATGCGCGCTGCGCGGCCCGACGCCCTGTTCATGCATTGCCTGCCCGCGCACCGTGGCGAGGAAGTGCAGGCCGAGGTGATCGACGGGCCTCAATCGGTGGTGTGGGACGAAGCCGAGAACCGCATGCACGCGCAGAAGGCGCTGATGGAATACCTGCTGCTGGGACGGCTGTAAGGCGCTTCGCGCCAGGGCGCAAATCGATGCGCTTTCGTTGGAAATAACCGACACCACGCCCCGCGCGTCGGCGCTACCTTTGGCGCCATGTCTTCTTCCGCTCCACCTCGCCTGTGGGATATATCGCCGCCGGTGCACGACACGGCGCCGGTGTTTCCCGGCGACACGCCCTATCGCCAGCGATGGGCCGCCACCCTCGGTCCGGGCTGCCCGGTCAACGTCAGCGAAATCACGCTGTCGCCGCATGTGGGCGCCCACGCGGATGCGCCCCTGCACTACGACCCCGAAGGTGCGGCCATCGGCGAACTCGATCTGGCGCCGTTTCTCGGCCCGTGCCGCGTCATCCACGCCATCGACTGCGGCCCGCTCGTCGAATGGCGGCACATCGCACATGCCGTCGATGACGCACTGCCCGCTCGGGTGCTGGTGCGCACCTACACGCGCATGCCGGTCGAGCGATGGGATCCGCAGCTGGCTGGGTATGCGCCGGAGACCATCGAGGCGCTGGCCGACCGCGGCGTGCGCCTGGTCGGCATCGACACCGCCAGCATCGATCCGGCCGACAGCAAGCGGCTGGACAGCCACCAGGTGATCCGGCGGCGCGGGCTGCGCGTGCTGGAAAACCTCGTGCTCGATGCGGTTCCCGAGGGCGACTACGAACTCATAGCCCTGCCGCTGCGATTGACGCAGGCCGACGCGTCGCCGGTGCGCGCCGTGCTGCGCGAACTCCTTCTCTCCTCCTCCAAGCAGCCCCTCGCATGAACCTTCAGGACAGCCAGCGCCTCGACGCGCAAGATCCGCTCGCCGCGTTGCGCGCACATTTCATCCTGCCGCCAGGCGTGATCTACCTGGATGGCAATTCGCTGGGCGTACTGCCGGCCGCCGCCCCGGCGCGCATGGCCGAGGCCGTGCGGCAGGAGTGGGGCGACGGCCTCATCCGCTCCTGGAACACCGCCTCCTGGTTCGACCTGCCGCAACGCCTGGGCGACAAGGTGGCCCGCCTCATCGGCGCCGCGCCCGGCGAGGTGGTGTGCACCGACAGCACCTCGATCAATCTGTACAAGGTGCTGTTCGCCGCCATTGCGCAAGCCAAGGCCGACCCGCGCCGCCACCTCGTAGTGAGCGAACGCAGCAACTTCCCGACCGACCTGTACATTGCCGAATCGCTGTGCGAGATGCACGGGCTCGAACTGCGGCTGATCGACGAAGGCGAGCTGCCGCGCGTGCTCGACGACACCGTGGCGGTGCTGATGCTGACCCACGTCAACTACCGCACCGGTGCCATGCACGACATGGCCGCCGTCACCGCTGCCGCGCACGCGGCCGGGGCGCTGACGGTGTGGGACCTGGCGCACAGCGCCGGCGCCGTTCCGGTGGCGCTGAACGACAGCCGGGCCGACTTCGCGATCGGCTGCGGCTACAAGTACCTCAACGGCGGCCCCGGCGCACCAGCCTTCGTCTGGGTGAACACCCGCCACGCGGACCGGTTCCGCCAGCCGCTGTCGGGTTGGTGGGGACACGCGGCCCCGTTCGAATTCACCCCGCACTACCGCCCGGCGCCAGGGATCGGGCGCTACCTGTGCGGTACGCAGCCCATCCTCTCGCTCAGCGCGCTCGAATGCGGACTCGACAGCATGCTGGCGGCCGAGCCGATGGGCGGCATGGCCGCGCTGCGGAGCAAGTCCCTTGCCCTGACGGACGCCTTCATCGCGCTGGTCGAAGCGCGTTGCCCGGGCCGCTTCACGCTGGTCACGCCGCGCGAGCATGCACGGCGCGGCTCGCAGGTGTGCCTGTCGCTCACCGCCGCGCAGTCGCCGACGCAGGCCTACGCCATCGTCCAGGCCCTGATCGCACGCGGCGTGATCGGCGACTATCGTGCCGGCGATGCGCACACGCCTGACATCCTGCGCTTCGGTTTCACGCCGCTGTATCTCGGCTTCGAGGACGTGTGGCGCGCGGTCGATCACCTGGTGCAGGTGCTCGAGCATGACGAATGGCGCCGCGACGAGTTCAACCAGGTCAACGCCGTCACATGAACAACACAACCGACAAGGGCGCCCCGGAGCGCATCGTCGAGGAAGAGAAGGCGCAGCTCGACTTCAGCGCCTCGATGAGCTACGGCGACTACCTGCACCTGGACCAGGTGCTCGGCGCGCAGCATCCGCTGTCGCCGGCGCACGACGAGATGCTGTTCATCATCCAGCACCAGACCAGCGAACTGTGGATGAAGCTGATGGTGCACGAACTGCGCGCCGCCATCGGCTGCATCCGCGACGACCGCCTGCCCGACGCTTTCAAGATGCTGGCCCGGGTCAGCCGGATCATGGAGCAGCTGGTGGGCGCCTGGTCGGTGCTGTCGACCATGACGCCGCCCGAGTACACGGCGATGCGGCCGTACCTGGCCAGCTCCAGCGGATTCCAGAGCGCGCAGTACCGCTGCATCGAGTTCATGCTCGGCAACAAGAACCCGGCCATGCTCAAGCCCCATGCGCACCGGCCCGACCTGCTCGCGATGGTCGAAGCCGCCTGGCGCGCGCCGTCGCTCTACGACGAAGCGCTGCGGCTGCTGGCGCGCCACGGCCTTCCGGTACCGGCCGACCGCGTGCAACGCGACTGGACGGCGCCGTACGAGGCCAGCGACGGCGTCGAGGCCGCGTGGCTGTCGGTCTATCGCGATCCGCAGGCGCATTGGGACCTCTACCAGCTCGGAGAGAAGCTCACCGACATCGAAGACGCTTTCCGGCTCTGGCGCTTCCGTCACGTCACCACGGTGGAACGGGTGATCGGCTTCAAGCGCGGCACCGGCGGCACTGGCGGGGTAAGCTATCTGCGCAAGATGCTCGACGTGGTGCTGTTTCCGGAGATCTGGAAGCTTCGCACCGATTTGTAGAACACTCGCGTGCCGACGCGGCGCGCCCTGCCTGGAGGCCTCGCATGGACGACGCGTTCTTTACTTCCGACGAACTGGCTCAACTGCGCGCGCACGGCATCGTGATCTTTGCCGGCCGCGTCATCTTCGATGCGGCCGCACCGATGAGCGCGCAGCAGTTGGCGGCCATCGAAGCTGCCGCCGCCGGCCCGCTGCCGCCCGCACTGCTCGCCTTGTGGCGCCTGACCGACGGCGGCGCGCTCGACTACGACCTGACGGTGCGCATGAACGGCTGCGAAGAGCCGGTCAATATCGCCGAACTGTTCGGCCATGGCGCCCAGGGCATGCGCGACCTGCCCGGCTGGCTGGTGTGGGAGCGCGAGCATGGCATCGACCCGCCCGCCGGCGCCGCGGCACCCGGACAGCTTGCCGCCCTGCCGATCGGCGGCTTCGAGGACACCGATCGCCTCTACGTCGTGACCGCTCCGCAGCATCAGGCCGGCCACGTGCTCGCGTGGAAGCAAGGACTGCCGGCCGCGTGGCCGCACGCCATGCACGAGGACGGGTTGGCCACGGTCGCGGCCGATCTCGAAAGCGCCTTCGCCGCGTTGCACCTGGGCGAAGACCCGCTGGCCCCGGCCGGCGACTATTTCACGGGGCAGGCCCTGCTCGACTATCTGGACGAGCGCCACGGGGACCAAGGACTCGACCTCGACCTGTGCGACAAGGTGGTCGATTTCTACCGCCGCGCGTTGGTCGACTGGCGCTCGCCCCTTGCCGAAGGCCGCCTTGCCGAGCAGCCGGAGCTGGTACGCCAGGTGGCGCTGCGCCATGCGGTGGCGAGCGACGACGCCGGCCTGGTGAACGAACTCGCCACGGCCGGCATGCGCTTCGACGCGCCGCTGCATGGCAGCGCCCTGCCGGTGGACCTGGCGCTGGCGCACGGCGCCTACGAAGCCGCGTCCGCCCTGGTGGCGGCCGGCGCGCCTGTCAGCGTGGACGCGCTCGATGCCGTCGAGGGCGCGATATCGCCTGAACTGACACGCGAACTGCTGGCGCGCGGCGCCCGCCCCGGCGTGCAGGCCATGGCGCGCTGCGTGGCATTCGGCGCACCGGCGGCGGCACGCGAGATCGCCCAAGCCTATGCCCGCACCCACGACGACCTGAGCGAAGCCTTCGATGCCGTTCGCGCCGAACTCCTGCGCGACCTCGAAACCAGCCTGGACGACGCACGCCGCGAAGCGGCGCCGCCGCAATCCGGCGAAGTGCTGGCCGAGCGCATCGCGCATCTGCGCGACTTTGCGCTCTAGTGGCGTCGCGTCAACGCGGTTTGACAGGCAAGTACGCGCCAAAGCGCTTGTCCTTGCCATTCACTTTGGCGCACAACTGATCGCCGCACAGGGTCACATCAGCCCGGTTGTATGCCTGGAGCAATTCCGCCGAGATCTGGTTGCGGCTGATCTCACGGTAGTAGTGCGTTGAAAGCCAGGCGCCTCCTCCCCACAGCAGCACCAGACCGCCCAGCGTCGTGGCAACCATCTTCCACACCAGATGTCGGTGAAGCGACTCCGCGCGCTGAACCTGGGCGGCCAGCGCCTGCGATGCCCGCTGCAGTTGCTCGCCCGCGAGACGCAGGCGCTGTTCGTAGGCAGCGACGGGCTGCCCGATGCCGGTGCGTACACTGTCGACCACTTCGCGCGGCAGCGCCCGAAGTTGCTCGTCAGCGCTTTGCTTCACTGCACCCGGCACGGCCTTCACAACCTCGCGCAGTTGCTCGCTGGTGTGCACGCAGCGGCGATCGAACGTCTCGACCAGCGCGGCCATGCGGCTGACCAAGCTGGCGACGGATTGGTCGTCCATTCTCTGCTTCCTCTTTCTCCCGATTACCTGTGCACGGGCATCACCGCTGCCTCATTGCCTAGCGCCTCCATTTGCCGGTTGCGCTGCTGTTGCCGCCATTGCTGCGCGGCCAATAACTCCTGCATATCCACATCGGCCTTCGCCTGCGCCGTCGATGCGCGGCCGGCCGGCAGGTCCGCCAATGCCTGCGTCATCTTGCGGAACATTGCATCGTCTCCCGATACAGCCGCCTGGAGCATCCTGTCCATGTAGGCGCCTATGTCCTGCGTCGGGGACAAATCGCCCTGGTCGTTCGGTGGCGGCGATTCCTGTGCGCTGGACGCTTTTCCGTTCCGATGACGCGTCGCGGGACGGTACTCGTGGGTCTCGTGCGTGTGATCGAAATGCTGCCGTTCCGGAGGGGAGCCGCTCAGATCGAGATAGGGCATGCGAAGGCTGTCATCCCCCAGGTCAAGGCCGTTTTCTTCAAGCAACTTTTCGGAAAGGCCAAGAAGCGCCATGTCAATGGCGATATGGGGCATGACGCCGCCCCTGGAACTGGCGTAAGCAGCTTCCATCTGCACGATCCATCCGATTGCGCTTGCGGCGTAGTAGTTGACGTAGTCTGAATTGCCGTGAAAGCCTAGGCGGGTCGCCGTAGCTTTCTTGTCGAAATAGTTTCTCCCCATGGCTTCCACGTTCTCACGGGTAGGCGTGATTGTCAGATCCGAGTTCAGGGCCAGGTTGGATTTCGGGGTGCGGCCGGCATCGCCCGGCCCCAGACTTCTTTCAAGAAAATCTGAAACACGAGATGGCGCCATTCTGAAAACACTTCTCAAGGACGGCTCTGAACTGCCTTTCTTGATGGCACTCACCACAGCGTTCCAACCTGCAATCTCCGCTGCCGCTTCATCACGACGATGGCCGGCCAGACGTGCTGCAAGTACTGCCGTGTAGTCATGAACGGTAGCGTCGCTTTGCGCGATGGCTTGCGCTGAATCCTCGAACTCGCGGGCCCTCTTCGCTTGGCCGTCGGCGTTAAATGCATGTTGCAATTCGTGCCCGAGGACGAAGATGGCCTCCCCTGACTCGTAGGGCTGCAATTTCGGCGTGGTGAGTGAGGCAAGGGACAGATGAATGCTCTTGTCTTCCGGATGAAAGGCGCCCCCTGCATGTGGATCGTTCAGGCCGGCGAACCCGCGCAAATACCCCAGCCGCGCCGACTCGTTCAACTGGCGCGCAAGTTCTGGCGATTGATCAAGAATTGCGCGAAGATTGCTTACCTGATCCGCCGTAACCGCTGGATGACGAGCGAAGTCGTCCAGGATAAGCCGCGCTGCCGGATGGAGCTCAGACACGACGCGCTCCCTTTCTTTTTTGATCAGTCGATCCATACCGACTGGACACATTGATGCTTGGCGTTGTCCGACGATTCGCCCCTAGGAATGACCTTGATTGCAAATCCCCGCCGTCCGGACGTGGGACGGAAATACTCGTAAAGCAACCTGCCGTGTTCAGGGCGCGGCGGTGGGCGGTAGGTCCTTCCGTCAGGCAGCGGCCTTGGCGCGGCGGAAGGAGGAGCCGAGTCGTAATGGGATTCGTGCTCATAGCCCAATGCTTCCAGCTCGGTTGCGAACCCAGCGAAGTCCAGTTTGCAGATGTCCGTCATCGGTGGCGATGCACCGGGACGATGTGCGAACCGAAATGTCAATCCCCATGTACCAAGCGCCTTTTGCACTTCGATCACGTATGTCCAATGTTGCGTGAGCCACGCCCCGACGCCGTAGCCCTCCTCCCAGTACTTCACTGGACCGCCTTCCATGCCTTCCAGTCGCTCGGGCGTGAAGTCTTCAACTGACTCACTGGAGCGAATGAGTTCCAGCAGTTGGCGCAGCACCTGTTCGGCATTGAATCTCGAAGGTTTGATGACTTCTGTGTCGGGCATGGTGCCGGCTCCTGTTGTGCTGGATGTGGATGCCGCAGCGGCCGATCCGGCTTGATGCGCGCACGCCGTCAGTGCCAATGCTGCTACCGAGAACAACATCGACGCGGCGACACGACGCAGTGCGGATGCGCACGGCGTCGGCGCACACGAATCCGATGTCTGTGTGGTGATCGTGACCTCCCTTCCCAGCCTCTTGCGGCGACGCGCGGCCGCCCTATTCGATGCTATCGGCTGCAGCGCTGCGTGCATAGCGCTCAACCATCCGCATCGGTTTGCGCTCACCGACACACAAACATCGTTTCTGCTTTGCGTGCATTGCGCCGTGAAGGCGCTTGGACGTCTACTGGCGATACAGCCACGGCGCGTCCAGCAGGCGCGCGCCCAACAGGCGCATCGCGCTGTCGCGCGCCAGGCGCAACGCGCCGCCGGCGTGGAAGATGGTGGCGTTGGCGCGAGCGCGCCGCTGCACTTGCGCATTGCGCTGCCAGCGCGCGGCGGCGTAGCGCGCAAAGGCCGCAGGCAGTGCGGCGGCGTCGGCGTCCTTGGTGTGCTGGGCCAGCTCCACCGCATCTTCGATGGCCATGCCGGCGCCTTGGGCGAGGTACGGCAGCATCGGGTGCGCTGCGTCGCCGAGCAGCGCGATGCGCTCACGCGCCATGTCCTGCGGCCCCTGAAGCGGCGATCGATCATGCAGATGCCATGCGCGCCATTGCGGCATGGCCTCGATCAGTGCCCGCAGCCCACCACACAGGCATGCGATGGCGCGGTGCAATGCATCCAGGTTGGCCTGTTGATCCCAGCTTCGCGGATCGGTGGTGGCGGTGCGCGGCTCGTTCTCGGTCAGCACGACAAGGTTGAAGCCTTCTGCGCGTTGCACCGGGTAGGCAACGGCATGCATGCGCTCGCCGAGCCAGACCTGCACGTCCGGGCTGCGCAGTCCGGACGGGAGCGCCTCCATGGCGCACAAGGCCCGCCAGGCCGTGTGCCCGGTCGCACGCGGCGGCGCCGATGCCTGCACCACTCGCTGGCGCACCGTGCTCCACAAGCCGTCGGCGCCGACCAGCGCGTCGCCTTCCCAGGCCCGCATGTCGTCGGTGGCCACGGTCACCCTGGCGCCGTGGTCGGCTGCATGGATGATGCCGGCGCCGGTGTTCAGCGTGACGCCGGCGCGCGCCTGCGCCGCGCCGAGCAGCACCCGGTGCAGGTCGGCGCGGTGGATGCAAAGGTAGGGACTGCCGTACTTGCGTTGCGCCTCGGCGCCGAGCGGCATGCGCGCCAGCAGTCGGCCATCATCGGCGCTCCGGACGGCCAGGCCTTGCGGAGTGGCCGCCAATGCGCCGACGTCGTCCAGCAGGTCGAGCGCGCGCAGGCGACGGGTGACGTTCGGGCCGAGTTGGATGCCGGCGCCGACCTCGGCGAATTCCACTGCGCGCTCGAGCACTTCGACGCGATGGCCTCGTCGCGCCAGCGCCACTGCCGCCGCCAGGCCGCCGATGCCGCCACCGGCCACCAGGATGTGGGCCGACATGCGCGCGTTTCAGGGCAGGCGCATGAACCGCACTTCGGTCTGCGCGGCGCGTCCCTTGGCGGGGTGCGCGGGGTCCGTGGCGTCCGCGCCGCCGCCCTTGCTGGCGCAGGTGGGGGCGCAACTGTCGCAGGCGCCGCACCCGCTGCTCTTGGCGAGCGACCGCGCGAGCCGGTCGGCCTGCTCGGCATCGACCAGGCCGGTCCGCTGCGATCCTGCAGCCACCTGCCCTGCCGCGGCACGGCGCCACCGCGCGGGCATCCAGCGCCAGGCCAGGTAGAGCCCGGCCACGAGAACGATCAGGGCGACGATGACTTCTTGAATCATGGCGAATGGATCAGCCGGCTCCCATGGCCAGCGCGATGCGGTAGGTGATGAAACAGGCAACGTAGGCCAGTCCGAACAGGTAGCCTGCCATGATCCAGACATAGCGCCAGGAATTGGTTTCGCGTTTCACTGCCGCCAGCGTGGACAAGCACTGCGGCGCGAACACGAACCACACCAGCAGCGAAAGCGCGGTGGCCAGGCTCCAGGTCTGGGCGATCAGCGGCTGCAGCTGGCCGGCGACGTCGTCTCCGGTGGCCGACAGCGCGTAGACGGTGCCCAGTGCACCCACCGCCACCTCGCGCGCGGCCATGCCCGGCACCAGCGCGATGGAAATCTGCCAGTTGAAGCCGATGGGCGCGAAGACGTGCTCGAGCCCGCGCCCCAGCATGCCCGCCAGGCTGTACTCGATGGCCGGTCCGGTAGCGCCCTCGGGCGGCGACGGGAAGGTCGACAGGAACCACAGCACGATGGTCAGGCTCAGGATGATGGTGCCGACGCGGCGCAGGAAGATCCAGGCGCGCTCGTACAGCCCCACCAGCAGGTTGCGCACGCTGGGCCAGCGGTAGGCTGGCAGTTCCATCATCAGCGGCGAACGCTGCGCGGTGCCGCGGAACAGCTTGGCCGTCCAGGCCACGGCCATCGCCGAGACGATGCCGAATACGTAGAGGGCGAACAGCACCAGGCCCTGCAGGTTGAACAGCCCTCCGACCGTGCGCTCGGGGATGAACGCGGCGATCAGCAGCGCGTACACCGGCAGCCGCGCCGAGCAGGTCATGAGCGGGGCGATCATGATCGTGACCAGGCGATCGCGCCAGTTGCTGATGGATCGCGCCGCCATCACGCCCGGAATGGCGCAGGCAAAGCTCGACAGCAGGGGGATGAACGAGCGCCCGGACAGGCCCACGGTGCCCATCAGCCGGTCGAGCAGGAAGGCTGCCCGCGGCAGGTAGCCCGAATCCTCCAGGGCCAGGATGAACAGGAACAGGATCAGGATCTGCGGCAGGAAGATGATCACGCCGCCAGCGCCGGCGATGACGCCGTCCACCAGCAGGCTGCGCAGCATGCCCTCGGGCATGACCGACTGCAGCCATCCGCCCACGGCCGAGGTCGCGCCGTCGATGGCGTCCATGGGCACGGCTGCCCAGCTGAACACGGCCTGGAACATCAGGAACATGGCGGCAGCCAGCACCAGCATGCCCCACACCGGGTGGAGGACGACGCGGTCGATGCGGTCGCTGGTGGCCAGGCTGCCGACGGGCTCGCGTACGGCGGCGGCCAGAATGCGTCGCACTTCGCGCTGCGTGGCCAGCACGTCTTCGAAGCCGGGCGCCTTCCACGTGGAAGGCCGCGCCTGCTCCACAGGCGCGTCGAGCGCCGCCAACAGGCCGCTGGCACCGCCCGCGGTGACGCCCACCGTCTCGATCACCGGCACACCGAGTTCGCGCTCGAGCACGGCGCGGTCGACGGCGATGCCCTGCTTGCGGGCCATGTCGCTCATGTTGAGCGCCACCACCATGGGCAGCCCAAGCGCGCGCGCCTCGAGCACCAGGCGCAGGTTCAGGCGCAGATTGGTGGCGTCGGTCACGCACACCAGCAGGTCGGGCATGGCTTCCTGGCTGCGGCCGGTGACGACGTCGCGCGTCACGGCCTCGTCCGGGCTGAGCGGATTGAGGCTGTAGGCACCAGGGAGGTCGAGCACGAAGACGCTGCGGCCCGACGGCGTGCGCAGCAGGCCTTCCTTGCGCTCGACCGTTACGCCGGCATAGTTGGCCACCTTCTGCCGGCTGCCTGTCAGCAAGTTGAACAAGGCGGTCTTGCCGCAGTTGGGATTTCCCAGCAGCGCGATTCGCGACGCAGCCTGCAGGTTGCCGGCGATTGCTTCAGCCATGATGCTCGGCTCCCGGCGTGACGTGAATCAATGCCGCCTCGTGGCGGCGCAATGCAAAGGTGGAGTGTCCCAGGCGGATCGCCAGCGGTTCGCGACCGGGCACGCCGGTGGCCATGATGCACACGGCTTCGCCGGGCACGAAACCGATCTCGGTCAGGCGCAGCGCCAACTCGCGCAGTTCGGGGTCGTCGCGGCGTTCCACGTCGAGTACCGTGGCCCACTGGCGGATGGGGAGCTGGTCGAGGCTCAACGTGGCCACGGCGGTACCGTTCAATGTTGTCATCTTCACCCGCGGGCTCTTCTCATGATGCAGAAAATGAGAATTATTCTCGAAAAGAGTTCCCGAGGGAATGCGAGGCCATTGGCCCGGCCAGGGCAAGGCCCCCACCCCGGCCCGGGCAAGGCGCCCGGACAGGGCGGTCAGAAGACGAAGGCGCCCGGCCCGTCCCAGTCGGAGGCGCGCCTCGGCCGGAGCCGGCAGAGGCGCCCGGAGGCGACGCTGGCGGTCAGCCCGCCAGCAACTGGCGCAGCACGAACGGCAGGATGCCGCCGTGGCGGTAGTAGTCGACCTCGATCGGCGTGTCGATGCGCAGCCGCACGGCCACCTCCTGGACGGCGCCGCCGGCGCGGTGGATCATCAGGCGAACGTCCATCTGGGGCTCGATCTCGCCGTCCACCACCACATCGATCACTTCGCTGCCGCGCAGGCCGAGCGACTCCCATGAGTCGTTGCCCTTGAACTGCAGCGGGAGTACGCCCATGCCCACGAGGTTGGCGCGGTGGATGCGCTCGAAGCTGCGCGCGATCACCGCCTTGATGCCCAGCAACTGCGTACCCTTGGCCGCCCAGTCGCGGGACGAGCCGGTGCCGTACTCCTCGCCGCCGAAGATGACGGTCGGCACGCCCGCGGCCATGTATTTCTGCGCCGCGTCGTAGATGAAGGTCTTTTCGCCGCCCGGCTGCATGAGCGTCACGCCGCCTTCCTCGCGCGTGCCGTCGGGCAACGCAGGAATCATCAGGTTCTTGATGCGCACGTTGGCGAAGGTGCCGCGCATCATCACCTCGTGATTGCCGCGGCGCGAGCCATAACTGTTGAAGTCGGCCTTCATCACGCCGTGCTCCTTGAGCCAGCGGCCGGCGGGGGAATCCTCCTTGATCGAGCCGGCCGGCGAAATGTGGTCGGTTGTGATCGAATCGCCGAACAAGGCCATGATGCGCGCACCCTTGACGCCGGCATCGGCCGCCGGCGGCTGCATGGCGAAGCCTTCGAAGAACGGCGGCTCTGCGATGTAGGTCGACTTGGGCCAGTTGTAGACCTGGCCGGTCACGCCCTTGATGCTGGTCCACAGCTTGCCGGGTTCGGCGCGGACCTTGTCGTAGTTGGCCCGGAAGGCCTTGGCGTTCATCGCAAGGCGCAGGTTGCCGTCGATTTCCTTGGCGCTGGGCCAGATGTCGCCCAGGTACACGTCCTTGCCGCCCGTGCCCTTCCCGACCGGCTGGGTCATCAGGTCGACCATCACGTTGCCGGCAATGGCGTAGGCCACCACCAGCGGCGGCGAGGCCAGGAAATTGGCCTTCAGGTTGGGATGGATGCGCGCCTCGAAATTGCGGTTGCCCGACAGCACGGCCGCGCAGACCAGGTTGTTGCGGGTGATCACCTCGTTGATCTCAGGCGCCAAGTCGCCCGCATTGCCGATGCAGGTGGTGCAGCCGTAGCCGGCCAGGTAGAACCCCAGCTTCTCGAGGTAAGGCAGCAGGCCGGCCTTTTCCAGGTATTCGGTGACGATGCGCGAGCCGGGCGCCAGCGATGTCTTCACGTGCGGCTTGACCTTCAGGCCGGCCAGCACTGCCTTCTTGGCCAGCAGGCCGGCAGCCAGCATCACGCTGGGGTTGGAGGTGTTCGTGCAGGAGGTGATGGCCGCGATCAGCACGTCGCCGTTGCCGATGGTCACGGCCGCGCCGGGCGCGCCGGGCGCCGTCGCGCCCACGTGTGCGGCAGCGGGCGTGGGACGGTTCGCCTCCATCTCCACCACCGGCATCGGGGCGCCGGGCTTGGGCGATGGCGGCTCCTGCTCGGCCGCCTCGCCGATGGCGGTCAACGGGTGGCGTGCGTGCAACTGCTCGCCCGGCTGGCCGAATCCGTTGGCCGATACCGGCTGGCTATACAGGTCGGCGAACTTGTGGGCGAGCGCCCCCAGGTCGATGCGATCCTGCGGGCGCTTCGGGCCGGCCAGACTGGGCGTGACGCTGCCGAGATCCAGCTTCACGATCTGCGTGTAGTTGAGCTCACCCGGCGCCGGCATGCCGAACAGGCCCTGGGCCTTGTAGTAGGCCTCGAACAGCTCGATTTCCTCGTCCGTGCGGCCGGTGCCGCGGAAGTACTCCACGGTCGCCTCGTCCACCGGGAAGAAGCCCATGGTGGCGCCATATTCCGGCGCCATGTTGCCGATGGTGGCCCGGTCCGGCACGGGGATGGACGCGGCGCCGGGGCCGAAGAACTCGACGAACTTGCCGACCACCTTGTGCGCCCGCAGGATGTTGGTCACGTACAGCACCAGGTCCGTGGCCGTGACACCCTCGCGCAGCCGGCCGGTGAGCTCGAAGCCCACCACGTCCGGGGTGAGGAAGTACACCGGCTGGCCCAGCATGGCGGCCTCGGCCTCGATGCCGCCCACTCCCCACCCGACCACGCCGATGCCGTTGATCATGGTGGTGTGGCTGTCGGTCCCGACCAGCGAATCCGGGTAGTACACCGGCGACCTGGACAGTTCCTGGGCGTTCTTGTAGACGCCGCGCGCCAGGTACTCCAGGTTGACCTGGTGCACGATGCCGAACCCCGGCGGCACCACGCGGAAGGTGTCGAAAGCCTGCATGCCCCATTTCATGAACTGGTAGCGCTCGTTGTTGCGCTGGAACTCCAGTTTCATGTTCAGGTCGAGCGCCTTGGGCGTGCCGTAGTGGTCGACCATCACCGAGTGATCGACCACCAGGTCCACCGGCACCAGCGGCTCGATCGTCTTGGGCGACTTGCCCAGCGCCTGCGCCACGCTGCGCATGGCGGCCAGGTCGGCCAGCAGCGGCACGCCGGTGAAGTCCTGCAGCACCACGCGCGTGACGACGAAGGGAATCTCCTCGGTCCGCTCGGCGTTGGGCGCCCAGTGCGCGAGCGCCTCGATGTTCTTCGGACTGACCCGCTGGCCGTCGCAATTGCGCAGCACCGATTCGAGCACGATGCGCAGCGACACCGGCAGCCGGGCGACATTGGGATACTTTTTGGCCAACTCGGGCAGCGAGTAGAACTGCCCGGTCTTGCCGGACTTCGTCTTGAACGACTTGAGCGTGCCGGCGAAGGCATGCGCCGAAACCTGTGTCATGGACAACTCCTTTTCTTATTGGGCAGGCCGTGGGGCCGCGGATGCCTATGAAGATAGCAGGGAACGACGACGTCCGGGCGTCACCGCTCGAGGGCCGGCATGACCTGCAAGGTCATGTCCGGCATGACGGCAGGCCCTAGCATCCGCACCATGAGCCCACACGCTGCATCGCCCGCCGCCACCGCCCCCTTCGGCCTGCACCTGCGCCATTGGCGCCACAAGCGCCGGCTGAGCCAGCTGGACCTGGCCAACGAGGCCGAAGTCTCGACCCGCCACCTCAGCTACGTGGAGACCGGCCGCGCCATGCCCAGCCGCGAGATGGTGCTGCGCCTGGCCAACCGGCTGGACGTGCCGCTGCGCGAGCGCAATGCGCTGCTGGTGGCTGCCGGCTTTGCCCCGATGTACCGCCAGCGGGCGCTGGATGACCCTGCCCTGTCCGCGGCGCGCCGCGCGGTCGAGCTGGTGCTCAAGGGACACGAGCCCTTTCCCGCCCTGGCGGTGGACCGCCACTGGAACCTGGTGGCAGCCAACAGCGTGCTGCCGCGCCTGCTGGACGGCGCGGCTACCGACCTGCTGGCGCCGCCGGTCAATGTCTTGCGGCTGAGCCTGCATCCGCAGGGACTTGCCCCGCGCATCGTCAACCTGGGCCAGTGGCGCGCGCACCTGCTCGAGCGGCTCGACCAGCAGGTGGCGACCACCGGCGACGAAACCCTGGCCGCCCTGCGCACCGAACTGGCAGCGTATGCGGCGCCCGCCGGCGCCGACGCCCCGTCGGCAGGCGGCGACCTGGCCGGGGTGGTCGTGCCGCTGCAGTTGCGCGTGGGCGAGGCGGTGCTTTCCTTCATCAGCACGACCACCATCTTCGGCACGCCGGTCGACGTCACGCTGCAGGAACTGGCGGTGGAGTCGTTCTTCCCCGCCGACACCGCCACTGCCTCAGCGCTGGCGGCCATGCACGCGTGCGGGGCAACCTCGGGCGGCCCTGCCGGCGCATGACGCGGCGGCCGCGGCGTCACGGCGTGCCAGGCTTGCAATCGGCCGGGCCGGCGCAAACTCCATAGGGTTGCGCGCCACACTGGCCGGACATGAATCAAGGAGGAAAAGCATGAATACACGTCTCGACTACGCCGCCACCGCCGACGGCTTCGCCCCCCGCGCACAGCCGTTGGGGGTCGAGCGCTGGGCAGGTCCCAGCGGACAACCCCTGGCACAGTACGGGCTCGAACAGATGGGCGACGGCTACAAGCTGATCTTCTGTTTCCAGCACGCCTGTCCCGGCTGCCATACCCACGGGTTTCCCAGCCTGGTCAAGCTGGTGGAGCGGACACGAGGCCTGAATCTGCGCATTGCCGCCGTACAGACGGTGTTCGAAGACTGGGAGGGCAACACCTTCGACGCCATGCTGCGCGACCAGGCGCGCTACGCCCTGCTCATCCCCTTCGGGCACGACGACGGCACGGGCCCCGGCAGCGCGGGCTCCGTGCTGATGCAGCGCTACGGCAATGGCGGCACGCCATGGTTCATCCTGATCGATCCGCAGGGCAACGTGGTCCACTCCCACTTCCGCATCGACGTCGACAAGACGGTGTCCATGCTGCAGCGCGCGCAGTCCGAAACGTCCTCGAGCCCGAAGGGCACGCCCAACTGGGCAGACGTGGTCCGGTGGGCCAACCATGGCAATCCGCCCCCGCCGCGCCGCGTCGAGAAGACGCAGGACGAATGGCGCCAGGCGCTCGACGCCGACGTGTTCCGCATCACGCGCCAGCAAGGAACAGAAGCCGCGCACAGTTCGGCCATGTGCGGCCTGTTCGAGCCCGGGCGCTACCAATGCGCCTGTTGCGACACGCCGCTGTTCGACGCCGGCTCGAAATTCAAGAGCCGCTCGGGCTGGCCCAGCTTCACGCAGCCCCTGACCGAGGGCGTGGTGGGCCATCACATGGACAACAGCCACGGCATGCGCCGCATCGAGGCAACCTGCCAGGTATGCGACGCCCACCTCGGCCATGTGTTCCCGGACGGCCCGGAGCCGACGGGCCTGCGCTACTGCATCAACGCGCTGGCGCTGAAGAAGGCCGCCGACTGAACCGCGCCCACGCCGGAATCTCGCAGGCGCGTTCGCCTGCAGCCTGCCCGGGCGATCGTGTTAATTTCGAAGTGCGCAGCGGCACGGGTTGCCGTCGCGCATGTTCAACTCAAGGAGGAAAAACACGATGGAAAGCAAGTTCAAGAAGTACAAGATCAACGACGACATCACCCTGCAGGTGATCTCGTACTCGGACGACGCGACGAGCGCCAGGCTCTGGTTCACGGGCCCGGGATTCCCTTCCACTCACCATCACCTGCACACGGAGACCAACGTCGTCGTGTCGGGTGAGTTCGAGGCGACCAGCGGCGATCGGGTTTACAAGGCGGCGGCCGGTGAAACCGTCCGGATCGAATCGAACGTCGAGCACAACATGAAGTGCCTGACGCCGACCGCGGAGATGATCTCGAGCTGGACACCAGCCCGCCAGGACCTGATCGAGAAATACACCGAGTTGGCCTGACCGGGCCCCGCGGCGCGCTCTGCGCGCGGCACAATGAAAGAAACCCGCCACGGCGGGTTTTTTCGTTTCGCGCCGCACCGCACGGCCGTCCCCGACAAAAAAAGACCCGCCGAAGCGGGTCTTTGCGGTAGACGACGGGCGATCAGGCCGAGACCGTCGCTGCCACCTCGGTGTAGTCCTCGATCTGGTCGAAGTTGAGGTACTTGTAGATCTGGTCGCCATTGGCGCTGAGCACGCCCATGTCCGCCATGTACTCGGCCTTGGTCGGGATCTTGCCCAGCTTGGAGCAGATCGAGGCCAGCTCGGCCGAGCCCAGGTACACGTTGGTGTTCTTGCCCAGACGGTTGGGGAAGTTGCGGGTGCTGGTGGACATCACCGTCGCGCCTTCGCGCACCTGCGCCTGGTTGCCCATGCACAGCGAGCAGCCGGGCATCTCGGTGCGCGCACCGGCGTTGCCGAAGACGCCGTAGTGGCCTTCCTCGGTCAGTTGCTGTGCGTCCATCTTGGTCGGCGGCGCGATCCACAGCTTGACCGGAATGTCGCGCTTGCCTTCGAGCAGCTTCGACGCTGCGCGGAAGTGGCCGATGTTGGTCATGCACGAGCCGATGAACACTTCGTCGATCTTGGCGCCGGCCACGTCCGACAGCGTCTTCACGTCATCCGGATCGTTAGGGCAGGCGACGATCGGCTCGTGCACGTCGGCCAGGTCGATCTCGATGACCGCGGCGTACTCGGCATCGGCGTCGGCCTTGAGCAACTGCGGATCCTTGAGCCAGGCTTCCTGCGCTGCAATGCGGCGCTGCAGGGTGCGCGCGTCGGCATAGCCTTCGGCGATCATCCACTTCATCAGCGTGATGTTGCTGTTGATGTACTCGGCGATCGGCTCCTTGTTCAGGTGCACCGTGCAGCCGGCGGCCGAGCGCTCGGCCGAGGCATCGGACAGCTCGAAGGCTTGCTCCACCTTCAGGTCGGGCAGACCTTCGATCTCCAGGATGCGGCCCGAGAAGATGTTCTTCTTGCCCTTCTTCTCGACCGTCAGCAGACCTTGCCTGATGGCGTACAGCGGAATGGCGTTGACCAGGTCGCGCAGCGTCACGCCGGGCTGCATCTTGCCCTTGAAGCGCACCAGAACCGATTCGGGCATGTCCAGCGGCATCACGCCGGTGGCGGCGGCAAAGGCCACGAGGCCGGAACCCGCCGGGAAGCTGATGCCGATGGGGAAGCGGGTGTGCGAGTCGCCGCCGGTGCCGACGGTGTCGGGCGTGAGCAGGCGGTTGAGCCAGCTGTGGATCACGCCGTCGCCGGGGCGCAGCGAAATGCCGCCGCGGGTGCTGATGAAGTCCGGCAGCTCATGGTGCATCTTCACGTCCACCTTCTTCGGGTAGGCGGCCGTGTGGCAGAACGACTGCATGACCAGATCGGCCGAGAAGCCCAGGCAGGCCAGGTCCTTGAGCTCGTCGCGGGTCATCGGGCCGGTGGTGTCCTGGCTGCCAACGCTGGTCATGCGCGGCTCGCAGTAGGTGCCGGGGCGTACGCCCTGGCCTTC
This sequence comes from Variovorax sp., assembly GCF_035634955.1. Taxonomy (GTDB): domain Bacteria; phylum Pseudomonadota; class Gammaproteobacteria; order Burkholderiales; family Burkholderiaceae_C; genus Variovorax. The sequence continues at coordinate 286,456 of NZ_DASQBZ010000025.1, read as the reverse complement.
TGGCAGGCCGCAGGCGCGGCCGACCATCTTCTGCGCCAGCGAGAAACCCTTGCCGGAATCGACCGGCGCCTGCGGCAGGCGGAACAGGGTGGAGGCCGGCAGGCCCAGCGCCTCGCGCGCCTTGGCCGTCAGGCCGCGGCCGATGATCAGCGGGATGCGACCACCGGCACGCACTTCGTCGAACAGCACGTCGCTCTTGACCTTGAACTCGGCGATGACCTGGCCGTCCTTCAGGGCCTTGCCTTCGTAGGGGCGCAGCTCGATGGTGTCGCCCATGTTCATCTGGTTCACGTCGAGCTCGATCGGCAGCGAGCCGGCGTCTTCCATCGTGTTGTAGAAGATCGGCGCGATCTTGGTGCCCAGGCAGATGCCGCCGAACTTCTTGTTCGGGATGAAGGGAATGTCCTCGCCGGTCCACCACAGCACGCTGTTGGTGGCCGACTTGCGCGACGAGCCGGTGCCGACCACGTCGCCGACATAGGCCACGGGCAGGCCGCGGGCCACGAGGTCCTGGATGAACTTGACCGGTCCGCGCTTGCCGTCTTCCTCGGGCACGAAGGGCGCGCCGTCGCGCTTGTTCTTCAGCATCGCCAGGGCGTGCATCGGGATGTCCGGGCGGGTGGTGGCGTCCGGCGCCGGCGACAGGTCGTCGGTGTTGGTCTCGCCCGGCACCTTGAACACGGTGAAGGTGATGCTCTGCGGCACTTCCGGCCGGCTGGTGAACCACTCGGCGTCGGCCCAGCTCTGCAGCACGGCCCGGGCGTTGGCATTGCCCTTTTCGGCCAGTTCCTTGACGTCGTGGAACTGGTCGAACATCAGCAGCGTCTTTTTCAGTCCCTCGGCCGCGGTCGCGCCCACTTCGGCATCGGCCAGCATCTCGATCATCGGGCCGATGTTGTAGCCGCCCAGCATGGTGCCGAGCAGTTCGGTGGCGTGCTTGCGCGAGATGAGCGCTGCCTTCTCGGTGCCGTGCGCCACGGCCGCCAGGTAGCTCGCCTTGACCTTGGCCGCATCGTCCACGCCCGCCGGGACGCGGTGCGTCAGCAGTTCCAGCAGGAACGCGCCGTCGGCATCGGCCTTGGCGCTCTTGATCAGTTCGATCAGCTCGACCGTCTGCTTGGCCGTCAGGGGCAGCGGCGGAATGCCGAGGGCGGCGCGCTCGGCAACATGTTCACGATAGGCTTGCAGCATTCTTCTCTCCGGGGACTGTCTGGTGTATGGGCGGCCTGGAAGCAAGAGGCGGGCCGCCATCGCCGTGGGGCGGGTGAAGGGGGCCCTGGCCTACTTCTTGGCCGGCGCCGGCGCCGGTGCCGGGGCAGGTGCGGTGTTGGGTGCGTCTGCACCTTCGAACAGGCTCTTGGGCGGGTTCTTCTTCATCTCTTCCTCGACGGCCACCTGCGCCGCCGCCTTGCATTCGTCTGCCAGGCGCTCGCCCTTCTTCTGGCTCATCAGCATGGACTTGTTGCCCAGCTGCAGCCACAAGGCTTCCTGCCGCGGGTCTTCCAGGCGAATGGCGCCGGTGCGGCTGCTGACCGGGTGCATGCGGTAGCGCACGTTGTCGTGCGTCAAGGTGAAGAAGCCTTCCTTGGTGGCATCGGCCTCGAGCGTGACGCTGGCGCCGAGCTCGCAGGGGATGTTTCCGGTGATCACCGACTTGGCGGCCGCCAGATCTTCGGGCGTCAGCACGATGGTCGGATCGTCGGCGATCGGCTGCTTCTCCTCGAGCTTCTTGATGATCGGCTTGGGCACGACCTTCTGCGTCGCGCGCTTGGCCCGCGTCGGCGCCTTGTAGGGAGCGGGCTTGGCCGACTTGGCGGCGCTGCCGGTCGTGCCGCTCGACTGGGCGATGGCCGCGAAGGGCAAGGCGGCACTGAGCGCGGCGACGAGGATGAGATTCTTCATGAGGTGTGGTTTCCTTCGTTCGTGGGCAGGTCTGGCCTGTTGGATGCTTGTGTTGCTTGACGTGAAAAACGGGGCTTCAAGCCAGTCCCGTCGGTGGCGGCGGGAACCATGCGCGCGCAACCGCCGGCAGCGGGCGGCCGGTGGCGTGCGCGCGTTCGAGCAGTTGCCAGTACAGGCGGTAGCTGGCGCGGTCGTGCAGGACGCCGTCGACGCTGATGGGGGCCCAGTCGGCGGCGATGGCGGCCTGGATGATCTGCGCGGCCTCGTCCACCTGGCGCTCGCCCGGCGCGAACGCGTCCAGGATGGGCCGTATCTGGCTGGGATGGATGCTCCACATGCGCGTGTAGCCGAAATCGTCGGCGGCGCGGCGGGCGGCGGCGCGCATCGCGCCTTCATCGCCGAACTCGGTGACCACGCAGTGCGACGGCACCTTGCCATGCGCATGCGCGGCGGACGCGATCTCGAGCTTGGCCCGCACCACCAGCGGGTGGCTGAATTGTCCGGCCGAGCCCATGCCCTGGGCGGGAATGGCGCCCGCGTGGGCAGAAACGAAATCCATCAGTCCGAAACTGAGCGACTGCACGCGCGGATGCGCGGCAATATCGAAGGCGTTGTGCACGGCCAGCGGCGATTCGATCAGCACCTGCAGGGGCAGCGCCTGGGCCCCCGCGGCATCGAGCGCAGCGCAGGCGCGCACCACGTCGGCCGCGCACTCGACCTTCGGCACCATGATGTGGCAAAGACGGGCACCGGCACGCCCGGCGATGGTGTCGATGTCCGCCTCGAAGGCCGGGTGGTCGACCGGGTGCACCCGCACGGCGACACGCATGCCAGGGGCGGCGGCCAGCGCCAGTTCGGAGACCAGCGCGGCATGCTCGGCCTCGCCGCCCACCGGGGCGCCGTCCTCGCAATCGAGCGTCACGTCGAACACGCAGGCGCCGAACTCGTCCGCCATCTCGGCCTGCAGCGCCAGGCTTTTCTTCATGCGCGCTTCGACGCCGCTGTAGTGGTCGCACACCGGCAGCGCCACGGCGCCGGCCTGGGCGCCCAACAGCACCTGGCGGGGATGGAAGGAAGGATCAGTCATGCTTGCGGCAATGTCCGTCTACTTGCGCGTGGCGATGATGAACAGGCGCGGGAACGCCAGCAGGCGTCGCCCGTCGGCGCGCGCGGGATAGGCCGCGTCGACGCGCCGCTCGTACTCCGCCAGGAAGCGCTCGCGCAATTCGGGCGTGAGCGGATCGACGAACGGGCGCAGGCCCGTGGCGCGCACCCAGTCGACGATGGCGCGCGCGGACGCCATCGGATGCTGATAGGCAGTACGCCAGACGTCGATGTGCGCCGCGCGCGGCGCCAGCAGGTCGTAGTAGCCAGTCAGGTCCAGCAGTTCGGTGCGAAGGCGCGTGTAGTCGCCGATGGCGGCAGCGAACTCGGGTTCGGCCGCCACGTCGCGCATCAGCTGGTGAGTGGGTTCGGCGCGGTTGTCCGGCATCTGGATCGCCAGTACGCCGCCGGGCACCAGTGTGTCAAGCAGGCGCGGCAGCAGCCGCTCGTGGTCGGGCACCCATTGCAGCGCCGCATTGGCATAGATCAGGTCTGGGGCCACGGGTGGCTGCCAGGCCGCGATGTCGCTCAGCTCGAAGCGCACGCGTGGATGGCTGTGCGCAGGCAGGCGCTCGCGCGCGGCGTCGAGCATTGCCTGCGAATTGTCGGTGCCGATCACGTCGGCGCCGGGAAAACGTTCGACCAGGAGTTGGGTCGAGTTGCCTGGGCCGCAGCCCAGGTCGATGGCCAGGCGGGCCGACCGGAGCGGCACCCGCGCCAGCAGCTCGTGCGCCGGGCGGGTGCGCTCGTCCTCGTAGCGGGTATAGAGCGCGGGGTTCCAGTCGGCCATGCCGGCGATCGGGTTACAGCAGATGGGCGACGCCGGCCTGCTCGTCCTGCAGTTCCTTGAGCGTCTTGTTGATGCGCTCCTGGCTGAAGGCGTCGATGTCCAGGCCCTCGACGATCTTGTACTTGCCGCCTTCGGTGGTGACCGGGAAGCCGAAGATCACGTCCTTGGGAATGCCGTACTCGCCATTCGAGGGCACGCCCATGGTGACCCACTTGCCCTTCGAGCCCAGGGCCCAGTCGCGCATGTGGTCGATGGCGGCGTTGGCGGCCGAGGCAGCCGACGACAGGCCACGCGCGTCGATGATGGCGGCGCCGCGCTTGCCCACGGTCGGCAGGAAGGTGTCGGCGTTCCAGACCTGGTCGTTGATCATGTCCTTGACGCTGGCCCCGCCGATGGTGGCGAAACGATAGTCGGCGTACATGGTGGGCGAATGGTTGCCCCAGACGGTGAGCTTCTCGATGTCGCCCACGGCCTTGCCGGTCTTTGCGGCGATCTGGCTGGCGGCACGGTTGTGGTCCAGGCGCAGCATGGCGGTGAAGTTCTCGCGCGGCAGGCTGGGGGCGCTCTTCATGGCGATGTAGGCGTTGGTGTTGGCCGGGTTGCCGACCACCAGCACCTTGACGTCGCGGCTGGCGACCTTGTCGAGCGCCTTGCCCTGGGCCGTGAAGATCTGGGCATTGGCGGCCAGCAGGTCGGCACGTTCCATGCCGGGGCCGCGCGGGCGGGCACCCACCAGCAGCGCGTAGTCGGCGTCCTTGAAGGCAACCAGCGGGTCGCCGGCCGCCACCACGCCCGCCAGCAGCGGGAAGGCGCAGTCTTCGAGTTCCATGATCACGCCCTTGAGGGCCTTCTGCGCCTTCTCGTCGGGGATCTCCAGCAGCTGCAGGATGACGGGCTGGTCCTTGCCGAGCATTTCGCCCGAGGCAATACGGAACAACAGGGCGTAGCCGATCTGGCCAGCGGCGCCGGTGACGGCAACGCGAACGGGCTTCTTGCTCATGGGAGACACTCCAGAAGTGATGGGATAAAAGGCAATTCGGGCGGCGGGTGGCCCCTGGCAGTCATCTCAGTCATCTTCCATGCACGCATCCATGCACGCATCCTTGCGTGCATCCGCGCATGCCCGAGGCACCCGGCGCGAAAAGACTGCGATTCTATGCCGATTCGGGCCAGGGATGGCGTCTGTCTTATGTCTTATATAAGATACGCCCTGTTGCACGCGTCAGCGGCGGCAAAGCCCCATGTCCACCAGTTCCCCACCGCTCACCGACAGCCCGGCGCCCGCATTCAGTCCGCTCTACCAGCAGATCAAGACGCTGATCCTGCAGCGGCTGCAGGCGGGCGAGTGGAAGCCGGGCGAGCCGATCCCCAGCGAATTCGAGCTGGCGGCGCGCTTTCGAGTCAGCCAGGGCACCATGCGCAAGGCGATCGACGAGCTCGCTGCCGAAAACCTCGTGGTCAGGCGCCAGGGCAAGGGCACCTTCGTGGCCACGCACGCCGAGCACCACGTCCAGTATCGCTTTCTCAAGCTGGTCCCGGACGACGGCGACGTGACGGCCGAAGGCCCGGCGGTGCGCACCATCATCGACTGCCGGCGCCAGCGGGCCACGGCCGACGTGGCGCGCGCACTGAACCTGCGTACTGGCGACGCGGTACTGCAGGTGCGCCGCGTGCTCGCCTACCGCGGCGTGCCCACGATCCTCGAAGACCTCTGGCTGCCCGGCGCACCCTTCAAGGGGCTGACGGCGGAGCGGCTAGAGCAATGGCACGGCCCCATGTACGCGCTGTTCGAGACCGAATTCGGCGTGCGCATGGTCCGCGCAGAGGAGAAATTGCGCGCCGTGCTGCCCGACGCCAGCCAGGCCGAACTGCTCGCCGTGGACGCCGCCACGCCTTTGCTGAGCGTCGAACGGCTGGCTCACACGTACCACGACGCGCCTATGGAACTGCGCCGCGGCCTGTACCGTACCGACACCCACCACTACCACAACGAACTGGGATGAAGCCCTGCGCACCACTCAAGCTGTCACGCACGATCGTGCGGACCGATGGTGCATTGCAATAGAATTTTGGGTTGGTTACTTCTTGCGAAGACAAGCCGTCCCCCGACAAAAAGCCACGAAAGCCACCATGACAGAGCTTGCAACACCCCGGCCACCCCGACGCGAATTCCGCAACATCAACGTTTTCACCGACGTCAGCACCTACCGCCTGCCGCCGGCGGGCATCGTCTCGATCCTGCACCGCGCGAGCGGCGCGCTCATGTTCGTGCTGATGCCTTTCATCATCTGGATGTTCGATACGTCGGTGTCTTCCGAGGTGTCTTTCGAGCGATTCAAGGCCGTCTTCAACAGCGGCTTTTCTTTCGTTCCGGGCTGGTTCGTCAAGCTCGTCGCCCTGGCCCTGATCTGGGCCTACCTGCACCATTTCATCGCCGGCCTGCGCCACATCTGGATGGACGTGAGCCACAGCGCGGTGAACAAGGAATTCGGCCGCAGCTCCGCCATTGCCACCCTGGTCCTGAGCGTTCTGCTGACGATCGTGCTGGGCCTGAAGCTGTTCGGCGTCTACTGAAGAAAGCCAAGGAAACAACGACATGGCAGTGAACTACGGCTCCAAGCGCACCGTCGTCGGCGCGCACTACGGACTGCGCGACTGGCTCGCGCAGCGCATCACCGGCGGGCTGATGGCCCTCTTCACCCTCGTGCTGCTGGCGCAGGTGCTCTTCAGCCACGGCCCCATCGGCTACGACAAGTGGGCCGGGATCTTCGCATCGCAATGGATGAAGGTTCTGACCTTCTCCGTGATCGTTTCCCTGCTCTACCACGTGTGGGTCGGCATGCGTGACGTCTGGATGGACTACGTCCACTCGGTCGGCTTGCGTCTGGCCTGCCAGATCTTCACCATCGTCTGGCTGGTCGGCTGCGCCGGTTGGGCCATCCAAGTGCTGTGGAGACTGTGAAAGCCTGACCCCATGACCAATTACACAAAAGATCAAATCACGACGCGCAAGTTCGACGTCGTCATCATCGGCGCCGGCGGCTCCGGCATGCGCGCGTCGCTGCAACTGGCCCGCGCCGGATTGAACGTCGCGGTCCTGTCCAAGGTGTTTCCCACGCGCTCGCACACCGTGGCGGCGCAGGGCGGCGTCGGCGCCTCGCTGGGCAACATGAGCGAGGACAACTGGCACTACCACTTCTACGACACCATCAAGGGCTCCGACTGGCTGGGCGACCAGGACGCCATCGAGTTCATGTGCCGCGAGGCACCCAAGGTGGTGTACGAGCTCGAGCACTTCGGCATGCCGTTCGACCGCAACCCGGACGGCACCATCTACCAGCGCCCCTTCGGCGGCCACACCGCCAACTACGGCGAAAAGCCGGTCCAGCGCGCCTGTGCCGCGGCCGACCGCACCGGCCATGCCATGCTGCACACGCTCTACCAGCAGAACGTGCAGGCCCGCACCCAGTTCTTCGTCGAATGGATGGCGCTGGATCTGATCCGCGACGCCGAGGGTGACGTGGTGGGCGTGACCGCACTCGAGATGGAAACCGGCGACCTGCACATCCTGCAGGCCAAGACGGTGCTGCTGGCCACCGGCGGCGCGGGCCGCATCTTCGCGGCTTCCACCAACGCCTTCATCAACACCGGCGACGGCCTGGGCATGGCCGCCCGCGCCGGCATTCCGCTGCAGGACATGGAGTTCTGGCAGTTCCACCCGACCGGCGTGGCCGGCGCGGGCGTGCTGCTGACCGAAGGCTGCCGCGGCGAAGGCGCCATCCTGCTCAACAGCAACGGCGAGCGCTTCATGGAACGCTACGCCCCCACCTTGAAGGACCTGGCCCCGCGCGACTTCGTCTCGCGTTCGATGGACCAGGAAATCAAGGAAGGACGCGGGTGCGGTCCGAACAAGGACTACGTGCTGCTCAAGCTGGACCACCTGGGCGCGGAGACGATCCACAAGCGTCTGCCTTCGGTCTACGAAATCGGCATCAACTTCGCCAACGTCGACATCACCAAGGAGCCGATCCCGGTGGTGCCCACGATCCACTACCAGATGGGCGGCATTCCGACCAACATCAACGGCCAGGTGGTGGTGCAGCAAGGCGGCGACAACAGCGCCGTGGTCAACGGCTTGTATGCGGTGGGCGAATGCTCCTGCGTGAGCGTGCACGGCGCCAACCGCCTGGGCACCAACTCGCTGCTCGACCTGCTGGTGTTCGGCCGTGCGGCCGGCAACCACATCGTGCAGTTCCATGAGAAGAACAAGGAACACAAGCCGCTGCCGCAGGACGCGGCCGACTACACGCTCGAGCGCCTGAACCGCCTGGAGAACTCCTCCGAGGGCATCTACGCGCAAGACGTGGCCAACGACATCCGCACGACCATGCAGGCGCACGCTGCGGTCTTCCGCACGCAGGCGTCGATGGACGAAGGCGTCGAAAAGATCGCCGAGGTGCGCCAGCGCGTGGCCGGCATCACGCTCAAGGACAAGTCGCGGGTGTTCAATACCGCCCGGATCGAGGCACTGGAAGTCGAGAACCTCATTGAGGTCGCGCAGGCGACCATGGTCTCGGCGGCGGCCCGCAAGGAATGCCGCGGCGCCCACACCGTCGAGGACTACGAACGCCCGGCCGACGACCCGGTCGCGCCGCTCGGCCGCGACGACGCCAACTGGATGAAGCACACGCTGTGGTACAGCGCGGACAACAGCCTGAGCTACAAGCCGGTCAAGCTGCAGCCGCTGACCGTCGAATCGATCCCGCCGAAGGTCCGCACCTTCTGATGCCGTCCGCCAAAGAACAAGGTTCCCAACGATGAAGCGCACTTTCCAGATCTACCGCTACGACCCGGACAAGGACGACAAGCCGTACATGCAGACCGTCGAGATCGAGCTCGACGGCCACGAGCGCATGCTGCTCGACGCCCTGATCAAGCTCAAGGCGCAGGACCCCTCGATCGCCTTCCGCCGCTCCTGCCGCGAAGGCGTGTGCGGCTCCGACGCGATGAACATCAACGGCAAGAACGGCCTGGCCTGCCTGACCAACATGAACACCCTAAAGGGCACCGTCGTGTTGAAGCCGCTGCCGGGCCTGCCCGTCATTCGCGACCTGATCGTCGACATGACGCAGTTCTTCAACCAGTACCACTCGATCAAGCCGTATCTGCAGAACGACGTGCTGCCGCCCGAGAAGGAGCGCCTGCAGTCGCCGGAAGAACGGGATGAACTCAACGGGCTGTACGAGTGCATCCTGTGCGCCAGCTGCTCGACCAGCTGCCCCAGCTTCTGGTGGAACCCCGACAAGTTCGTGGGTCCGGCCGGCCTGCTGCAGGCCTACCGCTTCATCGCGGACAGCCGCGACGACCATACCGGCGAGCGCCTGGACAACCTGGAAGATCCGTACCGGCTGTTCCGCTGCCACACCATCATGAACTGCGTGGACGTGTGCCCGAAGGGCCTGAACCCCACGCGAGCCATTGGCAAGATCAAGGAACTGATGGTCCGCCGGGCTGTCTGACACATCTTCCATCATGCAAGCCGCCTCCTCCGACCCGGACCAGCCGATCGACGCCCGAGCGTTGAGCCGGTTGAAGTGGCGCTGCCGGCGCGGCCTGCTCGAAAACGACCTGTTCATCGCCCGGTTCTTCGAGCGATACGAAGCCTCCCTCACGCGAGGGCAGGCGCAGGCGCTGGAGACGCTGATGGACCTGTCGGACAACGACCTGATGGACCTGCTGCTGCGCAGAAAGGAGCCCGAGCCAGAATTGGCCGGGGCCGGCGTGGCACCCGTCCTGCAGATGCTGCGCGATAGAACCTGAGCAGCCACCCACGTCCTCCCATCAACCTCCGGTTCACCCCTCTCGAGAGAAAGACCCAGCCATGAAAGCCTCCGATACCAAGGCCACCCTGTCGTTCAGCAACGGCGGCCAGAACGTCGACCTGCCGATCTACAAGGGCACGATGGGCCCCGACGTCATCGACATCCGCAAGCTGTACGCACAGACCGGCATGTTCACGTACGACCCGGGCTTCATGTCGACCGCCTCGTGCGAATCCGCCATCACCTTCATCGACGGCGACAAGGGCGAACTGCTGTACCGCGGCTACCCGATCGAGCAACTGGCCACGAACTGCGACTTCCTCGACACCTGCCACCTGCTGCTGTACGGGGATCTGCCCAATGCCCAGCAGAAGGCCAAGTTCGACGACCTGGTGACGCACCACACCATGGTCAACGAGCAGATGCAGTTCTTCCTGCGCGGCTTCCGCCGCGACGCGCATCCGATGGCCATCATGACCGGCCTGGTGGGCGCGCTGTCGGCCTTCTATCACGACAGCACCGACATCAACAATCCGAAGCACCGCGAGATCGCCGCCGTGCGCCTGATCGCGAAGATGCCCACGCTGGTGTCGATGGCCTACAAGTACACGATCGGCCAGCCGTACATGTACCCGCGCAACGACCTGAGCTACGCCGGCAACTTCCTGCACATGATGTTCGCCACGCCGTGCGAGGAGTACAAGGTCAGCCCCGTGCTCGAGCGCGCACTCGACCGCATCTTCATCCTGCATGCCGACCACGAGCAGAACGCCTCCACCTCTACGGTGCGCCTGTGCGGCTCGTCGGGCACCAACCCGTTCGCAGCCATTGCGGCCGGCGTGGCCTGCCTGTGGGGCCCGTCGCACGGCGGCGCCAACGAGGCGGCGCTGAACATGCTGGGCGACATTCAGAAGGCCGGCGGCGTCGAGAAGATCGGCGAGTTCATCAAGCAGGTCAAGGACAAGAACTCCGGCGTCAAGCTGATGGGCTTCGGCCACCGCGTGTACAAGAACTACGACCCGCGTGCCAAGCTGATGCAGGAAACCTGCAAGGAAGTTCTGTCCGAACTGGGCCTGGAAAACGACCCCCTGTTCAAGCTGGCCATGGCGCTCGAGAAGATCGCCCTGGAAGACGAGTACTTCGTCTCGCGCAAGCTCTACCCGAACGTCGATTTCTATTCCGGCATCGTCCAGCGCGCCATCGGCATCCCGGTGCCGCTGTTCACCGCCATCTTCGCCCTGGCCCGCACGGTCGGCTGGATCGCGCAGCTCAACGAGATGATCGGCGACCCCGACTACAAGATCGGCCGCCCGCGCCAGCTGTTCGAAGGCTCGCCCAAGCGCGACGTCAAGCCGATGGCGCAACGCTGATCGGCCATCCGCCACGGTCTCTGTAGGCCGAGACGACATCACCACGAAGGCTGCCCACGGGCAGCCTTCCTGCGTTCTGGCCGACACGCGGCATCGCCGGCGATCGCTACCTTCGGGGTGTGCGCGATCAGCGCGCCCTGTTCAACCCGAAGGAGTCCATGCCATGAAGAAACTCACCAGTCTGCTCGCCATCGCTTTCACCCTCGCCGTGCCGCTGGCAGGCTGCAACACCATCGAAGGCGCCGGCCAGGACATTCAAAAGGGCGGCCAGAAGCTCGAAAACGCCGCTGACAAGAAGAAGTAAGCCAAGCCAAGCCGGCGGCGGCCCTGCCCGCTGCCGTCGCCCCCCGGCAGGGCCATCCTCGCCCGCCGGCAGGTCGGCCATCGCATTCGGCGATGGCCGCACCCAAGATTCTGGCGCAAAATGGCGAAATGCATCGTGAATCGCGATGCCTTTCGCCCATGCCCACCCCCACACAACCTGAACGCAACTTTGTCCGACGCGTCGATCTGACGTCGTTGCAGCTGTTCGTCGCAGTTTGCGAACTCGGCAGCATCGGACGGGCGGCCGAGCGCGAGTTCATCGCCGCGTCGGCCATCAGCAAGCGGCTGTCCGACCTCGAGGCGACGCTGCACACGCCCCTGCTGTACCGGCATACCCGCGGCGTCGACCTGACGCCTGCCGGTGAAACGTTGCTGCACCACGCGCGTTCGGTGCTCTACAGCCTCGAAAAGATGCAGGGCGAACTGTCGGAGTACGCGGACGGCGTGCGTGGCCACGTCCGAGTGCACGCCAACATCTCGGCCATCGTCCAGTACCTGCCCGAGGACCTGGGTTCCTTCGCGAGCGCGCACGAAGCCATCAAGATCGACCTCGAGGAGCACCTGTCGAGCGAGGTGCTGCGGGCGGTGCAGGAAGGCGCCGCCGACCTGGGCATCTGCCATGCGGCGCCGGGCTCGCACGAACTCCAGAGCCTGCCCTACCGGCAGGACCGGCTGGTGCTGGTGGTACCGGTCGGGCATGTCCTGGCCCGTGCGCCGCAGGTCGCGTTCGTCGAAACGCTCGAGCATGACCACGTCGGTCTGCATACCAACAGCTCCATCTACGTGGCCATGCACCAGGCCGCGCTCGAGGCGGGGCGCAGCATCAAGCTGCGCATCCACGTCACCGGGCTCGACGCCATGTGCCGCATGATCGACAACGGCCTGGGCGTTGGCATCATGCCGGCACGCGCGTTCGAGCTGATGCGCGGCGGCATCGGCCATCGCCTGGTCGGCGTGGCCCTGGCCGACGCCTGGGCCGAACGCCAGATCCGCCTTGTGGCGCGAGACTTCTCGACGTTGCCGGTGGCAGCGCGCACACTGGTCGAACACTTGCACGCCGGCGCGCAGGCGCGCCCGGCCCTGGCGGCGATCTAGGCGGCCAGGCGCCCGGCTCCGAATCATTCACGCAAAACCATCCCTTCCCCACGAGAGACTCCATGGCACGCACGCTCTACGACAAGATCTGGGACGAACACGTCGTCCATACCGAGGAGGACGGCACCGCCATCCTCTACATCGACCGGCACCTGGTGCACGAAGTGACCAGCCCGCAAGCCTTCGAGGGCCTGCGCGAGGCCGGCCGCAAGCTGTGGCGCATCAGCTCGGTGGTCGCGACCGCCGACCACAACACGCCCACCACCGGCTGGGAACGCGGCTACGACGGCATCGATGACCCGATCAGCAAGGAACAGGTCACCACGCTGGACGCCAACATCGGAGAGTTCGGTGCGGCTGCATTCTTCCCCTTCCTGTCCAGGCGTCAGGGCATCGTGCACGTCATCGGGCCGGAAAGCGGCGCCACGCTGCCGGGCATGACGGTGGTGTGCGGCGACAGCCATACGTCCACCCACGGCGCGTTCGGAGCACTGGCCCATGGCATCGGCACCAGCGAGGTCGAGCATGTCATGGCCACCCAGACGCTGCTGGCCAAGAAGGCCAGGAACATGCTCATCAAGGTGGAAGGCACGCTGGCCCCGGGCTGCACCGCCAAGGACATCGTGCTGGCCATCATCGGCCGCATCGGCACGGCAGGCGGCACCGGCTACACCATCGAGTTCGCCGGCTCGGCCATTCGCGACCTCACCATGGAAGGCCGCATGACCGTGTGCAACATGGCCATCGAGGCCGGCGCGCGCGCCGGAATGGTGGCGGTCGATCAGAAGACGCTGGACTACGTCAAGGGCCGTCCGCTCGCGCCGACCGGCGTCGAATGGGACCACGCGGTGGCCTACTGGAAAACGCTCCATTCCGACCCGGGCGCGCATTTCGACACCGTGGTCGAACTGGACGCCGCCCAGATCAAGCCGCAAGTGACCTGGGGTACCTCGCCCGAGATGGTCCTGCCGATCGACAGCCGCGTGCCCGACCCCGACAAGGAGAAGGACGCCAACAAGCGCGGCGCCATCGAGCGCGCGCTCACCTACATGGGGCTCGAGCCGAACAAGCCGCTGAACGACATCTTCGTCGACAAGGTGTTCATCGGCAGCTGCACCAACAGCCGCATCGAGGACATGCGCGAGGCCGCGGCAGTGGTCAGGAAGCTGGGTCAGAAAGTGGCCAGGAACGTCAAGCTCGCCATGGTCGTGCCCGGCTCGGGCCTGGTGAAGGAACAGGCCGAGCGCGAGGGTCTGCACGAGATCTTCAAGGCTGCCGGCTTCGAATGGCGCGAGCCGGGCTGCTCCATGTGCCTGGCCATGAACGCCGACCGGCTGGAGCCGGGCGAGCGCTGCGCCTCCACCAGCAACCGCAACTTCGAAGGCCGCCAGGGCGCCGGCGGCCGCACCCACCTGGTGAGCCCCGCCATGGCCGCCGCCGCAGCCATCAAGGGCCACTTCGTCGACGTGCGCACGATCGCCTGAGCGCGACCGCAGCGACAAGGAAAAGACATGCAGAAATTCACCGTGCACCAAGGCCTCGTGGCCCCGATGGACCGCGAGAACGTCGACACCGACGCCATCATTCCCAAGCAGTTCCTCAAGTCGATCAAGAAGACCGGCTTCGGCCCCAACCTGTTCGACGAGTGGCGCTACCTCGACCATGGCGAGCCGGGCATGGATCCGGCCAGCCGCAAGCCGAACCCCGACTTCGTGCTCAACCAGCCCCGCTACGCCGGCGCGTCCATCCTGCTGGCGCGCAAGAACTTCGGCTGCGGCTCGTCGCGCGAGCACGCGCCGTGGGCGCTGGACCAGTTCGGGTTTCGCGCCATCATTGCGCCGAGCTTTGCGGACATCTTCTTCAACAACAGCTTCAAGAACGGCCTGCTGCCCATCGTCGTTCCCGAGGCGACCGTGTCGCAGCTGTTCGACGAAGTGCGGGCCTTCCCAGGCTACCAGCTGACCATCGACCTGGAGCGCCAGGTGATCGTCAAGCCCGACGGCCAGGAGATCGCCTTCGACGTCCAGGCTTTCCGCAAGTTCTGCCTGATCAATGGCCTCGACGACATCGGTCTGACCCTGCGCCACAAGGACAAGATCAAGGCGTTCGAGGCAGAACGCCTGGCCACCAAGCCCTGGCTCGCCCACCAGATGGCCGGCTGAGCGTTCCCCTTATCTCCTTCAAGAAGCATGACCTCATGAAAATCGCAGTTCTTCCCGGTGACGGCATCGGCACCGAAATCATCGAGCAGGCCGTGCGCGTGCTCAACGCGCTGGACCTGAAGTTCGAGATGGAAACCGCGCCGGTGGGCGGCGCCGCCTACGAGGCGCACGGTCATCCATTGCCGGAATCGACGCTCAAGCTGGCCAAGGAAGCCGACGCGGTGCTTTTCGGCGCCGTCGGAGACTGGAAATACGACAAGCTCGAGCGCGCGCTGCGCCCGGAACAGGCCATCCTGGGCCTGCGCAAGAACCTCGGCCTTTTCGCCAACTTCCGCCCGGCCATCTGCTACGAACAGCTCACGCACGCCTCCAGCCTCAAGCCGGAACTGGTCGCAGGGCTGGACATTCTCATCATCCGGGAACTGACCGGGGACATCTACTTCGGCCAGCCGCGCGGCAAGCGCACCTCGCCGGACGGCAACTTCCCCGGTGCCGAGGAAGCCTTCGACACCATGCGCTACACGCGCCCGGAGATCGAGCGCATCGCGCGCGTCGCATTCGAGGCCGCACGCAAGCGCAGCAAGCGCGTGACCAGCGTCGACAAGGCCAACGTGCTCGAGACCTTCCAGTTCTGGAAGGACGTCGTGACCGAGGTGCACAAGGACTATCCGGACGTCGAACTCGACCACATGTACGTGGACAACGCCGCCATGCAACTGGTCAAGGCGCCCAAGAAATTCGACGTCGTGGTCACCGGCAACATGTTCGGGGACATCCTGTCGGACGAGGCCGCCATGCTCACCGGGTCGATCGGCATGCTGCCCTCGGCCAGCCTGAACGCCAGCCGCCAGGGCCTGTACGAGCCCAGCCACGGCAGCGCACCCGACATCGCCGGCAAGGGCGTGGCCAATCCGCTGGCCACCATCCTGTCGGCGGCGATGATGCTGCGCTTCTCGCTCGACCAGGAAGAAGCCGCCCAGCGGATCGAGAACGCCGTCAAGAAGGTGCTGGCCCAGGGCCTGCGCACGCCCGACATCCATAGCGAAGGCACGACGCGCGTCGGCACGCGCGAGATGGGCGACGCGGTGCTCAAGGCGCTCTAGGTTCTACACCGCCAGGAGAACGCCGGCCGGCGACGTGCGGCGGCGGCATGCGCCGCCGCTCAGCCGACGGCCGGCGCCGCCAGCAACCACACCCCGAAGATCGCGGCAAACCAGCCGCAGGCCTGCAGTAGCCAACAGCCTGCCCTGAGGCGCACCGCCAGGCCCGCTCCGAACAGGCCTGCCACGTGCAATATCGCCGTCGTGGTGAGGAAACCGATCGTCGCCAGGACAGGCGACTCGATGACAGTCAGTTCGTAGCCATGAAGATAGCCATGGCAAAAGCCGAAGATGCCGACTGCGCCGACGGCCACGGGCCACGGGACGCGTTCTCCCAGCGCGATTGCCAGGCCCAGCAGAAGCACCGAGAGCGCCACGCCGACCTCGGCGCCGGGAACATCAACCAGTTGCAGGCCAACCACGCCACCCATGCACATCATGAGGAGGAAGGCACCGGGCACCGCCAGGATCGCGCGGCGGCCGAGCAATGCGCTCCAGGCGCCGACCGCCACCATCGCCACGAGATGATCGGCACCGCTGAGCGGGTGCAGCCAGGCCGCCAGAACGCCTGGGTTGCCGGCGGTGTGCGCCTGGGCCGGCGCCGCCGCCGCAAGACTGGCCAGAACCATGGCAACTCGAGGAGGCGTCTTGTCCTTGTCCATCGTCACGGCGCCCCAGGCAGAGAGAAGGTGAGCGATGCCCAGATGCTGTTCCAGTCCGCCGGTGGCCGCGCTGCCGGCTCGATGTGCACTGCATAGATCGTCCAAAGGCCGGCATGAGGCAATGCCAGTTCGACCTCGCCGGCCGCCGACGTGCGCGCCTCGACGATCTGGTCCGGTAGGTCCCTGGGCAATGCGGCCACCCGGGCGTGGCCGGCAGGCCGCCCCGCCAGCAGCAGCTTCAGGCGAAACGGGCCTCCGGGGCGGTACGCGAGCGGATCGGTGAGCGGCACCAGCTCGAACGGCAGCCCGAGGACGCGGTCATAGCCACGCGACTTGCCGTCGACAAGCACGAGGGACTTGGCAGCGCGCGTGAAGTCCTCGCGCCCCGGCGCGTCGGCAACACCGAGTTCGCGCCGAAGCCGCAACGCATCATCCAGGCCCTCCTCTTTCAGGTATGCCTCAAAAGCCGGCCCCGCAAGCGCAATGGTGCTGGGGTTCGTCTGCATCGACACGATCGACGCACCCGCAGCACGGGCCTTGAAGTGCCCTGCCGGCCGCCCATTGCTGCGTCCGGGGACGTCGCGACTGCCCTCGGCATCGACGACCTGGAACTCGGCGACCATGCCGGGCAGCCTCGGGGTCGAGGCACCGGGCCACCGTGGCCCGATTCGCAGATCGAGCGCCACGTCCTGGCCCCGCTCGGGCGTCGGTCCGAAGGGGACGAGCCAGAACGCATGCGCCCAGACGGTTGCCGGCAACAGCATGCCGCACGCCATTGCCCACAGGACACGCCGCGCCATACGCCCGCGGCCGGCGCCGGGCAGTAGCGGTCTCATACGGGAATGACGTACGGGAATTTGCTGGTGTAGTTGCGCAGATCCTCCAGATGCTGGTCAACCGGCTGGCCAATGAGCAATGAGAGCGTCGTCGACATGGCGTCGTCGCTGAGCTTGCGGCCGTTGAAACGCTCTGGCGTATAGGCTGCATCGCTTCCTACCTCGTAGGGCAGCACGTCGGGCAGGAGCCGCCCGGCCGTCTCGTCGCCGTAGGCGAAGGGATCCGACCGCGATTTGGCGAAGTGCGCCGAACGGGCGATGCGCGCACTGAAGAAGTTGACGAACTGGCTCTGTGTGTCGGGGCGCGACGCATCGAAAGCCGCCTTGAGTGCCTCGTCCTCGAACAGCATCACGTGTGCCATCAGGCACTTGGCCATGTACTGCACCTGGCGCCACTTGCCGGCCTCGTTCACCGCGACCGTGGTGAAGGCGCTGATCTGGCGACCCAGCAGCGTGTTGGGCACCTCGAGGACCAGCACGCCGCACGTGCGGCCCAGGAAGATGTTCTTGCCCGACGCCTTCTCCCAGACCTTCGGGTCATACTTGCCCTGTGCCAGCTGCGCGCGGAAGGCGCCGAGGGCCGGAGAATTGCCGAAGAAAGGGTCCTTGGCGCGGCCGACCCAGGCACGGATGCCGCCCGGCAGTTCGGTGGCCTTGCCCTCGGTCACGGGGCCGAGCTTGCGCCCCTTTGCGCCCAATGCCCCGTTGGCCTCCCCGAGCTGGTGGCACGCGAGTTGGGCGCCGTCGTAGGCGAAGGTCCACGTGAAGCCGGCCTTGAGGTCGTCGCCAGTGGCGCAATGGATGTTGTAGGCGGCAGCGCGGTCGAGGAGGTCTTCGCCCGCTTTCGGCGCGAAGTTCACGTCCAGCAGGAACACCGTCCGATTCCCTTCCTCGGCCTTGAAGACGTAGAAGTCCGTCAAGGCGATCCTGGGATTGCTGCGCGACGCGGCAGACTCGAAATGATGACTGGCATGCGCCGCAGCCGGCAGCATGGATGCGCAGGCCGTCAGGCCCGAAGCGAAGAGCGCACGCCGGCGGCTCAACGCGAAAGCGTTGTCTTGCATGTTTTTTCAACTCCCTGTCTAGCTATCCGGCGCGCTCTGATGCAGGACGCAGGCAGCGCGGCCGTCTCGGAATTTAGCATCCGCAAAACGCGCGCCTGCTGCGGGGCTCGCGGCCGCCCGCGTGGGCAGGCGTTCCGCTACAATTGACACAATGTGCGTCCCTTTCCCATCCGCCTCGATCTGCACGCCAGCCGACCCGGCTCGCGTGGGCGTGTGCGCAGCAATGCCGGGCGACGCCTCCCCCGCGAAAAAAACCACGACGACCATTAAGGGCTGACCCAGCCTGGTTCGTCGTGCGCCCTTCCTGGCCCTGACGAGCCGGGCGATCAGTCCCTTCGGCACTGTTTGTTAGTCATTCACATCTGAAAGGGCATCTGAAAATGAGCAAGTTGGTAGGGTTGGTCGGCTGGCGCGGCATGGTCGGCTCCGTCCTGATGGACCGCATGGTCGAAGAGCGCGACTTCGACCTCATCGAGCCGCTGTTCTTCTCCACTTCCAACGCCGGGGGCAAGGCGCCGGCCATGGCACGGAACGAAGGCACGCTGCAGAACGCGTTCGACATCGAAGCCCTCAAGCGCTGCGACATCATCGTCACGGCCCAGGGCGGCGACTACACCACCGAGGTGTTCCCGCGCCTTCGTGCCGAAGGCTGGAAGGGCCATTGGATCGACGCCGCGTCCACCCTGCGCATGAAGGACGACGCGGTCATCGTCCTGGACCCGGTCAACCTGCCGGTGATCAAGAACGCGCTCGCCAAGGGCGGCAACAACTGGATCGGCGGCAATTGCACCGTCAGCTGCATGCTGATGGGCGTCGGCGCCCTGTACAAGGCCGGCCTGGTCGAATGGATGACCAGCATGACATACCAGGCCGCCTCGGGCGGCGGTGCGCAGCACATGCGCGAGTTGCTGACCCAGTTCGGCACCCTCAACGCCGAGGTGCGCGACCTGCTGCACGACCCCAAGAGCGCCATCCTGGAGATCGACCGCAAGGTACTTGCCCGGCAGCAGAGCCTTTCGGCTCAGGAAACCGCCAACTTCGGCGTGCCGCTGGGCGGCTCGCTCATCCCCTGGATCGACAAGGACCTGGGCGACGGTTCCAGCAAGGAAGAGTGGAAGGCGGGCGCCGAAACCAACAAGATCCTCGGCCGAGGCCCTGCCTTCGGTACCGCTGCCACGCCGGTGGACGGCTTCTGCGTACGCATCGGCGCCATGCGCTGCCACAGCCAGGCCTTGACGTTCAAGCTCAGGAAGGACGTTCCGCTGGCCGACATCGAGGCCATGATCGCCGCCGACAACGAGTGGGTGAAGGTGGTGCCCAATACCCGCGAAGCCACCATGCGCGAACTGACGCCGGTGGCGGTGACCGGGACCATGTCGATTCCGGTCGGCAGGCTGCGCAAACTGGCCATGGGGCCGGACTACCTGGGCGCGTTTACCGTCGGCGACCAGTTGCTGTGGGGCGCGGCCGAGCCGCTTCGCCGTATGCTGCGCATCCTGCTCGAGGCTTGATGCCGGGCTGCGACGTCCCGGCCGGAACCGGTGCGTTGCAGGCCAACAACGACAGACGTGCACGTTAATTCGTACACGCGGCGTTGACGTGCTCTGTTGCCTTGTCAGTGATAGGTGATGGTGTTAACGTCCACTTACACTTTTGGGCAATGGTGCCCCCATCAGCATGACAAGACATTCTTTGCCGGCCGCCGAAGCGGCGACGACCCGCCATGCAGCCCCGCAGGGCGGCCCATTGCAGTGTCGTAGTCAGCTGACAGTCCTGGGCGCTGCGCTAGCGCTGGCCCTGGCCACCCTGAGCACCGACGCCAGCGCGCTGGCACTCGGTCCGATGCGGGTGACCTCGGCGCTGGGCGAGCCGCTGCGCGCCGAAGTCGAAGTCCCGCAGATCACCGCCGCCGAGGCCGACAGCCTGCGGGTCAACCTCGCGTCGCCGGGCGCCTTCAGCGCAGCCGGCGTGACCTACCATCCCGCCCTGGCCGACGTGCGCGTCAACGTCGAGCGGCGCGGCAGCCGCTACGTGATCACGCTGGCCGGCAACCGTTCGCTCAACGAGCCTTTCCTGGACGTCCTGCTCGAGGCCAATTGGCGCTCGGGCCGCGTGGTACGTGACTACACCGTGCTGCTGGACCCGCCGTCCAGCCCGAAATCGCAACAGGCGTTCACCCCCGTGGCGCCGCAGGTCGGCACCGCACGCAGCGCGGCGCGGCCGGCGGCGACGCCCCCCGTGGTGTCGTTCGACCCGCCCCGCACGGTGCCCGCCGCTCCGGCGCCGGCCGCACGTTCGGCACCGGCACCGGCAGCGCCGGTCGAGGCATCGGTGAGCACCGGCGGCGCATCCGCCGGCCAGCAGGTCACCGTGCAGCGCGGCGACACCGCCGGCGCCATCGCCCGCGCCAACAAGGCACCCGAGATTTCGCTCGAGCAGATGCTGGTGGCGATGCTGCGTGCCAATCCGGACGCGTTCATCGGCAATAACGTGAACCGCGTCCGGGCCGGCGCGGTGCTGTCCATTCCCAGCGCCGCCGAAGCCGGCTCGGTCTCGCGCCCCGAGGCCAAGCGCCTGCTGGTCGCCCAAAGCCGCGACTTCAACCAGTACCGCCGCGGCCTGGCCGAGGCAGCGCCGGCATCCAGCAAGCCCGATGCCGACCGCACCACCGCCGGCGGCAAGCTGCAGGCGAATGTCGAGGACCGCAACGCGGCCGCGCAGGCACCCGACAAGCTCACCATCACCCCGGGCGGTGCTGCCCGGCAGGCGGCGTCCGACGAAACCCTGGTCAAGAACCGGCAGGCTGCCGAGGACGCCGCGCGCGTTGCCGAGCTGTCGCGCAACCTCAATGAACTGAACAAGCTCCAGTCCGCCGGCGGCGCAGCCCCGGCAGGCTCCGGCGCCGCGCCCGCCCCGGCCACGCCCGCTGCAGGCGCCGCCGCGCCGGCAGCCAGCAGCGCGCCGGGCATCGCGGTGCCGCTGCCTGCAGGCGCTGGCGCTGGTGCAGCGACGCCGCCCGCCACCGCGGGCACGGCCGCGCCCGGCGTGGCTGCCGCCCCAGCCGGCGCCTCCGCGACGCCGCCCGCCGCCGCGGCGCCCGCCGCGGGCGCTGCGGCGCCTGCACCGGCGCCCGCACCTGCCGCGGCCGCCCCGGCCAAGCCCAAGCCGAAGGTCACGGCGCCACCGCCGCCTCCGCGCAGCTTCGTCGACGAGTTGATGGACAACCGCCTGGTCCTGATCGCCGTCGGCCTGATCGCCCTGCTGATCGCCTTCCTTGCCCTGCGCGTGTTCAACCGGCGCAAGGCATCGTCGAGCGAAAGCGTGTTCCTGGAAAGCCGCATCCCGAAGGATTCGTTCTTCGGCTCCAGCGGCGGCGAGTCGGTGGACACCAAGAACCAGAGCATCGCCACTTCGTCGATGTCCTACTCGCCGAGCCAGCTCGACACCGGCGACGTCGACCCTGTCGCCGAGGCCGACGTCTACCTGGCGTACGGGCGCGACCTGCAGGCCGAGGAAATCCTCCGCGAAGCCCTTCGCATCAACCCCGAGCGCGCCGCGATTCATCTCAAGCTGCTCGAGATACATGCCAAGCGCCGCGACCTGCGCGCCTTCGAGGCGCAAGCCACGGAAGTTCGCAAGATGACCGGAGGCACCGGCGCCGACTGGACGCGCGCCGTCGAACTGGGCCGCGAACTGGATCCTGGCAACCCGCTCTACCAGAGCCAGGGGGCCGCGTCGCCCGCGCCGGCTCGCGTGCCGGCGCCACCGGCGGCAGCCCCCGTCGCGGCACCGCTAGCCGCCGCGCTGGCAGCCACCGTGGCCGCCAAGGACGAGGAACCGCCGCCGCCGGCCTTCGTGCCCTCCGTGGCACCGCTGGACTTCGACCTCGAACTGGACCCCAAGCCGAGCAACCTGCCGGAGACGGCGCCGATGCCGGTCAGCGCAAGCCTGCCCCCCGTCGCCGCGAAGCCGGCCAGGGTCGCCGAGCCAAGCCTGGAGATGAGCAACGGCATCGACTTCGGCGCGCTGGAGAACGATTTCGACACCGCGCCCGCCGCCCTGGAGGCGACGCCGCGACGCAGTTCGCGCCTGGCCGACGACGAAGAACACACGCAGCCGGCCACCCTGCGCGCCGGCCTGCCGGGCGATTCCGGCTACGTCGAGTTCGACATCAGCACCCGTTCCGGCCTTCTGGGTTCGAACACCTCGCCGGCCGCGCTCGAGCCGCTGGTGGACGACGCCGGCGAGAACCCGCATGCCGTCAAGCTGACGCTGGCGCGCGAGCTGCACGCCCTCGGTGATGCCGAAGGCGCCCGCTCGCTGGTCGAGGAAGTGGCGGCCGAGACGTCCGGCGACCTCCACGCGCAGGCGCAGCAACTGCTCGTCCAACTGCGCTGAGCCGGCGGCGGGCCCTGGACATGAATCGGTGAGGCTGGCCCTCGGCATCCGCTACGACGGTCGGGCCTACGAGGGGTGGCAAAGCCAGCCCTCGGGACGCACCGTCCAGGACAAGCTCGAAGCCGCCCTCGCCCAGTTGGCGAGCAAGCCCATCCGCACCTTGTGCGCCGGCCGCACCGACACCGGGGTGCATGGCCTGATGCAGGTCGTGCACTTCGACACCGAGGTCCAGCGCGCCCCCTTCTCCTGGGTGCGCGGCACCAACCGATACCTTCCCGAGGACATCGCGGTGCAGTGGGCGCAGGAGGTGCCCGCCGCATTCCATTGCCGGGCCAGCGCGGTGTCGCGGCGCTACCTCTACATCCTCGCCCAGTCGCCGGTGCGGCCCAGCCTCGACGCCGGCCGGGTCGGGTGGTCGATGTATCCGCTGGACGGCGACGCCATGCGCGCCGGCGCCGCGCATCTGCTGGGGACCCACGACTTCAGTTCGTTCCGGGCCTCGGCCTGCCAGGCGCTGTCGCCTGTCAAGAACCTCAGATACATCGAAATCCGCCGCATCGGCGCGGGCGAACGCTGCCGGTGGCATGTGGAGTTCGAGGCGGATGCCTTCCTGCACCACATGATCCGCAACATCATGGGCTGCCTGGTGCGCATCGGCCAGGGCCAGGCCGCGCCCGACTGGATGCGCGAGGTGCTGGCCGCGCGCAGCCGGCTGGCAGCGGCCCCGACCTTTTCCCCGGCAGGACTTTACTTCCTCGGGCCGCAGTACGACGCGCAGTGGGGTCTGCCGCCGGAGGTGACGGCGGGTGCGGCGGCGAGTTCGTATGATGGGCTGCCATGAGCAAGCCCGCCTGCAGCCGCCGCCTATCGGCAGCCTGACCTCCCGCCAATGGCCATACCGCGCACTCGCATCAAGATCTGCGGCCTGACTCGCGAGCAGGACGTCGACGCCGCCGTCGACGCCGGCGCCGACGCGATCGGCTTCGTGCTCTACCCGCCGAGCCCGCGCGCCGTGAGCGCCGAGCGGGCAGCGCAGTTGGCCTCGCGGCTGCCGCCGTTCGTCACGCCGGTGCTGCTTTTCGTGAACGAGGAACCCGCGGTTTCCGCGCGCGCGCTTGCCGCCGTGCCGGGTTCGCTGGCGCAATTCCACGGCGACGAGACCGCCGCCCAGTGCCGCGCCGGCAGCGGCGCGGGCGCCCATCGGTTCCTGCGAGCGGCCCGCATTCCGCTCGGCCCCGCCGCGGGAGCCTTCGACCTCGTAAAATACGCCCAGGAATTCTCGGACGCCCAGGCCATCCTGCTCGACGCCCATGTCGAGGGATACGGCGGGGGCGGCAAGGCATTCGATTGGTCACTCCTTCCACACGTCGCAAACGCTCACCTCGTCTTGTCTGGTGGGTTGACGCCTGCCAACGTCGGCGATGGCATCGCCTGGCTGCGGCCGCGCTGCCAGGCGCCGGCCGTTGACGTGAGTTCCGGCGTCGAGTCCGCCAAGGGCATCAAGGACGCCGGCAAGATCCGCGAATTCGTGGCTGCCGTTCGGGCGGCCGACGCCTTCGCCTCCTAGATTCCATCCGCCGCCGGCAGCCATTCGAGGGCCGCCTCCGGCGGACCACCCTCGAGGCTTCGAGACACCATCATGTTCGACTACCAGCAACCCGACGCCAGCGGCCATTTCGGCATCTATGGCGGCACCTTCGCCAGCGAGACGCTCACCCACGCGATCAACGAGCTGCGCGACGCCTACGCCCGCTACAAGGACGACCCGGACTTCCAGGCCGAATTCCGCTATGAACTGGCCCATTTCGTCGGCCGGCCATCGCCGATCTACCACGCCGCGCGCACCAGCCGCGAGCTGGGCGGCGCGCAGATCTACCTCAAGCGCGAAGACCTGAACCACACCGGCGCACACAAGGTGAACAACACCATCGGCCAGGCCATGCTGGCGCGTCGCATGGGCAAGCCGCGCGTGATCGCCGAGACCGGCGCCGGCCAGCACGGGGTGGCCACCGCCACCATCTGTGCCCGCTACGGTCTGGAATGCGTGGTCTACATGGGCGCAGAAGACGTCAAGCGCCAGAGCCCGAACGTCTACCGCATGCATCTGCTCGGCGCCAGGGTGGTGCCGGTCGAATCGGGAAGCCGCACCCTCAAGGACGCGCTGAACGAAGCCATGCGCGACTGGGTCACCAACGTCGAAGACACCTTCTACATCATCGGCACCGTGGCCGGCCCGCACCCCTACCCGACCATGGTGCGCGATTTCCAGAGCGTGATCGGCCAGGAATGCATTGCGCAGATGCCGGGCATGCTCGCCGACCAGGGCATCACCGGCGAAGCGCAAGGCAAGCAGCCGGACGTGGTGATCGCCTGCGTCGGCGGCGGCAGCAACGCCATCGGCATCTTCCACCCGTACATCCCGTTCGCCTCGACCCGGCTGATCGGCGTGGAGGCGGCCGGCCAGGGCCTGGACAGCGGCAAGCACGCGGCCTCCATCCTGCGCGGCAGCCCGGGCGTTCTGCACGGCAACCGCACCTACCTGCTGCAGGACACCGACGGCCAGATCACCGAGACGCACAGCATCAGCGCCGGGCTGGACTACCCCGGCGTGGGCCCCGAACATGCCTACCTGGCGGACATCGGCCGGGCGGAATACGTCGGCATCACCGACAAGGAAGCGCTCGACGCCTTCCATCACCTGTGCCGGACCGAAGGCATCATTCCGGCGCTCGAATCGAGCCACGCGGTCGCGCATGCGCTCAAGCTGGCGCCGACCATGCGGCCGGACCAGTCGATCCTGGTGAACCTGTCCGGCCGGGGCGACAAGGACATCGGCACCGTTGCCGACCTGTCGGGCATCGACTTCTACGACCGGCCGTCCATGCGCGGCCATACCGTCAAGGGAGGCCAGGCATGACCCGCATCGCCGACACCTTCGCCAGGTTGCGCGCCGAAGGCCGGCGCGCACTGATTCCCTACGTGACCGCCGGCTTCCCGCAGGCCGACATCACCCCGGCGCTGATGCACGCCATGGTCGAATCGGGCGCCGACGTGATCGAACTGGGCGTACCCTTCTCCGACCCCATGGCGGACGGCCCGGTGATCCAGAAGGCCGGCGAGGCCGCGCTGGCACTGGGCGTCGGCATGCGCCAGGTGCTCGACATGGTGCGCGACTTCCGCATCCGCGACGGCGCCACGCCGGTCGTGCTGATGGGCTATGCCAACCCGATCGAACGCTACGAGCAAGTGAACGGCGCCGGCGCGTTCGTGCGCGACGCGGCCGCCGCCGGCGTCGATGGCGTGCTGGTGGTCGACTATCCGCCGGAGGAATGCGAGGCGTTTGCCGAGGCGCTGCGCGGCCACGGCATCGACCTGATCTTCCTGCTGGCGCCGACCAGCACCAGCGAACGCATGCAGCAGGTGGCGCGCATCGCCTCGGGCTACGTCTACTACGTGTCGCTCAAGGGCGTCACGGGCGCCGGACACCTCGATACCGAGGCGGTCGGCCGCATGCTGCCGCGCATTCGCGAGCATGTGAAGATTCCGGTTGGCGTGGGTTTCGGCATCCGCGATGCGCGCACCGCCCAGGCGGTAGGCAGCGCGGCCGACGCGGTGGTGATCGGCAGCCGGATCATTCAGTTGGCCGAAGACCAGCCGCGCGAACAGGCCATCGCCCGGGTGTCCGCCTTCCTCGCCGAGATCCGCGAGGCTCTGGACGCGCTTCCGGCCGCCACCGCCAAGAACGCATCCGGCGGGTGAATCCGCCGACTGCTGCACAATACCGCCCGCACCAGGAGCTAAGAACCATGAGCTGGCTTGAAAAACTGCTTCCCCCCAAGATATCCCAGACCCCGCCGAGCGAACGCCGCCAGATGCCCGAGGGCCTGTGGATCAAGTGCCCGAGTTGCGACACGGTTCTCTACAAGACCGACCTGGAGCACAACCAGAATGTCTGCCCCAACTGCGCGCACCACCACCGGATTGGCGCCCGCGCCCGGCTCGACTCCTTTCTCGATGCCGAGGGGCGTTACGAAATCGGCCAGGAGGTCCTGCCGGTCGACGCCCTGAAGTTCAAGGACAGCCGCCGCTATCCCGAGCGCCTCAAGGAAGCGCTCGAGAACACCGGCGAGACCGACGCGCTGATCGTCTTGGGCGGCTCCGTCCACACCATCAATCTGGTTGCAGCCTGCTTCGAATTCGAATTCATGGGCGGCAGCATGGGCAGCGTGGTGGGCGAGCGCTTCGTGCGCGGGGTCGAAACCGCCATCGACCAGAAAGTGCCGTTCGTCTGCTTCACCGCCACCGGCGGCGCGCGCATGCAGGAGGGGCTGCTGTCGCTCATGCAGATGGCCAAGACCAATGCGGCGCTCACGCGCCTGGCCAAGAAGGGCCTGCCGTACATCAGCGTGCTGACCGACCCGACGATGGGCGGCGTGAGCGCCGGCTTCGCGTTCATGGGCGACGTCGTGATTGCCGAGCCCAAGGCACTGATCGGATTTGCCGGCCCGCGCGTGATCGAGTCCACCGTGCGCGTGAAGCTGCCCGCTGGCTTCCAGCGCGCCGAGTTCCTTCAGGAAAAGGGTGCGGTCGATTTCATCTGCGACCGGCGCGAACTGCGCAAGACCATTGCCAGCACCCTGGCCATGCTGCAGCGCCAGCCGGCCGACGCGGTGGCCTGAACGCCGCGCGGCCGCCCGGCCGCAAGCGCGCCCCGCGAACGCGGGGCTTTTTTTCGCCTTCAGCGTCCCAGGCCGTAGGCCCACGCCTGGGCGTCGCCCAGCGCGATCGCCACCACTTGCAGCAGGACGATGACAACCAGCGGCGACAAGTCGACGCCGCCGACGAGCGGGATGCGCTTGCGCACAGGCCGCACCAGCGGCTCGGCCAGGCGGGACACGAGGTCGTGCAGCATCGACGAGGCCGTCGGCACCCACGACAGGATGGCGTAGACGATCAGCAGGGCCGTCAGGCCGGACACCGTCAGTTGCAGCAGCCCGATCACCGAGATCAGCGGCAGCACGCTGAAGCGCGCGCCCGCGCCGATCAGCAGGAAGAAGATGAGGAACTTGGCCATCACCAGCAGCCAGGCGGCGACCAGGCTGGCCAGGTCCCAGCGCCGCACCGACGGCAGGACGCGCCGCAGCGGCAGCACGATCCAATCGGTGATGGCGAAGATGAATCGCCCCAATGGATTGCCGAACGGCACCCGGTGGTACTGCATGTACAGGCGCAGCAGGCAGGCGCCACCGAACAGGCCTGCGATCACGTCGAGAAGGAACGAGGGGATTTGGTAGAGCATTGGCGCGCCGTGGAGATCCGGAATGCGATGATAGCCACGCCCGGACGCCCTTCATGACAACGACCGACCTCACCCACTTGCCTTTGTTCCCGCTCGGCAGCGTGCTCTTCCCGGACGGCGTCCTGTCGCTGCGCGTCTTCGAGCTGCGCTATCTGCAGATGGTCGGACAGGCGCACAAGACCGGCTCGCCATTCGGCGTGGTCGGGCTGACCCAGGGCGCCGAAGTCCGCGTGGCCGGCGCACCGGCGGAGCGATTTGCCAGCGTCGGCACGCTGGCCGGGATCAGCCGCTACGAGGCCCCGCAGCCGGCTCTGCTGCGCATCGAGTGCCGCGGCACCCGGCGCTTCCGCGTCGTCGACAGCCGGCAGGAAAAGAACGGCCTGTGGACGGCCCGCGTGGCCTGGGTGCCGGACGACGTGGCCACGCCCGTGCCCGATGACCTTGCCCACTGCGTTCGCGCACTCGAGCGCGTGATCGCCACCCTGTCGCTGCGGCGCCAGGCGGACGACGCGGAAGCCGCGGGGCCGCCCATCGCCCTGCCCCACCGGCTCGACGACTGCGGCTGGGTGGCCAACCGCTGGTGCGAACTGCTGCCCCTGCCACCGGAATTGCGCCAGCGTCTGATGGAGCTGGACAGCCCGTTGCTGCGACTGGAGCTGGTGAGCGACCTGCTGGCCCGCACCGGCATTGCCAGGGGCTGAGCGCCCCGGCGGAGCCGTCGCCGCGCGATGGGCCCCGTCGCCTTAAAATAGCGGGTTGCGCTGAAGGCGGGCCTTGCTTCGAACCGGCACGGTTCTGCTCGGCGGCCCTTTCCGACGCCCTCGCCTTCTTCCCTGATTCCCCGCGCATCCCGGCGCGTACCCCGGGCACCTATCCTCGTTCCCATGACCCAAGCCACGCCACCCGCCGCGCCCCCCGCGACCGATGACAACCAACTGATCGCGGAGCGCCGCGAGAAGCTCAAGGCCCTGCGGGCGGCCCAGGCCGACGGCAAGGGGGTGGCCTTCCCGAACGACTTCAAGCCCGGGCAACGCGCCGCCGAACTGCTCGCCGCCCATGCCCAGAGCACGGCCGAGGCACTTGAGGCACAACCGGTCGGCGTGAGCGTTGCCGGACGCATGATGCTCAAGCGCGTCATGGGCAAGGCGAGCTTCGCCACCGTCCAGGACGCCACCGGCCGGATCCAGTTGTACGTCACGCGCGACGCGCTCGGCGAGGAAGTCTATGCAGACTTCAAGCGCTGGGACCTAGGCGACATCCTGGGGGCCGAAGGCACGTTGATGAAGACCAAGACCGGCGAGCTGTCAGTCAAGGTGACGCGCCTGCGCCTGCTGACCAAGAGCCTGCGGCCGCTGCCCGACAAGTTCCATGGCATGGCGGACCAGGAGCAGAAATACCGCCAGCGCTATGTGGACCTGATCACCGACGAATCGGCGCGCGAGCGGTTCACCCGCCGCAGCCGGGCGGTCAGCGCCCTGCGCGACTTCATGGTGTCGCACGACTTCCTGGAGGTCGAGACGCCGATGCTGCACCCGATTCCGGGCGGCGCCAACGCCAAGCCCTTCAAGACACACCACAACGCGCTCGACCAGGAAATGTTCCTGCGCATCGCGCCGGAGCTGTACCTCAAGCGGCTCATCGTGGGCGGCTTCGAGCGCGTGTTCGAGATCAACCGCAGCTACCGCAACGAGGGCATCTCGGTCCGGCACAACCCGGAATTCACCATGATGGAGTTCTACGCGGCCTACTGGAACTACCGCGACCTGATGGACTTCACGGAGACGCTGATTCGCAGCATCGCCGAGAAGACCGTCGGCTCGCTCCAACTGGACTACCAGGGAAAGCCGGTCGACCTCGGCCAGCCGTTCGCACGCCTGACGATCCGTGAGGCGATCATCGCCCACACCGCGGCCGGCGACCATGTCGACGATGCGCAGTGGTTGCGCGCCGAATTGCGCAAGCTGGGCCTGAGCGAGGAAAAAGACCGCCTGGCCGGCCGCAGCCTGGCCAGCCTGCAGGTGATGTACTTCGAGGAGACGGTGGAGGAAAAGCTGTGGCAGCCGACCTTCATCATGGAGCACCCGACCGAGATCTCGCCGCTGGCACGTGCCAACGACGACCGGCCCGAAGTCACCGAGCGCTTCGAGCTCTACATCACCGGGCGCGAGTTCGGCAACGGCTTCTCGGAACTCAACGACGCCGAGGACCAGGCCGCGCGCTTCAACGCCCAGGTGGCGGCCAAAGACAGCGGCGACGACGAAGCCATGTTCTTCGACCACGATTTCGTGCGCGCACTCGAATACGGCATGCCGCCCACCGGCGGCTGCGGCATTGGCATCGACCGGCTGATGATGCTGCTGACCGATTCGCCCAGCATCCGCGACGTGATCCTGTTCCCCGCGCTGCGGCGGGAAGGTTGACCTTGCTCCAGAAGAAAACTTGAGCAGTCAGCACTACGCGATCGGTGTCGACTTCGGCACCTCGAACTCGGCCGCGGCCTGCGCCCTTGCGCAAGCGCCGGCCCGGCTCCTGCCCATCGAGGGCGAGAACACGGCCATGCCAACGGCGCTGTTCTTCAACGCCGAGGATCGCTGCACGCACTTCGGCCGCGATGCCATCGCCCACTACCTGGCTGGCACCGAAGGCCGCCTGATGCGCTCGCTCAAGAGCCTGCTGGGCAGCGCGCTCATGCAGGAGACGACCGCCGTCTACGACGGCCTGGTGAGCTTCCAGGACATCATTGCGCGCTACCTGCACGAACTGGCCGTCCGGGCCGAGCGTGAACTGGGCACGCGCCCCGTGCAAGCGGTGATCGGGCGTCCGGTGCACTTCGTCGACGACGATGCCAAGCGCGACGCGCGCGCCGAAGACAGCCTGCGCCAGGCAGCACACAGCGCCGGCTTCCGGGACGTGGCCTTCCAGCCCGAGCCGATTGCCGCAGCCTTCGACTACGAGCAGCGCGTGACCCGCGAAGCGCTGGTGCTCATCGTCGACATCGGCGGCGGCACGTCCGACTTCACTGTGGTGCGCCTCGGACCGGAGCGCATCGCCGCTTCCGACCGAGAGCAGGACATCCTGGCCACCAGCGGCGTCCACATCGGCGGCACCGACTTCGACCAGCGCCTGAACCTCGAGCGCGTGATGCCGCTGCTCGGCTACCGCCACGTTGGACCGGACGGGCGCGAGGTGCCCAGCAGCGTGTTCTTCGACCTGTCCACCTGGCACCTGATCCACTGGCTACAGGCCCCCAAGGCGATGGCCCAGGCGGCACGGCTGCGCAGCAACTACAGCGAGCGGCGCATGCACGACCGACTGATGGCGGTGCTGGAAGGCCGTCACGGCCACCGCATCGCAAACGAGGTCGAGCAGGCCAAGATCCGCGTTTCGATGGAAGACCAGCCGATGCAGGTCGACCTGTCCTTTGCCGAGCGCGACCTCGCCGCCACGCTGTCGCCCGGCGATATGGCACAGCACCTGGCCGCGGCACTCGAGGACGTCACAGTCTGCGCGCGGGCCTGCGTGCGGGCGGCGGGCCTGCGCACCGGTGACCTTGCGGCGATCTACCTGACCGGCGGGTCTTCCGCGCTGCGGCCATTCCAGCACGCCTTGCGCAAGGCCTTCGTCGACGTGCCGCTGGTCGAGGGCGACCTGTTCGGCGGCGTCGCTGCCGGCCTGGCCTACGCCGCGCGCGCACGCTACGGCAGCGCGACCCGATGAAATACCTGAGCGGCTACCCGCCGGCCCTGCTCGCGCAGGCCCGCGAGTGCATCGCCGCCGGCAGCCTCGGTGGCCTGCTGCTGCAGCGCTACCCCACGGCGCACGCGGTGCGCACCGACGGCGCCCTGTTCGACTACGTCAGCACGCTCAAGAGCGAATCGATGGGCAATGCGGGGCCGCTGGCGAAGGTGGCCTACGACAACAAGCTGCACGTGATCCGCAATGCCCTGGGCACCCACACCACGGTTTCGCGCGTGCAGGGCGGTCGCCTCAAGGCCAAGCGGGAGATCCGGATCGCCAGCGTGTTTCGCAACGTGCCGCTCGAATGGCTGCGCATGATCGTCGTGCACGAGCTCGCGCACATGAAGGAAGGCGCCCACGACAAGGCCTTCTACGCGTTGTGCACGCACATGGAGCCGCACTACCACCAGTACGAGTTCGACCTGCGCCTATACCTTACGCACCTCGACGCGAACGGGGAGCCGCTCTGGCCGGCCGCGGGCGCCGCGCCCGACGCAGCAGCCCGGTAGCGACCGATCAGGCGCCCGGCGCCGCCACGAGCGTGCGCACCAGCGCCACCGCACGTTGATACGCGGGTGCCTGGGCCAGCGATTCCCAGGTCGGCGCCGGGCCGCGCGGCAACAAGGCCTGGCGGCGCGCCTCGCTGGCGGCGCTCGGTTGCCAGCGGCCATCCCGGCGTGCGCTCGCGACGTCGCGCAAAAAGGCGTCCAGCACGGCGCCGTCGCCCAGGCTGCGGTTGCACAGCAACGCCATGTCGCAGCCGGCGGCCAGCGCCGCCAGCGCGGCATCGGCAAAACCCAACTGCTCGCCGCGCAGGTGGCGCGCCGCCTCCATGTTGAGGTCGTCGCTGAAGATGGCGCCTTCGAAGCCCAGGCGGCCACGCAGGATCTCCTGCAGCCAGCGCGGAGAGAATCCGGCCGGAAGATCGTCCACCTTCGCATAGATGACGTGCGCCGGCATCACGGCCGCAAGGCTGCCGGCCAGCCACTCGAAGGGTCGCGCATCGTCCGCCAGGATCGCCTTGAGGCTGCGCCGGTCCACCGGAATCTCGACATGCGAGTCCGCCTTGACGAAGCCATGTCCCGGGAAATGCTTGCCGCAACAGGCCATGCCCGCCTGCAGCATGCCGTGCGCGACTGCCTGCGCGAGCAGCGCGACGACGCGCGGGTCGCGATGAAAGCTGCGGTCGCCGATGACGCCGCTGCAGCCATGATCGAGGTCGAGCACCGGGGCAAAGCTGAAGTCGACGCCGCAAGCGCGCAGTTCGGTCGCCAACACAAGGCCGCAGGCGGTGGCAGCCTGCACGGCGCGCATTGCATCCTTCATCCACAGTTCGCCCAGCGCGCGCATCGGCGGCAGGCGCGTGAAGCCATCGGTGCGGAAGCGCTGCACTCGCCCGCCCTCCTGGTCGACGCAGATCAGCAGGTCCGGGCGCATCGCCTTGATCTCGCGGTTGAGCATGGCCAGCGTGGCGCGGTCCTTCCAGTTGCGCGCGAAATGGATGACGGCGCCCACCAGCGGATCCTGCAGGCGGCGGCGATCGGCGGCGTCGAGCGCCGGGCCTGCGACGTCGATGACGAGCGGCGCATGGTCGATGGTGTGGCGGTTCATGCGGTGCGCTCGACCACCACGAAGCTGGCGGCGTAGTCGGTTTCGTCGGTCACGGTGACGTGGGCGGCCAGGCCGCGTGCCTCGAACCACTCCTTGAGCGCGCCATGCAGCACGATCTGCGGCTGGCCGCTCGGCTGGTTGAGTATCTCGCACAGGCGCCAGCTCATGGGCGAACGCATTCCCTTGCCGATGGCCTTGCTGAAGGCTTCCTTGGCCGAGAAGCGGGTCGCCAGGTAGCGCAGGCCGCGCTTGGGCCAGCGGGCGCTGCGGCTGCGCCACACCACCAGTTCGGCGTCGCCCAGCACGCGGGTGGCAAAGCGCTCGCCTTGCCGCTCGAAGGTCGCGGCAACACGGCGGATGTCGCACACGTCGGTGCCGATGCCGTAGATCACCGCGCCGCCTCGATGCAGCGCAGGTAGTCGCGCGTGGCCGCCGAATAGCCCATTTCGAGGGCATCGGCGATGAAGGCGTGGCCGATCGAGACCTCGCACACGCCCGGCACCGCATGCAGGAAGTCGCTCAGGTTCTCGCGGTTCAGGTCATGGCCGGCGTTGACCTGCAGGCCCGCTGCCTGCGCGGCGCGAGCCGCCTCGGCATACTGGCGCAGCACGGCGTCGGCGCGCGCGGTACCGCGCGCCGCGGCATATCCCTCCGTATAGAGCTCGACCCGGTCGGCGCCGGTGGCGCGGGCGGCGGCCATCATTCCGGGCACCGGATCCATGAAGAGGCTCACCCGCACGCCCAGGGCGCGGCACTCGGCCACCAGCGGCTGCAGCCGCTCCGCGTCCTGCGGAAAGGTCCAGCCGTGATCGCTGGTGAACTGGTCCTCGCTGTCCGGCACGAAGGTGGCCTGCTGCGGGCGCAGTTCGCGCACGAACGGCATCAGGTTGTGGAACGGGTTGCCTTCGATGTTGAATTCGGCTGCCGGCCAATCGCGCCGCAGCAGTCCGGACAACTCGTGCACGTCCTGCGCGCGCATATGGCGTTCGTCGGGACGTGGATGCACGGTGATGCCCTGCGCCCCCGCCTCCAGGCAGGCGGCAGCAGCGACTGTCACGCTGGGGATGCCCAGGTGGCGCGTGTTGCGCACCAGGGCGACCTTGTTGAGGTTGATTGAAAGGGCGGTCGTCGGATGGCTCATAGTGCTTGCAGGTCCCGCATCAATTGCCGCGTGCGCAGCGTCGCGACGCCGCAATGGTAGTTGAGCAGCACGCGCAGTTGATGCCTGAGCGCAGCGTTGCCGCCGGCGGCGAGCCCCGCGATCTGGCGCAGCGCGGCGGTAAAGGGCAGCCGCGCGTCGAGTGCGCCTTGCAGGGCCTGCCATTGCGCGCCCGACAGGGCGTTTTCTCCCCCTTCGGCCTCGCGCAGCCCGGCCTCCGGCACCAGGGCGTAGGCCCGGGCGTCTTCCACCGGCGCCAGCGTGGAAGTCTGGGCATCCAGCGCGGGCAGCAGGCCGACTTCACGCAGCAGGATGAGTTCGAACGCGCGCATCGCCGCCGACTGCGCCGCGCCGCGCGCGGCGGCGTGATCGCCGGCCAGCACCTCCACGGCGCCGCCGTAGGCATCGAACAGGGCCGGATGCGGATCGTCGCGCGCCAGCAGGCGCATCAGCAGTTCGTTCAGGTAGTAGCCGGCCAGGAGCGCTTCGCCGGTCGGCATGACGTGGCCACCCATCCACTCGGCGGACTTGAGCGTGCGGATCTCTGCGTCGCCGCCGAAGCTCACGTGCAGCGGCTGCAGCGGCAGCAGCACCGGCCGGAAGTTCGACGACGGCCGCTTGGCGCCCTTGGCCACCAGCGCCACGCGCCCGTGGTGACGGGTGAAGGTCTCCAGGATGAGGCTGGATTCGCTCCAGTCATAGCGGTGCAGCACGAACGCCGGCTCGTGCGCGACGCGATTCGTGGCCACGGCTACTCGTAGCCGAAGGAGCGCACGCGCGCTTCGTCGTCAGCCCAGCCCGAGCGCACCTTGACCCACATCTCGAGGAATACCTTGGCGTCCATGAGCTTCTCGAGCTCCTGCCGCGCCTCGGTGCCGATGCGCTTGATGCGCTCGCCCTTGTCCCCGATGACCATCGCCTTGTGGCCGTCGCGCTCGACCACGATCGTGGCGGCGATGCGCAGCAGGCGCTTGTTGCCCTTGCGCTGCGGCGGCTCTTCCTCGAACTTGTCGATCACCACGGTCGAGGTGTACGGAAGTTCGTCGCCGGTCAGGCGGAACAGCTTCTCGCGCACCGTCTCGCCCGCCAGGAAGCGTTCGCTGCGATCGGTCAGTTCCTCCTGGTCGTACCACCAGTCCTGCTCGGGCAGGTATTTCTCGCACAAGGCCAGCAGACGCTTGACGTCGGCCGCGTTCTTGGCCGTCATGGGCATGTACTCAGCGAAGGGATGGTCCTTCTGCATCCTGGCCAGCCAGGGCGCCAGGTCGGCGCGCCGATGGACGTTGTCGAGCTTGTTGGCGATGAGCAACACCGGAATGCCCTTGCCCAGCAACGACAGCACCTTTGCGTCTGCCGGGGTGAAGCTGCCGGCTTCCACGACGAACAGGATCAGGTCGACATCGGCCACGGCGCCCAGCACCGTCTTGTTGAGCGAGCGGTTCAGGGCATTGGCGTGCCGGGTCTGGAATCCGGGCGTGTCGACGAACACGAACTGGGTGCCGGTGCCGTCGGGCTGCGCCAGGGTGCGCATGCCGGTGATGCGGTGGCGCGTGGTCTGCGCCTTGCGCGAGGTGATGCTGATCTTCTGGCCCACCAGCGCGTTGAGCAGCGTCGACTTGCCGACGTTGGGCTTGCCGACGATCGCCACCAGGCCGCAGCGGCGGCCGGGTACGGCGGCCGGCATTTCCGGCATTTCCGGCATTTCCGGCATTTCCGGAAGCGTGGCTGGCTCCGGACCCGCCTGCTCGCCGGCTGATCCCGCCGCATCCGGTACGTCGGGCGAAGGGGGCTGCTTGGGGGTGTGCTGGTTCATTTCTTTCCCTGGTTGCGCGCCTTCAGGCGCAGCAGCATGGCAGCGGCCGCCGCCTGCTCTCCGGCTCGGCGGGAGGCACCGATGCCGCGTTCGCTCCAGCCGAGTTCGACGACTTCGCATTCCACCTCGAAGGTCTGCTTGTGGGCCGCGCCCAGCGTTGCCGCCACGCGGTAGGCGGGCAGCTTCATTTTGTGACCCTGCAGCCATTCCTGCAATTCGGTCTTCGGATCCTTGGCGGCTGCGTCCATCCGCGCGCTGATCTCGATACCCTCGAACAGGCGATGCACCAGGGCCCGCGCCGACTCGAAGCCTGCATCCAGGTAGACGGCCCCGATCAGCGCCTCGAGTGCGTCGGCCAGTATGGACGGCCGATTCGCCCCGCCGGACCTGGACTCCCCTTCGCCCAGGCGCAACAGCGGCGACAGCGCCAGCTGCACGGCCAGGCGGTGCAGGGTGTCCTGCTTGACCAGGTTGGCACGCACGCGCGAGAGGTCGCCTTCCGGCAATTGGGACAGGCGGCTGAACAGCAGGTGCGACACCGCCAGGTTCAACACCGAATCGCCCAGGAATTCCAGGCGTTCGTTGTGATCAGCGGAGAAACTGCGATGAGTGAGCGCGCGCTCCAGCAGGCGCGGATCCGAGAAACGGTGTCGGATGCGCGCTTGCAGCGCGGCGAGAGCGCTTTCCGACACGGCTGGGGAACGTTCAGTCGCGGGGCTAGCTCGAGCTGCCCGCGTATTTGAGCAACAGGAAGGCCGGGCCGAACAGGTGGATCTCCTTCTCGTAGTTGAAGGACACCACCACCTTGTCGCCCTGCTTCTGCACCAGCAGGTCCTTGCCGTTGACGGCCTGGAAGTCGTCGATGGACTGCGCGCGGTCGAAGATGGCCCGCACCTCTGGCACCGTCGTGCCTTCGGCCGCCTTCTTGGACGCCTTCAGGATGGCCTGGTATTCGATCAGCGTCGGAATCACCTGTGCCACGACCACACCGATGCAGCCGACCACGATGGCAACGAACAGCAGGCCGATGAAGGAGATACCCCGCTGCCGCGCCGCACCCGCCCAACGCATAGACCTCATGCCGATTCCCTCTCGAGACTGAATTGTTTGTACTGACTGCCGACTACTGGAACGAACCGATGCGCTTGAAGTCTCCGAAGTTCATCCAGATGACGAACGCCCGGCCGACGATGTTCTTGTCCGGAACGAAGCCCCAATAGCGCGAGTCCAGCGAGTTGTCACGGTTGTCGCCCATCATGAAGTAATGGCCGGGCGGCACCTTGCATACAACGCCTTCAACACTGTAACGGCAATTGTCACGATTTGGGAACTGCGAAACCTCCGCCTCCGACAAGCCGGCACGCCGTGATTCGTCGTTGAGAATCTTGTGCTCGACGCCGCTCAGGTCTTCCTTGTATTCCTTGAGGTAGCGCATGGTCTCCTGGTCGAAGTAGTCCGGCATGGCTTCCTTGGAAATGGGCTTGCCGTTCACCGTCAGGCGCTTGTTCAGGTAGGCCACTTCGTCGCCGGGCACGCCGACCACCCGCTTGATGTAGTCGAGGCTCGGCTGGGGCGGATAGCGGAACACCATGACGTCGCCGCGCTTGGGCGGCGTGCCCTCGGTGAGCTTGGTGTTGACGATCGGCAGGCGCAGTCCGTAGGTGAACTTGTTGACCAGAATCAGGTCGCCGGTCAGCAGCGTCGGCATCATCGATCCGGACGGAATCTTGAACGGCTCGAACAGGAACGAACGCAGCAGGAAGACCGCCAGGATCACCGGAAACAGGCCGGCGGTCCAGTCGAGCCACCAGGGCTGCATGAGCAGGCGCTCGCTTGCCTTCGGGTCCACCGCGTCGGTCTGGCTGATGCCTTGCCTGGCCAGTTCTTCCTTGCGCTGCGCCAGATTCTGCTCGTACGTCGCGGCGGCGCGACGGCGGCGCGGCAGGAAGTACAGCCGCTCGGCCAGCCAGTACACGCCGGTGACGACGGTCGCCAGGAAAAGCAGGAGAGCGAAATTGCCTTCGACTGCGCCCACGTACCAGGCGCCGATGTAGCCGACGAACGCGGCCAGGATGATGGAAGTGAGAAAGGGCATTTGTACTTGTTAGTCTTCGACTTGCAGGATCGCCAGGAAAGCCTCTTGGGGCACTTCCACCGCACCGATCTGCTTCATGCGCTTCTTGCCCGCCTTCTGCTTTTCGAGCAGCTTGCGCTTGCGGGTAATGTCGCCCCCGTAGCACTTGGCCAGGACGTTCTTGCGAAGGGCCTTGATTGTCTCACGCGCAATGATGTTGGCTCCGATGGCCGCCTGGATCGCGACGTCGAACATCTGGCGGGAAATGATCTCGCGCATCTTGGCTACCACGGCGCGGCCGCGATACTGCGACTGTGACCGGTGCACGATGATCGACAGCGCATCGACCTTCTCGCCATTGAGCAGGATGTCGACCTTCACCACGTCCGAAGCCCGGTACTCCTTGAACTCGTAGTCCATCGACGCGTAGCCGCGGCTGACCGACTTGAGCTTGTCGAAGAAGTCCAGCACGATCTCGCCCAGCGGCATCTCGTACGTGAGCATGACCTGCCGGCCGTGATAGGCCATGTTGATCTGCACGCCGCGCTTGAGGTTGGCCAGCGTCATCACCGGCCCGACGTAGTCCTGCGGCATGTACAGGTGCACCGTCACGATCGGCTCGCGGATCTCCGCCATGCGGCCGACGTCGGGCATCTTCGAGGGGTTCTCGACCATGATGACCTCGCCGTCGCTCTTGACCACTTCGTAGACCACGCTCGGCGCGGTCGTGATGAGGTCCTGGTCGAATTCGCGCTCCAGGCGCTCCTGCACGATTTCCATGTGCAGCAATCCGAGGAAG
The DNA here is from genome assembly GCF_035634955.1 of Variovorax sp. GTDB lineage: Bacteria > Pseudomonadota > Gammaproteobacteria > Burkholderiales > Burkholderiaceae_C > Variovorax. Next base: position 247,334 of record NZ_DASQBZ010000025.1, on the reverse strand, counting down.
CCGCACCGGAAGCCGAAGCCCAGGGCCTGGCTGACCTCGGGCTCGTAGTGCAGCGAGGCGTCGTTGAGCTTGAGCTTCTCGAGCGCGTCGCGCAGCTGGTCGTACTCGCTCGCCTCCGTCGGATAGAGGCCTGCAAAGACCTGCGGCTGGATTTCCTTGAAGCCAGGCAACGGCTCGGTCGCGGTGGCGGCCGCGCCGCCGCTGCCGGTCTTGATCAGCGTCACGGTGTCGCCCACCTTGGCGGCCTGCAACTCCTTGATGCCCGCGATGATGTAGCCCACTTCGCCGGCCTCGAGTGATTCACGCGGCGAGTTGCCCGGCGTGAACACGCCCAGGTTGTCCGCGTTGTAGGTCGCGCCGGTGGCCATCATCTTGATGCGCTCGCCCTTGGCCAGGCGACCGTCGACCACGCGCACCAGCATGACCACGCCCACGTACGCATCGAACCAGCTGTCGATGATCATGGCGCGCAGCGCGGCTTGCGGATTGCCACGCGGCGCGGGAACCTTCGCGACGATGGCCTCGAGGATCTCGTCGATGCCCAGGCCGGTCTTGGCCGAGCATGGGATCGCATCGGAGGCGTCGATGCCGATCACATCCTCGACTTCGGCCTTTGCGTTGTCGGGGTCGGCCTGCGGCAGATCCATCTTGTTGAGCACGGGCAGCACCTCGACGCCGAGGTCGAGCGCGGTGTAGCAGTTCGCGACTGTCTGTGCTTCGACGCCCTGCGACGCATCGACGACGAGCAACGCGCCTTCGCACGCCGACAGCGAACGCGAGACCTCGTAGGAGAAGTCCACGTGACCGGGCGTGTCGATCAGATTGAGGTTGTAGACCTGCCCATCACGCGCTTTGTATTGCAGCGCTGCGGTCTGTGCCTTGATGGTTATCCCACGCTCGCGTTCGATGTCCATCGAGTCGAGCACTTGCGCTTCCATCTCGCGTTCGGTGAGGCCGCCACAGCGCTGGATGAGGCGATCAGCGAGCGTCGACTTGCCATGGTCGATGTGCGCGATGATCGAAAAGTTTCTGATGTGATTCATCAACGAGAAAGCTTAAGTACTTGAATTGGCTCGTGGCATGCGCCAGCGGACAAGAAAAAAGGGCGCGTCCTCTAGGAGACGCGCCCTGAACCAACAAGCAATGGCAACTGCAGTAGTTGGAGCTTCATTGTAGGCAAAAAGGGGGGCGCGTACAGCCGCGAAGACCGGCCGGGAAGCTCGTTGCAGGACCACAACAAGGAAGTTATCTACAGATTATCAACAGACGCTGTGTGCTGTTTGTTGGACAACTTGTGGGCGATCTGTGGAGTGTCGGTGGACTGTCACATGCCGTATCGCATCGTGAACCGTCCCCTCCGTCTTATGCGTTTGGCCTGCCGCAAGGCGGTCTATTCTATCAAATGACGTCATAAGCTCGCGAGATAGTTAGTATGTGCAAACTAACTTAAAGAGCCGGAAGGCGGGCGGAATATTTTTCGATGGCGTGGGACGGACACCAAAAAGTGGCCCCAATCCCGACTGCCGGTTGGGGCCACTTGACGGCGCCGTCGATCAACGGGGGGGCCGGACCAGTGCGTACTGGGCCCAGTCGCCCCGCCGGAAAAGCATGTTGACCGGCTTGGATCTGTCTGCCTTGCCCAAGGCGCTGTCGAACTCCTTGACGTTGGCGATCTCGGTGTTGCCCACCGCGACGATGACGTCGCCTTCACGCAGCCCGGCGCGGGCAGCGGCCTCCGTGGCCACCTCCACCACCACACCACCCTTGAGGCGGAGGTCGCGCTTTTGCTGCTCGTTCAGATTCGTCACCTGAAGCCCAATGGTCTTGGCCACGCCGGACGGCGCCTTCGGCGAGGGCGGTTCGCTGGTCGGCACGCGGGCCGGTTTGTCGGGCTCGAACTCGCCGATCGTGACTTTCAGGTCGACCGCCTTGCCGCGGCGGAATACGGTGACGGTGCTGTTCGAACCCGGCTTGGTGTTGCCCACCAGACGCGGCAGATCGCTCGAACGCTCGATCTTCTTGCCATCGAACGCGGTGATGATGTCGCCAGCCTCGATGCCGCCCTTCTCGCCCGGCGAGCCGTCCTCGACGCTGCGCACCAGCGCGCCTTCAGGCTTGCCCAGGCCGATCGACTCGGCGACTTCCTTGGTCACCTGGTCGATCTGCACCCCGATGCGGCCGCGCGACACGCGCCCCGTGGCCCGCAACTGGTCGCTCACGCGGATGGCCTCGTCGATCGGAATCGAGAAGGAAATCCCCATGAAGCCACCCGAGCGCGAATAGATCTGGCTGTTGATGCCCACCACCTCGCCCTGCATGTTGATCAGCGGTCCGCCGGAGTTCCCGGGGTTGATCGCAACGTCGGTCTGGATGAACGGCAGGTAGTCGCCGGTGTCGCGCTGCTTTGCACTGACGATGCCCGCGGTCACCGTGTTGTCCAGGCCGAACGGCGAGCCGATGGCCATGACCCATTCGCCCACGCGGAGCTTGGAGACGTCTCCGACCTTGACCGCCGGCAGCCCGGTGGCGTCGATCTTCACGACCGCCACGTCGGTGCGCTTGTCGGCGCCGATCAGCTTGGCCTTGAATTCGCGCTTGTCCGGCAGCGTGACCAGCACCTCGGAGGCGTCCTGCACGACGTGTGCATTGGTCATCACGAAGCCGTCGGTGGTCAGGATGAAGCCGGAGCCGACGCCGCGCGGGCGCTCCTCCTCGCGCGGCTCGGGACGCCCGCGCGGTGTCGGGCCGGGCAGCGGCTGGCCGAAGAAGCGCCGGAAGAACTCCTGCATTTCCTCGTCCATCTCGGGGTTGCCCCGCTGAGTGACGCGCTCGATCGTACGGATATTCACCACCGACGGGCCGACCTGGTCGACCAGGTCCGTGAAGTCGGGCAATGCTCGTACCTGGGCAGATGCCGGCGCGGCCGGAACGAATCCGAGCGCGCCGCCCAGCACCAGGGCGCCGGCCGCCAGGAAGGTGCGGATCTTTCCTTCAACTCTTGGAAGCATAGGTGTTCAATCGATAGCTAGAGGTTGACAGTGTGTGGGCTGCCGTCGATGCCGGCGAGATGCAGGCGGGGCTTCAGCGCGGCACGCGCTCAAGACTGGTGGCAAATCGCTCCAACGTCTGCGGGGGGACTTCGCCTACGGCCGTCAGCCACCAGTCCTGTCCGCCGCCGGATAGCCGCCGCGTGAGCGTATAGGTCGCCCCGAGGGCAAGCAAGCCCTCGCGCCGATGGCTGTTCGCATCATCGGGCTCCACGAACAGCGACACCGAGGCCAACCCATCGGAGAAGATCCACTGAACCGTGCGCGCGCCCTGCCCGTTCGCAGCACGGCGGAAGCAATGCATCTCCCGGAAACCGGGCACCGGCTGCTTGAGCATCCAGCCCTCGGCCGCGGCGTCGATCCGCTCGACGTCGACCGCCTCCAGGTGATAGCCATCGGTCTTGGCCATCATCTGCGACAGCGCCTGAACCTTCACCGGCGCATCCAGTTCGAGCTCGGAGAATGCCGACTGCTCAACCGTGCGGCCGGCGGCGTCGAGCGTCTGGAGCTTGGTCAGCAGGCCGGACCCGCGCTCGACCCACATCCGATAGCCGAACCGGAGTGCATCGCGCGGCACCAGCTGGACCACGTCCGTGTCGAAGCCGGCGACGCGCGCCTCGCCGACGACCTTGGCGTCGTAGTACGTGGCGATCGCCTCGTCCGGCTTGCTCAGGCTGGGAAACTGATCGAGATCGATGCGCTTTTCGCTGCGCACGATGCGGCGCTCCGGCAGAAACGTCAGCACCTGCTCTCCCCGCCGGAAAGTGGTTCGCGGTGCGCCGGTCAGCGCCTCGACGCGCTCGACCTGCGTCGTGCCGCCGGCGTCGCATGCATGCCAGATGCGCGCGCTGGACCAGTCGTTCCCCCCTGCCGAGACGACGAAGGTTCCGATGTAGGAAACCCGGCGCGAGGCCTCGTGCATTCGCCTGAGCCAGTCGATCACTCCGCGCTGGTGCGCAGCAGCGTCAGGCTGGGCGGCCTGCCGCTGGGGCGCCGCGGGCGCGGGCGCTTCCTGTGCATTCGCGCCGTGCAGCATGGCCGCCGCGGCCAGTGCAACGAATATCGACTGCGCCGGGCAGCGCACGCAGGCACTCATGGTCGGACGTGTGACGGCGATCAGCGGCTGGGTCCTTCGAAGGTGGCGTTGCGCAGGAACGCGGAGGGCATGTTGGATGCGCCGCCGGCTTGCTGGTGCGCTTGCAGCAGCGCATCGAGGCGCGGGTCCCGCAGCATCAGGTCGGCCTGCTGGCGCTCGCCCGCCGCCACGAGCGGCGTACTTGGCGTCACCACGCCGGAGACGACCGCCGCCGGTGCCTGCTGCGCCAGTTGCGTGCCCGCCGGCGCCTGGCCGGGAACTCCGCCGATCCAGTTCCAGCCGATCGCCGCCGCGGCGGCGAGAGACGCCACGCCGGCCGCGATCTTCCACCGGAACACGGGTTCGTTGGCCGCCTCAGCGCGTATGCGGGGCGCCGGCTGCGCCTGCGACACGTCCTGCGCAAATGAAGCTGGTGCGGCGGCTTCGGCGGAGAGCGTTTGCCGGAACCGCGCGACGAAAAGGTCGGAATCTGCGCACACGCTGTGCTGGCCCGATCGCAGCACCTCGCCCACCAGGTGATAGGTGCGCCAGGTATCGCGTAATGCGTCGTCACTGCATACCCGCTCGATCAGACGGGCCAGGGACTCGTCCTGGACCTGGCCGTCCGTCAGGGCGGACACCTGTTCGCGCATGCTGTCGTCGTCATTCATATCGTCACCTGTCTCGCTACCACCGTTTGCCGGATTGGCTCTCAAGAAGAGGTTTGACCCGGGTTGAAATAGCCTCGCGAGCCCGGAAGATGCGCGAGCGCACGGTTCCGATGGGGCAATTCATGACCTGGGCGATCTCTTCGTAACTCAAGCCTTCGACTTCGCGCAGCGTGACCGCCTGGCGTAGCTCCGCGGGCAGCGCCTCCATGGCAGCGTTCACCGCGGCCGCGATTTCCTTGGCGGCCAGGATGGTGTCGGGGCTTTCGTCCGTGATTGGTTCGTTTCCGGGCCGGTAAGTTTCATCATCGTCGTCGCTGGCGCGCAAGGCGGCCTCGCTGATCGTCGGATCGCGCTTCATGTCGACCAGCGCCTTCTTGGCGGTGTTGACGGCGATGCGGTAGAGCCAGGTGTAGAACTGGGCCTCGCCGCGGAACTGGTGCAGGGCCCGGTAGGCGCGGATGAACGTTTCCTGCGCGATGTCCTCCACCAGGTCGACGTCACGGACCATGCGGCCGATCAGGCGCTCGATGCGGCGCTGATACTTCAGCACCAGCAGCTCGAAGGCCCGGCTGTCTCCGGCGAGCACCCGCTGCACGACCTGGAAGTCGACGTCGGGTGGTCGCGCAGAGGCCGGCTCCTGGGCCGGCGTGGGGTGGTCGTCGTCGCTATTCATGGGCGCCCGGGTGCGCTTCGTGCCGACGCCGCGATCGGCACCGGCGCGTACAGCGCCCGCCGCAAGGCTGGCCATCGCGCCGGATCGGCTGCGCGTTCCGCCCACATCCAGGCCGATGGCGCGCCGGCCCGCCGCAGGCGCACCAGCAGCAGCGACTGGAAATCCAGGTGAACCACCGCTTCGCCCGTACCCGGTGCGGCGCGTCCTTCGATGCGCCATTCGCGGCCGTCCCAGCGCAGGCGCATGCCCGCGCCCAGACGCGCCGCACGCATGGCCCCGCCCGCGGCGGTCGCAAGCGCCGCAGCCAGCAGCGCCCCTTGCCAGGGAGCCAGGGCCGCCTGCGAACACCAGGCAGCCGCAGCCCCGGCGCCCAGCAGCCAAAGGCCCAGCAACAGGCCGCCCGCCAAGCGCGAACGCCCCACCGGATAGATCACCGATGGGGCGCTGCGCATGGTGCGATGCTCAGGGCAGATACAGAACTCAAACGCGCTTGAACACCAGCGTGCCGTTGGTGCCGCCGAAGCCGAAGTTGTTCTTGACGGCCACGTCGATCTTCAGATCACGCGCCTCGTTGGCGCAGTAGTCGAGATCGCACTCCGGATCCTGGTTGAAGATGTTGATGGTCGGCGGGCTCTTCTGGTGATGCACCGCCAGCGCCGTGAACACCGACTCGATGCCGCCGGCACCGCCGAGCAGGTGTCCCGTCATCGACTTGGTGGAATTCACAACCATCTTCTTCGCCTGGTCGCCGAAGGCGAGCTTGATGGCGTTGGTCTCGTTCACGTCGCCCAGCGGCGTCGACGTGCCGTGCGCATTGACGTACATCACCTCGTCGGCGTTGACGCCGGCGTTGGCAAGTGCGTTGGCCATCGAGCGGCGCGGGCCGTCCACGTCCGGCGCCGTCATGTGATAGGCGTCGCCCGACATCCCGAAACCGGCAACCTCGGCGTAGATCTTCGCGCCGCGCGCCTTGGCGTGCTCGTACTCTTCGATGACCATGACGCCGGCGCCCTCGCCCAGCACGAAGCCGTCGCGATCCTTGTCCCAGGGGCGGGAGGCGGTCTTGGGATCGTCGTTGCGTGTGCTCAACGCACGCGCCGCGGCGAACCCGCCAATGCCCAGCGGGGAGACGGTGGACTCGGCGCCGCCGGCGATCATCACGTCGGCATCGCCGTACTCGATCATGCGCGCGGCCATGCCGATGGCGTGCAGCCCGGTCGTGCAGGCCGTGACCACCGCAATGTTGGGCCCCTTGAAGCCGAACTTGATCGACACGTGGCCCGAGATCATGTTGATGATCGACGCCGGCACGAAGAACGGCGAAATGCGACGCGGTCCGCGGTTGGTCAGTTCGGCATGGGTCTGCTCGATCATCGGCAGTCCGCCGATGCCCGAGCCGATGTTGCAGCCGATGCGCACGGCCAGGTCGGGCGACAGCGCGTCGCCGGTCGGCAGGCCGCTGTCGTGCACGGCCTGGACGGCCGCCGCCAGCCCGAGATGGATGAAGCGGTCCATGTGGCGCGCTTCCTTCTCGGGAATGTATTGGGTGATGTCGAAACCCTTGACCTCACCGGCGAAGCGGCAGGCCAGGTTCGAGGCATCGAAGCTGCTGATCGTGTCGATACCCGAGCGACCGGCCAACAGGTTGGCCCAGGCTTCCCCGACGGTGTTCCCGACGGGGGCCAGGCAACCCAGCCCGGTTACGACAACGCGGCGTTTGGTCATGCCGGCAAACCTTTCTGGGGAGATGACGTCCGCCGGTGCATCGCGCCCGAAGCGGGGCGACGCGTCCGAAACGGATACTGGCGTTGCCGTTCAGGCCTTCTGGTGCTTGACGGCGTAGTCGACGGCGTTCTGCACGGTGGTGATCTTCTCGGCGTCCTCGTCGGGAATCTCGATGCCGAACTCGTCCTCGAGCGCCATCACCAGTTCGACCGTGTCCAGCGAGTCCGCACCCAGATCGGCCACGAAGGCCTTTTCATTGGTGACCTGGGACTCTTCGACGCCGAGTTGCTCGGCGATGATTTTCTTGACACGTGCTTCGATATCGCTCATTTGGTTCCCTCTAAGGGTTGTAAGTAAACCGGTGGATTTTAGCGGGCCGGACACATTGTCCCGCCACCCGCCGCTTGGGAGAAATCTGGGGGCCCGAATGGGCCTACATATACATGCCGCCGTTGACGTGCAATTCCTGGCCTGTCACGTATGCCGCCTGTGGCGACGCCAGGTAGGCGACCGCGTGCGCGATGTCCGCCGGCTTGCCCAGGTGTCCCAGCGGGATCTGGGACAACAGGGCTTGCTGCTGCGCTTCCGGCAGCGAGGCGGTCATGTCGGTCTCGATGAAGCCGGGCGCCACGCAGTTGACGGTGATGTTGCGGCTGCCGAGTTCGCGCGCCAATGCGCGGGCCATGCCTGCGACGCCGGCCTTGGCCGCCGCGTAGTTCGATTGCCCCGGGTTGCCGGATGCGCCCACCACGCTGGTGATGTTGACGATGCGGCCATAGCGCTGCTTCATCATCGGGCGAATGACGGCCCGCGACAGACGGAACACCGCCTTGAGGTTGGTGTCGAGCACGGCGTCCCAGTCGTCGTCCTTCAAGCGCATGGCCAGCGTGTCGCGCGTGATGCCGGCGTTGTTCACCAGCACATGCAGTCCGCCGTGGACCTTGACGATCTCGTCCACCAGCGCATCGGTGGCCGCGAGGTCGTTGACGTTGAACGCGCATCCCACGCCGCCGTGCGCCGAGAGCGCCGTCGAGATGGCAGCCGCGCCCTGTTCGGTGGTGCCGGTACCGATGACCTTGTAGCCGCGTCGCGCCAGCTCCAGGGCGATGGCAGCGCCGATGCCGCGCGTGGCGCCGGTCACCAGGGCGACCTGGCCTTCGATGGAAATGGTGTTGCTCATGGAATCAGGTATTTGGCGCCAGTTGCTGGCGAACGCTGGCCAGCGAAGCCGGATCGTAGATGCTGCCCGAGGCCAGCTCCGGCGCGATGCGCTTGGCCATGCCGGCGAGCACCTTGCCCGGACCGCATTCGATGATGGCCTGGGCGCCGCGCGCCTGCAAGCCCTGCACCGTCTCGACCCAGCGCACCGGGCCGGCCGCCTGGCGTACCAGGGCGTCGCGGATGCGCGCAGGATCGGTCTCGGCCTGGACGTCGATGTTGTTGAGCACGGGGATCCGGGGCGCGGCGAACGCCACGTCGGCCAGGCGCTCGCGCAGCGCGTCGGCGGCCGGCTTCATGAGGCTCGAATGGAACGGGGCCGACACCGGCAGCGGCAGCGCGCGCTTGGCGCCGTTGGCCTTGAGGGCTTCGCAGGCCTTGTCGACGGCGGCCTTGCTGCCGGCGATCACCGTCTGCATCGGATCATTGAAGTTGACCGCCTCGACGACCTCGGCAGAGCCGGCGCCGAAGGACGCCGTCACCTCGGCACAGCCGGCCACGACCTTGGCAGCGTCCATGCCCAGCACCGCCGCCATGGCACCGACACCGACGGGCACCGCCTGCTGCATGGCCTGCGCCCGAAAACGCACCAGCGGAGCGGCCTGGGTCAAGGTCAGGACGCCCGACGCGACCAGCGCCGAATACTCGCCCAGCGAATGGCCGGCGAGCATCGATGGCGCAGCGCCACCCTCGGCCAGCCAGGCACGCCAGGCGGCGATGGCCGACACCAGCATCACCGGCTGGGTGTTGGTCGTCAGCGCCAGCGCCTCCTTGGGCCCTTCGTGGATCAGTTTGGCGACGTCCTCGCCGAGCGCCTCGGAGGCCTCGGCCAGGGTGTCGCGCACGGCCGGATGGTCGCCCCACGCGTCGAGCATGCCGACGGCTTGCGAACCCTGTCCCGGAAAAACAAAGGCAAACGAATTCATTGTGATGTCAGTCTCCTGCTTGGCGTCCGCGCCGCCGCATCGGCGGCCGGTGCTCACATGTCGAGCAGCACGGCTCCCCAGGTGAAGCCCCCGCCCACGCCTTCGAGCATGACGGTGTCACCCGGCTTGACCTTGCCCTCGCGCACCGCCTGGTCGAGCGCCAGCGGGATCGAGGCGGCCGAGGTATTCCCGTGCTCGTGCACGGTGACCACCAGCTTCTCGCGCGGCAGCTTCAGCTTCTTGGCCGTGCCTTCCATGATGCGGATGTTGGCCTGGTGGGGGATGAGCCAGTCGATGTCGGCATCGGTGCGGCCGGCCTTCGCCAAGGTGGTCCGGGCGGCCTCTTCCAGCACCCGGACCGCCAGCTTGAACACCGCCTGGCCGTCCATGTGAAGCAGGGGCTTGCCCAGCACGTCGCCGCCGGAGACATGGCCCGGAACGCAAAGGATGCCCACGTGCTTGCCGTCCGCGTGCAGGTCGCTGGCCAGGATGCCGGGCGTTTCGCTGGCTTCGAGCACGACTGCCCCGGCCCCGTCGCCGAACAGCACGCAGGTCGTGCGGTCATTGAAATCGAGGATGCGCGAGAAAACCTCGGCGCCGATGACAAGCGCGCACTTCGCGCTGCCGGTGCGGATCATCGCGTCGGCCACGGTAAGCGCGTACACGAACCCGCTGCACACGGCCTGCACGTCGAACGCAGGACAGCCGGCGATGCCGAGCTTGTTCTGCAGGATTGCGGCCGTGGACGGGAAGACCATGTCCGGCGTGGACGTGGCCACGATGATCAGGTCCACCTCGGCGGCGGTGCGCCCTGCGGCTTCCAGCGCGTGGCGCGCAGCCTGGTAGCCCAGTTCGCTGCTGGCGACGTCCGGCGCGGCAAAGTGGCGCGCACGAATGCCCGTGCGCTCGACGATCCATTGGTCGGAAGTCTCGATGCCACGCTGCGCCAGTTCGCGCGCGAGGTCGTCGTTGGTGACGCGGCGCGGCGGCAGGTAGCTGCCGGTGCCGGTGATTCTGGAATAGCTGGACATCAATCTTGAAGCGCCGTCACGTCGGCCGGCGCTTCGGCTTCGTGGCGCCCCAGGAGTGGTGCGGCGTGCGCGATGCGGGCCCGAACACGTTCGAGCAGGTTGTTGCGAGCGGCATCATAAGCGCGATCGAGGGCGTAGCCGAAAGCCATCTCGTCGGCCGAGCCATGGCTCTTGAACACCAGCCCGCGCAGGCCCAGCAGCGCCGCACCGTTGTAACGACGGTGATCAAGTCGCTTTTTCAGGGAACTTAGAACCGGATAGGCGACGATTGCGGCGAGTTTCGTGAATATGCTGCGCGAAAACTCGAAGCGCATGAAGTCGCTGATCATCGTCGCGACGCCCTCGCTGGCCTTGAGCGCCACGTTGCCGACGAAGCCGTCGCACACCACGATATCGGTCGTGCCCTTGTAGATGTCATTGCCTTCCACATTGCCGTGGAAGTTCAGATCCTGCGACTGGCCGGCTTCGCGCAGCAGTTGCGAAGCCTTCTTGATCGTCTCGCTGCCCTTGATGGCCTCCTCGCCGACATTGAGAAGGCCCACCGATGGCGAGTCGTTGCCCGTCAAGGCCGACACCAGCGCGGAGCCCAGGACGGCGAACTGCAGCAGATCCTCGGCGTCGCAATCCACATTCGCGCCAAGGTCGAGCACCGTCGTGGCGCCGCCCTTCATGTTGGGCAGCTGCGGCGCGATGGCCGGCCGATCGATGCCGTCCATGGTCTTGAGCAGGTAGCGGGCGATTGCCATCAGGGCGCCGGTGTTGCCGGCCGACACCGCGGCCTGCGCGGCACCGTCCTTCACCTGGGCAATGGCCAGGCGCATCGAGGAGTCCTTTTTCTTGCGCAGGGCGATCTCGATCGGGTCGTCCATGCCGACCACTTCGCTGGCCGGCACGATGCGCGCCCGCGGATGCGAGAAGGACGAGAGCGCCTCGGGCTTGCCCACGAGAAGCAGCGAAGCCTGCTCGTGGCGAGCCAGGAAAGCCCTGCAGGCCGCCAATGTCACGGACGGCCCATGATCGCCGCCCATGCAGTCGACGGCCAGCGTGACCACCGATTGCGAAGCGGGCGCGGAAGAAGAAGGCGTAGCCATCAAAAACAAAGGCCCGACGCTACAGCCTGGGTAGCCTCGGGCCTTGGCCTGAAATATGGATCAGGCTTCGGACTTGGTCTTGAGAACCTTGCGGCCGCGGTAGAAGCCGTTGGGGCTGATGTGGTGACGCAGGTGCGTCTCGCCCGTGGTCGGCTCCACGGCAATGCCGGGAACGTTCAATGCATTGTGCGAACGGTGCATGCCGCGCTTGGACGGCGACTTCTTGTTTTGCTGGACGGCCATGGTCGGCTCCTGGAATTCGGTTGGTTGCTTAAAGTGAGCTCGATGCTCGTGGGGCGCGCACTCAACGGCCATTATTCAACGACCATTACACAACGGCCGCCTACCTTGGCAGATATCTGCGAGACTTACCCAGATATCACCCAGACCAAATTCGAGTTACTTAAGTTGATCAACTGAAGTTGGCCAACTCACTCGCCTCTGCCCGGGCTTCTCGGCTGGTCCAGCCCCGCCTGTCGGCACGGCCCGGACGCAGGCGCCAATTCGCCAGTTCGCACGCACGAAGCCTTCGATTATAGCGCATGCCCTCCGCGCCGCGCCAGCCCTGGGCACGCGTCCGCCTGCCCTGGCCGACACGCCTCAGTGACCACTGTCGCGCCGAAGCTTGGCCAGGCCGGCGAACGGGTTGGGCTTGCCTTCCTGCGCCTGCTCGAACTCGGGGTCGATGGCCGAGGCAGGCAGCGCCTGCGGGCACTCGTCATGCAGCGGGGTGATCGGCAAGGCCATGAGCAGTTCGTCTTCGACCAGGGCATGGAGGTCGAAATCACGGCTGACGGCCAGGACGTCCTCCTCGGCCTCCTCATCCAGCAGCGCCGCCGTTGCCTCGTCGGGTGCGAAACGGAACCAGCGGTCGACCTCCAGCGGCACCTGGACCGGCGCCAGGCAACGCTGGCACACCAGCGGCACGCGCGTGTGCGCGAAAAGATGCAGCCAGGGCTCAGCCCGGCCGGCGCCGTCCTGGCGCGACTCGCCTGCCGCCTCCCAGTGCACGGAAGTTTCCTGCGACGGCACCGCGGCCTCGGCCGACAGGCGCACGTAGCGGGTCAGCGGATCCTGGCCGGCCAACCGCGCCCCGGCCTGCGCAAAGGCGGCAACGTCCAGTCGCTCAGGTGAAAAAACTCGGGTCATCGGTGCAGTCTAAACCCGAGCCGCGCGATCACGCACAATCGCCAGCCATGCATACCCGGACCGTCATCCTGGCTTCCACTTCGCGCTACCGGCGCGAACTTCTCGAGCGCTTGCGCCTGCCATTCGACGTCCACGCGCCGGGCGTGGACGAAACGGCACTGCCGGGCGAAGCGCCGCGCGAACTGGCCCGGCGCCTGGCGCTCGCCAAGGCGCAGGCGGTCGCCGCGCGGTTTCCGGGGGCCGTGGTGATCGGCTCCGACCAGGTCGCCGACCTGGACGGGCAAGCGCTGGGCAAGCCGGGCAACCACGAGCGGGCCGTCGAACAGTTGCGCCGGATGCGCGGGCAGACCTTGATCTTCCACACGGCCCTCGCCGTCGTGTGCCTGGACGCAGGCTTCTGCCAGCAGGACATCGCACCGGTGCGTGTCGTGTTCCGCGACCTCGGCGATGCCGCCATCGAACATTACCTGCGCACCGAGCAACCATACGACTGCGCCGGCAGCGCCAAGAGCGAAGGCATGGGGATCGGCCTGCTCGAAGCCATCGAGAGCGACGACCCGACCGCCCTGGTCGGCCTGCCGCTGATCCGCACGTGCCGCATGTTGCGCGCCGCAGGAGTGGACCTGCTTTGACCCGGCCCGCCACGCTGTACCTGGTGCCGGCGCCGCTGGATTTCGGCTGCGAGGTCCAGGCCCCCTTGCAGGAGGTGCTGCCGGCCGGCACGCTCGGCATCGCCGCCGGCATCACCCATTGGATCTGCGAGAACGCCAAGTCGGCGCGCGCCTACCTCAAGCGCATCAACGAGCTGCATCCGCTGGCAGTGCCGCTGCAGGCCCAGCACATCCAGGAATTGCCCCGCCTTGTCCACAAGAAAGGTGACCACGCCGGCCAGTTCGACGCCCGCGCGTTGCTCGCACCCGCGCTGGAAGGCCACGACCTCGGGCTGCTCAGCGAGGCGGGCATGCCGGCCGTCGCGGACCCGGGCAGCTCGGTCGTGCGGGCGGCGCACGAAGCCGGAGTGCCGGTAACCCCACTGACGGGCCCGGTCTCGCTGTTGCTGGCGCTGGCAGCCAGCGGGCTGAACGGCCAGAACTTTGCCTTCGTCGGGTACCTGCCCCAGGACCCGGCGCAGCGGGCCCAGCGTGTGCGGGAGCTCGAATCGCTGGCGCTGCGAACCGGCCAGACCCAGTTGTTCATCGAAACGCCCTACCGCAACGCCGCGCTGCTGCAGGCACTGCTGCAGACGCTGCAGCCCGGCACGCGGCTGGCCCTGGCGGCGGGCCTGACCTTGCCCGGCGCCGCCGTGACCTGCCGCACCGTCAAGGCATGGCGAGCCGCGACACCGCAGGAGGCGAGCCGCCTGCCTACGGTGTTTGCGTTCGGACCCTGAATCGCCGCCGGTGAGCCGCGGCGGATTCGCGCATACCTAGCGCACGGACGGCGCAGCGCGCGAGGAGACGGCGCCGAAGGCCGCATCGGCCAGCGTGGCCCCGAAACGGCGCGCCAGGCGCTCGGCCACGTTCTCGTGCCGGGTGTAGTCGACGACTTCCTCGGCCTTGACCACTTCGCGGGCCACGTAGTCGATGCTGCCGAGCTGATCCGCCAGGCCGATGTCGACCGCCTGCTGGCCTGTCCAGAACAGGCCGCTGAACAAGCCGGGTGTCTGGGCCTTCAGCCGGTCGCCTCGCCCCGCCTTGACGACATTGATGAACTGCTCGTGGATCTGGTCGATCATCTGCTGCGCGTGCGCCCGCTGCTCGTCGCTCATCGGGGTGAACGGATCGAGGAAGCCCTTGTTCTCGCCGGAGATGATCAGGCGCCGCTCGACACCGACGCGATTCATGACACCGGTGAAGCCGAAGCCGTCGATCAGCACGCCGATGCTGCCGACCAGGCTGGCCTTGTCGACGAAGATCTTGTCGGTCGCCGAGGCGATGTAGTAGGCCGCCGAGGTGCAGCTCTCTTCGACCACGGCGTAGATCGGCTTCTTGTAGCGCTGGCGCATGCGCTTGATCTCGTCGGCGACGATGCCGGCCTGGACGGGGCTGCCGCCGGGCGAGTTGATCAGCAGTACGAGCGCCTTGGCGCCGGTGTCCTCGAAGGCGCTCTTCATCGAGGCAACGATGGCCTCGGCGCTGGCGTCGGCGCCATCGGCAATCTCGCCCTTGACCTCGATCACGGCCGTGTGCGGGCTGGTCGAGACGGCCGCGGTGGTCGCGCTGCGCGACAGGCCCATCCAGATCAGCGCCAGGATGAGGACCAGCCAAGCCAGGCGCAAGCCGATCTTCCAGCGACGGGCGGCGCGCTGCTCGGCCAATGCCGCGAAGGCCAGCCGCTCCAGCGTGTCTCGCTCCCAACTGCGCCGCGCCGAGCCCTCGCCTCCAGGGGCGACCGTGCCCGGAGATGCGCCCTGAGCGGCAAAGGTATCGAGCCCACGTGGCTCGGTGCGGTTCGAATCTGTCATGAAGTGCTCAAAAGACGAGAGGCTTGAGGTTCCAGGCAGTATGCCAGTGCACCACGCCGTCGCGTTCGCTGATCTCGATCTTCACCAGCCCCCCGCGACAGGGTCCACCCATGCACTCGCCGCTGTCGGGGCGGTACACCGCCCCGTGAGTGGCGCACAGCAGCCATTGGCCGGTGTCGTCGAAGAAATGGTCCGGCTTGAAATCGAGCTCCATGGCCACGTGCGAGCAGCGATTGAGATAGGCATGCACGGCGCCCTCGAAGCGCACGGCGAACGCGCGGCAGCTCTGCCCGCCATAGACGACGTCGAAGGAAACCGCACGGCCGCCCTCTGCCAGGTCGGCCGAACGACACAGCGCGACGGGATCCCCCGGTGCATCCATGCCGGTCTTCGCCCGCTCAGGCGTTTTCCGCCAGCCAGTCGCGCAGGCCGGACACGGAATGCGCCACGAAAAGAGGCCCGAGCGCGTTGAAGGCGTCCGGCGCGTGCGCGCCGTAGCTCACGCCGACGCTCGCGCAACCGGCGTTGCGCGCCATCTGCAGGTCGTGCGTGGTGTCGCCGATCATGAGGGTGCGCTCCGCGGACACGCCGTGCGCCTCCATCAACTCGAACAACATGCGCGGATGCGGCTTGCCGGCGGTCTCGTCGGCGGTGCGCGAGCCGTCGAACCGTCCCTGCAGCGCGGTGGACGCCAGTGCCGCATTCAAACCCTTGCGCGACTTTCCGGTCGCCACCGCCAACCGGTGGCCGCGGCCGCGCAGGGCATCGAGCATCTCGAGCACGCCCTCGAACAGCACCAGGTCGTCCTGGTGGCGAGTGTAGTGGAAGCGGTAGCGGGCGCCCAGTTCCACGTACCGGTCGGGGGCCACGTCGGGTGCCACCCTGGCCAGCGCTTCGGCCAGGCCCAGGCCGATCACCCAGGCGGCCTCCCGGTCGCCCGGGCGGGCGCCTCCGACGTCGACCACGGCCGACTGGATGCAGCGCACGATGATCGCGGTGGAGTCGAAGAGCGTTCCGTCCCAGTCGAAGGCGATCAGGTCGAAACGGCGGTCAGGAGATTCGGGCATCGGAAGATATTTCAGTCAGGACGGCGGGCGCCAGCACACCGGACAGGTCGGCGGGCAGGGCCGCCTCCAGCGCCATCGGCTCGCCGCTCGCGGGATGGGTGAATCGCAGGCGCCAGGCATGCAGGAACATGCGCTTGAGGCCTGCCTTCTGCAAGGCACGGTTGACGGCGAAATCGCCGTATTTCTCGTCGCCGGCGATCGGGTGGCCGGCCGACGCCAGGTGAACGCGGATCTGGTGCGTTCGGCCGGTCTTGATGGTGACGGCCAGCAGGCTCAGCGGCATCGCCTCGGGCCCGGCGGTGGTCCGCGCCAGCACCCGCACCAGGGTCACGGCCCGCATGGCGTCGGGGTGGTCCTTGGGCACCACCCGCACGCGCCGCTCGCCTTCGGCCTTGCCGTCCGGCGCGCCGCTGACCAGGTAGCGCGCCAGCGACGCGTCCAGCACCTTCTTGTTGGCCGGCCAGTCGCCGAGCACCAGCGCCAGGTAGGTCTTGCCGGTCTCGCGCTCCCGGAACTGGTCCTGCAGCCGCGTCAAGGCGCTGCGCTTCTTGGCCACCAGCAGGACGCCGGACGTTTCCCGGTCGAGCCGGTGCACCAGCTCAAGGAAGCGGGCAGCCGGCCGGGCGGCCCGCAACTGCTCGATCACCCCGAAGCTCACCCCGCTGCCGCCATGGACGGCGACGCCGGCGGGCTTGTCGACCGCCAGCAATGCGTCGTCTTCATGCAACAGCGCGAATTCCCGCGCTGGCGCCTGCGGCCCGGCGCCGGGCTCGGTGGCACGCTCGGAAACCCTTACCGGCGGCAGCCGCACGACATCGCCGTCTTCTACCCGGGTCTCAGCCTGCGCACGGCCCTTGTTCACTCGCACCTCGCCGGAGCGGATGATCCGGTAGACATGCGTCTTGGGAACGCCCTTGAGTGAGCGGAACAGGAAATTGTCCAGGCGCTGGCCGGCCCCCGACTCGTCGACCGTCAGGTGCCTGACGGCGTCGGCGCCGGGCCGCGCCTGCCTTGTCGCAGGCGCCTGCTTCCCACCTATAATGTTCTTCACCAGCGCGGTCTAGTAAGTGCTTGATTTAAGCGAAGAAGTTTAGAGCACAAGGAGGGTCCGCGCCGGAAGGTCGATGCCGCTTAGGCGGAGTACCGGCAAACCCCGTGCCCCAGCACCGTGGGTGGCAGGTATCCCGCACGAGCCAAGGCGACGCCCACGAAACACCTTACGGAATTCCCAGTCGGCAGACATCTTCTGCCGACGGATCGAAGCGAGCTTTCTTGTGTTGATGATGCTGATTCAATGGCTACTGCACCGGTTCCGACCGGCGGCGGCGGCCGTGGAGTCGGCGTTTGTGCGAGCGCCCCGCGCTGCGCCCAAGGCCACCCGAGCGGCGGCCCATCGGCATCACATCGGGCTCGCCCCCATCCACGCGCCCCCACTCCGGTTGACGAGCTGATGCTCGGGCCGTCGGCATGCCTCGAGGCCTGCCGACATGCCTGGCGCAACCGGAGTCCAGCGGCAATCCCGTCGTTTCGCGAGCGAGCGTCCGTGCATCGTTGGCCCGTCATGGGCATGTGACAGCGATAGAAACAAGGACAACGCATCATGAAACGGATGCTGATCAACGCCACGCAGGCCGAAGAACGCCGCCTGGCCATCGTCGACGGGCAGAAGCTCCTCGACTACGAGATCGAGATCGAAGGGCGCGAACAGCGCAAGGGCAACATCTACAAGGCCGTCGTCACCCGCGTCGAGCCCTCCCTGGAAGCCTGCTTCGTCGACTACGGCGAAGACCGCCACGGCTTCCTGCCGTTCAAGGAAATCTCCAAGCAATACTTCGCCGACGGCGTCTCCGCCAGCTCGGCGCGCATCAACGAGGCGATCAAGGAAGGCCAGGAACTGGTCGTCCAGGTCGAGAAGGAAGAGCGCGGCAACAAGGGCGCGGCGCTCACCACCTTCATCTCGCTGGCCGGCCGCTATGTCGTGCTGATGCCCAACAACCCGCGCGGCGGCGGCGTCAGCCGGCGCATCGAGGGCGACGACCGGGCCGAGCTCAAGGAGGCGATGGACCAGCTCGAGTACCCCAAGGGCATGAGCATGATCGCGCGCACCGCCGGCATCGGCCGCACCGCGCCCGAACTGCAGTGGGACCTGAACTACCTGCTCAAGCTGTGGACCGCCATCGACGGCGCCGCCAAGGGCGGCAAGGGCGCCTTCCTGATCTACCAGGAATCGAGCCTGGTCATCCGCGCCATCCGCGACTATTTCAACCATGACATCGGCGACATCCTGATCGACACCGATGACATCTACGAGCAGGCGCAGCAGTTCATGGCGCACGTCATGCCCGAGCATGCCGCCCGCGTCAAACGCTACCGCGACGACGCCGCCCTGTTCTCTCGCTTCCAGATTGAGCACCAGATCGAATCGGCCTACGCCCGCACGGTGCAATTGCCCAGCGGCGGCGCCATCGTGATCGACCACACCGAAGCGCTGGTGTCCATCGACGTCAACTCGGCACGCGCCATCAAGGGCGGCGACATCGAGGAAACCGCTACCCGCACCAACCTGGAAGCGGCCGACGAAGTGGCGCGCCAGATGCGCCTGCGCGACCTGGGCGGGCTGATCGTCATCGATTTCATCGACATGGACGAGTCGAAGAATCGCCGCGAGGTGGAAAACCGCCTGCGCGAAGCGCTGCGCCAGGATCGTGCGCGCGTGCAGTTCGGCTCGATCAGCAAGTTCGGCCTGATGGAAATGAGCCGCCAGCGCCTCAAGCCCGCGCTGAGCGAAGGCGCCTCGGTGCCCTGCCCGCGCTGCGGCGGCTCCGGGCACATCCGCGACACCGAATCGAGCGCGCTGCAGATCCTGCGCATCATTCAGGAAGAGTCGATGAAGGACAACACCGCCGCCGTGCACGTGCAGGTGCCGGTGGAAGTGGCTTCCTTCCTGCTCAACGAGAAGCGCCCCGAGATCGCCAAGATCGAATACAAGCAGCGCGTCACCGTGCTGATGGTGCCCAACAAGTCGCTCGAAACGCCCAACTACAAGCTCGAGCGCCTCAAGCACGACGATCCGCGCCTGGACCACGTGAAGACCAGCTACAAGATGGCCGACACGGTCGAGGACCCGACGGACGTCACCCGCCGCTCGCAGGAGCCGACGAACCGCCAGACACCGGTCATCAAGGGCGTGCTGCCCGACGCGCCGGCGCCGGTCGCCACCCCGCGCCCCGAAGTGGCTGCCCGCGCGCCGGCCGCGCCTGTCGCCGCACCCGCGCCGGCCGCCGCGACGGCTGCGTCGACCGCAGCTCCGGCCGAGCATGGCTTCATTGCCTGGATCAAGAGCCTGTTCGGCATCAGCCCCGCTCCGGCGCCTGCGCCCGCCCCGGCTCCTGTCGCTGCCCCGGCCGAAGCCCCCAGGCAGGGCCGGCGAGACGGCCGCCGCGAAGGCGACGGCCGCAGCCGTGACGGCGAAGCCCGCCGTGCCGGTGGCCGCGATGGCGAAGGCCGCGGACGCGGTGACCGACGCGGTGGCCGCAACGGCGAGCAGCGCCGGGACGCGCGACCGGAAGGCCAGTCGGGTCGCGAAGGGCGTGAGCAGCCCGTCCGCGAAGCCCGCGACAACCGCGAAGGCGCCGAGGTGCGCGAGCGCCGCGAGGATCGCGAAGGCCGCCCGGCACGGGAAAACCGTGAAGGGCGCGAAGGCGAGCGCCGCGAGGGCGACCGTCGCGAAGGACGCGGCGACGAGCGCCGTGAAGGGCGGGACGGCGAGCGCCGTGAGGCACGCGGTGAAGCACGCGACGGCGAACGCCGTGAGGCGCGCGACGGTGAGCGTCGTGAAGGACGCAGCGATGAGCGCCGCGAAGTACGCAGTGACGAGCGCCGCGAGGGGCGTGAAGGCGACCGGCGCGAAGGACGCGACGGCGAGCGCCGTGGCGGTCGCGGCGAACGCCGTGGCAATGACGTCCGAGCCCTGGCACCCAGCCAGGACGGCGTGACCGACGCTGCGCCTGAAGCCCTGTCGACCGCACCGGAGCGCGAAGGATTCACCGACGAAGCGCCGCGCGAACGCGCACAGCGCCCGCGTCGTGAGCGTGGTGAGCGTGGTGAGCGTGGCGACCGTGCCGAACGCGCCCCGCGCGAAGACCAGCGTGCCGAGGCAGACGCCCAGGCTCCTCAGGAGCCAGTGGCCGACGCAGCGCAAGTGCAGCCGGGAGAAGTGAACACGGCTGCAGGGCAGGACGCGGAACGCGAGGAACGCCGTCCGCGCTCGCGAGACCGCTATGGCCGCGATCGCCGCGAGCGTGCCCCGCGCGACGAAGCCGGCTCGCCGGACACCTCCGCCGCCGAGCCGATGACGGCACGGGACGAGCAGGTTGCCGCGCCCGCAGTCCAGATCGCCGCTCCGGTCGCCCCGGCGCCGGTGCTGGAGTCGGTCGGGACGACGGCCAGCGCCGCCGCACCGGTCGCCGCGCCTGCCGAGGCATCGGCCGGCCGGGGCGCCATGCCACGGGTGACGCCGTTCGCCCTGCCGACGGCCGACCTGGCCCAGATCGCACAAGGTGCCGGACTGCAATGGGTCAATTCCGACGCCGAACGCGTGGCGCAGGTGCAGGCCTCCATCGCGGCCGAACCGAAGCCGATCCATGTGCCGCGCGAACGGCCCGTGCCGGTCAAGTTCGACGACGACGTGATCCTGGTCGAAACCCGGCGCGACCTGTCGAACGTGGTCCTGCCGTTCGAGGACCAGAAGGGCGCCGACACACCGGCGGCCTGATCAGTCGGACGGCCCCTCGGCCGTCAAACAAAGTCCGCAAGGGCGGCCCGGAGCATTCCGGGCCGCCCTTTTTTCATGGTTGGCCGACGCGAATGGGCCTGCCCCGCACATTGATTCTCGTTAACGTTTTGGAAGAAGTCGGTGCACACACACAACAAATATTTCCAGACTTCCGTTACTCATGCTAAAACCTAAAGTACTACACATTTGGCGTGCGGGCGACCCGGTTTTCTGAGTTGCGTATGCCTCGCGTGTAGGGGTGCAGCGGAGAGACATGCATCGTTTGGCGTACGCCGTTCGACGGCGGGACATAAGTTATCTTTTGTGTTCAAATTCTTGCCAGTAGTAGCAAAGCGTTACATGGCCTTTAGAACGCTTCCGCGCCGCCCGTACAAGGAATCTGCATGTTCCGTCCCGACTCCAGTGCCCACGGCCATCTGAACCGAGAGTTCCCTTCAGATGGAGGCGGTCACTCCCTGCCCTTTGGCGCGCCGGCCGCGCCGCAACGCCTGAACCTGCTGGAACGGGCCGCCAAGCGCAGCATGGACATCGTCGGCGCGCTGCTGTTCTTCATCCTCCTGGGTCCGCTGTACCTGCTGACTGCGCTGTGCGTGCGCGTGAGCATGGGCGCCCCGGTCCACTTCGGCCAGATTCGGCTCGGCCAGGATGGGCGGCGTTTCCGCTTCTACAAGTTCAGGTCGATGGTGCAGGACTCCGACGCGGTGCTCGATCACTTCCTGAGCAAGAACGACGTGGCCAGGACCGAATGGGATACTTTCCAGAAGCTCGAGCGGGATCCCCGCATCACGCCGATCGGCAAGCTCATTCGCAAGCTCAGCATGGACGAGCTGCCGCAATTCTGGAACGTCCTCAAGGGCGACATGAGCCTGGTCGGGCCTCGCCCCTGCATGGAGCGCCAGCGCACGCTCTACGGCCGCGATTGGCAGCATTACTGCGCCATGCGACCCGGCATCACCGGCCTGTGGCAGGTCAGCGGACGCAACCGGCTGCCCTACGCCAGGCGGGTCGAGCTCGACGCGTACTATGTGACGCACTGGTCGCTCTGGCTGGACTGCAAGATCCTCGTGAAGACGGTTGTGGTGGTCTTCACCGGTGACGGCTCGCGCTGAGCGGCCGCCAGCATCGCCGCCGCATTCCGGGACCCATCACCCCATGCCCAACATCCGAAAACGCATCTACGTCGCCGGTCACCGCGGCATGGTCGGCAGCGCGATCGTGCGCTGCCTGCAACGCCAGGAACATGCCCACATCATTACGCGCACGCATGCCGAGTTGGACCTCACGCAACAGGCCGACGTGCGCGCGCTGTTCGAAAGCGAGCGTCCCGACGAGGTGTATCTGGCCGCCGCGCGGGTGGGGGGCATCCACGCGAACAACACCTATCCGGCGGAGTTCATTCACGGCAACCTGATGGTGCAGGCCAACGTGATCCACGAGGCATGGCGCAGCGGCGTGCGCAAGCTGCTGTTCCTCGGATCGAGTTGCATCTATCCGCGCATGGCGGCCCAGCCCATGGACGAATCGGCATTGCTCCAGGGCAGTCTCGAGCCGACCAACGAGCCGTACGCGATCGCCAAGATCGCCGGCATCAAGATGTGCGAGAGCTACAACCGTCAATACGGCACCGACTATCGCAGCGTGATGCCGACCAACCTCTACGGGCCGGGCGACAACTACCACCCCGAGAACAGCCACGTGGTGCCCGCGCTGATCCGGCGCCTGCACGACGCCAGGCTGGCCGACGCGCCTTCCGTGGCCATCTGGGGCAGCGGCAAGCCGCGGCGCGAGTTCCTCTACGTCGACGACATGGCCGAGGCCTGCGTTCACGTCATGAACCTCCCGGCACACGAGCTGGCCGCCCACACGCGGCCGATGCAGAGCCACGTCAATGTCGGCACCGGCGACGACCTGTCGATCGCCGAACTGGCCGCACTCGTGGCCGACGTGGTGGGTTTCGGCGGCAGGCTCGAGTACGACTCCTCCAAGCCCGACGGGGCACCGCGCAAACTGCTCGACGTCGGCCTGCTGCGACGGCTCGGATGGCAGGCCAGCACCTCCTTGCGCGACGGGCTGGAGCGCGCCTACGCCGACTTCCAGGCGCGGCATGCCCAGGAGGCCGCCAGCGCCCACGCCGCCTGAGCGCCGGCCGACGCACAGGCGAAACAGCCGATGTCCAGCCTTGCCGTACACAGCCGCACCATGCCCAGGGAAGTCGTCTCGCTCATCCCGGCGGGAACCGGCGGCGTTCACGACTACGCGCAGATCCTGGGGCGCCGCATGGCGAGCCGCATACTTGCGCCGACGCCGCAGACCGCGCTGGCCGACTACGGCGATGGCGACATCGTGCTGCACTTCAGCGGCTACGGCTACCATCCGCGCGGCATTCCAACGTGGCTGGTGACGCGCATGCGGCAACTGCGCGAGCGCGGTGCGCGTATCGGCATCTACTTCCACGAATTGTTCATGGGGGCCACCGTGCCGTGGCGTTCGGCCTTCTGGCTCGCCCCGCTGCAACGGCACATCGCCGGCGAACTGGGCGGATTGTCGAGCTACTGGCTGACCAGCTATGACGCGGGAGCCCGCTGGCTGCGCGGACACTGCCCGCAAGTGCCGAACCGGGTGCTGCCGGTCTGCTCCAACGTAGGTGAACCTGAAGCGCTACCCGGGCCGCGCTCGAACACGGTGGTGGTATTTGGCGGCCCCCAGATTCGCGCGATGGCCTACGCCCGTCTGGACCCTTCGTTCTGGCAATGGGTTCGCAGCGAAGGCCTGGAGATCCATGACATCGGCCCGGTCATCGACTCGCAGGGCTACCGCGAGCTGGTAACGACCGGCCAGATCCAGGCCCACGGCCCCCTGCCGGCCGCGGATGTCAGCCGCCACCTGGCACAGGCCCGGTTCGGCGTCCTGTCCTATCCCACGCACGTGCTGGCCAAGAGCGGGGTCTATGCCGCGTACTGCGCGCATGGCGTGTGCACCCTGCTGCTGACGCAACGGTACCCGCTGCATGACGGGCTGTCGGCGGGCCGCCATTACCTGGCCGGCACCGCGGCACTCGGCCAGGCGCAGTCCGAAGCGCAGTCCGTCGGCGAGGCCGCCTTCGCCTGGTACCAGCCGCACCGCGCCGAAGCCCACGCCATGTCCCTGCGGGAACTGATATGCGCCACGCCATGACGCCGAGCTTCACCGGCAGGCCGGCCGCTGCCCCCGGGACTGCGCCGCCGAGGCTTGCCGTCGCGGGCCGGGTTTCGACCACGGGCAAGCTATTCATTGCCGTGATGCTCATCCTGATCTACGAGGGAGCGGTGCGCAAATGGGTGTCCAACGCCATGTCGACGCCGCTGATCGGGCTGCGCGACCTGCTGGTCGTCTTCACCATCGGCCGCGCCTTCTGGCTGGGTCATTTCGCCCGCCTGCCCCTCCTGTCGCGGGCGATGCTGCTGTGGACCTGCTGCGTCGTCGGCTGGGGCCTGCTGCAGCTGACCCTCGGCGAAAGCACCTTCACCGTCTTCCTGATCGGCCTGCGCTTCTGGCTGCTCTCGTTCTGGTTCGCAGTCGCTGCCGCCGCGGGCATGAACGAACGCGACTACGTCGTCGCCTTGCGCGTCCTCATGCTGGCCCTGTTGCTGATGGCCCCGCTCGTCGCGCTGCAGCGCCAGGCACCGCCCGAGAGCTTCATCAACAAGTCGCTCGGCGATGACGTCGACGAAGTCTTCCAATTGACGGCGGGCGTGGTACGAACGACGGGCACTTTCAGCTTCACCGCGGGCTTCGTCACGTTCGCGGCAATGTGCGCGCCGTTCGCGCTCGGCATCTTCGAAGCACGCAAGACCAGGCCGAGGCACCGCATTTTGGCGGCGGCAACGTTTGCAGCGTTGATCGTCTGCACGTTGGTCAGCGGGGCGCGCGCCTCCTTCCTGTTTCTCGGCGGGCTGCTCTTTCTCTACCTGGTGGGCAACCTGGCCTTCTCGCCGATGCGTCAGAAGGGCCGCGCCATGATCGCGGCGGTGGTCGCCATCTGCCTGATCGGCGCGCTGGCCTTCGTCTTCAGCGACGCGCTCAGGACCACCCAGGAACGCTTTGAAAGCGCGGCGCAGACCGAGGGCATTGCCGAGCGCCTGGTCACTACCCTGGTGGGCGAGGCTTCCACCTATGACCGCGCCGACTGGTTGGGCGCGGGCATCGGCATCGGATCCAACCTGGCCGGGTTCGCCCGCTTCAGCAGCCGCGCAGTATTCACGTTCGGCGAGACCGAGCAGGGTCGATCGTTGATCGAGGGCGGCCTCCTCGGCGCATTGTTCATCGTGCTCAAGCTGATCGCCATAGGCATCGGCGTATCCGTGAGCATCAGGCAAAGCTTGCGCACGCGGGCGATCTTCCCCGTGCTGGTGTGGCTGACCCTTGGGCTGGCGCTGACCACCTGGCCGGTGATCGGCCAGCTGACGGCCCATGGGCTGATCGGCATCCTGCTGGCGCTCGGCCTGCTGACGTTGCGCTATCCACGGTTGCGCTTCTTCGATTGAGAGGGTGCGAACCGGCATGCGATTCCTGCATCTCATCGCCTCGGTCGATCCGGCCGGCGGCGGTCCCATCGAGGGTGCCACGCAACTGCACCGCGCATTGGCCAAGTTGGGCCACGACGGCGAGTTCGTCTCGCTCGATGCCGCGGACGCGCCCTGCGCTGCGGGTTTCGATGCGCCGCTGCATGCCCTCGGCCCTGGCCGCGGCCGGTTCGGCTACAGCGCACGCCTGCGGCCGTGGCTCGATGCGCATGCACACCGCTTCGATGCCGTCATCGTCAACGGCTTGTGGCAGTACATCGGCCTGGCCGCACGCCAGGCCCTGGCTCATTCACAAACGCCCTACTTCGTCTTTCCGCACGGCATGCTGGACCCCTGGTTCAAGCACCGCCACCCGCTCAAGCACCTCAAGAAGTGGCTGTACTGGCCGTGGGCGGAGTACCGCGTCCTGCGCGATGCGCGCCGGGTTCTCTTCACCTGCGAGGAAGAGCGCCTGCTGGCACGGCAGGCCTTCTGGCTGTATCGGTGCAAGGAGGCGATCGTGTCATTCGGCACCGCACCGCCCGACGACGATCCGCAGGCTTCGCGGCAGGCATTCGGTTCGGCGTTTCCTCAACTGCGCGGCAAGCGCGTGCTCCTGTTCCTGGGCCGGATCCATCCGAAGAAGGGCTGCGACCTGCTGATCGAGGCCTTCGCCCGTACCTGCGCCGGTGCGCCCGACGTGCACCTGGTCATGGCCGGCCCCGCCCAGCCGCAGTGGCAGGCGCAACTGGAGCAGCAGGCCCGACGGCTTGGCGTCAGCGACCGGATCCTCTGGGCCGGCATGCTGCAAGGCGCGGTCAAGTGGGGCGCCCTGCGCACTGCCGACGCCTTCTGCCTGCCCTCGCACCAGGAGAACTTCGGTGTCGCGGTGGTCGAATCACTGGCTTGCGGCTGCCCCGTGCTCATCAGCGACAAGGTCAACATCTGGCGCGAGATCGAGCATGCAGGCGCCGGCTACGTGGCACCGGATACGGCGGAAGGCACCAGCGCCGCGCTCGGGCGCTGGCTGGCCACGCCCGACGAACGATGGCGGAAGATGCGCCAGGCCGCACGCGACTGCTTCGACCAGAATTTCCGGATGGAGCAGGTCGCACGGGCGCTGGTGGGCGTCGTGCTCGAGTCGCATCCCGATCATCCCGATCGCGCAGGCCGGCTGGACGGGCGCAGCGCCCATGTCTGAAACGCAACGCCAGGCATTGCCGGCCGGGCCGCTCGCGCCGGCGCACGAGGCGCCGCCGCAGCCGCATGCCCGGGCCAGCGGCGCCGGCCGCATGAAGCTGCTGCTCTACGGGATCAATTTCGCACCCGAGCTCACCGGCATCGGCAAGTACACCGGGGAGATGGCCCAGTGGCTGGCAGCGCAGGGCCACGACGTGCGCGTCGTGACCGCGCCGCCGTACTACCCCGCCTGGTCGGTCTGGCCGGGCTATCGCGCGGGCCGCTATGGCCGTGAGCAATGGCAGGGCGTGCAGGTCATGCGCTGCCCGCTATGGGTTCCCGCCAAGCCCACGGGCCTGCGGCGCCTGCTGCACCTGGGCGCCTTCGCCCTGACCAGCCTGCCCATGCTGCTGGCTCAATGGCGCTGGAAGCCGGACGTGGTCTGGATGGTGGCGCCCGCTTTCGCCTGCGCGCCCGGTGCCCTCGCACTGGCCCGCATGAGCGGAGCCGCGGCATGGCTCCACATCCAGGACTACGAAGTGGATGCGGCCTTCGAACTCGGACTGCTCAAGGGCGACCGTCTGCGCCGCGTCGCCTGCGCAGCGGAGCGCTGGCTGCTGCAACGCTTCGACCGCGTCTCGACGATCTCCGCCCGGATGCTCGAGCGCGCCCGCGACAAGGGCGTCGACCCGGCGCGCCTGCGCGCCCTGCCCAACTGGGTCGACGTCTCGGCGGTGCGGCCACTGACCGAGCCCAGCCGCTACCGCGCCGAACTCGGCATTGCGCAGACGGATGTGGTCGCGCTCTATTCGGGGAACATGGGAGCCAAGCAGGGCCTGGAGGTGCTGTCCGGGCTGGCCGAAAGGCTCCAGGACCGGACCGACATTCATTTCGTCTATTGCGGCGAAGGGGCGGCACGCGCGGCCCTCGTCCAGGCGTGCGCGGCATTGCCGAATGTCCGCTTCCTCGATCTCCAGCCGCTCGAGCGCCTGCCCGACCTGCTCGGCCTGGCCGACATCCACCTGCTGCCGCAGAAAGCGGACGCCGCGGATCTGGTCATGCCATCCAAGCTCACCGGCATGCTCAGCAGCGGACGCCCGGTAGTGGCCGGCGCCCGGCCGGAAACGGAACTGGGCCACGTGGTGGCCCAATGCGGCCTGCTGGCGATTCCTCAGGACGCCGATTCCTTCGCCGCAGCCGTGCGCACGCTGGCGGCCGCGCCGGATCTGCGGCGCGAACTCGGCTTGCGCGCGCGCACGATTGCCGAAGAAACCCTGGCGCGCGACAGCGTGCTCCATCGCCTCGAGGCCGACCTGCACGCCTGCATGGCGGCCCCGCGCGGGCGCGACTGACCACCAGGGGCTCAGCGCCCGCAGCCGAAGGAGGGAAGGGA
Source organism: Variovorax sp. (assembly GCF_035634955.1). GTDB lineage: Bacteria > Pseudomonadota > Gammaproteobacteria > Burkholderiales > Burkholderiaceae_C > Variovorax. Next base: position 219,289 of record NZ_DASQBZ010000025.1, on the reverse strand, counting down.
TGGATGGGCGGGTGCGTTCGCGCACCGCACCCCGCGCCGCTACTGGTGTTCCGGCAGGATGCTCTCGTAGCCGTAGTCCGCGTGGCTGTAGCGGCCCATCCTGTTGCCGTAGGACCGGCGGCGGTTGTCGACGCCGTTGAGCAGCACGCCGGCGGCGGTCTTGCCGCCCAGCGACAGCCGCCGCATCGATTCCTTGATCTCACCCATCGTGGACATGTCCGACTTGGCCACCATGAGCACGGTACCGGCATGGACGGCAGTCGACGAGGCGTCCGACGCGACCAGCACCGGCGGCGTGTCGATCACCACGATGTCGTACTGCTCCGACAGCCGCTTCATGACGTTGGCGAAGGAGTCGGACGTCAGCAGTTCGCCCGGGTTGGGGGGCAACTGCCCGGTGGCCAGGAAATCCAGGTTCTGCGTGACCTGCTTGTGGACGGTCTGCTGGATGGTCAGGCTGCCGGCGATCAGTTCGGACAACCCGCCGTGGCGCTGCAAGCCCAGGTACTGGTGCAGGCGGCCGCGACGCAGGTCGGCGTCGATGAGCAGGGTCTTCTTGCCCGACGCCGCCAGCAGCGCCGCGAAATTGGCAGTGACGAAACTCTTGCCGACACCCGGGGTCGGCCCGGTGATCATCACCCGGTTGCTGGGCGCTTCGAGCATGGCGAACTGCAGCGCCGTGCGCATGCTGCGAAGGCTTTCGACGGTGGAATCATCGGGGTTTTCGACTGCAAGCAGGCGCACGCCGGTGGGTCCGGTCAGGCGCCGCTGGGCGATGGTCGCCTGGCGCGTGCTGAAGGGAATGGCGGAGAAAACGGCCATGCCCGTGCCCGCTTCCACTTCATAGGCGTCGCGAATCCGGTGCTCGACGAGCATGTTGCGCAGCAGCGCCGCCATCACGCCGAGGAACAGACCGAGCGCCAGGGCGGCAGCCACGATGGTCGTGCGCCGCGGCTTGATGGGGAGCATCGGCTCGACCGCCTCGTCGAGCACGCGCACGTTGCCCACCTTGCCCTCCTTGACCAGCCGCAGCTGCATCGCGTTGTTCAAAAGCGACCGGTAGAGCTCGGAATTGACGCGCACGTCGCGCTCGAGGCGCACGGCCTCCTGCTGCAATTGCGGGAACGCCCGGATGCGGGCCTGAACCTCGGACAGGCTGGATTTCAGCGCGGCGATCTGGGCGTCCAGCGTCTGCACGACCGGATGCGCCGAGGTGAATCGTTGCGCGAGCTCGGTGCGGCGCTGCTGAGCCTCGAACAACTTCGATTGCCGCTCCACCACCAGGCCCAGCGCCTGCGTACCTTCATCGTCGATCGAGACCGACCCGTTGAGATTGCGAAAGCGGTTAAAGGCTTCTTCGGACTGTTCGAGCTGGCGCTTGAACGCCGGCAGCTGCACATCCAGGAAGGCCAGCGACTTCTGCGCCTCGGCCGCGCGCCGGTTGATGTTCTGCTGAACGTACTGGGCGCCGATGACGTTGAGCAACTGGACCAGCCGCGGTGGACTGCCATCCTGAAGCGAGACAGCGACGATGCCCGACTGCTTGCTGCGCTCGTAGATGGACAGGCTGCCCTGGATCGCATCGATGGTCGCCTGCCGCGAACCCCGCGAAACCAGGAACTGCGCGCCCGGGCGGCCATCGAGCACCGACACCTTGAGTTCGATCGGGCCGTTGGGCGTGTCTGTCTTGAGCATCGAGCCGACCTCGCCCTCGATCGGCCTGGGCCAATTCGGCGCCGTCAGTTCGAAGCGGCCGCCGCCCTGCGCCGTGATGGTCATCTGGACGCCCTCGAGGCTTCGTCCGGTTTCCAGTCGCTCGACGGCGATGCGTTCCGTACCCGTGACATAGCCCGGCATGCCCAGGAATCCGGGCTCGGACAGGCCCGACGCCCGCCGCGCCAGCCAGCCGCCCACGTACGGCGCGTAGCGCGGCATCGCCGAGACATAGGCCTGCGTGGCATCCGCCGCAGCGCCGATGACCGAGCGCGAACGAATGATCTCGATCTCCGCCGCCGCCGGCGTCTTCGCGTCCAACAACGTGCTGGCCTCGCCGAGCACGTTGCGGCTCGCGCCTTCCGAATCCTCGACCTGCACCAGCATGGTCGCTTCGTATACGGGACGCTGCAGCAGCGCGTAGACGACGCCCAGCAGCGTGACGGTCACCGTGATGGCGACGATCATCCACTTGTGCGAGACCAGAGCCTCGACGTAGCGGCTGACGTCGACCTCTGCCTCCGGGGTGTCGAAAGGCGACGCGGAATTCATGGGCCCCAGGCCCGAATGGGTCAGCTTGGCGCTCATCTCAGTGCCCACCCGACCGCCCGAGGGGCATTGAGCGCCCCGGCGGGGCTGACATACGCGATGTATCGGGCACGAGATGAACCATAGGGGGCCTATCTGGGAATGTTGCGTACCGAGGTGTAGGCGGAACTCGACGGCAGGATCAGGTTGGCCACGCGGCTCCAGAGGACCAGCGGCACCGGATCGACGTAGACCACGTCACGCGGCTGCAGCGGGAATCCGTCGGCCAGGGCCAGCGCCGTCGGCGTGTCCGCATCGAGGTGGAAGATGGTCCGTCCGCCTTCCGGCTGGTTGCGGATCACGAAGATCTGGCGCGGGTTGGCCGTGCCCATGTTGATGCCACCGGCCTCGCCAAGCGCATCGTTGAGCGTCAGGCGGCCGTTGCGCATCAGCATCGCCTGCGCAGCAACCAGTTCGCCCATCACGAACACTTTGCGCTCGTCGCGGTTGCGCACGAAGATCACATCGCCGTTCTGCAGCGGAATGCGCGACGGGTCCACCCCGGCCTCGGCCAGGCGCATCATGTCGATGGTGGTCGTCACGCCCTTGCGCGACAGCGTCACGTTCGAGCGGTCACCCGTCGCCGTGATGCCGCCGGCCCGGTTGATCGCCTCCGGGAGCGTCATCGGAATATCGGTGAAGACCTGCAGCCCCGGGCTGGCGACCTCCCCTTCGAGGTAGGCGCGCTTGCTGCGGAAGGCCTCGACGCGCACCTGGATCTGCGGGTTGCGGAACACCCGGCTCAGGCGGGACACCAGCGTATCCGTCAGCTCCTGGATCGTCATGCCGGCGGCCTGGATCGGCCCGGCGTACGGAAAGGTGAGCGTCCCGTTGGTCGAGACCAGGAAACCCGGAGCCGGCGAGACGCTGGCCGGATCGGCCACGGTGGTGGCCGGGGTGCTGCTGAAGACGAGTTCGGGGTGGTCGAACACCAGCACGCCGATCGAGTCGCCTACGCCGATTCGGTAGGGCCCTGGCTCACCGATCAGCGCCTGCACCTGCGGCGAGATGCCGTCGGCCAGCGCCGCCCGCATGCGCGCATTCAGGTCGGGCGTGATTTCGGTGATCGCCCCGTCGGGCGGCAGATCGGTAGGCGAGACACTGCCATCGGCCCGGGGCGGGAGCGCGGGCGCCGTGGACTTGTCGTTGCGCGGCGAGCTGTAGCCCGGGACCACCGCACAGCCGGAGAGGATCGCAAGCGGAAGCAGCAGCCACGCCAGTAACACCGAAGACCTCAAATTCACCTCCAGAAGCGAAAAGAATTAATACTTTCGCAATCGTTACCGAATGTACTTCACATTTGTCGTGCCGTACCAGCCCTCTTCCGGGCTATCCCGATCGGTGGATGCGATTGCGAGCCAGACGGCAGCCTAGCGGAAAGCGTCGCTCTCGGCCGCGCGCTTCCAGGCCGCGGCGGCCTGTTCGCTGTCGCCACGCTCTTCGGCAAGGCGCGCCAGCGCCTGCCAGGCCTGCCGGTGCAGGACGGCGTCCTTCAGGCCCAGGCCAGCTTGCGTGAGCAATTGCTGTGCCTTGCCCCACAGCTGCCGCTTCAGGCACGCCATGCCAGCGAGGTACTGGAGATTGGGATCGCGCGGATCGTTGCGCTGCGCCGTCTCGATGCGCAGGAGCCAGTCGGTGTCGACCGAATCGAGCCCGGCCTCGAGCACCCGGATCAGCTTGACCCGCAGGCTGTCGTCAAGAGACAGCGAGCCGGCGGTCATGCCGTCCCACACCGGCAGCAGCCAGGCGCGGGCCAGCGACAGGTCGCCGCGCAGCAACACCTGTCGCTGCGCGGCATGCAGCGCCACCTCGGGCATTTCGCGCTCGGCGGGCTCGAGGCGCGACCATGCGCCACGCAATTGGGCAGGATCGTGCGCCTCGCTCAGCAGGTCGATCGCCAGGCCGCGCACGATGCTGTGCGCCGCCGCTTCGGAAAACGCGCGGTGCTTGGCCAGCAGGCGCGCGGTTTCCAGGGCTTCGAGCGTGCGGCCGTCCAGGCGCGCGGCCTTGAGCGACAGGCGCAGGGCGAGCGTGCGGCGCTGGGCGCCGTGCGGCAGTTCGTGCAGCCGCGCCAGCGCACCTTGGGCGTCGCGGTCGTGCAGCGCCCACCGCGCTGCGCGCAACTGGACGCCTTCGCGGGTCTCGAGGCTCAGGTCGCCATCGCCGCTTTCATTGAGTGCATGCTGCAGGTGCGCATCCCGCGCCGGCCGGTCCTGGAGGGCATGCGCGCTCTCGGCGCCCAGCAGATGCGACAGCACGCGCACCTGCCTGGCCAGCGGCAGACGCGCATCGAGTCCCGCGAGCATGCGTTCCTGCGCCAGCGCCGACTGCGCCGCCTTGGTGGCGCGCGAAAAGCGGCCGGCCAGCAACTGCGAGACCGCATCCAGCAGCGCGGCATACAGGGCGCGCTCCTTCTGCTGCATGCGCCATTGGCGCGCCTGCGCCGGCAGCGAGAACAACGCGGCCATGCCGCGCAGCGCAAAGTGCAGGACGACGAACAGCGCCAGCAGCAGCAGGAGCACCAGGTTGAGCGAGAGGTCGACCCGCCACGGCGGCCAGAACACCGTCACCGTGCCCTGGTTGCTGCCCGCGAACAACGCCACCGCGGCAGCGATGCCGAACAGCGCCAGGAGCCACAGTGCCGCGCGCATGCCCGGACCTCAGCGTCCGGCCGCAGCGGCCGACAGCGCCGTCAGCGTCGCGTTGATGTTCAGCGCCGGCGCGTCCTTGAGCTGCGACTGCAACTGCAGCAACAGGGTGGCCGCCTGCTGCGTGCGGCGCGAACGCGGATCGAAATAGCGGTTCAACGCCGTGGTGACGGCAGCCAGCTCGAAGCGGGCACTGTCGAGTTGCCGCGACAGCACCGACAGGCGCACGCCGAGCAACTTGAGCTTGAGGTTCTCGCGCAGGAAGAAGACCTGGTCGGGGGAGACCAGCACGGCCTCGGGCCGGTCGACCCGGCCGACCCGCACCAGCGCACGGATTTCCTGCTGGACGGCAGCCCACACGCGCTGCCACCAGTAGGCGTCGGCCGGCAGCGGGTCCGGCGCCCACAGGCTGGCACCGCCGGTCCGGGCGACGTCGTTGACGACCGGCAGGTCGTCGACCAGCCGGATCAGGTCGTCCAGCTTGTGCAGCGAATCAGTGGCGCCGCCGGCGGCGACGGCCTGGATCTGGTCGGCATCGCGGGCCAGCGCCCGCTGCAACGGGGCCAGGCGCGGCTGTCCCGCCCGCGCGACGCGCTGCTCGCTGGCCTTCAGGGCCGCCAGCAGCGGCTCGGCGTTGCCGGTGGTCTGGGCGCGCTGCATGCCCAGTTGCACGGCAGCCTCGATGTCGACCACCATGCTCTCGTCGTGCGAACGCGAGAGGTTCTGCATGAGCTCGTCGAGTTGCGCGCGCTGCAGGTTCAGCTCGGCGATGCGGCTTTCGTTGAGGGCGACCTTGGCTGCCGCGTCGCGCACGACTTCGCTGGCCTGCCGCGCCAGCGTGCGCGCCTCGGCCGCCTGCGCCAGGGCGTCGGCGCTCTGGCGGGCCAGTTGCTCCTGCATGCCGTTGACCTTCTGCCAGAGCGAGAAGGCCATCAGCAGCGCCACGACGGCGACGATCGCCACCACCGCCACCACGATGCGCATCGTCCCGGCTGCGCCGGGCTGCGGGGCATGCCCGGCGGCGGCCCGATCGCCGGGCACTGCCAGGGCTTCGTCGGTCGCGGGGGCAAGGCTCATTGCAAGGATTCTATCGACGCGGCCAGCGCCTCGATCGGCGGGTTCGACACCGCGACCCGCCCGAAACCCGCCGCCCGCGCCGCCTGCGCGATGCGCGGGTGGGTGCAGACCGCGGATGCAGCCGACCAGTCCGAGCCCGGCAGCACCAGGCCCAGGTTGGCCACGGCCTGCGAACTGCTCAGCAGCCAGATGCTGCCGTCGCGAGCCGCCGCCTGCGCGAGTGCGCCTTGCGCCGGGTCCCAGCGCGGCGCCACCCGGCGGTAGGCGGCCACGGTGTCGACAAGTCCACCCGCGGCGGCGACCTGTTGCGCCAGCCAGTCGCGCCCCGCTTCCTGGCCGTCGGCCTGGGCACCGCGCACGAGCAGCACCCGCGTGCCGGCGCCGACCTGTTCCCGCACCCGCACCCACAGCGCCTCCGAATCGAAGCGCTCGGCGTCGTCGCCCGGCGCATCGATGCGCTGCAGCGGCACGCCTGCATCGCGCAGGGCAGCAACGGTGCCCGGGCCGGTGGCCCAGCAGCGCACCCCGGCAGACGCAGCCAGGGCTTCGTCGCCGAGGAAATGCCGGGCGGCCGCGGCACTGACGAACATCCAGGCCTGGTAGCGCGCCGCCGCCGCACGGGCCGCGCGCAGCGCCGCGTCGTCCTGCAACGGCTCGATGCAGATCAGCGGCAGCCACTGCGCATCGAACCCGCGCGCGCGCAGGCCCTCCAACCAGCGTCCGGCCTCCTGCGACGGCCGCGTCACCAGCACCCGGCGTGCAGTGGCCACGGCGGTCACGCCGGCACGGCGGCGCCGCCCTCGCGCAAGGCGCGCGCGGCTTCCTGGCCCAGCGCCTGGGCCTGTTCCGGGGTCGACACTGGGGCGACGACCTGGACCTTCACCACGCCAGGCGCGCCGGAGGGATCGCCCCATGCGGCGTCCACCCGCAGCGCGCCGTCGTCCTGCCAGCGCGCATGGGCCGCAAGGGGCATCGAGCAACTGCCGCCCATGGCGCGGCTGACCGCACGCTCGGCGCCGGTGGCCAAGGTGTCGGCGGCACTGGCGAGCGGGGCGAGCGCCTGCAGCAGGTCGGCGCGGTCCGCACGCACCTCGATGCCCAGCGCACCCTGGCCGGCGGACGGCAGCATCACATCGGGCTCGAACACGGCCCGGATGCGATCTTCCAGGCCGAGCCGCTTGAGGCCGGCAGCGGCCAGCACGATCGCGGCATAGTGTCCCTCGTCGAGCTTGCGCAGGCGGGTGTCGAGGTTGCCGCGCAGCGGCTCGATGCGCAGGTCGGGTCGCAAGGCACGCAGCAGCACGGTGCGGCGCAGGCTGGACGTCCCGACCACCGCGCCGGCCGGCAGCGACGCCAGGCTGTCGTGATGCGGGCTGACCAACGCGTCGCGCGGGTCCTCGCGCGCCGGCACGCAGGCCAGGACGAAGCCGGCCGGCAGGTCCATCGGCACGTCCTTGAGCGAATGCACGGCCAGGTCGGCGCGGCCTTCTTCAAGAGCCAGTTCGAGTTCCTTCACGAACAGGCCCTTGCCGCCGACCTTGCTCAGCGTGCGGTCCAGGATCTGGTCGCCCCGGGTGGTCATGCCCAGCAGGGACACGGCATGGCCGCGCGCCTCGAGCAGGGACTGGACGTGTCGCGCCTGCCACAGGGCGAGCCGACTTTCGCGCGTGGCGATCACGAGAGGGGTCAAAGCGTGTCTCCGGCGCTCAGAAAAACAGCGCTCGATGCTAGCATGCTGCGTTGCAGCAACCCGCTGCCAATGCCCACCCGGACCGAGGAAAGAGCGACGTGAACAACACCAGGACCATGCCCTCCCCCGCGACCCGCAAGAAGAAGAGAACGGAGTCCGACGACGAAACCCTGGTGGCCGACATCCGGCTCCTGGGCCGCATCCTGGGCGACGTCATCCGCGAGCAGGAGGGCGACGCCACCTTCGACCTGGTCGAGAAGATCCGCATCCTTTCGGTGGCCTTTCGGCGCGACGCCGACCACTCGGCCGACCGCGCGCTCAAGAGCCTGCTCAAGGGGTTGAGTGCCGTGCAGACGGTACGGGTGATCCGCGCCTTCACCTACTTCAGCCATCTGGCCAACCTCGCCGAAGACCGGCACCAGATCCGCCGACGCACCCAGGCCGAGCGCGCCGGCGAGCCGGTCGAGAGCAGCCTGGCGGTAGCCCTGGCGCGCATCCGCAAGGCCGGCGTGTCCACAGCCGCCGTGGTCCAGACGCTCGCCGGCAGCTACGTCTCGCCGGTGCTCACCGCCCACCCGACCGAGGTGCAGCGCAAGAGCATCCTCGACGCCGAGCGCGGCATCAGCCAGTTGCTGGCCGCGCGGGACGACATCCTGCTGCGCCGGCGTGCCTGGGCCGCCCAGAGCGAAGGCAAAGCCGACGCGCTCACGCCGATCGAACTGGCGCAGAACGAGCAGCAACTGCGCATCCGCGTCACGCAGCTTTGGCAGACGAGGCTGCTGCGCTTCATCCGCCTGACGGTGGCCGACGAGATCGAGAACGCGCTGAGCTACTACGAAGCCACCTTCCTGCGCGAGATCCCGCACGTCTACGCCGACCTGGAGCAGGCGCTGGGCACGCAGAACGTGGCGTCGTTCCTGCGCATGGGCCAGTGGATCGGCGGCGACCGCGACGGCAATCCCAACGTGACGGCCGAGACGCTCGTCTACGCGATGCGGCGGCAGGCCGAAATGGTGCTGCGCTTCTACCTGACGGAGGTGCATTACCTGGGCGGCGAGCTGTCGCTGTCGGCCTCGCTGGTGGACATCACCTCCGAGATGCAGGCGCTGGCCGAGCGCTCGCCCGATACCAGCGAGCACCGCCGCGACGAGCCGTATCGCCGGGCACTCACCGGCATGTACGCCCGGCTGGCCGCGACATTGCAGGGCCTGACCGGCGGCCAGGCGGCCCGCCACGCGGTGGCGCCGCAGAACCCCTACATGCTTGCATCCGAATTCCTGGCCGACCTGCGCACCATCGAGGAATCGCTGCAGGAAAAGCATGGCGGCGCGCTGGTGGCGCACCGGCTCGCGCCGCTGATCCGCGCCGTGCAGGTGTTCGGCTTCCACCTGGCCACCGTCGACCTGCGGCAGAGCTCCGACAAGCACGAGGCGGTGCTGGCCGAGCTCCTGGCCAAGGCGCGGGTGGAGCCCGAATACGCCACGCTCGCGGAAGAAGCCAAGCAGACGCTGCTGCTGCGCCTGCTCGACGAGACCCGCCCGCTGCGCGTGCCCGACGCCGAGTACTCGCCGCTCGCGCGCAGCGAACTGGCCATCTTCACGGAGGCGCGCCGTGTCCGGGCGGCCTACGGCCAGGAGGCGATCCGGCACTACATCATCAGCCACACCGAGACGGTGAGCGACCTGCTGGAGGTGCTGGTGCTGCAGAAGGAGGTCGGCCTGATGCGCGGCACGCTCGACAGCGACGCGGTCTGCGACCTGATCGTGGTGCCGCTGTTCGAGACCATCGAGGACCTGCGCAACGCCGCGCCCATCGTGCGCGCCTTCTACGAATTGCCGGGCATCGCCGCGCTGGTGCGCCGCTCCGGCGGCGAGCAGGACGTGATGCTCGGCTATTCGGACAGCAACAAGGACGGCGGCATCTTCACCAGCAACTGGGAGCTCTACCGCACCGGCGGCGCACTGGTGCGGTTGTTCGACGAGATGGCGCGCGCCGCTCCCGACGGCCAGGCGGTGCGCCTGCGCATGTTCCATGGCCGCGGGGGCACGGTCGGGCGCGGCGGTGGCCCCAGCTACCAGGCCATCCTGGCGCAGCCGCCGGGTACGGTGCGCGGCCAGATCCGCCTGACCGAGCAAGGCGAGGTGATCGGCTCCAAGTACGCCAATCGCGAGATCGGCCGGCGCAACCTCGAGACGCTGGTCGCCGCCACGCTCGAGGCCACGCTGCTGCCGCCGACCAAGGCGGCGCCGGCCGAGTTCCTGTCGGCCGCCGACGACCTGTCCACCGCCAGCATGGCCGCCTACCGCGAACTGGTGTACGGCACGCCGGGCTTCGGCGACTACTTCTTCAGCGCCACGCCGATCCGCGAGATCGCGGAACTGAACATCGGCTCGCGTCCGGCGTCGCGCAACCCGAGCCACAAGATCGACGACCTGCGCGCCGTGCCCTGGAGCTTCAGCTGGGGCCAGTGCCGCCTCACGCTGCCGGGCTGGTACGGCTTCGGCTCCGGCGTCCAATCCTTCCTGGAAAGCGCCGGGACCGCTGCCGAGCGCAAGAGCCGAATCGCGCTGCTGCAGCGCATGTACGCGCAATGGCCGTTCTTCCGCACCCTGCTGTCCAACATGGACATGGTGCTGGCCAAGAGCGACCTGGCGCTGGCCTCGCGCTACGCCGAACTGGTCGAAGACCGCAAGCTGCGCAAGAAGGTGTTCTCGATGATCGATGCCGAATGGCACCGCACCTCGGAAGCGCTGACCCTGATCACCGGCGCGCGCCAGCGCCTGGAGGGCAACCTGGACATGCAGCGCTCGGTGCGCCATCGCTTTCCGTACATCGACCCGCTGCATCACCTGCAGGTCGAGCTGATGCGGCGCTACCGCGCAGGCGACGGCGGCGAGCGCCTGCAGCGCGGCATCCTGCTGTCCATCAACGGGGTGGCGGCGGGGCTGCGCAACACCGGCTGAAAGCGGGCCGGCGCCGGCAACCGGCGCGCGGCCTCAGGCGCGCCGGCCGATGCCGACGTACTCGACGCCGGCCGCGCGCATGTTCCACGGCTCGTAGAGGTTGCGGCCGTCGAAGATCAGCGGCGTCTTCATCAGCGCCTTCAGGCGGTCGAGCTGCGGACTCTTGTAGGCCTTCCATTCGGTCACGATGACCAGGGCGTCCGCCCCCTCGAGCGCCTGCAGAGGATTGCTGGCGTAGTGGATGCCCGCCAGCAACTGCGGCGCGTCGGCGAAGTCGAGGGCCAGCACGCGCCGCGCCTCCGTGACCGCCACCGGGTCGTGCGCGACGACGCGGGCGCCGGCGCGCAGCAGCGCGCCGATCAGCACCCGGCTGGGCGCCTCGCGCATGTCGTCCGTATTGGGCTTGAACGACAGGCCCCACAACGCCAGGCGCCGGCCGGTGAGGTCGCGCCCGAAACGCTGGAAGATCTTCTCGAGCAGCACCTGCTTCTGCTCGTCGTTCACCGCCTCCACCGCCTCCAGCACGCGCAGGCGCTGGCCCTGCTCCTGGGCCGTGTGCGTCAGCGCCTGCACGTCCTTGGGAAAGCAGCTGCCGCCATAGCCGGTGCCGGCGTAGAGGAAGTTGTAGCCGATGCGCGGATCCGAGCCGATGCCCTGGCGCACCAGCTCGATGTCGGCACCGACGCGGTCGGCCAGGTTGGCCAGCTCGTTCATGAAGCTGATGCGCGTGGCGAGCATGGCGTTGGCCGCGTACTTGGTGAACTCGGCCGAGCGCAGGTCCATCACACGCATGCGCTCGTGGTTGCGGTTGAACGGCGCATACAGCTTGCGCATGACCGACAGCGCCTCCTGCCCGGCGTCGTCCTCGCCCACGCCCAGGACGATGCGGTCGGGGCGCATGAAGTCGTCCACCGCCGCGCCTTCCTTGAGGAACTCGGGGTTGCTCACCACCGCGAAGCGCTGTTCGTCCATGCCACGCGCGGCCAGTGCCTCGCGGATCACGGCGGCTACCTTGTCGGAGGTGCCGACCGGCACGGTCGACTTGTCCACCACCACCTTGAAGCCGGTCATGTGGCGGCCGATGTTGCGCGCCGCCTCCAGCACGTAGTGCAGATCGGCGCTGCCGTCCTCGTCGGCGGGCGTGCCCACCGCGATGAACTGCACGTCGCCGTGCGCGACCGCCGCCGCGACGTCGGTGGAAAACACCAGCCGCTCGGCAGCGATGTTCGCCTGCACCAGTTCGGCCAGGCCGGGCTCGTAGATCGGCACCTCGCCGCGCTTGAGCATCTCGATCTTGGCCGGATCGATGTCCAGGCAGAAGACATGGTTGCCCAGGTCTGCCAGGCAGGTTCCGGTGACCAGGCCGACATAGCCGGTGCCGATGATGGTGATGTTCATGTCGCGGACCGTGTGGAGCGTTGGCTCAGGCGGCTGCGCCGCCGGTGGAAAGCAGTTGGTCGAAATATGCCACCGTCCGACCGAGCCCGGCGTCGAGCTGGGTCAGCGGCTCCCAGCCGCCCAGGTGCTCGCGCGCCATCGAGATGTCGGGGCGGCGTTGCCGGGGGTCGTCGGCGGGCAGCGGCATGTGCACCAGCTTGCTGCGCGATCCTGTCAGTTCGATGACCTTGCGCGCCAGCTCGAGCATGGAAAACTCGCCCGGGTTGCCGATGTTGATCGGGCCGGTGATCTCGTCGCCGGTGGCCATAAGGCGCAGCATCGCCTCGACCAGGTCGTCCACGAAGCAGAAGCTGCGCGTCTGGCTGCCGTCGCCGTAGATGGTGATGTCCTGTCCGCGCAGCGCCTGCACGATGAAGTTCGACACCACGCGCCCGTCGTTGACGTGCATGCGCGGCCCGTACGTGTTGAAGATGCGCGCCACCTTGATGCGCAGCCGGTGCTGTCGGTGGTAGTCGAAGAACAGCGTCTCTGCGCAGCGCTTGCCCTCGTCATAGCAGCTGCGGATGCCGATGGGGTTGACGCGGCCCCAGTAGCTCTCGATCTGCGGGTGGATCTCCGGGTCGCCGTACACCTCGCTGGTGGAGGCCTGCAGGATCTTGGCGCGCACGCGCTTGGCCAGCCCCAGCATGTTGATCGCGCCGTGCACGCTGGTCTTGGTGGTCTGCACCGGATCGTGCTGGTAGTGGATCGGCGAGGCCGGGCAGGCCAGGTTGAAGATCTCGTCGACCTCCACGTACAGCGGGAAGGTCACGTCATGGCGCATCAGCTCGAACTGCGGATGGCCGAGCAGATGCTCCACGTTGCGCCGCGTGCCGGTGAAGAAGTTGTCCACGCACAGGACGTCGTGGCCCGCGGCGATGAGCCGTTCGCACAGGTGGCTGCCCAGGAAGCCGGCGCCGCCGGTCACCAGGATGCGTTTGGACGGGTTGTATTGGCGCATCAGGAGTTCGCTTGCAGTTTGGTGGAAGAAGGCTCCGGCCCTGGTCGGGCCGGGGTGGCGGGCGGTGGCGGCAGCTGCCGGGACATCTCCCACAGCTTGGCGTCCACCAGCATGCGGAACCACAGCGCCTGGAAGAAGGCGAAGTAGAAGCCCGGGCGGCCGTCGAGGAAGCCGCCGCGCAGCAGGTAGCGATAGATGAAGTAGGCGAACGCGCGCACGCCGATGGGCAGCCGGTAGTAGATCTGCTTGATGAAGCGGGTGCGCTCGCGTGCGTCGCCCAGCAGACGGGGCTGGAGCACGTCGGCGCCGGGCGCCTGGGCGGGCTGCGACTTCTCGCGCGCCTCGGCGTCGCTCCAGCGGTTGTGGCTGGTCACCCAGTTGCTCAGCGATTGCGCGTTCTTGTCGTGCATGTAGCCGGCCAGACGGCCGACCCGGCCCTGCGCGGCCGGCGCGATGAAGTGCTGGTCGTACAGGCGCGCCTCGCAGCGGCCCACCCCGCTGCGGAAAAGGCGCAGGTGCCACGGATTGACGCCGGAGAAGCGCAGCATGCGTCCCATGAAGTAGTCGCGCCGGCGCAGCATGTACGCGTCGTGCGTGGCAGCGCCGTCGAGCAGTGCGCGGATCTCGCGCACCGCCTGGTCGTCGAGCACCTCGTCCGCGTCCAGGTGCAACTGCCAGCGGTAGCGGTCCTCGACCTGCGCGATGGCCCAGTTGCGCTGGTCGCTGTAGTTGGAAAAGGGGTGCTGCGCGACGGTGCAGCCCATCTCCAGCAGGATGCGATCGGTCCCGTCGGTCGAGCCCGAGTCGACCGCGTACACGTGCGGGCTGACCCGCAGCGCGGCGGCCGCCGTCTCGCGGATGATGCCGGCGGAGTTGAAGGTCAGCAGCACCACCACGCAGGGCGGGTCGCCGGCGGGCGGGTCGGCGGGCACGTCGGCGGGATGTGGCGAGTTCATCGATCGGTCCGCGGCGTGCGCCGGCGTGGGCGGATGGGGCGGGCGGGATTGCCCGAGTACACGGTCCAGGGCGCCAGTTCGCCGAATGCCACGGCGCGCGCGCCGAGCACCACGCCTTCTCCGATCTGGGCCCCGGGGCCGACGAAGGCCTCGGCCGCGATCCAGGCCCGGGCGCCGATACGGATCGGCCGTGCAACCAGCTGGAACTCCGGCGAATCGCTGTCGTGCGTGCCGGCGCACAGGTGTGCGCCCTGCGACACCAGCACGTCTGCGCCCACCTCGATCGGGCCCATGCTGTAGACGTTGACCTGCGGGCCGATGACCGCCCGCGGCCCGAGGTGCAGATTGGCGGGCAGCCAGACGCGGGCGCTGGCGCGCACGTCGCTGCCGGGCTCCATCCGGGCGCCGAAGCAGCGCAGCAGGAACCGTCGCCAGGGCGCCAGCTGGCGCGGCGTCCAGGACGCGCCGATGCCCCAGACCAGCGTCCAGGCGACCCGCGTCAGGCGGTTGGCGAGGGAAAAGCTCGGACCGCCCTCCGAAGGCGCCGATTCGCGGGCATCAAGGATCGTCACAGGTTCGCTGCAAATGTGAAACTGAATGAGACGAACCAAGCGTCTCGCAGTGCAGCAATTCTGTCAACACAATTTCTTACATACGCCGTTCGGCATGGGCTCCGGCCGACCCGGCCGCCGCCGAATCAGGCGCTCAGCAGTTCGCCGATGGGCTGCAGGTCCTCGACCCGGTCGCACACGGCCTTGACGACCATCAGCAGCGGCACGCCCAGCAGCAGCCCCCAGATGCCCCACAGCCAGCCCCAGAAGATGACCGCCACGAACACCGCCACCGGGTTCATGCGGCCGGCCCGGCTGGTCAGCCACGGCGTCAGCAGATTGCCGACGATGGTATGCACGAGCAGCGAGGCCCCGCCGATGGCCAGCGCCATCTGGATGCTGTTGAACTGCAGAAAGGCGACCAGCGCCGCCGCCACCATCACGATGAGCGAGCCGACATAGGGAATCAGGTTGGTCACCGCCGCCAGGATGCCCCACACCGCCGCGTTCTCAAGCCCCAGCGCCCAGAACGCCACGCCGGTGGTCACGCCGACCACGGCGCTGGTGAAGATCTGCACCAGCAGGTAGCGCTCGATCTGGCGGGTGATGTCGTCCAGCATCTTGACCGTCACCTTCTTGCTCTGCAGGCTGGGCCCGGCCATGCGCACCAGCTTGCGGCGGAAGGTGTCGCCGGCACACAACGCGAAGTAGGTCAGGAAAGCGATTAGCGTGAGCTGTCCCGTCGCCGTCACCAGCCCGAGCGTGCCGCTGACCAGGTAGTCGCGGATGTTGAAGGCCGGCCGCTCCACCACCACCCGCGTCACGCCGCGCGGCGTCAGCGCCGGGCTGCGGCCGTCCTGCGCGGCCTGCTCGAGCTGGCTGGCGGCTTTCTGTACCGTGTCCAGGGTGCTGGGCCGGGTCGACTTGGTGCGCAGTGCCAGGCGCAGCTTCTGCGCCGCGGCCGGCAATGCATCCACCAGTTCGGCGGCACTGTCGGAGAGCGAGTAGCCGGTCCACCCGAACGCACCGCCGAGCCCGAGCAGGATGACGCCGGCCCCCAGCCAGCGCGGCGCGTGCCATCGTTCGAGCCAGTCCACGGCCGGCGCCAGCGCATAGGTCAGCAGCAGGCTGAGCATCAGCGGAATGAAGACGGCGGACGCCCAGCGCAGCGTGAACACGCCAGCCAGCACGGCCAGGAACACCAGCGCCGCGCTGCGCACGTCCACCGGCATGTGCACGACGACCGGACCACGCTGACGGGGGCTGCCCGGCTGCGGCTCTGCCGCCGGCGCGGCACGGTCGCCGCCTTCCGGCATCGGGGCCGAGGCCGGGGCCGGCAGGGTTACCAGCGCCGGTGGCGGCCGCTCGTCATCCGGCCGTGCGTCGTCTTCCGGGTCGCGGGCCATCAGCGTTCCTTGAGCACGTCGCGCACGGCCGGCAACTGCCGGCGCGACACCAGCACCGGCTCGGCGATGCCGTGCAGCCGCAACACCCAGCCTTCGCCGTCGCCGGCGTCGTCCTGCCGCTCCAGCGCACGGATCGCCTCACGCGCCACCAGCGCGTTGCGGTGCACCCGCACGAACCGGCGCGGGTAGCGCTCCTCGAAATCGCTCAGGGCGCCGTCGAGGATGTGGCTGCGCAGCGCCGTGCGCACCGTCAGGTACTTCAGCTCGGACTTGAGGTAGATCACCTCCGACAGCGGCACCCGTTCGGCCCGCCCGCGATCCTGGATCAGCAGGTGCTCCTGGCCCTCCTGCGCCGGTTCGGCGCGGCGGGCGGCAAGCAGGCGCTGCGCCTTAAGCAGGGCCTGCTGCAGCCGCTCGGCGCGCACCGGCTTGGTCAGGTAGTCGGCCGCTTCCACCTCGAAGGCGGCCAAGGCGTGCTCGGCATGCGCCGTGACGAACACCACCGCCGGCGGATGCGCCAGCAGACGCAGCGCGCGCGACAGCTCCAGCCCGTCCAGGCCAGGCATGCCGATGTCCAGCAGGACGACGTCGAAGCCGCCGCCGTGCAGCGCATGCAAGGCCTCGTGCCCGTTGGCGGCCTCGCCCATCACGGCCGTAGCGGGCTCGCCGAAGTCGCCCAGCAAGGTGCGCAGCCTGGCGCGGGCCAGCGACTCGTCGTCGACGATCAGAACGCGTAGTGGTTGGCTCATGGCTTGACGTGCGGTGATGGTTGGCGGGCCGGACGGCATCACCCGCCCGCCGGTGCCGGGATGTCGATGCGCACCCGGTAGTGCCCCTGATCCGGGCCGGCGCGAAACTGCGCCTGCACGTCGTGCAGCAGCCGCAGCCGGTCGCGCACATTGGCCAGCGCGATGCCATGGCCGCGCGGCACCGGCCGGTCGGCCCACACCAGCGGCGCCAGCGTGTTCGTGACCTCGATCACCACCCGCGAGCCACGCCGCTCCGTGCGCACGCGCAGGCGGCCGCCTTGCGGGTTGGGTTCCACGCCGTGTTTGACCGCGTTCTCCACCAGCGGCTGCAGCAGCAGCGGCGGCACCCGCGCGCTGCCGGCGGCGATGTCCAGGTCCCAGCGCACCTGCAGCCGCTCGCCGAAGCGCACCTGCTCGATGGCCAGGTAGCGCTCGGCCAGGCCGATCTCGTCGGCCAGCGTGACCGACTCGCGCGGATCCGCCAGCGCCTGGCGGAACAGCTCGCTCAGGTCTTCCAGCAAGGTCTCGGCCTTGGCCGGCTCCTCGCGCACCAGCGCGATGGCGCTATTGAGGGTGTTGAACAGGAAATGAGGGCGGATGCGCGACTGCAGGTCCTCCAGCCGCGCCGCCGTGTCGGCCGGCATGTGGCTGCGCGCACGCAGCGCGAGCCAGGCCATGGCGACCAGCGCGAACATCACGCCGGCCAGGGTGCTGGCGAGCCAGGGGGCGTTGCCGACGGCGCCGGTCAGGCGCAGCATGCCGCAGCCGTACAGGCCGGCAACAGCCCCCAGCCCGGCACCAGCCGCCTGCTGCCAGACCGGACGCCAGGCCGGCATGCGGCGGCGCAACCCGCACAGCGCCACCAGCCACAACAAGGTGGCCGGCAACGCACCGCCGGTCAGCATGGCCAGCAAGCCCAGCCATTCGGCCAGTCCGCCCGCCCAGAACAGCGCCAGCACTGCCAGCATGGCCTCGACGAAAAGCACGGCGCGCAGCACCACGCCGACCTGGCAAACGTCATAGGCCGCGCCCGGCACGGCCGGTTGTGCCTGCGGCAGCTTGCCCGAAGTGGCCTTGGCGGGACGTATGGCCGATAAAATCGACAGGTTGCGCATCTACAAATGAAAGGGGTGGCGCCGCCTGCTTCCCGTCCGCCGGCCTCATGAAGTCTCATGGCGCGGCGGCCGAGCCGGTGCGGCGGCCCATTATTGCCTCCCATGTCCCAAAACCAACTCGACAAGAAGTCCGAAGCCTGGTCCGCCCTCTTCTCCGAACCGATGAGCGAGCTGGTCCAGCGCTACACCGCGAGCGTGTTCTTCGACAAGCGCCTGGCGCTGGCCGACATCGAAGGCTCGCTGGCGCATGCCGGCATGCTGGCCGCGCGCAACATCATCGGCGCACAGGACCTGGCCGAGATCCAGCGCGGCATGAAACAGATCCGCGAGGAGATCGAGTCCGGCGCCTTCGAGTGGAAGCTCGCCCTGGAAGACGTGCACCTGAACATCGAGGCGCGCCTGACGCAGCTGGTGGGCGACGCCGGCAAGCGCCTGCACACCGGCCGCAGCCGCAACGACCAGGTGGCCACCGACGTGCGGCTGTGGCTGCGCGGCGAGATCGATCTGATCGGCGCCCTGCTGGTCGACCTGCAAAAGGCGCTGGTGGACATCGCCGAGAAGAATGCCGACGCCATCCTGCCCGGCTTCACGCACCTGCAGGTGGCGCAGCCGGTGAGCTTCGGCCACCACATGCTGGCCTACGTGGAGATGTTCAGCCGCGACGCCGAACGCATGCAGGAAGTGCGCGCCCGGGTCAACCGCCTGCCGCTGGGCGCCGCCGCGCTGGCCGGCACCAGCTACCCGCTCGACCGCGAAATGGTCGCGCGCACGCTCGGGATGGACGGCGTCTGCCAGAACAGCCTGGACGCGGTGAGCGACCGCGACTTCGCCATCGAGTTCACCGCGGCCGCCTCCATCGCCATGGTGCACGTCAGCCGCCTGAGCGAGGAACTGGTGCTGTGGATGAGCCAGAGCTTCGGCTTCATCGACATCGCCGACCGGTTCTGCACCGGCTCGTCGATCATGCCGCAGAAGAAGAACCCGGACGTGCCGGAACTGGCGCGCGGCAAGACCGGCCGCGTGGTCGGGCACCTCATGGGCCTGATCACCCTGATGAAGGGCCAGCCCCTGGCCTACAACAAGGACAACCAGGAAGACAAGGAGCCGCTGTTCGACACCGTCGACACGCTCAAGGACACGCTGCGCATCTTCGCCGAGATGGTCGGCGGCATCACGGTCAAGCCCGAGGCCATGGAGAAGGCCGCCCTGCGCGGCTACGCCACCGCCACCGACCTGGCCGACTACCTGGTCAAGAAGGGCCTGCCGTTCCGTGACGCGCACGAAACGGTGGCGCATGCCGTGAAGGCCGCCATATCGCACCAGGTCGACCTGTCCGAGCTGCCGCTGGCCGTGCTGCAGCAGTTCAACCCGAACATCGGCAAGGACGTCTACGACGTGCTGAGCCTGCGCGGTTCGCTCAACGCCCGCAGCACGCTGGGCGGCACCGCACCGGCGCAGGTGCGGGCGCAGATCGCCCGCCATCGCACGCGCCTGGGATGACGCCGGCGCTGGTGCAACGCACAATGGCCTGATCCCCACCCGCCATCGCCACCTGCGCCTGCCGCCCCCATGCTGGTTCTGCACCACCCCACCGGCAACGCGAACACGCGTGCCGCGGCGCTCGGCCTGGCCGCCAGCGGCCACCTGAGCGCCTTCCATACGTGCATCGCCGCCTTTCCCGGCGACTGGCTCGACCAGCTGGCGCAGCTGCCCGGCCTGGGCGAGCTGCAGCGGCGCCGCTTCGACCCCGCGCTGCGCGAGCACACCCGCCTGTGGCCCTGGCGCGAGATGGGCCGGCTGCTGGCCTCTAAGGCCCGGCTGCGCCGGCTCACCGCACATGAGAGCGGCCTGTTCTCCGTCGACGCGGTCTACCGCAGCCTGGACCGGCGGGTCGCCAGCACCTTGCATCGGCGCGGCCGCGACGGCCAGCCGCCGCAAGCCGTCTACGGCTACGACGATGGCGCCTACGCATCCTTTCAAGCCGCCCGCCGGCTGGGCATGGCCTGCGTGTACGACCTGCCCACCGGCTACTGGCGCGCCGCGCGGCGCCTGCTCGAGCCCGAGCTGGCGCGCTGGCCCGAATGGGGCTCGACCATGATC
The DNA here is from genome assembly GCF_035634955.1 of Variovorax sp. Lineage (GTDB taxonomy): Bacteria > Pseudomonadota > Gammaproteobacteria > Burkholderiales > Burkholderiaceae_C > Variovorax. The sequence goes on along the minus strand of NZ_DASQBZ010000025.1, from coordinate 199,335 downwards.
GGCTTTCTCGATTCGCCGCAGAAGCTCGCCCGCAAGGACGAAGAACTGCGCATGGCCGACCGCATCCTCGTCGCCAGCAGCTTCACCCGCAGGACGCTGGACGACTTTCCCGGCCCGCTGGCGCCGATCGAAGTCGTTCCCTACGGCTTTCCGCCGGTCACCGGCCAGCGCCACTACCGCGACATCGGCAGCGGGCCGGTCAAGCTGCTTTTCGTGGGAAACCTGTCGCAGGGCAAGGGCGTGGCCGACCTGTTCGCCGCGGTCGAGGCCTTCGGCCCGCGCTTCGAGCTGACGGTGGTGGGCCGCCGTCCGGTGCACGACAACGCGGCGCTCAACGCGGCGCTGGCGCGCCATCGCTGGATTCCCGGCCTGCCCCATCCAGAGGTGCTGGCCCTGATGCGCGAACACGACGTGTTCGTCTTCCCATCGCTGTTCGACGGCTTCGGCATGGTGATCTCCGAGGCCATGTCGCAGGGCACGCCGGTCATCACCACCGAGCGCACGGTCGGCCTCGACCTGATCGAGCACGGCCGCAACGGCTGGATCTGCGAGGCGGCGAACACGGCCGCGCTGCAGGCCGCGCTCGAGCAGGTCCTGTTGCGCCCGCAGGCCATCGCCGAATGCGGCGCCGCAGCCATGGAAAGCGCCCGGCGCCGGCCGTGGCCGGTGTACGGGCAGGAGCTGGCGCAGGCGGTGCAGCGCGCGCTGGACGAACGGCAACGCCCGGCCTGACAGGCATGGGCGTAAGCGCGCGGGCGGCTTCAGCCCCGATTAAGCGGCTGCAGGACAATCGACGATCCACCATTCCCGCCGTGCGTTCCCGCAGGCATTTCCGACGACCGCCACCGACCCATGCGCCTGCTGCTCGTTGAAGACGATCCCATGATCGGCGAAGCACTGCTCGACCTGCTGCGCGCCGAACACTACGCCGTGGACTGGGTCCGCGACGGAGCCATGGCCGACACCGCCCTGCGCACGCAGCACTACGACGTCGTGCTGCTCGATCTCGGCCTGCCCAAGCGCGACGGCATCGAAGTGCTGCAGGCGCTGCGTGCCCGCCGCGACCGCACGCCGGTGCTGGTCGCCACGGCGCGCGATGCCGTCGCCGACCGTGTGGCGGGCCTGGACGCCGGTGCTGACGACTATGTCGTCAAACCCTACGACACGAGCGAGCTGCTGGCGCGGATCCGGGCCCTGGTGCGGCGCGGCGCCGGCGTGGCCGAACCGGTCTTCTCGCACCAGGGCGTCACGCTCAACCCCGCCACCCGCGAGGCCACGCTCGACGGCCAGCCGGTGCCGCTGTCGGCCAAGGAATGGGCCGTGCTCGAGCCGCTGATCGCCCGCCCGGGCGTGGTGCTGTCGCGCGCGCAGCTCGAGGAAAAGCTGTACGGCTGGAAGGACGACATCAGCAGCAACGCCATCGAGGTCTACATCCATGGCCTGCGCAAGAAGCTCGGCAGCGGCTTCATCCAGACCGTGCGCGGCCTGGGCTACCTGGTGCCCCGCGAATGAGCGGCCAGGTCAAAGGGTTTTCGCTGCGCCGGCGCCTGCTCGGCTTCGTGCTGGCGTCCATCCTGCTCGCGACCACCGTGCTGGGCATTACCGCCTACCGCAGCGCGCTGCGCGACGCCGACGCCCTGTTCGACCTGCACCTGCAGCAGATGGCCCACTCGCTGCGCGGCACGCTGCCGCTGGGGCCGGGCATCGACTCCAGCGACGACGGGCGCGAGGGCTACGACCTGTTCATCCAGATCTGGGGGCCGGACGGCACGCAGGTGTTCCGTTCGGCGCGCTCGGCCCTGCCGCCGCAGGCGGTGCTCGGCTTCTCCGACGCGACGGTCAACGGCCGGCGCTTTCGCCTCTACTCGCTGCAGACGCCGGTGCAGACGGTGCAGATCGCGCAGGACCTGGACGCACGCGAAGTGCGCGCCCGCGGCCTGGCCCTGCGCGCGACCATCCCGATGGCGCTGATCGCGCCGCTGCTGATGCTGGCCGTGGGCTGGATCATCACCCGCTCGCTGGCGCCGGTCGATCGCATGCGGCGCAACGTCGCGCAGCGCGCCGACGACGACCTGTCGCCGCTGCCCCGCGAGGGCCTGCCGGACGAGGTCCAGCCGCTGGTGCGCGAACTGAACCTCCTGTTCGGCCGCGTGCAGGCGGCCTTCGCCGCGCAGAAGAACTTCGTCGCCGACGCCGCCCACGAACTGCGCTCGCCGCTGACCGCGCTCAAGCTGCAGGCCGAGGCACTGCGCCGCGCCGACGACCCGGCCAGCCGCGAGGCCGCCGTGGCGCGCCTGCAAGGTGGCATCGAGCGGGCCATTCACCTCGTGGCGCAGTTGCTGTTGCTCGCACGCCAGGAATCCGGCGAGGCGGCCGCCAACGCCCTGGCGGCGCCGGTGGCGCTGGACGATGTGCTGGCGCAGTGCGTGGCGGCTTCGCTCACGCAGGCGCAGGCGCGTCGCATCGACCTGGGCGTGACCGCCACCACGCCGGCCAGCGTGCGCGCAGACGGCGCCGCGCTGCGCGTCATGCTCGGCAACCTGATCGACAACGCCATCAAGTACGCGCCCGAAGGCGGTCGCGTGGACGTGTCGCTGCAGCTGGAAGACGGCGCGCCGGTGCTGCGCGTTCAGGACGACGGTCCGGGCATACCTGCCGGCGAGCGGGAACGCGCCTTCGACCGCTTCTACCGCCTGGCCGGCAGTGCGTCCGAGGGCAGCGGGCTGGGCCTGGCCATCGTGCGTGCCATCGCCGAGCGCCAGGGGGCCGACGTGCAACTGGGCGAGGCGCCCGAGCTCGGCGGCCTGTGCGTCACCGTGCGCTTCGGCGCCGGCGCCATGACCCCGAGAGCAACGGCGGATTAAGTCCTGTCTAAGGACCGGCCCGCACCATTCGGGCCGTTCCCTTCACACATAGGACTTAGCCATGCGACTCGATTCCCTGACTCCCTCGCGACTCGCCGTCGCGCTCCTGGCTGCCGGTGTCATCGGCGGCGCCGGCGTGTCCGCGCTCGACATGCGGCTGGCCCATGCCGACACCGTGCCCACGGCCACCGCGACCACCACCACCGGCGTCCCGGTCGCCCTGCCGGACTTCTCGCAGATCACCCGCCAGGCCGGCCCGGCGGTGGTGAACATCAGCGTGGTGGGCAAGGCGCACGACCGCCGCGCCGCCATGGACCAGGACGACGGCGACGACGAAGACGGCCCGTTCGCCGGCGACCCGTTTGCGCAGTACTTCTTCCGCCACTTCGGCGGTGCGCCGAACATGCCGCAGCAGCGCCGCGGCGGCTCGGCGCCGGTGATGCGCGGCCAGGGCTCGGGCTTCATCGTCAGCCCGGACGGCATCATCATGACCAACGCGCACGTCGTGCAGGACGCCAAGGACGTGACGGTCAAGCTGACCGACCGGCGCGAGTTCAAGGCCAAGGTGCTGGGCTCGGACCCCAAGACCGACATTGCCGTGCTCAAGGTCGACGCCAAGGACCTGCCGGTGGTCAAGTTCGGCAGCGACGACAAGCTGAGCGTGGGCGAATGGGTGCTGGCCATCGGCTCTCCGTTCGGCTTCGAGAACACGGTCACCGCCGGCGTGGTGAGCGCCAAGGGCCGCTCGCTGCCGGACGACAGCGCCGTGCCGTTCATCCAGACCGACGTGGCCGTCAACCCGGGCAACTCGGGCGGCCCGCTGTTCAACACGCGCGGCGAGGTGGTGGGCATCAACTCGCAGATCTACAGCCGCACCGGCGGATACCAGGGCGTGTCCTTTGCCATCCCGATCGACCTGGCGAACAAGATCAAGGACAAGATCGTGGCCCACGGCAAGGTCGAACACGCCAAGCTGGGCATCGTGGTGCAGGAGGTCAACCAGACGCTGGCCGATTCGTTCAAGCTGCCGCGCCCCGAGGGTGCGCTGGTGGCCAGCGTCGAGAAGGGCGGCCCGGCCGACGAGGCCGGCCTGCAGACCGGCGACGTGATCCTCAAGCTGGACGACAAGCCGGTGGGTTCGTCCGGCGACCTGCCTGCCGCCATCAGCCTGTCCTCGCCTGGCGACAAGGTGGCCCTGCAGGTCTGGCGCGACGGCGGCGCCAAGACCATCACGGCGCGCCTGGGCAATGCCGATGCCAAGGGCGAGCAGGTGGCCAAGGCCGGCGCCGAAGACGGGCAAGGCCGGCTGGGCCTGGCGCTGCGGCCGCTGCAGCCGAATGAGCGCCGCGAGGCCGGCATCCAGGCGGGCCTGCTCGTCGAGGACGTGGACGGTGCAGCCGCCATGGCCGGCATCGAGCCGGGCGACCTGCTGCTGGCGGTCAACGGCACGCCGGTCAAGAGCGTGGCGCAGGTGCGCGAGGTGGTGGCCCACTCGGACAAGTCGGTGGCACTGCTGGTGCAGCGCGGCGATGCCAAGATCTTCGTGCCGGTGCGCATCGGCTGAGACAGCACCGGCCGGTTTCGCGAAACGGGTGCGATGGCGCAAACTGCGCCGTCGCACCCTTTTTTCAAGCTCCGTGGGAGACCTGCCCGATGTGCCGCAGCATCAAGACCCTCTACAACTTCGAGCCACCCGCCACCGACGAGGAAGTGCGTGCCGCCGCGCTGCAGTTCGTGCGCAAGCTCAGCGGGTTCAACGCGCCCTCCAAGGCCAATGCCGCCGCATTCGAGCTGGCGATCGAGCAGATCAGCGCCAGCGCGCGGCAACTGATCGATTCGCTGGTGACCCACGCCGAGCCGCGCGACCGCGACGAGGAAGCGGCGCGGGCGCGGGCGCGCAACGCCGAACGCCACGGCCACCTGCCGCACGGCGGGCACTGAGCGGCGGCCGGCTCAGGCCGCCGGCGCCTCGCTGCCGAGGTAGGCCTTCGCCAGCGCATCGTTCGCCGCGATCTCTTGCGCGCTGCCCTCGGCCACGATGCGGCCGCCCTCGATGACGTAGGCACGATCGGCCAGCGCCAGCGCCAGGCCGGCCATCTGGTCGACCAGCAGGATCGTCATGCCTTGCGCGCGCAGCGCGTCGAGCGCGGCGAACAGCTCGGCGATGATCTTCGGCGCCAACCCCAGCGAAGGCTCGTCCAGCAGCAGGATGCGCGGCTGCGCCATCAGGCCGCGCGCAATCGCCAGCATCTGCTGCTCGCCGCCCGACAGCAGGCCGGCGCGGTGATGGCGCCGCTCGGCCAGGCGCGGAAATCGCTCCAGCATCTCGCGCGCCCTCGCCTCGCGGCCTTGCGGCGACGCGAAGGCGCCGAGCCGGATGTTGTCCATCACGCTCAGCTCCGGAAACACCTGGCGCCCTTCGGGCACCAGCACGAGCCCGTGCGTGACGATGCGCTCGGCGGACATCCGGGTCAGGTCCTTGCCTTCGAGATGGATCCCGCCCCGTACCGGGCGATGCAGGCCGGCCAGCGAACGCATCAGGGTCGACTTCCCACTGCCGTTGGCCCCCAGCAAGGCCACCACCTGGCCGCGCCGCACTTGCAGGTCGATGCCGTGCAGCACCGGCTCGGCGCCGTAGCCGGTCACCAGCGCGCCGACGCCCAGCATCTCGGCGGCGCCGCCGGACGACGCGCGGGCGGCAGCCGGCGCCGCCTGGCCGGCCAGCGCCTCGCCCAGGTAGGCCTGGCGCACACGCGGGTCGGCCTGCACCTCGACGGGCGTGCCGGCGGCCAGGTGCTGCCCGGCATCGAGCACGACCACCTGCCGCGAAATGCCCATCACAAGTTCCATGTCGTGCTCGACCACCAGCACGCCGATTCCGGCATCGGCAATGCGCTGGAGCAGCTCGCCCAGGCGCGCCTTGTCCTCGCGCGACAGACCGGCAGCCGGTTCGTCGAGCAGCAGCACTTGCGGACCGGTGGCCAGCGCGCGGGCGATCTCGACCAGGCGCCGGTCCACGTGCGGCAGGTCGGCCGCGGGCATGTCGAGTGCGCCGCGGTAGCCGCAGAACGCCAGCAGTGCCCGCGCCCGCTGGCGCACCGCGGCTGCGCCGAACGGCCCCCTGCCGAACAACGGCCCGAGCGCGCCGCGGCTGGCCGCGAGCGCCACGTTGTCCTCCACGCCCAGGCTGGCGAACAACTGCGAGCTTTGATAGGTGCGCGCCACGCCGTGGCGCGCGATGTCATGGGCCGCCAGCCCCTGCAGGGCATGCGGCCCCAGCCGGAAGGCGCCGGCCGTAGGCTTGTAGAAGCCGCTGAGCATGTTCAGCGCCGTGGTCTTGCCGGCGCCGTTGGGCCCGATCAGGCTGGTGATGGCGCCGGCCGGCGCGGCAAAGCCCAGACCGCTGACCGCTCGCACGCCGCCGAAATCCATGGTGAGACCTTGCGCGGACAGCGCAGCCCCGGTCGCGCGCGCCAGCCATGGCGCCGCATCGGCCGGTGCGGCGGCGCACGGCGCCACGTCGTACGCGCGGCGCGGTGCGCGGCGGCGCAGCCGGTTCAGCAGGCCGACCGCGCCGTCGGGCGTGGCCCAGAGCACCACCAGCAGCAGCGCACCGAAGAACAGCAGGCGGTATTCCTCGAGGCCGGCCAGCAGTTCCGGCAGCAGCGCCACCACCAGTGCGCCGACCAGCGGACCGGCCACCGCGCCGGCACCGCCGAGCACCACCACCAGCACGAACAGGATGGACTGGCCGAAGCCGAAGCTGCTCGGTGCAATGAAGCCCGACAGCGGCGCGAACAGGCCGCCGGCCAGGCCCGCGGCCGCCGCCGACAGCGCGAAGGCCACCGTCTTGACCTGCAGCGGATGGATGCCGACCGACTCGGCGGCCGTCTCGCTGTCGCGCACCGCCCGCATCGCGGCGCCCCAGGTGCCGCGCGACAGCCAGGCATAGAGCGCCAGCGCCACGCCGGCCGACAGCACCGCGAGCATGGCCACCGCGCGCTCGCCGCCGGCCAGCGCGCCCAGCGACGGCGCGGCGATTCCCATGATGCCGTTCTGCCCGCCCGTGAGGCCGCCCATCTCGATGGTGGCATGCTCCACGATGAAGCCGAAGGCGATGGTCACCATCGCGAGGTACGGCCCCTTCACGCGCAATGCTGGCAGCGCCAGCAAGGCACCCACCGCCCCCGACAGCAGCATCGCCGCCGGCCATGCGGCCCAGAAGTTCCAGCCCGCCCTGGTCGTGAGAATGCCGACCGCGTACGCGCCGATGGCGTAGAAGCCCACGTGGCCGAACGAGATCTGCCCTGTCAGTCCCTGCAGCACGTTCAGCCCGATGCCAACCACCGCCAGCAACGCCACGTTGGCCAGCACGAAGACGTAGTAGCCGTTGACGGTGGCCGCAGCGGCAAGCCCGGCCGCGAGCAGCAGCAGCACACCGACGATCTGCGGCGCCGTTCCCAGCCCGAACCGGACCGGCGCCGGGCGCGGCACCTGCGCGGGCGCGGCGGTCACGGGCATCACGACGCTCATTGGAATTTCCCCGTGCGGCGCACTGCCGTGCACGCCGGCTTCGAAGCGGCCACCCGATGACTCATACCTTTTTCACCTCCGCGCGTCCGAACAGTCCGTTCGGCCGCAGGGCCAGCGCCACGATGACCAGCGAGAAACTCAGGATCTGCGTGTAGCCCGAGCCCAGCGTGCTGGTGATGCCGGCCTCGAGCATGCCGAACAGCAGCCCCGCGGCCATCACGCCCCAGGCGCTGCCGATGCCGCCCAGGATCGCCACGGCGAATGCCTTCAGGCCGAACAGGGTGCCCATGTCGGCATTGACGTTGAACAGCGGCGCGATCAACACGCCGGCGATGCCGGCGAACACGGCCGACAGGGCAAAGCTCAGCGCCACCACGCGCTTGATGGGAATGCCCATCAGCCGCGCCGCGTCGCGGTTCTGCACCACGGCGAGCATGGCCACGCCCCAGCGCGTGCGGCGCGCCGCCAGGTGCAGCGCGGCCGCCAGGGCCAGCCCGACCAGCGGGATCAACACCTGCAGCGGGTACACGCCCAGGCCCTGCCCGCCCAGCGACAGCGGCGACACGGCCAGCGCCGAAGGCAGGCTGCGCGGCTCCTTGCCGAAGGTGAACAGCACCAGGTTGTCCAGCACGATGCCCAGCGCCACCGTGGCGATCAGCCAGGCATTGGAGCCACGGCTGGCGAACGGTCGCACCGCCATGAACTCCACCACCAGCCCGTACAGCGCGCACAGGGCCAGCGCCAGCACGACCGCCAGCGGCATCGGCCAGCCGAGCGTCTGGGCGAAGGCGAAGGTCAGCACCGCGCCGAGCATCATCGAGCTGCCCTGCGCGAAGTTGACCGTTCCGGACACCGCGTACGTGACGTGGAAGCCCAGCGCCATCAGCCCGTACATGCTGCCCAGGCCGAAGCCCGCGATCAGCGCCGACATCGATTGCATTGCCGGTCGCCCTTCAGTTCTCCACCGGAACGATGCGGTTGTCGATGAACTGCGCCCAGACGTAGTCGTTCGGGCCCAGCGCGTCGTGGTTGTCCGGCGTGAAGGGCTTGTCGTAGGTCTTGATCAGGCCTTCGTAGCGGCCGATCTTGTAGAAGCCCTGGCGCACCGCGTCGCCTTCCGTCGAGCCGGCGGCGGCAATGGCCAGCGCGGCCAGGTGCGTCGCGTCGTAGGCGTTGGCCACGCCCACGGCCGGAGTGATGTCGTCCGGGCCCTTGATCGCGGGGTACTTGGCCATGAGCTCCTTGACCACCCGTTCGCGCACCGGCGTGGCCTTTCCGAAGAAGCTGTAGGTCTGCACGAAGTGCACTTCGCGGGCGTTCGGGCCCGCCAGTTCGGTGAAGCGGCCGCCGGCCGGGCCCCAGTGCGAGACCACCGGCACCTTCCAGCCCATGCGGTCGAGCGACTTGACCACCTGGGCGGACGGGCCGACATTGCCCACCAGGAACAGCGTGTCCGCGCCGGCGGCCTTCAGGCGCGTGAGCTGCGGCACCATGTCCAGGTCGTTGCCTTCGTACTTCTCGACGCCTGCGGGCGCCACGCCCTTGGCGGCCAGCGCGGCCTTGAGGCCCTTCTCGTTGGATTCGCCCCAGGGGTTGTTGACCAGGATCAGGCCGGGCTTGGCCGTCTTGAAGTTCTTCTGCGCGTACTGCAGCATGGCCACGTCGACGATCTCGTCCATGGCCGACACCCGGAACGCGAAGTTCGGGTTGCCGCTGTTGCGGGTGATGCCGGTGCCGGCCGCCCACGGCCCCATGAACGGCACCTTCTCCTGGTTGGCCAGCGGCACGATGGCCATCGACACCGGCGTGTCCAGGCCGCCGAAGAGCACCGCCACCTTCTCCTTGAAGATCAGTTCGCGCGCGGCCACCACGCCCTTGGCGGGGTTGGCCTCGTCATCGCGGCGCACCAGTTCGAGCTTGCGCCCGCCCAGCAGGCCGCCCTTGGCGTTGACCTCGTCGATCGCCACCTGCATGCCGCGGGAGATCGCCTCGCCGGCCAGCGCCGACTGGCCGGACAAGGCCGTGACCAGGCCGATCTTGATGGTGTCGGCGGCCAGGGCCGTGCCGGACAGGGCGGCAGCGGCCAGGGCGATCGCGCTGGAAAGCAAGGTGCGGCGGGCAAGACGGGACATGACGGTTCCTCCGGTTGAATGGAAACCGAAAGAATGCAAGGGGCGTGCCAGTGTCACCAATGTTCACAATGTCTGGTCAACATGCTTGCTATTGGATTGTTCACAATCGGCACACCTCTTGCTCGCCTGCCTGGACCGCCGCCGCATGCACCTCGGAGCGGCGCCGATGCACCAGACTGGAACATCCATTGCTTTACGACATGGCCTACGACCCGCTTTCCCCGGTGGCGCATCACAGCCGCTTCGACTATCTCCCCATCACGCGCCGGCCCGACTACCGGTGGCCAGGCGGCGCACGGCTGGCGGTCTACCTCGGTTTCAACCTGGAGCACTTCTCATTCGGGGAGGGCCTGGGCGCGATGATCGGCCCGGCCCATCCGCACCCGGACGTGCTCAACTACTCCTGGCGCGAATACGGCAACCGCGTCGGCGCCTGGCGCTGCCTGGAACTGTTCGACAGCCTGGGCATGAACGCGGCGACGCTGCTCAACACCGCGCTGTACGACCATTGCCCGGAACTCATCGCCGCCTGCGTCGAACGCGGGCACGAACTGGTCGGCCACGGCCACAGCAACTCGCTGCGCCAGGCCGATCTGGAAGAAGCCCAGGAGGCCGCCCTGCTGGCCGCCTGCCGCGAGCGCATCCGCGCGCACAGCGGAGTGGCGCCGCAGGGCTGGCTGTCGCCATGGATCTCCGAGAGCCGGCTGACGCCGGACCTGCTGGCCGAAGCCGGCTATGCATACAGCCTCAACTGGGCGCACGACGACCAGCCGGTGCCGATGCGCACGCGCGGTGGCGGCCTGCTCTGGTCGGTGCCCTATCCGCAGGAGCTCAACGACATCCCCATGATCATCGCGCGCCAGATGGATGCGAAGGATTTCGCCCAGATGATCATCGACAACTGCGACGAGATGCTGGTGCAGTCGCGCGCACAGCCGCTGGTGATGGGGCTGGCGCTGCATCCCTACATCGTCGGCCAGCCTTACCGGTTGCGCCACCTGCGCCGCGCGCTGGCGCACCTGGCCGCCCTGCGCGAGCGCGGCGAGATCTGGCTGACCACGCCGGGCGCCATCTGCGCCCATGCCGCGCAGGTTCACGGCGCGGCTGTGGCAAGCTAGCGCCGTCTCCATCCGCCTTTGCCCGCCCATGGCCCGATCCGCCACCGACCGCCCCGCCCTCGACCAGGATGAAACGCCGCGCGTCGGCGGCGCGCTGGCCGCCGTGGACGACGGCGACGAGGTCGAGGCCCGGATGTACCGCACCGTCTTCGAAAGCGTCATGACGCAGCGCCTGACGCCCGGCACCAAGCTGCCGGAGGCGGCGCTGTGCGAACTGTTCGGCACCACGCGCTCGGTAGTGCGCAAGGTGCTCCAGCGCCTGGCGCATGACCACATCGTGCAGCTGCGTCCGAACCGCGGGGCCATCATCGCCGTGCCGACACCGGAGGAAACGCGCCAGGTATTCGAGGCCCGGCGCGGGCTGGAATCGGTGATCGTCAACCTGGCCACGCGCAACGCCACCAGCGCCGGCATCGCCGAGCTGCGCCGCCAGCTCGCGGCCGAGCATGATGCGATGCACCGGCTGGAACAACCGGCCTGGGCCCGCCTGGCCAGTTCGTTCCACCTGCAGCTGGCCGCGCTGGCGCGCAACCCGATCCTCGAGCGCTACCTGGTGGAGATGGTCTCGCGCTGCTCGCTCATCGTGGCCCTGCACGAGCCGCCGGGCAATGCCTCCTGCGAACATGCCGAGCACGAGAGCATCGTCGCGTGCATCGAACGGGGCGACGCCGCCGCGGCGGTGCAGCAGATGGACGAGCACCTGCGGCGGCTCGAACGCAACGTCTCGCTCGAGCGCCGCGGCGCCGACCGCAGCCTCGCGCACCTGCTGGGAATGGCGTAGCGCTAGGGCCGCGCTTCGCGAGCGCGCCGCGCCTCGTAGGCCAGCAGGTGCGCCTGCACGACGCGCAGCACCGGAAATGCCTTGCCATTGCCGGGCGCGCGGCGCAGCAGATCGGTGATGATCTGGTCGGCCTCGATGCGCAGGCCGCGTTCCATGTCCTTGAGCATCGATGCCGTCATCGGTGAACCGGCGCTGGCCAACGCCGCCTTGTTGCGCGCCAGCGCGCTGGCCCCGGGCGCATGGCCGTTGTGCGCGGCGATGGCGGCGCATTCGTCAACCAGCGCGGCGGCGATCTCCTTGCCGCCGGCCTGCACCATGTCGCCCACGGTGCCGCGCATCAGGCAGGTGATGCCGGCCAGCGAGGCGATGAAGACCCATTTTTCCCACATGGCCTGCAGGATGTCCTCGGACGCGGTGTGCTGGAACCGGGCGCGCCCGAAGGCCTGACCGATGGCGTCGACCCGCGGCGAGCGGCCGCCCGCCAGCTCACCGAAGCTGATGGCGTGGAGGTCGTTCAGGTGCTGCACGCGGCCGGCGTCGTCCAGCACGGCCGAGATCATGCACAGGCCGCCGAGCACCCGCTCGTCACCGAAGCGCCGGCCGAGTTCGTCCAGGTGGCGCATGCCGTTGAGCACGGGCAGGATGGCGGTGTCCGGCCCGACGCCGGCGGCGAACGAATCCATCGTCGGACCCAGGTCGTAGGCCTTGCAGCCGACGATCACCACGTCGTACGGCGCGGCGATCTGTTCGGACAGCACCAGCGGAGGATTGGGCAATTCGGCGTCGCCGAACGTGCTGCGCACCACCAGGCCGGTCTGGCGCAACTGCTGGGCGCGGCGCGGCCGCACCAGGAAGGTCAGGTCTTCGCCCGCCTGCAACAGGCGCGCGCCGAAATATCCGCCCAGCGCACCGGCGCCGACCATGAGCATCCGCATGTCCTACTCCCCCGCGTTGACTTGGAAACAAAGGCCGATTCTGCACGCCGCGCCGCGTCTGCGCAGCCGTCGGCGCGGTCTCCCGATAATGTGCGCACTTTTGCAACCGCATCGAGACCAGGAGACCCAGGACGTGCCCGACCTTTCAAAGATGACCTGCATCGAAGACCTGCGCCGCGTGGCCAAGCGGCGCGTGCCGCGCATGTTCTACGACTACGCCGACTCCGGCGCCTGGACCGAGGGCACCTACCGCGACAACGAAGCCGCGTTCCAGAAGATCAAGCTGCGCCAGCGCGTCGCGGTGAACATGGAGGGGCGCTCGACCCGCACCACCATGATCGGCCAGGAGGTGGCGATGCCGGTGGCGATCGCGCCCACCGGCCTGACCGGCATGCAGCATGCCGACGGCGAGATCCTGGGTGCGCGCGCGGCCAAGGCATTCGGCATCCCGTTCACGCTGTCGACCATGAGCATCTGCTCGCTCGAAGACATCGCCGAAGGCACCGACCGCCATCCGTTCTGGTTCCAGCTCTACGTGATGCGCGACCGCGAGTTCATGGCCCGCCTGATCGAGCGGGCCAAGGCCGCCAACTGCTCGGCGTTGCAGGTCACCCTGGACCTGCAGGTCATGGGCCAGCGCCACAAGGACATCAAGAACGGCCTGTCCTCCCCGCCCAAGCCCACGCTGGCCAACCTCATCAACCTGGCGACCAAGCCGCATTGGTGCCTGGGCATGCTGGGAACGAAGCGGCGGACCTTCGGCAACATCGTCGGCCACGCCAGGAACGTCAGCAACACGTCGTCGCTGGCCTCGTGGACCGCCGAGCAGTTCGATCCGTCGCTGAGCTGGAACGACATCGAATGGATCAAGCGGCTGTGGGGCGGCAAGCTGATCCTCAAGGGCATCATGGACGAGCAGGATGCGCGGCTGGCGGTGGACACAGGCGCCGATGCGATCGTCGTGTCCAACCATGGCGGACGCCAGCTCGACGGCGCGCCGGCCTCGATCGATGCGCTTCCGGCCATCGCCGACGCGGTGGGGTCGCGCATCGAGGTCTGGATGGACGGCGGCATCCGCGGCGGCCAGGACGTGCTCAAGGCGCGTGCGCTCGGCGCGCGCGGCACGCTGATCGGCCGCAGCTTCCTGTATGGCCTGGGTGCCTATGGCGAGGCCGGCGTGACCCGCGCGCTGCAGATCATCCACAAGGAACTCGACATCACCATGGCGTTCTGCGGCCACACGCAGATCGACACGGTGGACCGCAACATCCTGTTGCCCGCCAACTGCTGAGCCGGTTGCGGCGGCCCGGGCCGTCGTGCCCGGGGCCGGCACCCGCCCGAGCGGCCCGCAGGGTCAAGGCCACGGCCGACAGCGCGAATTCGCGCTGCGCCGCACAATCCCCGCTGCCCATACAACATCAAGAGGCAGCGCATGAGTGCCACCATTCCATCCGCAGGCGAATCAGCCTCCACCACACCCCGCCAGTACACAGCCGAAGAAAAGCGGCATCGCATCTTCGCCATCGTCGGCGCATCGTCCGGCAACCTGGTCGAGTGGTTCGACTTCTACGTCTACGCGTTCTCGGCACTGTATTTCGCCGGTGCGTTCTTTCCCAAGTCGGACCCGACGGTGCAGCTGCTCAACACCGCCGGCGTATTCGCCGCGGGCTTCCTCATGCGCCCGATCGGCGGCTGGCTGTTCGGCCGCATCGCGGACCGCGTGGGCCGCAAGACCTCGATGCTGATCTCGGTGAGCATGATGTGCGCCGGCTCCCTGGTCATCGCCTGCCTGCCCACCTATGCGCAGATCGGCGCCTGGGCGCCTTTCCTGCTGCTGATGGCGCGGCTGTTCCAGGGCCTGTCGGTCGGCGGAGAGTACGGCACCACGGCAACCTACATGAGCGAGGTGGCGCTGCGCGGCCAGCGCGGCTTCTTCTCGTCGTTCCAGTACGTGACCCTGATCGGCGGGCAGCTGCTCGCGGTCCTGGTGATCGTGGTGCTCGAGCAGTTGCTCACCGAGGATGAACTGCGCGCCTGGGGCTGGCGCATCCCGTTCGTCATCGGCGCCATTACCGCCGTGGTCGCCATGTTCCTGCGCCGCTCGCTGACCGAGACGCACGGCAGCCAGGGCGAGAAGAACAAGGAAGCCGGCACCATGGCCGGGCTGTTCAAGCATCACAAGGCCGCGTTCTTCACCGTGCTGGGCTATACCGCCGGTGGCTCGCTGATCTTCTACACGTTCACCACCTACATGCAGAAGTTCCTGGTCAACACGGTGCACCTGCCGAACAAGACGGCAAGCTACGTGATGACCTGCGCGCTGTTCGTCTACATGTGCATGCAGCCGGTGTTCGGCGCGTTGTCCGACCGCATCGGCCGGCGCAACAACATGCTGCTGTTCGGTGGATTGGGCGTGTTGTTCACCGTCCCGATCCTCACGGCGCTGCAGCACGTCACCAGCCCCTATGTTGCTTTCGTGCTGATCATCGCGGCCCTGGCGATCGTGAGCTTCTACACCTCGATCAGCGGCATCGTGAAGGCCGAGATGTTCCCGCCCGAGGTGCGCGCACTGGGCGTGGGCCTGGCCTATGCCGTGGGCAACGCCATCTTCGGCGGCTCCGCCGAGTATGTTGCGCTGGCCCTCAAGTCGGAGGGACACGAGACCAGCTTCTACTGGTACGTGACCGTCATGATGGTCATTGCCTTCCTGGTCAGCCTTCGCCTGCCGCGCCAGGCCAGCTACCTGCACCACGACCATTGATCACGGCGGCGCCGCCGGAGCCCGCCGGCGCGCCGTCTCGCGGATCACCTCGATCAGCCGCCGCGCGCCCTCCGCCGGCTCGCCGGTGCGGCGCAGCGTGATGCCGACCGGTCCCTCGGTGCTGTCGGTGTCGTAGTCCAGCCGCACCAGCTCGCCAGCGGCCAACGCCGCGTCCGCCGCGCCCTTCGGCGCGAACCAGACGGCGTCGGTGCGCCGCAGCAGCCCCAGGACGAAGCTGGTGTCGGTGGCCTCGATCACAGCCGCCGGCAGCATGCTGCCGCGTGCGAAGAGATAGGCGTCGGCGGTGTCGCGCACCAATGTGCCGTGCACCGGCACCACCAGCGGGTGGACCGACAACGCGTCCAGCGTGGGCGCGCGCCGGCCGGCCAGCGGGTGCGCCGGCCGTGCCACCAGCACGAGCGGCTCGCTGTAGAGTTGCACGAAGCTCAGGTCGGCCATGGCCGAGGGCTGGGCCAGGCGACCGACGACGAGGTCGATCTCACCCTGGCGCAGCTGGGCCATCAGCTGGGCATTGGTACCGCTGACGACGCGCACGCGCAAGGCCGGCTCCTGGCGCGAGAGACTCGCGACCACGTCCGGCAGCAGGCCCGCCGCCATGTTGGGCAGGGCCCCGACCGCCACGCGCAGGTGCTCGCCCTGCGGCTGGTCGAGCGCCAGCGCAAGGCCCTCGCGCAAGCCGCGCAAGGTGGCCACGGCATGGCGGACCAGCACTTCCCCGGCAGGCGTCAGCTCCACACCGCGACGCCGCCGCACCAGCAACTGCCGTCCGACGATGTCCTCCAGCTCGGCGATGGTCTTGGACACCGCCGGCTGCGTCAACGCCAGCGCCCGGGCCGCGCGCACGAGGTTGCGCTCCTGTCCGACCAGCGCGAGGCAGCGGAGGTGGCGCAACTTGAGGCGATCAAAATTCATAAAAGGCGGCTCGACCCGCTCGTGAATGCTTCGAGCGTCCCAGGCCAGCGACACGTTCAGCCATTCCCAATGGTTATAGCAGGCCGACGAGCTTTCAGTTGTGAGTGCGTTCGCCGCGGCCTACAGTGGCCGCACCGGGCCAGCACATCGTGGCCGCGGCATCGATCACACCTCGGAGACAAGACACCCATGAGCGCCACACCCCGCGCCCGCCGCCCGCACTGGCTGGCCGGCCTCCTCTGCAGCACCGCGCTGATCGCCCTGGCCCCTGCAGCCGCGCAGGCGCAGGACGGCTACCCCGACAAGCCGGTCAAGCTGCTGACCAACTTCCCGGCCGGCGGTCCGCTCGACATCCTGGGCCGCGCGCTGGCGATCCCGCTGCAGGCAGCGCTGGGCCAGCCGTTCGTCGTGGACAACCGGCCCGGCGCCGGGGGCAACATCGGCGCCGACCTGGTGGCCAAGGCGCCGGCGGACGGCTACACGGTGCTGCTGTCGATCGACACGCCGTTCACCATCAACCCGCATGTCTACCCGTCGATGCCGTTCGCGCAGAAGGACCTGAAGCCGCTGATGATCTTCAGTTCTTCCGGTCTGGCCTTCGGCGTCAATCCGTCGGTGGGCGCCAAGACCCTGCCGGCGTTCGTCGAGATGGCCAGAAAGCAGGACATGACCTTCAGCTCCGCCGGCAACGGCAGCCCGGGGCACCTGGCGGCCGAGATCTTCGGCACCGCCACCGGCGCGAAGATCCTGCACGTGCCTTACAAGGGCAATGCGCCGGCAGTTACCGCACTGCTGTCCGGCGAGGTCCAGGCCGGCATCCTGGCCACGCCGGGGCTATTGCCGCACATCCAGGCCGGCAAGGTGCTGCCCCTGGCCGTTACCGGCCGCCAGCGCGCGCCGCTGCTGCCGGAGGTTGCCACGGTGGGCGAACTCGGCCTGCCGAAGATGGAATTCGAGGTGCTCTACCTGACCATGGTGCCGGCCGCCACGCCGGCGCCGGTGGTCGAGAAGCTGCAGAAGGCACTGGCAGCCGCGCTGGCCACGCCCGAGCTCAAGCAGCGGCTGGCCAGTCTCGACATGGTTGCCCTGGGCGAGACCGGCGAAGCCGCCGCCCGGCACCTGGCCGACAGCAGCAGGCGCTACGGGGAGATCGTCAAGGCCACCGGCATGAAGGCGGAATAGGATCGCCCCATGAGCAGCAGCACGAATGCGGGGCGGCGCCCCAACGTCATCTTCATCGTGGCCGACGACCTCGGCTACGCCGACCTGGGCTGCTATGGCGGCCGGGAGGCGGCCTTCGGTCCCGTCTCGCCGGTGCTCGACGGCCTTGCCGCCAACGGCCTGCGCATGACCCAGGGCTATGCGAACTCCCCGGTGTGTTCGCCGACCCGCTTTGGACTGATCACCGCCCGCTACCAGTACCGCCTGCGCGGCGCGGCAGAGGAGCCGATCAACAGCAAGAGCCGCGGCAGCGCGACGCTCGGGCTGCCGCCTTCGCATCCGACGGTGCCCTCGCTGCTGCGCGAGGCGGGCTACCGCACGGCCCTGATCGGCAAGTGGCACCTGGGATCGCAGCCGCATTTCGGGCCGCTGCGCTCGGGCTACGAGGAATTCTTCGGCCCCATGTCCGGCGGGGTGGACTACTTCACCCACTGCGACTCGACCGGCCAGCACGACCTGTGGTGCGGCGACGAGGAACAGAAGACCGAGGGCTACCTGACCGACCTGCTCTCGCGCCGTGCCGCCGACTACGTCCGACGCATGGCCGGCGAGGACGCGCCCTTCTTCCTGAGCCTGCACTACACCGCGCCGCACTGGCCCTGGGAGACGCGCGACGACGCCGCACGGCCCGCGAAGATCCACAACAAGCTGTTCGACCTGGCGGGCGGCAACATCCACACCTATCGCCGCATGATCCATCACATGGACGAGGGCATCGGCTGGATCATGCAGGCGCTGCGCGAGACGAGTCAGGAACGCGACACGCTGGTGATCTTCACCAGCGACAACGGCGGCGAGCGCTTCTCGGACAACTGGCCGCTGGTGGGCGGCAAGATGGACCTGACCGAGGGCGGCATCCGCGTGCCCTGGATCGCCCACTGGCCGGCCGCCATCGCGCCGGGCGGCACCAGCGCCCAGCTGTGCATGTCGATGGACTGGAGCGCCACCATACTGGACGCCGCCGGCGCTTCGGCGCACCCGGACTACCCGCTCGACGGCGTCTCCCTGATGCCGGTGCTGCGCGACGCCGGCCACGCCTTCGAGCGTCCGCTGCACTGGCGCATGAACCACCGCGGCCAGCGGGCGCTGCGCCAAGGCGAATGGAAGTACCTGCGGGTCGATGGCAACGACTACCTGTTCAACATCCCGCAGGACGAGCGCGAACGCGCCAACAAGGCACCGCTGGAGCCGCAGCGCCTGGCCGCGATGCGCGACCAATGGGAAGCCTGGAACGCGTCCATGCCGCCCATCCCCGAGGACGCGACCGTGAGCCTGGGCTACTCGTACAAGGAAATGCCGCAGCGCTAGCGCCTGCGACCTACGCGACCGTCTCCCACAGCCCCGGGTAGTGCGTGACGAAGCCTTCGGCGCCCACCTTGAGCGTGTCCTTGTAGTCGAAGCGCGGGGCGTGATAGTCATAGGCACCGTCGCCGCGGCGCCGATAGTGCTGCACCAGGGCGCTGAGCGACTCGCCGTCCAGGTCGATCCAGGCGGCAGCCACCTCGGCCGAATCGCCCTTGTCCAGGTGGATGCGCCGCAACTGCACCAGATTTGTGGCAGGCGTGAAGCCCAGGTCGAGGTCGACGCAGTGGCCCAGGTCGGGCACGACCTCGTCGTTGAGCGTCCAGTCGCCGCGCGGGTTGCGCGCCACGGAAATGTCGACCGGCGACTCCCCGACCCAGCCGCGCACGCGGCCCCACTTGGCATGCCACGCCTTGTCGCAGAAGACCCGGTAGTCGAGCCGGGCCGGACGGCCGTCGGTGTGGCGGAACACCGCCGCGCCGTCGAGTTGCCAACTCTCCCCGTGCCGTTCCAGGCGACAGGCGTCATGGCCTGGCGCATCGAGCCGGCGCCAGAAGATGGTGGCGATGGTCTGCATGGCGCGAATGATGGCATTGAAGCGGGACACGCACCAGAGGGGGCATCCGCGCCCCGCCCCCGGCCGCCGCGGCGCCAGACCGCACAATCCGCAGCGTGACCGAACCCGCCCGCCGCCGCATCGCCCACCTCGACATGGACGCCTTCTACGCGTCCGTCGAACTGCTGCGCTATCCGCAGCTCAAGGGCCTGCCGGTGGTCATCGGCGGCGGGCGCCGGCGCGAGGACGAGGTGCTGCGCCAGATTCCCGAGGGCGGCTCCCTGGCGGACATCGCGCTCGAGGCATTTCCGCGCCTGAAGGACTACGTCGGCCGCGGCGTCATCACCACCGCGACCTATGCGGCGCGCGCCTTCGGCGTCGGCTCGGCGATGGGCCTGATGAAGGCGGCCAGGCTGTGCCCGCAGGCGATCCTGCTGCCGGTCGATTTCGACGAATACCGGCGCTTCTCGCGCACCTTCAAGAAGATCATCACCGACATCGCGCCGGTGATGGAGGACCGCGGGGTGGACGAGGTGTACATCGACTTCACCGACGTGCCCGGCGGCCAGCGCGAGGGCGGCCGCGTGCTGGCGCGGCTGATCCAGAAGGCCATCTTCGAGGCCACCGGCCTGACCTGTTCGGTGGGCGTGGCGCCCAACAAGCTGATCGCCAAGATGGCCAGCGAGTTCGACAAGCCCAACGGCATCTCGGTCGTGTACGAGGAAGACCTGGCCAGCCGCATCTGGCCGCTGCCGTGCCGCAAGGTCAACGGCATCGGGCCCAAGGCGGACGCCAGGCTGCAGCAGCACGGCATCCAGACGTTGGGCGAACTGGCCGCGCGCGAGCGCGAGTGGCTGATGGCCACCTTCGGGCGCAGCACCGGCGCCTGGATGCACGAGGCGGCCTGGGGCCGCGACGACCGGCCGGTCGTGACCGAAAGCGAGCCGGTGTCGATGAGCCGCGAGACCACCTTCGAGCGCGACCTGCACGCAGTGCGCGACCGGGCCGAGCTCGGCGCCATCTTCACCCACCTGTGCCAGAAGGTGGGTGAAGACCTGCGGCGCAAGGGCTACGTGGGCCGCACGATCGGCGTCAAGCTGCGCTACGACAACTTCAAGATCGCCACGCGCGACCAGACACTGGCGCTTTTCACCGACGACGGCGGCGTCATCCGCCAGGCCGCCGGGCAGTGTCTCAAGCGCGTGCCGCTCGAGCGCCCGCTGCGCCTGCTGGGCGTGCGCGTGGGCGGCCTGGTGCGCGCCGGCAGTGCGCAGGCGACGGCCGCAGAGGAAGCCGTGGCGCGGCCGTCGTTGCCCGCTCGGCGCGGCAGCGTCGCCGACGCCGGCGCGCTCACGGGTTCGCTGTTCTGAAGCGGCGGCCCCGTCGGGGCCGCGAGGCGCGCTAGCGCGGCATCAGCCCCAGCCGCAGTCCGGCATCGTCCACCGCCACTTCATAACCGAGGTCGTCGGCCAGGTTCTGCAATGCCACGGCATCGATCGCCAGGCGGCGCGGGGCGGGGTTGACCGCGCCGTCCGGTCCGTCGGCGCTGCCCTCGCGCGGCCCGATGAACAGCAGAACGCTTTGCGGTTCGCGCGCGGTGATGCGGATGCAGCGCGGCCCGTGCCCGCTGTCGTTGAGATAGCAAAGCGCGCCCAGCAACAGGTAGCGCAGCGCTCCGCCGTGCGGCAGGGGCGCCTCGTCGGCTTGCTCCTGCAGCGACTCGTCGACCTGCAGGGCGACGCCGTGCAGGTCGAAGGCGGGGCGAAGGAGCTCCACGCATTCCCGCACCAGTTCCGTGCGCGCGACGCCTTCGCCGGTGGGCGTCAGGTCCCAGTCGCGCAGGCCCCGCACGCGCTGAGTGAGTTCACCGAACTGGTCGTCCAGCAGCGCCACCCGCTCCAGGCAGGCGGCGCCGTCGACCGGCTCGGCCTGCAATTGGCGGCGCAGGGTCAGCAGCGCCATGCGCACTACCGAGACCGGCGCGACCATGTCGTGGCGCAAGGCGGGCAGTACGCGGGAAAGTACTTCGTGGCGAACGCCCGCGGCGATCCAGCTGCGGGCGCCCGGCGAGGATTTCATCATTCGCAGGAGTATCGGTGCGGGCCACGCCCGGGCTTGTAGGAGCAGGGCTACTCGAAGGCTCGACGCGGCCTGACGGAACGGCTACTGGCGCGCGGTGCGGACGTTGGCGGGAAGCGGCTGCGGCCAGCTGGTGCGGAAGGGGTTGATGTCCAGTCCGCCGCGGCGCGTGTAGCGCGCGTACACGGCCAGCCTGGTCGGCTGGCAGCGCTGGCGGATGTCGTTGAAGATGCGCTCGACGCAATGCTCGTGAAAGTCGTTGTGCCCGCGAAAGCTCACGATGTAGCGCAGCAGGCCGGCCTGGTCGATCTGCGGGCCGCTGTAGCGGATCTGCACGCTGCCCCAGTCCGGCTGGCCGGTGACCGGGCAGTTGCTCTTGAGCAGGCGGCTGGTCAGCGTCTCGGTGACCGGCTGCTCGCCGGTGTTGGCCGACAGCAGTTCGGGCGCCGGATGCTGGTGCGTGCATTCCAGGTCCAGCCGGTCCAGGTCGACGCCGTCGAGCTCGTGCACCGGTTCGCGGTCGAACAGCTCCGGCGCCAGCAGCTTCACGCCGACGCGGCCGGTGCGGTCGCTGCCGCGCCATACGGCCAGGCTCAGGTCTTCGACTAGCCGGTCGCGCACCGCCTGGGCGTCATGGAAGACGGCGTTGTTGAAGCTGTTGAGGTAGAGCTTGAACGACTTGCTCTCGATGATGTTGGGCGTCTCGCACGGAATCGTGAAGTGCGCGATGGCCAGTTGCGGCTTGCCGCGCGCATTGAGCCACGACAGCTCGAAGGCCGACCACAGGTCGGCGCCGAAGAAAGGCAACGCATCGTCGCGGATGCCCAGCCCGGCGCGCTGGGCGGCGCGGGCGATCGGAAAGAGCTGGCCCGGATCGTAGTGGTCCGGGTAGACGGTGGCGTGGCCCAGCGGCGACTGCTCGGGCGTGTTGGACAGGTTCATGGAGCGCGCTCCTCGGCAGAACGCAGAAAGGGAATGATGTAGTCCAGCAGCAGGGCGTTGACGCCCGGCGGCAGGTCGTGACCCATGCCGGGGATGGCGACGAAGCGCGCGCCGCTGATGCGTCGCGCCGTATCGCGGCCGGCGGCGATCGGCACCAGGCGGTCGGCCTCGCCGTGCAGCACCAGGGTCGGGCACCGGATGGATGCGAGGACCTCGGCGCGTCCGGCGTCCGCGCCAACGGCCAGCATCTGGCGCATCAGGCCGGACGGGCGGTAGGCACGGCGCAGCGCTTCGGTCAGCCGCTGGCGCAGCACGCTCTCCTCGCTCGGGTAGGCCGGGCTCTCGATCATGCGCACGAAGCCCAGGCTGTAGTCGACCAGCGCCTGCTCGGTGCGCGCCGGCAAAGGACGCACCAGCCGCGCCGCCACCTGGGGGTGCGGGCCGGGCAGCCCACGCGCACCGCTGGAGCTCATGATGCTGGTGAGCGACCGCACGCGCCCGGGCGCGCTGGCCGCGACGCGCTGGGCGATCATGCCGCCCATCGAGGCACCGATGACGTGCGCCTGCCGGATGCCCAGGGCGTCGAGCACGCCGAGCGAGTCGTTCGCCATGTCCTGCAGCGTATAGGGCGAGTCGACCGCCAGCCCGAGGCGCGCGCGCAGTGCCTGCCACATCAGGTTGCGCCGCGGCGCGTGGTCGAAACCCTCGCTCAGGCCGATGTCCCGGTTGTCGTGGCGCACGACGCGAAATCCGGCCGCGACCAGCGGCTGCCAGAAGTCCGGCGGCCAGCCGATCAGCTGCATGCCCAGGCCCATGATGAGCAACACCACCGGGCGATCGGCCTGGCTGCCGTCGGCACCGCTGTCCTCGACCTCGATGTCGATGCCGTTGGCGCGAAGCTTCACTTGAATTCCCGCTCGCGCAGCCACTTGGTGGCAACCCATTTCTCGCCGGCCAGCACGGGCGAGCCCCCGTGCAGGCTGCGAGTGCCGGGGTCGGGCCGGTCGTAGCCGAAGAACAGGCCGCTGCCGCGGCTCGGCGCGACTTCCAGGCCGACGTCGGGGAAGATCGTGCCGCCGCCTGCCTCGGGCGCCTGCAGGTACATCAGCAAGGTGCCCAGGCGCTGGCCGCCGCGCCGCAGGATGGTCGGCGTGCCCGGCTCGGCCGGATCGAAGTAGTCGTAGTGCGGCCGGTATTGGGCGCCGGGGCGGTAGCGCAGCACCTGCAGGCCCTCGCCGAACTCCACCGGCCAGTTCAGGAGGCGGGCGATGCGGGCCTCCACCCGGCGCACGATCTCGTTCTCGCCGCGCTCGAAGAACATGCCGTCGCTGGTGCGGTCCTGGTTGAGCGTCTCGCCGCCGGTCTTGGTCTCGACCGTGAGCGAGCGCGCCAGGCGTTCGCCGGCGGCCGCGATCAGGCCGTCGCATTCCTCGTCCGACAGCAGGCCGCCGAACATCACCACGCGCGGATGCTGCAGCGTCATGAGCACCGGCACCTGTCGGTCGCCGGCATCGATGAAGGCCGCAGATCCTTCGAGCACGGGGCCGGGCTGGCGCGCGGCGGGCTGCGCCTGCGCGCCGGCAACGGCCGCACGCGCGCCAGAAGCCGGTGCGGCGGCGCGGCCGGCGACGGGAAGGGCGAACAGCGCGACCTCGATCGCGTCCTCGCGCCAGCCGGACTGGCGCATCGACTGGCGCAGCGCCTCCACCGTGTGGCCGGCGCCGAGTTGCTCGATGACCCAACGCCGCAGGTCGGCGCTGATGGGCTGCTGGGTGGATTTCATTGCGTTGCTGGAACTCATGGGGACGTCCTGCGAAACACCATGCGATGCGGTTGCGACGCCGCGGCATCGAAAGAATAGCCTTCCAGGTCGAATCGCTCCAGTGCCTGGGGCGTGGCCGCACGGTGCCGCACCGCCCAGCGCGCCATCAGGCCGCGCGCCCGCTTGGCGAAGAAGCTGATGACCTTGTACTGCCCGCCGCGGCCTTCCTCGAAGACGCATTCGACCACACGGGCCTTGAGCGCCTTGCGGTCGACCGCCCGGAAGTACTCCTGCGACGCCAGGTTGATCACCACCGGGGTGACGTCCTGGACCGCGCGCTGGTTCAGGTACGCGGAAATCCGCGTGCCCCAGAAGGCGTACAGGTCCTTGCCGCGCGGGTTGGCCAGCGCCGTGCCCATTTCCAGCCGGTAGGGCTGCAGCCGGTCGAGTGGGCGCAGCACGCCGTACAGGCCGCTGAGGATCACCAGATGCTGCTGTGCCCAGTCGAGTTCGTCGCGCGAGAGCGTGCGCGCGTCGAGGCCGCCGTAGACGTCGCCGTCGAAGGCGAAGGCCGCCTGCCGCGAATTCTCCGGCGTGCTGCGCGCGCGCCAGGCGGCGTAGCGCGCCACGTTCAGGGCCGAGAGCTTGTCCGACAGGCTCATCAGCCCGGCGATGTCCTGCGGCGACTTCTGGCGCAGGACGCGGATCAGCTCTACCGAAGGGCCGCGGCCGCTTTCGAAATGCGGCGTGGTGGCCGGCAGGTCTTCGGGCAGGGGGGTGTCGTAGTCGAGCGACTTGGCAGGGGACAGCAGGAAGAGCATCGCGGAATTATCGCGGCGCGTGCCTGGCCCCAGGGAGGTCCGGGCCGCCGGCAGGCCCCCGGACCATGTCTCGAATAAAATTGCCCGAGATTCCGAATCGCGGTCGTCGCCTGTGCGCGATGCCGACTCGATGCGCACCGGCCGGCCCTCGGCCCCACTCCTTCGCCCCTCCTTCCGCCATGAGCGACACCCTGAACCAGCCCGGCCTTGCCAGCCTGTCCAAGTCCTTCGAACCCGCCGCCCTGGAGGCGCATTGGGGGCCCGAGTGGGAGCGCCGCGGCTATGCCCGCGCCGGTTGGCGCGGCACGCAGGCCCCTAAGGAAGGCGCACCCTCCTTCGCCATCCAGCTGCCGCCGCCCAACGTGACCGGCACGCTGCACATGGGCCACGCCTTCAACCAGACGGTGATGGACAGCCTGACGCGTTACCACCGCATGAAGGGCGCCAACACGCTGTGGCTGCCGGGCTCGGACCACGCCGGCATTGCCACCCAGATCGTGGTGGAGCGCCAGCTGCAGGAGCAGAACCTCAGCCGCCACGACCTGGGCCGCAAGAACTTCGTCGCCCGCGTGTGGGAGTGGAAGGAAAAGTCGGGCAACACCATCACCGAGCAGATGCGCCGCCTGGGCGACACGGTCGACTGGAGCCGCGAGTACTTCACCATGGACGAGAAGCTGTCCAAGGTGGTCACGCAGACCTTCGTGCAGCTGTACAGGGAAGGCCTGATCTACCGCGGCAAGCGCCTGGTCAACTGGGACCCGGTGCTCAAGACCGCCGTGAGCGACCTGGAAGTGGAAAGCGAGGAGGAAGACGGCTTTCTCTGGCACATCGCCTATCCGCTGGCCGAAGGCGGCGGCTCGCTGACCGTGGCCACCACCCG
The DNA here is from genome assembly GCF_035634955.1 of Variovorax sp. Lineage (GTDB taxonomy): Bacteria > Pseudomonadota > Gammaproteobacteria > Burkholderiales > Burkholderiaceae_C > Variovorax. The sequence goes on along the minus strand of NZ_DASQBZ010000025.1, from coordinate 173,715 downwards.
GCCCGAGACCATGCTGGGCGACACCGCCGTGATGGTCCATCCCGAGGACGAGCGCTACCGCCACCTGATCGGCCAGCAGGTGCGCCTGCCGCTGGTGGACCGTCTCATCCCGGTCATCGCCGATGAATACGTCGACAAGGAATTCGGCACCGGCGTCGTCAAGGTCACGCCGGCGCACGACCCGAACGACTATGCCGTGGGCCAGCGCCACGGGCTGCCGATCATCGGCGTGCTCACGCTCGACGCCGCCATCAACGACCAGGCCCCGCAGAAGTACCGCGGCCTCGATCGCTTCGAGGCGCGCAAGGCCGTGCTGGCCGACCTCGAGGCCCAGGGCCTGCTGGTCGAGACGAAGAAGCACAAGCTGATGGTGCCGCGCTGCGCGCGCACCGGCGCGGTGGTCGAGCCGATGCTCACCGACCAGTGGTTCGTGGCCATGACCAAGGCCGGCCCGGACGGCCAGTCCATCGCCCAGAAGGCCATCGACGCGGTGCGCTCGGGCGAGGTGCGCTTCGTGCCCGAGAACTGGGTCAACACCTATAACCACTGGATGGAGAACATCCAGGACTGGACCATCTCGCGCCAGCTGTGGTGGGGCCACCAGATTCCCGCCTGGTACGACGAGGCGGGCAACCTCTACGTGGCCCATGACGAGGCCGAGGCGCAGGCCCAGGCGCCCGGCAGCAAGCTGCGCCGCGACGAAGACGTGCTCGACACCTGGTACTCCTCGGCGCTGGTGCCTTTCTCCACCCTGGGCTGGCCCGAGGAGACGCAGGACCTCGAGCTGTACCTTCCATCCAGCGTGCTGGTGACCGGCTACGACATCATCTTCTTCTGGGTGGCCCGGATGATCATGATGACCAAGCACTTCATCGGCAAGGTGCCGTTCCGCGACGTCTACATCCACGGCCTGGTGCGCGATTCGCACGGCAACAAGATGAGCAAGTCCGAAGGCAACGTGCTCGACCCGGTCGACCTGATCGACGGCATCGACCTGCCGACGCTGCTGGACAAGCGCACGCAGGGCCTGCGCAAGCCCGAGACGGCGCCGGTGGTCCGCAAGAACACGAGCAAGGAATTCCCCGAAGGCATTCCGGCGTTCGGCGCGGATGCGCTGCGCTTCACCTTCGCCTCGCTCGCCTCGCTGGGGCGCAGCATCAACTTCGACAGCAAGCGCTGCGAGGGCTACCGCAACTTCTGCAACAAGCTCTGGAACGCCACCCGCTTCGTGCTGATGAACTGCGAGGGCCACGACTGCGGCCTGCGCGAGCACACCAAGGCCGAGTGCGAGCCGGGCGGCCCGGCGCATGGCTACCTGCGCTTCTCGCAGGCCGACCGCTGGATCGCCTCCACGCTGCAGCGCGTCGAGGCCGAGGTGGCCAGGGGCTTCGAGGAATACCGGCTGGACAACGTGGCCAACGCCATCTACCAGTTCGCCTGGGATGAGTTCTGCGACTGGTACCTGGAGATCGCCAAGGTGCAGATCCAGAACGGCGACGCCGCTCAGCAGCGCGCCACCCGCCGCACCCTGATCCGTACGCTGGAGGCGCTGCTGCGCCTGGCGCACCCGGTCATCCCCTTCATCACCGAGGAGCTGTGGCAGAAGGTCGCTCCCGTGGCCGGCCGCGGCGGCGACTCGATCATGGTGGCCGAATATCCGCAGAGCCAGAGCGCCAAGATCGACGAGGCGGCCGAGGCCCACGTCGCCCGGCTGAAGGCGCTGGTCGATGGCTGCCGCACGCTGCGCGGCGAGATGAAGGTCTCGCCGGCCACGCGGCTGCCGCTCTATGCCCTGGCCGACGGCGCCGGCGAGGCGCAGTTCCTGCGCGACGCCGCGCCGGTACTGGCCACGCTGGCCAAGCTCAGCGAAGTGAAGGTCTTCGACGACGAGGCGGCCTGGACGGCTGCCGCGCAGGCCGCACCGGTGGCCGTGGTCGGACCCGCCCGCCTGTGCCTGCACATGGAAGTCGACAAGGCGGCCGAGAAGGTGCGCATCGCCAAGGAGCTGGCGCGGGTCGAAGGAGAACTGGCCAGGGCCAACGCCAAGCTGGGCAACGAGGCGTTCGTGTCCAAGGCGCCGCCGGCCGTCATCGAGCAGGAGCGCCAGCGGGTGGCGGACTTCTCCGCGACCGTGGCGCGCCTTGCCGAGCAGATCAGGCGCCTCGGCTGACAGGCCCGCGTCAGGCTGGGGTTTACGATAGGGGCTGATTCCACTACCAACCGTGAATGAAGCCCGACATGTCTGCATCCACGCCTCGCATCCGCAAAGCCGTTTTCCCCGTCGCCGGTTTCGGCACGCGTTTCCTGCCGGCCACCAAGGCGCAGCCCAAGGAAATGCTGCCGGTCGTGGACAAGCCCCTCATCCAGTACGCGGTCGAGGAGGCCTATGCCGCCGGCATCCGCGACATGATCTTCGTGACGGGGCGCAACAAGCGCGCCATCGAAGACCACTTCGACACTGCCTATGAGTTGGAAAGCCAGCTCGAGGCCAGCGGCAAGGCCGAGCTGTTGAACATCGCGCGCTCGGTCACGCCTGACGACATGACCTGCTCGTACGTGCGCCAGCCGCGCATGCTGGGCCTGGGCCATGCCGTGCTGTGCGCCGAACACCTGGTCGGCAACGAACCCTTCGCCGTGTTGCTGGCGGACGACCTGATGGTCGGTCCGGCCGGTGGCCAGGGCGTGCTGGCCCAGATGGTCCAGGGCCACGCCGAGCACGGCGGCTCCGTGCTCGCAGTGCAGGAAGTGCCGCGCGAGCACGTCAAGCGCTACGGCATCGTGGCTGGCGAGGATGCCGGCAACGGCCTGACCCGCGTGCGCCAGATGGTGGAAAAGCCCAGCCCCGAAAGCGCGCCTTCACGCCTGGGAGTGGCGGGCCGCTACATCCTGTCGCCCTCGGTGTTCGAGCAGATCCGGCGCCAGCCCAAGGGCGCCGGCGGCGAGATCCAGCTGACCGACGGCATCGCCGCCCTGCTCGACAAGGAGCCCGTGTACGCCTACGCCTACCAGGGCGTGCGCTACGACTGCGGCAGCAAGGAGGGCTTCCTGCAAGCCAGCGTCGAACTGGCGCTGCAGCATCCGGAAGTGGGCGAGTCCTTCCGCGCCTACCTCAAGAGCCTGGGGCTTTGAGCCCCGCCGGCGCCACCAGCGGCTGCAGGTAGCGCCACAGTTCGGCGTCGGTCACCGGCGTCAGCGACAGTCCCAGACCGTCCTTGAGCTGTTGAACCACGGCCTGTGCCCACAGCGCGTTCCATACGGTGCCGGCGTGATAGTCGGCCACCAGCGCGTTGCGCGGTTCGTCGCCGACGGTATTGCTCACCTGGAAGCTCCCGATCGTCACCGTACGGTAGGCATTGGGCAGGCCATCCGGTCCGCGCGAACCCCAGTGCTTGCGGAACCAGGCGTGCGAATCGAAAAAGGCGGCGCCCGGCGTTCGCTCGGCCAGTCCGCGCAGCGCGGCATTGAATCGGCCCAGCGCCAGGTCGACGTTGCGCGATTCCCCGGCCGAGCGGAAGTGCTCGAACTGCCCGGGATCGTCGATCTCGTTGACCAGGCCCGCAATCAGGAACCGGACCCCGGAGTGGCGCTCGCGCACCACCGCGATGGCCTCCGCCTGGCGCGCCACGCAGCGGTCGATGGTCTGCTGCAACTGCGGTGCATCCGGATCGCGCGCCTGCAACTCGAGCAGGGGTATCCAGTCGGCCAGCCCGATGTAGATCACCACCACCGCGCGACGCCAGCGCTCGGGCTCCTTGTCCATCAGCAGCGCGAGGTGGCGCGCCTGGCTCAGGCGGCCGGTCGTCAGGTCGTCGCAGCCGGCGCTCGAGACGGCGAAGTTGTAGAGATAGTCTTCCTTGCGCGGCACGCGTCCCACCGGCAGACCCACGGCCCGCCGTGCACCGGAGACTTCGTTTGCGCTGCCCCATTCAAGCCAGGGTCCGGGATCCAGTTCGCCGCCGCGCAGGCGCGCCAGGACCTCGGGCCAATTGAAGGTGCGCGCGATCTGCGCCCCGCCCCTGCCGCCGGAACCGGGCGGAAAAGCCAGGCGGTCGTGGTACGAATGGCTGTTGGAGTCGCCGAGCACGCCCAGGGCAATGGCATTTGCCGGGCGGTCTCGCTGCAGTACTGCCTGTGGCGGCCCGGGGTCAGTCGCAGTGACGGCCAGGGCCACACCCGCGCCGAGCAGCAGCGCCAGTCCCAACACCATCCAGAGCGCGCCCGGCATGCGCATGGCGCTCAGCGCCGGCGAAGGACGTGGATGAAGTCGGCGCCGGCCGTCTGCTGATCGACCAGTTCGTTGCCGGTCTGGCGCGCGAAGGCCTGGAAGTCGCGCAGCGACCCCGGATCGGTGGATACGACGCGCAGCAACTGTCCGCTTTGCATCTCGTTGAGTGACTTCTTGGCCTTCAGGATCGGCAGCGGGCAGTTCAGGCCGCGCGTGTCGATTTCCTTGTCGACCGTCATGGGGGCTTGCATGGCGTGCTTCTCCGGATCAGTTCAGGCCGCGACGGCGCTCTTCGTTTTCCTCGGCCGTGAAGAACACCGGCTCGTGGCCGCGGGTGCGCAACCAGTCGGCCAGCGCATAGCCCGTGCCGGCCGGCCAGCATTTCAGGTCCTTCAGGTCGTACAGCCGCCAGTCGACCAGTTCGGGCGAGAGACGGACCTCGCCGTGCGCCACGACGTGGTAGGCAATGATGACCTGGTTCATGCGCTTGAAATCGTAGGCGCCGACGATGTTCACCTCGCTCACGTCGAGATTGGTCTCTTCCTTGACCTCGCGTGCGATGCCCTCCTGCGGCGTCTCGCCGGCCTCCATGAAGCCGGTGATCAGCGCGAACATCTTGGCCGGCCAGGCCGCGTTGCGCGCCAGCAGTACCTGGCCGCCGTATTCGACGATGGCCGCCAGTACCGGCGTGGGGTTGTTCCAGTGCGTCCAGTCGCACTCGGGGCAGCGCAGGCGGGATTTCGGTCCGCCGTCCTCGAGTTGCTCGCGCCAGGCGAGCGCGCCGGCGCATTGGGGACAGAAGCGTGGTTCGTTCATGGGCCGGCTCAGGCGGGGAAGACGCCGGTCGACAGGTAGCGGTCGCCACGGTCGCAGACGATGAAGACGATGGTGGCGTCGCGCACGCCCTGCGCGATCTGCAGCGCGACGCACAGCGCCCCTGCAGCCGAGATCCCGCCGAAGATGCCCTCTTCGCGCGCCAGGCGGCGGCACATGTCCTCGGCGCTGTCCTGGCTGACGTTCACCACCTGGTCCACGCGCTGCGGCTCGAATATCTTCGGCAGGTACTCCTGCGGCCACTTGCGGATGCCGGGAATGCGCGAGCCCTCGTCGGGCTGCGCACCGATGATCTGGATCGCCGGGTTCTTTTCCTTGAGGAAGCGCGAGACGCCGGTGATCGTGCCGGTGGTACCCATCGCGCTGACGAAGTGCGTCACCCGGCCCGCAGTGGCGTCCCAGATCTCGGGGCCGGTGGTCTCGTAGTGCACGCGCGGGTTGTCGCCATTGGCGAACTGGTCGAGCACCCGCCCCTTGCCCTGCGCCACCATCTGGTCGGCCAGGTCGCGCGCGTATTCCATGCCGCCACTCTTGGGCGTGAGCACCAGTTCGGCGCCGAAGGCCTTCATGGTCTGCGCACGCTCGACGGACAGGTCCTCCGGCATGATCAGCACCATGCGGTAGCCGCGGATGGCAGCGGCCATGGCCAGCGCAATGCCGGTGTTGCCCGAGGTGGCCTCGATCAACGTGTCGCCCGGCTTGATCTCGCCGCGCTCCTCGGCGCGCTTGATCATCGACAGGGCCGGCCGGTCCTTGACCGAACCGGCTGGATTGTTGCCCTCCAGCTTGCCCAGGATCACGTTGCCGCGCTCGGCATTGGCCTGCGCATCGATCCGTTGCAGGGCCACCAATGGCGTCTTGCCAATGGCATCTTCGATCGTCGGGTACTTCATGGCATTCACTGTGCCATAATTTTGAGCTTTCCCGCCCAACCCTGCCGGAGTGGTGAAATTGGTAGACGCAGGGGACTCAAAATCCCCCGCCGCAAGGCGTGCCGGTTCGATTCCGGCCTCCGGCACCACGTCCTGCGGACGTGTTCAGGGTCTGCGCGCAGGATCTATCCCCCACCGCGTCAGTTCACCCCGGCAAGCCAGGTCGCCAGCTTGGGGAACAACATCAGGATGCCCACCGCCAGCAGCTGCAGCAGCATGAACTGCACCATGCCCGCGTAGATCTGCTTGAGTTCCCACTGGGGCACCACGCCCTTGAGGAAGTAGGCTGACAGGGCCACCGGCGGTGACAGCCATGCGGTCTGCAGCGTGACCGCGACCAGCGTGCAGAACCAGAGAATGTCGATGTTGGCGGCCTGCACGATGGGCAGCACCACCGGCACGACGATCAGCACGATCGGCACCCATTCCAGCGGCCAGCCGAGCACGAAGATCAGCGCCAGGATCAGCGCCAGCATGACCATGGGCGGCAGCGACAGGCCGATCAGCCAGTCGGCCATGTACTCGGGGCTGCCCAGCCGCGAGAACACCGCGCCGAACAGGTTGCTGGCCGCCACCAGCAGCAGGATCATGCTCGACACCTCCAGCGTCTGCAGTGCGGCCTTGCGGATCTGGCGCCACGTCATGCGCCCGGAGCCCACCGTCAGCAAGAACGTCGCGAAGCAGCCGACGGCGCCGGCATCGGTCGGCGTGGCGATGCCGAATAGGATCACGCCCAGCGTCGACATGATCACCACCACCACCGGCAGCACGCCGATCGACAGGTCCTTGATCACGGGCCAGATCGACACCGGGCGCATCTCCGGCGGCAGGGCCGGGCCGAGCGCCGGATTCATCCAGCAGCGCAGCAGGCACCACACGACGAACAGGGTGGACAGGAGCAGCCCGGGAAGCACCGCGGCGGCAAACAGGTCGGTGGCCGGAACGCCGACAACAGGACCCATGACGATCAGCATCACGCTCGGTGGAATCAGGATGCCGAGCGTGCCTCCGGCGGCGATGGCGCCGGCACTGAGCTTGGCGTCGTAGCCGCTCTTGATCATCGATGGGCCGGCCATCACGCCCAGCAGCGTCACCGCGGAGCCGACGATGCCCGTGGCTGCGGCGAAGATGGTGGCGGTCACCAGCACTGCGATGTAGAGCGAGCCGCGCACGCCGGCAAGCAACTGCTGGATGCCGCGGAACAGCCGCTCCATGAGTCCCGACTGCTCGAGCAGGAAGCCCATCAGCAGAAAGAACGGAATGGAAGCGAGCACCGTGTCGCGCATGACCGAGTAAGTCTGCAGGACCGCCAGGTCGAACACGACCGGCCCCAGCACCATATAGCCGGTGCCCAGCGATACCGCCGCCAAGGTGAACGAGATCGGAAAGCCGATGAAGATGACGGCAAACAGCACGCCCAACGCGAAGATGCCCAGGACCTCGTTGCTCATACGGACACCTCCGGTGCCTGGACGGGGTCGGGCCATTGGCCGTGGCGCACGGCGTAGGCGCACTTGAGGCTTTCGCTCACGCCCTGGATCAGCAGCAGCGCACCGGCCAGCGGCATCGACAGCTTGAAGGGCCAGGTGACCGGCTGCCAGGAACTGCTGACGAAGGTCTCGTTGGTCTGGAACGCCTTCCAGAAGTAGCCCCAGCCCCAGACCATGAACACGCAGACCACCGGCAGGAACATCAGCACGTAGCACACCAGGTCGGTGATGGCCTGGCGGCGCGGCGACCAATCCTGGTAGAACGAATCGGTGCGCACGTGGGCCTTGCGCTGCAAGGTGTAGGCGCAGCCGAGCATGAAGAAGCTGCCGTACAGCATGAACGTCATGTCGTAGGCCCAGATGGTCGGCGCGTTGAACAGGTAGCGTGCAGCCACCTCCCAGCTCAGCGCCAGCACCATCGGCAGCAGCATCCAGATGAGCAGGTGCCCGGAGGCAATGGCCACCAGGTCCAGGCGGTGCGCAAGGCGCGCGAGGCTCGAGTCGTTGTCGTTCATCTTTTTCGGAGTCTCGTGAACGGGCGACGACGCGGGCGCCGACACGGCGCCGCGCCCGCCCGCCGCTGCCGTCGCTTACTTGTAGGGCGAGTCGGCGCCCAGGTTGTAGTAGAGCCCTTCGATCTTGTTCCAGTAGGGCACCACCGTCTTCGCGAACTTGCGCTGCGATTCCAGCACTTCCTTGAACAGCGCGTTCTTCTGCGCTTCGCGGTCGTACACCGTGTTGGTGGCCTTGATGAAGGCGGGAAAGATGTCCTTGGGCGTGTCGTGCACCGTCACGCCGAACTCGCCCTTCATCTTTTGGATCGCCAGCGCGTTGCGGTAGACGTTGAAGGTGTAGGTCTCCGTCATGGTGGCCATGGCGGCAGTCTCGACGATGGCCTTGTGCTCGGGCGAGAGCTTGTCCCACACGCCCTTGTTGATGACGATCTCGCCGATGTCGGTGGACTGGTGCAGGCCCTGCAGGTAGTAGTGCTTGAAGACGGTGTGGAAGCCCAGCGCCAGGTCGTCGGCCGGGCCGATCCATTCGGCCGCGTCGATCACGCCGCGCTGCGCCGCCGGCACGATCTCGCCGCCGGGCATGGCCACGGCATTGACGCCCATCTCCTTGAAGATCTCACCCACCAGCCCGGGCGGGGCCCGGTACTTGAGCTTGCGCATGTCGTCGAGCGAATTGATCGGCGCCTTGAACCATCCCAGCGGGTCGGGTCCCATCGGCTGCACGAAGAGCGGCTCGACGTTCATCTTCATGACTTCCTGGTACATCTTCCTGTAGAGCGCCATGCCGCCGCCCTGGAACAGCCACGCGACGTGCGACAGCTGGTCCATGCCCGTCCCGCCTCCGGCGGCCGGATTGGAGAACAGGCCGGTGGCCGAGTTCTTTCCAGACCAGTAGTGGGCCCAGGAATAGCCCCCGTCGACGACACCCTTGTCGACCGCGTCGAGCATCTCGAAGGCAGCCACCACCGCGCCGTCGGGCAGCATCTCGAACTTGAGCTTGCCACCGGACATCTTGTCGCAGCGGGTGGCGAAGTTCTTCATGAGCTCGAAGTAGATGCTCGAGGTGGGCACCGCCGTCTGGAACTTGATGCGCACGGTGCTCTGCGCGCTGGCCGCGAAAGGCGCGCCCAGCCCCGCCGCGCCGATTGCCGCCCCGGCGCCGAGCGCGCCTCGTCGTGTCAGTCTCTCCATCTCATGTCTCCTCGTCTGGTTCACGGGTTGGAATGGGCGCTGCCTGGCGCCCGCCTGCCGCGCCCGGCTCGCGCCGGGCCGCTCGCTCGTTGCCGGCGCAGGCGCGCCGCGCGTCCTCGCGGATCATGTCGACCGCCTTCTCGGCCATCATCACCACCGGCCCGTTGGTGTTGCCGGATACCAGCGTGGGCATGGCCGAGCAGTCGACGACGCGCAGACCACCGATGCCACGCACGCGCAGCCGCTCGTCGAGCACCGCCATGCGATCGCCGTCCGGTCCCATGCTGCAGGTTCCGCTGGGGTGGAAGATGGTGGCGCCGGCATTGCGGCAGAACTCGAGCAGGGCCGCGTCGTCCTCCGCCTTCGGCCCCGGCTTGAGCTCGCGCTTCACATAGGGCTGCATGGCCGGCGTCTGCGCGATGGCGCGCGCGGCGCGCACCGCCGCCACCGCGGTTCGGCGGTCGAGCTCGGTGGAAAGGTAGTTGGGCTGCATCTGCGGCACGGCGAACGGATCGCTGCTGCGGATCCGGATGTGGCCCCGTGCTTGCGGGCGCAGCTGACAGACCGACAGCGTGAAGCCGGGGAAGTCGTGGACGGCACCGCCGGCCATGTCGGCCGACAGCGTGGCGACATGGAACTGGATGTCGGGAGTCGCCGTTGCCGGCCGCCCGTCATCGTCGCGCAAGGCATGCATGAAACAGCCGCCCTGGTTGATGCCCACCGCCAGCGCGCCGCGCCGGTGCAGCAGCCAGTCCATGGCCAGGCCGATGCGCCCCGGCAGCGAGTTGAGCTGGTCGTTGGTGGTGATCGGCTTGGTGCACTCGTAGGTCAGCCGGATCTGCAGGTGATCCTGCAGGTTCTCGCCCACCCCGGGCAGGTCAAGCGCCACCGGCACGCCGCACGACGCGAGCAGTGGCGCAGGCCCGATGCCCGACAACTGCAGCAGTTGCGGCGACTGGATCGCCCCGGCGGCCAGCAGCACCTCGGCCCGCGCCGTCGCCTCGTGCATCCTGCCGTCCTGGCGCCAGCGCACGCCTGCGGCCAAGCGGTCCTGCAGCAACAGGCCGGTGGCCTGCGCGCCGGTCTCGATGCGCAGATTCGGACGCCGCCTGACGTCCGGGGTCAGATACGCCTTGGCCGTGCTGCAGCGCAGGCCGCGGTGCGTGTTCAACTGGTAGTAGCCGGCGCCCTCCTGCCGCGCTCCGTTGAAATCGTCGGTGCGCGGCACCCCGACCTCCTGCGCGCCGGCGATGAAGGCCTCGATCAGCTCGTGCCGCCCGTGGATGTCCGACACCTTCAGTGGCCCGTCGGCCCCGTGGAATGCGTTGGCGCCACGCTCGTTGCCCTCGGACCGGATGAAATACGGCAGCACGTCGTCGTAGCCCCATCCGGCATTGCCCAGCGCCGCCCAGTGGTCGTAGTCCTCGCGCTGGCCGCGGATGTAGATCAGGCCGTTGATCGAGCTGCTGCCGCCGAGCGTCTTGCCGCGCGGCCAGTAGATGCGGCGCCCGTTCATGTTCGGGTCCGGATCGGTCTCGAAGCACCAGTTGTAGGTCCGGCTCCACATCGTCTTGCCATAGCCGATGGGCAGGTGGATCCACAGCGAGCGATCGGGCGGGCCCGCTTCCAGCAACAGCACCCGCGTGGCCGCGTCCTCGCTCAGGCGGGCCGCCAGCACGCAACCTGCGGAGCCGGCGCCGACGACGATGTAGTCGAATTCCCTGTCGCTCATGGTTTTGATTTCGGCGGCGGCATTCGCCGCTGTGGAGTCTTTGCCCTATGCTAGAGGCGCATTTTTTGGAACGCAATGTTCCGTTTTAGTGAATTACCCTATGGCCAAGAAAAAAAGCGAACCCGGCGACAACGCCGACGCGGAAGAAGAAGCCGGCATCGGCAAGTCGTCGCCGGCCTCTTCGGCCGAACGCAGCCTGCGCCTGCTGGCGGTGCTCGCCAGCGAGGGAAGGCCGCTGTCATTGGCCGACCTGGCAACGCGCCTGGCATTGCCCAAGGGCACCGTGCACCGGCTGTGCACGCAACTCATGGCGACCGGCCACGTGGCACGCGATCGTGACGAGCGCGCCTTCGCCATCGGCCCCGCGCTGCATCGGCTGGCTTTCGACACGCTCAACAACGGTGTGGTGCGCGGCTTGCGGCACGATGTGCTGGCGGCGCTGGTGCGCGAGGTCGGCGAGACCTGCAACTTCACCACGCTCGATGGCGCGCAAGTGCTCTACCTCGACCGCGTGGAAGCGCACTGGCCGTTGCGGCTGACGCTGGACGTCGGCTCGCACGTGCCGCTGCACTGCACCGCCAGCGGCAAGCTGTTCCTGGCCATGCTCCCCGCACGCCAGCGCGAGCAGATCATCGGCGCGCTCGCACTTCCGGGCATGACGCCCAACACGATCACCGACCGCGCCGCGCTGCGCCGCGAATGCGATGCCATTGCGCGCGACGGCTACTCGTGCGACCGCGAGGAGTTCATCGCCGGCCTGATCGCCGTGGCCGTGCCCGTGCTCGATGCCGAAGGCCGCACGCGAGCAGCCATCGCCATCCACGCGCCGACCTCGCGCATGAGCCTGGACGACGCAAAATCGCGCATCGGGCACATGCTGGCCGCCGCCGCGCGCATGACGCCGCTCCTGTAGCCCCGTTGCGCAACGGCGACGAAACCTTGCTGAAATCGCGCTCCCCACAATCCCGGGACATCGTTCAACTACCGGAGATTGCGCGAAGCACCATGGTTCAGCCCATCAAGAATCCAGCGCCCAGACCGGCGAATCCGACCGCGGCAGCGGCGCCCCGTTCCGGCGCGCAGCGATCGCAGCAACGGCCCCATCTCGTCGAGCGGCCGGCTGCGCAGCAGCGGCCAGACCCCGAGCGGCCCCTCGGTCGCGAGAAGCGCGCCGAGGTCGTCAGAAAGCCGACCTACCTGATCAATTTCGGGGGCCCCAAAGGCACGGGGGCGTTCATCGACATTCCGGGCAAGTTCGATCCCGGCCATGCCGCGCTTCAGGGCCTTTCGTTCGGCCTCGGCGGCTTGCCCAGGGCAAGGTTCGGCGGCTCGATCCTCAAACCGAAGCTCAAGTCCTCGCCGGCGCCAACGCCAACGCAACGCACGGCAGGCGGCGCCACGCCGACCAGCCAGAAGGCTGCGCAAGGTTCTCGCCCGGCGCACGTCAGCGGCGCCGGCAGCCGCGTGGAAGGGCATCCCGGCGCGCAGGGCAGATCGCGCGCGCCCGACACGTCGGCAAAGCTTGCCGCGGCACGGGCACCCGCGGCCACGACAGCGGCGCCGGACGATCGAATCCGCATGGCTTCCGGTGCCAGCCACATCCCGCTGTCCGTCAAGGCCGAAGACGGTTCGTGGCGCGACGTGCGCAACACCTACACCCTCGAAGGCGATGCAAAGCTGCACTCCTTCCGGGGCGGCCTTCTCGCCTACGACGACGGCAGTGCGGCCCCGCCCCGTCTTCTCGCCCCGACAGCCGACGCAGCGGGCCTGCCGCGGACACGGGAGCCTTCGCCGAGCATCTACCGGAACCCCGCAAGGTCCTCGAACGATTCGTCGTCCCACCTGGCGGTCCTGAGCGATGGAACCTTGCAGCGCCTTCGGCAGAACTCGGTGCACTCGCGCGAGTTCGTCGATGTTCGCCCGGCCGTGCGCCACGACGATCCGGCGGGGCCTGGCGCCGCGCCGCAGCAGCAGCGCGTTGGCGGCGAGGCCGCGCAAAGGCCGTTCGCGGCCGCGCCGCCGAACCACGGACTCAAGGGCGGCGCCCCCACGAAGGACGCGGCGCCGGTGCGGACCGGCATGCACGAGGAACGCCTGAATGTCTTTGGCCGGCACCTGAACCTCTCGAAGGAGGCCTACGACAACCTCTCGAAGATGGAAAGCACCCGGCATTTCGCCGGCGTCATGAACGTGGGCAACCGGCGCATCGACCTGGCTATCTCGAACCAGTTGGGGAACCCGGGCTCGGACATCGAAAAGGCCCTGCCCAAGGGCACGCTCTACCGGGTCGGCAAGAACGGCCCGGACCATCCCTTTCCGATCGACGCCCTGCACACCGCCGCGCAGAACGTCGAGAAGACCGGCCACGCATTGATGGTCGACATGCTCGGCGGCAGGCCGGACGACTATGTCGGCTTCTCGGGCATCAAGCGCTCCGACGACGTCGTGAGGCTGAAGTGGGCGTCGCGCACGCTGAACCCGCAGCACGCGGACTTTCTCGTCAAGCACCACATGATCAACCCCGGTGAGAGGGGCCGCGACTACATGCTGGCCCCGCAATACCGGGCAATGGTCATCGAGCAGTTCCGGCGCGCGGGTTTCCAGGTCGTCGCCGACTGACGCATTGCCGGGCGCCTGGCCCTGCGTCGCGCGCCTGGCGGGATTGCGCGCCGAGCGGACCCTGGGGAAGAATGGGGGCCGATGCGGTTCGCCCCCTCCCCGTTGCTCTTTCCCGCCCGCCATCGCCGCCGGGCGCGGCTGAGCAGCCCGCTGGGCCTGCTGCTCCTGCTGCTGGCGGCGGTGCCGGCGCAAGCCCAGGTCCCGGGCCCGGAGCGCACGTACACCTTCGGCGCGGCGCAGGACCGGGTCATGGCCACGTCCAGCGCCATGACGGCGGCGCGCGCCGGAGTGGACGCCTCCCAGAGCTCCGCCAGCGCGGTTTCCGGCCTGAATCTGCCGGTACTCTCGATCGACGCACAGTACTTCCGCTACCAGAAGACGCTGGAAGTCTCCCTGAGCGCCGCGCGCAACCTGGTCGAGTCCTCCATCAACGGCTTCCTGGCCTCGTTGCCGGGCGCGCCCGCCGTGCCGCCGGCGCTGGGCGGCCTGGTGTCCGGCGCGCTCGACCGCATCCCGGATTCGCTGTCCACCACGGTGCGGCAGAACATCTGGCGCCCCACCCTCACGCTGCTGTGGCCGATCTACACCGGCGGCATGTCGGACGCCACGCAAGACGCGGCACAGGCCGGGGCGCGCCAGGCCGAGGCAGAGCTGTTGTCCGCCGCGGACGCACTGGGCCTGCAACTCGTCGCCGCGTACTTCGGCCAGCAACTGGCCGCCCAGGTGGTCAGCACCAGCGGGCAGAACCTCGATCGCTTCGCCCGCCACCTGGACAACGCGCTGAAGCTGGAACGCCAGGGCATGCTGAGCCGGGCCCAGCGGCTGCAGGTCGAGGTGGCGCGCAATGCCGCCGAACGCCAGTTGCTGCGCGCCCGCAACGAGTACCAGACCGCACAGGCCGTGCTGACCCGCCTGCTGCGCGAGGAGGGCACCGTCGCGCCGGCCACGCCGCTGTTCGCGCAGTCCCAGCCGCTGGCGCCGGTGCAGACCTTCATCGACGAAGGCCGCGCCAACTCGCCCGCGCTGATGCGCCTGGCGGCATTGCGCGACATCAGCAGCAGCGGCGTGAAGGCCGCCCGCTCGCTGGCGCTGCCACGCGTCTACGGCTTCGGCTCTTACAACTTCAACGCCGACAACGCCGTGCTGCCGGACCCCGACTGGATCGTCGGAGTCGGTGTGCACTACACGCTGTTTTCCAACGTCGACCGGCAGGCGACCGAAAGCGCCGCGCGTGCGCGCGAGCAGCAGGCCGAAGCGGCCTGGTCGCAGGCCGGCGATGACGTGGCCACGCTCATCGAGCGCAGCTGGCAGGGCGTGGAAATCGCCCGCCAGCAATTCATGCTGCTGGCCACCAACATGACGGCCGCCGAGGAAAACGTCCGGGTGCACGACCTGGGCTTTCGCGAAGGCCAGGCCAACGCCACCGAACTGATCGACGCACAGGTCGCACTGAGCGTGGCCAGGACGCAGCGGGCCGCGGCGGCCTACGAGTACGACCTCGCGCTGGCCCAGTTGCTGGCCGCCAGCGGCCGCATGCAGGAATACGCCCAGCACGTGGCCCGCGCCGACCAGCGGATGCCCCTCCCATGAGCACTCCCGAGCACCCCAGTGCGGGCCGCGACGCGGCAGCGCCACCCCCGCCAGCCCTTGCCGAGACAGCGCCCCAGGTTGCACCGGGCCTGGCGCCGACCATGCGCCTGGCGCTGGGCCTGGCCGCGGTCGCCCTCGTCGTCTTCATCGCCATCGGCCTGTGGCTGGCCTACAAGCCGGCGCCGCTGCAGTTGCAGGGAATGGTCGACGCCGAGGAATACACCGTGGCCACCCAAGTGCCCATCTCACGGGTCGAACGCCTCCTCGTGGGCGCCGGCGATCGGGTCAAGGCAGGGCAGCCGCTGGTGGTGCTGAGCAGCCCGGAGCTGGACGCGCGCCGCGAACAGGCCGCCAGCGCGCTGGCCGGCGCGCAGGCGGTGCAGGCACGCGCCCTTGCCGGCTCGCGGGCCGAGAACATCGAAAGCCTGCGCGCCACCGCCGGCAGCGCACAGGCCGCACTGGCCCTGGCCGACAAGACCTACGTTCGCACGCGCAACCTGCACCGTGAAGGCGTGGTCTCCACCCAGCGGCTGGACGAAGCCCTGGCCGCGCGTGACGCCGCGGCGGGCCAGGCCCGTGCCACCCAGCAGCAATACCTGCGAGCCGCGCGCGGCCTGCCGCAGGAAGACAAGGACGCGGCCGCGGCCCAGGTGGAAGTGGCCGCCGCGGGGCTCAAGGCCGTGGAAGCCTTGCAGCGCGAAACCCGGCTCGACGCGCCGGCTGCCGGCGAGGTCGGCCATGCCCTGGTTCGGCCGGGCGAAGTGGTGGCGCTTGGCTTTCCGATCCTGACCTTGGTCGCGGTGGACGAGCCCTGGGTGTCGCTCAATGTCCGCGAGAACCAACTGCACGGCCTGGAAGCCGGCCAGGAACTCGTCGGCCACCTGCCGGCGCTGGATGGCCGGGCGGTGCGCTTCAAGGTGCACACCATCGGCGCCCAGGGCGAGTTCGCCACGTGGCGCGCCACCCGCCAGTCCAGCGGATTCGACGTACGCAGCTTCGAGGTGAGGCTCAAGCCGGCGGAGCCGGTGGCCCAGCTGCGGCCCGGCATGAGCGTGCTGTTCGACTGGCCGCAGCCATGATGCCGGGCGAAAGCGGCCCGACGAGCCGAGCGGCGCGATGACCCCCTTCACCGCGGCGCTGCGGCGCGAACTGGCCTGGCTCAGCCGCAGCCGCTGGGACCTGGCGCTGCTCACGCTCGCGCCTTTGCTCGCCTTGCTCGCGCTGGGCGCCATCTTCATCGAAGGCAGCGCGCGCGAACTGCCCATTGCGGTGGTCGATGCCGACCACTCGCCGCTGAGCCGACAGTTGGCGCGCAACCTGCGCGCCTCGGCCCAGGTGCAGGTGGCGGCCGAACCGGCGCAGCTCGACGAGGCCTGGACGCTGGCGCGGCGCACCACCGTCTGGGCGGTGGTGTTGATTCCCGAAGGCCTGCAGCGCGAGGTGCTGGCCGGGCGCCAGGGCCAGGTGCTGGTCTACCAGAACGCCGCCTTCTATTCGGTCGGTGCGCTGGCAGGGCGCGGCGTCGATGCCGCGGTGTCGGCCCTGCAGCAGCAGGTGCTGCCCGACCTGGCCCGGGCCCGCAACCTGCCGGCGGCGCTGCGCATCCAGGTGCCGCGAATCCAGGCCACCATGCTGTTCAACCCGCAGTTGAGCTACGAGTGGTTCCTCGAGGCATTGCTGCAGCCGGGCATCCTGCACGTGCTGCTCAGTTGCGCGGTGGTCGTGGCGTTGGGCCGGGAGCTCGGCGCGACGGCCCGCGAGGGCGCGGCCGGCTGGCTTGACGAGTGCCGCGGTACGGGCCTCGCCGGCGCCGCCGGCGCCCTGGCCGGCAAGCTGTTCCCCTACGTCATCGTCTTCACGGCGTGGCAGGCGGCCGGCACGGCCTGGCTGTGCGGGTGGCGCGGCTGGGGCGTGCACGGCAGCCTGGCCATGCTGTTGGCCGGCCAGCTGGCGCTGTACGCCAGCTACGCCGCCGTCGCCGCGGTGGTGGCGCTGGTGGTGCGCGACACCTACACGGCCCTGTCGGCCGTCGCCCTGTACGGGGGACCGGCCATGACGTTTTCCGATGCAACGCTCCCGGTGATCGGGGCGCCGCTGTTCACGCGCATCTGGAGCCAGGCGCTGCCCTTCTCGCACTACGTCAAGCTGCAGATGGAGCAGATGTTCATGGGCGCGAGTGCGGCGGTCTCGCTGCCATGGCTCGGCATCATGGCCGCGGTGGCGCTCGTCATGTTCTGGCTGGCCGCGCTGCTCCTCGCACTGTTGACGCGACCCGCGCGCCAGCCCGCCTCCAGGCCGGTGACAGGGTCGCCGTGAAGATCATCGACGCGGCATGGTCCGGCGCGCGCGAGACGCTGCTGGCGGTGCTGCGCACGCGGCCGGCGCTGATGATCCTGGTGCTGGCCGGATTTCTCTACGGCTTCTACTACCCGGCCGCCTACCAGCACCAGGTCGCCACGCGGCTGCCGGTCGCGGTGGTCGACCTCGACCAGAGCCCCGCGAGCCGCCGCCTCACCGAGTTCCTGCTCGCGGCGCCGCAGGTGAATGTGCTGGGCGTGTCGCGCGACTTCGAGGCGGCGCGCCGCCTGCTGCAGCGGCGCGAGGTGGACGCCATCGTGCTGGTGCCGCCGGATTTCGAGCGGGGCCTGCTCTCGGGCAGCCGGCCCGATGCACTGGCCTTCTACCTCAATGGCGCCTACCTCGTGCGCGCCAGCGCGATCGGCGGCGCCCTGCAAGCGGTGCTGCAAGCTGCGCTGCAGGAAGCGCTCGAAGGACCGGCCCGCGCTTTGGGCCTGCAAACGCTGGTGCCGGTGAAGGCGGTCGTGCACCCACTGTTCAACACGCGCGAAGGCTACGGCAGCTACGTCGTGCCCGGCGTGGCGGTGGTCATCGTGCACCAGACGCTGCTGATGGGCGTGGTCCTTCTCATGGGCGAGCGGCGGCGCCGCGGCCTGCGCTTCGGCAGCGGCGCCGAACTGGCCGGCGCCGGCCTTGCCTTCGCATCCATCGGCCTGATGACGGCCTTCTTCTACTTCGGCTTCGTCTTCTGGTTCCAGGACTATCCACGCGGCGGCAGCGTCGCAGCCATGCTGCTGAGCAGCCTGCTCTTCGTCGGGGCGACGGTGGCCTTTGCGCTTTTCGTCGGCAGCTTCTTCGATCGCGGCGAGCGGTCGGCACAGGTGCTGGCGGCTTCGTCGGCACTCGTCTTCTTCCTCAGCGGCGTGCCGTGGCCTCTCGACGCCATGCCGCCCACGCTGGCCATGCTGACGCATCTGCTGCCTTCGACCGCCGGCGTTCAAGGGCTGGTCAAGGTCAACCAGATGGATGCGGCGCTCGCGGACGTCGCCCCGCAGCTGCTGGAGTTGGCGGCATTGCTGCTTGGCTACGGCCTGCTGGCATGGTGGCGCTGGACGCGGCAGCCGCACCCGTCGGCAAATCCCGCCCGGTGACGCACCACGCCGGCGCGCCGCACCATATCGGCAAATGCCCGATCAAACCGGCAAAACTACCGCCAACGACTTCAAATCGATACTCGGAATGTGTCGATATCGCCGGGGTGTAACTCGATGCAACAAAGCATCAAACACGGGAACTTTATTTCCCCTTCAACGCCATGGAAATAGCTTTTCCTAACGTTTCCGCAATTGCTTATAGATTGTGGAAATGAGCAGCGCTACCGGGTGGGGAGGCGGGTTGCCGGGGCGTGGCGTGGCGGCAACTGTGGCGAAGAGCGCCCCGACGCGGTGGAACATCCCGAAAAGGCCCGCGCCGCCTCGCATTTACTGCCGGATCGTAGGATAAGGCCGCGAGCATTTGTCGGGAACTTGAGCAACAGTTCCGCAACCGAATTGAAAAATCAATTCCATGGTTTCCTTTTGTTGATTACGATGCAGACAAGGGGTTTTCAGCCTTAAAAGGGGTTTACCGAAGGCATGCAAACGACGCTGAGCACAGTTCTTGCGGCAGTTGTTCCCGCGTGCGACACGGAAGCTCCGGGCGCCGCCCGCCATCGACTGTCGTAGGAGGTGTGAATATGGATGTCATCAGCAACTTCGCCGCGCGTTTCGAGCGCACCCGGGAAGAGGTCCTTTCGCTGCAGGAGTACCTCGACGTCTGCAAGCGCGAACCCATGGCCTATGCCACCGCGGCCGAGCGCATGCTTGCCGCCATCGGTGAGCCGTCGCTGATCGACACGCGCAACGATCCGCAGTTGTCGCGCATCTTCTCCAACAAGGTCATCAAGCTGTATCCGGCCTTCAAGGAGTTCTATGGCATGGAGGACGCCATCGAGCAGGTGGTGTCTTACTTCCGCCACGCGGCGCAGGGCCTGGAAGAGAAGAAGCAGATCCTCTACCTGCTCGGCCCTGTCGGCGGCGGCAAGAGTTCCATTGCCGAGCGGCTCAAGCAGCTCATGGAGCACGTGCCGTTCTACGCGATCAAGGATTCGCCCGTGAACGAGTCGCCGCTGGGCCTGTTCAGCGCCGAGGAGGACAGCGAGATCCTCGAGAAGGAATACGGCATTCCGCGGCGCTACCTGCAGCGCATCCTGTCGCCCTGGGCGGTCAAGCGCCTGGAGGAGTTCGGCGGGGACATCCGGCAGTTCCAGGTGGTCAAGCGCTACCCGTCGCAACTCAAGCAGATCGCGGTGGCCAAGACCGAGCCGGGAGACGAGAACAACCAGGACATCTCGTCCCTGGTCGGCAAGATCGACATCCGCAAGCTCGAGACCTTCGCGCAGAACGACCCGGACGCCTACGCCTACTCCGGCGGCCTGTGCCTGGCCAACCAGGGCCTGCTGGAATTCGTCGAGATGTTCAAGGCGCCGATCAAGGTGCTTCACCCGCTGCTGACAGCCACGCAGGAAGGCAACTACAAGGGCACCGAGGGCTTCGGCGCCATTCCGTTCGACGGCATCGTGCTGGCGCACAGCAACGAGAGCGAGTGGAAGGCGTTTCGCAACAACAAGAACAACGAGGCTTTCCTCGACCGCATCTACATCGTCAAGGTGCCCTACTGCCTGCGCGTGTCCGAGGAGATCAAGATCTACGAGAAGCTGGTGCGCAACTCGTCGCTGGCGCATGCGCCCTGCGCGCCCGGCACGCTGCGCATGATGTCCCAGTTCTCGGTGCTCACCCGCCTGAAGGAGCCGGAGAACTCCAGCATCTTCAGCAAGATGCAGGTCTACGACGGCGAGAACCTCAAGGACACCGACCCCAAGGCCAAGTCGATCCAGGAGTACCGCGACTACGCGGGGGTGGACGAGGGCATGGCCGGCGTGTCGACGCGCTTTGCCTTCAAGATCATCTCGAAGGTCTTCAACTTCGACAGCTCCGAGGTGGCGGCCAATCCGGTCCACCTGATGTACGTGCTCGAGCAGCAGATCGAGCGCGAGCAGTTCCCGCCGGAGACGGAGCAGAAGTACCTCTCCTACATCAAGGAGTTGATCGCGCCGCGCTATGCGGAGTTCATCGGCAAGGAGATCCAGACCGCCTATCTCGAGAGCTACTCGGAGTACGGCCAGAACATCTTCGACCGCTACGTGACCTACGCCGACTACTGGATCCAGGACCAGGAGTACCGCGACCCCGACACCGGCGAGGTGTTCGACCGCGGCTCGCTCAACACCGAGCTCGAGAAGATCGAGAAGCCGGCTGGCATCAGCAATCCCAAGGACTTCCGCAACGAGATCGTCAACTTCGTGCTGCGCGCGCGTGCAGGCAACAACGGCAAGAACCCGCAGTGGACCAGCTACGAGAAGCTGCGCACGGTGATCGAGAAGAAGATGTTCTCGAACACCGAGGAACTCCTGCCGGTGATCAGCTTCAATGCCAAGAGCAGTGCCGACGAAATGAAGAAGCACGAGGACTTCGTCAACCGGATGGTCAAGAAGGGCTACACCGCCAAGCAGGTGCGGCTGCTGTGCGAGTGGTACCTGAGGGTGCGCAAGAGTTCCTGAGTTCGCAACGTGATGCGGCCCGCGCCAGGCCGCGAAGGAGTGTGATTCTTGTCCGTGCTGCAGCAGATCATCGATCGCCGCCTGTCGGGAAAGAACAAGTCGATCGGCAACCGCGAGCGGTTCCTGCGCCGCTATCGCGAGCAGATCGGCGACGCGGTCAAGCGCGCCGTCAGCGGCCGCGGCATCCGCGACCTCGAGCGCGGCGAGGACGTCATCCTGCCCAAGCGCGACGTCTCCGAGCCGGTCTTCGGCCATGGCAGCGGCGGCAATCGCGAATACGTGCACCCTGGCAACCGCGAATACGTCAAGGGTGATCGCATCGAGCGGCCCCAGGGCGGCGGCGGGGGCAGCGGCGGGTCGCAGGCCTCCGACAGCGGCGAGGGCGAGGACGATTTCGTCTTCCGCCTGACCAAGGAAGAGTTCATGCGGGTCTTCTTCGAGGACCTCGCCCTGCCCCATCTCATCCGCACGCAGCTCGCGGAAGTGCCCGAATGGAAGAGCCACCGAGCCGGCTTCGTCACCGACGGTATGCCGGCCAACCTGCACGTGGTGCGCTCGATGCGCGGCGCCCTGGCGCGCCGCATCGCGCTGGGCGGCGCGCCGCGTCGCGAGTTGCACGAACTCGAGGAACACCTGCTGCGCCTCCAACGCAGCCCGCGTGCCGGCGATGCGCTCATCCAGCGCGAGATCAAGGAGACCGAGCTGCGCATCGAGGAGCTGCGCCGGCATGCCAAGCACATCCCGTTCATCGATCCGATCGACCTGCGCTACCGCAACCGCGTGCGTGTGCCGGTGCCGTCGGCCAAGGCGGTGATGTTCTGCCTGATGGACGTTTCCGGCTCGATGGACGAGGGCCGCAAGGACATGGCCAAGCGCTTCTTCATGCTGCTGTACCTGTTCCTGACGCGGCACTACGAGAAGATCGAGCTGGTCTTCATCCGCCACCACACCCAGGCCACCGAGGTGACCGAGGACGAGTTCTTCCACACCACCGAGACCGGCGGCACCGTCGTCTCGAGCGCACTCAAGCTCATGCACGAGATCGTCCGGGCGCGCTACCCGAGCAACGAGTGGAACATCTACGGGGCGCAGGCCAGCGACGGCGACAACTGGCACCAGGACAGCGGCCAGTGCCGCAAGATGCTGGACGAGCAGATCCTGCCGCTGGTGCGCTACTACGCCTACGTCCAGGTGGCCGAGGCGGAGCAGAACCTGTGGGAGGAATACACGCAGCTGGGCGAGGACCACCCCAACTTCGCCATGCGCAAGGTATCCGACGCGGCGGACATCTACCCGGTGTTCCGCGACCTGTTCAAGAAGGAGGGTACGCCGGCATGACAAAGGACGTGACCCCTGTGCCGGAGCGCGCTCGCGAGCCGCTGCCGAGCCCATCCGACTGGACCTTCGAGCTGATCCAGCAATACGACGCCGAGATCGCCAAGGTGGCCGCGGGCTACAAGCTCGACACCTATGCCAACCAGCTCGAAATCATCACCGCCGAGCAGATGATGGACGCCTACGCCTCGGTCGGCATGCCGGTCATCTACCGGCACTGGTCGTACGGCAAGCAGTTCATCTCCACCGAGAAGAACTATCGTCGCGGCCACATGGGCCTGGCGTACGAGATCGTCATCAACTCGGACCCCTGCATCTCCTATCTCATGGAAGAGAACACCATGGCGATGCAGGCCCTGGTGATCGCCCACGCGGCCTACGGCCACAACAGCTTCTTCAAGGGCAACTACCTGTTCAAGATGTGGACCGACGCCTCGTCCATCATCGACTACCTGGTGTACGCCCGCAACTACATCGCCGAGTGCGAGGAAAAGCATGGCCTGCCGGCGGTGGAGGACGTGCTCGATTCGTGCCACGCGCTGATGAACCACGGCGTCGACCGCTACCGCCGGCCGCAGAAGCTGTCGCTGGCCCAGGAACAGGCCCGCCGCGAAGAACGCGAGTCGTACATGCAGCAGCAGGTCAACGACCTGTGGCGGACCCTGCCCCGCCGCGCCGGCCAGGACGCCAGCGAAGAGGTCGCGCGCCGCTTTCCGCCCGAGCCGCAGGAGAACCTGCTCTACTTCATCGAGAAGAACGCGCCGCTGCTCGAACCCTGGCAGCGCGAGGTCGTGCGCATCGTGCGCAAGGTAGCGCAGTACTTCTATCCGCAGCGCCAGACCCAGGTGATGAACGAGGGCTGGGCCACCTTCTGGCACTACACGTTGCTCAACACGCTGTACGACAAGGGACTGCTGGCCGACGGCTTCATGATGGAGTGGCTGCAGTCGCACACCAACGTGGTGTTCCAGCCGCCGATCGAGCACCGCGCCTACAGCGGCATCAACCCCTATGCCCTGGGCTTCGCGATGTACACCGACCTGCGCCGCATCTGCGAGAAGCCGACCGACGAAGACCGCCGCTGGTTCCCCGACATCGCCGGCAGCGACTGGCTGACCACGCTCGACTACGCGATGCGCAACTTCAAGGACGAGAGCTTCATCGGCCAGTTCCTCAGTCCCAAGCTGATGCGCGACTTCCGCTTCTTCGCCATCCGCGACGAGGAGGACGAGCCGGAACTCGAAGTGGCCGCCATCCACGACGACAGCGGCTACCGGCAATTGCGCGAATCGCTGTCGCGCCAGTACGACCTGAACCACCGCGAGCCGAACATCCAGGTCTGGAGCGTCAACCTGCGCGGCGATCGCTCGCTCACGCTGCGCCACACGCAGCACAACGACCGCCCGCTGGACGACTCCGCCGCCGAGGTGCTCAAGCACGTGGCGCGGCTATGGGGTTTCGACGTGCACCTCGAAAGCGTCGACAGCCGCGGGCACGCCACCCATTTCAAGGCGGCGGCGCCACACCCCTGACGCCACGCCGCGGCGGCGACTCAGTTGCCGCCGCCGACCCGCAGCAGCGCCTCGATGGCCAACGGGTAGCCCTTGACGCCGAAGCCGACGATGATGCCGCGCGCCGCCGGCGAGATGTACGAATGGTGGCGGAACGACTCGCGCGCATGCACGTTGGAGATGTGCAGTTCGATCAGGGTGACGCTGGCGCCCTTGATCGCATCGTGCAGCGCGATCGACGTGTGCGTGTAGGCGCCCGGATTCATCACCACGCCAAGCAGCTTGCCGGCCGCCTGCTCGCGGCCCGCCTCGTGGATCCAGTCGATCAGCTGGCCTTCGTGGTTGGACTGGCGGCAATCCACCTCCAGCCCGAGCTGGGTGCCGGTTTCTCGGCACATGCGCTCGACGTCGGCCAGCGTTTCGTGGCCATAGGTGGCAGGCTCGCGGGTGCCGAGGAGGTTGAGATTGGGGCCGTTGAGGACGAGGATCTTCTGCATGATTGCCGTCGGTAATGGGTTCGGGACAGGGCGTGCGGGCTGCCGCGTGGCAACCTCGGCAACGTACTGTATCCCCGCCGCGATGCCGGTCCCCGCGCTCAGTTGGCCAACTGCGGATTGATCTTTTCCTGAATCAGGCGCTGCTGGGCCAGCACGGGCGCGCATTCGGCGCGCCGCCGGTTGGCCGCGTTGTTGCACAGGTCGACCTTGCAGCGCTCGCGCGCGATGAAGCCCAGGGGCTCGCACGCATCGAGCAATCCGGCCTGCCGCGTCGGCGCGTGCACCTCCGGCGTGGCGGTGGGCTTCGGCCTGGCTGCAGCAGTCCGCGCGGCCGGGGCCGGCGACACGACTGCTGGCGCAGGCCGCGGTGGCGGTATCGCGGGCGTAGCGGGCGTGGCGGGCGGCGCGACGGTCTGCTCGACAGGCGGCGCCGCCGGATGCGCGGCCGCCACGTCGCCGGCAGGTGCCTCCGTGCGCGCCGGCGCCTCGCTCGCTGCGGCGATCGGCAATGGCGCCGGGGCGGGCGTCTCCTGCGGCGCAGCGGCAACTGGCGCGGCCTCCGCATCGCCGTCGCTCGACGCCACGATCCAGCCGGCGGCCGCGGCCAGCGAGAACCCGGCAACCAGCAGGAGGAAGTGGGTGAGCATGCGTCGCCGCGGTGGCGCCGGTTCGGGCACTTCTTCCCTGGGCGCGAATGCCGTCGGTGCCGAGGGCGTGCTCGGAGGACCGGATGCGAATGCCGCCAGGGCCGACGGCAGGGTGTCGGCTGCCGCGGGCGCGGCCGCGCCTCGCAAGGGCATCTGCTGGGTCGGCGCAAACACCACCGGCAGCGGCGCCACGCACTCGATGCAGAACTTGGCGGCCAGGCGGTTTTCCGTGCCGCAGGACGAGCAGACCAGTGCCATCAGTAGGGGTCGCCCTGCCTGACGATGATGCCGCCCTGCGCGGTCACCAGGTGGCTCTCGCCGGCCAGTTGCAGCGCCGCCTGGTGCGCCAGCCGGCCGGCGTTCTTGGTGTGGGCGATGATGGTCTGCCAATGGCCCATCAAGGCCTCCTGATCCTCGTGCTGCGGCTCTGACAGCAGGGCCTGCGCGACGTCGACGAGCGTGACGGCCGCCGACAGGCACAGTGTTGCGCTTTCGTGGGCGGCGGTGCCCACGGGCACGCCCCACCCCAATGTCGCGTCGCGTTTTCCCATCACCGCGTCGAGCGCGATCAGGGCACGCTCGAGCAAAACCAGATCGGAAGAAGAAGTCATTGTCACCAAAGTCGCCCGCCTGCGCGTGCAGGATTTCGTTTCCTGATGGTGCCAGCGCGGCCCGAAACTCCATGTGCAATACGACACAATTGGAAACCAAATTAGCATAACCGTCACATTTGAGGATGCGCTAACCGGCCGGCGCGGCCAGCCGGTCAGCGGCGAGGCGGCTGCGGCGCCGTCCGCCTGTGGCAGGATCACGCCCACCATTGCGTCATGCCGCCGCGCCGGTGCCCCACGTGGCCGCCGGCGCGCCGGCTTTTTCTTCTGAACGTTCCCGGGATCCGTCCATGAAATCCAGAGCCGCCGTTGCCTTCGAGGCAGGCAAGCCCCTCCAGATCGTCGAAATCGATGTCGAACCGCCCCGCAAGGGCGAAGTGCTGGTCAGGATCACGCACACCGGCGTGTGCCACACCGACGCCTTCACGCTCAGCGGGGACGACCCGGAAGGCATCTTCCCGGCCGTGCTCGGCCACGAGGGCGCCGGCGTGGTGGTCGAAGTCGGCGAAGGCGTGACCAGCGTCAAGCCCGGCGACCACGTCATTCCGCTGTACACGGCCGAATGCGGCGAGTGCCTGTTCTGCAAGTCGGGCAAGACCAACCTGTGCGTGGCCGTGCGCGCCACACAGGGCAAGGGCGTAATGCCCGACGGCACCACGCGCTTTTCCTACGAGGGCAAGCCGATCTACCACTACATGGGCTGCTCGACCTTCAGCGAATACACCGTGGTGGCCGAAGTCTCGCTGGCCAAGGTGAGCCCGCAGGCCAACCCGGAACAGGTCTGCCTGCTCGGCTGCGGCGTGACGACCGGCCTTGGCGCGGTCAAGAACACGGCAAAGGTGCAAGAAGGCGACAGCGTCGCCGTGTTCGGCCTCGGCGGCATCGGGCTGGCGGTGATCCAGGGAGCCAAGCTGGCCAAGGCCGGCCGCATCATCGCCGTCGACACCAACCCCGGAAAGTTCGACCTGGCGCGCACCTTCGGCGCCACCGACTGCGTCAACCCGAAGGACCATGACAAGCCGATCCAGCAGGTCATCGTCGAGATGACGACCTGGGGCGTGGACCACTCCTTCGAATGCATCGGCAACGTGCAGGTGATGCGCGCCGCGCTCGAGTGCGCACACCGCGGGTGGGGACAGTCGGTCATCATCGGCGTGGCCGGCGCGGGGCAGGAGATCTCCACCCGCCCGTTCCAGCTGGTCACCGGCCGCCGCTGGCTGGGCACCGCCTTCGGCGGCGTCAAGGGCCGCTCGCAGCTGCCGGGCATGGTCGAGGACGCCATGGCCGGGCGCATCCAGCTCGCCCCCTTCGTCACCCACACCATGGGCCTGACCGACATCAACGAAGCCTTCGACTTGATGCACGAGGGCAAGTCGATCCGCAGCGTCGTCCACTACTGATACCGGCCGGCGCGCGCGCCGGCATGCCCCGTCCTTTCCGAAAGCCTTCGCACGTGAGCCATTCGCCCCTACGTTCCTTGTCCGAACACGCCTGCTTCGGCGGCGTCCAGGGCTTCTTCGAGCAGCAATCCCGCGAGATCGGCCTGCCGATGCGCGCGGCCGTCTACCTGCCGCCGCAGGCGCAAAAGGGCCCGGTGCCGGCCCTGCTCTACCTGGCCGGCCTGACCTGCAACGAGGAAACCTTCCCCATCAAGGCCGGCGCGCAGCGCGTGGCCGCCGAACTGGGGCTGGCCCTCATCGCGCCGGACACCAGCCCGCGCGGGCCGGAGGCCGAGGGCGTACCCGGGGCCACCGCGAGTTGGGACTTCGGCATCGGCGCCGGCTTCTACCTCGATGCCACCGAGGCCCCCTGGGCCACCCACTGGCGCATGGAGAGCTGGCTGATGAACGAACTGCTGCCGGCGGCGACCGCGCAGATGCCGATCGATGGCACGCGGATGGGCATCTTCGGCCACTCCATGGGCGGGCACGGCGCGCTGACGCTGGCGCTGCGCCATCCGGGCCGCTTCGCTTCGCTCTCGGCGCTCGCCCCGATCAGCGCGCCCAGCCAGTGCGCGTGGGGCGAGAAGGCGTTCGGCGGCTACCTGGGACCCGATCGCGTCACCTGGCTCGCACACGACGCCAGCGCATTGATGCGTTCGCAGAAGACGGCGCCGTACCCGGCGGGCATCCTGGTGGACCAGGGCCTGGCCGACAAATTCCTGGCCGACCAGCTGCTTCCGGAGCAACTGGAAGCCGCCTGCAAGGCGGTCGGCCAGCCACTGACGCTGCGCCGCCACGCCGGCTACGACCACGGTTATTACTTCATCCAGAGCTTCGTCGGGGACCACCTGGCGCACCACGCGCGCAGTTTGCTGCCCGGGTGATTCGCCCGGCTCTCCGGGCATTCTTTACAAAGATAAGTAAAGGTTGCACGGGCATCGACTTTGCTTGCCCATCTGTTCCTATGATGGCGCGCTCAGTCGATAGGTAACATTTCGTGTCCATGGTCCAGCTGGCGCTGCGGCGTCCGTACACCTTCATCGTCATGGCGATGTTGATCGTCCTGGCGACGCCATTCGTGCTGATGCGAATGGCGACCGACATCTTCCCGGAAATCGACATTCCGGTGATCAGCATCATCTGGAACTACGGCGGCCTGCCGGCACAGGAAATGGGCCAGCGCATCGCCGGCCAGTCGGAGCGCGGGCTGACCACCACGGTCAGCGACATCGAGCACATCGAGTCGCAATCGCTGGCGGGCATCAGCATCATCAAGGTCTTCTTCCAGCCGAATGCCAACATCCAGACGGCACTGGCTCAGGTGGTCTCGTCCATGCAGACGCAGACGCGCCAGCTGCCGCCGGGCATCACGCCGCCGCTGGTCATCAAGTATTCGGCCTCGAGCATCCCGGTGATCCAGCTGGGCCTGTCGAGCCCGACGCGCGCCGAGAACTCGCTGTTCGACGCCGCCGTCAACCAGTTGCGGCCACAGCTCATCACGGTGCCCGGCGCGGCGGTGCCCTTCCCTTACGGCGGCAAGAACCGGCTGATCTCGGTCGACCTCGACATGCCGGCGATGCAGGCGCGCGGCCTGTCTCCGGCCGACGTGGTCAACGCCATCAACGCGCAGAACCTGATCCTGCCGTCCGGCACGGCCAAGCTGGGCGGGCTCGAATACGGCGTGCGCATGAACGGCTCGCCGGACGAGCTGGGCGCCCTGAACGACCTGCCGGTCCGCACGGTCAACGGCGCCACCACGTACGTGCGCGACGTCGCCTTCGTGCGCGACGGCTTCTCGCCGCAGACCAACATCGTGCGCCAGGACGGCGTGCGCGGCGTGCTGATCTCGGTGCTCAAGAACGGCGGTGCCTCGACGCTGGACATCGTCTCGAACATCCGCGACCTGTTGCCGCGCGCGGCGCAGTCGATGCCGGAGGACATCAAGATCACGCCCTTGTTCGACCAATCGCTGTTCGTCAAGGCGGCCGTCAAGGGCGTGGTGCTGGAAGCCGTCATCGCCGCCGCGCTGACGGCCGCGATGGTGCTGCTGTTCCTGGGCAACTGGCGCAGCACGCTGATCATCGGCCTGACCATTCCGCTGTCGATCCTGGCCTCGATCCTGGTGCTCTACTCGCTGGGGCAGACGCTCAACCTGATGACGCTGGGCGGGCTGGCGCTGTCCGTGGGCATCCTGGTGGACCAGGCGATCGTGACCATCGAGAACATCGAGCGGCACATGCACATGGGCAAGCCGCTGGAAGATGCCATCCTCGTGGGCGCCGGCGAGATCGGCCCGGCCGCCTTCGTCGCCACGCTGTGCATCTGCATCGTGTTCGTGCCGATGCTGCTGCTGTCGGGCGTGGCGCGCTTCCTGTTCGTGCCGATGGCCGAGGCGGTGATCTTCGCCATGATCGCGTCGTACATCCTGTCGCGCACGCTGGTGCCCACGCTGGTCATGCTGATGATGCGGCGCAGCCACGGCGAAGGCGCGCAGGCGGCGGCCGCCGATGCGCGGCCGAGCGCGCTGCAGCGCCTCTACCGCAGCTTCGACCGGCGCTTCGAGCGCGTGCGGCGCGCCTATACGCTGGTGCTGTCCTCGCTGCTGGCGCACCGCGGGCCGTTCGTCATCGGCTTCCTGGCGTTCTGCCTGCTGTCGTGCCTGCTCTACCCGGTGCTCGGGCGCGACTTCTTTCCCACCGTCGACGCCGGCCAGATCCGCCTGCACATGCGCGCGCCCACCGGCACGCGGATCGAGGAAACCGCGCGCATCGCCGACGCGGTGGAAGCCACCATCCGCAAGCTGATTCCGAAGGAAGAGCTCGAGACCATCCTCGACAACCTGGGCGTGCCCAACAGCGGTATCAACCTGTCGTACAGCAACGCGGGCACCATCGGCACGCTGGACGGCGAGCTCCTGATGTCGCTCAAGGAAGGGCACCGGCCGACCGAGGAGCTGGTGGCCATGCTGCGGCGCGAACTGCCGCAGCGCTTTCCGGGCGTCGAATTCTTCTTCCAGCCGGCCGACATCGTCACCCAGATCCTCAATTTCGGCCTGCCCGCAGCGATCGACGTCCAGTTCGCGGGCAACAACCTGGAAGGCAACGCGGCGCTGGCCGCCCGGCTGGTCAAGAAGATCCAGCAGATTCCCGGCGCGGTGGACGTGCATGTGCACCAGCGGCTGGACGGCCCGGCCGTCGATCTGCAGATGGACCGCACCCGGCTGCAGCAGATGGGCCTGACGGCGCAGAACGTCGGGCAGAACGTGCTCATCGCGCTGTCGGGCAGTTCGCAGACGCAGCCGGCCTTCTGGCTCAACCCGCGCAACGGCGTGGTCTACAGCGTGCAGATCCAGGCGCCCCAGTACGACATCGATTCGCTCGATTCGCTGCTCGGCATCCCGGTGGGCGCGCCGGCGGCCAGCGCCGGCGGGCGGGAGCCGCAATTGCTGGGCAACCTGGTCGAGGCCAGCGCGGGCCGCCTGCCGTCCGTCGTCTCGCGCTACAACATCCAGCCGGTCGTCGACGTCTACGTGAGCGTGCACGGCACCGACCTGGCCAGCGTGGCGGCGGGCGTGCGCAAGGCCGTCGACGAGATCCGCCCCGAGCTGGCCCGCGGCAACCAGGTGAACATCCGCGGACAGGTGCAGACCATGCAGGACTCGTTCGTCGGCCTGGGCATCGGCCTGGCGATGGCGATCGTGCTGGTGTACCTGCTGATCGTCGTCACCTACCAGTCGTGGCTGGATGCCGCCATCATCATCACCGCCCTGCCGGCGGCGCTCGCGGGCATCGCCTGGCTGCTGTTCCTGACCGGCACCACGCTGAGCGTGCCGGCGCTCACCGGCGCGATCATGACCATGGGCGTGGCCACGGCCAACAGCATCCTGCTGGTGTCGTTCGCCCGCGAGCGCCTGCACGAAGGCGCGCCGCCGCTGTCGGCCGCGCTCGAAGCCGGCGCCACCCGCATCCGCCCGGTGCTCATGACCGCGCTGGCGATGATCATCGGCATGATTCCCATGGCGCTCGGATTGGGCGAAGGCGGGGAGCAGAATGCGCCGCTGGGCCGTGCCGTCATCGGCGGCCTGATCTTCGCCACCCTTTCCACGCTGTTGTTCGTCCCGGCGGTGTTCGCCGGCATCCACAGCGCCCTGGCCCGGCGCCGCGCGGCGCAGTCCACGTCCGGGCCGGCCACGCCCCATCCGCAGGAGAGTTGATTCCATGTCGCAACGGCACGAGGCCCTGGGCATCCACCCGATCGCCGCAGACGGCGAGGACGGCGTCGAGCTGTTGCGGCGCCGCCAGGTGCTGCGGCGCGCCCGCATCGTCACGGTGGTGGCACTGGTGCTGCTCGCACTGGGGTCGGCGCGCATCGTCTGGATGCGCATGGCCAACGCCCAGGCACTGAAGGAAGACGCGGTCGTCCATGCCGTGCTGCACGTGCGGGTGGCCTCGCCGCAAGCCGCCAAGGGCGCCCAGACGCTCACCCTGCCGGGCACGCTCCAGGGCTTCGTCCAATCGCCCATCGCCGCGCGCGCCAGCGGCTACCTCAAGCGCTGGACGCACGACATCGGCGCCCGGGTGCAAAAGGGCGAACTGCTGGCGGAGATCGAGACGCCCGAGATCGACCAGCAGCTGTCGCAGGCCATTGCCGCCCGCGGCCAGGCGGAGGCCACGCTGGCCCTGGCCCGCAGCACCGCGTCGCGCTGGGAAGCGCTGCGCCAGAAGGACGTGGTCTCGCAGCAGGACCTGGACGAGCGGCGCAGCGCCGTGGCCGCCGCCACCGCCAACCTGGCCGCCGCCGACGCCAACATGCAGCGACTGCGCCAGACCGAGGCCTTCAAGCGCATCGTGGCGCCCTTCTCGGGCGTCATCACCCGGCGCAACGTGGACGTCGGCGACCTGATCGATGCCGGCTCCGGCGGTGGCCGCGCCCTGTTCACGCTCGCGCAGACCGATCCGCTGCGCGTGTACGTCAACGTGCCGCAGAGCTATGCGCAACTGGTCCGCACGGGCCAGGCCGTGTCGGTCACGCAGGCCGAACTGCGCGGCCGGCGCTTCGAAGGCAAGGTGGCGCGCACCGCCGGTGCGATCGACACTGCGTCCCGCCAGATGCAGGTCGAAGTCAATCTGCCCAATCCGGACGGCACGCTGCTGCCCGGCGCCTACGTCCAGGTCGAACTGCCGCTGCCGGCCAGCGGTACCCTGACCGTGCCGGGCAACGCGCTGATCTTCCGCGCCGAGGGCACGCGCGTGGCGCTGGTCGACGCACAGGGCAAGGTGCGCCTGCAGGGCGTCACGCTCGGCCGCTACCTGGGCGAATCGGTGGAAATCGTGGACGGCGTGAGCACCAGTGACCGCGTGGTGCTGAACCCGCCCGATTCGCTGGCCGACGGCGACATCGTGTCGGTGGTCAAGGGGGCCGCGTGAGGATGCTGCGCCCGGGCGCCGCCGGCGCACTGGCGGCCTGCATGCTGCTGGCGGCCTGCGCCGCCGGGCCGGACTACCAGCGGCCGGCACCGCCCGAACTGCCGGTGAGCTGGCGGCTCGAGGCGCCCTGGCGCACCGGCACGCCGCGCGACACGGACGCCAAGGGCGCCTGGTGGCAGCGCTACGGCGACACGCAGCTCGACGCGTTGATGCGCAAGGCGATGACCGACAACGCCACGCTGGCAGTGGCCGCCGCGCGTCTGGCGCAGGCGCGCGCCACGCTGGACTCGGCCGGTGCCGCGCAATACCCGCAACTGGGCCTGGGGGCACGAGGCTCGCGACTGCGCATCTCGGCCAACCGGCCGCTGACCAACTACAACAGCGTCAACCAGTCGACCGTGCAGAACGACATGCAGCTGACGCTCAATGCCAGCTACGAGATCGACCTGGCCGGCCGCGTCCGCCGCGGCGTGGAAGCCGCCAGCGCCTCGGCCGAACAGTCGGCTGCGGACCTGGCGAACACGCGCCTGCTGGTCACCGCCGAGCTGGCCAACGCCTACTTCAACCTGCGCGCCACCGACATCGAGCTGGACGTGGTCAACCGTTCCATCGCCCTGCAGCGGCGGGCGCTGGAGCTGGTCACCGCGCGTCACGACCTGGGCGCCGTGTCCGGCCTGGATGTGGCGCAGCAGCAGGCGCTGGTCGAGAACACGCTGACCCAGGTCGACCTGCTCAAGCGCCAGCGCGCCCAGTACCAGGACGCCATCGCCACGCTGGTGGGCACGCCGGCGCCGGCGTTCGAACTGGCCGTCGACCTGCGACCGATCGAGCCGCCGCCGATTCCGCTGGGCGTGCCGTCCGACCTGCTGGAGCGCCGGCCCGACGTGGCGGCCGCCGAGCGCGCCATGGCGGCAGCGAACGCGCAGATCGGCGTCGCCACTGCTGCCTTCTATCCGAGCATCTCGCTGTCGCCGGTGGCGTTCGGCGTGGACAGCAACCGCATGGCCCTGCTGTTCGACGCGCCCAGCGTGCTGTGGTCGGTGGGGGTGTCGGCCACGCAGGTGCTGTTCGACGGCGGCCGCGTGCGCGCCGGCGTCGATTTCGCCCAGGCCGGCTACGAGGCGACCGTGGCCAGCTACCGGCGCGTGGTGCTCGGCGCCATGCAGGAGGCACAGGACGGCATCTCCGGCCTGGCCGCGCTGCAGCGCGCGACCGCCCAGTCCGACAGCGCCGTGGCGGCCTCGCGCCGCGTGCTCGACATGGCCGCGGCGCGCTACGAAGGCGGCGCCGCCAATTTCCTGGACGTGATCACGGCGCAGCAGGCGCTGCTCAACACCGAGCGGCAGGCGGCGCAGTTGCGCGGCCAGCAACTGCTCGTGTCGGTGTTCCTGGTCAAGGCGCTGGGCGGGGACTGGTGCGGCACGCCGGGCGCCAGCGGGACGCAGTCCGGCGGCTGTCCGGGCGGCGCCGAGCGCGTGGCCGGCAACGAGGGCCCGCGCTGATTCAGCCGGGCGCGCCCGGAGACAGCACGCGCCGCCAGAACAGCGCGCACAACACCACGAACACCAGCAGGCCGAGCCATTGCGCCGGCTGCGCAAAGGATTCATCCACCTGTGCCAGTGGCGCGTCGTTGCCGGTGGCGCCGATCAGCGCGGCCAGCCCGATGCCCATCAGGCTTTCGCCGACGATCAGGCCGGAGGCCAGCAGCACGCCGCGCCGCTGTGCAGCTTCGGCGAAGGCGGCCCGGTCCGCGCCGGCAGCAGGCGTGCGCCGGCGCAGCGCCCGCGCCACGCCCCAGGACAGCAGCGCCCCGAACACCAGCGTCATGTTCACCGCCGGCGGCAGGTAGATGCCCAGGCCGACCGCCAGCGGCGGCAGGCTGCCACGGCCGGAACGGCGCAGGAGCACGTCGGCCAGGATCAGCACGACGCCAAGGGCGACGCCGAGGAAGATCATGTCCCAGTTGAGCGTGTGGCGGAAAATGCCGCTGGCGATGGCCGTCATCAGCGTGGCCTGCGGCGCCGCAAGGGCATGAGCCGGGTCCATGCCCTCGCGCGGCATGGCGCCGGCGAACCCGTACGCATGGAACAGCAAGTCGAGCACTGGCGGAATGACCAGCGCGCCGACCGCGCAGCCGACGATCAGCGCCACCTGCTGGCGCCAGGGCGTGGCGCCCACCAGGTAGCCGGTCTTGAGATCCTGCAGGTTGTCGTTGGAGATCGCCGCGATGGCCAGCACCACCGAAGTGGTGAACAGCGCCAGCGCGATCGCGATGCGGCCGCCGCCCAGGTCCAGGAAGCCGGCTTCCAATGCGCCGACCCCCAGGATCAGCAGCGATACAAGGATCACCGCGATGATGCCGATGCCCGATATCGGGCTGCTCGAAGAACCCACCAGCCCCGCCATGTAGCCGCAGGCAGCCGCGACCAGGAAGCCGAAGACGAAGGCGAACAGCACGCACGCGGCCACCAGGCCCCAGAACGGCAGCCCCTGCAGCACCGGCGCCGCCGCGCCGAGAAAGCGGGCGAACACCGCGAACAGGCAGAGCATCAGTGCCAGCGCAATGGCGATGATCGCGCCCGGCGGCAAGTCCTGCTCGGTCCGCCGCTGCGGCGCGTCGCCGGCGCGGCGCACCGCGCCAAGCGACAGCCGCACACCGTCGACCATGGGCTTGAACAGCGTGGCCAGCGTCCAGACCGCGGCGATGCCGATGGTGCCGGCGCCGAGGAAGCGCACGTCGTCGCGCCACAGGGCATGGGCGAGTTCGGGCACGCTCTGCCCCGCCGCGAGCACGCTGTGCGCGGTCAGCCACGGTACGACCGCGCCCCAGGCGATGACCACGCCCACGAGAATGGCGACGCCGGCCGTCATGCCCATGAGGTAGCCGGCGCCGAGCAGCGCCAGCGAAAAGCCGGTCGTCAGCCGGAACGCCACCTGGCCCACCGGCAACCAGGCGTTGAAGTCTTCGGCCAGCAGCTTGAAGCCGCTGCTCAGCAGGCTGAATGCCGCAGCGGCTACACCGCCTGCGAGGATGTCCCGCAGGCCCTGGCTGCTGCCGCCGCCCGCGGCGGGCTGGCCGCCCTCCTCGTCGTGGCTGCCCACGCGCAGGATCTCGGCGGCCGCCACGCCTTCCGGATAGGGCAGGCTGCTCTGCACCACCATCACGCGCCGCAGAGGAATGGTGTAGAGCACGCCGAGAATGCCGCCGATGGCGCAGATGGCCGCCGTCTGCCAGAACGGGAAGCCGCTCCAGTGGCCGATCATCAGCAGGCCGGGCAGGATGAAGATGATCGACGACAGGGTGCCGGCGGCCGAAGCCTGCGTCTGCACCATGTTGTTCTCCAGGATGTTGGACCCGCTGAAGTAGCGCAACACCGCCATCGAGATGACCGCCGCCGGAATCGACGACGCGAAGGTCAGGCCGACCTTGAGTCCCAGGTATACGTTGGACGCGGTGAAGACGACGGTGATGAGGGCGCCGAGGATCAGCCCGCGAAGGGTCAGCTCCGGCAGGCTGGTCCGGTCGGAAATGCGGTCTTGCATCGGTTCCCGATCTTGTGGCGACTCGTCGGGACAGCGTACACGGGGGCGGCCCCGGCGCCAAATCCGCGCGGCGGCGCGGCGCTAGAAGAGACTGCCCTGCCCGTGCGCTGCCGGCGGCCTGAAGGCCTCCAGGTCCATCACGTGTCGCTCCCGGTTGAAGCCCAGGCGCTGGGTGGCCTTGGCAAAGCGCTGCGCGATCAGGTCGGCCCATGGGCCGCTGCCCTTCATGCGCGAGGCGAAGTCGGCGTCGTAGTCCTTGCCGCCGCGCATGTCGCGGATCCGCGCCATCACCCGGCCCGCGCGCTGCGGGTAGTGCACTTCGAGCCATTGGTGGAACAGCGGCGCCACCTCCCAGGGCAGGCGGATCACCGTGTAGAAGGCAGAGCGCGCACCGGCCGCCCAGGCGGCCTCGAGCACCCGTTCCATGTCTTCGGTGACGAACGGAATCTGCGGTGCAACGCTCACGCCCACCGGCACGCCGGCCGCCGCCAGCGTGGCGATGGTGCGCAGCCTGCGCCGGGGCGAGGCGGCACGCGGCTCCAACTTGCGGGCCAGTTCGCCGTCGAGCGTGGTCAGGGTGACGTACACCGCGGCCAGCTGCTGCGCCGCCATGGGCGCGATGATGTCCAGGTCGTGCTCGACCGCGCTCGACTTGGTGACCAGGCCAAAGGGGTGCCGGCATTCCTGCAGCACCTCGAGCACGCCACGCGTCAGGCGCAGGTCGCGTTCGACCGGCTGGTAGGCGTCGGTGGCGGTGCCGATGGCCAAGCCGGCCGGCCGGTAGCCGCGCCGGCCCAGTTCGGCGCGCAACACCTGCGCGATGTTGCGTTTGGCAATCAGGCGGGTCTCGAAATCGAGTCCCGGCGACAGGTTCAGATAGCTGTGCGTGGGCCGCGCAAAGCAATAGATGCAGCCGTGTTCGCAGCCCCGGTACGGATTGAGAGAGCGCTCGAAATACACGTCCGGCGATTCGTTGCCGGTGAGGGCCGACTTGACGTCCTCGAAGCGCACCTCGGTGGCCAGCGGCGGCAGGTCGTCGTCCTCGCCCTGCTTGGCCTGAAGGCTGCCCCAGCCGTCGTCGAAGGCGCTGCGCTCGTCCTTCGAGAAGCGGTGCGCCAGGCGGCTGGCGGCGCCGCGGCCCTTGATGGCCTGCAGGGGGACGAACGCGTCATCTGACATGACTGTATTTTCATACAGTATTCGAAGTCTTGCTAGCCGGCCACAATGGCAGCATGGTCCGCCGTCCCGAGAACGTCTACGCCCAATACCACGCCCACGTGTACTTCGGTCCCGAGACCGTCCGCCAGGCACGCCTTCTGCGCGAGCGGGCGATCGAGGAACTGCCCGAAGACACCGCCGTCGGCCGCTTCCACGAAAAGGCGGTCGGCCCGCATCCGCACTGGAGCTTCCAGGTCGCCTTCGACGCAGCCCGGTTCGACGCCGTCGTCGGCTGGCTGGCCTCGCAGCGCAAAGGCCTCGACGTCCTGGTCCACGGCGAAACCGGCGACGACTACGCCGACCACAGCGCGCACGCCATGTGGCTGGGCGACCCCGCCGAGCTCGACCTGAGCATGTTCACCCCGGCCGGTCGGCAGGCGGGCTAGAACTCCGCGTCGAGCTCGTCGATCTCGTCGGGCTCTTCCTTGGCAGCGGCCACCCACTCCTGCATTGCCGGCAGTTCCATGATGCGCTTGCAGTACGCGGCGCAGACCTTGTCGACCGCCACGTCGTAGCTCATGAACCGGGTGACCACCGGCGCATACATCGCGTCGGCCATGCAGGGCGCCTTGCCGAAGAGGTAGGGCCCGCCATAGCCGGCCAGGCACTCGCGCCAGATGGCGACGATGCGGTCGATGTCCGCCTGCGCCCGCGACCAGACCTTGAAGCCGCGCAGGTGCGCCTTGATGTTCATCGGCAGCGAGCTGCGCAGGGCCGAGAACCCCGAGTGCATCTCGCCGCAGATGGCGCGGCAATGGGCCCTTGCCCTGGCGTCCGCCGGCAGCAGGCCCGCCTTGGGATAAATCTCGTGCAGGTACTCGCCGATGGCGAGCGTGTCCCATACCTTGATGCCGCCGTGCTGAAGCGAAGGCACCAGCAGCGACGACGACAGCAGCAGCATCTCGGCCTTCATCGCCGGATCGTCGGACGGGATCACCTTTTCGTTGAAGTCCAGCCCGGCCAGCTTGCACATGAGCCAGCCGCGCAGCGCCCAGGCGCCGTAGTTCTTGCTGCTGATCGTCAGGACGGGTTTGGCCATGCGCTGCTCCAGAAGAAGGCCGGCCGGTCGCCGGCACACGCTGCGGGCGCTGCAAGCGCTGTGCCAGAGCCGCGCCGGCGCCGCATGCTGGCCCGCAACTTGCCTGCACCGCTGCAATGCTGTATCGGGCCTACCAATCCTCCATGGATGCCACCTCGCCGATGCGGCTGGCCGCCCAGTTCCTCGGCCACGCCCTGTGGTTCGAGAAATCCGAGGGCAGCGCCGCGCGCCGCATGGCGGCCTGGTGCGACGTGTTCTCGCGCCTGCGCCTGACCCATTCTCGTCCGGCCTACGGCATAGGCCGCGTGATGTGCGAGGGCGAGGAAGTCGCGGTGCACGAGGAAGCTGCGCTGGTCGCCCCGTTCGGAACGCTGCTTCACTTTCGCAAGGAAACCCGGGCGATACAGCCGCCGGTCCTGCTGGCCGCACCACTATCGGGCCATTTCGCCACCTTGCTGCGCGAAACCGTGCGTACCCTGCTGAGCGACCACGACGTCTACATCACCGACTGGCACAACGCCCGCGACGTGCCACTGTGGCACGGCGCCTTCGGGCTCGACGACTACACGCACCAGTTGCGAGCGTTCCTGTCTGCCATCGGCCCCGGCGTGCACCTGGTCGCGGTCTGCCAGCCATGCGTATCGGCGCTGGCGGCCACGGCGCTGATGGCCGAGGACGACGATCCGGCCGCGCCCTTGAGCCTGACGCTCATGGCCGGACCGGTGGACTGCCGGGTCAACCCCACGCTGGTCAACCAGCTGGCGACCGATCGGCCGATCGAATGGTTCCGGCGCAACCTGATCAGCAGCGTGCCCTGGCCGCATGCCGGCATGATGCGCAAGGTATACCCCGGCTTCGTGCAGCTGAGCGCCTTCATGAGCATGAACGCGCAGCGCCACCGCAAGCAGTTCGAGCTGCTGTTCCAGCACCTGGTCGACGGCGAGATGCAGCAGGCCGAGGCCATACGCACCTTCTATGACGAGTACTTCGCGGTCAACGACCTGCCCGCGGAGTTCTACCTGGAAACCGTCGAGCGTGTGTTCCAGACCTACGACCTGCCGCGCGGCGTGCTGGACGTGGGCGGGCGCCGGGTCGATCCCGCCGCCATCCGGCGCACCGTGCTGCTGACCGTGGAGGGCGAGCGCGACGACATCTGCTCCGTCGGACAGACCGTCGCGGCGCAGGACCTGTGCACCGGCATCCGCCCTTACCTGAAGACCCATCACCTTCAGCCCGGCGTCGGGCACTACGGGGTGTTCAGCGGCAGCCGTTGGAACCAGCAGATCTACCCGCGCGTGCGCGAGACCATCCATACGGCGGCCGAACTGCTCGGTGGAACACGCGCCGACCCGACGCCGCTGCAGCGGGCAGAGGTCGCGTCGCAGGGGCTGGCGGCGGCCTGAGCGGGCGCCGGGCGCTGGGTCAGCGCTTTTCTTCCTCTTCCTCGGCCGGCCAGTCCCGGATGTATGCCTTGAGCATGCGGTTCTCGAAGTTCTGGCTGTCGACCACCGCCTTGGCGACGTCGTAGAAGCTCACGACGCCCATGAGCATGCGCTTGTCCATGACCGGCATGTAGCGGGCATGCCGGTCGAGCATGATGCGCCGGATCTCGTCCAGGTCGGTCTCGAGGGTGCAGGTGACCGGCGAATCGTCCATCGCCTTGCGCACCAGGGTGCTGCCCACCGTGCCGCCATTGGCCACGATGGCGACGATGACCTCGCGGAAAGTGAGCATCCCCACCAGGTCGCCATGCTCCATCACCACCAGCGAGCCGATGTCCTTCTCCGCCATGACGTTGACCGCATCCGCCAGGGGATGGTCGGGCGTGATGGTGAAGAGCGCATTGCCCTTGACTCGCAGGATGTCGCTGACTTTCATGGGGGGCTCCTCTCTTGTCGTGGCTGATGCCGATTCAAATATAGCCCACAAATCCCACACAATGGCCGCCTTCCGTCACGGCCACGAGACGCGTCCGGTCTTGCAGACGTAACGGGTCTTTGCCAAACACTCGAAAGGCCTACATGCCCGGCTATTCCGACCCCGGTTTCGACACGCTCGCGCTGCACGCGGGCGCGGCGCCCGACCCCGCCACCGGCGCCCGCGCGGTGCCGATCCACCTGACCACGTCCTTCGTCTTCGAGTCGAGCGACCACGCCGCGGCGCTGTTCAACCTGGAGCGCGCCGGGCATGTCTATTCGCGCATCAGCAACCCGACCAACGCCGTGCTGGAGCAGCGGGTGGCGGCGCTCGAGGGCGGCATCGGCGCCATCGCCACCGCCAGCGGCCAGGCGGCGCTGCACCTGGCGGTGGCGACGTTGATGGGCGCGGGCAGCCACATCGTGGCGAGCACGGCGCTCTACGGCGGTTCGCAGAACCTTCTTCACTACACGATGCGCCGCTTCGGCATCGACACCACCTTCGTCAAGCCGGGCGACATGGACGGCTGGCGCGCCGCCATCCGGCCCGAGACCCGCCTGCTCTTCGGCGAGACGCTGGGCAACCCGGGGCTGGAAGTGCTGGACATTCCGGCGGTCGCGCAGATCGCGCATGACGCCGGGGTGCCGCTGCTGGTCGACTCCACCTTCACCACGCCGTACCTGCTCAAGCCGTTCGACCACGGCGCGGATCTCATCTACCACTCGGCCACCAAGTTCCTGTCCGGCCACGGCACGGTGATCGGCGGCGTGCTGGTCGACGGCGGCAGTTTCGACTGGGAGGCGTCCGGCCGCTTCGCCGAACTGACGCAGCCCTACGACGGCTTCCACAACATGGTGTTCTCGGAAGAAAGCACCGTCGGCGCCTTCATGCTGCGGGCGCGGCGCGAGGGGCTGCGCGACTTCGGCGCCAGCATGAGCCCGCACAGCGCCTGGCTGATCCTGCAGGGCATCGAGACGCTGCCGCTGCGCATGGAGCGCCACATCGCCAATACCGAGCGCGTGGTGCGCTTCCTGGCCGAGCAGCCGTTCGTCTCGCGCGTGGGCCACCCGCTGCTGGAGACGCACCCCAGCCATGCGCTGGCCAACCGGCTGCTGCGGCTGGGCGCGCGCGGCGCCGGCGCGGTGTTCAGCTTCGACCTGCGCGGCAGCCGGGCGCAGGGCAAGAAGTTCATCGAGACGCTGCGCCTGTTCAGCCACCTGGCCAACGTGGGCGACTGCCGCTCGCTGGTCATCCACCCGGCCTCGACCACGCACTTCCGGATGAGCGACGAGGCGCTGGCCGGCGCCGGCATCGGGCCCGGCACGATCCGCCTGTCGATCGGCCTGGAAGACCCCGACGACCTGATCGACGACCTCAAGCGCGCGCTGCGCGCCGCCGAAAAGGCCGCGGACAAGGCCTGAAGGCGAACACAGGAGCGCATGCACATGGACATCCAGGTCAACGGACAGCCGCTGTTCGCCTACACCGGCGGCAAGCCCTTCGACGCAGCCAAGCCCACCGTCGTCTTCATCCACGGCGTACTCAACGACCACAGCGTGTGGATTCTGCAGAGCCGCTGGTTCGCGCACCATGGCTGGAACGTGCTGGCCATCGACCTGCCCGGCCACTGCCGTAGCGGCGGCGAGCCGCCGGCGAGCGTGGAAGACGCCGCGGCGCTGGTTCCCGCGCTGCTCGATGCCCTGGGCGTGGCGCAGGCCGCGCTGGTGGGGCACAGCTTCGGCTCGCTGATCGCGCTGGAGGCGGCGGCGCGCTTTCCGGCGCGCGTCTCTCATCTGGCGCTGGTGGGCACGGCCTACCCGATGAAAGTGTCGGCGGCACTGCTCGAGGCGTCGCTGGCGGCGCCCCGGAAGGCCATCGACATGGTCAACGTGTTCTCGCATTCCAAGCTGGCGCCGCCGCCGTCGTCGCTCGGTCCAGGCACCTGGCTGCACGGCAGCTCGCGCGCCCTGATGCGCCGCGTGCTGGCGAGCAACCCGAAGGCGAACGTGTTCCACGTCGGCTTCAAGGCCTGCGACAGCTATGCCGGCGGCGAAGCTGCGATGGACGCGGTGCGCTGCCCGGTGCTGTTC
The DNA here is from genome assembly GCF_035634955.1 of Variovorax sp. Lineage (GTDB taxonomy): Bacteria > Pseudomonadota > Gammaproteobacteria > Burkholderiales > Burkholderiaceae_C > Variovorax. Next base: position 131,355 of record NZ_DASQBZ010000025.1, on the reverse strand, counting down.
CTGCTCGGCAGCGCCGACCAGATGACGCCGCCGGCCGCCACCCGCTCCCTGGCCGCGCGCGCCAAGGGCGCCCAGGTGGTGACGGTCGACGCCGGCCACGCGCTCATGTCCGAGGCGCCGGACGCGGTGCTCGCCGCCCTCGGGCAGTTCCTGGGCGCACGATGACGCAGGCCATGACCGGGACCCGCGCGCGCCCCGGCGCCGCCTGAGGAGGCCGCATGCCCCGCTATGTGGCCTTCCTGCGCGGCGTCAGCCCGCTCAACTGCAAGATGCCGGCGCTCAAGGGCGCCTTCGAGGCGGCTGGCTTCACGCAGGTGCGCACGCTGCTGTCCAGCGGCAACGTGGCGTTCGACGCGCGCAGCGGCAGCGAGGCCGCCATCGAGCGCCGCGCCGAGGCCGCGATGCGGGACGCGCTGGGCCGCCACTTCCAGGCCATCGTGCGCAGTGCGTCCCACCTGCACGAACTGCTGGCCAACGACCTGCTCACGCCGCTGGGCGTGCCGGCCGAGGCCAAACGGGTGGTGACCTTCGCGCGCCATGACCTGGTGGCGCGATTGCCCCTGCCACTCGCGACCGATGGCGCGGCCGTGATGTGCGCCGTGGGTCGCGAGGCGTACAGCGCCTACCTGCCCGGCGCCGAGGGCCCGGTGTTCATGAAGCTGATCGAAAAGGCCTTCGGCAACGAGGTCACGACGCGCACCTGGGCCACCGTGGCCAGGTGCGCCCGCGCCTGAAGGGCCTTCAGACCTGGAACTGGTCCGGCGCGCGCTCGATCGCCGCCAGCAGCGTGTCGACTTCCGGCGCGGCGTCATGACCCGGTGCCAGCGCGGTCAGGACGCGGGTCAAGGTCTGGGTATTGGGCAGCAGCGGCCCGAGGAAGCGCGTGCCCTGCCCGCGCGACGCGACCAGGATCGTCGGGAAGGTCTCGACGTCGAAGTCGTCGGCAATGTCGGCATGGTCCTCGATGTCCACCCAGGCGAAGCGCAGCGCGGGATGGGCCCGCGCAACCTCCTCGAACAGCGGACGGTAGTCGCGGCAGGTGCCGCACCACTGGGCGCACAGGCACACCACCCACGGCGTGTCGTCGGCGTCGGCGTTCTGGCTTGTCAGGGGTCGGGGCACGGCACTCACGTGTCTGTCGGGCGGCAGGAGCGGTCGAAGAAGATGGCGCAAGGCTGCGCCCGGGCGGTTTCCATTATGGCCAAGACACCCGGCCCGCGCCGGCGCGGGCCCTTGACTGCGGCACTACGCGGGCCGGCGCCGTGCGACATCCTGCGCGGGTGTTCGCGCTTTCTGCGGGGGCGCCAGCACGTCCACCAGGCACAGCGACTGCAGCGGCGCCTTGGACCACACGCCCGCCAGGGCCTGCACGCGCGGCAGCAGCAGTTGCCGCACCAGCGGTTCGAGCAGGGTGGTCGCCGGGTCGGCCAGCAGCACCAGGCGCGGATCCTCGTCGTCCCGGTCCTCGGAAAGGCGGCCGACCCAGTCCAGCGCCTGCAGCGCCTCGACGACCGGCACCAGCTGCAGCGCGTCGACCCGCATGCGCGCGACCAGCGCCGCCTGGCCCAGGCCCTTGGACGGCGTGCCGCGGGCCTCGGCCAGGTGCTGCAACACCTCGACGGCAAGCTGGAACGACCAGCCCGGCGCCCCGCCGCGCCGCGCGACGCCGGCCAGGAGGCTCGGCAGGTACGCGGCGATCACCGCGCCGAACAGCACGATCAGCCACGCGACGTAGGTCCACACCAGCAGGATCGGCAGCGTCGCGAAGGCGCCATACAGCACCGAGTAGGTGGGCACCAGGCTGAAATACACCGCCAGCAGGCGCTTGGCCGCCTCCAGCACGACGGCGACGAACAGCCCGCCGGTCCACGCATGGAGCCACTTGACCTCGGTATTGGGCACGTAGTGGTAGAGCAGCGCCATGCCACCGGCCAGCAACGTGAATTCCACCAGGTCGAACAACGTCTTGAGCCCTTCGGCACGGATCAGGCCGGATGAACTCGAGAACACGTAGGAAGTCGTGCTCAGGCTCAGCGCCAGCAGCAGCGGCCCCAGCGTGGCGCTGGCCCAGTAGATCAGGATGCGCTGCGCCAGCGGGCGCTTGGTGCGCACCCGCCAGATGTCGTTGAGGGTGCGGTCGATGGTGAGAATCAGCGCGATGGCCGTCAGCAGCACCACCAGCAGGCCCAGCGCGCCCAGGCCGCTGGCCTTGCTGGCGAACTGGTTCAGGTAGCCGAGCACCTGGCGCGAGATGTTCATCGGTATCAGGCTCTCGATGAGCCAGCCCTGAACGCGCGCCTGCATGCGCGAGAAGATGGGAAACGCGGTGAACAGCGCCAGCGCGACCGTGACCAGCGGCACCAGCGCGATCGACGTGGTGAAGGTCAGGCTTGCGGCCGACAGGCCGAGCTTGTCTTCGCGAAAGCGCTCGCCCAGCACGGCTGCCGTGTCGCGCCAGGGAAAATGGGAAAGCTCCCTCCACAGCGGATGGCGATTCATGGGCCGCTATCATGCCATCGGGTCGCCCCGCGCCATGTCCAACACCTCCCCGCTCCAGCCCCCCGCAACCGCCTCCCGTTCGCCCGATCCGGTGGCCGCCACGCGCGCCCTGGCCGTGTTCAGCCTCGGAGGCCTGATCGTGCTCGGGCTGGCCTGGGAGATGTGGCTGGCGCCGCTGCGCCCGGGCGGCTCGCTGATGGCGCTGAAGGTGCTGCCGCTGGTGCTGCCGCTGGCCGGCCTGCTCAAGCGCCGCATGTACACCTACCGCTGGGTCAGCCTGTTGGTCTGGCTCTATTTCACCGAGGGCGTGGTGCGCGCCTGGAGCGACACGCAGCCGGCCGGCCGCGTGTGCGCCTGGCTCGAGATCGTGCTGTGCCTTCTGCTGTTCATCGCCTGCGCCTGGCACGTGCGAACGCGCCTGGCGCGGTCCGGCCAGCCCGAACCGGAAGCCCCCGACGCGCCATGAAGGAAGCACTGATCGCCCAACTGCGCCGCATCGTCGGCGACGCCCAGGTGCTGGACCAGGGCGACCTCACTGCCTACGAGCTGGATTGGCGCAAGCGTTCGCGCGGCAAGGCGCTGGCGGTCGTGCGGCCGGCCGATGCCGGCCAGGTGGCCGAAGTGGTCAAGGCCTGCGCGGCGGCCGGCGTCTCGATCGTCCCGCAGGGCGGCAACACCGGCCTGGCGGTCGGCTCGGTGCCCGACGAAAGCGGCACCCAGGTGGTGCTCAACATGGCCCGCATGAACGCCATCCGCGCGATCGACCCCGACAACCTGACCATGACCGTGGAGGCCGGCTGCGTGCTGCAGACGCTGCAGGAGGCGGCCGAGCAGGCCGGCTTCCTGTTTCCGCTGAGCCTGGCCGCCGAAGGAAGTTGCACCATCGGCGGCAACCTGGCCACCAACGCCGGCGGCACGCAGGTGCTGCGCTACGGCAATGCGCGGGAGCTGTGCCTGGGCGTGGAAGTGGTCACCGCCGCCGGCGACATCTGGGAGGGCACCAGCGGCCTGCGCAAGGACAACACCGGCTACGACCTGCGCGACCTGCTGGTCGGCAGCGAAGGCACGCTGGGCATCATCACGGCCGCGACGATGAAGCTGTATCCGCTGCCGGCGGCGCAGCTGACCGCCTGGGCGGCGGTTCCGTCGCTGGATCACGCGGTCCGGCTGCTCGGCCTGGCGCACCGCCACCTGGGCGCCGGACTGACCGGCTTCGAGGTGATGGGGCGTTTTGCCCTCGGGCTGGTGGCCCGGCATTTCCCGCAGCAGCGCGTGCCGTTCCTGGACGACGGCGGCACGCCCTGGTGCGTGCTGCTGGAGAACTCCGACAGCGAATCCGAAAGCCATGCACGCGAGCGCTTCGAGGCACTGCTGGAGCAGGCCGTCGAGCAAGGCTGCGTCACCGACGCGGTCGTGGCCGAGAACCTCGGCCAGGCCAAGGCGCTGTGGCACGTGCGCGAGAGCATCCCGATGGCCCAGGCCGAGGAAGGCCTGAACATCAAGCACGACATCTCGGTGGCCGTCTCGCGCATCCCCGCCTTCGTGGCCGAGACCGACGCACTGCTGCAAAGGGAAATCGACGGCGTGCGGCTGGTCAACTTCGGCCACCTGGGCGACGGCAACCTGCACTACAACGTCCAGGCGCCCGAGGGCGGCGACGCGCGGCGCTTCCTGGAGGAGCAGGAGGAACGCGTCAACACGCTGGTCTATGACCAGGTGGAACGCTTCGGCGGCTCATTCTCGGCCGAACACGGGATCGGCTCGCTCAAGGCGCACAAGCTGCAAAAACACAAGTCGCCGGTCGCCCTGGGCATGATGCGCGCCATCAAGCAGGCGCTTGACCCGCGCGGCACGCTCAATCCCGGGCGGGTGCTGGGCGATCTGCCGCGCTAGTTGCTGCAGCCGGTCCATGGCGCAGCTGCGACTGGATATGCACACGCTCAGGCATGGGCGCCTTCCAGGCACGCCTGGAACGCCAGCACCGCCCGTGAAGGCTTCGGCGACCGGCGCAGCAGGCTGACGAAGCGGCATGTGTAGTTGAAGCGCGCGGGCAGCACCGCCTTCATCAGCCCGCGCTGCTCGAACACCTGCGCATAGTGGTCGGGCAGGAAGCCCAGGAAGCGCCCCGAGAGAACCAGGGTTGCGATGGCCTCCTGGTCGAAACCGGTCGCCTTGCGCGACAGGCGCGCGCGATGGCTCAGTTCCATGTTGGGCGAGTGGTAGCCCAGTCCCGCGAAATGGTGCTCGCGCAGTTTCGCCCAGGTGAGCCTGGCATGCGGGCGATCGAACAACGGGTGCTTGCGGCCGCAATACAGCAGCATCGATTCGTCGAACAGGTCGGCGTAGACCAGGCTCCGGGAGACGCGGTGCGACGGAATGATCCCGATCTGGAATTGCCCGTCCAGCACGCCCTGTTCGATGGCGTTGATCGAGCCCACGTGCACCGCCAGGTTCATCTCGGGTGCGATCTCGGCGAAGCGGGCGATGGCCTCGCCGATGTGCGCCTTCGGATTGGTCGCGGTCTTGTCGAACAGCGCCACGTCGAGTTGCCCGCCCATGCGGTTGTGGATGTCGTCGATGCTGCCGCGAAACGCATCGACCGAGGCCAGCAGCCGCAGCGTCTCGTCGTATACCCGCTGGCCTTCGGCCGTGAGCGCGAATCCCGCCCGGCCGCGCCGGCAAAGCACCAGCCCGAGCCGCGTCTCCAGGTCCTTCACGTGACGGCTCACGGTCGAGGTGCCGATGTTCAGCTCGAGTTCGGCCGCCGCCATGCCGCCGCAGTCGGCCACGCTCTTGAACACCTTGAGCAGGCGCAGGTCCATGTCGCTCAGCTGCCCCAGGACCGCGCGGTTGCGCGTGCCTTTGACGGCATTCGGCGGGCGTTGCGGGACCGGAGGATCTACTTGCATGAATTGCCAAGTGAACATTGATATCGCGCCATTCTCCACACTGAAGCCACAGCGAACAATCGCGCAATCCCATCAACCCGGAGCCCGCAGCGTGCGGGAAACGCCATGACCCTTGCCGCACCCGCCATCGAACCCGCGCCCGCCGCGCGTACCGACGCCGCCTGGCTCGAAGCGCACTGGATGCCCTACACCGGCAACCGCAACTTCAAGTCCGATCCGCGGATCATCGTGGAGGCCCGGGGCGCCTATTTCACCGACAGCGACGGTCGCAAGATCTTCGACGGCCTGTCGGGCCTGTGGTGTTCGGGCCTGGGCCACGGCCGCCCGGAGATCACCGAGGCGGTGGGCCGGCAGATCGCCAGGCTCGACTACTCGCCGGCCTTCCAGTTCGGCCACCCGCTTTCGTTCGAGCTGGCCAACCGGATCAAGGACCTCACGCCCGCCGGGCTCGACTATGTCTTCTTCACCGGGTCGGGCTCGGAAGCGGCCGACACCTCGCTGAAGATGGCGCGCGCCTACTGGCGCGCCAAGGGCCAGGCCGGCAAGACCCGGCTGATCGGCCGCGAGAAGGGCTACCACGGCGTCAACTTCGGCGGCATCTCGGTCGGCGGCATCGCGGCCAACCGCAAGGTGTTCGGCCAGGGCGTCGAGGCCGACCACCTGCCGCACACGCAACTCGCCGCCAACGCCTTCACGCGCGGCATGCCCGAGACCGGCGCCGAACTGGCAGACCGGCTGCTCGACCTGATCGCCCTGCACGACGCCTCGACCATCGCAGCCGTGATCGTCGAGCCCTTCTCGGGATCGGCCGGCGTGGTGATCCCGCCCAAGGGCTATCTCAAGCGGCTGCGCGACATCTGCACCGCCAACAACATCCTGCTGATCTTCGACGAGGTGATCACGGGCTTCGGCCGCTGCGGCGCGCTCACCGGCGCCGAGGCCTTCGGCGTCACCCCCGACATCATGAACATCGCCAAGCAGGTGACCAACGGTGCGCAGCCGCTGGGCGCCGTGGTGGCGTGCAAGGACATCTACGACACATTCATGGCCGCCGGCGGCCCGGAGTACATGCTGGAGTTCCCGCACGGCTACACCTACGGCGCGCACCCGGTGGCCTGCGCGGCCGGCATCGCCGCGCTCGACGTGCTGCAGAACGAAGGCATGGTCGCCCGCGTGCAGGCGCTGGCTCCGCATTTCGAGAACGCCGTGCACAGCCTCAAGGGCGCCAGGCACGTCGCAGACATCCGCAACTACGGCCTGGCAGCCGGCATCACCATTGCCGCGCTTCCTGGCGAGCCGGCGCGCCGCCCGTACGAGATCGCGATGAACTGCTGGAAGAAGGGCTTCTACGTGCGCTACGGCGGCGACACCATCCAGCTGGCACCGCCGTTCGTCGCGGAGGAGGCCGAGATCGATCGCCTGGTCAACGCGCTCGGCGACGCGCTCGCGGAAACGGCCTGAGCCGCAGGCGTCAGGCGCCGAGCGCGTTGATGTCCACCGGATCCAGCACGGCCTTGGGCGCGCCGTGGCGCGCCACCGCCAGCATGGCGCGGCCGACCTTCTCGGTGGTGGTGATCTTGTCCGGCCAGATGCGGCGCGCGAGCCCGAGCAGCGGACCGAGGATCACGATGCCGGCCTGATAGAGCGCCGTCTTCGAGCGGATGCCGTGCATCGGCTCGATCATGCCCGGCCGGAACATGTAGGCGGCCTTGAACGGCAGACGCAGCAGCGCATTCTCTGTCGCACCCTTGACCCGCGCCCACATGCTCGGACCCTTCTCGGTGCTGTCGGTGCCGGCGCCGGTGATGTAGGTGAAGGTCATGCCCGGATTGAGGCGCGCCAACACCGTTGCCGCCGCCAACGTGATGTCGTACGTGATGCGCCTGTAGTCGGGCTCCTTCATGCCCACCGAGGACACGCCCAGGCAGAAGAAGCAGGCGTCGAAGCCCTGCAGCTGCGGCTCGATAGCGCCGAAGTCGAACATGTCCTTGTGCACCAGGTCGTGCAGCTTCGGGTGGCGCTGCCCGGTCGGGTTGCGGCCGACCGCCACCACGCGCTCCACGTCGGACGCCAGCAGGCATTCGCGCAGGACGCCCTGGCCCACCATGCCGGTGGCGCCGAAGATGAGGATGTTCATGGCGCCCTTTTAGCAGGAGTCGGAAGCGCGCGCCCTGCGGCCACGTGAGACAGGCGCCTACAGCAGCCGGGCCGCGCTGGCCGGACAGTCGGGTTGTCAGCGCGTCCTGCGCTGTCCGGAACGGCCGTGCCGGGACCGATCCGCAATGGAGCAGCCCATGAAAGCGAAGACTCTCAACGAAGCCCCGGAGCGCACCATCGCGCTCATATTCGACAAGGACGACGACGTCGTGCCCCTGCTGCAGCAGTTCGCCAAGGCGCAAGGCCTGAACGCAAGCCGATTCAGCGCGATCGGCGCGTTGAGCGGTGCGGTGCTCGGCTACTTCGACTGGGAACGCAAGGACTATCTGCGCATTCCGGTCGACGAACAGGTCGAAGTGCTTTCCCTCAATGGAGACATCGCCCTGGACGGAGACGAGCCCAAGGTGCATGCGCACGCGGTACTGGGACGGCGCGACGGCAGCACCGTCGGCGGCCACCTCCTGGAGGCCACCGTGCGGCCGACCCTCGAAGTGCTGCTGGTCGAGTCGCCCGGCTACCTGCGCAAGACTTGCGATCGCGAGACCGGCCTGGCCCTGATCGACATCGGCGCCTGAGCCGACGCCTGCCTGCCTATACGGCCATCGGCGCCGTCAGCGGCGGATGGTGCTCGTAGCCTTCGAGCGAGAAGTCGCCCGGCTCGACCTGCTCCAGCCACTCGGGCTCGTAGCGGCCGGTGACGGCGTAGTCCGGGATGCGGTCGGACAGCTTCAGCCGCGGCGCCGCCAACGGCTTGCGCGTGAGCTGCTCGCGCAGCATGTCGACGTGGTTCTCGTAGATGTGGGCATCGCCGATGAAGTAGGTGAACCACCTGGGCGCGTAGCCGGTCAGGCGGCCCACCAGGTGCAGCAGCGCGGCGCCCTCGGTGAGGTTGAAGGGCGTGCCCAGGCCGATGTCGTTGCTGCGCACGTACAGGCACAGCGAGATCTCGCGCTTGCCGGGGTTGACCAGAAACTGGTAGAGCAGGTGGCACGGAGGCAGCGCCATTTCTTCCAGTTGGGCCCAGTTCCAGCCGTGGAACAGGATCCGCCGGTCGGCCGGGTTGCGGATGATGGTGTCCAGGCACTGGCGCAGCTGGTCGACCGCCTTGTACAGCAGCAGCTTGGGTGCACCGCCCTGCTCGTCGGCCAGTTCGCCGATGCGGCGGTAGCCGCGCTCCAGCGCATCCTCGACCTGGCGCTGCGCCTGGCCGTCCGCCAGGTCGACCAGCTTGTAGGCCGGCCATTCGCGCCACTGAACGCCGTACACCGGACCCAGGTCGTCCGCCTGCAGCCGGTAGGGGTTGGCCAGCCACTGCGCGTTCTCATTGGCGTTCTGGTCCCAGACCTTGCAGCCCAGGGCGCGAAAATCGGCGGCGCTGCGCGAGGCGCGCAGGAACCCCACCATCTCGCCGACCGCCGACTTGAAGGCCAGCTTCTTGGTCGTCACCGCCGGAAAGCCCTGCTGCAGGTCGAAGCGCAGCATGGCGCCGGGAATGCTCAGTGTGCGGATGCCGGTACGGTTGTCCTGCCAGCTGCCGTTGTCGAAAACGTTGCGGACGAGGTCGAGATATTGCTGCATGGCGGGAAGAACGCTGGGCAAGGAGTCGGGACGCGGCGGCGGGCGCCAGGCGAGCCGGCATTGTCTCACCCTGGCCGCACAGCCGCCGGACGGCCGCCGGCAGACCCCAGGGACCCGTCAGGCGCCGGCCGGCATGCCCGCGCGCCAGGCCAGGTAGACGCCGGTCGCGGCCATCGTCGCCAGCGTGACCGGAATGCCGACGCGGGCGTGCCGGCGCCAGTCGATCACCACGCCGCGCCGGCCGGCGGCATCCACCACGATCAGGTTCGCGATGCTGCCGACGATGAACAGGTTGCCGGCGAACGTGCTCGCCAGCGCCAGCACCGGTCCCGCCAGCGGATCCTTGGCGACAGGCAGCAGCAGCATCACCGCCGGCACGTTCGACACGATGTTCGACAGCACGAAGGCGGCCCCGAACAACGTGGCCGGATGCTCCAGGTGCAGGCCGAGCGCTGCCATCTCCTGTACCGCGCGCGCCGGCAACCCGGTGCGCTGCAGCGCGGCATTGACGACGAACAGGCCCATGAACAGCACCAGGAGTTCCCAGTCGACCAGCCCCAGCATGCGGCTGGACTGGAGCTTGCGGCTCATCAGCAGCACGCCGGCGCCGGTCAGCGCCACCACTTCATGCGGCCACGGCGCGAACAGGAAGGCCATGAGGATCAGCAGCGCGACCCCCAGGCCCTTGACCGTCTGCCAGCGATCCAGCGCAATCGGCGCCGGTTGCGGCGGCGCCACCCGCGCGCCCAGATCGGGCAATTGCCAGCGCCCGCGCGATCCGAGCACGATGATGCCCCACGTGAGCAGCAGCCCGGCGAGCACCGGCAGCGCAGCTTCCAGCGCGTAGCCCGCGAACGGAAGGCGCAGGGTCTGGCCGATCAGCATGTTCTGCGGATTGCCGATCAGCGTGGCCGCCGAGCCGATGTTGGCCGCACAGGCCAGGCCGAGCAGGAACGGCACCGGGTCGAGCCGGCGACGCAGGCAGGCGTCCACCAGCAGCGGCGTCATCGCCAGGCAGACGATGTCGTTGGAGAACACGGCCGACAGCAGCGCGGCGGCCAGGATCAGCGTGCCCAGCAGCCACGCCGGCCCGACGCCCAGGTTGGCCAGGCGCAGCGTCACCCAGTCGTAGAAGCCGCCGAGCCGGATCTGCGCGGACACCACCATGAACGAAAACAGCAGCAGCACCGTGGGCAGGTGGATGGACTGCGCCGCCTGCTCCACCGACACGGCCTCGGTCGCGATCATGGCGATCGCGCCCAGCAGCGCGATGCCGGTGCGGTCGAGTTGCAGGAAGGGCAAGCCGCCCAGGATCATGCCCAGGTAGACCAGCCCGAAGATGACGAGGACCGTGACGCTCATGGCCCGTGATTGTGACGGCGGCGCCCCGGCGCCTCAGCCGCGCGAGACCAGCGATCGCGCCAGGAAGAAGCCCACGGCGGTGAGCGACAGCGACCCCGCCAGGTGCAGCGCGGCAGCACCCGCCGCCCAGGCGTATTGCTGGCGTTCGATCAGCCCGAACACTTCGAGCGAGAAGGTCGAGAAGGTGGTCAGCCCGCCGAGGAAGCCGGTGATCACGAACAGGCGCCATTCCGGCGCCACGCCGGCCTGCTGAAGAAAGACCCCGCTGGCTACGCCGATCAGGAAGCCGCCGCCGAGATTGGCGGCCACGGTGCCCAGCGGGATGAACGGGAACACCGGGTTGAGCCAGGCGCCGAGCCCCCAGCGGAGCAAGGCACCGAAGCCGGCGCCTGCAAAGACGGCAAGAATGGGAAGTACGCTCATGGGTGTATTGGCGAGCCGGTCGAAGCAAGCGGCATGCCGCCGGCCGATGGCGCGCCAGTGTAGCGACCCCTGCCGTCCGAGGCGGGCCGATGGCGGGCGTTTCGTTAGACTGGGGAACCCTCCTGCCGCAACGCCCATGTCCGTCCCGTCTGCTCCCTCGACCGCCGCTCCCGCCGTCCACCTGATCTTCGCGCGTGCCCGCAACGGGGTGATCGGCAAGGGCGGGCAGATGCCGTGGCACCTGCCCGAGGACCTGGCGCACTTCAAGCGGCAGACCCAGGGCGCGCCGGTTCTGATGGGCCGCAAGACCTGGGAATCCCTGCCCGCGCGCTTCCGCCCCCTGCCCGGCCGGCGCAACATCGTCATCACGCGGCAGGCCGACTGGTCCGCCGACGGGGCCGAGCGCGCATCCGGCCTGGACCAGGCCATCGCGCTGTGCACCGGCACGCCACACCTGTGGGTGATCGGCGGCGGCGAGATCTATGCACAAGCCCTGCCCCTGGCGCGGCGCGTCGTGGTCACCGAGATCGGGCGCGACTTCGAAGGCGACACCTTCGCCCCGGTCCTGGACGCGGGCTGGCAGGAAACCCAACGCAGCGCACAGCAGGCCGGCGCCAATGGCCTGCCCTTCGCGTTCGTCACCTATGAGCGTGCCGACCGGTCGCCCGCCGCCTGATTCGCCGCCTCACCCGCGGCGGCGCCTGCTGGCACGGCTGCCGCTCGGCTTCGGGCTATCGAGCCTGCTCTCGTCCATGGCCTTCATCCCGCGCGCGGCCCGCGCCGATGACGGGGAGGCACTCGAGGACGACGAAGATGTGCTCTTCCTGCCCGGCATCGCGCGCCAACTCGACGACGCGCGTGTCGAGGTCGACCTGCAGGCCTGGATCCACGAGAAGGGTCGGCGCCGGCTGCTCGACGCGGGGCTGGCCCGCTACCTCGGCCTCAAGCCCGGCGAAATGTCGCCCACCGATCAGCTTCGCTTCAGGCGGCGCACGGAGCTGTTCCACGCGAAGTCCGAGCAGGGCACGGTGCTCTTGGTCGAGTTCGATGCCGACGGCCCGCCGGTGACCATGCCGCCGAGCGACAGGGCCGGGCGCACCGGCCTGCGCACCGTGGTGGCGCTGCCGCCGCATGCGGCTGCAGCCGAGCAGGCAAGGCCGTGGCTGCGCTTCCATGCGGTCGTCACCGATGCACCGCAGCGGCGTGTCGAGGGCCGCGCGCTGCTGGTGCCGGGCCAGGGCCTGTCGGTGGTCACCGACATCGACGACACGATCAAGAAGACCGAGGTGCGGGACACGCACCGCATGATGCTCAACACCTTCGCCCGCACCTTCGAGGCAGTGCCGGGCATGGCGCGACGCTATCGCGAGCTGGCACGTCAGCCGCATGCCCGCTTTCACTACCTGTCGTCCAGCCCGCTGCAACTGCTGCCCTCTCTCAAGGGGTTTCTCAACCGCGCGCGGTTCCCGGCGGGGAGCATGCACCTGCGCGAGAGCACGCTGGTCCGCAACTGGATCCCGAACAAGGGCGAATCGCGCGCGCACAAGCAAGGCGTTCTGCAACGCCTGCTGGCGGACTTCCCGGAGCGTCGCTTCCTGCTGGTCGGCGACGCCGGCGAGCTCGATCCGGAGATCTACGGCGAAGTGGCACGCAGCCATCCGCAGCGCGTCGAGGCCATACTGATCCGAGACGTCGGCGGGGCCGACCGCAATGCGCAACGCTACCTGCAGGCCTTTGCCGACGTCGAGCCGTCGCGCTGGCACCTGTTCACCGACGGCACCGACTGGCCGCTGCCGTGAGCGGCCTCAGTCGAGCGCCACGAACACCCGGCCGTTCTCGATCTTCACCGGATAGCTGCGCACGTCCTCGGTCAGCGGCGCGCACATCGCCTTGCCGTTGCGCACGTCGAAGCGGCCCTGGTGCAGCGGGCATTCGATCTCGTAGCCCTCCAGGAAGCCTTCGCACAGCCTCGCGTGCGCATGGGTGCACAGGTCGTCGGTGGCGAACACCTCGCCGCCCACGCGGTACAGGGCCAGTTCCAGCCCTTCGAGGTTGACGCCCTTGACGTCCTCGGCCGGCAGTTCGTCGAGGGCCGCGGCGTCGACCCAGAAATCGTGGTTGCTCATGTGGCGTGCTTTCCGTGCGGTTCAATCGGTCGGCTTCAGACCGGCGCGCTCGATGACCGGCTTCCACAGCTGCAGCTCCTGCGTCATGAACTTCGCGAGTTCGGCCGGCGTGCTGCCCACCGGATCGAAATAGGCCGTCTGCAGCCGCTCGCGCGTCTGCGGATCCTGCAGCACCGAGGCGATCTCGCGGCTCATGCGCTGCACCACGTCCGGCGGTGTGCCCTTGGGTGCCATGTAGGCGAACCAGGGCACCGCCTGGACGTCCGCAAATCCGGATTCGCGCAGGGTTGGAACATCGGGCATCAGCGGCGAGCGCTCGGCCGAGGTGACGGCCAGCGCCACCAGGCGGCCTGCCTTGACTTGCGGCATCACCGAGACCGGTGGCAGGCAGGCGAACTGCACCTCGCCCTGCACCAGCGCGACCGTGGCCTGCGAGGACGAGGCAAAAGGAATGTGCACGGCATAGGACTGTGTGCGCGCCTTGATCAGCTCCACCCCCAGGTGGGAGATGGACCCGTTGCCGGTCGAGGCGAAGTTGAACTTGCCCGGCTCCCGGCGCAAAGCGTCCAGCCACGCCTTGACCGACTTCACGTTCATCGACGGCGTCGCCACGCACAGGTTGGGCGTGGTCGCCGCGAGCGATACCGGGACCAAGTCTCGGAACGGGTCGTAAGGCAGGTTGTTGTAGAGCACCGTGTTGTAGACCAGCGGCGCGTTGACCGACAGCAGGAAGGTGCGGCCGTCCGGCGCGGCCTTGGACACGTAGTCGGTGCCGCTGTTGCCGCCGGCCCCCGGGCGGTTCTCGACGATGACCGGCTGGCCCAGCCGCGGCGCGAGCTTCTCGTTGACGATGCGCGCCAGGATGTCGGGCGACGAGCCCGCGCCGAACGGCACGACGATGCGCACCGGCCCCTGCGGCCATTGCTGCGCCGCCGCCATGCAGGCCGCGGCGGCCAGTCCCAGCGCAACGCCCAGTCGATTCAGTTTCATTCCGGTGTCTCCTCGATGTCGATCATGTCGTGGTGGTCCTGCTGCTCGCGCGCGATGAATCCGGCCACCAGCGCGCGGTAGGCCGCTTCGACCACCTCCGGGTAGGCGCCCTTCTCCTCGGCCAGGCGGCGCACCTTGTCGAACACCTCCTGCTGGCGCTGCGGCGCCGAGACCTGGAAGGCGTCGCGCTTGAAGCGCGCCGCATCCTTCACGCAGCGCCCGCGCTCGGCCAGCAGGGCCACGACTTCGCGGTCGATCGCGTCGATGCGATCGCGCAGTTGCGCCAGCGTGTCGAACAGCGGCACGTAGTCCGGGTCGGCAAAACGCCGCAGCGCCGGGCCGTGGGGATCGGGTTCTCGGCTCATGTCAGATGGGATAGATGATGGAGTTGGGCACCAGCTCGGTGTCGTACACCGCCAGCCGCGCGGAGAACTTCAGCCCGGCATCGGTGCGCACCACGGTGTCGATGTAGCGGCCGACGTTGAACACGGTGCTGGGCTCGCTCAGCTTGGTGCGGAACACGGCGTAGTTGGCCTCGCTGCGAATGGTCCCGTCGCCGTCGACGCCATGCACCAGCGGCAGGCCGACCACGTGGCGCTGGTAGTAGGGGTCATGGAACAGCGTCTCGCGGATGCCGTAGACGCGGTCCTCCAGCATGCCGCGGCTTTCGAACGACAAGGTGGCCAGGGGCAGGCCGCGCTCGTGGTTCTCGCGCGGCTGCAGCCGGTAGCTGCACTTCTCTGTGAAGAAGCCGGGCCACTCGTCCCAATGGCCCGAGTCGACCGCGCGTGCGTAGTCGGCGTACAGGCGCGCCAGTTCGTGATATTCGTCCGAGCGCATGCGGTCAGTCCTCCATCACCTGGCGCCAGTAGCGGTACATGCCCCGGATCAGCGTCTCGGTGACCATGTGCTCGGTGTTCTCCACCTCGCGCCCGCCCAGTTCAGCCATGGCGCGGTGAAACGGCTTCTGCTCGAAGCCCTGCTGAGAGAACTCGATCACCTCGCCGTCGTCGGCCGAGACGAAGCCTGCCGGGCCGAACAGGTTGGCCTGGCGCAGGCGGCGCTCGGTCATCTCTTCGGTGTCGTCCTCGAAGCCGAAGTGGGTCCAGACGAAGTCGAACGCGTCAGGCCCGACCGGCTGGATGTGCCGTGTCGACACGCTGTTGACCTGCTGCTGCAGGATGACGCTGGGAAACAGCGTGGTCATCACCGCCGTCGGCCCGCCCCACCACGGCTCGGGCACGATGTCCAGGAAGCGCGGGTCCTTGAGCTGCATGCTCTGCTTGAAGCTGGACACCTGCGTGACCGCCTGCGCCTGCGCCGCGCCGCCGCCGGTGCCGCGGGTGGAAATCATGGCGGCGTGGCGGCCATGCGCGTCCATGCGCAGCTGCGACTTGTTGTCGGCCCGCCAGAGCCCGAAGGTGACGAACCAGGTGTGCAGCAGCCCCGGGTGGTACGGGTCCTTGATGTTCTCCTGCATCAGCTTCCAGTTGCCCGGGATGCGCTGGCGGTTGTAGCCCAGGATCTTCAGGCGTCGGCCGTTGAACAGGCGGTCGAAGTAGTGCAGCACCTGCGGCCCGATGAAATCCTCCAGCGGCTCGACGTCATGATCGAACGAGGCGAACACCACGCCGCCGCGGCAGGCCACCTTCAGCTTGTTCAGGCCGTTCTCCTCGAGCTTGAAGTCGGCCGGCATGCCACCGTGCACCTGCCCGTCCTGCTTCACGCCCCGCCGGAACGGCACGCCTTGCAGATCGCCCGACAGCGAGTAGTTCCACTGGTGATAGGGGCAGGTGAAGTCCTTGCGGTTGCCGCTGCGCTCGCGGCAAAAGCGCATGCCGCGATGCGCGCAGACGTTCTCCACCACGTGGATCCGCCCTTCCATGTCGCGCACCATGATGACCGAGCGCTCGCCGACGGCGGAACGCTGGAAGTCGCCCGGGTTGGGAATCTCTGCTTCCAGGCCGACGTAGCACCAGTGCCCCTTGTAGAAGAAGCGCTCCAGTTCCTTGCGGTGCTGCTCCTCGCCCTGGTAGACCTTGAAAGGAATGCGGCTGGTCTTGTCGGATTCCCAATGCGGCACGAGCGGAAACACGGACGATGTGTCCGGCGGGCTCATCATGATGACGTCTCCTGTTCTTCGGTGGACCCCGTGGGACGGGTCAATGCGGATGATCAGGAGAACGAACACATTTGCCAATAGAATTTTATGAATTCACAAAATCACCGACGTGAATGTCATGGAACTGCGCGACATCGACCTGAACCTGCTGCTGGTGTTCGACCGCATGCTGGCCGAAAAGCGCGTGTCGGCCGCCGCGCAG
Source organism: Variovorax sp. (assembly GCF_035634955.1). Taxonomy (GTDB): domain Bacteria; phylum Pseudomonadota; class Gammaproteobacteria; order Burkholderiales; family Burkholderiaceae_C; genus Variovorax. The sequence goes on along the minus strand of NZ_DASQBZ010000025.1, from coordinate 114,987 downwards.
AGCCTGGGCCTTTCGCAACCGGCGGTGAGCAACGCGTTGTCGCGGTTGCGGCGCATCCTGGGTGACGAGCTGTTCCTTCGCACCGCGCGCGGCATGGAGCCCACGCCCTTCGCGATGCAGCTGGCCGAGCCGGTGTCCGCCGCCATGAGCGGCCTGCACGGCGCGCTGAACCAGCACACCGCCTTCGAGCCGGCCGCCAGCATGCGCAGCTTCACGCTGGCGATGACCGATATCGGCGAGGTCTATTTCACCCCGCGCCTGATGGAACGTCTGTCGCAGGTGGCGCCGGGCGTTCGCATCAGCACCGTGCGCAACACCGCCGTGAACCTGCGTGACGAGATGGAAGCCGGCCAGGTGGACATTGCGATCGGACTGCTGCCGCAACTCAAGGCCGGCTTCTACCAGCGGCGGCTGTTCATGCAGCGCTACGTCTGCCTGTTCGGCGCAGGCCATGCGCTGGCGCGCAAGTCCCGGTTGACGCGAAAGGATTTCGCCGCCGCCGACCACGTGCTGATCCAGGCCGCCGGTACTGGCCATGGCCAGGTGGACGACCTGCTGGCCGCGCAGGGTGTGGTGCGGCGCGTGCGGCTCGTGGTGCCGCACTTCGTGGCCGTCGGCCACATCCTGCAGACCCAGCCCATGATCGCCACCGTGCCCGAGAAACTGGCACAGGCGCTGGCCGAACCCTTCGACCTGGTCTGGCGCCCGCACCCGGCCGAACTCCCGCAGGTCGCCATCAACGCCTTCTGGCACGCCCGCTTCCACCGCGACCCCGGCAACCGCTGGCTGCGCGACCTGCTCATCACCACCTTCGCGGAAGGCTGATCACCGCGCTCCAGCGGCGGCATCGCGGCAAGCGAAGCGAAGCCCCTTCGTGGCCAGCGCGGAACCGGCTTTGCCGGGCCGCAGCTGGCGCCCCTTGAGGGGTTGGCGGACCTGCGAAGCAGGGTAGCCTGGGGTGGGCCCAGTTACGCCGGCAGGAGAACCTTGTCGATGATGTGGATCACACCATTGGTGTTGAACACATCCGGCTGCGTGATGTTGGCCGAGCGTCCCTGCGTGTCGGTCAGGACGTAGTTGTCGTCGATGCGCACCACGCCGCCTTGCAGCGTCACCCTTGCCTTGTCGTGCAGCAGTTCCTTCTTCAGCTGGCGCGATTGCAGCACGTGATAGCTGAGGATCTTGTTGAGCTGCGCGGTGTCGGCCAGCAGCGCGGCCTCGGTGGTGTTGAGTTCGACCAGCAAGGCCGCGAAGGCGTCGTTGCTCGGGGCAAACAGGGTGAACGGGCCGGAGCCTTCCAGCGTCGTCGACAGGTTGGCAGCGAGCAGCGCGGCGCCCAGCACCGTCAGTTCGGGCGTGACGGCGATGGTCTGCGAGATGTTCTTGTTGGCCGGCAGCATCACGCGGTCGAGCGTATGAAGCACGCCATTGGCCGCCACCGAATCGGTGCTGACGACATTGCCGGTGCGGTTGCGGCCGTCCTTGAACTGCAGGCCGCCATTGGCGTCGTCGATCTTGAAGAAGCCACCGCTGACCGGCTCGATCGCCTCGCCTTCCGGGATGGCGTCGCGCGGCATGACCTTGCCCAGCAGGTGATATTCCAGCGTGGCCTTGAGCGTCGTCGTGTCGGCGAACAACTGGTCCTTGCTGACACCGAGTTCGCCGAACAGCGCATTGAAGGCGTCGTTGGTCGGTGCGAACGCGGTGTTGGTGCCGGACTGCGACAGGCGGTCGCGCAGGCCGGCTGCGCCGATCGCCTCGACGAAAAGGCTCAGTTCGGGCTTGGATTCCGCCAGTTCCAGCAGGTCGCTGCGGTCGTTGAGGTCTGTGCCTCCGTCGCTGCCACCGCCGCATCCATGCAGCAGCATGGCGCCGCCGAAGGCGGCAAAGGACAGGATCAGTTGGCGGCGCTTGAGCGGTGCGGCTTGTCTGGACATCGGGTAGCTCCTTCTTGTGTATGAGTGGCCGAAGTTTCATCGTCGACCGGCCGTCCACCGGCAAGCCGGTGGCGCGGCCGCGCGTAGGACGCGCGGGCCACAACGTGAAGGAGGGCGCAGGTCTTGTCCGACAGGCGCACACGAAGGTACGAGTGCGCGCGGCTCAGCTCGCGTGGACGAGCAGCACCAGGCCGGAGACGATGGCGAAGACCTGCACGAAGATGCGCAGAAAGCGCCCGTTGATGCGGTGATGCACCAGTCGGCTGAGCAGCGCGCCGAGCACCAGCGCCGGCAGCAGGCTGCCCGCAGCCTTCATCTGCGCCGGTCCGATGTGGCCGGTGCCCCAGAGCGTGGCGAGCGACATCAGTTGCCCGATCAGGAAGCACAACGCGATGGTCGAACGCATCGTGGCCGGCGGCTGGTGCTGGTACACAAGCGCAAGCGGCGGGCCGCCGATGCCGGTGGCGGTTTCCGTGACGCCGGTGATGACGCCGGCGGCCACGAATGCCTGCCGTCCCGGCGAGAAGGCCGGCATCATCAGCGTGACCACCGCGGCCGCGATGGTCGACAGGCCGACGAACCAGGCCAGCTGCGTGGCGCTGAGCGCGGTCAGCACCCACAGCCCGCCCGCGGTGCCGAGCACTCGCCCGCCGGTGATCCAGCTGGCACCGAAGCGGTCGACCGCGCTGCGTTCGCGCCAGATCACGTACAGGTTGAGCGGCAGCATCAGCACCAGCACGCAAACGGGCAGCAGCTCCGGCTTGACGAGGCCGATCACCGGCGCGGCGATCAGTGCGAAACCCACCCCCGTCGAACCCTGCACGAAGGCGGCGAACAGCACGACCGCCGAGATTGCCAGCAGTTGTTCGACACTCATCGCGCTGCGCCGTCCCGCGCGGCCAGCACCTGGCGACGATGCGCAGCCGCCACCGGGTGCAGGCGCTGGATGGGCGCGCGCTCGATGGCGGCGCCGGCCACGCGCGCCACTTCGCGCATCAGCGCGCGGGCATCCCAGTCGGTGGGCCAGCCGTGCCACAGGCGCATGCGGCCGTCGACGAACACGGCGTCGATCTGGTCGCGGTTGCCCAGGCGCACGAGGTCCCACAGCAGGTCGACCGAGGTGCACATCTCGGGCGTGTCCACGTCGACCAGCAGGAAGTCGGCCGCCTTGCCGACGGCGATCTCGCCGACGAGATGCGACAGGCCCACGGCGCGCGCGCCTTCATGCGTGGCGTGGTCCATCCAGGTCCACCCGCCGCCGCTTGAAGCGTCGCCGATGGCCAGCGCGAAGGCCAGCTTCTGCGCCGCCTCGGCCGCGTCCACCAGACGGAAGGCGTCGGCGCGGGTGGCGTCCGTGCCGAGCCCGAAGCGGATGCCCATGGCCGCCATCAGCGTGGCCGGCGCCACCGCGTTGCCCTTCCACTGGCTGGCCACCGGGTTGTAGCTCACGGCGGTGTCGGTGCGCTGCAGCACCATCAACTCGGACGGCGTGACCAGCGTGCCATGCGCGATGAGCACCTGCGGCCCGAGCGCGCCCAGACTGTCCAGCAGCTCGAGCGGGCGCAGGCCGCGTTGCACGACGGAGCGCTCGACCGACGCCAGGTGCTCGTTCACGTGCGTCTGGAAGATGATGCCCGCCTCGGCGCATTGGGCCGAAACAGCCGCCAGCATGTCGTCCGACGCCGCCTCCGGCACCGAGATGGCGAGCGAGGGATGCACCAGCGGCGTCCCCTGCCATTGGGCGATGAACCGCTCGGCGCCGGCCTTGAGGGCGCGCCGCTGATCGGGCGCACTGTCGTTGCCGCCGTCGTTGCAGATCAGCCCCAGCACGCAGCGCAGGCCCGCTTCCTGGGTGGCGCTGGCCAGCGCGCCGATCTCGCCCTTGGCACGCGTGCCGGCGTCGCACACGGTGGTGAAGCCGCCGCGCAAGGATTCCAGCGCCGCCAGCTTGGAGACCATGTAGACGAACTCCTCGTCAAGGCTCGCCTCCAGCGGCACCCAGACGCGGCGGAAGATCTCGGACGGCTCGCCGTAGGCGAGCGACTTGCCGAACGACTGCGTCAGGTGATGGTGCGCATCGATCATGCCGGGCATGAGCAGGCGGCCCGGCAATTCGATCGGCGCGTGCTGCAGATGGCGCGCCTGCAGCAGCTCGAGCGGACCGACGTCGGCGAAGCGTCCGTCCTGCACCAGCACTGCATGGCCGCGCACCGGGCCTTGCGGCAGCAGCACGTGTTCGGGGGCCAGCAGGAGCGTGCCGGCCTGGAGGTCGTCGGCCTGCACATCGTGCCGGCGTCGGGAAGAAGTCGCGGGAGAAGTCATCGGGCAAGCGGCGCGTGCTCGGTCGCGGCGGCGTCGCCGCGGACGTCCTTGCGCGCCGGGGAAAGATGGTTGAACAGGATGTTGAGGACGATGGCGGTCAGGGCGCCCATCGCGAGCCCGTTGCCCAGCACGAGTTGCAGGGTGGGCGGGAACTTGACGTATAGCCCCGGCACGACGATGGGCAGCAGGCCCATGGTCAACGCGGACGCCAGGATGAACATGTTGCTGCGCTCGTGCAGGTCCACCTTGCGCAGGATGTCGATGCCGATGGTGCCGATGATGGCGAACACCACCATCGCCGTACCGCCGACCACGGCGGCCGGAATCGCATTGGCCAGGCGGCCCAGCGGCGCCGACAGCGCGATCAGCACCAGGATGACGCCCGCGGCGGCGGTGACGTAGCGCGAGCGCACGTTGGTGGCACGCACGATGCCGATGTTCTCGCCGCTGGTGATGATCATCGACGTGCCGAACAGACCGCCGGCCAGCGAGACGATGGCATCGCCGCGGATGGTGCGCGGCACCACGTCCCGCGGATCGATCTTCCTGCCCACGACCTCGGCCACCGCGATCGTCTGGCCGGTGGCCTCGACCATGGAGATCACGCTGAAGATGAGCAGCGGCAGTGCGGCGACGAGGTCGAAGTGCGGCATGCCGAACGGCAGCAGCGTGGGGGCGCTCCAGGCCGGGCCCTGCGCCACGGCGCCCAAATCCATGAGACCGCAGGCGGCCGCGAGCAGCGTGCCTGCCACCAGGCCCAGCAGCACCGACAACTGGCCCAGCATGCCGCGGAACACGCGCGCGAACAGGACGGTAAAGGCGATCGTGGCCAGCGCCAGGCCGATGTTGACCGGGTCGCCGAAGGTCGGCGTGCCCGGCTTGCCCGCGATGATGCCGCCGTACACCTTCACCAGGTTGATCGACACCAGCATCAGCAGCGTACCGATGACGATCTTCGGGAAGAAGCGCAGGCAGCGCGAGAACACCGGCAGCACCAGGAAGTAGAACACCGCCGTGATGATCACCGCGCCGGCCGCGGTCTGCAGGTCGCGCTGCTGCGCGATGGTCAGGAACATCACGATCGGGGCGCCGCCGGGCACCATGACGAACGGCAGCCGGGCACCGAACTTCCAGGGGCCGAACGACTGCAGCAAGGTGCCCAGGCCGCACATCAGGAAGGTCGCGCTGATCAGGTTCACCGTCAGGTCGGCCGACAGTCCCAGCGCCTTGGCAACGAGGAAGACCGAGGTAATCGGAACGGCCGCCATTACCAGCACGTGCTGCAGGCCGAACAGCAGCAACTGCGGCCAAGGCAGCAGGGCGTCGACGGCGCACTCGGGGTCGGCGGCGGCAGTGGCAGGCGCCGCGGTGGCGGCGGAAGCGTCGGAGGCACGGAACATGGGTCGATTCCTCTACCGGACGATCGCCCAAATCGATTTGGGCATGGGGCCGAAAAAGCCGCCTCGGCGTCGCCGGAAGGCGGGTGAAGTACATTCCAAGCCCTGGGGCCCAAAACGATTTGGGCGATTGAATCACTGTTTTTGGCGAAGGTCAACAGTTCATGACGACGGACAGCGGCGGGCGCAAGGCGACGATCAAGGACGTCGCCCGCGAAGCGGGCGTCTCGCCCACCACCGTGTCCCACGCCCTGAACGACCGCGGCCAGGTCGACCCGCAGACCCGCGCCCGCGTCGAGCAGGCCGCCCGCAGCCTGGGCTACCGGCCCAACCGGCACGCGCAGCGCCTTCGCACGCACGAGGCGCACATGATCGTGCTGCTCTCGTCCATGCCATTCGCCGTTGCGGGCGGCCCGTCACGGCTGGGCTTCATGATGGAAATCGCCGCCGTGGCCGCGGCGGCCGCCCTGGACCGGGGACTGGCGCTGGTGCTGGCGCCGCCGAAGGAATCCGGGCGCATGCCGATCGAGACACTGGAGGTGGATGGCGCCCTGGTGATCGAGCCCTCGGCGGGCGACGCCAATCTGCAGGACCTGCAGCGGCGCGGGCTGCCCGTCGTCACGATCGGCAAACCCTACGGCAATCCGGGCGACCTGCCCCACGTCGACATCCACTCCGGACACACCACGCAATTGCTACTGGAGCATCTGCAGGCCCAGGGCGCGCGCCGGGTGGCCATGATCCTGGGCGCGCAGGCACGCAACTCGTATGTCGAGTCGCGCGCCGCGTACGAGCGCTTCGCGGCCGCACAAGGCCAGGCACCGCTGCTGGTTCAGGCCGACGAGGCGCTGGGCGAGGCGGCCGGACAGGCCGCAGCCGCCGCCCTGCTGGCGGCGCATCCGGACATCGACGCCCTGTGCGTGCCGGTGGACGCTTTCGCCGTCGGCGCCGTGCGCGCCCTGCACGCCGCCGGGCGGCGCATCCCGCAGGACGTGATGGTCGTCACCCGCTACGACGGCATCCGCGCGCGCACGTGCGAGCCGCCGCTGACGGCTGTGGACCTGCACCTGGACGAGGTGGCGCGCCAGGCGATCGACCTGCTTTTCGCCCACCTGCGCGGCGAGGATGCGCCGCGCGAGGTGGCCGGCCCGATCGCGCAGCTGGTGGTGCGCGCGTCATCAGCGCGACTCGGCTGAGCGGGACCGCCGCTATGCTTGGGGCCGGCCGGCAAGACCGCGCTGCGGCGCCCTCGCCCGCTCGCGCATCGCCCGGCCGCCAGATCCCGCAGCCTTCGGGCTCCCCGCATTGCACAAGGTACCCAACGACATGAAGACACGCATCACCGAACTCTTCGGCATCGAACATCCCATCATCCAGGGCGGCATGCATTTCGTCGGCCTGGCCGACCTGGCCGCGGCCGTCTCGAATGCGGGCGGGCTGGGCATCATCACCGGGTTGACGCAGAAGACGCCAGAGCTGCTGGCCAGGGAAATCGCGCGCTGCCGCGAGATGACGGACAAGCCGTTCGGCGTGAACCTCACCTTCCTGCCGACAGTGACTTCGCCCGACTACCCCGGCTACATCAAGGCCATCATCGACGGCGGCGTCAAGGCGGTCGAGACGGCCGGCAACAACCCTCAGAAGTGGATGCCCATGCTCAAGGAAGCCGGCATCAAGGTGATCCACAAGTGCACGTCGGTGCGTCATGCGCTCAAGGCCGAGGCCATCGGCTGCGACGCCGTCAGCGTCGACGGCTTCGAATGCGGCGGCCACCCCGGCGAGGACGACGTGCCCAATTTCATCCTGCTGCCGCGCGCCGCCGAAGAGCTCAAGATCCCCTTCGTCGCCTCCGGCGGCATGGCCGACGGCCGCTCCCTCGTGGCCGCGCTGGCGCTGGGCGCCGAAGGCATGAACATGGGCACGCGTTTCATCGCCACGCGAGAGGCGCCGGTGCACGAGAACGTGAAGAAGGCCATCGTCGCCGCCAGCGAGCTCGACACGCGGCTGGTGATGCGTCCGCTGCGCAACACCGAGCGCGTGCTGACCAACGACGCGGTCGAGCGGCTGCTGAAGAAGGAACGCGAGCTCGGCGCCTCGATCAAGTTCGAGGACATCATCGACGAAGTGGCCGGGGTCTATCCGCGCATCATGCAAAAGGGCGAGATGGAAGCCGGCGCCTGGTCCTGCGGCATGGTCGCGGGCCTGATCCACGACGTGCCGACCGTCAAGGAACTGATCGACGGCATCATGGCGCAGGCCGAGACGATCATCCGCAAGCGGATGGGCGCAATGCTGGGTTGAGAGCCGCATGAAAATCGCCACCTGGAACGTCAACTCCCTCACCGCACGCCTGCAGCACGTGCTGGACTGGCTCGCGGCCAATCCGGTCGACGTGCTGTGCGTGCAGGAACTGAAGCTGACCGACGACAAGTTCCCGCTGGAGGTGCTGGCCGCGGCCGGCTACGAGGCGGCGGTGTTCGGCCAGAAGACCTACAACGGCGTGGCGATTCTCAGCCGCGCGCCGGTGCGCGACGTGGGGCGCAACATCGTCGGCTTCACCGACGAGCATTCGCGCGTGATCAGCGCCACGCTGGAGACGGCGACCGGGCCGCTGCGGCTGGTCAATGGCTACTTCGTGAACGGGCAGGCGCCCGGCACCGACAAGTTCGCCTACAAGATGCGCTGGCTGGAAGCCCTGCGCGACTGGCTGCAGAAGGAGCTGGAAACCAATCCCCGCCTGGTGCTGCTGGGCGACTTCAACATCACGCCGGAAGACCGCGACAGCTTCGACCCTGAGGGTCTGCGCGAGACCATCCACCACACGACCGAGGAGCGCAACCACTTCAAGGCCTTGCTGGCGCTGGGCCTGGTCGACAGCTTCCGCCTGTTCGACCAGCCCGACAAGAGCTATTCGTGGTGGGACTATCGCATGCTGGGCTACCAGAAGAATCGCGGCTTGCGGATCGACCATATCCTGGTCAGCCAGGCCCTCGTGCCCGAGGCCAAGGCCTGCATCATCGACCGCGCACCGCGCAAGTGGCCCAAGCCCAGCGACCATGCGCCGGTGGTGCTGGAAATCTGATCGGCGCGGTGAAACAGGGCGCCGGCTGACGGTGCAGCGGGGTCTCGGCTGACACCGGCCGATGCGCGGTTGAAGCCCCGCGCAGGCAGAATCCTCGCGAATGCTCATCAGCTCACCCCGACTTCCCGGCTGGCGGCTCGCCCCGCTGGCATTGGCGCTGCTTCTCGGCGCCTGCGCGCAGGCTCCGTTCGGGTCCAAGCCCGATGAAGCCGCCAAGGCGGACGAACCCGCCCTCGACACCATCTCCGTGCAGACGCCGCAGATAAAGGCCTACCGCAAGGTAGCGGCGCGGCACATCTACGCGAAGTACCCCAAGCGCATCTATCCGAAGAAGATCCCGCCGCTGGTGTACGCCGTCGTGGTCGTCGAGACGCACCTGGACGCACACGGCAACGTGACGCGCGTCGCCTTCAGCCGCACGCCCGGGCACGCCCCCGAAGTGCCGCCGCAGATCGCCGAGATGATCCGCGAGGCTTCGCCCTTTCCCGACCCGGGCAATGTCGGCGCGCACACGTACGTCGACACCTGGCTGTGGGACAAAAGCGAGCGCTTCCAGCTCGACACGCTGACCAAGGGGCAGCTGAGCAGGTAGCCCGCCGCACGGCGGCGCGGCCCGCGCGGCCTACTCCTCGCCGTCGCCGCGGTCGAGGTGCAGTTCGGCAATCTTGCGCGTGATGGTGTTGCGGCCGATGCCGAGCTTCTGCGCAGCCTCGATGCGGCGTCCGCGGGTGTTGGCCAGTGCGGTGAGAATCAGGCGCGACTCGAAGCGACGGGTCAGCGCGTCCCACACGTCATGACGGCCCGCGGCGAGCAACGCCTGCGCTTCCTGCTCGAGGCCGCTCTCCCAGGAACCGCCTGCATTCGACGCCGGCGACGGGACGGCCAGCGCGGCGGTCGAATCGGGCATCGCCGAGACGGCGGGCGCCGGCACGGCAGCGAACGGGTCGGCCGGCATCTCGCCAAGGGCCGACGTCAGCGGCACGGCTGCAGAGGCCGGCAGCGCCGACTCGCCAGCGTTGCCAACCAGCACTTCGGGCGGCAGGTCCTTGGGCTCGATGAGCTGGGCCGGTGCCATCACCGTGAGCCAGTGGCAGATGTTCTCCAGCTGGCGCACGTTGCCCGGAAAGCCGAATGCCGAAAGCTGCCCCAGCGCCGCGTCCGAGATGCGCTTGGGATCCACGCCCAGCTGCTTGGCGCTTTGCTGCAGGAAGTGCCGGGTCAGTGCCGGCACGTCCTCGCGGCGTTCGCGCAGCGCCGGCAGCCGCAAGCGGATGACGTTGAGGCGGTGGAACAGGTCTTCGCGGAAGTTGCCCTGCTTGACGCGCTGCTCCAGGTCCTGGTGGGTGGCGGCGATCACGCGCACGTTTGCCTTGACCGCGTTGTGCCCACCCACGCGGTAGAAGTGACCATCGCTGAGCACGCGCAGCAGCCGCGTCTGCAGGTCGAACGGCATGTCGCCGATCTCGTCGAGGAACAGCGTGCCGCCTTCGGCCTGCTCGAAGCGGCCGCGCCGCATCGTCTGCGCGCCGGTGAAGGCGCCGCGCTCGTGGCCGAACAGTTCGCTCTCGAGCAGGTCCTTCGGGATCGCCGCCGTGTTGATGGCCACGAAGGGGCCGTTGGCGCGCGGCGAATGCTTGTGCAGCGCGCGTGCCACCAGCTCCTTGCCGGAGCCCGACTCGCCGGTGATCAGCACCGTGACGTTGCTCTGCGACAGGCGGCCGATGGCGCGGAACACGTCCTGCATCGCCGGCGCCTGGCCGAGCATCTCGGGCGCGGCCACCATGCGTTCCTCGGCCACTTCCTCGCGCTGGCTCTCGTCGACGGCGCGGCGGATGAGCTCGACCGCGCGCGGCAGGTCGAAAGGCTTGGGCAGGTACTCGAAGGCGCCGCCCTGGAAGGCGGAAACGGCGCTGTCCAGGTCCGAGTACGCGGTCATGATGATGACCGGCAGTCCGGGCAGCTTTTCCTTGATCTTCTCGAGCAGATCCAGGCCCGAGCCACCGGGCATCCGGATGTCGCTCACCAGCACCTGCGGGCCCTGGCTTTCGTCGTCGGCGGCGTCCTCGAGTGCCGTCAGTACCTCGCGGGTGTTGGTGAAGCTGCGCGTGGGCAGTTCTTCGCGCAGCAGCGCCTTCTCGAGTACGAAGCGGATCGATTGGTCGTCGTCAACTATCCAGATCGGCTTCATGCAGTTCCTTGTGGCTTGCTGCTCAGGGCAGCGGTATCAAAATCTTGAAATCGGTCCGGCCCGGTCTGCTTTCGCACTCGATCACGCCATGGTGCTGTTGTACGAAGGTCTGCGCCAGCGTGAGTCCGAGTCCGGTCCCGCTCTCGCGCCCCGAAACGAGGGGCAGGAAGATGCGGTCCTTGATCGCGTCCGGCACGCCCGGTCCATTGTCGATGACATGCAATTCCAGTGCCAATCGATACCACTGCTTGTTGAAGATGACCTGGCGCACCACGCGTGTCTTGAAGGTGATGCACGCATCGCCCGCGGCCCGGCGCTCGGTCAGCGCCTGCGCCGCGTTGTGCGCGATGTTGAGCGTCGCCTGGATGAGCTGTTCGCGATCGCCTCGAAACTCGGGGATGGAGGGATCGAAGTCGCGCTCGATGTTCAGGCCCTGCGGGAACTCGGCCATCAGCACCGACCGCACGCGCTCGCACACTTCATGGATGTTGACGTCGCCCACCACGTGCGGACGGCGGTGCGGCGCCAGCAGCCGGTCGACCAGCGTCTGCAGCCGGTCGGCCTCGTGGATGATGACCTGCGTGTATTCGATCAGGTCGCGCGATTCCACTTCCATCTGCAGCAGCTGCGCCGCGCCGCGGATGCCGCCCAGCGGGTTCTTGATCTCGTGCGCCAGGTTGCGGATCAGCTCCTTGTTTGCGCGTGCCTGCTCGAGCAGGCGCTCTTCCCGGTCCGCCCGCACCTGCTGCTCGAGCGGCACCATCTCGATGACCAGCTCCGCCTGCCGGTCGGCCAGCGCGAGCGTGACCTGGACGGGCATCGGCTCGTGGCTGGCGCGGCGCAGTTGCGCTTCGTAGCGCAAGGTGGCGAAGTCGTTGGCTCGCGCACCGTCGATGGCGGTGTGCAGTACCTGCGGCTCCAAGAAGACGTTGGCGAAGTCCACGCCCTCGAGCGTTCGGCGCGAGCTGCCCAGGGCATCCTCGAGCGCCGCGTTCGCGAACAGCAATGTTCCGTCGGCCTTGACGATGGCGATGAGAGTGGCCAGCAGGTCGAAAGCCTGGAATCGACGGGCGAGTACCGCGGGTTTGCCGAACGCCATGGCTCAACCCCCGGCCGGCGCACAAAGTGCGCGCGCCGTGATCAGTTGGCGGCCGGCGCCGCCGCGCCCGCAGGCGGCAGCCGATCGATTTCGCGCTGGATGCCCGCGATGTCGCTCTGGTTGCGGTCGATCTGCGCCTTCATCTCGGCGGTGCGGTCCAGGTATTTCTGGTAGTTGCGCGCCTCCGAACCCTGCTTCTCGGGCTCGCCGTTGTTGTATTCCTTGAGCAGCTCGGCCTGCCGCGCCTGGGCCTTGCGCAATTCCGACTCGAGGACCGTGCGGGCCTCGCTGTCGCGCTGGCGCTGCAGCGTGTCGTCCACGCGCGGACTGCCGGCCGGCGAGCGCGCGGCACTGGCCGTCGACGTCGACGAGCCGCCGCCAAAGCGCGGCGACTGCACCACCGTCACGTTGCCGCCTTCGACCGGCTTGCAGTTGCGCTTCTGCGCGGACGCCGCGTCGTTCGTGTATTCGTTGCCACAACGCCAGACCCGCTGCTGCGCAGCGGCCGGCAGGGCGAAGGCGGTCAGGGTAACGGCCAGCAGGCATGTGAGGTGGCGTGGCTTCATGGTGATGGAAGGGCAGTGGCTGGCGATTGACGCATTTTGAAGCAATTCGCCGTCAACGCCATCAGCATCTCCCCACGAACGAAAAGGGACGGCCCTGCCGTCCCTTCGCATTTGCAACCAAAGGCCTCAAGTCGCAGGACCGTGAGGCCGAAGGCGTGCTTACAGCGAGTAGTACATGTCGAATTCGACCGGGTGCGGCGCCATGCGGAAGCGGGTGACTTCCTGCATCTTCAGCTCGATGTAGGCATCGATGAAGGCGTCGGTGAACACGCCGCCCTTGGTCAGGAAGCCGCGGCCCTTGTCCAGGTACTCCAGCGCCTGGTCCAGGCTGTGGCAGACGGTCGGGATCTTCGCGTCTTCTTCCGGCGGCAGGTGGTACAGGTCCTTGGTGGCGGCTTCGCCCGGGTGGATCTTGTTCTCGATGCCGTCCAGGCCGGCCATCAGCAGCGCCGAGAAGCACAGGTACGGGTTGGCCAGCGGGTCCGGGAAGCGCGCTTCGATGCGGCGCCCCTTCGGGTTGCTCACGAACGGGATGCGGATCGAGGCCGAGCGGTTCTTGGCCGAGTAGGCCAGCTTCACCGGGGCTTCGAAGCCGGGCACCAGGCGCTTGTAGCTGTTGGTGCCGGGGTTGGTGATGGCGTTGAGCGCGCGGGCGTGCTTGATGATGCCGCCGATGTAGTACAGGGCGGTGTCGGACAGGCCGGCGTAGCCGTCACCGGCGAACAGGTTCTTGCCGTCCTTCCAGATCGACTGGTGCACGTGCATGCCCGAGCCGTTGTCGCCCTGGATCGGCTTGGGCATGAAGGTGGCGGTCTTGCCGTAGGCGTGGCAGACGTTCCAGATCACGTACTTGAGCTTCTGCGTCCAGTCGGCGCGCTCGACCAGCGTGCTGAACTTGGTGCCGATCTCGTTCTGGCCGGCGCCGGCGACTTCGTGGTGGAACACCTCGACCGGGATGCCCAGGCTTTCCAGCACCAGCGAGATCTCGGCGCGGATGTCCTGCGTGCTGTCGACCGGGGGCACCGGGAAGTAGCCGCCCTTGACGGTGGGACGGTGGCCGGAGTTGCCGCTCTCGTACTTCTTGCCGGTGTTCCAGGGGGCTTCGTCGACGTCGATCTCGACGAAGCTGCCCGACATGTCGCTCTTCCAGCGCACGTCGTCGAAGATGAAGAATTCGGGCTCGGGACCGAAGAAGGCGGTGTCGCCCAGGCCGGACGCCTTCAGGTAGGCCTCGGCCTTCTTGGCGATCGAGCGCGGGTCGCGGTCGTACGGCTTGCCGTCGGCCGGCTCCAGCACGTCGCAGGTCAGGTTGAGGGTGCTTTCCTCGTAGAACGGGTCGATGACGGCCGTGTTCGGGTCCGGCATCAGCAGCATGTCCGATGCCTCGATGCCCTTCCAGCCGGCGATCGAGGAGCCATCGAAGGCGTGGCCGGCGGTGAACTTGTCTTCATCGAAATGCGAGACGGGCACCGTGACGTGCTGCTCCTTGCCGCGGGTGTCGGTGAAGCGGAAGTCGACGAACTTGACCTCGTTTTCCTTGACGAGTTTGAGTACATCGGCGACGGACTTTGCCATCAAATTCTCCTGTTTGGACGGGGTGGTTGTGAAGGTATGTGGTGCACGGATGCAGGTTCTGTGCCACTCAAGGGTGCATCCGCGCCTTGCCATCGGCATGGCGGATTGCACCATTATTGGGCGAATCCGCCGCTTTTTCGCTACGAGTTGTTCAACGCACCAATTCAGGGCCCAATCGTGCATCAAATTCGTGCAGGCCCTCGGTCAGCGCGGCGAATGCCGCGTCGATCACGTCGGCGGCCCCCTTGACGCCCAGCTCGATATGGCGCCCGTACTGAGGATGGTCGACGCTGGGCAGGCTGAACACCTTGATGCCAGGGAAGCGCGCCTCGACCGCCAGCATCATTGGCGTCAGGGTCGCTTCCATGGCGCCGAACACGATCACGGACTTCTCGCGCACGGACCGCGTCGCGAACAGGTGCGCGTACTGGCGGTCCAGCACGCTCTCGATCATGGGCCAGGCCATGACCGGAAAGCCGGGCACGAAATGGACGTCGCCCACGCTGAAGCCGGGGATCTTGTTGTACGGGTTGGCGATGATGCGCGCGCCTTCGGGAAAGACGCCCATGTTGAGGCGGTGCACGTTGTCGGGGCGGTCGGGTTCGTAGGGAACGCTCTGCTCGCGCGCCGTGTCCTGCATGCGCTCGCGGATCAGCGCCTCGGCCTCGGGATGCAGGGCCAGCGGGACGCCCAGCGCTGCGCCGGCGCATTGCCGGGTGTGGTCGTCCGGCGTGGCCCCGATGCCGCCGGTGGAGAACACCACGTCGCCGCTGGCGAACGCCTGCCGCAAGGCGGCGGTGATGCGCACCGGGTCGTCGCCGACGTACTGCGCCCAGGCCAGCGACAGGCCGCGCGCGGCCAGCAGCTCGATCACCTTGGGCATGTGCTTGTCCAGCCGCTTGCCGGACAGGATCTCGTCGCCGATGACGATGAGGCCGAAGTCTTGACTCATGGTGCTTCCCATTGCCGGCTGGTCGCGGCCGACAGTTCGACCGCGGGCGCGTCGGGCCCCGGTATGGCTGCCGCGGCTGCGCGCACGGCCCGCTGCTGCGTCAGGGCTTCGAGGCAATAGTGTGCGAACCACAGCGCCGAGAAGGCGAAGACCAGCGTGTAGATCCAGATGGCGATCGGTATGAGCACGAAGAACGCCGCAGCAAAGACTACGGCCGAGGCCCAGACGATGCTCGGCGCCGCCCCGAGGTAGCCGCACAGCACGCCGATGGCGAACAGCGGCCAGCGGTGCGCGCGCAGCAGTTCGCGGCGCTCATCGGCGCTCGCGTGCTCGGACAGGGCGTCGAAGCTCATCACCTGGTAGGTCAGCCAACCCCAGATCAGGGGCGGCAGCACCAGCACCAGGGGCGGCACCAGCCACAGCGGCACCGAGACGATCAGCGCCAGCAGCGCCAGCAAGGTCATGCCGAGCGAACGGAACATGCTCAGGAAGAACGAAGCGCCGTGCTTTTGCTGCAATGCCGGGAAGCGTCGCTGGGCGACCAGCCTGGTGAGAGCCGGCGCCATCAGGCCGGAGACGATGAGCAGCGAGATCACCACGATCACCGGCGTGGCGAGGAAGATCACCAGCATCGGTGCGAGCACCGACTTGAAGTCGGCGGCGCCGGCACTCTCGATCCAGCCCCACAGGCTCGACAGGATCGGCCAGGCGTCAAGCGCCTCGCGCATCCAGGCCACCGCCGGCGTCCAGTAGAAGTAGCCCAGACCGATTCCACCGATGGCCATCAGCGCCAGCGGCGCCAACGACAACACGATCACGCGCGGATGCAGGCAGTAGGCGACGGCGCGCCAGAAGGAATCGAGTAGAAGTCGCATCGGGCCCCGAGCATAGCGCGCCGGGCGGCCCGCTCAGCCCTGGCCGGCCAGCCTTTTCAGCCCCATCCACTGCTGCGCCCAGAAGCCCCGGCCGTAGTCGCGCAGCCGGCCGCTCGCGTCGGGCTCGACCTGGTCGCGGATGCCGGTCGGGTCGTAGCGGCTGGAAAAGTCGGCGGTGCCGAACAACACGTCCCACCAGGGCAGCAGCACGCCGAAGTTGTGACCGCCCAGGAGAGGCCGGGCCGGCGCGGGCGCGCCCGCCCGCTTGGGGGCCTCGTGCCCTCTTCCCACGCTGTGGTGCAGGCGATGGAAGCGCGGACTGACCCACAGGCGCTCGCCCACGCGCCCGAAATGGAGCCGCAGGTTCGCATGCTGCAGGCTCTCGCTCAGCTGGGTCAGCGCCACCAGCGCGATGAACTGGCCGGGCGCGACACCGATGACCTGGGCCACCAGCACGATCAGCACGTCGCGCAGCGCATCGTCCAGCAGGTGGTTGCGGTTGTCGGACCACATCGTCATCTGCTGCTGGGAATGGTGCAGGGCGTGCAGGCTCCACCACCACCGCAGGCCGTGCTGGCCCCGGTGGATCCAGTAGTCGACGAAATCCAGCACCACCAGGTAGAGCACGAAGGACACCCAGGCCAGGTCGGTCACGCCGGGCCAGATGGCGTCGAGCTGCCAGCCGGCCCAGCCGGCGGTGTGCAGCGGGCCGACCACGCCGTCGAAGAAAGGCTGCAGCACGAAGAACATCAGCAGGCGGAACAGCCCCAGCCGATGAATCACGGTATAGAAGATGTCGGTGCGCACGGCCGAACGGTCGGTCACGGCGAAGACCGGCCGCCAGCGCTCCAGCGGCCCTATGACGGCCAGCAGCACCGCCAGTTGAACCAGGCCGACCAGCAGCCAGCCGGTGGCGTCGAAGGCGTCCTCGCCCCAGCCGCCGAGCCCGGCCGAGAACACCAGCGGCTGGACGACGGTCTCGAACAGCCACAGCTGCCCGGCGGAAAAGGCGTCTGACAGGGTGTCGAGCAGCATCGCGCGCGTCCTGGTCGGTCGTCGGCCCGCCCTAGCGCGCGGTCGCGCCCGGCGCTGCCGCCGCGTCGGCGCGGGCGGCGAACCAGCCCTGGTAGTCGGGGTGCTCGCGCATTGTGCGGAAGCAGAAGCCCCGTTCCTTGAGCCCGGTGATCAGGGGCTCCAGCACCGCCGGCGCCCACGGGTCCTGGCGCGACCGGATGCCCAGGTGGGCCAGCAGGATATCGCCCGGGCGGATGTCGCGCAGCGCCTGCGCCAGCAGCTTGTCATTCGGGTACTTGTCGCTGGGCAGTTCGTCGCCCAGGAAGCCGGCCGCCGACCAGCCCACGTGCGCGTAGCCGCACTTGCGGGCCGCGGCCAGGAGCTTGTTGGAGATCTTGCCGCCCGGCGCCCGGAACAGGGGCAGCGGCTTCTTGCCGGTCAGGTCGAGCAGGCGCTGCTCGGACTGTGCGATGTTGGCGCAGTACTGCGCGGCCGTCCAGGTGAACTCGCGGTCGGCCAGGGCGCCGGCGCTGGGACGCACCCGGAACCGCGGCTCGACGCTCTTCTCGTCGCCGCGCCAGTAGACGTGGTCGTAGGTGTGCGAGGCGAACTCGTCGCCGGCGTCGGCGCGGGCGCGCCACCAGTCGCGCCAGTGGTTGTCCAGGCTGTCGCCGCCTTCGATGGTGCGCTCGGCCGCGGCGAAGAAGGTCACCCGCACGTGCTGCCGGTCGAGCACCTGCGCCACCAGCGGCGCCACGCTCATCGTGCCGGTGTCGAACGTCAGGTAGACCGGCTTGTTGCAGGCCTCCTCGGCGCCTGCCAGGGGCGCCGCCACGCTCAGCGCCAAGAGGGCCAGGCCGCCGAGCCAACTGGTGAGCGCGGGCTTAACGCGTGACATGGTCGAGCGTCCAGACGCCGTGCGGGGAGCGGCCCACCTTGACCTGCCGCACCAGTTGCAGGCTGGCCACGTCGACCACGCTGAGCTTCTTGGCCCAGCGCGAGGTCACCAGCAGGGTCTTGCCGTCGGCCGACACGTCCATGCAGTCCGGACCGCCCGGCACCGGGAAGGTGGCCAGCACCTTGAGCGTGTTCACGTCGATGCGGCTGATGGTGTTGGCCACGCGGTTGCTGATCAGTACCGATTGCCCGTCGCCCATGGAGCGGAAGGCGTGCGCGCCCTTGCCGGTGGGGATGATGCCGACCGCGTGCGGCGTTGGGCCGGCGACGTCGAACACCTGCACGCCCTCGCCCCCGGTCAGGCCGACCAGAAGCGTGCGGTCCTGGTGGACGCCGAAGATGTCGGCCGGCATGGACCCGGTCGGGATGCGCCAGCGGATGCTCTGGCTGGCCAGGTCGACGGCGACCAGTTCATCGCTGTCCTGCATGGTGACGTAGGCGGTGGTGCTCTTGCCGTCGATCCAGATGTGGCTCGGCGTCTTGCCGGAGGCGATGCGCTTGGCCAGCGTCAGGTCGCGGCCGTCCCAGCGATAGATGTCGATGTGGTTGAGCCGGTTTCCGGCCGTGACGAACCACTTCATGTCCGGCGAGAAACGCAGGTGGTACGGGTCGATGATGCCGCCGACCACCCGCTGGACCTGGGCGGTGCGCGGATCGAGGAAGGTGAGCGAGTCGCTGGCAGAGTTGGCCACGATGACCGACCGCTGGTCCGGCGTCAGGTAGATGTGGTGCGGCTCCTTGCCGGTGGCAATGCGCTCCTTTTCTTCCCAGGTGTGCGGATCGATCACGCTGACCGAGGCGTCGAGCGAATTGAGCACGAAGATGGGCGTGGACAGGTGCCCGTCGGCCGCCACGGCAAGGGCGGCACCGCCGGACAGCATGGCCGCCGTGCAGAGGAAGAATGCCGCAAGGCGGCTTGGACGGAAAACGGAAGGCAACGCGCGGCTCCTGAGGGTCAGCAAGCTTAACGAGCCAGGCCTTCGTTGCGCTGACATGCGCAGGCGATTTTTCTATCTAGGAAGGGTCGCGCAACGCCGCCATCTCGTCCTGGGTGAGCCAGCGCCATTGCCCCGGCGCCAGGTCGGGCGGAAGCGCCAGCCCTCCGATCCGGGAGCGGTGCAGCGTCTCCACGCGGTTGCCCACGGCCGCGACCATCCGCTTGACCTGGTGGTATTTGCCTTCGGTGAGGGTCAGCCGCAGTGCGCATTCGCCGGTCGCCTCGCAGGCGGCGGCGCGTACCGGGCGCGGGTCGTCGTCGAGCACCACGCCGGCGAGCAACCGCTCGACCTGGCGCGCATCGACCGGATGCCGCGTGCCGACTTCGTAGACCTTGGGGACGTGGTGGCGGGGGGAATTCATCCGGTGGATGAATGGCCCGTCGTCCGTGAGCAACAGCATGCCGGTGGTGTCCTGGTCGAGCCGGCCGATGGCCTGCACGCCGGTCGTGCCGCCTTTTTGCGGGCGCTGGCGCAACGGCGCCGGCAGCAGGGTGTAGATGCTCGGGTAGGCCGACGGCTTCTGCGAGCATTCGGTGCCGGCCGGCTTGTTGAGCATGAGATATGCCTTGGGGTGGTAGCTCCAGTCCTGGCCCTGGACGGTGAAGACCAGGTCGCCGTCGGCCTCGAACTCGGCCGCGGCGTCGTCGACCGGCTCGCCGTTGACCCGCACGTGTCCCTGCTGGACGAGCCCGGCGCAGACGCGCCGGGTACCGAAGCCCTGGCTGAACAGGATGTCCTGGAGTTGCAGCAAAGCCATGAGCGGTTCAGTAGCCCAGCGCCAGCCCGGTGTCGCGGCGCGGGTCGTTGGCGCCGTAGAACCGGTTCTTGCCGACCGGCTTGCCACCGAGCGACGGCGCGCCGACCAGGATTGCCGCCATGTGGTTGGCCGGCTGCGGCACGCCCAGGTTGTGGCCCATGCCTTCGAGGATCTTGCGCGTGTCGGGGCTCAGGGCGAAGGCCTCGACGTTGGTCACGTCGGGCAGCCACTGCTGGTGGAAGCGCGGGGCATCCACCGCCTCCTGCACGGTCATGCCGTAGTCGACGACGTTCAGGATGGTGTGCAGCACCGCCGTGATGATGCGGCTGCCGCCGGGCGTGCCGACCACCAGCACCGGCTTGCCGTCCCGGGTCACGATGGTCGGGCTCATGGAGGACAGCGGCCGCTTGCCCGGCGCCACCGCGTTCGCCTCGCCCTGCACCAGGCCGTACAGGTTCGGCACGCCGACCTTGGCGGTGAAGTCGTCCATTTCGTTGTTCAGCAGCACGCCGGTGCCCGGCACGGTCAGGCGCACCCCGAACCAGTCGTTCAGCGTGTAGGTGACCGATGCAGCGTTGCCCCACTTGTCGACGATCGAATAGTGCGTGGTGTTGATGCCCTCGTGCGGCGGCACGCCGGGCTTGAGGTCCTTCGACACGCCGGCCTTGTTCGGGTCGATCGCGGCGCGGATCCGGGCGGCATACGCCTTGTCCGTCAGCCGCTCGACCGGGTTCTTGACGAAGTCCGGGTCACCCAGGTAGCTGTTGCGGTCCACGTACGCATGGCGCATGGCCTCGATCTGGTAGTGGACCGATTGCGCCGAGCGGAAGCCAAGGTCCTTGAGCGGGTAGCCCTCCAGGATGTTGAGCATCTCGCAGATGATCACGCCACCCGAGCTCGGCGGCGGCGCCGAGACGATGCGATAGCCCCGGTAGTCGCACTCCACCGGCGCCATCTCGCGCGTGCGGTACTGGTCGAGGTCCGCCTGGACGATGATGCCCTTGCCCGTCTGGCTGGCCTTGACCAGCGCCGCGGCCACCGGCCCCTTGTAGAACCCGTCGGTGCCGTTGCGGCCGATGGCGCGCAGGGTTTTCGCCAGGTCCTTCTGGACCAGGCGCTGGCCGGCGACGTAGGGCGCGTCCTTGCTGAGGAAAATCGCGGCCGACGCCGGGTCCTTGCGGAAGTCGTCGGTGGCGGTGTTGAGCAGTTCGACATCGCCCTGCTGCAGCGCGAACCCCTTGTCGGCCAGGGAAATCGCCGGCCCGATCAGGTCGGCGCGCTTCATGGTGCCGTATTTCTCGCGGGCGTATTCCAGGCCGGAGACAGTGCCCGGCACGCCCACCGCCAGGAAGCTGCGCGTGCTCAGCCCCTTGACGACATTGCCGTCCTTGTCCAGGTACATGTCGGCGGTGGCCGCCAGCGGCGCCTTCTCGCGAAAGTCCAGGAAGGTCTTGCGGCCGTCGGCCAGCTGCAGCGTCATGAAGCCGCCGCCGCCCAGGTTTCCGGCAGCCGGATAGACGACCGCCAGCGCATAGCCGACCGCCACCGCGGCGTCTACCGCGTTGCCGCCGCGCTTGAGCACGTCGACGCCCACCTGCGTGGCCAGGTGCTGGGCGGTGACCACCATGCCGTTTTCACCAGCCGCCGGCGCAGCAGACGCGGCATGTGCGGCAGGCGCGGACAAGGCGAATGCCAGGCCGATCGCACCGCCGAGGTGTCCGATTCTCAGAAATTGCATCGATCGCATTGTCGTCTCCTCTGTGGGCAATCTGTTCGAGCCGGCACCGCGCTCAGGCCAGGAGCAGGCCCTTGCGCCGCAGGTCGCGCAACGCAAGCGCCACCTGCTGGCGCGAGAAATCCCGCAGGGCTTCGTCGTCGGTCAGGGGCTCGTCATCCTTGATGAAGCGGATACGTTGCGCGCGCGCCTCGTCCACCAGGAACTGCGCCAGCGCCTCGTGCCCATGCTCGCCGTCGAGCAGCGGCAGCAGGCAACGCTCGAGCGGCGACAGCGCCACCGACTCGTGCCACAGGTTGCAGGCATGCGCCTGCGGCCCTTCGCTGAGCGCCAGCGTGGGCAGCCGGCGCACCGACGGCAGGGCGCGCGGCCGCTCGGCCGGGTGCGCCGCCGCGCCGACCGGCGTGCGCCGCACGCGCACCGCGCCGAGGATCAGCATTTCCTCGAGCATGGCCATCACGAATGCATCGACCGGAGAAGTGCTCACCCGCGCCGCAACGGCTGCCACCAGCGCGTCGACCGTCAACATGGCCGGATAGTGCTCGTCGAGCACCTGTACCACGGCCTTGTGGACCGGCAGCCGCAGCGCGATCTTGATGTTGCGCAGCGCGACGCAAGGTTGCTCGTTCGCGTCGAGCGTGAAGGTGCCGCCGTCCTCGGCCCGAAAGGCGCCTGCGAACGACAGCTGGCGCAGGCGAGCCGGATCGAGCCGGTAGCGGATGTGCTGCGCGCGCGCCTGGTGCACCAGCAAGGTCTGGCGGAAGCTGCGGTTGACCAGGAAGTCCAGGTACTGCTCCATCATCACCTGGCTGCCGCCGCATTCACGCAGCAGCGGCAGGTAGACCTGCTCGCCGTAGTTCTGGACGAACATGGTCGCCGCATCGGCGTCCGCCAAGTAGGCCAGGCCGGCCGCCTGCGCCCGCTCGACGAATTCCTTGAAGTGGCACGGCGAGTTGCACGGCTCGAGGAACTCGTGAAGGAGATACGTGGGGCTGGCGCCGCGCACGATCGGCATCATCTCGTCGAGCGTTGCCTTGAGCACGCTATCCGGACGCGCCGACTGGTCGAGGAACTCGAGCATGCCGCGCGCATAGGCCAGTTTGTCGTCGGGCGCGTCGTGCGGGCCGCCGCGCAGCATCATGGCGTCGCGCACGATCTCGCGCGACTTCCAGCCTGGGTGAACGTTGTAGCTGATGTAGGCCAGGCCCTGCGGCGACAGGTGCCGCGCGCACACGCGCAGGATGGCGGCCTGCACGGCCGCCGGCACCCAGCTGTAGACGCCGTGGCAGACGATGTAGTCGAACTCGCCCAGGTTCTCGTCGATCTCGGCGATGTCGAGCGCGCGCACCTGGACGTTGTCCAGGCCAGCCTGCCGGATCGCCTGCACCGCCTGCTGCACATGCACCGGCGAGATGTCCACGCCGAGGGCGGCCGCCGCCGGATGGCGGGCGGCAAATGGAATCAGGTTGCCGCCGCCGGCACAACCCAGTTCAAGCACGCGCGCCGTGGAGGACGCTGGGGCGTCGATGCCGAACACGTAGGCCACCGCCTCGAGGTGCTCCGGCGCCGTCTGCGCGAACGGGTGCGCGTCGTAGGGCTTGGCATCGTAGTACTGGCTGATCTGGCGGTTGACGGATTCCGGCATGGGGCGGCGGCGCAGGATGGTGGGCGTGTCGCCCGCACGGCCGGCCTGCCTGGACTCGGCCGCGAGCATTCGACGGCCTGTCACTATAAGGTGTGGTCCCGCGCCGGCACGCCCCTGTGCAGCGCCGACTTGTATCCGCATCTTCTCGCCGCCGCTGGCGGCGGCGCGGGCAAAGGCAACCGAAAGGCTTTGATCGAATGGAAATAGTGAAAGTCGCAGCGCTGTTCGCGCTCACGGCGCTGGCCGAGATCGTCGGCTGCTATGTCCCCTGGCTGGTGCTGCGGCAAGGGCGTACCGCCTGGCTGCTGTTGCCAGCCGCCGCCGCGCTGGCCGCGTTCGCTTGGCTGCTGACGCTGCATCCGAGCGCCGCCGGCCGCACCTACGCGGCCTACGGCGGCATGTACATCGCGGTGGCGCTGCTGTGGCTGCGCTTCGTCGAGGGCGTGGCGCTGACGCGCTGGGATGTCGCCGGCGCTGCCGTGGCCCTGTCCGGCATGGCGATCATCGCGCTGCAGCCGCGTTGAATGTTCTCGAATGCCCGCGCCCCAAAGGGCACTTGCGGGTCACGCGATAGCCAGCAACGATTTAGGGAGAGAAAAACGGGTCAACAAGGCCGAAATCAAGGGCAACCACGGCCAACGAGGGCCGCAAGCACAAGCGAATCAACTCCCGCTGTGATTTTCTCGGTGAACGGTAACTACGAGGGTTTCACTCTTCAACGACAGATTCGCATGTAGCCAGAAAAGAAGATCAGGCAGATGTGATGTGGGAATCGGATGTAGCGTTTGATGCCTTCCTCGCGCACCTTGTGTTGATGCCTCTTCTTGAATTTAGAAATTGTTAAGCTACTTTTTCGACAGGCGTGTGCCTGGACCTCAGCAAGACACCCGCCAGCATCAAACCGATTGGATACAGGATCATCCAGCCGAAACCCTGCATTAGAAAAACCCAGCTAGCACCAGCCACCAAGCCGATGAGCCACTGCCACCACCGTTTTGTCCCGCGCATAAAGGCTAATACTGCGCCCCCGTAGAGAATAATGAATCCCTGGGTGGTCAGCAGGAAGGCATAGTGTTCGTCGATGTTGAAATACCACATCGCTATGATAATGAGCGAATACATGACAAATGCTGCGATGAGCATCCGAGCTGGAATACCCTTGCTATTTAGAACACCCAAAGCGCTGGGCAGCAGACGCAACTCCGATGCGGAGAAAAAAGCACGAGAGCTTCCGAAAACCCACGAATTGGCGTTGGCAACCAAGATAAACACCATCACGATTAGTGCAACCCGCCCCCATATGCTACTGGGCAGCAAGGCCGCAACACCGCTTAAGCCAGAAACGTTCAGCCCCTGCTCTGCACCCGCGAAAATAGCCAAGGCGAAAACGACGTAGATGACCGACACCAAGGCAAAGCTGATCCAGTAGATCAATGGGATATTGACCTTCGGATTCTCGATCTCCGCAAAACCGAAGGTCATGTTTTCCCAACCCTGAAACGCCCAGAATACGATGGACATCGCCAGCCAGATTTGAGCAAGCGGAATGGTTGAAATCGAGTTCGTGGTCACCCCGGCAAAGGCAGCCGGAATGGATGGCATCGTCCGGATCGAGATGTAAGCGACTACGCCAAGAACGAGGGCGACGACGAGTTTGTTTACGAAACCCAGATTTTCAACTCCTCGCAAGTTGATGGCTGTTGTCACGCAAGCGAGCAGCAATGCACAAGGGATGGACCAGCGGGTCGAATCCAGTTCTAGGAGCGCGGCAATATAGTTTCCGCCGACCAGGAAAAATGCCGGCATGCCCACCGCCAAAGTTCCGCATGTGATCATCATGATCCCGGGGCGGCTCCACTGTCCGAGTCCCATACTGGCGTATAGGGAAACTCCTTCAGAAGAGGGATGTTGCCTTCCGAGCCAAGAGAAAACATAGATCAATGGAGGCATCAGTAGTACGACTAGTCCCCAGCCGAGCAATGCAGTCAACGGATTCGTTGCGCTAATGGCCAGCCCCGGCAAACCGAACAAACCAGAGCCAACAACCATGGAGATGGCAATGGCTATGCCACTTATCAGTGTGATTTTCTTCTTTAGCATAAGGTAAGCTTGCCTGTTTTGGGTGCCGGTGAAAGCTGGATGAACTCGCATTCACGCAGTTTTTCCTCAAGCGCGGACTTCGTCGCCGCGTCGGACGGCGTGACGACGACGGATACGCGTTCAGTTGTCTATTGATTTCCGAGAACGTGCCCTACTAGGGCAAGCGAAGAAGCAAACCGCCTGCTTCAAGGGGGGGTAGCAGAGACCAGAGAGAGAATAACGGCGGAATGCGCGCCTAGAACGGCGACTTCCGGAGGGCAGTGCTCAAGAGGCACGGGCTGGAAACCGCGCCAACACGGGGGAGCGGGCAAAAAAATCCCAACTGGATAAGTGTTGGGATTTCACATTATGGTGGTGAAATGTGAACCTAAGCCCGCTCTTGCAACAAATGCCCTCCAATTGATGGTCGCTGTCCATACACTGCGGAAACTTTGGGCGATTCAAAGTAGCCTTCGGAGTGACTTCATGCTCGGGTTTAAACTGACCCCCAGAAGTCGGGCGGTCACATGCCGCCGATCAGGCGGCGGCGCTGCTCTCAATCGCCGCGTTGTCGAAGCAGTTCATGTATCGCGCAGCAAAGACGCTGTCGGCCGAGTCGATCTTGTCGTCTTTGTTGGCATCCAGGTCTTTGATTGCGTCAAAACCGTCCGGTGGCCTTGAGGGTGTCAACACCGAAGAGCTCGCGCCCCGAGGCGATGGTGCCGTTGCCATTGCGATCCAACACCAGCCAGCCGTCATCTGACTTGACCCAGCCTGTGCCCGTCTTTACACCATCGGCATCGTGGTCGAACAGGATGACTGTGCCGTCGCGGGTGCTAGTGGTTTCGATGCCGTCGCCATCCAGGTCAAGAACCAACGGGTCGCGGCGAGGGGGCGTGGTTCCCTGCGCCTGCACCACAACCAGCGCCGCCCGTGCCACCAGCAGCACCACCGCCACCACCTGAGCCCCCGGCACCGCCACCCGCTCCGCCTCCGGCTCCCCCACCACTACCGCCACCGGTACCACCGCCTCCATTAACGCGGTCATTTAGCGCATTGATGGCTTCATTCACAGCATCCTTTGCAAATGGGCCGCCCGCCAACCCGATGGCTGCGATTGTTGCGGCGATTCCAATCGGGACACTTCCACCAAGAATGACTGCCGCAGCGGCCAAGCCGCCAAGCAGCACATCTGATGGCTGAATAGTCCCATTGTTGTACATATCAATAGCGGAGACAGTGTTATTGACCGCTGCTGCTTGATTGAGTCCGATATCGAATGCAGTGCCAGCGAGGCCGAGTGTTGGCGCAACCTGTCCAGCAAGATTCAAGATATTTGTGAATGTCTCATACCCAGTCCCAGAGGAAGACCCAACCTCCCAGCCTCCTTGGAAGTTACCAAAAGCATCGAAACCAGAATTCGCGATCCCACCCCAATTAACACCAGCCATACGGCCTCCATTTATTTAAAAATCCAGAGAAGAAAAGAAATAAATACCGAAACAATGATTGGCAGCGACCACTCGTGACGGGCTGCATCAGACGGAAAATACAACAAACCTTCCGGCTGCTTACGAATTCGCTTAACCAGATAACTGATGTAAATTACACTTGGGAAAACAGCAAGTATGGACAATATCTTCCAAGCCGAAGACGGTGTCAAATACTGATTGTCTGGTGGCAGTGAAAATATCAAGAAAATGCTTGCAGCGGACAAACCCAAACAAAGAACAGAAACGAACTTTCCTTTCTTTGGCCACGGGAAAATCGCCTTTTGTATTGGCATTACAGACAGCTCTTTGCTTTTAAAAAAAAGCAATGTTGAATGTCCTAATATGAAAAATACACAACCAAACCCAATTAACAAAGATGTCACCATCAGATATCCTCCAAATGCCTGTCGTCGCCGACGTTGAGCCAAAATTGGCTCTATTGTGGCCGATCACCGCACAACATTTTCACCTGCAAGCCACCTGCCGCACGAAGGCCTCTCATGACAGTAGTTGATCTTCTCTGCGCATATCCTGTGTTGGCGCCGACCGAAATTTGAGCCAGTTTTGCGGGTAGTGCCGAAGTAAAACGGAGCCAGGTGTTCAACCTACCCTGCTGCTTTTTTAAGCGGCAGGGTTCGAGGAGTGATCACCATGGACATGATTGGCAAGATCCGACGGCTGCACGCGAGGGACAAGCTGTCGGAGCGCGAGATAGCGCGCAGAACGGGGCTGTCTCGCAACACGGTTTCCAAGTGGCTGCACGCGCCACTGGCTGAGGCACCGAAGTACCGGCGAGATCCACGCCCCAACAAGCTCAGCCCTTTCGAGGACGCGCTCAAGCAGGCGCTGACGGCCGACGCCAGGCGGCCCAAGCACGAGCGGCGCACGGCACGTGCGCTGCATGCCGAAATCAAGGCCGCAGGCTATGGCGGCTACTCGGCCGTCACCGACTTCGTTCGAGCCTGGCGGCTGGGTGAGGGTCAGGCGGCCAATGTCACGGCCTATGTCCCGCTGACCTTCCAACTGGGCGAGGCCGTCCAATTCGACTGGAGCGAGGAAGGCCTGGTGGTCGGCGGCATCTACTACCGCGTGCAGGTGGCTCATTTGAAGCTGTGCGCGAGCCGCGCGTTCTGGCTGGTGGGCTATCCGAGCCAGGGCCATGAGATGCTGTTCGATGCGCACACCCGATCGTTCGCGGCGCTGGGCGGCGTGGCCCGCCGCGGGATTTACGACAACATGCGCACCGCCGTGGACAAGGCCCACAAGGGCAAGGCCGTACCGTCAACGCGCGCTTTGCAGTGACGTGCGCGCACTACCTGTACGACCCGGACTTCTGCAACGTGGCCTCGGGCTGGGAGAAAGGCGCGCGTGGAGAAGAACGTGCAGGTCAGATCGAGGGTGTGCGAGCCCGTAACCTCGCTGAAATCGCCGATCGAGAAAAGATCGACCGCAGCTACGTCACTCGCATGGTCAACCTGACAACCTTGGCTCCGGACATTCAGGCGGCGATCCTCGACGAGACTTTGCCCGAGAAGTGGTGCTCTTCGATCTGGCCATCGACACGCCGCTGTGTTGGCAGGCGCAGCGTCAGCGTGTTACCGATGTCGTCTCCAAGGTGCGTGCGGGCAAAACATAGCCTGCTGCGCAGACTTGGCGGGGTTCTTTCTCTCGCTGTTTTTGAGATGCCGCCCGATGCTCGAAAAAACATCTGTGGTCAGCGTGGTGCGAAAGTTGTTGATTTTGCAGAAGTCAGCCTTGCGGACTTGGCCGTTGCGCGTCCGCAGGGAGCAGAGAAAGAGAGAGGAAAACGGGCCAGGAACGCCAAAAGCAGGCGTCGCGGCGGGTGGCGAAGTCCGCAAGCAGAAGTGAAAAACCCCGCCAGGCTTGGGGCCTGACGGGGTTGATCGACATGCAAAGAGAGTGTCTTTGCAAGTTGTGTGGTGGAGCTGGGGGGATTCGAACCCCCGTCCGCAAGCCTTCGTCGCGCAGATCTACATGTTTAGCGGTCTGATTTGGATCTCGCCGCCGATGTCGCGCAGTCGCACGCTACACCGGAAGCCAGTGCCCTATTTTCTCGCCCCGATCCAAGGCACCCGGACCGAAGCCAGCCAATGTGAATTCCCTCGCAGCCTGGACGCCTTACGGCACCCTTGCCCAGCCCATCGGCCAACTGTTGCGAGGCTCACCGGTGTTTAAGCGGCGAGTGCGAAACGTTCGTCGTTTGCAGTTAGTTTGTTTGAATCTGTTTTACGAGCGCATTCAGCTCGACATGCCCCACTGCGATTCCGAACCCACGTCGAAACCAATGCAGCCCCTTGGAGTGCGTATTTTAGGCGCTCGCGCCGGATTTAAAGGGCCGCACCCGAAATATTCGACACCCCCAGCAGGGGCAACAGCGCTCCCGGGCTCGCGATGTTGCCGTCGGCGGCCCAACGTACGGTGTCGGCCTGTGCGCCCAGGTAGCCATAAGTAGCCGCCACGGTGCGCATGCCCGCCGCCCGGCCGGCGATGATGTCGCGCTCGTCGTCGCCCACGTAGACGCAGCGGCCCGGAGGCACGCCCAGGCGGCGCGCGGCCTCGAGCAACGGCTCGGGATGGGGTTTGGAGTACGGCGTCGTATCGCCGCACACGAGCACGCCCAGACCGGCAAACAGCGGGAGCGCGGCCGTCAGCGGTGCCGCGAAGCGCACCGACTTGTTGGTCACCACGCCCCAGGGCAGCTCCAGTCGTACCAGTTCGGACAGCAGCTCGGGCACGCCGTCGAAGGCGACCGTGCGCACCGTCATCGCCTGCTCGTAGTTGATGAAGAACTCTTCGCGCAAGGCGGGAAAGTCGGGATGGTCCGGCTGCATGCCGAAAGCCACGCCGAGCATCCCGCGCGCGCCGGCACCTGCCATCGAGCGGTAGTCTTCCAGGGGCAGCGACGGCAGCCCGCGGTCGGTTCGCATCTTGTCGGCCGCGGCGCCCAGGTCGGGCGCGCTGTCTATCAGGGTGCCGTCCAGGTCGAACAGCACGGCGTCGAAGCTGTCACGGCTCATCATGCCTGCGCTTGCGGCTTGCGGGTTGCGAACAGGTAGTTCACGCTGGTGTCGTCACTGAGCCGGTAGCGCCGGGTCCACGGGTTGTATTCGAGCCCGCGCGTCTGCTGCAGGTCGAGCCCGGCGGCGCGGCAGAAGCCGGCCAGTTCGCTCGGCCGGATCAGCTTGCGGTATTCGTGAGTGCCCTTGGGCAGCATGCCCAGCACGTACTCGGCTCCGACGATGGCCAGCATGAAGGCCTTGAGGTTCCGGTGGATGGTCGAGAAGAACACCCAGCCGCCCGGCTTGGCCAGCGTCGCGCAGGCCTGGACCACGGAGCCTGGATCGGGCACGTGCTCGAGCATCTCCATGCAGGTAACGACGTCGAAGCTGCCGGGCTGCTCGGCCGCCAGCGCTTCCGCGCTGACGTGGCGGTAGCTGATGTTGCGCGTGCCGGCCTCCAGTGCATGGAGTTGGGCCACCTTGAGCGCCTTGTCGGCGAGGTCGATGCCCATCACCTCGGCGCCCTTGCGTGCCATGGAATCGGCCAGGATGCCGCCGCCGCAGCCGACATCGAGCGCCCGCTTGCCGGCCAGCGCAGCCAGTCCGTCGATCCATTCCAGGCGCAACGGGTTGATTTCGTGCAGCGGGCGGAACTCGCTGTCCATGTCCCACCAGCGGTGGGCCAATTCGGAGAACTTGGCCAGTTCGGCCTCGTCCGCATTCAGATGCTCGGTCATCCGGACATTATCCGATGGGCCGGCGCAGGCATGCCGACGGGGCCCGCAACTTGTCGAACGCCCGGCCCGGAAAAGAAAAAACCCCGCCGAAGCGGGGTTGGTGTTGGCGCAATCCGGGAGGATTAGCGGCCTTGGGTGCCGACCACCTCGATTTCCACGCGGCGGTTCTTGGCGCGGCCTTCCTTGGTGCGGTTGTCAGCCACAGGCTGCTTCTCGCCCTTGCCTTCGGTGTAGACGCGGTTGCGCTCGATGCCCTTGCTGACCAGGTAGGCCTTCACGGCTTCAGCACGACGCACCGACAGCTTCTGGTTGTAGGCGTCGGTACCGATCGAGTCGGTGTGGCCCACGGCGATGATCACTTCGAGGTTGATGCCACGGATCTTCTGGACCAGGTCGTCCAGCTTGGCGCGGCCTTCCGGCTTGAGGACGGACTTGTCGAAGTCGAAGAAGGCGTCAGCGGCGAAGGTCACCTTCGAAGCGACGGGAGCGGGACGCGGAGCCGGGGGTGCCGGGGTGGGAGCAGCGGCGGGAACCAGGGCGCCGTCGCAACCAGCTGCTGCGGTTGCCGGGGTCCAGTTGGCATCGCGCCAGCACAGTTCGTTCGTACCGTTCTTCCAAACCAGTTCGCCGGTGCCGTTTTGCCAGTTGTCGATCACGGGGCCGCCGTCGGCAGCGGTAACACGGGTCTGGGCGCCAGCGGCAGTGGCGAGCGCAGCGACCGCAAACACCATCGCCACTTTATTCAGTTTCTTCATGGTTCTCCTCTTGGGGAAAAAGCCGCAGCCGCGCTGCGAAACAAGGGGACGCTTCAAGTGACCACCACCCAAAACGCTGAAGACGATTGTGCCATAGGGACTTTGGCAAACAGGTCGGAACCGCCCCCCCAAACACCCGTCAAAGCCTCGAATCCGCCCTATGTGTTGCGGCATTGCGACACCGCCAAGGGCGTAAAATTGACCGCTTCGCTCCCGGCCGGCCCCCTGCATGACCTCGTTCGCCAAAGAAACACTACCCATCAGTCTCGAAGAGGAGATGCGGCGCAGCTACCTGGATTACGCCATGAGCGTGATCGTCGGGCGCGCCCTGCCGGACGCCCGCGACGGCCTCAAGCCGGTGCACCGGCGCGTGCTCTACGCGATGCACGAACTCAACAACGACTGGAATCGCGCCTACAAGAAGTCGGCGCGTATCGTCGGCGACGTCATCGGTAAATACCACCCGCACGGCGATCAGTCGGTCTACGACACCATCGTTCGCATGGCGCAGGATTTTTCCATGCGCCATATGCTGGTCGACGGCCAGGGCAATTTCGGATCGGTCGACGGCGATAGCGCGGCGGCGATGCGATATACCGAAATCCGGCTGGCCAAGATCGCGCACGAAATGCTGGCGGATATCGACAAGGAAACAGTCGATTTCGGCCCGAATTACGACGGCAGCGAAAAAGAACCCCTGGTATTGCCCAGCCGCCTGCCCAATTTGCTGGTCAATGGCTCGGGCGGCATTGCGGTGGGCATGGCGACCAACATCCCGCCGCACAACCTCAACGAGGTGATCGACGCCTGCCTGCACCTGCTGGCCCACCCCGAGGCCACCATCGACGAACTCATGGAGATCGTGCCGGCGCCGGACTTCCCCACCGCCGGAATCATCTACGGCATCGACGGCATCCGCGAGGGCTACCGCACCGGCCGCGGCAAGGTCGTCATGCGCGCCAAGGTCCACTTCGAGGACATCGACCGCGGACAGCGCCAGGCCATCGTCGTCGACGAACTGCCCTACCAGGTCAACAAGAAGACGCTGCAGGAGCGCATGGCCGAGTTGTGGCGCGAGAAGAAGCTCGAGGGCATCAGCCACATCCAGGACGAATCCGACAAGTCCGGCATGCGCCTGGTGATCGAGCTCAAGCGCGGCGAAGTGCCGGAGGTGGTGCTCAACAACCTGTACAAGCAGACGCAGATGCAGGACACCTTCGGCATCAACATGGTTGCCCTGGTGGACGGCCAGCCGAAGCTGTGCAACCTCAAGGACCTGGTGCGCGTCTTCCTGCAGCACCGCCGCGAAGTGGTCACCCGCCGCACGGTGTTCAACCTGCGCAAGGCCCGCGACCGCGGCCACGTCCTCGAAGGCCTGGCCGTGGCGCTGGCCAACATCGACGACTTCATCGCCATCATCCGCAATGCGCCCACGCCGCCGGTCGCCAAGGCCGAACTGATGGCGCGCAGCTGGGACAGCAAGATGGTGCGCGAGATGCTCACGCGCACCCGCGCCGACGGCGGCGTCGTCAACGCCGACGACTACCGCCCGGAAGGCCTCGACCGCGCCTACGGAATGGGCAACGACGGGCTCTACCGCCTGTCCGACACGCAGGCGCAGGAAATCCTGCAGATGCGCCTGCAACGCCTGACCGGCCTGGAACAGGACAAGATCGTCGCCGAATACAAGGAAGTGATGGCCGACATCGAGGACCTGCTCGACATCCTGGCCAAGCCGGCGCGCGTGTCGGTCATCATCGGGGACGAACTGAAGGCGGTGAAGCTGGAGTTCGGCCAGAGCAAGGTCGGCGCGCGCCGCAGCCAGGTCGAGCACAGCGCGTTCGACCTGTCCACCGAGGACCTGATCACGCCCACCGACATGGTGGTCACGCTGTCGCACAGCGGCTACATCAAGAGCCAGCCGCTGGGCGAGTACCGGGCGCAGCGCCGCGGGGGCCGGGGCAAGCAGGCCACGGCGACCAAGGAAGACGACTGGATCGACCAGCTCTTCATTGCCAACACGCACGACTACATCCTGTGCTTCTCCAACCGCGGCCGCCTGTACTGGCTCAAGGTCTGGGAAGTGCCCGCGGGCTCGCGCAACTCGCGCGGACGCCCGATCGTCAACATGTTCCCGCTGCAGGAAGGCGAGAAGATCAACGTGGTGCTGGCGCTCACCGGCGAGGCGCGCACCTTCCCGGCCAACCGCTACGTCTTCATGGGCACCTCGATGGGCACGGTGAAGAAGACCGCGCTCGACGAGTTCAGCAACCCGCGCAAGGCCGGCATCATCGCAGTCGACCTGGACGCCGGCGACTACCTCATCGGCGCGGCGCTGACCGACGGCGAGCACGACGTCATGTTGTTCTCCGATGGCGGCAAGGCGGTGCGCTTCGACGAGAACGACGTGCGCCCGATGGGCCGCAACGCCCGCGGCGTGCGGGGCATGTCGCTCGAGGAAGGCCAGCGCGTGATTGCCATGCTGGTGGCCGAGGACGAGCAGCAGAGCGTGCTCACGGCCACCGAAAATGGTTACGGAAAACGCACTCCGATTACCGAATACACGCGGCACGGGCGCGGGACCAAGGGCATGATCGCCATTCAGCAGAGCGAGCGCAACGGCAAGGTCGTGGCCGCAACGCTGGTCCATGCCGATGACGAGATCATGCTGATCACCGACACCGGCGTACTGGTGCGTACCCGTGTGTCCGAGATCCGCGAACTGGGTCGTGCCACGCAAGGCGTGACACTGATCGGACTGGACGACGATGCCAAGCTCAGCGGGCTGCAGCGCATCGTCGAAAATGACGCAAACGGCGATGCCGAAGACGGCAATGCCGACGACTCAACACCCTCAACGGAGAACTCCTAAGTGAAACGAATCAAACTTGCCGTGCTCGCCGCGGCCATGGCGGCCACCTCCCTGGTCTGGGCGCAAGACGGCAAGCAGGCGCTGATCAAGCAGTTCCTAGACTTCCAGCGCCCGGGCATCGAAGCACTCGCCCGCGGTCTGGTCACGCAGGCCAGCGATCCCATCGCCATGGCCGGCTCCGAGTACCTGCGCACCCAGGTGCCGCAGGAAAAGCGCGAAACGCTGGCCAAGGCGGCCGACGCCGAACTCAAGAAGTACTTCGACGACGCCTATCCCTACGTACGCGACAAGGCCGTCTCGGCCGCGCCCGGCGCCATCGGCCCCATCCTGGAAAACAACTTCAGCGAGGAAGAGTTGCGCCAGCTGCTTGCCTGGATCAGCTCGCCGCTGGCCAAGAAGTACCAGGAACTCAATCCGCAGATGCAGGGCGCCCTGATGAAGCAGGTGGTCGCCGACACCCGATCGAGCATCGAGCCGAAGATCCGCGCACTGGACGCCAACGTGGCCAAGGCGCTGGGCGCCCCGGCCGGCGGCTCGGGTGGCAACAGCGGCGGCAGCGGCAAGTCCTCTTCCGGCAGCAAGTCGCAGAAGAAGTGAGCTCCTCCGCGGGCGAGCGCCCCTACAACTTCTCGGCCGGCCCGGCGGCCATGCCGGAAGCGGTGCTCGCGCGCGCCGCCGCCGACATGCTTAACTGGCAGGGCTGCGGCATGGGCGTGATGGAGATGAGCCATCGCGGCAAGGAATTCGGCGTCATCCTTGCGCAGGCCGAGGCCGATCTGCGCCAGCTGCTCCAGATTCCCGCGGCCTTCCACGTGCTGTTCATGCAGGGCGGCGGCATCGGTGAGAACGCCATCGTGCCGCTCAACCTCTCGCGCGGCGGCACGGTCGATTTCGTGGTCAGCGGCAGCTGGAGCCAGAAGTCGCTCAAGGAGGCGCAGCGCTACTGCAACGCCCACCTGGCTGCCAGCAACGCCGACGACGGCCACACCCGCCTGCCCGACCCTGCCAGCTGGCAGCTCAGCGGCGATGCGGCCTACGTCCACGTGTGCAGCAACGAGACCATCCACGGCGTCGAGTTCCAGCAGTTGCCCGATCTGGCTGCGCTGGGCAGCCGCGCGCCGCTGGTGATCGACTTTTCCTCGCACGTGGCTTCGCGTCCGGTCGACTGGTCGCGCGTTGGCCTGGCCTTCGGCGGGGCACAGAAGAACCTGGGGCCGGCCGGCCTGACGTTGGTGGTCGTTCGCGACGAACTCCTGGGCCACGCTCTCGAGATCTGTCCCAGCGCGTTCAACTACAAGACCGTGGCAGACAACCATTCCATGTACAACACGCCCCCCACCTGGGGCATCTACATGGCCGGGTTGACCTTCCGCTGGCTGCTCGACCAGACCGAGGGCGACCTGCGCGGCATCGCCGCGATCGAGGCGCGCAACGTTGCCAAGGCGAAGCTGCTGTACGGCTTCATCGACGACTCCGCCTTCTATGCCAACAAGGTGGCGCCGGACTGCCGCTCGCGAATGAACGTGCCGTTCTTCCTGGCAGACGAGAGCCGCAACGAGGCATTCCTGGCCGGCGCGCGCGAAGCCGGGCTGCTGCAGCTCAAGGGCCACAAGTCCGTCGGCGGCATGCGCGCCAGCATCTACAACGCGATGCCATTGGCCGGTGTGCAGGCCCTGGTGGACTACATGCGAGAATTCGAGCGCTCTTCCGCTTGAACCGCATGACCGCTCCCGCCTCCCCCACCCCACCTTCATCCGAATCCTCCGCCAGCCTGGCCGACCTGCGCACGCAGATCGACGGGCTGGACGCGCAACTGCTGCAACTGCTCAACCAGCGCGCGCGCGTGGCCGAGCACGTCGGCGAGATCAAGAAGCGCGAGGGGTCGCCGTTCTTCCGCCCTGACCGGGTCGCCCAGGTCATCGCCAAGATGCAGCAGGCCAATGGCGGGCCCCTCAAGGACGGGCATGTCGCCGCCATCTGGCGCGAGATCACCTCGGCCTGCCTGTCGCTCGAGTCGACCCAGAGGGTGGCGGTACTCGGTCCGGAAGGCACTTTCTGCGAGCAGGCGGCCATCGAGTACTTCGGCGGGGCCGCCGACCTGATCTACTGCGCCAGTTTCGACGAGGTCTTCCACGCCACCGCCAGCGGCAGCGCCCAGTACGGCGTCGTCGGTGTCGAGAATTCCAACGAGGGCGTGGTCACCCGTTCGCTGGACATGTTCCTGCACACCCCCACCCACGTGGTCGGCGAGGTGAGCATGCTCATCCGCCACAACCTGCTGCGCCGGGAGAATTCGCTGGCCGGCATCGAAGCCGTGCTGGCCCACCCCCAGGCGCTGGCCCAATGCCAGGCCTGGCTGGCCAAGCACTTGCCCAATGCCGAGCGGCGTGCGGTCTCGAGCAATGCGGAAGGCGCCCGGCTGGCGGCCGAACACCCCACCTGGGCCGCCCTGGCCAGCGAGCGCGCGGCGTCGCAATGGGGCCTGCACATCGTGGCCCATGCGGTCCAGGACGATGCCTACAACCGCACCCGCTTCGCCATCATCTCGCTGCCGCAGACGATGGAAATGCCGCCGCCGTCAGGCCACGACTGCACCAGCCTGGTCGTCTCGGTACCCAACCGGCCCGGGGCGGTGCACGACCTGCTGGTGCCGCTCAAGACAAACAAGGTGTCCATGACGCGGTTCGAATCGCGGCCGGCGCGCACCGGCCAGTGGGACTACTACTTCTACATCGACCTGGACGGCCACCCGTCGCAGCCCAACGTCGCTGCAGCGCTGGTCGAGCTGCGCCAGCTGTGCGCCTTCTACAAGGTGCTGGGCGCATACCCGGTCAAGGCCTAATCCCGTCATGTTCGAGCAACTCGGACTGATCGGCTGCGGACTGATCGGAGGGTCGTTCGCCCTGGCGCTCAAGCGCGCCCGCCTGGTCAAGCGCGTGGTCGGCTACAGCAAGTCGCCTTCGACCACCGAGCGCGCCAGGCAACTGGGGGTGATCGACGTTGCCGCGCCTTCAGCCCTGCTGGCCGTCTCGGGTGCCGACCTGGTACTGCTGGCCGTGCCGGTGGCCGCCTCGGAGGCCACCTTCAAGGCGATCCGCCATGGCATCGGCGCCGCGACGCTGGTGATGGACGTCGGCTCCACCAAGGGCGACGTGATCGCCGCCGCCCGCATGGGCCTGCAGGGCAAGCTGGGCTGCTTCGTGCCGGCGCACCCGATCGCCGGCAAGGAGGTGGCCGGTGTCGAGCATGCCGAGGCCAGCCTGTTCGACGACCGCCAGGTCGTGCTGACACCGATCAAGCCGACGCTGCGCTCGAACGTGCAGCGCGCCTCGCAGGTGTGGAGCGGCATCGGCGCGCGCGTCACGACCATGACGCACGAGGCGCACGACAGCGCCTTCGCGGCAGTCAGCCATCTGCCGCACCTGCTGGCCTTCGCCTTCATGAGCGGCCTGGCCGACCAGCCCGAAGGCAAGGCCTTCCTCGAGCTGGCCGGGCCCGGCTTTCGCGATTTCACCCGCATCGCCGCCGCCGATCCGACGATGTGGCGCGACGTGCTCATGGCCAACAGCGAGCAGGTGCTGCGCCAGTCGCACGCGTTCCGCCAGGCTCTCGCCCGGTTCGAGTCGCTGATGATCAAGGGCGACGCGCAGGCGCTGGAGCAATCCATCGCCACTGTCAGCCGCGCCCGCGCAGGCTGGCAACTGGGCAGCAGCACCGAATCGGACGCCTGAGCATGTTCGACACCGAGTTCCTCGACCTGCCCGCGCTGGTTGCCGCGGGCGGCACGACCGCCCTGCCGGGCTCCAAGAGCATTTCCAACCGCGTCCTGCTGCTCGCCGCGCTGGCCGAGGGCGAGACCGAACTGCACGATCTGCTGGCGTCGGACGACACGCACGTCATGCTCGCTGCGCTGGCGCAACTGGGCTGCGGGATCCGGCAGGACGCCGGCGTCACCCGCATCACCGGCCTGGGCGGCGCGCTGGCAGGCACCCGGTCCGCCGAGCTGTTCCTCGGCAATGCCGGGACGGCCATGCGCCCGCTCACGGCAGCCCTCAGCCTGCTGGGCGGCGACTTCGAACTGCGCGGCGTGCCGCGCATGCACGAACGCCCCATCGGCGACCTGGTCGACGCGCTGCTGCAACTGGGCTGCGAGATCGATTACCTGGGCAACCCCGGCTACCCCCCGCTGCGCATCCACCCGGTGGCGCACGAAGGCTTGCGCCTTGGCGCCCCGATCCGGGTCCGCGGCGACGTGTCCAGCCAGTTCCTCACCGCACTTCTGCTCGCCCTGCCGCTGGCGGCCCGGCAGCAGGCAGTGACGATCGAGGTGATGGGCGAACTGATCTCCAAGCCGTACGTCGAGATCACGCTCAACCTGCTGGCTCGGTTCGGCGTGACCGTCGAGCGAGACGGCTGGAGCCGATTCACCATTCCGGCCGGCAGTCGCTATCGCTCGCCGGGCAGCATCCATGTCGAGGCCGACGCGTCCTCGGCCAGCTATTTCGTCGCCCTTGGCGCCATCGCCCCGGCGGCGCAGGGCACCGATGGCATCCGCATCGAAGGCGTCGGCGCCGACTCCATCCAGGGCGACATCCGCTTCATCGACGCGGCCCGGGCCATGGGCGCGCGCATCGACAGCGGGCCGAACTGGCTGCACATCCGGCGCGGCGCCTGGCCGCTGGCCGCCATCGACCTGGACGCCAACCACATTCCCGATGCCGCCATGACGCTGGCGGTGATGGCGCTGTACGCGGACGGGCCCAGCACCTTGCGCAATATCGCCAGCTGGCGCGTCAAGGAAACCGACCGCATCGACGCCATGGCCGCCGAACTGCGCAAGCTGGGTGCGCAGGTGGAGGCTGGACCGGACTTCATCCGCATCCATCCGCTGCCGGCCGGCGGCTGGCGCCCGGCGGCGATCCACACCTATGACGACCACCGCGTCGCCATGTGCTTCTCGCTGGCGGCCTTCAACCCGGACCACGTGCCTGTGCGCATCCTCGACCCGAAGTGCGTGGCCAAGACCTTCCCGGACTACTTCGAGACCCTGTTCTCGGTCAGCCAGGCCGGGCAGGTGCCGGTCGTCTGCGTCGACGGGCCGACCGCCTCCGGCAAGGGCACGCTGGCCGCCGAGGTGGCCCGCATCCTGGGCTACCACTACCTGGACTCAGGCGCGCTCTACCGCGTGACCGGTCTGGCCATGCGCCGGGCCGGCCTGGAGGCCACCGCCGCCCACGAGGCGGCCATTGCCGCTCTCGCCCGCACGCTGCCCCTGTCCTTCGCCCCCGGCAAGGTGCTGCTCGCCGGCGAAGACGTCAGCGACGCCATCCGCACCGAAGCCGCAGGCATGGACGCGTCGCGCGTGTCGGCGCTGCCGTCCGTTCGGCTGGCCCTGGTGGAGCTGCAGAAGGCCTTCCGCCGCCTGCCGGGACTGGTCGCCGACGGACGCGACATGGGCACCGTGATCTTCCCCGACGCCGCCCTCAAGGTGTTCCTCACCGCCAGCGCCGCCCACCGCGCCGAGCGCCGATATAAGCAATTGATTTCAAAGGGGATTTCGGTTACACTCGACAGTCTTCGCCAGGATCTCGAGGCGCGCGATGCCCGCGACACGTCGCGCAGCGCGGCGCCCTTGAAGCCAGCGAACGACGCCCGCCTCCTGGACAATTCCGAGCAATCGATCGCGCAGTCGGTCGATCAGGTGTTGAACTGGTGGCGGCAAGTGCAGCCTTTCGAGTCCCCTTGAAAGACTGGTCCCGGGCACCATCCTGGGACATACCGTCCACCGGGTCCCCGCCGCGCGTCAGCGCATCGGCCCAGGTGGGATGTTCAACCAACCCGGGCCCCTGGCCCAACAGCAACCACCGTCTCCAGTCCTAGAAACAGCCGCGCGCGATATTGCATTTGCGGCTGGAAACCTGCGTGACGGAAGGAAATTCAATGTCCGAATCTTTTGCCGCCCTCTTTGAAGAATCCCTGAAGCGCTCCGAAATGCGTGCCGGTGAGGTCATCACCGCCGAAGTCGTGCGCGTCGAACACAACCACGTGGTGGTCAACGCAGGCCTCAAGTCCGAAGCCTACGTGCCGATCGAGGAGTTCAAGAACGACAAGGGTGAAATCGAAGTCGAGGCCGGCGATTTCGTCTCCGTGGCCATCGGTTCCGTCGAGAACGGCTACGGCGACACCATCCTCTCGCGCGACACCGCCAAGCGCCTGGCCTCCTGGATGGCCCTGGAAAAGGCCCTCGAGTCCGGCGAATTCGTCACCGGCACCACCAGCGGCAAGGTCAAGGGTGGCCTGACGGTGCTGGTCAACGGCATCCGCGCCTTCCTGCCCGGCTCGCTGATCGACACGCGCCCGGTCAAGGACCTGGCCCCGTACGAGAACAAGACCCTGGAATTCAAGGTCATCAAGCTCGACCGCAAGCGCAACAACGTGGTGCTGAGCCGCCGCGCCGTGGTCGAGGCCAGCATGGGCGAAGAGCGCGCCAAGCTGATGGAGACCCTGAAGGAAGGCGCCATCGTGCGCGGCGTGGTCAAGAACATCACCGAGTACGGTGCGTTCGTCGACCTCGGCGGCATCGACGGCCTGCTGCACATCACCGACATGGCCTGGCGCCGTGTCCGCCACCCGAGCGAAGTCGTTCAGGCCGGCCAGGAAATCACCGCCAAGATCCTCAAGTTCGACACCGAGAAGAACCGCGTCTCGCTGGGTCTCAAGCAGATGGGCGACGACCCGTGGCTCGGCGTCTCGCGCCGCTACCCGCAAGGCACGCGCCTGTTCGGCCGCGTCACCAACATCGCCGACTACGGCGCCTTCGTCGAGCTCGAGCCGGGCATCGAAGGCCTGGTGCACGTGTCCGAGATGGACTGGACCAACAAGAACGTCGCGCCCAACAAGATCGTCTCGCTGGGTGACGAAGTCGAAGTCATGGTCCTCGAGATCGACGAAGACAAGCGCCGCATCAGCCTGGGCATGAAGCAGTGCAAGGCCAACCCGTGGCAGGAATTCGCGCAGAACACCAAGCGCGGCGACCGCGTCAAGGGCCCGATCAAGTCGATCACCGACTTCGGCGTGTTCGTCGGCCTGGCCGCCGGCATCGACGGCCTGGTGCACCTGTCCGACCTGTCGTGGTCCGAGCCCGGCGAAACTGCCGTGCGCAGCTACAAGAAGGGCCAGGAAGTCGAGGCACTCGTGCTGGCCGTCGACGTCGACCGCGAGCGCATCAGCCTGGGCATCAAGCAGCTCGACGGCGACCCGTTCACCACCTTCACGACGGTGAACGACAAGGGCCAGATCGTGACCGGCAAGGTCAAGACCGTCGATGCGCGTGGCGCCGAGATCGACCTGGGCAACGACGTGATCGGCTACCTGCGCGCCAGCGAGATCTCGCGTGACCGCGTGGAGGACGCCCGCAACGTGCTCAAGGAAGGCGACGAAGTCACCGCCGTCGTGATCAACGTCGACCGCAAGAGCCGCAACATCCAGCTGTCCGTCAAGCAGAAGGACATGGTCGACGAGCAAGGCGCCATGGCCAACCTGGCCCAGCAATCGGCCCGCGAGAACGCCGGCACCACCAGCCTGGGCGCCCTGCTGCGCGCCAAGCTGGACGGCA
This sequence comes from Variovorax sp., assembly GCF_035634955.1. GTDB lineage: Bacteria > Pseudomonadota > Gammaproteobacteria > Burkholderiales > Burkholderiaceae_C > Variovorax. The sequence continues at coordinate 73,317 of NZ_DASQBZ010000025.1, read as the reverse complement.
GCAGCGACAAGTAAGCCGCCAGGACGCGGGACAGGGTCGGCCCACGGGGGGCGCCCTGTCCCGCTTTTCTTTGTATGCTGACGACATGGACCTCCACGTTCATCACTTCGTGACATGACCCGCTCCGACATCGTCGAAGAACTCGCCGCCCGATTCGCGCAGCTCACGCATCGCGACGCGGAATCCGCCGTCAAGACCATCCTGGACGCGATGAGCGACGCGCTGGTGCGCGGCAACCGCATCGAGATCCGCGGCTTCGGCAGCTTCTCGGTCAGTCGCCGGCCGCCGCGCATCGGGCGCAATCCGCGCTCGGGCGAACGGGTGCAGGTGCCGGAGAAGCGCGTGCCGCACTTCAAGCCGGGCAAGGCCTTGCGCGAAGCCGTGGATGAGCGAGGCGCCGACGGCAACGCCGCGTCCCAAACGTAGAATCTTTCCGGCCCAGTCGGAAAGCGAACATGAAATACCTCCTGTGGCTGCTCAAGGCAGCCATTTTTTTTACGCTCTTCGCCTTCGCGCTGAACAATCAGCACGACGCTACCGTCAACTTCTTCTTCGGCACCTACTGGCGCGCGCCACTGGTGCTGGTGGTGCTGGTGGCCTTCGCCGGTGGCATGGTCGTCGGCGCCCTGGGCATGCTGCCGGGCTGGTGGCGCCACCGCCAGAAGGCCACGGCCCCGCCGCCGCCCGAATCCGCCGCGCCCGTCGTGCCGTCGCTCGGCCCGGCCGCATCGCCGTCCAGCAACGACCTGCCGATCGCCCGCCACCATGGACTTTGATCTCAGCTGGGTCCTGTTGGGCCTGCCACTGGCTTTCGTCCTCGGCTGGCTCGCGTCGCGCTTCGACCTGCGGCAGCTTCGACTGGAGAACCGCCAGGCTCCGAAGGCCTACTTTCGCGGGCTGAACTTCCTGCTCAACGAGCAGCAGGACCAGGCCATCGACGCCTTCATCGAGGCGGTCCAGAACGACCCCGACACCCAGGAACTGCACTTCGCCCTGGGCAACCTGTTCCGCCGGCGCGGCGAGTATCAACGCGCCGTGCGGGTGCACGAACACCTGCTCTCGCGCGGCGACCTCAGCCGCGCCGACCGCGACCGGGCGCAGCACGCACTGGCGCAGGACTTCCTGCGCGCCGGCCTGCTCGATCGCGCCGAGGCCGCCTTGCAAAAGCTCGAAGGCACCCGCTACGAGAACGAGGCCCGCCTGTCGCTGCTGGCGATCTACGAACGCTCGCGCGAATGGGCCCAGGCCGAAGGCGTCGCCCGCAAGCTCGACGAGTCCGACCAGGCCAGCTACGGCACCCGGCGCGCACACTACCTTGCGGAACAGGCGGCCGAGCTGGCGATGCGCGGGGATGTCGACGGCGCGCTGCCCCTGCTGCAGCAGGCCGCGCAGGTCGCCCCCGCCGCGCCGCGGCCCGCGATCGACATGGCCACGCTCGAACTGCGCCAGGGCAATCCGGCGCAAGCCTTCGCGACACTGGTCGCGCTGGCCGACACCGCGCCGCTGGCGCTGCCGCTGTATGCCTCGCTGATGCAGCAGGCCGCGGCCGCTTCGCAGCACTCCGGCGAGGCGCTGGCCCTGCTGCAGCGCCGCTACGCCGCGTCGCCATCCATCGACGTGCTCGACGCCATCGTGGCGTTGGGCGGTACCACGCAACTCGACGACGAAAACCAGGCCGCCCCGGCCTGTCCGCGCGACAGCTACATCGCCCACCTCCAGCACCAGCCCTCGCTGATCGCGGCCAGCCGCTGGCTGGCCGGCGAACGCTTCGAACGCGAGGCGCTGCATCCGCCCGTCCAGCGCGCCGTCGACCAGGCCGTTCGTCCCCTGATGCGCTATCGGTGCGCGGCATGCGGCTTCGAGGCGCACCAGTACTTCTGGCACTGCCCCGGCTGCCAGGCATGGGACAGCTACCCACCGCGCCGCGTCGAGGAACTCTGAATTCACAACTGTGCGCCGCACGCGCGCATTGCGGCCGTTCCCCTGTTGTCTAATGATTCCCGACGCACATCAAGCGTCGGCAGCGTCGCGCAAGGCGACGTCTGATTCAAGCATCACAGGGAGAAAACTATGTTCAAGAAAATTGTGGCCAGCTGGGCCATGCTGGCGGCTGCCACCTGCTTCGCCGCCGTGGACGTCAACAAGGCAACGCCGGCCGAGCTCGATGCGATCAAGGGTGTGGGACCCTCGATGTCCGAAAGCATCCTCGAGGCGCGCAAGCAAGGTGAGTTCAAGAGCTGGGACGACTTCATCGCGCGCGTCAAGGGCGTCAAGGAAAAGATGGCCGAGCGTCTCTCGGCCGAAGGCCTGACGATCAACGGCCAGCCGTTCAAGCCTGCCGCGGCGGCCGGTGCGACCGCGGCCAAGGACATGAAGGCGGCCAAGCCCGCCAACGCAGCCAAGTAGAGCCCCGCCACGGGGAATGACCACAGGGCGGCGGCGCGCGACGCGCCGCCGCGCTGTCGCACGCAGACGAACTCGGCCCCCGGGAATGCCCGGACCATGCGGCGCATGCAGGGAAATCCTCACGGCTGGTCCAATATTTGCACGTAAGCTCGCCTGTTCATCTTCATTGTCGAATCCCGGAGAACACATGAACCGCAAGCTCAGCGTTGCTCTCGCCGTCCTGGCATTCAGTGCGGCCGCGGCGGCCCAGACCAAATGGGACCTCCCCACCGCATACCCGCCCAGCAACTTCCACACCGAGAACATCACCCAGTTCGCGGCAGATGTCGACAAGGCCACGGGCGGCAAGCTCAAGATCACCGTGCACTCGAACGCCTCGCTCTTCAAGGCGCCCGAGATCAAGCGCGCCGTGCAAGGCGGGCAGGCGCAGGCCGGCGAGGTGCTGCTGGTCAACTTCCAGAACGAATGGCCGCTGTTCGGCCTCGATGGCCAGCCCTTCCTGGCCGACAGCTACGACAGCGCCTGGAAGCTCTACCAAGCCCAGAAGCCGGCACTCGAGAAGAAGCTCGCCGAGCAGGGCATGATGCTGCTCTACACCGTGGCCTGGCCGCCGCAGGGCATCTTCGTCAAGAAGGAGATCAACTCCGCCGCCGACCTCAAGGGCGTCAAGTGGCGCGCCTACAGCCCGGCCACCGCCCGCATCGGCGAACTGGTGGGCGCGCAGCCGGTCACCGTGCAGCAGGCCGAGTTGTCGCAGGCCATGGCCACCGGCGTGATCGAGTCGTACATGTCTTCCGGCTCCACCGGCTACGACACCAAGACGTACGAGTACATCAAGAACTTCTACGACACCCAGGCCTGGCTGCCGAAGAACGCGGTGCTGGTCAACAAGAAGGCATTCGACGCGCTGTCCAAGCCGGAGCAGGACGCGCTGCTGAAGGCCGGCGCCGAAGCCGAGAAGCGCGGCTGGGAAGTCTCGCGCAAGAAGACCGCCGAGTACCTTGAACTGCTCAAGAAGAACGGCATGACCGTCCACGTGCCGTCAACGCAACTCAAGGCCGACATGAAGAAGATCGGCGACACCATGCTCAAGGAATACCTCGAGAAGGCCGGCCCCGAGGGTCAGGCCGTGGTCGACGCCTACCGCAAGATGTAGGGCCGGCACGGATGCGAAGGCTTCTCGACGCGATCTACGGCAGCGCCGCCGCCCTGGCGGCGCTTTGCATGGTCGGCCTGCTGGTGATGGTGCTGCTGTCGATCGCCGGGCGGCAATTGCATTTCAACGTTCCAGGCACCGACGCCTATGCCGGATACCTCATGGCAGGCGCCGGGTTCCTGGCGCTGGCGCACACGCTCAAGCGCGGCGAGCACATCCGCGTCACGCTGATCCTCTCGCGCCTGCCCGCCGGCGGAAGGCGCTGGCTCGAGCGCTGGGCAACCGGGGCCGCCATGCTGCTGGCGCTGCTGTTCGCCTGGTTCAGCGTGCGGCTCGTGTTCCAGTCGCTCGAATACCACGACATCTCCACCGGCAACGACGCGACGCCGCTGTGGATCCCGCAACTGGCGATGGCCGTCGGCACGGTGGTGCTGGCGATCGCGACCGTCGACGAATTCGTGCTCGAATGGCGCGGCCGGGCCGAGGCCCGCCCGTCGGAGGCAGCGCGCCATGAGTGACCTGGCCGTTGCCGGCATGCTGATCCTGGTGCTGTTCCTGATGCTCGGCAGCGGCGTCTGGATCGGGCTGACCCTCTCGGGCGTCGCCTGGATCGGCATGGAGCTGTTCTCGTCGCGGCCGGCCGGTGACGCCATGGCCGTGACCATCTGGGGCTCGGCATCGAGCTGGACGCTCACCGCCTTGCCGCTGTTCGTCTGGATGGGCGAGATCCTCTTTCGCACGCGGCTGTCGCAGGACATGTTCAAGGGCCTCGCGCCGTGGATGCAGGCACTGCCCGGGCGGCTGCTGCACACCAATGTGGTCGGGTGCGCCATCTTCGCGGCGGTGTCGGGCTCGAGCGCAGCCACCTGCGCCACCATCGGCAAGATGACGCTGCCGGAGCTGACCGGCCGCGGCTATCCCGAGAAGATGGTGGTGGGCACTCTTGCCGGGGCCGGCACGCTGGGGCTGCTCATTCCGCCATCGATCATCATGATCGTCTACGGTGTGAGCGCCGACGTCTCGATCGCGCGGCTGTTCATCGCCGGCATCCTGCCGGGCATTCTGCTGGCACTGCTGTTCTCCGGCTACATCGCGCTGTGGGCGCTGCGCCACCCCGAACTCGTGCCCCCGGCCGATGCGCGCCGCAGCTTCGGCCAGAAGCTGGCCGACTCGCGCAGCCTCATCCCGGTCACGCTGCTCATCCTGGCGGTGCTCGGCTCGATCTACGCCGGCGTCGCCACCGCCACCGAAGCGGCTGCCGTCGGCGTCGTCGGCGCGCTGGTCATCTCGGCGGCCCAGGGCTCGCTCAACTGGCAGACCTTCAGGGAATCGCTGCTGGGCGCCACGCGGCTGTACTGCATGATGGCGCTCATTCTGGCCGGCGCTGCGTTCCTCACGCTGGCCATGGGCTACATCGGCCTGCCGCGCCACCTGGCCGAATGGATCGGCTCGCTCGGCCTGAGCCGGTTCCAGCTGATCGTCATGCTGGCCGTGTTCTACGTCGTGCTCGGCTGCTTCCTCGACGGCATCTCGATGGTGGTGCTCACGATGGGCGTGATCATGCCCACGGTCACCTCGGCCGGCATCGATCCGCTGTGGTTCGGCATCTTCATCGTGCTGGTCGTTGAGATGGCCCAGATCACGCCGCCGGTGGGCTTCAACCTGTTCGTGCTGCAGGGCATGACCGGGCGCGAACTGACCTACATCGCTCGCGCCACCTTGCCCATGTTCCTGCTGATGGTCGCCGCCGTGCTCATCATCTATTTCGTGCCGGCCATCGTCACCTGGCTGCCGCAGAACATGAAGCTGTAGGCGCTTCGGCGGCAGCGGCGTTCACCGGTCGCCGGGAAAAGCCCTGGAAACCTGCGCGGCGCGGGTCATCGGTGCGCAGGGCGATCGATAGAATCGGTCGCGATGCCGCTGGTCCTCACCATAGTCCTTCCCTTCGTCGCCAGCGTGCTGGCGGCGCTGATGCCGCACGACGCGCGCAATCGCGAGTCGACGCTGGCAGGGTTGGTGGCGCTGGGCCTCACGATACAGATGGCATGGCTCTTTCCCGCCGTGTCGGCCGGCCAGGTGATCGACGTGCGGTTCGACTGGGTGCCCGCGCTCGGCCTGGGACTGCACCTGCGCCTCGACGGATTCGCCTGGCTGTTCTCGGTGCTGGTGCTGGGCATCGGCGCGCTGGTCGTGCTCTATGCGCGCTACTACATGTCGGCGTCGGACCCGGTTCCGCGCTTCTTCAGCTTCTTCCTGGCGTTCATGGGTTCGATGCTGGGCGTGGTGCTCTCCGGCAACCTCATCCAGCTGGTGGTGTTCTGGGAACTCACCAGCCTGTTCTCGTTCCTGCTGATCGGCTATTGGCACCATCGGCGCGACGCGCGCCGCGGCGCGCGCATGGCGCTCACGGTGACCGGCGCCGGCGGCCTCTGCCTTCTGGGCGGCGTGCTCCTGATCGGGCGCATCGTCGGCAGCTACGACCTCGACGCAGTGCTCGGCGCCGGCTACAAGATCCGAGCCGACGCGCTCTACCTGCCGGCGCTGGCGCTGGTGCTGCTGGGCGCCTTCACCAAGAGCGCGCAGTTTCCGTTCCATTTCTGGCTGCCGCGCGCGATGGCGGCCCCGACGCCGGTGTCGGCCTACCTGCACTCGGCCACCATGGTGAAGCTCGGCGTGTTCCTGCTGGCCCGCCTGTGGCCGGCACTGTCGGGTACCGAAGCCTGGTTCTGGGCGGTCAGCGGCGCCGGCCTCGCCACGCTGCTGCTGGGCGGCTTCGCGGCCATGTTCCAGCGCGACCTCAAGGCGCTCCTGGCGTATTCGACGTTATCGCATCTCGGGCTGATCGTGCTGCTGCTGGGGCTCAACAGCGACCTGGCCGCGGTCGCCGCGGTGTTCCACGTGATGAACCATGCAACGTTCAAGGCCTCGCTGTTCATGGCCGCCGGCATCATCGACCACGAGACCGGCACGCGGGACATCGACAAGCTCAGCGGCCTCGCGCGGGCGATGCCGATCACCGCCACGCTGGCGATCATCGCCAGCGCCGCGATGGCGGGCGTGCCGTTGCTCAACGGCTTTCTGTCCAAGGAGATGTTCTTCGCGGAAACCGTGTTCGTGCAGGCCTCGCGCTGGGTCGAGCTGGGCCTGCCGCTGGCGGCCACGCTGGCCGGCATGTTCAGCGTGGCCTACTCGCTGCGGCTGGTGGTCGACGTATTCTTCGGGCCGCCCTGCGACGGCCAGGTGCCGCGGCCGCCGCACGAGCCGCCCCACTGGATGCGCGTGCCCGTCGAGGTGCTGGTGCTGCTGTGTCTGGTAGTGGGCACCGCGCCGGCCTGGTCGGTTCGCCCGCTGTTGGCCGCTGCTGCTGCACCTGTCGTCGGCGGCACGCTTCCGTACTACACGCTGGCGATCTGGCACGGGCTGAACGTGCCGCTGGCGATGAGCGTCGTCGCCCTGATCGGCGGCACGCTGATGTATCTCGCCCAGCGCGCCCTGCGCGCGCGCGGGCGTCTGACACAGACACCGCTGCTGCACCGCTTCGACGGCCAGCGCATCTTCGAGAATTCGCTGGCCCGATTGAGCCAGGCCGGCCGGCACGGCCGCCGGCTGCTCGGCACGCGGCGACTGCAGGCGCAGCTCATGCTCATGGCGGTGCTGGCCGTGGCCGGCCCGGTCGCCGCGCTGTACTTCCTGCCGAGCTACGGCGAGAAAGGCGGCGCGCTGCCCTTCTCGCCCATGTTCGCCATGCTGTGGCTGATCGGCTGCACCTGCGCGGTGGCGGCGGCGCTGCAGGCCAAGTTCCACCGGCTTGCGGCAGTGATGCTCACGTCGGGCGCGGGCCTGGTCTGCTGCGTCACCTTCATCTGGTTCTCGGCGCCGGACCTGGCCTTGACGCAGCTCATCGCAGAGACCGTCACCACGGTGCTGATCCTGCTCGGCCTGCGCTGGCTGCCGCTGCGGCGGCAGACTGCGCCGCCGGTCGGTCCGGCCTGGCGGCGCCTGGGGCGCCGCGTGCGCGACCTGGTGATCGCACTGGCTGCCGGCACCGGCATGGCGGCGCTGGCATGGACGGTCATGTCCCGCCCGTTCCCCCAGAGCATCTCGGGCTTCTTCCTGGAGCACGCTCTGACGCAAGGCGGCGGCACCAATGTGGTCAACGTGATGCTGGTGGACTTCCGCGGCTTCGACACGTTCGGCGAGATCTGCGTGCTGGGCGTGGTCGCGCTGACGGTCTACGCCCTGCTGCGCCGCTTCCGTCCTGCGGCCGAGTCGATGGCCCTGCCGCCCCAACAGCTCGCCGGGCAGGACGACGGCATCACCGACCTGGTCAGCCCTCGGCTGGCCCGCGACACCGCCGTGGGCTACCTCATGGTGCCGGCGGTGCTGGTGCGCCTTTTGCTGCCGCTGTCGGTGCTGGTGTCGGTCTACTTCTTCATGCGCGGACACAACCAGCCCGGCGGCGGCTTCGTCGCCGGGCTGGTGATGTCCGTCGCGCTGCTGCTGCAGTACATCGTGTCCGGCGCCGAGTGGGTCGAAGAGCACCTGCGCATCTTCCCGCGCCGCTGGATCGCCGTCGGCCTGCTGCTGGCCATCGCCACGGGCGGCGGCGCCATCGTGCTGGACTTTCCCTTCATGACCACGCACACGGCACACCTCGACCTGCCGGTGATCGGCGAAGTCCACGTGCCCAGCGCCCTTTTCTTCGACCTGGGCGTTTTCTCGCTGGTGCTCGGCTCGACCATGCTGATCCTGACCGCGCTGGCCCACCAGTCGATCCGCAGCCACCGCTGGGCCGAGGAGCAGGTCGAACGCGCCGAGCGCGAAGCGGCGGCCCAGGCGGAGACAGCGGCACAGGGAGGGCCCGCCTGATGCAGGCCGTGCTCGCCATTGCCATCGGCGTGCTCACCGCTTCCGGCGTGTACCTGCTGCTGCGGCCCCGCACGTTCCAGGTGATCATCGGCCTGACGCTGCTGTCCTACGCGGTCAACATGTTCATCTTCAGCATGGGGCGGCTGAAGGTGGACAGCGAGCCCGTCCTGATCCAGGGGATCAACGCGACACTGGCCAACACGGCGGACCCGATGCCGCAGGCGCTGGTGCTCACGGCGATCGTGATCGGCTTTGCCATGACCGCCCTCTTCCTGGTCATCATGCTGGCCTCGCGCGGCTTGCACGGCACCGACCACGTGGACGGCGAAGACGGCCCCGACGGCGAGGACGACGAGCGATGATCGCGCAGCTGTCGGCACTGCTCGACCGCCTCCTCGAGGCCACCATGCCGCACCTGATTGCGGCGCCGATCCTGCTGCCGCTGCTCACGGCGGCGCTCATGCTGATGCTCGAGGAGCGGCACCGCAGGCTCAAGTCGGTGCTCAGCGTCGTGTCCGGCCTGGCCGGCCTGCTCGTCGCGCTGGCGCTGCTGCGCTGGGTCAACGCCCCGGCCACCGGCACCGGCCCCGGCTCGGTCGGCGTCTACCTTCCGGGCAACTGGCCGGCGCCCTTCGGCATCGTCCTGGTCGCCGACCGGCTGTCCAGCATGATGGTGGCGCTCACCGGCGTGGTGGCGTTCGCCGCCTCCATCTACTCCACCTCGCGCTGGGACCGGGCCGGCGTGCACTTCCATCCGCTGCTGCAGTTGCAGCTCATGGGGCTCAACGGCGCCTTCCTCACCGGCGACCTGTTCAACCTGTTCGTCTTCTTCGAGGTCATGCTCGCGGCCTCGTACGGGCTCCTTCTGCACGGCTCGGGCAAGCATCGGGTGCGCGCGGGGCTGCACTACGTGGCCATCAACCTGGCGGCGTCGGCGCTGTTCCTGGTCGGCGCGGCGCTCATGTACGGCGTGACCGGCACCCTCAACATGGCCGACCTGAGCACCCGGATCGCCGAACTCGGCCCGGGCGACCGCGGCCTTGTGCGGGCGGCCGGCGCCATCCTGGGCGTTGCCTTCTTCGCCAAAGCCGGCGCCTGGCCGCTCAACTTCTGGCTGGTGCCCGCCTACAGCGCGGCGGTGTCGCCCGTGGGTGCGGTGTTCACGCTGCTGACCAAGCTGGGCATCTACACGGTGCTGCGCCTGTGGTCGCTGTTCTTTGCGCCCGACGGCTTCGGCGAATATGTCCTTACCGCCTTCGGCCTGGCGACGCTGTTCACCGCGGCGCTGGGCCTGATCGGCACGCAGCGCCTGTCCCACCTGGCCGGCTTCAGCGTGCTGATCTCGGCCGGCACCCTGCTCGCCGCGATCGGCCTGGGCCAGCCCGGCATCTGGGCCGGCGCGCTGTACTACATGCTCAGTTCCACGCTGGCCGCGGCGGCGTTCTTCCTGCTGATCGACATGCTCGAGCGCTGGCGCAACGCGGGCGCCAGCATTGCCGCCTACGAGTCGGCCGACGCGGCGCCTTTCCTGGCGGAAGACCTTCGCCCCATGGACGACGTCAACCTGGACGACGACGAACAGGCGCTCTACGGCCGCGCGATCCCGGCAGGCGTGGCGTTTCTCGGCCTGGCGTTCCTCACCAGCGCGGTGCTGCTGGCCGGCCTGCCGCCGCTGTCCGGGTTCATCGGAAAGTTCGCCATGTTGTCCGCCCTGCTGGCGGCGCCGGCCGTCTACCCATCGGGCTGGATCTTCCTGGCACTCATGCTGGTGGCCGGTTTCTTCATGCTGGTGGCCTTCAGCCGCGCCGGCATCCGCCATTTCTGGACGGCGCCCGACGGTGGCAAGCCGGCGCTGCGCGCGGTCGAGGTGTTTCCGGTGCTGATGCTGCTTGGCGCCAGCCTGGCGCTGACCATCGGAGCCGGCCAGGCGATGTCGCATGCCGGCGCCACCGCGAAGGACCTGCGCAATCCTTTCGCCTATCGCGAGGCAGTGATGAACGCCCGGCAGCGCCCGGCGCTGGACAGCGCCATCGAGGTGAAGCCATGAAGCGCTGGTTGCCGTCGCCCACGCTCTCGCTCGCGCTGTTCGTCGTGTGGGTGCTGCTCAACCAGTCGCTGCATGCCGGTACGCTGCTGCTGGCAGCGCTGCTCGCGGTGGGCGTGCCCTTGCTCACGCGCAGCCTGCGCCCGGCGCACGTGGCCGCGCGCCGGCCCCTGATGGCGCTTCGCCTGACCGGCCTGGTGCTTCACGACCTGCTGGTTTCCGCGCGCGACGTCTCGCGCCTTCTGCTCACGCGCCGAACCCGCGACATCAACTCGCATTTCGTGCAGGTTCCTCTGGACATGCGCGATCCAAACGGGCTGGCGGTGCTTGCCATGATCTTCTGCCTGACCCCCGGCACCGCGTGGGCCGAACTCTCGCGCGACGGCAGCCAGCTGAGCGTGCACATGTTCGACCTGACCGACGACGTGGCCTTCATCGAGATGGTGAAGACGCGCTACGAGAGGCCCTTGATGGAGATCTTCGAATCATGACCCCCGTGCTCTTCTGGGCGCTGAAGGTGGCGCTGTTCCTGCTGGCCGTGGCCATGCTGTGTTCGCTGGCGCGCCTGCTGATCGGGCCGGCCGCGCAGGACCGCATCATGGCGCTCGACTGCCTCTACATCAACGGCATGCTGATGATGCTGGTGCTGGGCATCAACTACGCCAGCGCCGTGTACTTCGAGGCGGCGATGCTGATCGCGCTGTTCGGCTTCGTCGGCTCCACGGCACTGGCCAAGTTCCTGCTGCGCGGCGAGGTCATCGAGTGACCGACGACTTCATCTTCGGGCCGCTGCCGCTGTGGGCCGAGCTGGTCACCGCGCTGCTGGTGGTGGTGGGCGCGGCCTTCGCGGCCATCGGCTCGTTCGGGCTGGTGCGACTGCCCACGTTCTTCCGGCGCATCCACGCGCCGACCCTGGGCGCCACGGTCGGTGTGTGGTCGATGATGCTGGCCACCATCACGTACTTTTCGGTGCAGGGCAACAGCCTGTTCCTGCACGCGGTGCTCATAGCGGTCTTCGTGGCGCTGACGGCGCCGGTCACCACCATCTTCCTGATGCGCGCCGCACTGTTCCGCACGCGCGGCGGCCCCGGGCCCGAGGCGCACGTCACGGGCGCCGGGCCCGCCAGCCCTCCACGCGGGCGCTGAGCACGTTGCCCGGCCCCGGGGAGCCATGAACCTCAGCCTGCGCCAGTTGCGCGCCTTCGCCGCGGTCGCCGCCTGCGGCAGCTTCACCGAGGCGGCGCGCCAGATACACCTGACGCAGGCGGCCGTCAGCGTGCTGATTCGCGAGCTCGAGGCCGAACTCGGCGTGCGCCTGCTCGACCGCAACACGCGCCGCGTGGAACTGTCCGACGCCGGGCGCGACTTCCTGCCGTACGCCCAGCGCGTGCTGCGCGAACTGGAGGACGCGGTACTGAGCGTGGGCGAGCTGCGCGACAAGAAGCGCGGCCTGCTGCGCGTGGCCGCCCCGCAGATGATGGCCTGCACGCTGATGCCGCGCGTGATCGCCGCCTATCGCGCGCAGTTCCCGGATGTCGAGGTGCGCCTGGTGGACACCCTGCCCGAGCAGATGCAGGCGCGGGTGCTGTCGGCCGAGGTCGAACTGGCCATCGGTCCGGATGTCGCCGACGATGCGGCAATGCCCGAGCTGACGCGCCGCGCGCTGCTGCGGGACCGGCACCATCTGGTCTGTCCGCCGGACCATGCGCTCGCACGGCGGCGCCAGGTCCGGTGGCAGGAACTGGCCGGCCTGCCGTTCATCGCGCCCACGCTGGACTTCATGCAACGCCTGCAACCCGAACTGGCGGCCGCCGGCGTGCCGGCGATCGCGTCGGTGCACCTGGTGTCATACATGACCACCGCGTTGGGACTGGTCGCGGCCGGGCTCGGCGTGACCGCCGTTCCCTCGTACGCCGCCCCACTCGCGCGCGGTCACGGCCTGACCCTGCGCCCGCTGGTGGCGCCGGTGTTCTATCGGGAAGTCTGCATCTACAGCACGCGCACGCGGTCGCTGTCGCCGGCGGCGCAGAGCTTCGTGGCCTTCATCGGCCACTTCGTCGAGCAGGGCGAGGCGTTGGCCTGAAGTCTCCCGCGCCCGCGGCGCGGCAGCCCGTGCCGGGCCGGTCACTCCAGGCTGGACTTGGCCCGGGCGACCTCGATCTCCGGCGGCAGCTGCACCGCGTTCTTGACCGCCAAAATCTCGGCCATCACGCTGACCGCGATCTCGGGCGGCGTCTTGCTGCCGATGTAGATGCCGATCGGCCCGCGCAACCGCGCGAGCGACTGCTCGGTCTGCTCGAAGTGCTCGATCATGCGTTCGCGCCGCGCCTGCGCGTTGCGGCGCGACCCGATGGCGCCGACGTAGAAGGCATCCGTGCCCAGCGCCTCGAGCAGCGCCAGGTCGTCCAGCTTGGGATCGTGCGTGAGCGCGACCACACAGCTGCGCCGGTCCGGCCGGAAGGCCAGCACGGCGTCATCGGGCATCTCGGTGCTCAGCGTCACGCCAGGCAGGTCGCTGGCCGTGCGGTATTCGGCGCGCGGGTCGCACACCGTGACGGCAAAGCCGGAGAACCGGGCCATGGTGGCCAGGTACTCGGTGATCTGGCCGGCGCCGATGAGCAGCATGCGGTACTCGGGGCCGAAGGTGTTGACCAGGTCACGGTCGTTCAGCACCAGCGCCGCGGGCGACTGCGCGGGCGCCAGGCTCACGCTGCCATCGGCCAGTCGCACGGTGCGCTGCATGAGCTGGCCCTGCTCGAGCTGCGACACCAGCGCCTGCAGCGATGCGGTGTCCGGGTCCCACTCCAGCAGCAGCTCCAGCGTACCGCCGCACGGCAATCCGAAACGATGCGCCTCGTCGGCAGTGATGCCGTACTTGACGAAGGCCGGCGTGCCCTCGGGCATGGCCTGCGCCGCCCCATGCGCCCGTGTGTAGCGGGCGATCAGGTCGTCCTCGATGCAGCCGCCCGACACCGACCCAACCACCGCGCCCTTCTCGGCCAGCGCCATGATCGAGCCGACCGGCCGCGGCGACGAACCCCAGGTGCGCACGACCGTCGCCAGCATGGCGCGCTCGCCGGCCAGGCGCCAGTCGCGCAGGGTCCGCAGCACCATGACGTCGAGATTTTCCATGTCGTCAACCTTCCGTGTCGCGTTCGAAGCTTGTCAGTCCTTGCGGCCGATGCCCAGGCGCGACAGCCAGCCCGGCTTGGAGGCGTCGGCCGGCGCGCCGTCTTCGCCCGCCGCGTCTTCGGCAGCCGGCACCGCCGGCACCTGGCGCTGCTGCATCTCGTTGTCGAAGCGCTTGAAGAAGTCGTCCGCGATCGACTTGGCGGCGCCGTCGATCAGCCGCTGCCCGAGCTGGGCGATCTTGCCGCCCACCTGCGCCTGCACCGTGTAGCCCAGCTCGCAGCCTGCATCGTTGGGCGTGAGGTTGACGCTGGAGGCCCCCTTGCCGAAGCCGGCCACCCCGCCCTGCCCTTCGAACGACAAGGTGTAGCTCGACGGCGGCTGGATGTCGCTGAGCAGCACCTTGCCGGTGAACTTGGCCGACACGGGCCCCACCTTCACGGCCATCGCCACGGCGTACTGGCCTTCGCCCGTGCTCTCGAACCGGTCGCAGCCGGGCAGGCATTTCTTCAGCACCTCGGGGTCGTTCAGGGCTTCCCAAGCCTGTTGCTGGGAAATGCCGAGTTGCCTTGTGCCTTGCATGTCCATGGTGGTTTCTCGCTTGTTCGTGGGAGGAGCCGCCGCCGTTCTCAGCGGCGCGCGCTGCGCATCAGTGCAGCCAGGCTGCGCGCGAGTTGCTCGAGCGCATCGAGATTGTGGACCGCCAGCATCGCGTCTGCATGGCGGTGCAGCATCGCCGCCCCACGCGCCAGGGGTGAATAGCCAGCGAAGCGCAGCAGCGGATTGAGCCACAGCACCCGGCGCGCATGCCGATGGAGCCATTGCAACTCGTCCTCCAGCTGCCGCGGCTCGCCGGTGTCCAGTCCGTCGCTGACCAGCAGCACCAGCGTGCGGCGCCCGGTCAGGCGCCGCGCATGCTGCAGGCGCAGCTGCGCCAGCGATTCGCCCAGGCGGGTGCCGCCGGCAAAGTCGTCGATGGCGGCGCCCGCGCGCAGCAGCATCTCGTCGGTGTCGGCCAGGCGGAACGCGGGCGTGAGGTCGGTCAGGTGGGTGCCGAAGGCAAACACGTCGCGCCGACCGGCCCGGCGCGTGGCGGCATGCAGGAACGCCAGCAGCAGGCGCGCGTAGCGCTCCATCGAACCGGAGACATCCACCAGCACCAACAGAGGCAACGGCTGCTCGCGCCGCGACAGCCGCGGCAGCCGCACCAGCTCGCCACCCGTGCGACCGGCTTCGTGCAGGACCCCGGCCCAATGCATGCGCGAGTGGGGCAGGCCGGCGGCGGCGCGCATGCGGCGAGCCGGCAGCGTGGGCACCGGCAGCGCGATGTCTCGCGCCAGGCGCTCCACCAGGCGGTATTCGGAGGCGCCCAGGGCATTGAAGTCGGCATGGTGCAGGCGTTGCCGCTCGCTGGCCGTCATGGCGGCGTCGAACTGCACTTCCTGTTCGCCCGGCTTGTCGGGCGCCGGCACGCGCGGCGCCATCAGTGCCTCGCGCACGCGCGGGCGCCGGCGCGCGGGCTGCGGCTTGCCTTCGGCGCTGGGCAGCATCTGCGCGAGCATCTTGTGCGCCAGGTCGGGGTCCTGGAACCAGGCGTCGAACAATTCGCGAAAGACCAGACGGTCCTGCTCGCGACTGACCATCACCGCCTCGATCGCGGCGCCGAGGTCCAGCTTGCGCTCGACACTCACCAGCATGGCGGCCTGAGTCGCCAGGGCGATGCGGGCCGCGTCGGTGCGCACACCGGCCCGGCGCAACGCCCGCCCGAATGCCGCGATGTTGCCGGCCATCTTGCCGCGCCGGGCATCGCCCAGCTGCTGCACGCGCGCCGCGCCCGGTGCAGCATGGGGCGCTGCGTCGGCCGGCTTGTCGGGCGAATGCATGGGATGAAGACTGCCAGACGCACCGTCGGGCGCCGGTCAGGCACTGCCGGCGACTGGCGCGGCGGGCGGCTGCAGCAACTCGTCGGCCAGGGTTTGCGTCAGCGCGGCGACGTCGTCGCGCTGCTTGAACAGGATGCCTGCGGTGTCGACGACCACTTCGGGGTCGAGCGCCAGCGTGTCCAGCGCCACCAGCGCGCGCGCCCATTCCACGCTTTCGGCGATGCCGGGCACGCGCTGGAACGCGCTGGGCTGGGGCAGGCCGCGCAGGCGGGCGACGAAGTCGGCCACCTGCTGCGACAGTTGCTCGCCCGCCTGCGGCACCTGGGCCCGCACGATGGCCAGCTCGCGCTCGCGCTCCGGGTAGTCGAGCCAGTGGTAGAGACAACGTCGCTTGACGGCATCGTTCAGGTCGCGCGTCCGGTTACTGGTCAGGATGGTGACCGGCGGCGCGAAGGCGCTGATCGTGCCGAGCTCGGGAATGCTGACCTGGTACTCGCCCAGGTATTCGAGCAGGAAGGCCTCGAACGGCTCGTCCGCGCGATCGACCTCGTCGATCAGCAGCACCGCGCCCGGCGGCGGGGTCTCCAGCGCCTGCAGGAGCGGCCGCCGCACCAGGTAGCGGGGCTGGTAGACCTCGGATTCGACGTCGGTGGCCGCGCCCTGCGCCTCGGCCGCGCGCATGTGCAGCAGTTGCGCCGCGTAGTTCCATTCGTACAGCGCCTCGCGCTGCTCGAGCCCGTCGTAGCACTGCAGCCGCAACATCTGCCGCCCCAGGGCGTGGGCCAACGCCTTGGCCAGTTCGGTCTTGCCGACGCCGGGCTCGCCCTCGAGCAGCAACGGCCGCTGCAGGCGCAGCGCCAGGAACACTGCCGTGGCCAGGCGCCGGTCGGCAAAGTAGCCGACCCCCTGGAGCGCCTGCCCCACCGCGTCGATCGAAGACAAGGATGCGGCGGTGTCAGGCGTGGCGGTCATTTGCCGGAGGTTAGCCGATGGCCTTTGCCACTGCACGCTGCGCCAGGACACCGATCAGGTGGGCACGGTAGGCGGCCGAGCCATGCAGGTCGCTGTTGAGGTCGGCCGCGTCGATCTTCACGCCGCTGGCAGCCTGGGGCGTGAAGCTTTTCGTGAACGCCTCCTCCAGGCCCGCATGGCGGAAGACGCCATTGCCCGCGCCGGTGACCGCCACGCGTACGCCGCTGTCGTACTTCGCGACGAACACGCCGACCAGCGGGAAGTGGGAGGCGCGCTGGATCAGCTTTTCGTAGGCCGCCTGCCTGGGCACCGGGAACCGCACGGCAGTGATCAGCTCGTCCTCGTCCAGCGCCGTGGCGAACAGGCCCTGGAAGAAGTCGTCGGCCGCGATCTCGCGCTTGCTGGTCACCACCGTGGCGCCGGTGGCAAGCACCGCGCTCGGATAGCAGGCTGCCGGGTCGTTGTTGGCCAGGGACCCGCCGATGGTGCCCATGGCCCGCACCTGCCGGTCGCCGATGTGCGCGGCCAGCCAGGCCAGCGCCGGAAAGGCGTCCTTGACGTCCGCGTGGGTGGCCACCTCGGCATGGCGCGACATCGCGCCAATGACGAGCCGGTCACCCTCCCGGCGGATGCCGGTGAGCTCCTTGACGGCCCCCAGGTCCACCAGTTGCTCGGGCGCCGACAGGCGCAGCTTCATGGATGCCAGCAGCGTCTGGCCGCCCGCCAGCGGCTTGCCGCCGGCACCCGCCAGCTTGACGGCATCGGCCAGGGAGGCGGGACGTTCGTAGGTGAATGCGTACATGGTGTGTCCTCAACGCGAAATGTGCGAGCCCGGGCAAGGGCCGGGTTCAGGCCTTGCCGGCGCCGTGCAGCGCGTCCCAGACGCGGTTGGGCGTGACGGGCATGTCGATGTCGCGCACGCCCAGCGGCGCCAGCGCGTCGAGCACGGCATTGATCACCGCCGGCGGCGACCCGATCGCGCCGGCCTCGCCGCAGCCCTTGGTGCCCAGCGGATTGTGCGTGCACGGCGTGCAGACCGTGTCGAGCTTGAACTGCGGGAAGTCGCGGGCGCGCGGCATGGCGTAGTCCATGAAGCTGCCGGTGAGCAACTGACCGCTCTCGTTGTCGTACACGCAGTTCTCCAGCAGCGCCTGGCCGATGCCCTGCACGATGCCGCCCTGCACCTGCCCCTCCACGATCATCGGATTGATGAGGGTGCCGAAGTCGTCCACCGCGGTGAACCGGTCGACCTTGACCTCGCCGGTGGCGGTGTCCACCTCCACCTCGCAGATGTAGGTGCCCCCGGGGAAGGTGAAGTTGGTCGGGTCGTAGAACGCGGTCTCGTTCAGGCCGGGCTCGAGCTTGTCGAGCGGGTAGTTGTGCGGCACGTAGGCCGTCAACGCCACCTGGCCGAAGGGGATCTTCTTGTCGGTGCCCTTGACGCTGAACTCGCCGTTGGCGAAGTCGACGTCGGCGTCGCTCGCCTCCATCAGGTGCGCCGCAATCTTCTTGGCCTTGGTCTCGATCTTGTCCAGCGCCTTCATGATGGCGGCGCCGCCCACCGAGATCGAACGCGATCCGTAGGTGCCCATGCCGAAGGGCACGCGGCCGGTGTCGCCGTGCACCACGTCGACGTTCTCGACCGGAATGCCCAGGCGCGCCGCCACCACCTGCGCGAAGGTGGTCTCGTGCCCTTGCCCATGGCTGTGCGAGCCGGTGAACACGGTCACGCTGCCGGTGGGATGCACCCGGATCTCGCCGCACTCGAACAGGCCGGCGCGCGCGCCCAGGGCACCGGCGATGTTCGAAGGCGCGAGTCCGCAGGCCTCGATGTAGCTGGAGTAGCCGATCCCGCGCAGCTTGCCGTTCTTCTCGCTCTCGGCCTTTCGCGCTGCGAAGCTGTCGACCTCGGCGAGCGCGCGGGCCTTGTCCATTACGGCGTGGAAGTCGCCCGTGTCGTACTGCAGCGCCACCGGCGTCTGGTAGGGGAACTGGGTGATGAAATTGCGCTTGCGGATCTCGTCCTGGCCGAGCTTCATGTCCCACGCGCAGCGCGTCACCAGCCGCTCCAGCAGGTAGGTGGCCTCGGGCCGGCCAGCGCCGCGGTAGGCGTCCACCGGCGCGGTGTTGGTGAACCAGGCATCGACTTCGACGTAGATCTGCGGCGTGGTGTACTGGCCGGCCAGCAGGGTGGCGTACAGGATGGTCGGCACTGCAGTGGAGAAGGTCGACAGGTAGGCCCCGAGATTGGCGTCGGTGTGCACGCGCAGCGCCAGGAACTTGCCGTCCTTGTCCATCGCCATCTCGGCGTGGCTGACGTGGTCGCGGCCGTGCGCATCCGACAGGAATGCCTCGGACCGGTCCGCCACCCACTTGATGTTGCGGTTGAGCTGCTTGCTGGCCCAGGTGAGCGCCACGTCTTCCGCGTACAGGAAGATCTTCGAGCCGAAGCCGCCGCCCACGTCCGGCGCGATCACGCGCACCTTGTGCTCGGGCAGGCCCAGCACGAAGGCGGTCATCAGCAGCCGCTCGACGTGCGGATTCTGGTTGGCCACGTAGAGCACGTAGTCCTCGGTCGCCCGGCTGTAGCTGGCCACGGCCACGCGCGGCTCGATGGCATTGGGCACCAGCCGGTTGTTGACCAGGTCGAGCCGGGTGACGTGGGCGGCGCCGGCGAAGGCGGCGTCCACAGCCGCCTTGTCGCCCAGCGCCCACTTGTAGCACTGGTTGTCCGGTGCCTCGTCATGAAGGGTGATGGTGCCCTGCTTCTTCGCGGCGTCAGCGACACTGACCAGCGCCGGCAGCACTTCGTAGTCGACCTGCACGGCCTCGGCCGCGTCGCGCGCCTGCTCCAGCGTCTCGGCCACCACCATCGCGACGTGGTCGCCCACGTAGCGTGCCTTGGAGATGGCCAGGATCGGGTGCGGCGGCTCCTTCATGGGCGTGCCGTCGGGGTTGTTGATCAGCCAGCCGCAAGGCAGCCCGCCCATCTTGCCCTCGATGTCCTTGCCGGAGAACACGCCGATCACGCCCGGCATGGCCCGGGCGGCGGCGACATCCACCGAATTGATCCTGGCGTGCGCGTGGGGCGAGCGCACGAACACGGCATGCGCCTGCCGCTCCAGCACCACGTCGGCGGTGTACTGCCCGCTGCCGGTGACGAACCGGTAGTCTTCCTTGCGCTTGTAGGCCTCGCCGATGTGCGGCAGGCTGGCGAAATCGGATGCACCCATTTGCTGTCTCCTTGTGCCGCGCCTGGGCGCTTCAGGCCGAAGCCATGTTCTTGCCGCCCAGCATCACCGCCTTGACGATGTTCTGGTAGCCGGTGCAGCGGCACAGGTTGCCGTCGAGCAGCTCGCGCACCTCGGCTTCGCTCGCGCCGGGGTGGGTCTTGCACAGGTCGATGGCACTCATGACCATGCCCGGCGTGCAGAAGCCGCACTGCAGGCCATGGCACTCCTTGAAGGCCGCCTGCATCGGATGCAGCGTGCCGTCCTGGGCGGCGATGCCTTCGATGGTGGTGACCTCGGCGCCCTCGGCCTGCGCCAGCAGCATGTTGCAGGACTTCACGGCCCGGCCGTTCACGTGCACGGTACAGGCGCCGCACTGGGCCGTGTCGCAACCCACGTGCGTGCCGGTGAGGCGAAGGTGCTCGCGAATGGCCTGGACCAGCAGCGTGTTGGGGGGGGCGTCGACCGTGGTCGCCTGACCGTTGACTTTCAGGGATACCTGCATGTGGCTCTCTCCATGAGGGGGATGGCTGATGGGCGAAGGCATATTGGACGCGGTACTCTTGGCAGGTGCTAGGCAAAACCCTAGACGGATTGCAGCCCCAACCGGAAATTCTCAAAATGAAACATGGGCGTGCGGACACGGCGCCCGGCGTTCGCGGCGTCGCAACCCGCCCCTGACGACGTGCCGCCCGGCCTCCTTCAAAGCAAATGCTCACCTCCGTCCTGCCCACGCCGCGCGAAGAGCGCGGCGCACTCATCGCACAAGCGCGCCGCGAATGGATCGACGGCGAGCGCCCGCGCGGCACATCGGCCGCGCCGATCGAGCCGTGGATCACGCGATCCTGGCGACGTTGCCTGGAGGCCGGCCAGCGCCCGCACCAGGCGGTCAGCTTCGAGCCGGTTTCCCGCGCGCGGTTGAGCGAGGTGTCCGAGCGCAACCGGCAACTGGTGATGGCGGCGCGCCCGGTGCTGGCGCACCTCTCGCGCGCCCTGGCCGATACCCGCTACTTCCCGATCCTGACCGACGCCCGGGGCGTGGTGGTCGAGGTGGGCAGCATGCCCAGCCTGAGCGAGAACAAGGAGCGGCGCGCGCTCGACCTGGCGCGCATCGGCGTCGACCTGTCCGAGCCGGCGGTCGGCACATCCGCCATCGGTGCCGCGCTGGCCGACCAGCAGCCGGTGTGGCTGCATCGCGGCGAGCACTTCTTCGACGCCACCGGCGTCTACAGCTGCGCCGGCGCTCCGTTGTTCAGCCCTCAAGGCGACTGCGTGGGCATGCTCGACCTGACCGGGGTGAACGAGCAGGAGCGGCCGGAACTGGTCCACCTGGCGTCCATGTCCGCACGCGCCATCGAGAACACACTGGTTCAGCAGCATGCCTGCGCCCTGCTCGTGCATCTGGCCTGGCCGGGCTACAGCGTCGGCCCCGAGGCCATGGGTCTGCTCGGCCTGGACCCGCAGGGCTACGTGACCGGCAGCAACGCCTGCGCGCGCCAGATGCTGCATCGCCCGCTGCTGGGCGGACAGGGGCCGCTGCATGCGGGCGATCTGTTCGCCCTGCCCTTGTCGATGCTGTTCGACGCAGCCCGGCGCGATGACGTGTCGATCGAGGTGCCGCTGTGGTCCGGCCTGCGCGTGCGTGCCCGCGTGCAGCACGGCGGCCGTGGCGCGCCCGCGCCCGGCGCCGAAGGCGTCAAGCCCCGCCTGCGCGAAATGGAGGGCGAGATGATCCGGCGCGCCGTGGATGAGGCGCGCGGCAACGTGGCCCAGGCCGCGCGCGCCTTGGGCATCAGCCGGGCGACCGTCTACCGGAAGCTGTGGCACACGCGGCGGACGCCGCCGGCCTGACGCTCAGGCGCCCAGCGCCACCACGACGGCAGATTCGTCGACCGCCGCCGTCACGCGCTGGCGGGTTCGCAAGCCGCTGGCACCCTCGGCGAAGCCCACCAGTTGCAGGCCCGGGGCCAGCGACATGCTCACCTCGTCGCCGCTGTCGCCGCGCGCCACCCGGCTCACGCTGCCGGCCAGCCAGTTGCCCTGGCTGGCTGGCGCGCCGGCGCCGTCGCGGATCACCCGTACCGCGGTGGCCTTGCACAGCGCAATCACCGGCATGTCCGGCGCCAGCCCGAGCAACTGGGCACTCTCGCGGGTGATGCGGGCCGCCATGCGGCCCTCGCCGACCGCCAGCGCAACCCGCACGATGTGGCCGCTGCCTTCGAGCGACAGCACGCGCGCCGGCAGCTGATTGCGCATGCTGGTGCGCAGCGCCAGGCCGAACAGCCCGGCCAGGGCATGGCCGAGCGCCGCCGCGGAGCCCGCGGCAGAACCTGCGCCGGCGCGCCGCGCATGGACCTGCCGCCGCGCCGCTTCCAGCTCGTCGGCCAGCGCCAACAGCTCGCTCCCCTGCGCGGTCAGCCGCGCACCGCCGCCGCCTGCACCGCCGACGGCGCGCTCGACCAGCGCCACCCCGGCCAGGTTGCTCAGCGTGTCGATGGCCTGCCAGGCGGCCTTGTAGCTCACCGCCGCATCGCGCGCGGCCTGCGAGATGCTGCCGGTGCGCCCGATGCCGCGCAGGATGTCGATGCGCTTGTCGCTCAGGCTGTGGCCGAGAGCGTCGCTGTAGCGAGGTTGAACCATGGACGCGATTGTGAGGCGGGCCGGGCGCTACACTTGCGCTATTCCATTCATGAATAGCGAAAGGATCCTGCATGAAAATCCCGCGCCTGCTTCTTGCACCCCTGGCCGCCCTGGCCTTGAGCCTGCCCGCGCATGCGCAGGAGCTGGTGGTCTCGGCCGCTGCCAGCCTGACGCAGGCCTTCCAGGCGGTCGGCAAGGCCTACGAGACGGCACACCCCGGCCAGAAGGTGACATTCAACTTCGCGGCCTCGGGCGCGCTGCTGTCGCAGTTGCAGCAGGGCGCGCCGGTGGACGTCTTCGCCTCCGCCGACCAGGCCACCATGGACCGCGCAGCCGCAGCGAAGGTGCTGGCCGCGGGCTCGCGCGCCGACTTCGCCCGCAATACCCTGGTGGCTGTGTTGCCGGCCGCCAGCGCGCACAAGCCGCAAAGCCTGGCCGACCTGGCGGACCCGGCGTTCGCACGCATCGCGGCCGGAACCCCGGCGTCGGTGCCCGCCGGCAAGTACACCGCCGATGCCGTCGCCCACGCCGGCCTGGCGGACGCGCTGCAGGCGCGCTGGATCTTCGGGGAAAGCGTGCGCCAGGTGCTCAACTACGTGGCGCGCGGCGAGGTCGATGCCGGCTTCGTCTACCGTACCGACGCACTGATCGAACCCGACAAGGTCCGCATCGCGTTCACCGTGCCGACGACCGCGCCGGTAAGCTACCCGATCGCCCAGGTGGCGGGCAGCCGCAACGCCGCCGCCGGTGCCAGCTTCGTCGCCTTCGTGCGCGGCGCGCAGGGCCAGGCGATCCTGCAGCGGTTCGGATTCTCGTCGCCCTGAACATGCCCGGTCCGCTGACGCCGGCCATGCTGCAGCCGCTCCTGCTGACGCTGCAGGTGGCGCTGCTGGCCACGCTGATCGCCGGCGTGTTCGGCATCGGCATGGGGCACTGGATGGCGCGGCGCCGCTTTGCCGGCCAGGACGTTCTCGACGCGGTGCTGGTGCTGCCGATGGTCTTGCCGCCCACCGTGCTGGGCTACTACCTGATCGTGCTGGTCGGTCGCAATGGCCCGCTGGGCCCCTGGCTCGAGGCCGTGTTCGGCATCCGCCTGCTGTTCACCTGGCAAGGCGCGGTGCTCGCGTCCACCGTGGTGGGCTTTCCGCTGGTCTACAAGGCTGCGCGCGCCGCGTTCGAGGACGTCGATCCGCGCTTCGCGCAGGCCGCCCGCACGCTGGGGTCGAGCGAGCGCGAGGTGTTCTGGCGCCTGTCGCTGCCGCTGGCGCGGCGCGGCATCGGCGCCGGGCTGGCATTGACCTTCGCCCGCTGCATGGGCGAGTTCGGCGCGACGCTGATGGTGGCGGGCAACCTGCCCGGCCGCACCCAGACGCTCTCGGTCGCGATCTACAGCGCGGTGCAGGCCGGCGACGACCCGCTGGCGCTGACGCTCACGCTGATCGTCTCGGCGCTGTGCATCCTGCTGCTGGTCATGGCCAACCGGCTGCTGCGACACCGACAGGGATGAGCGCGATGAGCACCATCGACATCCAGGTGGCCCTGGCGCTGAACTCGCCCGACCGGCGTTTCGAGGTTGACGTGGCGCTGCGGTCGAGCAGCGCGCGCACTGCCCTGCTCGGCCCTTCCGGCGCCGGCAAGTCGACCGTGCTTCAGGCCATTGCCGGATTGCTGCCCGGCGTGCACGGCCACGTGCGCGTGGACGGCACCACCTTGCTCGACAGCGCACGCGGCATCGACCTGCCGGCGCGCGAGCGGCGTGTGGGCCTGGTGTTCCAGGACTACGCGTTGTTCCCGCATCTGAGCGTCGAGCAGAACCTGCAGTACGGCCTGCGCCGGCTGGGGCGGCCGCTGCCGGCCCAGGCGCAGGAACGGGTCGACGCGCTGCTGGCGCAGTTCGGCCTGGACGGAGTACGCAAAGCGCTGCCGCGCCACCTGTCGGGCGGCCAGCGCCAGCGCGTGGCGCTGGCCCGCGCCCTGGCGCCGCAGCCGCGCCTGTTGTTGCTCGACGAACCCTTGTCCGCACTCGACCCCGAATTGCGCACCCGCCTGCGCGACGAACTGGCGCAGATGCTCGACCGCGTGCAGATGCCGACCCTGCTGGTCAGCCACGACCTGGCCGACGTGCGCGCGCTCGCGCAATCGGTGATCCGCATCGAGCACGGCCGCGTGGTCGGCAGCGCGACCGCGCCGGCGCCGGCCTGACAAGCCGCGGACGGCGCGCGCCGCCCGGCGTCAGGCAGCCGCCGCCGGCACCTTGTCCAGGAAGCCCGTGACCACGCTCAACCGGCCATCGGCCAGCCTGGCGAAGTCGGTGCCCTGGATCATGTCGTGCGTCGCCTCGGGGCCGAGCGTCCACGAGAACCGCAGGTGCTCGCCGTGCGCATCCGGACGGCCGAGCAGCCTGAACCGGAAGCCGGGAAAGCGGGACTGCACGGCGCCGATCAGCGTGCTGATGCCTTCATGGCCGCTGGCCTGGGCAAGCGGGTCGACGTAGTGCGCGTCGGCGGTCCAGCCCGCGTCGAGCAGCGACAGGCGGCGTTGCGGATCGGGCTCGTTCCACAAGGCAATGTAGCCGGCGGCGACGCGGCCGGCATCGATGGAATTTGCGGTGTTCATGATGAAGTCCTTTCCTGGCGTTTCGAACCGCCTGCCGGTTGGAAGGCGTGGACGCATGGTCGCCAAATGCAAGCCGCGCGGCCATGACCCCGCAGGTCATGCAGCCGCGCGGCCCGAAACGGAAAGGACGTCCGGCGCTACTTGCTGCCGGCGTTGGGGAAGAACAATTGCTGGCCGTCGATCTTGTAGGCCGCGATGCTGGCCTGGCCCGCCGGCGAGATCACCCAGTCGACGAACTTCTGCGCACCCGCCGTGTTGCGCTGCGGGAACTTGGCCGGGTTCACCACCATCACGCCGTACTGGTTGAACAGGCGCTTGTCGCCTTCGACGACCACCGCCAGGTCGGCCTTGTTCTTGAAGCTCAGCCAGGTGCCGCGGTCGGACAGAACATAGGCGTTGCTCGACGCCGCGATGTTGAGCGCCGGCCCCATGCCGCAGCCGCATTCCTTGTAACCCGAGCCCTTCTTCTCGTTGGGCAACGGCTCGCCCGCGCCGCCCAGGCCGGTCTGCGCCCACAGGCGCCGCTCGGCCGCATCGGTGCCGCTCTTGTCGCCGCGCGAGACGAAGGCCGCATTGCCCGCGGCGATCTTCTTGAGCGCCGCCACGATGTCGCCGCCCTTGACGCCGGCCGGGTCGGCCTTGGGGCCGATCAGCACGAAGTCGTTGTACATGACCGGATCGCGCCGGGTGGCGAAACCGTCGGCCACGAACTTTTCCTCTGCCTTGGTGTCGTGCACGAACAGCACGTCCGCGTCGCCACGACGGCCCATGTCGATGGCCTGGCCGGTGCCGACGGCGACCACCTTGACGTCGATGTCGGTCGCCTTCTTGAAGTCCGGCAGCAGCGCCGAGAACAGCCCGGACTGCTCGGTCGAAGTGGTAGAGGCCATGGTGATGGTCTCGGCCCGGGCCTGCAGCGCCGGCACCGCCAACAATGCGCCAGCCAGAAGCAGCGCGGGAGCCCGGCGCTTCGCGCGCCAGGCCGATTGGATTGTCTTCATCGTCATGCGAGTTCTCCTTTCACGAACAACATGGCCTCCTTGGGCAAGGCCCCCTCAAAAAAGTCGCGCACCGGCAGGTCGGCCAGCACGCGGCCGTATTCCAGGTAGATCACGCGGGTGGCCAGGCGCTTGACCTGGCCCAGGTTGTGGCTGGCGAACACCAGCGTGCGCCCGTCGGCCACGTCGCCGATCAGCGCCTCGACGTCGCGCTTGGCATGCGGATCCAGGCTGGCGGTGGGTTCGTCCAGCAGCAGCACGGCGGGCGACAGGGCCCAGGCGCGCGCCAGCGCCAGGCGCTGCTGCTGGCCGCCCGACAGCGTGCGCGCGTTGCGGCGGGCCACCTGGTCCAGGCCGACCCGTGCCAGCGCGTCCAGCGCGTGGGCCTTCGCGTCGCGCCAGCGCATGCCGCGCAGCCACAGGCCCAGCGCCACGTTCGACAACGCACTGGCGCGGATCATGTGCGGACGCTGGAACAGCATTGCCTGCGTCCGCGCGGGCGCCAGGCTGGTGAGGCTGCCCTGCGCCGCCGGCAGCAACCCGTGCAGCAGGCGCAGCAGCGTGCTCTTGCCGCTGCCGTTGGCGCCCACCAGCGCGACGCGCTCGCCCGCGTGGATGTCGAGCGTGACGTCCCGCAGGGCCTGCACGTCGCCGAAGCGCACGCCGGCGTCGTGCAGGCGAAACAGCGGCGTGTCGTTGCGGCGCGTCATGCAAGCCTGGAGGCCAGGGCCGGCGTGGCAGCGCCGTCGACGCGCTCGCGCCAGCCGCGCAGCAGCGCGATTGCCAGGTTCAGCGCGAGCACCACCAGCAGCAGCAGCCCACCGAGCGCCAGCGCCAGCGGCAGGTCGCCCTTGCTGGTCTCCAGCGCAATGGCGGTGGTCATGACGCGGGTGAAGCCGTCGATGTTGCCGCCCACCACCATCACGGCGCCGACTTCCGACACGGCGCGACCGAAGGCCGCGATGAGGACGGTGAAGAGCGAATAGCGCTCGTCCCACATCAGCAGCAGCGCGCGCCGCAACGGCGTGGCGCCGAGCGAGCGCAACTGCTCGCCATGGGCGCGCTCGGCATCCTCCACCACCTGCCGCGTCAGGGCGGTCACCACCGGCAGCACCAGCAGCGCCTGCGCGATGACCATGGCCTTGAAGGAAAAGAGCCAGCCGAGGAATCCGAGCGGCCCGGAATTCGACAGCAGCAGGTAGACGACCAGCCCGACCACCACCGAGGGCAATGCCAGCAAGGTGTTGAGCAACGTCAGCACCACCGACCGGCCGGGAAAGCGAGAGACACCGATCCAGGCGCCCGCCAGCAGGCCGAAACCGCAGGCCGCCACGCAGGAACAGGCGCTCACCCAGAGCGAGCGACCCACGATGGCCCACAGGACCGGGTCGGCCGACACCAGCATCCGGCCGGCGGCCAGGGCACTCTCGGAAAACGTGTTCATTGCGATCGTCGAATGGCGGCGAACGAAAGGTGGCGAGTATGTAACCCATGCAACTGACTACCTATGCAATGCAGTTCATAGGTCCGGCACGCCGGCCATAATCCGGCGCGTGCAACAGATCGAACTCTCCTACGCCATTGCCGCCGGCGGCACCGGTTCGCGGCGCATCCGCAATGCGCTGATGGAACTGCTGCAAGCCGTGCGCGACAGCGGCTCGATCTCCGGTGCGGCGCGCGCGCTCGACCTGTCGTACCGGCACGTCTGGGGCGAGATCAAGCGCTGGGAAGGCCTGCTGGGCCATCGGCTGGTGACCGGCGACGCCGGGCGTGCGGCGCAGTTGTCGGAGTTCGGCGACAAGCTGCTGTGGGCCGAGCGGCAGGCCCAGGCGCGTCTGGCCGCGCAGATCGAGGCGCTGCATGCCGATCTGGAGCGCGTGTTCGCGCTCGCCTTCGACGACAGCACCCATGTGCTGAGCCTGCATGCCAGCCATGACGACGCGCTGGTGGCGCTGCGCGCGCACGCGGCGGCCACGGCGCAGGTGCATCTGGACATCCAGTTCAGCGGCAGCGTGGATGCCATCCAGGCCTTGAACCAGGGCCGCTGCGTCATGGCCGGCTTCCACACGCGCGAGCGGCCGCCCGCCGGTTCGCTGTCGCAACGCACCTACAAGCCGCTGCTCAAGCCGGGCCAGCACAAGGTGATCGGTTTTGCACGGCGCACGCAAGGATTGATGGTGGCGCCGGGCAATCCGCTGGGGCTGGACTCGCTGGCCGCGGTCGCCCGAACCAGGGCGCGCTACGTCAACCGGGGTCTGGGCACCGGCACCCGCGTCCTGTACGAGGAGCTGCTTGCCGAGGCCGGGCTGGCGCCACAGGCCATCGATGGTCACGACCGCGCCGAGCCGTCGCATGCGGCCGTGGCGCATGCCATCCGGGCGGGCCAGGCCGACGCCGGACTGGGGCTGGAATCGGCGGCGCGCGGCGCCGGGCTGGATTTCGTTGCACTGGTGCAGGAGCGCTATCACCTGGTGTGCCTGCGCTCCTATCTCGACCAGCCGGCCACGCAGGCGTTGCTGAAAGTCCTTCGCAGCGCGGCCTGGCGGCACCAGCTGGGCACGCTGGTGGGCTACGAAGGCGCCGACAGCGGGCAGGTGCAGTCGCTTCGCGCGCTGCTGCCTTGGTGGACCTTCAAGAGCGCCAAGGGCGCCTGAGACCCGCGCACACCTGCTTGCCCGCTATTGCGCGCAGGTGCGGAAGCCGGCGAAGAAATCGTCGCGCCCTGGCAGCGCGAAGCCGCGCCAGCGCGGTGCCCGCAGGCGCGCCCGCGTGGCAAAGGA
Organism: Variovorax sp.; assembly: GCF_035634955.1. Classification (GTDB taxonomy): domain Bacteria; phylum Pseudomonadota; class Gammaproteobacteria; order Burkholderiales; family Burkholderiaceae_C; genus Variovorax. The sequence goes on along the minus strand of NZ_DASQBZ010000025.1, from coordinate 44,594 downwards.
GGCGCCACGCAGCACGCGGGCATGGCCGAAGGCCGGCTGCGCTTCGAACTCGGAGCCGGCGCTCCATGGGTCGGCGCGAAAGCCCGGCCAGGGACGCAAGGTGCCCGCCGTCCACTCCTGCACCTCGCCCCATCGAAAGCCGCGTCGCCCGGCGCCGAGCGCGGCGATCTCCCACTCCGCCTCCGTCGCCAGGCGCCGGCCGGCCCAGCGCGCCCAGGCATCGGCTTCCCACCAGCTGACGTGCATGGCGCTCTGATGCCCCGATACGCGCACGGTGGCCCCGAATCGGCGCTGAAGCACCGATCCACCGCCGCCGTGCCCGCGCGCCGCTCCGATCTGCTCGACATGGCGCGGCGCACGCCGGCCGTTCGCCTGTACCCAGGCCCAGCCTTGCGGCGACCAGCATTCCTGCCGGTCATAGCCGCCGTCGTCGACGAACTCGACGAACTGCTGCCACGTGACCGGCTGCGCGTCGATCTCGAACTCGGGCACCGACAAGGGCTCGCTCCCGCACTCCTGCGCGAACGCAAAGCCGCAGCCTTCGGCATCGCCCAGGCCCAGGCGCCAGCGCGTGGCCGGCAACAGCACGGGGGCCAGCGAGGTCGCCGGCGGCGGCAGTTCGGCGCCGATGGGCAAGCCCAGCGTCTGCGCCATGACCACCAGCTGCTCGCCGCGCAGGTCCTCGTGGAACAGCGCGAGGCGATAGAAGTACAGGCCGGCATCCGTCGGCGCGGCCCGCTCCAGCAGCTCGAGCGTGCATTCCAGCGTTTCGAGCAGGTAGGACCGGGTCAGGTCCAGATCGGGCAGGTCGGCCGCCCAGTACTGGGCTTCGGGCCGCTGGGCGGGGTTCCACCAGGCGTCGGCGCGCGGCTCGATCGAGGCCAGCCGCGTCGGCCGGACCGGACATGCGATGCCGTAGGCCCGCTGCGTGTTGCGCGCGATCCACCATTCGGCGAACCAGCCGATGTGTCCGGCCAGCCAGCCCGGCGGCACCACCTGCGGCACCTGCGGCAGGCCCTCCAGGCCCGCCTTTTCCAGGGCCTGGCCATACAGGTTGAGCAGGTGCAGCGTGTGGTTGCGCGCGTCGATCAGCGCCAGTGACAACAGGTCGCGCCCGGCGCGCCGCATGTCCGGCGAATCGATCGAAGTCGGAAGCGCATCGGCGCGCGCCTGGGAGGCGGGAAATCCGGAGTCTGCGGCCATGGGCGATTATGGCGACGGGGGTCTCTCAGGGATTACACCTGCCGCTGGCGCCGGGTCGACGGCCCTGGCCCAGATAAAATGCGCGGTTGCCCAACGCACGCGCGCGGGCCGCTCACGATGCGGCTCGCGCTGCGCCGCGCCTATTCGTCGATGACATCGGGACGGGCATCCATTCAAAAAACTGGAACAGACATGCGTTTCCTACTCTCCCTGTCTCGCGCCATCGACTGGCTCAATACCCAGGTGGGCAAATACGCGATATGGCTCATCTTCGCGTCCACCGCGATCAGTGCCATCAACGCGGTTGTCCGGAAGATCTTCGACACCAGCTCCAATGCCTATCTCGAGATCCAGTGGTATCTCTTCGCCTGGTCCTTCCTGATTGCCGCGGGCGTGACGCTGCTGCACCGCGAGCACGTGCGCATCGACGTGCTCAGCAGCCGCCTGTCCAAGCGCAAGCAGATCTGGATCGACATCTTCGGCTTCGCGCTCTTCCTCACGCCGATGTGCCTGGTCATCCTGTACTTCAGCATCCCGGAGCTCATTCAGAAATACCAGTCCGGCGAGATGTCCGGCAACACCGGGGGCCTGGTGCGCTGGCCGGTGTGGGTGGCACTGCCGGCCGGCATCACGCTGCTGATGCTGCAGGGCTGGTCCGAACTGATCAAGCGCGTCGCGTTCCTGCGTGGCGAGGGGCCGGACCCGACCATCAAGGGCGGCGAGAAGTCCGCCGAAGAGCTACTGGCCGAGGAACTGGCGCTGCGCGCCGATGCCACGCCCGCCTCGCCGCTGGCGCAGAACCGCTGATCACTCGCTAGCCATCATGGACTTCATTGTCACCAACTTCGCCCCGATCATGTTCGCGGGGCTGATCCTTTTCCTGCTGCTGGGCTTCCCGGTGGCATTCAGCCTCGGCGCCGCCGGGCTGTTCTTTGCCTTCCTCGGCGTCGAGCTCGGCGTGTTCCAGGCCTCGGTGATGTCCTGGCTGTCGCAGCGGCTGATCGGCATCATGGCCAACGACACGCTGCTCGCGGTGCCGTTCTTCACGTTGATGGGGCTCATACTCGAGCGCAGCGGCATGGCCGAGGATCTGCTCGACACCGTCGGGCAGGTGTTCGGCCCGATGCGCGGCGGCCTGGCCCTTGCGGTGGTGTTCGTCGGCGCGCTGCTGGCAGCCACCACCGGCGTGGTCGCCGCCTCCGTGATCTCGATGGGCCTGATCTCGCTGCCCATCATGCTGCGCTACGGCTACGACCGGCGGCTGGCTTCGGGCGTGATTGCCGCATCCGGCACGCTGGCCCAGATCATCCCGCCATCGCTGGTGCTGATCATCATGGCCGACCAGCTCGGCCGCAGCGTGGGCGACATGTACAAGGGCGCGTTCATTCCGGCCTTCGTGCTGGTGGGCATCTACACCCTCTACGTGATCTTCCTGGCGATCTTCCGCCCGACCATGGTGCCGGCGCTGCCGACCGAAGCACGCATCTACCGCGAGCCCAACGGCAGCGGCGGCTATGCCTCGCTGGTGGTGGTCATGGCCATCTCGACGGCGGTGGGGCTGTTCATGGCGCACCACATGAACGACATCCACAGCTGGTGGAAGGGCCACCCGGTCACCTTCGTGGCCACCGACGAGAAGGTGGTGGTGTCCATGTGCGGCGGCACGTTCGTCGCGTTCCTGATCGCGGTCATCAACAAGTTCAGCGGACTGAACCTGCTGTCGCGCCTGGCGGAGCGGGTCACCTTCGTGCTGATCCCGCCGCTGCTGCTGATCTTCCTGGTGCTGGGCACCATCTTCCTGGGCGTGGCCTCGCCCACCGAGGGCGGCGCCATGGGCGCCATGGGGGCGCTGATCATGGGCGTGGTGCGCCGCCGGCTCGACATGAATCTGCTGCGCCAGGCGCTGGCCACCACCACCAAGCTCAGCAGCTTCGTGATGTTCATCCTGATCGGCGCGACCATGTTCAGCCTGGTGTTCCAGGCCGCGGCCGGCCCGATCTGGGTGGAGCACCTGCTCACCGACCTGCCGGGGGGCCAGGTCGGCTTCCTGGTGCTGGTGAACGTGCTGATCTTCTTCCTGGCGTTCTTCCTGGACTACTTCGAGCTGTCGTTCATCGTCGTGCCGCTGCTCGGGCCGGTGGCCGACAAGCTGGGCATCGACCTGATCTGGTTCGGCGTCCTGCTGGCGGTGAACATGCAGACCTCGTTCATGCACCCGCCGTTCGGCTTCGCGCTGTTCTATCTGCGCTCGGTCGCGCCCGAGAAGCCCTACATCGACCGGGTGACGCAGAAGCTGACGCAGCCGGTGACGAGCATGCAGATCTACCGCGGCGTGGTTCCGTTCGTGTTGATCCAGATATTCATGGTGGGCGTGCTGATTGCCTTCCCGGGCCTGGTCACGGGCAACCTGGACAAGGCCCAGAAGGTCGACCTGCAACAGATCGGCGACCAGTTGCGCGACCAGTTGCAAGGCGGCGGCAGTGGCGGCGGCTACGGCTCCGACGGCGGCTATGGTGCCGGCACCGAGCCCGCGCCGGCCGCGCCAGCCGAACCCGCGGCGCCGGAGGCCGCGCCGGCGGCGCCCGCACCGGGCGCGACGCCGGAGGCCGCGCCGGAGGCGCCGGCCGACGACCCGCTCAAGGACCTGCAGAACTCGATGCAGCCGCAGCAGAAGTAGCCCGGCGCGCCGCAGCGCCGCAACAATGAAAAAGCCGCGCAATGCGCGGCTTTTTCATTGGACAGCCGCCAGAGGCGGCCGCATGCGTCAGATCTTCACACCGTTCATGTACTGGTTGAACGGGAACTCCGAGAAGCGGTTCCACAGGATCTGGTCGCGCTGGAAGGCGCGCATGTCCTGGTGGATCTTCTTGAAGTCCGGCGACTTCGCTTCGTGTTCGGCGAACACTTCCATGGCGGACTTGAAGCCCGCGTCCATCACCGACTTCGGGAACGGCTTGAGCTGCGTCTTGTCGGCGACCAGCTTCTTCAGCGCCACCGGGTTGTAGGCGTCGTACTTCGCCGTCATGTCGGTCGCGGCGACCTTGCAGGCCGCATCCAGGATGGCCTTGTTCTCGTCCGACAGCTTGGCGAATGCCTTGTTGTTGATGAAGAACTCGAGGTCGGCGCCGCCTTCCCACCAGCCGGGGTAGTAGTAGTAGGGCGCGACCTTGTTGAAGCCCAGCTTCAGGTCGTCGTGCGGGCCGACGAATTCGGCCGCGTCCAGCGTACCCTTTTCCAGCGCCTGGTAGACGTCACCGGCGGGCATGTTCTGCGAGATGACGCCGAGCTTGGCCATCGACTCGCCGAACACGCCGCCGCCCATGCGCATCTTCAGGCCCTTGAGGTCTTCGGCGGACTTGATTTCCTTGCGATACCAGCCGCCCATCTGGGTGCCGGTGTTGCCGGCGCTGGCGGTGCGGAAGTTGTACTGCTCGAAGAAGGCGTCGAGCAGCTTGCGGCCGTTGCCGTAGTCCTTCCACGACGTGTTCTGGCGTGCGGTCAGTCCGAACGGCACGGCGCAGCTGAACGCGAAGATCGGATCCTTGCCGGTGAAGTAGTACGCAGCCGTCTGCGCCATCTCCAGGCTGTCGTTCTGCAGCGCATCGACCACGCCGAAGGCAGGCATCAATTCGCCGGCGGGGTGCACCGAGATCTCGAACTTGCCGCCCGACAGGGCCTTGACCGTCTTGGAGAGCATTTCGGCGCTGCCGAAGATGGTGTCGAGCGACTTGGGGAAACTCGAGGCCAGGCGCCAGCGAACCGCCGCCTGCGCATGGACGGCAGGGGCGAGGCCGGTGGCCAGCACGCCGGCGATGCCGGCGATGCCGGCATTTTTGATAAGGGAACGACGATCCATCAAATTGACTCCGTATGCATGGAAAAAAATGCGCGGCTCGTGGCCGCGCATCAGACGCAGATTAGCCGCACGATTGTAAAAAGCACTTACACAACGCCGGCCCGGGTTTTCCCTGCGGGCAAACCCTGATCGAGCAGCGCCGCGAAGCGCTCGCGAATCGATTGCTCGATCCCGCGCGCATCCAGGCCGACGGAGGACAGCAGCTTGCCCGGATCGCCATGCTCGATGAAGCGATCCGGCAGGCCCAGTTGCAGGACCGGGCGCACCAGCCCGGCGTCCTGCAGCGCCTCCAGCACGGCGCTGCCGGCGCCGCCCATGACGGCGCCCTCTTCCAGCGTGACGATCGCCTCGTGGCCGCGCGCGATCTCCATGAGCAGGTCGCGGTCGAGGGGCTTGGCCCAGCGCATGTTGGCCACCGTCGCGCCGACCGCCTCGCCCGCGGCCAAGGCCGGATAGAGCAGCGTGCCGAAGGCGAGGATGGCGATGCGGGCGCCCTGGCTGCGGATCTCTCCCTTGCCGAACGGCAGGGCGTCAAGCGTCTGCCGGGGCACCTTGCCCACGCCGGCACCGCGCGGATAGCGCACCGCCACGGGGTGGTCCTGCTCGTAGGCGGTGGTCAGCAACTGCCGGCATTCGGCCTCGTCGGCCGGGCAGGCGATGCTCATGTTCGGAATGCAGCGCAGGTAGACGATGTCATACGCCCCGGCATGCGTGGCACCGTCCGCGCCGACCAGTCCGGCACGGTCGAGTGCGAACACCACCGGCAGATTCTGGATGGCGACGTCATGTACCAGCTGGTCGTAGGCGCGCTGCAGGAACGTCGAGTAGATGGCCACCACCGGCTTGAGTCCCTCGCAAGCCATGCCGGCCGCGAAGGTCACCGCGTGCTGCTCGGCGATGCCGACGTCGTAGTAGCGGTCTGGAAAGCGCTGCTCGAATTCCACCAGCCCGGAGCCTTCCCGCATGGCCGGCGTGATGCCGACCAGCCGCCCATCCTGTGCCGCCATGTCGCACAGCCATTGGCCGAAGACCTGCGTGAAGGTGGTCTTGGGCGCCGTGGCGGGCTTGACCAAGCCGATCAGCGGGTCGAACTTGCCCGGGCCGTGATAGGCCACCGGATCGGCCTCTGCCAGCTTGTAGCCCTGGCCCTTCTTGGTGACCACGTGCAGGAACTGCGGGCCTTCCAGGTGCTTGAGGTTCTCGAGCGTGGGAACGAGCGACTCGAGGTCGTGCCCGTCGATCGGGCCGACGTAGTTGAAGCCGAACTGCTCGAACAGCGTGGCCGGCACCACCATGCCCTTGGCATGCTCCTCCAGGCGCTTGGCCAGTTCGAAAAGCGGCGGCGCCTTGCGCAGCACGCTCTTGCCGACCTGCTTGGCCGCGGCGTAGAAGTTGCCGCTCATCAGTTGGGCCAGGTAGCGGTTGAGCGCACCCACTGGCGGGCTGATCGACATGTCGTTGTCGTTCAGGATGACCAGCAGATTGCAGTCGGCCACGCCCGCGTTGTTGAGTGCCTCGAAGGCCATGCCGGCGGTCAGGGCGCCGTCGCCGATGACGGCGACGCAGCGCCGGTCCTCGCCCTTTTGCCGGGCCGCCAGCGCCATGCCGAGTGCCGCCGAAATGCTGGTCGACGAATGCGCGGTGCCGAACGTGTCGTATTCGCTTTCGGTGCGCTGCGGGAAGCCCGACAGGCCGCCGAGCTGGCGCAGCGACGGCATGCGTTCGCGCCGCCCGGTGAGAATCTTGTGCGGGTACGTCTGGTGGCCGACGTCCCAGACGATGCGGTCCTCAGGCGTGTTGAACACGTAGTGCAGCGCCACCGTCAGCTCCACCGTGCCAAGGTTGGAGCTCAGGTGGCCGCCGGTGCGCGAGACGTTGTCGAGCACGCAGGCGCGGACCTCGTCGGCCAGTTGCTTGAGCTGTTCGCGGTCGAGCCGGCGCAGGTCTGCCGGATCGGAGATGGAAGGGAGAATCGGAACCATCGTGGGCCTTGTGTTCATCGGTCGCGCTCGACGACCATGCGGGCCAGCGCGCGCAGCGCACCGGTCTCCGGCAGCGGGCAACGGTCCAGCGCCGCCAGCGCCTCGCGCAGCAGTTGCACGGCCTCGGCCTGCGCGCCCTGCAACCCGAGCAGCGAAACGTAGGTGGGCTTGTCGCTGGCGGCGTCCTTGCCGGCGGTCTTGCCGAGCGTCTCGGAATCGGCCGTGACGTCGAGGATGTCGTCCACCACCTGGAAGGCCAGCCCCATCGCCGCGCCGTAGTCTCGCAGCGCGGCCAGCGCCTCGGCCGGCACCTGCTCGGCGCAGGCTGCGCCCATCTCGACGCTGCCCTGCAGCAGGGCGCCCGTCTTGAGGCGGTGCATCTGGCGCAGGCTGGCTTCGTCGAGCGCCTGGCCGACGCTGGCCAGGTCGATCGCCTGGCCGCCGGCCATGCCCTCGCTGCCGGCTGCACGCGCCAGGAGCCGGCACAGGCGGGCCTGCACGGCGGGTGCGATGCCGGCGCCTTCCGGCGTGAGCAGCTCGAACGCCAATGCCTGCAGCGCGTCACCCGCGAGCAATGCATCGGCTTCGCCGTACTGCACGTGAACCGTGGGCTTGCCGCGGCGCAGCACGTCGTTGTCCATGCACGGCAGGTCGTCATGCACCAGCGAATACGCGTGGATCAACTCGGCGGCGCAGGCTGCGCGCAATGCCGCGTCCTCGTTCCCGCCCACCGCCTCGCTGGCGGCCAGCACCAGCAGCGGACGCAGGCGCTTGCCGCCGTCGAGCACCGCATAGCGCATGGCGTCGCCGAGCAGCACCGGGGCTTCCACGCCGACCCAGCGCGACAGCGCCGCCTCGACACGCGCCAGCCGCGGCTGGCTCCAGGCGGCCAGACGCGCCGCGTCCCATTCGCAGTCGATCCCGGCGTGCGTCATTCGACCGCCCATGCCTTGAGGCTGCCCGCGTCCAGCACCTTGATCTGGTCCTCGACGGCCTGCAGCTTGCCGCGGCAGAACGTCAGCAGTTCGGCGCCGCGCCGGTAGCTGCCCAGCAGCTCGTCGAGCGGAAGCTGGCCGGATTCGAGCGCGGCGACCAGCTGCTCGAGCTCCTGCAAGGCAGCCTCGTAGGTGGCGGGCAAGGCCGCGGCAGCCGTGTCCCCTGCGCCTTCTGCGGCCGCCTGGAACAGGGTTTCGGTAGGGGAAGCGGGGGCGGCCTTGGGCATTGCTCTTGGTTGCGTCAAACCTGACATTTTAGGCTGCGCCCCCGCAGCACGTACCCGGGGTACAATTGGCCGCTCTCCGACAACGACTCAGCAAGCGTGCACGCGCTTGGCTGGGTCGTGTGCTTTTTTGCGTTTCTGTTTTCAATTCCCGTTTCTACCTCCCTGTGGGGAGCTTGGTCAGGTCACCCATGTCTGATTTAAGTCTTCAACTGCAGCAGGCCACGAGCCAACTCCACGTTTCCGCCTACTTCGACGAAGCCCTCTTCGCGCAGGAAATGGCGCTTCTCTTTGCCCGGGGCCCCCGCTACGTGGGCCATCGGCTGGCGGTGCCCGAGCGTGGCGACTACTTCGCCCTGCCCCAGGAGAACGAAGGGCGCGCGCTCCTGAACACGCCCAACGGCGTCGAACTGGTGTCCAACGTCTGCCGGCACCGCCAGGCCGTCATGTTGCGCGGCCGCGGCACGCTGCCGGCGCAGTCGGGGGGCAACATCATCTGTCCGCTCCACCGCTGGACCTACGCGGCGAGCGATCCGTCCCGGCCGTCCGGCACGCTCATCGGCGCGCCGCACTTCGCACAGGACCCGTGCCTGAACCTGCGCAACTACCCGCTCACGGAATGGAACGGGATGTTGTTCGAGGACAACGGGCGCAACATCGCCGCGGACCTGGCGCGCCTGGGCCCGCGGGCCGAGCTCGACTTCGACGGCTACGTGCTCGACCACATCGAGATGCACGAGTGCGACTACAACTGGAAGACCTTCATCGAGGTCTACCTGGAGGACTACCACGTCGGGCCGTTCCACCCCGGGCTGGGCAATTTCGTCACCTGCGACGACCTTCGCTGGGAATTCGGCAGCAACTACTCGGTGCAGACGGTCGGCGTCGCCAACCGGCTGGGCCGGCCCGGCAGCCCCGTGTACGAGCGCTGGCACGAGCAATTGCTGGCCTACCGCCAGGGCAAGCCGCCCAAGCACGGCGCGATCTGGCTGACCTACTACCCGCACATCATGGTCGAGTGGTATCCGCACGTGCTCACGGTGTCGACGCTTCACCCGATCTCGCCGCAGAAGACGCTCAACATGGTGGAGTTCTATTACCCGGAGGAGATCGCCGCCTTCGAGCGCGACTTCGTCGAATCGCAACGCGCCGCCTACATGGAAACCTGCGTGGAGGACGACGAGATCGCCTTGCGCATGGACGCCGGCCGCCGCGCCCTGATGCAGCGCGGCGATGACGAACGCGGCCCCTACCAGAGCCCCATGGAAGACGGCATGCAGCACTTCCACGAGTGGTACCGCGAACAGATCGCCCCCCTCGGGCCAACCCCTTTGAACTGAATCCCCGACAACCTCGCCCCGGCAGCTGCTTGCAGTGCCGGGGCTTTTTACTGTCCAAGGACACGCATGCAAGCGCTCTGGATGATATTGGCCGCACTGCTGTTCGCCTCGATGGGCGTGTGCGTCAAGATCGCATCGGCCTGGTTCTCGATGAGCGAACTGGTGTTCTGGCGCGGCGTGATCGGAATGCTCTTCCTGTGGCTGCTGGCGCGCCGCCAGGGCGTGACGCTGCGCACCCGGTACCCCGGCATGCACGCCTGGCGCAGCGCGATCGGCGTGGCGTCGCTCGGTGCCTGGTTCTACGCCATCGCAGGCATGCCGCTGGCCACCGCGATGACGCTCAACTACATGAGCAGCGTGTGGATCGCCGCCTTCCTGGTCGGCGGCGCCTTGCTGGCCTGGGTGCCCCTGCGCGGGCGCGACGGCCGCGTGGCGGCGCCGCCGCTGCAGGTTCCGCTGGTGCTCACCGTGCTGGTCGGCTTCGGCGGCGTGGTGCTGGTGCTGCGCCCGAGCATCGGCGGCGAACAGGCCTTTGCCGGCCTGATGGGCCTGCTCTCGGGCATGACCGCCGCCTTCGCCTACATGCAGGTGATCGCGCTGGCGCGCATCGGCGAACCCGAGACGCGCACCGTGTTCTATTTCGCCATGGGTTCGGCCGTGTTCGGCGGCCTGGGCATGCTGTTGACGGGCATGTCGCCGTGGCATTGGGGGCATGCGCTGTGGCTGCTGCCGGTCGGCCTGCTGGCAGCGGGAGGGCAGCTGTGCATGACGCGCGCCTATTCGAGCGCGCACACGCCCGCAGCGACGCTCCTGGTGGCCAACCTGCAGTATTCGGGCATCGTCTTCGCCGCCATCTACAGCCTGCTGCTATTCAAGGACCCGATCGACGGCCCGGCCTGGGCCGGCATCGGCCTGATCATCGCCAGCGGCATCGGCGCCACCGTGCTGCGCCAGCGCACCGTGCCGAAGGCGCCCGCCGAGGAACATTGAGCGGAGAGCCCGCGAAGCGCGAGAATGGTCCCATGGCCTACACCACCCTGATCTCTCCCGAGGAACTGCGCCAGCTCCAGGCCCGGCCGGACAATGCCACCGCACTGATGGTGTTCGACTGCAGCTTCGACCTGATGCAGCCCGAGGCCGGCGAGCGTGCCTACCGCGAAGCGCACATTCCCGGCGCCGTCCACGCCGACCTGGACAACGCCTTGAGCGCCAGGCATGGCGTGCCGGGCAAGGACGGCAACGTCATCACCCAGAAGGAGGCCGGCGTGCCCGCCTCGGGTGGTCGCCACCCCTTGCCGAGCCGCGAGCGGTTTGCCGCCTGGCTCAGCAGCGTGGGCTTCACCAACGCGATGCAGGCGGTGGTGTACGACCGCAACGGCTGCAACTACTGCGGCCGGCTGTGGTGGATGCTGCGCTGGATGGGCCACGAGGCGGTGGCCGTGCTCGACGGCGGCCTGCAGGCCTGGCAGGCGGCAGGCAACCCGGTCACGGGCCGCGACGAGCCGGCGCACTTCCAGTCGAACTTCGTGCCCGGCACACCGCTCGAGCGGCTTGTGGATACAGCACAGGTGGCCGCGTCGCTCGGCACGCCGGGACAGACGCTGGTGGATGCGCGCGCGGCGCCGCGATACCGCGGCGAGGTCGAGCCACTCGACCCGGTGGCCGGACACATTCCCGGCGCGCTCAACCGCCCGTTCGGCGAGAACATCGGGCCGGACGGCCGCTTCAAGCCGGCCGAGCAGTTGCGCGCGGAGTTCGAGGCCCTGCTCGCCGACCGCGCGCCGGACACGGTCGTGCACCACTGCGGCAGCGGCGTCAGCGCCGTGCCCAACGTTCTGGCCATGCGCATTGCCGGCTTCGCGCCTACGGCGCTGTACGCCGGCAGCTGGAGCGAGTGGAGCAACAACCCGGGGCTGCCCACGCGGCAAGGCCCGCAGCCCTAGCCAGCGTCAGTCCGGGGCGCGCAGGACGCGCTCCGACTCCTCGTCGGCCGTCACGTTGTCGGCGTCGAGATCGCTCGCATCATGCAGGTCGAGGCCGGTCTCCTCGGCCAGTTCGTCCGGCACGTCGGATTCGTCCTCGTCCTCGCTTTCCGGCGGCTCGAAAAGATGGGCCTCGGGCAGCTGTTTGCCCGGCGCGGCCTTGGCAGCCGCGGGTGGCTGGGTCTTGCGTGGCTGGCGCTTCATGATCGGGTTCCTGACGACGCTCAAATGTCGGCCCCCGATGGTGCGCGCGATCGGCGCCCGGCGCCAGCCCCCTCGGCGCTTTCGTCAGTGGCGGTGGCCGTCGTGCTCTTCGTGCGCCTCGTGCGCATGGTCGCCGTGGGCATGCTCGTGTTCGCCGTGATGCACCAGCCGGCTGACCACGGTGACCAGCACGATGCCGGCAAGCAGCCACGCCACCTGGGCGCCCGTCTGCCGGGCGCTTAGGCGGCGCTGCAACTGGGGAATCAGGTCGGCCAGCGCCACGTAGATGAAGCTGCTGCCGGCCAGCACCAGGAAGTACGGCAGCAGGCCCTGCAGGCGCTCGACCAGCCACCACCCGAGCAGCCCGCCCAGCGCCGTCACGGTCCCGGCGAGCGATACCTTCAGCAAGGCCGCCCGTGCATCGGTCGAGGTCTGGCGCAGCACCACCAGGTCGCCGATGTGATGCGGCACTTCGTGCGCCAGCACCGCCAGCGCCGCCACCGCCCCCAGCCGCAGGTCCGCCATGAAGGCCGAGGCGATGAGCACGCCGTCGCCGAAGCAATGGACGCTGTCGCCGGCCAGCACCGCCCAGCCGCCGGCGGACCGGCCGTGCCCGTGCCCCGGATGGCCGTGGCCATGATGGTCGTGACCGGCGCCGTGGTCACCCGCATGGCCGTGGCCGCCGGCATCGCCTCCGTGGTGGTGCTCGTGCCCGTGATGCCACAACTCCGCCTTGTCGAGCAGAAAGAACAGCACCAGCCCTCCCAGGAGCACGCCGAACAGCACCCCTGGCTCGACCCCGGCTTCGAACGCTTCGGGCAGCAGGTGCATGAAGGCGGTTGCCAGCAGGGCGCCCGCGGCCAGGCTCAGCAGCGACTGCGCGCCGGCATCACCGGGCGAGCCGGGGCGGCGCAGGCGGATGAGAAAGGCCGCGATCCAGACGCTGCCGATGCCGGCGATGAGCGTCGCCAGCAGAATTGCGATCAATTGCATGATTGAAGAAGGAAGAGGCCGTGACGCCGGGCCGCAGAGACGTGGCGGGCAGCGATTCGCCCTCCACGGCGACCCCGGCCAGTGCTTTTTTTGATCTTAGCAACGACGTCAACCCCATCAGGCCGATCGGACGCGTGCGCCGGCGCCGATGGTCCGCTTCATGCGATGCTCCGGCCATGTCTCCATCCCACGTCTGCGTGCTCGGCGCCGGCATCGCCGGCCTGGCCACCGCCTGGCAGTTGCAGCGCGCCGGCCACCGCGTCACCGTGGTCGACCGCGCCGCCCCGGGCAGCGGCACCAGCAGCGGCAATGGCGCACAGCTGAGCTATTCCTACGTGCAGCCGCTGGCTGATCCGTCGATCTGGGCACAGTTGCCCAAGCTGCTGCTGGCACCGGATTCGCCGCTCAAGCTGCGCCCCCGGCTCGACCCCCGCCAATGGCGCTGGGCGCTGGCTTTCCTGCGCGCCTGCAACAGCGCGCAGTCGCACGAGACGACGGCACAGTTGCTGGCATTGGCCGCGCAAAGCCGCGCCGCCCTGGAACTGGCACTGGCCGACCTGAAGGCCGACTGCGACTTCTCGAGCACCGGCAAGCTGGTACTGCAGCCGGGCCCGCAGGCAATGGACGCGGCGCGGCGCCAGGTGGAACTCCAGCATCGGTTCGGCGGCGCCGCCCAGGCGGTCCTGGACGTCGAACAGTGCCTGGCCGTCGAGCCGGCGCTGGCCGGCTACCGCGATCACTTCGCCGGCGCCGTGCACACGCCGAGCGAATGCGCCATCGACGGCCTGAAGCTGTGCCGGGCGCTGTCGGCAGCGCTCGCGAAGAATGGAGCGGCCATGTACCTGGACCACGAGGTGCTCGGTTTCCGGCGCGACCGCCACGACGTCGCCGCCCTGCGCACCCGCGCCGGCGAGATCGCGGCCGACGCATTCGTGCTCGCGCTGGGCAGCGATTCGCCACGGCTGGCCCGAACGGTCGGCGTGGACCTGCCGATCTACCCCCTCAAGGGCTACAGCATCACGCTGGACGTTGACCAAGGCGCGGGCCCGCACGCGGCGCCGCGCGTGAACGTGACCGACAGCGCGCGCAAGGTGGTGTTCGCGCGCCTGGGCCAGCGCCTGCGGGTGGCGGGCATGGTGGAACTCGTCGGGCACGAGCGCAGCGTCGCACCCGACCGCATCCGCACGCTGGAACTGGCCGCACGGGCGCTGTTTCCACGCGCGAGCCGTTTCGAGCACCTGAACCCGTGGGCCGGCTTGCGGCCCGCCACGCCGACCGGCCAGCCCATCGTCGGGCAGGTGCCGGGCGCACCGGGCAACCTGCTCTTCAACACCGGCCACGGGGCGCTCGGCCTGACGCTGGCTTTCGGCTCCGCCACTCGCATCGCAAAGCTGCTGGAGGCCCCCGGAGACGGCATCCGCTCACCCGGAGGCAGCAGTTCGCCGCATGGCCGCATTGCCGCCCGGGGCTAGTTCTTTTCCTTCACGAAGCCGGCGGCATTCTCGTCGGCGCCGGGCTTGCCCTCGTCCGAATGCGGATTGTCCTTGTCGGGATCGGTCGGAAACTCGGGTTCGACCGGATGCTGCGCCGGATCGTCCTCGGACGGAATCCTGGTATTGGGCATGGAACGCTCCTTTGCTTATGCAGCGGCTGCTCATCCTGGCTGCGCCGGGACAATGTAAGGTGCAGCCTCGCCCCCTATTCTCGTCCTCCGCGCCAAGATGAAGATCGCCACCTTCAATATCAATGGCATCGGCAGCAGGCTCGACCGGCTGCTCGAATGGCTGGCTGAGTCGAAGCCGGACGTCGCCTGCCTGCAGGAGCTCAAATCGCCGCAGGCCAGGCTGCCGCTGGATGCAGTCCGCAAGGCCGGCTACGGTGTCGTCGCCTTCGGGCAGCCGTCGTGGAACGGCGTCGCCATCCTGGCGCGCGGGCGCGAACCGATCGAGACAGGACGCGGCGTGCCTGGCCTGGAGGCGGACCCCCAGAGCCGCTACATCGAGGCGGTGGTCGATGGCGTGGTCATCGGCTGCCTGTACCTGCCCAACGGCAATCCGCAGCCCGGGCCCAAGTTCGACTACAAGCTCGACTGGTTCCGGCGCTTCAACGCGCATGCGCGCGAGCTGGCCGCGTGCGGCCTGCCGGTCGTGCTGGCCGGCGACTACAACGTGGTGCCGACGGATGCCGACATCTACAACCCCGCCTCCTGGCGCGACGACGCGCTGCTGCAGCCGCAAAGCCGCGCGGCCTTCGCGGACCTGCTGGACCAGGGATGGACCGACGCCATTCGTGCCTGCCACCCGCACCGCGTGCCCTACACCTTCTGGACCTACTGGCGCAACCGCTATGCCCGCGACGCCGGGCTTCGTATCGACCATCTGCTCCTGAACGCCGAGGCGGCGCCGATGCTGCGCGGCGCCGGCGTGGACCGCGACGTGCGCGGCAGGCCGGGCGCCAGCGACCACGCACCGGCCTGGATCGAACTGGCGATGCCCGATGGCTGACCGGGCCGCAGCTCAGTGCGCCTTGTCCCAGTTGGGGCCGAAGCCCACCTCGGCCAGCAGCGGGACCTTGAGGTCGGCCACGCCGGCCATGAGGCGGGGCACCTCCGCGCGCACCCATTCGACCTCGTCCTCGGGCACTTCGAACACCAGTTCGTCATGCACCTGCAGCAGCATCCGCGTGCCGCGGCGCTGCTCGTCCAGCACCTGCTGGACCTTGACCATGCTCAGCTTGATCAGGTCGGCCGCGGTGCCCTGCATGGGCGCATTGATGGCGGCGCGCTCGGCCCCGCCCCGGCGCGGCCCGTTCGGCGAATTGATCTCCGGCAGGTAAAGCCGGCGGCCGAACACGGTCTCCACGTAGCCCTTCGACTTGGCCGACAGGCGCGTGTTGTCCATGTACGCCTTGACCCCCGGGTAGCGCGCGAAGTAGCGGTCGATGTAGTTCCTGGCGGCCGCGTTCTCGATGCCCAGGTTGCGCGCCAGGCCGAAGCTGCTCATGCCGTAGATCAGGCCGAAGTTGATCACCTTGGCGTAGCGGCGCTGCTCGCTGCTGACCGCCTCGGGCGCCACGCCGAACACTTCGCCGGCCGTGGCGCGGTGCACGTCCATGCCTTCCGTGAAGGCGCGCAGCAGGGCCTCGTCGCCGCTGATGTGGGCCATGATGCGCAACTCGATCTGCGAGTAGTCGGCGCTGGCGATCACGCTGCCCGGCGGGGCGACGAAGGCCTCGCGCACGCGGCGCCCCTCGGGTGTGCGGATCGGGATGTTCTGCAGATTGGGGTCGTTGCTCGACAGGCGGCCCGTCACGGCCACCGCCTGCGCATAGTGCGTGTGCACGCGGCCCGTGCGCGGCAATGCCAGCTGGCCCAGCTTGTCGGTGTAGGTGCCCTTGAGCTTGGACAAGCCGCGGTGCTCCAGAATGCGCGCCGGCAGCGGATAGTCCTGCGCCAGCTTCTCGAGCACTTCCTCGTCGGTGCTGGGCACGCCGCTGGGCGTCTTCTTGACCACCGGCAGCCCGAGCTTGCCGAAGAAGATCTCGCCGATCTGCTTGGGACTGCCGAGATTGAAGGGCTGGCCTGCCAGTTCGTGCGCCTCTTTCTCGAGCGCCAGCATGCGCGTGCCCAGCTCCTGGCTCTGCTGCGCCAGCACCGCGGCGTCGATCAGCACGCCGTTGCGCTCCATGCGGTACAGAGCCTCGCTGCTGTCCATCTCCAGCTGGTAGACGAACCGCAGCTTGTCGTCGGCCTCGATCTGCGGCCAGAGCACGCGATGCACGTCCAGCGTGAGGTCGGAATCCTCGCAGGAGTATTCGGCGGCGCGGGCAATGTCCACCTGCGAGAACGGGATCTGGTGCGCGCCCTTGCCGCACAGATCTTCGTAATCGATACCGCTGCGGCCCACATGGCGCTCGGCCAGGCTCGCCAGGCCGTGCGGGCGGTGCGCCTCCAGAACGTAGCTCTGCAGCATGGTGTCGTGCGCGAAGCCGCGCACCTCGATGCCATGGTTGGCCAGCACATGGCGGTCGTACTTGACGTGCTGCCCGAGCTTCTTGCGGCTCTCGTCCTCCAGCCACGGCTTGAGGCGCGCAAGCACCTCGTCGCGCGGCAACTGGTCGGGCGCGTCGGGATAGTTGTGCGCCAGCGGAATGTAGGCGGCTTCGCCGGGCTCGACGGAGAACGAGATGCCCACGATCTGCGCCACCATCTCGTCGAGCGAGTCGGTCTCGGTGTCCAGCGCCACCAGGTCGGCCGACTGCACGCGCGCCAGCCAGCGGTCGAACAGGGCCCAATCGAGGATGGTGTCGTAGCGCAGGTTGCTCGCGACCGAGGCGGCCGCGTCGCTGACGGAGTCGAACAGGCCCGGCGCGTCCGGCGCCTGGCCTCGCGCAGGCTTGGCGCCCAGGCCTTCGACCAGCTCCGGCGACACCTCCTGCGCCTCCAGCGCCTTGACCAGCGACTTGAACCCGAATCGGTCGTAGAACGCCTTGAGCGGCTCGACCTGCTGCGGCCCGATGGCGATGGCATCCAGCGTCGGCAGGCCGGCCACGTGCTGCGCCAGGTCGCAATCGGTGCGGATGGTGACCAGGCGCCGGCCCTGCGGCAGCCAGTCGAGCGCCTTGCGCAGGTTCTCGCCGGCGGCACCCTTGATGTCCGCCGCATGCGCCAGCAGCGCGTCGAGCGAACCGTACTGCGTCAGCCACTTCGCCGCCGTCTTCGGTCCCACCTTCTCGACGCCGGGGACGTTGTCCACCGAGTCGCCCACCAGGGTCTGATAGTCGACCATGAGCGAAGGCGGCACGCCGAACTCCGCGGTGACGCCGGCGACGTCGCGCTTCTTGCCGTTCATGGTGTCGATGATGGTGATGCGATCGGTCACCAGCTGGCTCAGGTCCTTGTCTCCGCTGGAGACGATCACCTGCAGACCCTGCGCCTCGCCCAGGTGGGCCATCGTGCCGATGACGTCGTCCGCCTCGACGTCCGGCACGCACAGCACGGGCCAGCCGAGCAGGCGCACAACCTCGTGAATCGGCGCGATCTGGCTGCGCAGGTCGTCGGGCATGGGCGAGCGGTTGGCCTTGTACTGCGGATACCACTCGTCCCGGAAGGTCTTGCCCGGCGCGTCGAACACGCAGGCGGCGAAATCGGCGCGCACCTCGCGGCGCAGCGCCGTCATCATGTTGATCATGCCGCGGATGGCGCCGGTGGCCGCGCTGTTGGGGTCGCCGGGCACGGCGCGCAGGTCCGGCATGGCGTGGAAGGCGCGGTACAGGTAGCTCGATCCATCTACCAGCAGCAGGGTCTTGTTGTCGCTCATCCGGGCATTGTGCCTGCCGCCAACAGGGCGCCGGCAATGCGTTCGACAGGCGCGCACGCGGCCACGGCGACACCTACAATAGCCCAATCATGGCCCGCCCGACCCTCCCATCCTTCCCCGCCGTTGCCATCGCGCTCGCCTGTGCGGCATCGGCCGGCTACGTCCTGGCCCAGGCACCCGCGCCCGCCCCCGCGCCTGATGCGAACCTGCCGGCCGGCCGGGACCTGCAGGGCACGGACGGCCGCCACAACCAGAAGATCGAGCGCATCCACATCGACGACGGCGGCACCAAGGTGGACGAACTGCGCGTCGGCGGCGAGACCAAGGACATCACCGTCACGCCCAGGGGCAACATGCCCCAGTACGAGGTCGTGCCGCGCAACAAGACCCGCACCAACAACCAGGGCGAGGGCGACGCCGGCGGCGGCACCGGACCCGCGCTCTGGAACGTCCTGAAGTTCTAGTTTCCCGGTGGCTGTCTTTACCGAAGTCGGGTTCGACGAAGCCGGCGCGCTGATGGCGCGCCTGGGTCTGGGTGAATTGTGCGCGCTCAAGGGCATCGAGGGCGGGATCGAGAACACGAACTATTTCGCCACCACCGACCGTGGCGAATTCGTGCTCACGCTGTTCGAGCGTCTTCACGCCGAGCAGCTCCCTTACTACCTTTGCCTGATGAAGCATCTGGCGGACAAGGGCATCCCGGTGCCGGCACCGTTCGCCGATCCGGCCATCGCTCCCGCCGAAGGCCACGCGCTGGAAATTCCCGCCAATGCTCCGTGCGAACTGCTCCACACCGTTGCCGGCAAGCCGTCGGCCGTGGTGCAGCGCCTGTCCGGCCGCAGCGAACTCGCGCCGACCGAGGCGCACTGCGCCGAGGTGGGGCGCCTGGTGGCGCGAATGCACCTGGCGGCCCGCGACTTCCCGCGCATCCAGCCCAACCTGCGCGGGCTGGCCTGGTGGAACGAAACCGCCCCGGTCGTGATGCCCCACCTGGACGACCGGCAGGCCGCGCTGCTGGCGGGCGAGCTTGCATACCAGAATCACGTGGCCGAAACGGCCGCCTACGCGGCGCTGCCGCGCGGGCCGGTGCATGCCGACCTTTTCCGCGACAACGCCATGTTCGCCTTTCGCGAGGACGAGCCCGGCCACCCGCCCCACCTGAGCGGCGTGTTCGACTTCTACTTCGCCGGCACCGACCACTGGCTGTTCGACCTGGCCGTGTGCCTGAACGACTGGGCGATCGACCTGGCCACCGGCGTCGACCATCCCCAGCGCGCGGCCGCGCTGCTGCAGGCCTACGAATCCGTGCGGCCCCTGCTGGCCGCCGAGCGCGCACTGCTGCCGGCGATGCTGCGCGCGGCGGCACTGCGCTTCTGGATCTCGCGGCTGTGGGACTATCACCTGCCGCGCGAGGCCTCCATGCTCAAGCCGCACGACCCAGGCCACTTCGAGCGCGTGCTGCGGCATCGCGCCCTCGCCCTGCACCCCTACGACGTGATCGCCCGCGACAACGCGGCGAGTTGCGCGGCCTGATTCCATGAAGCTGCAAATCGTCCCCGCCCGCACCGGCACGCTCTGGGTCAGACAGGGGCTGTCGACCTTCATGCGCCAACCGATGGCGTTCGTGGCGCTGTTCTTCGTCTTCATGGCCGTGGTGTCGATCGCCTCGCAGGTTCCGATGGTCGGCGGCACGCTGGCGCTGGTACTGCTGCCATCCATGACGCTGGCATTGATGGCCGCTGCCGCCCACTCCGCCCAGGCGCCGCAGGGCAAGCCGCCGGCCGGCAGCGTGTTTCTGGCAGCGCTGGCGGCAGTCAAGCGCGACATCGGCCCGCTGCTGGTGCTCGGCGCCATGTACGCAGTCGGCTTCCTCGTCGTGATGGCCATCTCGGCCCTGGCCGACGGCGGTCAGTTTGCTGCCGTCTACCTCCTCGGCAGCCCGCTGACCCAGGAGGTTGCCGAGCAACCCGGCTTCCAGCTGGCGGTGTGGATCGCGATGGCGCTGTACATCCCGCTGTCGCTGGCGTTCTGGCATGCACCGGCCCTGATGCACTGGCATGGCGTACCGCCGGTCAAGAGCATCTTCTTCAGCCTGGTGGCCTGCATGCGCAACATCGGCGCCCTGACCGTATTTGGCGTCGTCTGGCTGGGCGTGTTCATCGCGGTAGGCATCGGCATCAGCCTGCTCACCGGGCTGTTGATGGCGGTGGGCGCGATGGGCGGCGGCGACGGCGTCGGCGCCATCGGCAGCGTGGTGATGATCGGCGGCGCGCTCGTGCTGGCCGCGATGTTCTTCAGCTCGGTCTGGTTCAGCTTTCGCGACAGCTTCAGCGCCGACTGAGCGCTGCCCGCGGGCGGCGGCGTCCGCGCCGGGCGGTCAGGGGATGGGCGTGAGCTTGGCCACGGCCAGCGCCAGCCACTTGACGCCGTGCCGCGCGAATTTCACCTGCGCCCGCGCGTCGTCGCCCGCTCCTTCCAGCGCCAGCACCGTGCCTTCGCCGAACTTGTTGTGGAACACCTGCATGCCCGAGCGCAAGCCGTGCGCTGGGGGGGCCTTCTGCGGCGGCACCGGGGCGCCGGCCAGGCTGTCGCGGTCGTAGTTGGTCCAGCCACCGCCGCCGCTCGCGCCGCGCCCGCCCCAGCTGCCCCGGTCGAACGACGATGAAGACGGCGCGCCGAAGCCGTGGCGCTTGGGTGTGAGCCACTTGAGCGCCGATTCGGGCAGCTCCTCGAAGAAGCGGCTGCGCAGGTTGTAGCGGGTCTGCCCGTGCAGCATGCGCGTCTGCGAATGGCTCAGGTACAAGCGCTGGCGGGCGCGGGTGATGGCCACGTACATCAGGCGCCGCTCTTCCTCGAGGCTTTCGCGATCGCTCATGGAGTTCTCGTGCGGGAAGATGCCGTCTTCCAGGCCGGTGATGAACACGCAGTCGAACTCCAGGCCCTTGGCGGCGTGCACCGTCATCAGCTGCACGGCATCCTGCCCCGGCTGGGCCTGGTTGTCGCCCGACTCCAGCGCCGCATGGGTCAGGAACGCGGCCAGCGGACTGAGCGTCTCGCCGGTTTCGGCATCGGGCGCCGGCAGCGCCTCGTCGATCAGCGGGCGGCTGGTGTCGATGCCCTGGCTGGCGGCGGATTGGCGCAGTTCGTCGACGGGCAGTGCGACCGCATCGCGGCCGAAGCCCTCCTGCGTGACGAAGCTCTCGGCGGCGTTGACCAGTTCCTCCAGGTTCTCGATGCGGTCGGCACCCTCGCGCTCGGCCCGGTAGTGCTCGATCAGGCCGCTGTGCTGCAGCACCAGGTCGATGATCTCGCGCAGGCTGATGCCCTGGGTCTGCTCGCGCAGCACGTCCAGCTTGGCGACGAAGGCCGCGAGGTTGGCGCCCGCCTTGCCGGCCACCGCGCCGACAGCCGCATGCAGCGAACTGCCGGCGGCGCGGGCGGCGTCCTGCAACTGCTCGATGGTGCGCGCGCCGATGCCGCGCGGCGGAAAATTGACCACGCGCAGGAAGCTCGTGTCGTCATCCTTGTTCTCGAGCAGCCGCAGGTAGGCCAGCGCATGCTTGATCTCGGCCCGCTCGAAGAAGCGCAGGCCGCCATACACGCGATAGGGCACGCCGGCGTTGAACAGCGCGGTTTCCAGCACGCGGCTTTGCGCGTTGCTGCGGTAGAGCACCGCGATCTCCTTGCGCTCGATGCCGTTTTCGCGCACCAGCTGGCGCATCTCCTCGACCAGCCATTGCGCCTCGGCGAAGTCGGTCGGCGACTCGTAGACGCGCACCGGCTCGCCAGGCCCCTGGTCGGTGCGCAGGTTCTTGCCCAGCCGCTGGGTGTTGTGGTTGATGAGATGGTTGGCCGAATCGAGGATGTTGCTGAAGCTGCGGTAGTTCTGCTCGAGCTTGATCTGGTGCTCGACCTCGAACTCGCGCACGAAGTCGGCCATGTTGCCCACGCGTGCGCCGCGGAAGGCGTAGATGCTCTGGTCGTCGTCGCCCACCGCGAGCACGCTGCCGTGGCCGGAAACGAAGCGGCCGCCCACCGTGTTGCCGGCCAGCATCTTGATCCAGGCGTACTGCAGGCGGTTGGTGTCCTGGAACTCGTCGATCAGGATGTAGCGGAAGCGCCGCTGGTAGTGCTCGCGCACGGCGTCGTTGTCGCGCAGCAGCTCGTAGCTGCGCAGCATCAGCTCGCCGAAGTCGACCACGCCCTCGCGCTGGCACTGCTCTTCGTACAGCTGGTAGAGCTCCACCCGCTTGCGGTCTTCCTCACGCCGGATTTCGATGTCGCGCGGGCGCAGTCCGTCTTCCTTGGCGCCGGCGATGAACCACTGCGTCTCCTTGGCCGGGTAGCGCTCGTCGTCGACGTTGAACTGCTTCATGAGGCGCTTGATCGCCGACAGCTGGTCCTGGGTATCGAGGATCTGGAAGGCCGCCGGCAGGCCGGCCAATTTCCAGTGGGCACGCAGGAAGCGATTGCACAGGCCGTGGAATGTGCCGATCCACATGCCTCGCACGTTGATCGGCAGCATGGCCTGCAGGCGGGTGAGCATCTCCTTGGCCGCCTTGTTGGTGAAGGTGACGGCCAGCACGCCGCCCGAGCTGACCTGCCCGGTCTGGAGCAACCATGCGATGCGCGTGGTCAGCACGCGCGTCTTGCCCGAGCCGGCGCCGGCGAGGATCAGCGCGTGCCCTTCGGGCAAGGTGACGGCAGCACGCTGTTCCGGGTTGAGGTTCGCAAGCAGCGGAGAAGTGGCGGCAGCGGCGGGCGGGAATTCGGGGGACATTGGCTCGATTGTAGAAAGCGCGGCGTATGAGGCTCATACAAATCCCGCCGACTGCGCCGGACGGGGCCTTGGCGTAGAATCAATCACCGGGCCCAAGATTCTTGCGCCCGGTTTTTCGTGGCCCATCCACCA
The DNA here is from genome assembly GCF_035634955.1 of Variovorax sp. GTDB lineage: Bacteria > Pseudomonadota > Gammaproteobacteria > Burkholderiales > Burkholderiaceae_C > Variovorax. The sequence goes on along the minus strand of NZ_DASQBZ010000025.1, from coordinate 21,585 downwards.
AGGATGTACCCGGGTGCTACCGCTCCAGCAGCGGCTCCAGCAACCGGCGGCGCCACAAGACCGGCCAGGCCAAGCGCTCATCCGTTTGTGCTTTAAACGACTTCCTCTCCAGGAGCCTGGTCATGCAGATCTTCGACTACGAAAACATCCTTTTGCTGCCGCGCAAGTGCCGCGTGGAGAGCCGTTCCGAATGCGACGCCAGCGTCGAGTTCGGCGGCCGCAGCTTCCGCATTCCGGTGGTGCCGGCCAACATGAAGACCGTCGTCAACCAGGACATCTGCACCTGGATGGCCAAGAATGGCTACTTCTACGTGATGCACCGGTTCGACATCGACAATGTGAAATTCGTTCGCGAGATGCACGCGCACGGCGTGTTCGCGTCGATTTCGCTGGGCGTCAAGCAGCCCGACTACCAGACCGTGGACCAGCTCGCCGAGGCCGGCCTGGTGCCCGAGTACATCACGATCGACATCGCGCACGGCCACGCCGACAGCGTGAAGAACATGATCGGCTACATCAAGAAGAAGCTGCCCGCCTCGTTCGTGATCGCCGGCAACGTGGGCACGCCCGAGGCCGTGATCGACCTGGAAAACTGGGGTGCCGACGCGACCAAGGTCGGCATTGGCCCGGGCAAGGTGTGCATCACGCGGCTGAAGACCGGCTTCGGCACCGGCGGCTGGCAACTGTCGGCCCTGAAGTGGTGCTCGCGGGTGGCGACCAAGCCGATCATTGCCGACGGCGGCATCCGCGATCACGGCGACATTGCCAAGAGCATCCGCTTCGGCGCGTCGATGGTGATGATCGGCTCGCTGTTCGCCGGCCACGAGGAATCGCCGGGCAACACCGTCGAAGTGGACGGGCAGTTGTTCAAGGAATACTACGGCTCGGCCAGCGACTTCAACAAGGGCGAGTACCGCCACGTCGAAGGCAAGCGCATCCTGGAGCCGGTCAAGGGCAAGCTTGCCGACACCCTGGTGGAGATGGAGCAGGACGTGCAGAGCTCCATCAGCTACGCCGGCGGCCTCAAGCTGATGGACATCCGCAAGGTCAACTACGTGACCCTGGGCGGCGACAACGCCGGCGAACACCTGTTGATGTAGCGCCCGCGCGCGCCGCTCAGGCGCGCAGCAGATCCATCGCCCGCGCATTCAGCGCGTGGGCCGGGTCGACCAGCGCGTCGAGCACGCTGAAGTGCTGCCGGCCGGGCATCGCTTCACATACCGGCACCGCCCGCTTGCCCCAGGCGCGGCGGATCAGCCGGTTCTGGCGCAGGAATTCGGGGCTCTCGTCGCCTCCGACCGTGCTGAACAGTACGCCGTCGGCCGGCGCTGGCCACAGTGCCGGGCTGATGCGCGGCACCTCGTCAGGCGTCAGATGCAGCGAAGACTGGAACGACGGCGCGCGCCGCAGCGGCTCGAGATCGAACAGCCCGGAAATCGACAGCGCGTTGCGCACCAGGCGCTCCGGCAAGTCCGGTGCCACCGAGCGCCAGTCGCAAGCCAGCAACATCGCCGCGAGGTGCCCGCCGGCGGAATGGCCCGCCACCGTGATGCGGCGGGGATCGCCACCATAGGCCGCCACATGCCGCCAAGTCCATTCGAGCGCACGCGTCATCTGCATCGCAATATGGGCGATGGTCACCGGCGACTCGTCCGTGCCGGGACACAGCGCGTAGTTGGGTATCACCACGCAGACCTGCTGCCGCGTGAAGGCCGGGGCGATGAACGAATGCTGGTGCTTGTCCAGCGCGCGCCAGTAGCCACCATGGATGAATACCAGCACCGGCGCGCCCGCGACGTCCGCCGGAAAGACATCCAGCCGCTCACCCTCCCCGCCGGTGCCGTAGGGCAGGTCGATGGTGCAAGGCTGGGCTTGGCGCACGCGCTCGGACTCCTCGGTCCAGCGGGTGAAGTAGTCGTTGAAGTCCGGCACCAGCGCCCGGTTGTTGTACATGCGCTCGAGCCAGTCGGCGTCGTGCAGGCGGGGCTTGGGAAGGCTCTTCTTGCGTCTGTCCATGCCGCAATGATGGCACGCGCCCCGGCGGATTTCGGAGTACACTCGCGCCCTGCGTTGGGGGGGTAGCTCAGCTGGGAGAGCGCCGCGTTCGCAATGCGGAGGTCGGGAGTTCGATCCTCCTCCTCTCCACCAACCAATCTGAAAAGGCCTTGTCTTCAAGGCCTTTTTCTTTGGGCGCGACGCATGGCGCGTTGCGTCGCACAGGCGTCACCAGCGGACCCGGTAAACTCCGCGCCGCCCCCGCACGTGGGAACGCCGCAGGCAACGCGGCGCAATTTCAATCACATCAAGGAATCCGAATGAACCGAATCGAGCTGGTCGAGAAGATCGCCACCACCCACAACGTGAGCAAGGCCGAGGCCGCGCGCATCCTGGAAACGCTGACTTCGAGCATCGTCAACGCAGTGAAGAAGGGCGACGCGGTCCAACTGATCGGGTTCGGTACCTTCAAGCAGGTGGCGCGCGCAGCACGCTCGGGCTTCAACCCGCAAGCGGGCACCAAGATCAAGATTGCCGCGGCGAAGGTGCCGAAGTTCGTGCCGGGCGCAGCGTTCAAGGCAGCCGTCGACCCGAAGGCTGCCAAGCGCAAGGCCGAGAAGGCTGCGGCCAAGCCCGTGGCCAAGAAGGCTGCCGCCAAGAAGGCGCCTGCCAAGAAGAAGTGACCTGACGCCGCTTTCGCGACAAGAAGAAAGGCGAGCCCATGGGCTCGCCTTTTTTGTTTGGGCCACGGCCGGTGCAACCGGCCAGGCCGGTCAGCCTTCCTCGACGAAAGCCTCTTCGCGCTTCGAGCGCACGGTCGGGCTGAGCACGATGATCAGCAGCAGGACGGCCGCGACCAGCAGGCCGGCGGAGATCGGCCGCGTCACGAGCACGCCCCAGTCCCCGCGCGACAGCAGCAGTGCCCGCCGCAGGTTCTCCTCCATCATCGGGCCGAGGATCAGCCCCAGCAGAAGTGGCGCCGGCTCGCAGTCCAGCTTGTGGAAGATGTAGCCGACGATGCCGAACAGGCCGACCATCCAGACGTCGAAGGTGTTGTTGTTGGTCGAGTAGACGCCGATGGCACAGAACAGCACGATGGCGGGGAACAGCCAGCGGTACGGAATGGTCAGCAGCTTGATCCAGATGCCGATCAACGGCAGGTTCAGGATGATCAGCATCAGGTTGCCGATCCACATCGACGCGATCAGCCCCCAGAACAGGTCGGGATTGCTGGTCATCACCTGCGGGCCGGGCTGGATGTTGTGGATGGTCATCGCGCCCACCATCAGCGCCATCACCGGGTTGCCGGGAATGCCAAGGGTCAGCAGCGGGATGAACGATGTCTGGGCGCCGGCGTTGTTGGCCGACTCCGGGCCGGCCACGCCGCGGATGTTGCCGGTTCCAAGCGGCTTCTCGCCCGGACGCAGCGGCAGCTTCTTCTCGAGCGTGTAGGACGCGAAGGAAGACAGCAGCGATCCGCCGCCGGGCAGGATGCCCAGCGTGCAACCGAGCGCAGTGCCGCGCAGGACCGCCGGCGTCATGTCACGGAAGTCCTTCGCCGTCGGCCACAGGTGGTGCACCGCGGCCACGCTCACGTCTCGCTCGTCTTCGGGCTTGGACAGGTTCGCGATGATCTCCCCGTAGCCGAAGATGCCCATGGCGATCGCGATGAAGCTGATGCCGTCGGTCAGTTCAGGAATGTCGAAGGAATAGCGGGCCACGCCGGAGTTGACGTCGGTGCCGATCAGGCCGATCAGCAGGCCCAGGAAGATCATGCAGATGGCCTTAAGCAACGAGCCCGAGGCGAGCACGACCGCACCGATGAGGCCCAGCACCATCAGCGAGAAGTACTCGGCCGGGCCGAACTTGAAGGCCAGTTCGGTCAGCGGCGGGGCGAACGCGGCCAGGATCAGCGTGCCGACGCAACCGGCGAAGAACGAGCCGAGGCCCGCCGCCGCCAGCGCCGGGCCGCCGCGGCCCTGCTTGGCCATCTGGTGGCCGTCCAATGTAGTGACCACCGAGGCCGACTCTCCCGGCAGGTTCACCAGGATGGCCGTGGTGGAGCCCCCGTACTGAGAGCCGTAGTAGATGCCGGCCAGCGCAATGAGCGCCGCCACGGGCGGCAGTGCGTAAGTGGCCGGCAACAGCATGGCGATGGTGGCCACGGGCCCGATGCCGGGCAGGACGCCGATCAGCGTGCCCAGAAGGCAGCCGACGAAGGCGTACATGAGGTTCTGCAGCGTGAACGCGTGCTCGAAGCCGAGGGCGAGGTGTTCGATCAGTTCCATGTGCTCACTCGCTGGTTCAGCCCGAAATGAAGGTTGGCCATACCTGGAACTGCAGGCTCAGGCCGATGATGAAGGTCAGGTAGCTGCCGATGGCCAGCACGGTGGCCAACACGAGTGCCGACTTGAGCGAGAACTTGGTACCCGCCATCGCCGCGACCACGACCAACGCATAGATCGCCACGACCAGGCCCAGCGCCGGCAGGCCGACCGTGGGCATGCCGCCCAGCAGGATGCCGAACACCAGGTTGGCGCCGATGATCAGCAGCAGGGGCTTCCAGGCGATGGAACCCACGGGGTTCGGCTCGCCGGAAGGGCGCAGCGCGATCGCAGCGACGACCAGGCCCAGCACGCACAGGATCCCGCCCAGCAGCATCGGGAAGTACCCCGGTCCCATGCGGGCAGCGTCGCCAATGTTGTAGTTGGTCGCACCGATCGCGAAAGCCGCGCCGGCGACGGCGAACATGAGTCCCGAGTAGAAATCTCTCTGTCTTTTGATCTTCATTGGCAAGGCAGTACTGAATGACGCTGAAAACGAAAACGCGCCCTCCTCCTCGGCGTTGCGCAGCAGCGCTGGCGCGAGAAAGCAGATGAACGGGAGCCGGTGCAGGCCAGAGCGGCCACGGCTGGCGGGCGCGAATGAACTACATCATGCTATGCAGCAAATTGAGTCACGTCTTGAGGAAAATCCCTGAGAAACGAACGCAACTTGAAAGGAACTTTTCTCCGCAAAGTTCACAGACTCTTCGTTTTCGGCGCCGCTGATACAGTTCGCACCCCATGGAAGCAAGAGAATCCAAGATGCGCGAGGCGGACGACATGAGCGAGAAGCAACGCCTGGAGGCGCTATCCCAGTTTCGCTACCGCTTGCGAGAATTCCTTCGCTTCAGCGAAGACGCGGCGCGCCTGCAGGGCGTGACGGCGCTGCAGTACCAACTCTTGCTCCACACCCAGGGCTTTCCAGGCCGCAACTGGGCGACGGTCAGTGAACTGGCCCAGCGGCTGCAGGCGCAGGTGCATGGCGTGGTGGCGCTGGTGACGCGCTGCGAAGACCTGCAACTGGTCTGCCGGCGACCGAGCCAGACGGACCGGCGCTCGGTCGAAGTTCATCTCACCGCCAAGGGTCGGCGGACGCTCTCGCGCCTTGCGACGCAGCATGCGAGCCAGTTGTCGGAACTTGCCGAGGCAGTCCGCCTGGCCAGCCTGATTGCCGACGACGCCTGATCGGCGGCGGAAGGCGGACGGGACCCCGGCCTACTTGGTGGCGGGCCTGTCCCGGTGCGCCGACTGGGGGTCGCGCTCCGGTATGAATGCGTAGGCAGCCTCGGATTGGCCCGCGCGAATGCTGATCATGTCAGGCGCCGCGATACGCGCGGCGACCCGATCGGCCGACCCCTGGCGCGGCTCCAGTCCCGGCGCATTGCCTTCGCACGGGCGGTCGGAAATCACCGTCTGTCCGTTCTCGTCCTTGCACCGATGAATCTGCGCATGGGCGTCGAGTGCCAACCCGGCAAACAGCAGCATGGCGGCATGAAGAACAACGATGCGCGAGTGGCGCGCGGCGGACGATTGCGGCATGAGGCTTCCAGGCACTGGGTCTGCGTACGATGCTAGCCGTGCTCGGCATCGATCCTGGATTGCGCAGCGCGCCAAGCGGAACTATTCCCGCTTTCGCAAGCTTTGCGTCAAAACGTAACAACAGATGCCGCGACGGACAGGAACCTTCGGGCTACACAACCCGGGCTCCTGGTGGCGTCCGCGGTTCGCCGCTGCAGCGTCTTGAAATGTCGCAAAAAAGTGGGCTATAATCTTCGGATTGCCTGAAATCGCACGGTGCCAAACGCCGGGTCGGTCAGGGCACCCAGAGCCAGATTGGCGATGCAGGGCTCTTAGCTCAGTTGGTAGAGCAGCGGACTCTTAATCCGTAGGTCGAGTGTTCGAGTCACTCAGGGCCCACCACCATTTAAGAAGAAACAAGCACCTAGGTCACAAGCCTAGGTGCTTTTTTCTTGCGCGCGCCCTTTCCGTGCCTGGCGACAGAGAACTCCAGCGCTAATCTCTTGGCATTACCGGCAAGGGCTGGCGTGGCGCGGAATCGACACCGGCCGTCTGCGGCCATGATCGTAAGTACCCGCTCCAGCGCCATGCGCTATCCTTTCGCGGCACCTCCCCGGGCCGGCTCTCCCAGGGGAAACGACACCTCCGACCATCAGCGCCTTTTGCCGTGTAATGCCAATTGCTGCGCGGCCGCACGGTTCGCCGCGATTTACAGCGCCACAGCGATCGGCGATGATGAAGTATCAATTTGTGACGACTTTCAACGACCTTTGAATGGCTGCTGCTGAACCGCTCGCGAAAGACAGCACGCCGGTGGCATTGCCGGGGCTGGCGCGCGCCCTGATTGCGGCCGGCAAGTTGCAGGCCAGAACGGCCGAAGAGATCTACCGCAAGTCGAAGGCTTCGCGCAACAGTTTCATCGCCGAATTGACCGGCACCGGTGCCGTCTCCCCGGCCGACCTGGCGCACACGCTGTCCAGCGCCTTCGGCGCCCCGCTTCTCGACCTCGACGCCGTCGATCAGCAACGCTTGCCCAAGGACCTGCTCGATCCGAAGATGTGTGCGGACTACCGCATCGTCGTCCTGAGCAAGCGCAACAACCGCCTGATCGTCGCGACGGCCGATCCGTCCGACCAGCAGGCGGTCGAGAAGATCAAGTTCGCCTCCCAGTTGGGGGTGGACCTGGTCATCGCCGAATACGACAAGCTCACCCGGATGGTCGAGGCCGCCGCGGTCACCGCGTCCGAGACGATCGACAGCATCGTCGGCGTGGAGTTCGAGTTCGACGAGCCGTCCGAGTCGAGCGAATCGAACGAACAGGCCGTCGCCGCCGAAGTCGAGGACGCGCCGGTCGTGCGCTTTCTGCACAAGATGCTGCTGGACGCCTTCAGCATGCGGGCCTCGGACATCCACTTCGAACCGTACGAGCACACCTATCGCGTGCGCTTCCGCGTCGACGGCGAATTGCGCGAAGTCGCCACGCCGCCGGTGGTCATCAAGGAGAAGCTGGCCTCGCGCATCAAGGTCATCTCGCGCCTGGACATCTCGGAAAAGCGCGTCCCGCAAGACGGCCGGATGAAGCTCAAGGTGGGGCCGGAGCGCGTGATCGACTTCCGCGTCAGCACCCTGCCCACGCTGTTCGGCGAGAAGATCGTGATCCGTATCCTGGATCCGAGCAGCGCCCGGCTGGGTATCGACGCGCTGGGCTACGACGCGCAGGAGAAGGAGCGGCTGCTCAGCGCCATCGGCCGCCCGTATGGCATGGTCCTGGTCACGGGCCCGACCGGCTCGGGCAAGACGGTGTCGCTCTACACGTGCCTGAACCTGCTGAACAAGCCGGGCGTGAACATCGCGACGGCGGAAGACCCGTCCGAAATCAACCTGCCCGGGGTCAACCAGGTCAACGTGAACGACAAGGCGGGGCTGACCTTCGCCACCGCGTTGCGCGCCTTCCTGCGCCAGGACCCGGACATCATCATGGTCGGCGAAATTCGCGACCTGGAGACGGCGGACATCGCCATCAAGGCGGCCCAGACCGGCCACCTGGTGCTGTCGACGCTGCACACCAACGACGCGCCGACCACGCTCACGCGGATGCGCAACATGGGCATCGCGCCCTTCAACATCGCCTCGAGCGTCATCCTCATCACCGCGCAGCGGCTGGCGCGGCGCCTGTGCATGGTGTGCCGGGAGCCGCACGAGGTGCCGCGCGAGGCACTGCTCGAGGCAGGCTTCAAGCCCAGCGAGCTGGGCAACTGGAAACCCTACCGCCCGGTCGGCTGCAATGCCTGCAACGGCGGCTACAAGGGGCGCGTCGGCATCTACCAGGTGATGCCGATCAGCGAGGCGATCCAGGAGATCATCCTGCGCGATGGCAGCGCACTCGATATCTCGAAGCAGGCCGAGGCCGAGGGCGTGCGCACGCTGCGCCAGTCCGGCCTGCAGAAGGTGATGCAGGGACTGACATCGCTCGAGGAAGTGGTGGCAGTCACCAACGAATAACAGCCGATCTTCGGAGAACCCATGGCCACCGCCACATCGACCCGCACCCACAAGGAATTCATCTACGACTGGGAGGGCAAGGACCGCAACGGCAAGGTCGTGCGCGGCGAAATGCGCGCGTCCGGCGAGAACCAGGTCATGGCTTCGCTGCGCCGCCAGGGCGTGCTGACGACCAAGATCAAGAAGAAGCGGATGAACTCGGGCAAGGCCATCAAGCCCAAGGACATCGCGATCTTCACGCGCCAGCTGGCCACCATGATGAAGGCCGGCGTGCCGCTGCTGCAGGCCTTCGACATCGTCGGCCGCGGCAACGCAAACGCCAGCGTGAGCAAGCTGCTCAACGACATCCGCGCCGACGTCGAGACCGGCACCTCGCTGTCGTCGGCGTTCCGCAAGTACCCGAAGTATTTCGACAGCCTCTACTGCAACCTGGTCGAGGCCGGCGAGGCCGCCGGTATCCTGGAAGATCTGCTGGATCGCCTGGCCACCTACATGGAGAAGACCGAGGCGATCAAGGGCAAGATCAAGTCGGCGCTGATGTACCCGACGTCGGTGGTGGTGGTCGCCTTCGTGGTGGTCTCGATCATCATGATCTTCGTGATCCCGGCGTTCAAGCAGGTGTTCACGTCGTTCGGCGCCGACCTGCCCGCCCCCACGCTGTTCGTCATGGGCATGAGCGAATTCTTCGTCTCGTACTGGTGGCTGATCTTCGGCGTCGTCGGCGGCGGCCTGTACTTCTTCCTGCAGGCGTGGAAGCGCAACGAGCGGGTGCAGCAGGTGATGGACCGCCTGCTGCTGCGCATGCCGATCTTCGGCGCGCTGATCGAGAAGTCGTGCATCGCGCGGTGGACGCGCACGCTGGCCACCATGTTCGCAGCCGGCGTGCCGCTGGTGGAGGCGCTCGACTCGGTCGGCGGCGCCTCGGGCAACTCGGTGTATGCCGACGCCACCGTCAAGATCCAGCAGGAAGTGTCGACCGACACCAGCCTGACCAGCGCCATGAACAACGCCAACCTGTTCCCTTCGATGGTGGTGCAGATGACCGCCATCGGCGAGGAGTCGGGCTCGATCGATCACATGCTGGGCAAGGCGGCCGACTTCTACGAGCAGGAGGTCGACGACATGGTGGCCGGCCTGTCCAGCCTGATGGAGCCCATCATCATCGTGTTCCTGGGCGTGATCATCGGCGGCATCGTGGTGTCGATGTACCTGCCCATCTTCAAGCTCGGCCAGGTCGTCTGATGCTCGGTTCGCAGGGTCTGGACGCCGCGCTCGGCGGCGTGCTGGGGCTGCTCGTCGGCAGCTTCCTGAACGTGGTGATCTACCGTACGCCGGTGATGATGTATCGCCAGTGGCTCAATGACGCCGTCAGCAACCTGATGAAGGTCGACGGCGTTCCCTCGCTCTGGAGCCTGGTCTTCGGCGCGGGGACGAACACGCCGCCCGCACTCGAAAAGGCGGCCGGCGAGGCGGCCGAGGCGGTCGATGCGCTGCCGCGCTTCGACCTGATGCGGCCGGCCTCGCGCTGCGGCCATTGCGGCGCGCCGATCCGCTTCTACCAGAACGTGCCGGTGCTCAGCTACGTGTTCCTGGCCGGCCGCTGCGGCGCCTGCAAGACGCGCATCAGCGTGCGCTATCCGATCGTCGAACTCGTCACCGGCGCCCTGTTCGCACTGTGCGCCTGGCGCTTCGGCCTGACCGCGACCGGCGCGCTGTGGGCCGCCTTCGCCGCGCTGCTGGTGTGCCAGTTCCTGATCGACCTGGACACGCAGTACCTGCCGGACTCGCTCAACTACGCATTGCTCTGGCTGGGCCTGATCGGCGCCGCGTCCGGCCTCACCGCCGTGCCGCTCGCCTCGGCCGTGTGGGGCGCCGTGTTCGGCTACCTCGGCCTGTGGCTGATCTATCACGCCTACCGCCTGGCCACCGGCAAGCAGGGCATGGGCTACGGCGACTTCAAGCTGCTCGCCGCGCTGGGCGCGTGGCTCGGCTCGGGCTATCTGATCGCCATCGTGCTGGTCTCGTCCCTGGTCGGCGCGCTGCTCGGCTCGATACTGCTGCTGGCCGGCCGACTGGCGCACAAAGACATTCCCATCTCGTTCGGCCCGTTCCTGGCCGGCGCCGGCCTCGTGTGCCTGGTCCTCGGCCCGGAAACCGTGCGCCAGTGGATTCCGTTCGCCTTCCCGCTCGGATAAGGACACGGCATGCGGCGCATCGGCCTGACCGGCGGCATCGGAAGCGGCAAGAGCACCGTGGCGCGCATGTTGGTGGGCCTGGGCGCCACGCTGGTCGACACCGACGCCATTGCGCGCGCCATGACGCTGCCCGGCGGCGGCGCCATGCCCGGTATTTCCGCCGAGTTCGGATCGCACATGGTGGCGGCGGACGGCAGCCTCGACCGCGCGCGCATGCGCGAACTCGTGTTTGCCGACGTGCAGGCCAAGCGCCGGCTGGAGGCCATCCTCCACCCGCTGATCGGCCAGGAATGCGAGCGCCAGGCCGCCGCCGCCGGCGAGGAGGCCGTAATCTTCGACGTGCCCCTGCTTGTGGAATCGCAGCGCTGGCGCAAAATAGTCGACTACGTGCTGGTCGTGGATGCAAGCGAAACGCATCAAGTGCAACGAGTCGTCGAACGATCCGGCTGGGCCCCAGAGGCAGTGCGTGCCGTCATCGCCCAGCAGGCTTCCAGGCCAATGCGGCGCGCCGCAGCCGACGCGGTGATTTGCAACGAGAATCTGACCCTTGCACAACTCGAAGACGAAGTTCGCGGCTTGTGGCAACAATGGACGGCCTCGGCCGCCTGACGACGCATCGGCCCCGGTCGAGCCTGCAACCCGACGATCCCGACAGGAAGCTACCCCCGCGTGATCCTCTACGAATACCCCTTCAACGAGCGCATCCGGACCTACCTGCGCCTGGAACACCTGTTCCGACGCCTGGGCGAACTGGTGCCGAGCGACTCGCCCTTGCTGCACCACTATGCGCTGGTGACCATCTTCGAGATCATGGACGTGTCCGCGCGCGCCGATCTCAAGTCCGACGTGATGCGAGACCTGGACAAGCAGAAAGGCGTGTTCACGAGCTACCGCGGCAATCCGGCCATTTCCGAGCAGGTCCTCGAGCAGGTCATCGGCCAGCTCGAGCGCAACTTCAACACGCTCAACGGCGCCACCGGCAAGGCCGGCCAGTCGCTCACGGAGAACGAGTGGCTCATGAGCGTGCGCAGCCGGGCCAACATCCCGGGCGGCACTTGCGAATTCGACCTGCCGGCCTACTACGCCTGGCAGCAACGCCCGGCGGCCGCACGCCGCGCGGACATCGAGCGCTGGGCCTCGACGCTGGCGCCGATGGCCGAGGCGATCTACCTGCTGCTCAAGCTGCTGCGCGAAGCCGATGTGCCCTACAAGGTGATGGCGTCCAACGGCCAGTACCAGCAGACGCTGCCGCAAGGCCGCAGCTTCCAGCTGTTGCGCCTGAGCATCGATCCCGCCCTGGGCCTCGTGCCTGAGATCAGCGGCAATCGCCTGATGGTCTCGGTGCGCCTGATGCGTCACGGTGCCGACGATCGCCTGCACGCCAGCAGCGACGAGGCCAGCTTCGAATTGACGTTGTGCGCCTGAGCGGCGCGACCTTCGCCCGGCCGTCCGCATGACCGACAAGAAGCAGGATTTTCCCGCCCGCACGGTTCGCTGCCCGGCCTGCGGGAACGACAGTCTGTACAGCCCGCAGAACCCCTACCGGCCCTTCTGCAGCGCCCGTTGCAAGGGCGTGGACCTGGGTGCGTGGGCAAGCGAAGAGTTCAAGCTGCCGGCCGAGGCGCCGCCGGACGACGAGCCGTTCGGCGATCCGCGGCTGCAATAGCGCCGGGCAGCGCCAGGCCAGATCCGCGCCTACGCGCCGGCGTCCCCGCGCTCCTGCGCCATCCACTCGAGCACCGGCACGGCGCCCGGCAGCACCGGGGAGACGGTCAGCGGCAATTGCTGCCAGCACATGGCCTGCCCCTCGCGCATCTCGAACTCGCCCTGCCACTCGTACACCTTGCACCAGTGCAGGCGCACCAGCGCATGGGGATAGTCGTGCTCGGTGGTCTTGCAGACTTGCGCGGCGCCGATGACGATGCCCAGTTCCTCGTGCAGCTCGCGCCGCAGCGCCTGTTCCACGCTTTCGCCGGCCTCGATCTTGCCGCCCGGAAACTCCCAGTAGCCGGCGTAGGGCTTGCCTTCCGGCCGCGTCGACAGCAGCAGCGCCCCATCTGCAGCGCGGATGAGAATGCCCACCGCCACCTCGGTGTGCTTGCGCGGCGCGTCGGTCATGCGCCGGCCCGGCCCGTGAAGTCGCGGGCGAACTGGTAGGCCACGCGGCCGCTTCTCGAGCCACGCTCGAGGGCCCACACCAGTGCCTCGGGACGGGCGGCCTCGATCGTCTTGGCGTCGGCGCCGAAGTGCGACAGCCACTGCGACACGATGGCCAGGTACTCGCCCTGGGTGAAGGGATAGAAGCTCACCCACAGGCCGAATCGCTCGGACAGCGAGATCTTCTCCTCGATCACCTCGCCCGGATGCACCTCGCCGTCCTCGGTGTGGGTGTAGGTGAGGTTCTCCTTCATGTACTCGGGCAGCAGGTGGCGCCGGTTGCTGGTCGCGTAGATCAGCACGTTGGGCGTGGCCGCAGCCACCGAGCCGTCGAGAATGCTCTTGAGCGCCTTGTAGCCGGGCTCGCCTTCGTCGAAGCTCAGATCGTCGCTGAAGATGATGAACTTCTCGGGCCGCCCGGAGACCACCTCGACGATGTCCGGCAGGTCGGTCAGCTCGGCCTTGTCCACCTCGATCAGGCGCAGGCCCTGCGGTGCGTAGGCATGCAGGCAGGCGCGTATCAGGGAGGACTTGCCGGTGCCGCGAGCGCCGGTCAGCAGCACGTTGTTGGCCGGCTTGCCCTGCACGAACTGCCGGGTGTTGCGCTCGATCTTTTCCTTCTGCGCGTCGATTTCCTTGAGGTCGTCGAGCGCCATGGCGGCCACGTGGCGCACCGGCTCGAGCGTGCCGTGGCCGGAACTGCGGCGGCGATAACGCCAGGCGATGGAGGCGTCCCAGTTGGCCGGCGCGGCCAGAGGCCGGGGCAGCACCGCCTCGATGCGGTCGATGAGTTGCTCGGCGCGCTCGATCAGTCGCTCGAATTTCTCGTTCATCGTGGATCCATCAGCTTCTGTAGTCGGCGTTGATGGACACGTACTCGTGGCTGAAGTCACAGGTCCAGACCGTGTCGGCGGCCTGGCCACGGCCCAGGACCACGCGCACGGTGATCTCGCTGCCGGCCATGACGCGCTGGCCGTCCTCTTCGCGGTAGGCCGGGTTGCGCCCGCCATTGACGGCCACGTGCACGTCGTCCAGGTACAGGTCGATCCCTGTCTGGTCCAGGTCCGCGATGCCGGCGTACCCGACGGCCGCCAGGATGCGGCCGAGGTTCGGGTCGCTCGCGAAGAAGGCCGTCTTGACCAGCGGCGAATGCGCGATCGCGTAGGCCACCTGGCGGCATTCGGCAGCGTCGCGGCCGCCCTCGACCCGCACCGTGATGAACTTGGTGGCGCCCTCGCCGTCCCGCACGATGGCCTGCGCCAGCGAGCGCGCCACCTGCTGCATCGCGTCCACCAGGGCCTGGCCCTCCTCGGAATCGAGCGTGCGGATCACGCCGTGGGCGGCCTTTCCGGTGGCGATGACGATGAAGGAGTCGTTGGTGGACGTGTCGCCGTCCACGGTGACGCGGTTGAACGAGCCCTCGGCCAGCTGGCGCGCCAACGGCTGCATCAGCTCGGGCGCGATCGCGGCGTCGGTGGCCAGGAAGCCCAGCATCGTGGCCATGTTGGGCCGGATCATGCCGGCACCTTTGCTCACACCGGTGATGTTGACCGTGGCCCCGCCGATCTGCACCTGCGCACTGAATGCCTTCGGCACGGTGTCGGTGGTCATGATCCCTTCTGCCAGGCGGCCCCAATGCGTCGCGCTCGCGTCGGCCAGGGCGGCGGGCAGGCCGGCCTGGATGCGCTCGACCGGAAGCGGCTCCATGATCACGCCGGTGGAAAACGGCAGGACCTGCTCGGGCGCCAGGTCCAGCGCCTGGGCCGCGGCGATGCAGGTGGCGCGGGCGCGCGCCAGGCCGTCCTCGCCGGTGCCGGCATTGGCGTTGCCGGTGTTGATCACCAGCGCGCGGATGCCGAAGTTGGCCGCGAGGTGATCGCGGCAGACCTGAACCGGCGCGGCGCAGAAGCGGTTCTGGGTGAACACGCCTCCGACGGCAGCGCCCTCGTCCAGCAGGATCACGGACAGGTCCTTGCGGCCCGCCTTGCGGATGCCGGCCTCGGCCACGCCGATACGAACGCCCTCCACGGCGTGCAGCGCGGCCGGATCGGGGGCGGAAAGATTCACAGGCATGGAGCGACTCTCCTGAAGGTCGATGGATCTTGTGCTCGGGGCCGGACGGCAGGGCGCCGCCGCCCCGCGCCTTTCAGCTCAGCTTGCCGTGGCAGTGCTTGAACTTCTTGCCGCTGCCGCAGGGGCAGGGGTCGTTGCGGCCGACCCGCGCAAAGGCCGACGCGCCCGCCGACAGGCCGGCGCCGGCCGCGCCGCGGCGGATGCTGTCCTCGTCGAGGCGCGATTCGGGCTCGCCCGACTCCGACGGCGCGGTGTAGGTGATGTTGGAGATGCTCTCGCCGCGGCTTTCCAGGGCCTGCGCGGCCTCGTCGAGCTGGTCGCCCGATTGCACCCGCACCGTCATCAGCTGGCGCGTGACTTCGTTCTTGACCGCGTCGAGCAACTGGCCGAACAGTTCGAAGGCTTCGCGCTTGTATTCCTGCTTGGGCTGCTTTTGCGCATAGCCGCGCAGGTGGATGCCCTGGCGCAGGTAGTCGAGCGCGGCCAGGTGTTCGCGCCAGTGCACGTCGATGCTTTGCAGCAGCACCATGCGCTCGAACTGGGTGAAGTTCTCCTGCCCGATCAACGCGACCTTGGCGTCGAAGGCGGCATTGGCGGCCTCCAGCACCTTCTCGGCGATGTCGTCGTCGCCGATCGCGCTGGCCTGCTCGACGATCTGCCGCAACGGCAGCGCGATGTCCCAGTCGTTGGCCAGCGCCTTCTCGAGACCCTCCAGGTCCCACTGCTCTTCCACCGATTCGGCCGGCACGTACTGGCGTACCAGGTCGGTGAAGCAGCCTTCGCGCAGGCCGCGGATCTGCGCGTCCAGGTCCGTGGCATCGAGGATGTCGTTGCGCTGCTGGTAGATCACCTTGCGCTGGTCGTTCGACACGTCGTCGTATTCCAGCAGCTGCTTGCGCACGTCGAAGTTGCGTGCCTCGACCTTGCGCTGCGCGCTTTCGATGCTGCGGGTAACGATGCCGGCCTCGATCGCCTCGCCCTCGGGCATCTTCAGGCGGTCCATGATCGCGCGCACGCGGTCGCCCGCGAAGATGCGCATCAGCTGGTCGTCCAGGCTCAGGTAGAAGCGCGAGGAGCCCTTGTCGCCCTGGCGTCCGGAGCGGCCACGCAGCTGGTTGTCGATGCGGCGCGACTCGTGACGCTCGGTGGCGATGATGCGCAGGCCGCCCTGTTCGGTGACGAAGGCGTGGTCCTTTTCCCACTGGGCGCGCAGTTCGGCGATCTGCTGGCGGCGCGAGGCGTCGTCGAGCTCGGGGTTCTGCTCGAGCGCCTCGATGAGCTTCTCCACGTTGCCGCCCAGCACGATGTCGGTCCCGCGGCCGGCCATGTTGGTGGCGATGGTGATCATCTTCGGGCGGCCCGCCTGCGCGACGATGTCGGCTTCGCGCGCGTGCTGCTTGGCGTTGAGCACCTGGTGCGGCAGTTGGGCCTGGTTCAGCAGGCCGGAGATGACCTCCGAGTTCTCGATGGACGAGGTACCCACCAGCACCGGCTGGCCGCGCTCGTAGCACTCGCGGATGTCGTCGATGGCGGCCTGGTACTTCTCGGGCGTGGTCTTGTAGACACGGTCGAGCTGGTCGTCGCGCTTGCTCGGGCGGTTGGGTGGGATGATGACCGTCTCGAGCCCGTAGATCTCCTGGAACTCGTACGCCTCGGTGTCGGCCGTGCCGGTCATGCCGGCGAGCTTGGCGTAGAGGCGGAAGTAGTTCTGGAACGTGATCGATGCCAGCGTCTGGTTCTCGGCCTGGATTTCGACGCCTTCCTTGGCTTCCACCGCCTGGTGCAGGCCGTCGCTCCAGCGGCGGCCGGTCATCAGGCGGCCGGTGAATTCGTCGACGATGATGACTTCGCCCTGCTGCACGACGTAGTGCTGGTCGCGGTGATACAGGTGCTGGGCCCGCAGCGCCGCGTTCAGGTGGTGCATCAGCGTGATGTTGGCCGGGTCGTACAGCGACGCGCCGTCGGGCAGCAGCTGGAACTGCGAAAGCAGTTGCTCGGCCTTCTCGTGGCCGTCCTCGGTGAGATAGACCTGGTGCGTCTTCTCGTCGACCGTGAAATCGCCGGGCTTGGTGACCCCCTCGCCAGTGCGCGGGTCGGCCTCGCCTTCCTGGCGGGTCAGCAGCGGCACCACCTTGCGCATGGCCAGGTACAGCTCGGTATGGTCTTCGGCCTGGCCGCTGATGATCAGCGGGGTGCGGGCCTCGTCGATGAGGATCGAATCGACCTCGTCGACGATGGCGTAGTTGAGCTTGCGCTGGACCCGGTCGCGGGTCTCGTAGACCATGTTGTCGCGCAGGTAGTCGAAGCCGTACTCGTTGTTCGTGCCGTAGGTGATGTCGGCACCGTAGGCGGCCTGCTTTTCCTCGCGAGGCATGTTCGGCAGGTTCACGCCGACCGTCAGACCCAGGAAGTTGTACAGCCGCCCCATCCACTGCGCATCGCGGTTGGCCAGGTAGTCGTTGACGGTGACCACGTGCACGCCCTTGCCGGTGAGCGCGTTCAGGTAGACCGGCAGCGTGGCCGTGAGCGTCTTGCCCTCGCCGGTTCGCATCTCGGCGATCTTGCCGTCGTGCAGCGCCATCCCGCCGAGCATCTGGACGTCGAAGTGGCGCATCTTCATGACGCGCTTGGAGCCCTCGCGCACGACGGCAAAGGCCTCGGGCAGCAGGTCATCCAGCGTTTCGCCCTTGGCCAGGCGCTCCCTGAATTCGCCGGTCTTTGCACGCAGTGCGTCGTCGTCGAGCTTCTCGAACTGCGCCTCGAGCGCGTTGACGCGCGTCACCGTCTTGCGGTATTGCTTCAGGAGACGGTCGTTGCGACTGCCGAAGATCTGGGTCAGGAAGTTGGTGGCCATGCGTGGTGGTCGGCAACGCCGCCTGGGAAGGCGACGGCCCGGACCGGGATCCTTGGATTGACAATATCGACACTTGGGCGCGCCGCGTACCATTGCAAGTCCTGCGCAGCGGAACCGAACACCACACCGCCATCTCGATTCGAGTGGACCGGCGCGGCCAGGCTCCGATGCCGCAGGGCAAGCGCAGGCCAGACGGCCAGCCCCAGCGCCAAGGCAGGCATGCGACAGGCCGTCCAGTGGTCCGGACCGCCCCGAATGCCGGCAAACTCTCTGATTCTACGCACCTTGTCCTCGATCAACCGCCGGAACACTTCCTTCACGCTGGAGCAGGCAGCCCAGGCCTCGCCCACGCTGGCCGGACTGGCCGAGCGCGCGCGCGATTCGGCGGCCCGGCTGCAGGCCATCGAGGACCTGGTACCTCCCCCCCTGCGCGCCGGCCTGCTGCCCGGCCCGGCCGAAGGCGACGAATGGTGCCTGCTGGTGCAAGGCAACGCCGCCGCGGCAAAGCTGCGCCAGCTGACGCCGACCCTGCTGACGCGCCTGCGGCAGCGCGGCTGGCCGGTCACGACCCTGCGGATCAAGGTGCGATCGCGCCGCTGAGGCCGGCGGACCTGCGCCGCATGGAGGCGAACGCCAGCGCCGGCGCCATTTAGTAACCATGTATATAATAAACATGGTTATGAAAATGGATCTCAGCGAGCGGCTCGGATTCCTGGTCAACGACGTCGCCAGGATCTACGGCGCCCAGTTCGATCGCCAGGCGCGCGAGCGCATCGGCCTGTCGCGCGCCCAATGCCGCGTGCTGGGAACGCTCGCCATGCACGGCGAGCCGCTGTCTCAGGCGGAACTGGCGCATCGCCTGGACCTCACGCCGATGGCTGTCGGCGGCCTGTGCGACCGGCTCGTTGCCGGCGGCTGGCTCGACCGCCGGCCCAGCGCCACCGACAGGCGCGCCTATGAAATCCAGCTCGCGCCCAATGCCGAGAAGGCGCTGGAGGCGGCGATGCTCATCAGCGACGAGATCCAGGCCCATGCGCTGTCCGATCTGTCTGTGGCGGAGCGCGCCCAGTTGACCGCCCTGCTCGGCCGCGTGCGGTGCACGCTGTTGGCCACGGACGCCAAGGAGGCACAGGCATGAGCGCCGCCGCCGCGCAAGCCCCCGCCGGAGCCGTCCAGCATCGCGGCATGATCACCATCGCCATCATGCTGGCGACCATCATGCAGGCGCTGGACACCACCATCGCCAACGTGGCCCTGCCGCACATGCAGGGCAGCCTGCAGGCCTCGCAGGACCAGATCACCTGGGTCCTGACCTCCTACATCGTCGCTTCCGCGATCGCGCTGCCGCTGACCGGCTGGCTGTGCGGCCAGTTCGGGCGGCGCAAGGTGTTTCTCGTGTCGGTGGTGGGCTTCACCATCGCCTCGGCGCTGTGCGGCCTGGCCGCGACCATGCCGCAGATCGTCGCGGCGCGGCTGTTGCAGGGGCTGTTCGGCGCGGCGCTCGTGCCACTGTCGCAGGCGGTACTGCTGGACATCAACCCGGCCGAGAAGGTCGGGCAGGCCATGGCCATCTGGGGCGCCGGCATCATGGTCGGCCCGATCCTGGGCCCACTGCTGGGCGGCTGGCTCACGGAAAATTTCGACTGGCGCTGGGTGTTCTTCATCAACCTGCCCGTGGGTGTGGTGGCCTGGTGGGGCATCGCGCGCTACCTTCCGGAAAGCCGGCCCAAGGGCGAGAAGCTGGACATCTTCGGGTTCGCAACCCTCAGCCTGGGCATCGGCATGCTGCAGCTTTTCCTCGATCGCGGGGAACAGCTGGACTGGTTCGATTCCTGGGAGATCCGCCTCGAAGCCGCGGCCGCGCTGGCGGCATTCGCCTTCTTCGCCGTGCACACCTGGACCGTCCAGGGCGTCTCCTTCCTCGACCGCCGCCTCCTAAAGGACCGCAACTTCGTCACCGGCCTGCTGTTCGCCTTCATCGTCGGCATGATCCTGTTCGCCACCATGGCGCTGCTGCCGACCTTCCTGCAGGGCTTGATGGGCTATCCGGTCGTCTATACCGGCGAGGTGACGGCGCCGCGCGGCATCGGCACCATGATCGCGATGATCGTGGTCGGGCGGCTGGTGCAGCGCATCGACGTGCGGGCGATCATGGCGGTCGGCTTTGGCCTGACGGCGTTTTCGCTCTGGCAGATGACGCGCCTGACGCTTCAGATGGACAGCACGCTGATCGTCGTCTCCGGCTTCATCCAGGGCCTCGGCATCGGGTTCACCTTCGTGCCCCTGTCGGCCGCCACCTTCGCCACACTGGCGCCGGAATTGCGGCACCAGGGCACGCCCGTGTTCAGCCTGTTGCGCAACATCGGCAGCAGCGTCGGCATCTCGATCGTCCAGTCGCTGCTCACGCGCGGCACCGGACAGGCGCATGCGCAGATCGCCGCCACGGTCGGGCCCGGCAACCAGGGCCTGCTGCACCTGCCGTGGCTCACCAGCCCCGATTCGATGCTGGGCCTGGCGATGCTCAACAGCGAGGTCACGCGCCAGGGCGCACTGATCGGCTACCTGGACGACTTCGCCGTCATGATGATGATCACGCTGCTGGCCATCCCGCTGCTGCTGCTCATCCGCAGCCCGCGGCGCAAGGCGGTCGGCGGCGCGGTGGAAGTGCCGCACTGAGGCGCTGCACGCCGGCGTAACATGCGTCAACCCATGCTCCTCGATGACCGCCTGCGTGACCAGATCGCCGAACGGCTGCGCCGATTCGAGGTGCACGCCCTGACCGCGCCCGGTCTGCGCGCGGCCGCGGTGGCCGTCGCGCTGATCGAGGAAGGTGGCGGCGCCGCGCTGCCGGGCATCCAGGCGCCCGGCCACTGGAGCCGCAACGCCGCGCTGCTGCTCACCCGCCGATCATCGCAACTGCGAAAGCATGCCGGCCAGTGGGCATTGCCCGGCGGACAGATCGACGGCGCCGAGACGCCGGAACAGGCGGCCCTGCGCGAACTGCACGAGGAAGTCGGCCTGCGGTTGGGCAACGACGCCATCCTGGGCCGCCTGGACGACTTCGTCACACGCTCGGGCTTTGCCATCACGCCGATCGTCGTCTGGGCCGGCGCGGCGCGCGAATTGGTGCCGCGCGAGGCGGAAGTCGCGAGCATTCACCGCATACCCGTGACCGAGTTCCTGCGCGCAGACGCCCCATGGCTCGACGCCATCGACGACAGCGACCAGCCGGTGTTGCGCATGCCCGTCGGGGACACCTGGATCGCGGCGCCGACGGCCGCGTTCCTCTATCAATTCCGCGAGCTCTGCATCGAAGGGCGCGTCACCCGCGTGGCGCATTTCGAGCAGCCGCTGTTCGCGCGAAGCTGAGTGCGGCGCGCGCAAAGGCGCGCCGCTACCGGGCTCCGATCAGTAAGGCGGGTTGACGACGATGTACTGCGAACCCTGCGGCTGGTACCAGGTCGTGCCGCACTGTTGATAGACCATGCCGCCGTAGTTCACCGCCGAGCATCCGGCGGGCACGGTACGGACCATCGACCCGACGACGGCGGAAGTGACGGCAACCGTGGCCGTCACCGCCGCGGCGGTCGCGACCGGGTGGTAGTCGTTGTCCCAGCCGCAGCAGCCCCCGTGGTTGTCGACGTTCACGTTGACGTTGCGGTTGCTGTTGATGTTCGTGTTCCGGTTGGCGCTCACGTTGCGGTTCGAGACGTTGTTGACGCTGTTCGAACGCACGTTGTTGGTACGCGAATCGGCCCTTGCATTGTTGACCTGCGGGCGCGCGCCGCCGGCGTGTGCGCCTCCGCCGGCATGTGCCGCACGGGCACCGCCGCCGCCGGCATGCGCACCACCGCCACCACCGCGCGCCGGCCGTGCATCGGCATCAGGAGACCAGGCGAAGCCGGCGAGCACCATCGCCAGCGCACCGCCGAGAAGAGAACAACCGTGTGACCAATTCTTCATGGCA
>NZ_DASQBZ010000024.1:0-286853 GCF_035634955.1 Variovorax sp. | reverse complement strand
CTGCTCAAGCACGCATGGCTGGAGAGCGGCGGCGTGTACGGATACCGCAAGCTCACGCTGGACATGCGAGATCTGGGCGAGACCTGCGGCAGGCACCGCGTGGCCCGTTTGCTCAAGCTCGAAGGCCTGCGTTCACAGACTCCCGGGCGAGCAACGTGGGAAGTGGTCATTGGCAGTCTCCTTGAAAGTGACTCCATTGGACCGACTCGGTAGCTTGATCCCCATGTCGGCGCCTCAATGCAACATTCCACCCCATCAATGATCCGTGGCCAGCGCGGGCCGCAGGCTGACTTGGCGCTTCATCGGCTCATGACAACTGCGCCCCCTGGCCCGCAGGCGACCTGGGACAGCCTCTACGACTCAGCAACTAGATGGGCCGGCGCGCCGCGCCGTGCTTTAGCGCCTCGACGTTCGTCTGCACGTCTTCTGGATCGCAATCACCCCAATCTCCGGTGACATGCAGCGCCAGTAGTTTGTCTGGTTCAGTTTGAGTCTGCTTGAGTAGGTCCAATGCACCTCGGGTCGCGACCACCTGCCCCAGCGGGAACAGCGGCAAACGGTTCAGGTCGAGAGCGGCGGCAAGAAAAGGAATCATCGCAAAGTACCTTTCAAAGTTGAAAGCGCCCATGCGGCAGCGCGCCCGGCCCGTATGGGACGAGGCGTGCAGCTACAAAAAGTGGGAGAAAGGGCGCGGGGTTTTGGAAATGAAAACAGCCGCAAGGGCACCCCGGTTAAGGGGCCGCTTGCGGCTGCTTTTGGCCCGCCCGCGCCATGGCCGGCGGGGCGTACGGGTATGGGCTTAGCTGGCTAGTGCCGGCCGGGCTTGCCCGTGGGGGCAGTATGCCATAAATGTGACATTTTGTGTCAACAATCGAGATGCAGCGGTATTTCGGAGCCCCAGCGAGGAAAGCGGAGTTTTCGCACCTGCGGGCGGCTGGGCGGCTGGGCGGCTGGGCAGTAGTGCAACCATGCCCAACACGAACCACTACAAACCACCAGCTTTTAGGGCACCGTTAGGGCACGGGGCGGCAAAATGAAACGGGGGTTAGCAGGCACTTACCGGCTAACCCCCGTCATTATTGGTCGGTGTGAAAGGATTCGAACCTTCGACCCCTTGCACCCCATGCAAGTGCGCTACCAGGCTGCGCCACACACCGAAGCCTCAGATTATAGCCTGAGGTTTTACGCGCCTCGCTCAGAGATTCAGGGTGAGCAACTCGCGGATCTCGAAAAGCTCGCGTCGGAGTTGCTGCAACTGCGAGATGGGCAGGACGGACCGGGGCAGCGTCATGGTCGCCGGGGCCGCGGACTCAGGCTCGGCGGCATCTTCCGACTCGTGGACGGCCGCCTCGAAGGCTTCCTGGTCGATCTCGACCGCCTCCATGCCGGGCATGACTTCGGTCGCGTGTTCTGCACCATTGGCGACGGCTTTGGCGCCGCCGCGTTCGGCCTGGGCGAACTCGTGCAGCTTGTTGCGTGCACCGCTGATGGTGAAGCCCTGGTCGTACAGCAGGTCGCGGATGCGCCGGATCATCAGCACCTCGTGGTGCTGGTAATAGCGGCGGTTGCCGCGCCGCTTCATGGGACGAAGCTGGGTGAACTCCTGCTCCCAGTAGCGCAGCACATGCGGCTTGACGCCACAGAGCTCGGCCACCTCACCGATCGTGAAGTAGCGTTTGGCCGGAATCGGCGGGAGCGTTTTCTCCATTGAAATCAATACCGTACGCGGGAAAGCTCATAAGCTTAACGCGCCGCGTGCGGGCGCGCAAAGAACATACGCGGCGTTACGCCTCGCCGCCGAGGTTCCATTCGACCTGATCGGGCTCGGCCGGGATGCTGCCGCTGATCTGCTCCTTGAGCTTGGCGCTTGCGTGGAACGTGGCCACGCGCCGCGGACCGATCGGTATCGCCTCGCCGGTGCGCGGATTGCGCCCGGGGCGGGCCGCCTTGGTGCGGATCTGGAAGTTGCCGAAGCCGGAGATCTTGACGTCCTCGCCGTCGACCAGGCGCTTGACGATGAGGTCGAAGAACGCCTCGACCATGTCCTTGGACTCGCGCTTGTTCAGGCCGATCTGCTCGAACAGGAGGTCCGCGAGGTGGGCCTTGGTCAGTGCCGGCGTTTCGACGGCTTCAATGGTGATTTCCATGACGGCACGCTCTTCCGGCTCTCCTGGCATCGCGTTCGAGGGCTCCAGGCCATCGTCGTTCTTCATCGTGGCTCCGATCATCACGTCAGCGAAGGCGTGCGCCCAGGCGCTGGCCGAGGACATCGAGCACGGCACGCACGGCCGGCTCGACCTGTTCGTCGGTCAACGCCTGCTGTGAATTGAAGGTCAGCCGCACCGCCATGCTTTTCTCGCCCGGCGCCACCGACGAGCTTGCACTGGCGCCGGCCGTCGGCCGGTAGATGTCGAACAGCACGGCATTCTGCAGCAGGTCCTGCGTCGGCGCGGCCGCGATCGCCTGCATCAGTGCGGCATGCGTCACGGATTCGGCCACCACGACGGCGATGTCGCGTTCCACCGCCTGGTGCTTGGGCACCGGCCGCGCGGCCGGCAGGTCGCGTGCCTGCAGCGCGTCGAGATCGAGTTCGAACAGCATCGGCGCCGACGGCAGCTCCCAGCGCTGGCGCCAGCGCGGATGCAGTTCGCCCACCACGCCGACGGGCTTTCCGTCGACCAGCACGCGCGCGGCGCGGCCAGGGTGCAGCGCCGGATGGTCGACCGGCTCGAACGTCGCCACGCGCGGTGCCAGCAGCGCCTCGACGTCGCCCTTGACGTCATAGAAGTCGACGCGCTGCGGTTTGCCGTCCCAGCGCGCCTGTTCGACATCGCCCCAGGCCAGGCCACCAAGGCGCATCGGCTGGAGGATGCCGGGCACCGTGGTGTCGCCGCTGGCGACGGATGCGTCGCGCATGAACACGCGCCCCGCCTCGAACACGCGCACCCGCGCGGCCTTGCGGTCGATGTTGAACTTGAGCACCTGCAGCAGCGACCCGAGCAGCGACGAGCGCATCACGCTCATCTGGCTGGCGATGGGGTTGAGCAGGCGGATCGGGTCGGCGTTGCCGGCCAGTTCGATTTCCCAGTCGGCCTCGACGAAGCTGAAGTTGATGGTTTCCTGGTAGCCCAGCGCCGCCACGCGGTGGCGCAGCGCAAAGCGGCCGCGTTGCGTCTCCGAGCGTACGCGTGCGGTGATCGGCGCCAGAGGCGGATCGGTCGGCAGCTTGTCGTAGCCCACCAGGCGCGCCACCTCTTCGATCAGGTCTTCCTCGAGCGCCAGGTCGAAGCGGTGCGGCGGCGGGGTGACCGTCAGGGTGCCCTCGCCTTCGCGCAGCGCAAAACCCAGGCGGCCGAGCGCGTCGGCGCATTGCGCCTGCGTCAGCGGCATGCCGATGACCTTCGAAGCACGTGCCACGCGCAGCGTGACCGGCTGGGCCTCGGGCAGCTTGAGCGTCTGGTCGTCGATCGGCCCGGCACGGCCGCCGCAGATCGAGATGACCAGCGCGCTGATGCGTTCGATGATCTCCACCGTGCGGCTGGGGTCGACGCCGCGCTCGAAGCGGTGGCCGGCGTCGGTGGAGAAGTTGAACCGGCGCGAGCGCCCCTGGATCGCCTCGGGCCACCAGAAGGCGGCCTCGACGTAGATGTTGCGGGTGCTGTCGGACACCGCGGTGGCGTCACCGCCCATGATGCCGGCGAGCGATTCGACCTCGCGGTCGTCCGCGATCACGCCCACCTTGCCGTCGACGGTGACGGTGGTGCCGTTGAGCAGCTTGAGTTGCTCGCCGTCGCGGCCCCAGCGCACCGTCAGGCCGCCGTGGATCTTGTCGGCATCGAAGATGTGCGAGGGCTGCCCGTACTCGAACATGACGTAGTTCGACACGTCCACCAGCGGCGAGACGCTGCGCTGGCCGCAGCGCGCCAGGCGATCGACCATCCATGCGGGCGTGCGGGCCTGCGTGTCCACGCCCTGGATGACGCGACCAGAGAAGCGGCCGCACAGCTCAGGTGCCTCGACCTTGACCGGAAGGACCACGCCGTGCGCCACTTCGGCCGGGCGCACTGCGGGGGTCTTGAGCGGCGCGCCGGTCAGGGCCGACAGCTCGCGCGCGATGCCGTAGACGCTCAGCCCGTGCGCCAGGTTGGGCGTGAGCTTGAGGGTCAGCAGCATGTCGTCGAGCGACAGCACCTCGCGCACGTCGGCGCCGACCGGCGCATCTGGTGCCAGCTCGAGCAGGCCGCCGTGGTCCTCGTTGAGCTGCAGCTCGCTGGCCGAGCACAGCATGCCCTGGCTTTCCACGCCGCGCAGCTTGCCCAGCTTGATCTTGAAAGGCTTGCCGTCCTCGCCCGGCGGCAGTTCGGCGCCCACCAGCGCGCACGGCACCTTGATGCCGACGCGCGCGTTGGGCGCGCCGCAGACGATATTGAGCAGCGCGCCCTGGCCGGCGTCGACCTGGCACACGCGCAGGCGATCGGCGTTGGGATGCTGCACGGCCTCCTTGATCTCGCCCACCACCACCTTGGAGAAGGGGGGCGCGGCGGGACGGCGTTCTTCGACCTCGAAGCCGCCCATGGTCAACGTTTCGGCCAGTTGCTCGCTCGACAGCGGCGGATTGCAGAACTCGCGCAGCCAGGACTCGGGGAATTGCATTTGTCTTGAATAGAGTCAGTACGTTCGGGCGGAAGGCAGTGGCATCACTGCTGGAACTGCGACAGGAATCGCAGGTCGCCGTCGAAGAACAGGCGCAGGTCGTTGACGCCGTAGCGCAACATGGCCAGGCGGTCGATGCCCGAGCCGAAGGCGAAGCCGATGTGGCGCTCCGGGTCGAGGCCCATGTTGCGCACCACCTGCGGGTGCACCTGGCCGGAGCCGGAGACTTCCAGCCAGCGGCCGGCCAGCGGCCCCTGCTCGAACATGATGTCGATCTCGGCGCTCGGCTCGGTGAAGGGGAAATAGCTCGGCCGGAAGCGCAGCTTGAGCGCGTCGGTCTCGAAGAAGGTCCGGATGAAGTCCAGGTACATCACCTTCAAGTCCTTGAAGCTGACGTTCTCGCCGATCCACAGGCCCTCGACCTGGTGGAACATGGGCGAATGCGTGGCGTCGCTGTCCACGCGGTAGGTGCGCCCCGGCGCGATCACGCGGATGTCGGGCATGTGTGCCTGCCCGGCGTACTTGCGCGCGTGCGCCTGCGCATAGCGCACCTGCATCGGCGAGGTATGCGGGCGCAGGTTGAACAGCAGGCCGTCCTGGTCCTTCATGTCGACGTAGAACGTGTCCTGCATCGAGCGGGCGGGATGGTTCGGCGGGTTGTTGAGCGAGGTGAAGCTGTACCAGTCGGTCTCGATCTCGGGACCATCGGCGACGTCGAAGCCCATGCTCGAGAAGATCGCCTCGATGCGCTCCTGCGCGCGCGCCACCGGGTGCAGCCCGCCACCGGCACGGCGACGGCCGGGCAGCGTGACGTCGAGCGACTCGGCCCGCAACTGGGCATCGAGCTCGGCGTCGGCCAGGGCCTGGCGCCGCTCGGCAAGCGCCGCCTCGATCGCCTGCTTGGCCTGGTTGATGGCCGCGCCGCGGGTCTTCTTCTCGTCGACCGACAACTGCGCCATGCCCTTCATCAGCTCGGTGATGCGCCCGGACTTGCCGAGAAACTGGGCCTTGGCATTCTCGAGGTCGGCCGGCACGGCGGCCTGCGCGAAGGCGGCACGGGCGCTGTCGACCAGGGAGTCCAACTCGTTCATGGAATGGGTTCTGAGGGAAAGCGGGAGAAACAAAAAAAGGCTGGTGCTTCGAGCGAAGCGCCAGCCTTTGTACCGTGGACCCGGCAGGCCACCCGCGAGAGCGGCGCGCCGGGGTGCGGGATCAAGCAGCCAGCTTGGCCTTGACCTGCTCCACGATGCCGGCAAAAGCGGCCTTGTCGTGCACGGCGATATCGGCCAGGACCTTGCGGTCGATCTCGATACCGGCCTTGCGGATGCCGTTGGCGAACTGGCTGTAGGTCAGGCCCAGCTCACGTGCGGCAGCGTTGATACGCGCAATCCACAGCTGACGGAAAACGCGCTTCTTGTTGCGGCGATCACGGTAGGCGTACTGGCCCGCCTTCATCACCGCCTGCTTGGCGATACGGAAGACGTTGCCGCGACGACCGCGGAAGCCCTTGGCAAGGGCGAGAACCTTCTTGTGGCGGGCGCGAGCCGTTACACCACGTTTGACGCGAGGCATGTGTGTACTCCTTGTTCGTCGGGTTAGATGCCCATGCCGGGCAGCATGGCGGCCATCGAGACCATGTTGGTCTCATGCACCGTCACGGCACCACGCAGGTGGCGCTTGTTCTTGGTGGTCTTCTTGGTCAGGATGTGACGCTTGAAGGCTTGACCGCGCTTGACGGTGCCACCGGGACGAACGCGGAAACGCTTTTTCGCGCTGCTCTTGGTCTTCATTTTGGGCATTTGAATGCTCCTTTAATTTGTGCTCGTGAGGCGCCGTGGAGGGTTTCCGCGGACTTGCTGGCCCCGAGACACTTCTTCATCCCGCCCCCGCCGGCACCCTTGGAGGCACCGGCGTGGGCGAAATCCCTTCGATTCGAATTGCGAGCCACCCGAGGATGGCTCGCCACCCGCGGCTCAGGCCGAGGTGCTGGTCGCCGGTGCCGGCGTTGCAGCCGCAGCCGGCTCACCGGCCGGCTTGGCGCTACCGCCGCCCTTCTTGCGACCCGGGGCGATCATCATGATCATCTGGCGGCCTTCCAGCTTGGGGAACTGCTCCACCAGGATGGAATCGCCCAGATCGTCACGAATGCGCTGCAGCAGTGCCAGCCCCAGCTCCTGGTGCGTGATCTCGCGGCCCCGGAAGCGCAGCGTGATCTTGCACTTGTCGCCCTCTTCAAGAAAGCGCCGGATGTTGCGCATCTTGATGTTGTAGTCGCCATCGTCGGTACCAGGCCGGAACTTGATTTCCTTGACCTCGATGACCTTCTGCTTGGACTTCGCTTCTGCCGCCTTCTTCTGCTCGTGGTACTTGAACTTCCCGTACTCGATCAGCCGGCAGACGGGCGGCGTGGCCGCCGAAACGACTTCCACCAGATCCACGTCGTGATCGCCCGCCAGGCGCAATGCCTCGGCCAGCGGAACGACGCCCAACTGTTCGTTGTCGGGCCCGATCAGGCGAACTTCCGGGGCCATGATCTCCCGGTTCAGGCGGTGCTGCCGTTCCTCACGGTGGCGGCGGTCGCGAAATGCAGTAGCGATGGTCTCGATCCTTTTAATCAAACGGTCGCGGCGAACGACCAAAAGCCGCCCCGGCGCATGCCCACAACCGTTGAATCGACAGGGCCGTGCCTGGGGCGCGGCCTGGAATCAACGCTTGAGTTGAACGTCCTGCTCGATCCTTTTGACAAAGTCTTCGAGGGACATTGCACCGAGGTCTATGTTGCCCCGGGCACGCACTGCGACGGCACCAGACTCCCGTTCCTTGTCGCCCACGACGAGGATGTAGGGAAGCTTTTGCAACGAATGCTTGCGTATTTTATACGTAATCTTCTCGTTGTGCAGATCCAGCTGGACCCTAAGCCCTTGATTCTGCAACGCTTTTGTTACTTGCGCGGCGTATTCGGCCTGTCCTTCGCTGATATTGAGCACCGCAACCTGCACCGGCGCGAGCCATGCGGGCATCGCGCCGGCGTGGTGTTCGATCAGCATTCCGATGAAGCGCTCCAGGCTGCCGACGATGGCGCGGTGGAGCATGATGGGCGTGGCCCGCCCGCTGGATTCGGTCACGTATTCGGCGCCCAGGCGCTCGCCCATGTTCGGGTCCACCTGGATCGTGCCACACTGCCACTGGCGGCCCAGCGCGTCGCGCAGCGTGTATTCCAGCTTCGGGCCGTAGAAGGCGCCGTCGCCGGGCGCGATCTGAAACTCGACGCCCGACCGGCGCAGCGACTCCATCAGGGCGTTCTCCGCCTTGTCCCACCACTCGTCGGTGCCGATGCGCGCTTCGGGCCGCGTGGCCACCTTGTACAGGATGTCGGTGAAGCCGAAGTCGGCGTACACCTTCTGCAACTGCGCCGTGAAGGCGCCGCATTCGTCCAGGATCTGGTCTTCCGTGCAGAAGATGTGCCCGTCGTCCTGCGTGAAGCCGCGCACCCGCATGATGCCGTGCAGGCCGCCCGAGGGCTCGTTGCGGTGGCACTGGCCGAATTCGCCGTAGCGAAGCGGCAGGTCGCGGTAGCTGCGCAGGTCGCTCTTGAAGATCAGCACGTGCCCCGGGCAGTTCATCGGCTTGAGCGCATAGTCGCGCTTTTCCGACTCCGTGATGAACATGTTCTCGCGGTAGTTCTGCCAGTGGCCCGTCTTCTCCCACAGGCTCTTGTCGAGAATCTGCGGGCCCTTGACCTCCTGGTAGCCGGTGTCGCGGTAGACCTGCCGCATGTACTGCTCGACCGCCTGCCAGATGGCCCAGCCCTTGGGGTGCCAGAACACCACGCCGGGCGCCACGTCGTCGATGTGGAACAGGTCCAGCTCGCGGCCGAGCCTGCGGTGGTCGCGCTTCTCGGCCTCCTCGATGCGCTGGATGTAGGCATCGAGCTGCTTCTTGTCGGCCCAGGCCGTGCCGTAGATGCGCTGCAGCTGCTCGTTGCGCGAGTCGCCGCGCCAGTAGGCACCGGCCAGCTTCGTGAGCTTGAACACCTTCAGGAAGCGCGTGTTCGGCACGTGCGGGCCGCGGCACATGTCGACGTATTCCTGGTGGTAGTACAGGCCCATGGCCTGCTCGTCGGGCATGTCCTCGACCAGGCGCAGCTTGTAGTCCTCGCCGCGCGACTGGAACACCTCGATCACCTCGGCGCGCGGCGTCATCTTCTTGACCACGTCGTAGTCCTGGGCGATGAGCTCGCGCATGCGCTGCTCGATGGCGGCCATGTCCTCGGGCGTGAACGGGCGCTCGTACGAGATGTCGTAGTAGAAGCCTTCCTCGATCACCGGGCCGATCACCATCTTGGCCGTCGGATAGAGCTGCTTGACGGCGTGGCCCACCAGGTGCGCCGTGGAGTGGCGGATGATCTCCAGCCCTTCGTCGTCCTTGGGCGTGATGATCTGCACGCGGGCGTCGTGGTCGACCAGGTCGCTGGCATCGACCAGCCGGCCGTCGACCTTGCCGGCTACCGTCATCTTGGCCAGGCCCGGGCCGATGGACTGGGCGATGTCGGCCACGGACACCGGGCCGGGGTATTCGCGCTGCGAGTTGTCGGGAAGCGTGATCTGGATCATGGAAAACCTCTGCGGAAAACAAAAAAGGCGCGGTATGGACCGCGCCTTTCATCAGGTATGACGCTGGCGAACGCCAGCCGAGCGCGGCCTAGCGGCCTGCCCCCGTGTCGGGGAGAAGGCCTGACGTCTGCCAGGTAGTTCGCGGTGTCATAACCGGATGTGC
Source organism: Variovorax sp. (assembly GCF_035634955.1). Lineage (GTDB taxonomy): Bacteria > Pseudomonadota > Gammaproteobacteria > Burkholderiales > Burkholderiaceae_C > Variovorax. Next base: position 277,424 of record NZ_DASQBZ010000024.1, on the reverse strand, counting down.
CTTTCTCGCTCTTGCTGAAATGACAAGCCCCGCAGGCTGCGGGAAGCCGACCATTGTAGCCAAGCGTCTCCGGATTCGTGCGGCACGGCGCGGCAGCCGGCCTGGCCACCATGAAAAAAGCCCGGCGCAAGCGCCGGGCCGAACGTGACAGCAGCCGTCGGTTCGTCGACCGATCAGCCAATCCGCATGCCGATCAGTGGAACTGCTCTTCCTCGGTCGAACCGGTCAGCGCCTTGACGGAGGACGAGCCGCCCTGCACCACGGTGGTGACGTCGTCGAAATAGCCGGCGCCGACTTCCTGCTGGTGCGAAACGAAGGTGTAGCCCTGTTCGCGGGCGGCGAACTCGGGTTCCTGCACCATCTCCACGTAGTGCTTCATGCCTTCGCCGCGGGCATAGGCGTGCGAGAACTTGAAGGTGTTGTACCAGTTGCTGTGAATGCCGGCCAGCGTGATGAACTGGTACTTGTAGCCCATGGCCGAGAGCTCGTCCTGGAATGAAGCGATGGTCTTGTCGTCCAGGTGCTTCTTCCAGTTGAACGACGGCGAGCAGTTGTACGACAGCAGCTTGCCGGGGAACTTGGCATGCATCGCATCGGCGAACTCGCGCGCAAAGCCGAGGTCGGGCGTGCCGGTCTCGCACCACACCAGGTCGGCCACTTCGGCGTAGGCCAGTCCGCGGCTGATGGCCTGCTCCAGGCCGTTCTTGACGCGATGGAAGCCTTCCTGCGTGCGCTCGCCGGTCAGGAACGGCTTGTCGTTGGCGTCGTGGTCGGACGTGATCAGGTTGGCCGCCTCGGCGTCGGTACGGGCCAGCACGATGGTCGGCACGCCCATCACGTCGGCCGCGAAACGGGCCGCCTGCAGCTTCTCAACGGCCTCCTGCGTCGGCACCAGCACCTTGCCGCCCATGTGGCCGCACTTCTTCACGGCGGCCAGCTGGTCCTCGAAGTGCACGCCGGCGGCGCCGGCGGCGATCATGTTCTTCATCAGCTCGAAGGCGTTCAGCACGCCACCGAAGCCGGCTTCGGCATCCGCCACGATCGGCAGGAAGAAGTCGATGAAGTCCTTGTCACCCGGGTTCGCACCACGGCCCCACTGAATCTCGTCGGCACGCTTGAAGGTGTTGTTGATGCGGCGGACCATCGCCGGCACCGAGTCGTAGGCGTAGAGCGACTGGTCGGGGTACATGGTCTCGGAGGTGTTGCCGTCGGCGGCCACCTGCCAGCCGGACAGGTAGACGGCCTCGAGGCCGGCCTTGGCCTGCTGCAGGGCCTGGCCGCCGGAGATGGCGCCGAACGAGTTGACGTAGCCCTTCTTGGCGCCGCCGTTGATCAGCTCCCAGAGCTTCTCGGCGCCGCGGCGGGCCAGGGTGTGCTCGATCGGCACCGAGCCGCGCAGGCGCACCACGTCGGCGGCGCTGTAATTGCGCTTGATGCCCTTCCAGCGGGGGTTCGTGGCCCAGTCTTTTTCCAGGGCGGCAATCTGCTGTTCGCGGCTGAGTTGTTCGGTCAGGGTTTGGGGCATGGTCACTCCGAAGGTTGAGGATGGTTTGGTGAGCGTTCGGCCCTGAGGCCATGACCAAACTGTAGCGCCGGCGACGAGTCTTATGTCTTATATAAGACTATTTTTTATCCAAGCAAAATCAACAGGTTAGAAAGATATTTCTCAATGCGGCACGACTTTTCTTGTATTGAGAAATTTTGACGCGCTGCAACACGGCATCGTTTCATGATGCGCAAGCGCTTTTTGCGATCGCAAACCGGTGCTGGACGAACCGCCTCACACGACCGCCCTTCGCGCTCGTTCAGCGGCCGGCCATCCAGTCGCCGCTCGCGATCACCTGCCGCCCGCGGATGTGGCTGGCGTTGATCTCGTAGACCAGGCAAATGATGGACCGGCCGCCGACGTCGACCGCCAGTTCGCACCGACGGTACTCACCGGTGCCTTCGGCATGCACACCTTCGAGCAGATCGAGCTGCGCCTCGACTCCCGCGTCGATCCGCCACACTTCGCCGAATACCTGCCCCGGCCCATCCAGCCTGACTCCCGGGTAGGCGCCCAGGTCGTACAGCGTGCCGGCAATGCACCCCTGGCCGACGAATTGCGGCGGCGGCCGAAAGCGCCTGATGTCGTTGCGGCCTCCGGCGCGCAGCGTTCCATAGACGAACACGCAGCGTGCTGCAGGCGCGACGGGCGGGGCTTCGGGCATCATCGGCCAAGTGTCCTGCATCGCCGCTCCCGCCGATTGACCTCCTCCGCGCACCCTCCCCGACTCGTCGCCTATGGCTGCCTCGCACTCAGCATGTCGCTGGTGGGCTGCTACGTGGCGTTGTCCAAGCCGCTGGTGGCGGCCATCCCCGTGCTGCTGCTGGCCTGGCTGCGCTTCGGCATCGCCGCGCTGGCCATGCCGCACTGGCTGCGCCGGCCGGCCGACGAGGCGCCCATGACCCGCCGCACGCGCGGGCTGGTGTTCCTCGAATCGTTCCTGGGCAACTTCCTGTTTTCGATCTGCATGCTGTTCGGTGTGAGCATGACCAGCGCCGTCTCGGCAGGCGTGATCATGGCCGCCATTCCGGCGATGGTGGCGCTGATCAGCTGGATCTTCCTGCGCGAGCGCATCACGCCGCGCGTGATGTCGGCCATTGCCTGCGCCGCCCTGGGCATCGCGCTGCTCGCCCTGGCGCCCGCGCACGGACATGCATCCGCCGCGGCCGGCGAGGCGCCGCGCACCCTGCCGTGGCTGGGCAACCTGCTGGTTTTCTGCGCGGTGCTGTGCGAGGCGGCGTACGCGGTCATCGGCAAGTCGCTCACCGGCAAGCTGGGGCCGCGGCGCATCTCATCACTGATCAACCTGTGGGGCTTCGTGCTGTCCACGCCCTTCGGCATCTGGCTTGCGCTGCACTTCGACTTCGGCGGCGTCCGGCCCGCACTGTGGGCGTTGCTGGTGGTCTACGCGTTGGCCGCCAGCATCTGGACGGTGTGGCTCTGGATGACCGGATTGCGTAGCGTGCCGGCCTCGCAGGCGGGCGTCTTCACGGTGCTGCTGCCGGTCAGCGCGGCGCTGGTCGGCGTGCTGGTTCTGGGCGAACAACTCACCGCGCTGCAGCTGGCGGCCTTCGGTGCGGCCCTGCTCGGCGTGGTGCTCGCGACATGGCCGGGCCGCAAGGGCCTGCGCGCCCCCGCGGCGCACCCCCTGCTTCCCTCTGAAAAAAACAACAGCTCCCAATGAAAAACTGCGTCTCTCCCTTGGAAACGCGATTCTTCTCCCTTAGCATGCGAAATTGCCAGTGAAGAGTTGTTCTTTCATTGGTGAGAACTCAGTCAAATAAAGGAAAGCAACCATGGCAACTGCAAAGAAGGCTCCGGCCAAGAAAGCGCCGGCAAAGAAGGCCGCTCCCGCCAAGAAGGCGGCGGCTCCCGCGAAGAAGGCCGCTCCGGCCAAGAAGGCTGCGCCGGCGAAGAAGGCTGCGCCCGCCAAGAAGGCCGCTCCGGCCAAGAAGGCTGCGCCCGCCAAGAAGGCCGCGCCCGCCAAGAAGCGCACGCCCAACGCCGCCTTCATGAAGGCGCTGGCGCCGAGCCCCGCGCTGGCTGCCGTCGTCGGCTCGTCGCCGCTGCCGCGCACCGCCATCGTCAGCAAGCTGTGGGACTACATCAAGAAGAACAACCTGCAGGACAAGGCCAACAAGCGGATGATCAACGCCGACGCCAAGCTCAAGGAAATCTTCGGCAAGGCCCAGGTCTCGATGTTCGAACTCGCCGCCCTGATCGGCAAGCACGTCAAGTAAGGCGCGCCCGGGCGGTCGATCTTTCCACCCGCCCTCCCTCGGAAAAAAGCCGGCTTGCGCCGGCTTTTTTCATGGCCCGGCGGCTGCGGGGCAGTTCAGCCGGCGCCGCGCGCCTCGGCCGCCTCGGTGATCGAATCGAGCGTGCCGCGGGTGGTGATGACCTGCGGATCGAGTGCAACCTCGATCAGCGTGCCGGTGTCGGCCGCCAGCGCGCGTTGCAGCGCCGCCTCGAAATCGGCCGTGCGCGCCACCCGCTCGGCGGCATAGCCGTAGGCACGCGCGAGCGCGCAGAAGTCCGGATTCGACAGCCGCGTGCCGCTCTCGTGGCGCGGGTACTCGCGCTCCTGGTGCATGCGGATGGTGCCGAACATGCCGTTGTTGAGCAGCAGCACGATGCTCTTGCCGCCATGCTGCGCCGCGGTGGCCAGCTCCTGCCCGTTCATCAGGAAGTCGCCGTCGCCGGCAATGGTGAACGCCACGCGGCCGGTCAGCAGGTTGGCGGCGATGCCGGCGGGCACGCCGTAGCCCATGGCGCCGCCGGTGGGCGCCAGCTGCGTCTTGTGGCCCTTGGCCAGGCCATGGAAGCGGAAGTACCGATGCACCCAGCTCGCGAAGTTGCCCGCGCCGTTGGTCAGCACCGCGTCCTGCGGCAGGTGCTTCTGCAGCAGCGCAACCACCGCGGCCATGTCCACCGCGCCGCGCGGTGCGTCGGCCGGCAACCCGGCCAGGGGCTGCGGCTGCAGGTTGGCCAGGTAGTCGGCCTGGGCGGCGGCGGTCCAGTCTTCCCAAGGCAATTCGGTCGGCGCGGAAAGCACTTCCAGGCTGCGCGCGGCGGCGCTCATGCCGGCATTGATGGCCAGGTCGGCCCGGTAGACGCGGTTCAGCTCCTCGGCGCTGGCATGGATGTGCACCAGCTTCTGCGCCGGGCGCGGCGCCGCCAGCAGGGTGTAGCCGCTGGTGGTCATCTCGCCCAGCCGCGCACCGATGGCGATGACGAGGTCGGCGTCCTTGATGCGCTGCGCCAGCTTCGGGTTGATGCCGATGCCGACGTCGCCCGCGCACAGCGGGTGGTGGTTGTCGAAAGTGTCCTGGAAGCGGAAGGCGTTGCCCACCGGCAGCCGCCAGTTCTCGGCAAAGCGCTGCAGCGCCTGCGCCGCCTGCGGTGTCCAGCCGCTGCCGCCGGCAATGACGAAGGGCCGGCGCGCAGCCAGCAGCATCTCGCGCAGGCTGCGCAGCGCGCCCGGGTCGCTCCAGGGCTGCACCGCCTCGATCCGCGGCAGCGGCCGCGCCGCGACCCGGCGGGCGAGCATGTCCTCCGGCAGCACCAGCACGACCGGGCCGGGCCGGCCGTTCATCGCGGTGGCGAACGCGCGCTGGATGTACTCGGGGATGCGCTCGGCATCGTCGATGCGCTCCACGCGCTTGGCGAACCCCTTGGTGCTGGGCCCGAAGAAGCTGCCGTAGTCCACTTCCTGGAAGGCCTCCCGGTCGCGGAAGTCGCCGCCCACGTCGCCGACGAACAGCACCATCGGCGTCGAGTCCTGGAAGGCGGTGTGCACGCCGATCGATGCATTCGTGGCCCCCGGCCCGCGGGTGACGAAGCACACGCCGGGCCGCCCGGTGAGCTTGCCCTGCGCCTCGGCCATGAAGGCGGCGCCGCCTTCCTGGCGGTTGACGACGAAGCGGATGCGCTCCTGCTCGGCATGGAACCCGTCGAGCACCGCGAGAAAACTCTCCCCGGGGACGCCGAAGGCCGTGTCCACCCCCTGCTCGATCAGGCATTGGACGATGAGGTGACCGGCTGCTGTGGTGCTTTCCTGCTGCATGTGCGTGGCTTGTCGAAGTTCGTTGCGTGAGGCTGGCAGGCATTATCCAGCGCAGCGCCGCATGCATCGGTATTGCCCGGGATGGTCCACAATTCACTAAACGGTTAAAACGAACCCATGAACGACACAACCCCGGAGCCGCGGTCGCGCAATGCCGACCGCTCGCAGCAAGCCATCCTGGAGGCCGCGCGCGAAGAGTTCTCCCTGCATGGCCTGGCCGGCGCCCGGGTGGACCGCATCGCCGAGCGGGCAGACGTCAACAAGCGCCTGATCTACTACTACTTCGGCAGCAAGGACGACCTGTTCCTGGCGGTGCTCGAAGGCGTGTACGCCGACATCCGCGCGGCCGAGAAGAAGCTCCACCTGCTCGAGCTGTCGCCGCCGGAGGCCATCGCGCGCCTGACGGAATTCACCTGGAACTACTATCTCGAGCACCCGGAGTTCATCACGCTGCTCAACAGCGCCAATCTGCACCAGGCGCGCCATCTCGCCAAATCCCAGCGGGTGCGGGAGATGAACTCGCCGCTGATCCAGACACTGGGGGAGATCCTGGAGCAGGGCCGCCGAGACGGCGTGCTGCGCGGCGGCATCGACCCGGTCCAGCTGTACATCTCCATCGCCGGCCTGGCCTACTTCTACCTGTCGAACAACCACACGCTGTCGGCCATCTTCGGGCGCGACCTGATGACCCGCAAGGCGCACGCGGAACGGCTCTCCCACATGCGCGACGTCGTTCTAGGGTATGTCCTGAGGGACTGAGCCTCACAGTTCGTTGACACAGTTTCCAGCCTTCCTAGAATTAACCTTCTAGTGAATTAAAAGAACGGAGACTGTTCATGCATGCCGCAAGAAGCCTGGCGCGCCGCGCCTTCGTGATCACGCTGATGGCCGCCGCCAGCGGGGCCGCCCTGGCCCAGTGGAAGCCGACGCACCCGATCAATCTGATCGTTCCATGGGCCGCCGGCGGCTCGACCGACCAGGTCACTCGCGTGACCGCCGCGGAGCTCGAGAAGGCGCTTGGCCAGACCATCGTGATCGTCAACCAGCCCGGCGCTTCCGGTGCCATCGGCACCAAGAGCGCGCTGGATGCCCCGAAGGACGGCTACACCTGGACCGCCGGCGCGGCGCAGGATCTGGGCGCCTACCAGGCGCTCGGCTCGGTGAACACGAGCATCAAGGACTGGCACCTGTTCCTCAATGTCGCCAACATCCAGGTCATCGGCGTCAACCCGTCGCGCCCCTGGAAGACGCCCAAGGAACTGCTCGACGACATGAAGGCCAAGCCGGGCCAGATCAGCGTGGCGACTGCCGGCGTCACCTCGGCGGCGCACAACGCCATGGACCAGATCGTCAAGGCCACCGGCGTGAAGTACAAGGAAGTCTCGTACGACGGCGGCAACCCGGCGGTCGTGGCCACGGTGGCCGGCGAGGCCGACCTGACGACGCAACTGGCCGTCGAGCAGGCGGACATGATCCGCGGCAAGCGCCTGCGTCCGCTGGCGACCGTGAGCGACAAGCCGCTGGAACTGGAAGGCTACGGCACCATCCCGCCGCTGTCGCAGACGGTGCCCGGCTTCACCGCGCCGGCCAACTACTTCGGCATCTTCCTGCCCAAGGGCGTGCCGGATGAAGTGGTGAAGACGCTGGAAAAGATCTGGGCCGAGCAGATCACCAAGAGCGAGGCGCTCAAGAAATACGCGACTTCGCGCGGCGCGCTGTTCGACCCGCAATATGGCGAGGCGGCCCAGAAGGCCGTGTTCCCGGCGGTGCAGAGCAACGTGTGGAACCTGCACGCCGGCGGCAAGACCAAGGTGTCGCCGGACACGGTGGGCATCGCCAAGCCTTGAGCGACGCCATGAGCAAGGTCGGGCACGAATCCGAGGAGGGAGACCACGACAAGGTCAGCCCTCCGCGCTCGGACTTCCGGGATGCCGTCGCCTGGACCGGGCTCGGGGTGGTCACGCTGATCGGGTCGATCCGCATGGACCGGCTCGAGTCGCAGAACATCAACCCGGTGACCATCCCCGGGCTGCTGCCCGGGCTGCTCGGGCTGGGCATGGTGCTGCTCGGCCTTGTGCTGGCGCTGCGCAGCTGGCGGCGCGGCGCGTTCACGCTGGCCGAGGTTCCGGCCGATCCGCTGCATCGGGAACAGCGCAAGCGGGTCGCCATCGCGATCGCCCTGTGCGTTGGTTACTCGGTGGTGCTGATCGGCCATGGGCTGCCGTTCTGGCTGGCCTCGTCGATCTACGTCACGGTGTCCATCCTGGTGTTTCGCCGCATCAGCCCGAACCCGGCCGAGCGCGGCCTGCCGCCGCGCATCATCGCCCGCGCACTGGTCATCGGCGTGTCCGCCTCGGTGATCACCTGGCTGGTGTTCGAGCGGCTGTTCCTCGTGCGCCTGCCCTGACCTGCGCCCGGGCCGTCGCCCGCTGCCTTTCTTCTCACCCTTTCGCTTTTCACAAGGTCCGACGATGCTCCAGGGACTGCAAGATCTCGGCGCCGCCTATCTCAGCTTCTTCAACCCGATGACCCTGCTGTACGGGCTGGGCGGCGCGTTCGTGGGCATCGTGATGGGCATCCTGCCCGGCCTGTCGGCCACGCTGGCCATCGCGCTGCTGACGACGCTGACGATCAAGCTGGGCACCAACGACGCCATCCTGGTGCTCATCTGCTCGTATGTCGGCGCGCTGTACGGCGGCTCGCGCACTGCCATCCTGCTGAACATCCCCGGCACGGCGGCGAACGCCGCCTCCTGCGCCGACGGCTATGCGCTCGCCCAGCAGGGACAGGCCGGGCGCGCCATCGGCATCGCCACCTCGGGCGCCTTCGTCAGCACCCTGATCGGCGTGGTCTGCCTGGCGCTGTTCACGCCCCTGCTGGCCGAGGTGGCCTTGCAGTTCGGCGCCTTCGAGTTCTTCTGGCTCACGCTGTTCGGCGTGACCTTGTCGGGCAGCATCGTCGGCGGCGATCCGCTCAAGGGCTGGCTGATGGGGCTGCTGGGCCTGCTGATCGCGCAGATCGGACAGGAGAGCCTGTACGCCTACGACCGCTTCACCTTCGGATGGGACGAACTGTCCGGCGGCATCTCTCTCATCCCGGCGCTGGTGGGCGCCTTCGGCCTGGCGGAAGTCCTCACCACGCTGTCGGACCCGATCGAGCGCAAGATCGTCGAGCTCAGGGACTCGGTTCTGCCGCGCTTTCGCGAAGTCGTGCAGTACCGCTGGACGGTACTGCGCTCGGGCATCATCGGCGTGCTCACCGGCCTGCTGCCGGGCGTCGGAGAAGACGCCGGCGCCTGGATGTCCTATGCCGCCGCCAAGTCGGTCAGCAAGGAGAAAGAGAAGTTCGGCAAGGGCTCGATCGACGGCCTGATGGCCGCGGAGACCGGCGACATGGCGTCCATCCCGGGGCACATCATTCCCTCGCTGGCCCTGGGCATTCCGGGCTCCGCGCCGTCGGCGGTGCTGATGGCCGCGATGATCATCCACGGCGTGCAACCGGGCCCGATGCTGATGATCCAGCATCCGCACTTCATCTACCACGTGGTGGCCATGACCACCCTGGCGTCGGTCGCCATCCTCGTGTTCGGGCTGTTCGGGGTGCGCCCGCTGCTGCACGTGCTGAAGGTGCCGCGCGGCATCCTGATGCCGATCGTGTTCCTGCTGTGCACCGTGGGCGCATTCGCATCCGCCTCGCGCCTGTTCGACGTCTACGCGATGCTGGCCATCGGCATCGGCGCGTACTTCCTGCGCCGGCGCGGCTACGAGATGGCCCCGCTGGTGCTCGGCCTGGTGCTCGGCCCGCTGCTGGACAAGAGCCTGCGGCGCGGCCTGGTGCTGTCGGACGGCAGCCTCGGCCCGTTCTTCACCCGGCCCATCGCGATGGCGTTCGCGGCCGTGACCATCTTCACCATCCTGCTCTACGTGCCGGCCTTCAAGGCCTTCGTGCAGCGCATCCGTGGCGCCATCGGCAACGCCCTGCGCGGCATGGTCCACCGCGGCGCCTGAAAGCCCACCGTGAACATCGCGCTTTGCAACGAGGTCCTGCAGCCGCTGCCGTTCGAGGCCCAGTGCCGGCTTGCCGCCGGCCTCGGCTACGACGGGCTCGAAGTGGCGCCCTTCACGCTGGCGGACGACCCCACGCGCATCACCGACGCCGAGGCCGCCGCATACGCGCGCGTGGCGGCCGATCATGGTCTTCGCATCACCGGCCTGCACTGGCTGCTGGTGGCGCCGGACGGCCTGTCGATCGTCAGTGACGACGCGCGGCTGCGCGAGCGCACCGTCGGCGTCATGTCGCGACTGGTCGAGTTGTGCGCCGCCATGGGCGGACGCTACCTGGTCCACGGCTCGCCCAAGCAACGCTCCGTACCGGCGGGAACCAGCGCCGGGCAGGCCCGGGACAGGGCCCGCGAATGCCTGGCCCAGGCCGCGCAGCGCGCGCAGGACTGCGGCGTCACCTACGTGCTCGAGCCGCTGTCGCGCCGCGAGACCGACCTGGTCAACACCGTCGAGGAGGCCGTGCAGATGGTGCGCGAAGTCGGCTCCCCTGCCCTGCGCACGATGATCGACTGCAGCGCCGCCGGGCAGACCGAGAACGAATCCGTGGCGGCCCTGATCGAGCGCTGGATGCCCACCGGGCACATCGCGCACGTGCAGGTCAACGACCCCAACCGCCAGGGCCCCGGCCAGGGCGACATGGCTTTCGCGCCGATCCTGCGCGCCCTGCTGGCCATGCGGCGCCAGGGCCACTACGACGGCGTCATCGCCGTGGAACCATTCGACTACCGCCCCGACGGGCCCGGCTGCGCTGCGCGCGCCATCGGCTACCTGCGCGGCATCCTGGAAGGACTGGACGATGCGCGCTGAGGCCCAACGTTTCTCGGTGGCCGAGGTCGAGCTTTACGAGCGGCCGGTGAACCTGCGCCTGCCGTTCCGCTTCGGCGTCGTCACGCTCACCCACTGCCCGCAGGCGTTCGTGCGTGCGCGCATCGTGTTGCCAGACGGCCGCAGTGCCTGGGGCGGCGCCGCCGAACTCATGGCCCCCAAGTGGTTCGACAAGAACCTCGCGCTGTCGAACGAGGACAACTTCGACCAGTTGCGCACGTCGATGCGGATGGCGCGCGAGGCCTACACCGCGGACGCGGCGCCGCAGGCCGCGTTCGATCACTTCGCCGCACACTACGCGCCCTTGATCGCCTCGGCTGGCGCGCAAGGCCTCAACCCGCTCATCGCCTGCTACGGTCCGGCCCTGCTCGACCGTGCCCTGCTCGATGCCCTGTGCCGGGTGCAGGGCCTGTCCTTCTACGCCGCCGTGCGCGGCAACGTCGTGGGCATCGATGGCCGGCTGGCTGCCGACCTGCAGGGCTTCGACATTGCGGCCTTCCTGTGCAGCCTTGCGCCGTCGGACCACATCGCGCTGCGCCATACGGTGGGCCTGGTGGACCCGATCACGTCGGCTGACGTCGACGCGCCGGTGAACGACGGCCTGCCGCAGACGCTCGAGCAGGTGGTGGCTGCCACCGGCTGCCGCCACTACAAGCTCAAGGTCAGCGGGCAGATCGAGGCGGACATCGATCGGCTGTCGCGCATCGCGCAGGTGCTGGCGCCGGTGCCGGACCTGATCGTCACGCTCGACGGCAACGAGCAGTTCACCGACGCGCAGGCCGCCGCGGCCTTCTGGCAGCAGGTGCGCGCTACGCCGCAGCTCGAGCAGCTGGCCGCGCGCACCCTCTACATCGAGCAACCGCTGCCGCGCGCCATCGCACTCGACGCCGACGTGCGCCCTCTGGCCGCCATGCGGCCGGTGCTGATCGACGAGTCGGACGGCACGCTCGATGCCTTTCCGCGCGCCCTCGCCCAGGGCTACACGGGCGTGTCGAGCAAGCAATGCAAGGGCATCTACCGCTCGCTGCTCAACGCGGCCCGCTGTCGGCAGCGCAACGATCGCGCCGGTGCCGCGGCCTGCTTCATGTCGGCCGAGGACCTGACCACGCAGGCTGGCCTGGCCGTGCAGCAGGACCTGGCGCTCGTGAACCTGATCGGCCTGGGCCACGTCGAGCGCAACGGCCACCACTACGTCGACGGTTTTGCCGGCCAGGGCGCGTCCCTGGCCGAAAGCCGGGCCTTTGCACAGGCGCAGCCGGGCCTGTACGAAGCGTCGGCAGACGCCGTCCGCCTGCGGGTGAGGAACGGGCGCCTCGACCTGCATTCACTCGACGCACCGGGGTTCGCCACGGGCGCTTATCCCGACTGGGCCAGTCTCGAGCCCTTGCACCCGACAGCCGACTGACGACCCGCACCCGCGCGCAGCCGCTCCCCTATCCACACTAGAACCTGCACACCATGGCTACTCAACGACTCGGACTCATCATGCACGGCGTCACCGGACGCATGGGCATGAACCAGCACCTGATCCGCTCCATCTGCGCGATCCGCGCCCAGGGCGGCGTGACCCTCTCCAACGGCGACAAGGTCATGCCCGACCCGATCCTGATCGGCCGCAACGCCGAGAAGATCGAGGCACTCGCCAAGGCGCACGGCATCGCCCGCTGGGGTACCGACCTGGACGCCGCGCTGGCCAATCCGGACGACACCGTGTTCTTCGACGCCGGCACCACGCAGATGCGCCCCACGCTGCTGGCCAAGGCGATCCGCGCCGGCAAGCACGTCTACTGCGAGAAGCCCATCGCCACCAACCTCAACGAGGCCGTGGAGATCGCGCGCCTGGCCGACGAAGCCGGCCGCACCAAGGGCCTCAAGCACGGCGCCGTGCAGGACAAGCTGTTCCTGCCGGGCCTGCGCAAGCTCGACATGCTGCGCCGCGCCGGCTTCTTCGGCCGCATGCTCAGCGTGCGCCTGGAGTTCGGCTACTGGGTGTTCGAAGGCGACCTGCAACCGATCCAGCGCCCGAGCTGGAACTACCGCAAGGAAGACGGCGGCGGCATGATCCTCGACATGATGTGCCACTGGCGCTATGTGCTGGACAACCTGTTCGGCGAAGTGAAGTCGGTCAGCTGCCTGGGCACCACCCACATTCCCAAGCGTTGGGACGAGGACGGCAAGCCGTACGAGGCCACCGCCGACGACGCCGCCTACGCCACCTGCGAGCTGACCGGCCACAACGGCGAGCCGGTGATCGCGCAGATCAACATGAGCTGGGTCACGCGGGTGCGGCGCGACGACCTGGTGACCTTCCACGTCGACGGCACCGACGGCTCGGCCGTGGCCGGCCTGTCGAGCTGCCGCGCCCAGTCGCGCGTGGCCACGCCCCGCCCGGTATGGAACCCGGACGAGAAGCAGACGATGAACTTCTTCGACCAGTGGCAGGAGATCCCGGACAGCCAGGTCTACGACAACGGCTTCAAGATCCAGTGGGAGCACTTCATCCGCCACGTGGTCGAAGACGCACCCTACAAGTGGACCCTGCCCGAAGGCGCCAAGGGCGTGCAGCTGGTCGAGGCCGCACTCGAGAGCTGGCAGGAACGCCGCTGGATCGACGTGCCGGCCCTCCAGGTCTGAGGCGGGAGCACGGCATGGCGCTCACCCTGACCCTTCCCGCCGCCGGCGGCGCGCTCGCGCCCTACACGCTGCAAGGCAGCGTGCCGCAACGGCCTCCGGCGGGCCTGAAGTTCAACCGCATCGCCTATTCGGCGGCGCACGTGGTGGCAGATCCGCTGGCCGCGGTCGACCCCTGGCTCACCGCGGCCATCGACTGGGACGCGACCATCGCCTACCGCCGCCACCTGTGGTCGCTCGGCCTGGGCGTGGCCGAGGCGATGGACACCGCGCAGCGCGGCATGGGCCTGGACTGGCCCACGTCGCTCGAGCTGATCCGCCGCTCGCTGGAAGCCGCGCGCGACGTGCCCGGCGCCATCGTCGCCTCGGGCTGCGGCACCGATCATCTCGACCTCGATGCCGTCAAGAGCGTGGACGACGTCATCCGCGCCTATGAAGAGCAGATGGCCGCCATCGAAGGCCTGGGCGGCAAGCTCATCATCATGGCCAGCCGCGCGCTGGCACGCGTTGCGCGCGGGCCGGCCGACTACGAGCGCGTGTACGACCGCGTGCTGCGCCAGGCCAGGCAACCGGTGATCCTGCACTGGCTGGGCGACATGTTCGACCCCGCCCTGGCCGGCTACTGGGGTACCGCGAACCTCGACGCCGCCATGAACACCGCGCTGGACGTGATCGCCGCACGGGCCGACAAGGTGGACGGCATCAAGATCTCGCTGCTGGACAAGGACAAGGAAATCGCCATGCGCCGGCGCCTGCCGGCCGGCGTGCGCATGTACACCGGCGACGACTTCAACTATGCCGAGCTGATCGCCGGCGACGCCTTCGGCACGGAGCCCACGCATGGCAGGAGCGATGCGCTGCTGGGCATCTTCGACGCCATCGCGCCGGCGGCCAGCGCCGCCTTGGGCGCACTGGCGAGCGGCGACGAAGCGCGCTTCCACGCCATCCTGGGCCCGACGGTGCCGCTGTCGCGCCACATCTTTGCCGCGCCGACGCGCTTCTACAAGACCGGGGTGGTGTTCATGGCCTGGCTCAACGGCCACCAGTCGCACTTCACAATGGTCGGCGGCCAACAGAGCACCCGGTCGCTGCAGCACCTGTCGGAACTGTTCCGGCTGGCCGATGCGGCCGACGTCCTGGAAAAGCCCGAGCTGGCGGTGCAGCGCATGAAGGCGCTGCTGGCCGTGCACGGCGTTCAGGCCTGATGGCGGCGGCTCCGATGCGAGACTTCTCGACCGGCCACGAGTGGCTGTCGATCAACACCGCCACCGTGCGCCGCCAGCACGGCGCCGAGGTGCCGCTCGACCGCATCATCGACCAGTGCGCCGAGCGCGGCATCCGCGCCATCAGCCCCTGGCGCGACCAGGTCGCAGCCGCCGGCCTGGCGAAGGTCGGCGCGCAGCTCAAGGCGCACGACATGGTGCTGTCCGGCTACTGCCGCGGCGGCTTCTACCCGGCAGCCGACGCAGCCGGCCTGAAGGCCGCGCTGGACGACAACTACCGCGCCATCGACGAGGCCAAAGCGCTCGACGCGCCCTGCCTCGTGCTGGTGGTCGGCAGCCTGCCCGGCGCTCTGCAGGGGCAGGCGGCCTATCACGACATCGGCCGCGCGCGCGGCGAGGTGCGCGACGGGATTGCCGCGTCGCTCGATTACGCGCGCAAGGTCGGCATGCCGCTGGCCATCGAGCCGCTGCATCCCATGCAGGCGGCCGAGCGCGCCTGCATCAACACGCTCGAGCACGCGCTCGACCTGTGCGACGAGCTCGATCCCCGGCGCAGCGGCATGCTCGGCGTGGCGCTGGACATCTACCACGTGTGGTGGGACCCCAAGCTCGCGCAGCAGATCGAACGGGCCGGCCGCGAAAGGCTGCTGGCCTACCATGTGTGCGACTGGCTCACGCCCACGCGGGACCTGCTCAACGACCGCGGCATGATGGGCGACGGCGTGGTCGAGTTGAAGAAGATCCGCGGCTGGGTCGAAGCCGCCGGCTACGCCGGCTTCAGCGAAGTGGAGATCTTCTCCACGCTGGGCTGGTGGCAGCGCGACGGCGCCGAGACGCTGGACACCTGCATCGAGCGGCACCGCAGCGCGACCTGAGCGCGGCCGCGGCCGCTGTGCTGCAATTGCCGCATGGCCGGCATCACACTCGACGACCTGCGGCGCTACGCCGTCGCGCGCACGCTGTTCAAGCCCACCACGCTCGGGCGGGCCATCGACCGCCTGGGCTTCGTCCAGGCCGACCCGATCCGGGCGCCGGCGCGGGCCCAGGACCTGACGCTGCGCCATCGCGTCACGGACTACCGCGCCGGCGACCTGGAACGCCGCTACGCGCGGCTCGCCGTCGAAGAGGACTGCCTGGTGAACTACGGCTTCCTGCCGCGGCGGCATCTGGCGCTCATGCATCCGCGCCGGGCCGCGAAGGCATGGGACGCCGCAACCGAGGAGCGCGCCCGGCAGGTGCTGGATTTCGTGCGCGAGCGCGGGCGGGTGCATCCGCGCGAGGTCGAGGCGCACTTCGCCCACGGGCGCGTGCGCAACTACTGGGGCGGCTCCAGCAATGCCGCGACGCAACTGCTCGATGACATGCACTACCGGGGCATGCTGCGCGTGGCCCGGCGCGACAGCGGCACCCGCGTGTACGAACCGGCGCATCACCTGCCGGCGGACGACAGCCTCGACGCGCGTTCGCAGCGGGCCGAGGCGCTGCTCGCGCTGGTGGTGCGCAAGTACGCGCCGCTGCCGGCCTCCAGCCTGGTCTACCTGGCCCGCCTGCTGCGCTACGGCGCGCCACACCTGCAGGAGGCCACGCAGGCCGCCTTGCGGCAGGTGCGCGACCAGGTCGCGAGCGAGCGGATCGACGGCGTCACCTGGTACTGGCCGGCCGACGAAAGCCCGAGGTCGCGACGCTGGGGCGACGATGGGCAGTTGCGCCTGCTGGCGCCGTTCGACCCGATCGTCTGGGACCGGCGCCGCTTTGCGCTGCTGTGGCAATGGATCTACAGATTCGAGGCCTACACCCCGGCCGCGCAGCGGCGCTACGGCTACTACGCGCTGCCCCTGCTGTGGCAGGAACGGGTCATCGGCTGGGCCAACCTGTCCTGGCAGAACGAGCGCCTGACACCTGCGTTGGGCTACGCCGCCGCTGCGCCGCGCGGCGCCGCTTTCCAGGCCGCGCTGGATGAGGAACTGCAGCGCATGTCGTGGTTCCTCGCATCGCGCTGAACACCCGGCTCGCCCGTTCGCAGGATCAGTCCGTCCGCAGGCGCAGCAGCTTGCCGCCGGCGCCGTCGGTCAGCAGGTAGAGCCAGCCGTCCGGGCCCTGCCGCACGTCGCGGATGCGTTCGCCGCGCTCGGCCAGGAGGCGCTGGCGCGAGACCACCGCGTTGCCCTCGAGCACGAGCCGCCACAGCGCGGTGCCGGCCAGTGCACCGACGAACAGGTTGCCCTTCCACTGCGCAATGGCGTCTGCCGTGTAGAAGGCCATTCCGCTCGGGGCGATGGACGACTTGGCCGACCCCGGCACCCAGGGCGCGCCATCGATCGTCTCCCAGTAGGTGACCGGCTGCTCCATGCCGGCCTTGGCGGTGCCTTCGCCCCAGGCGGTGGTGGTGCCGTAGTACTGGCCCCAGCTGATGACCGGCCAGCCATAGTTGCGGCCGGGCAGCACGCGGTTGACCTCGTCGCCGCCTTGCGGACCGTGCTCGCTGGCCCAGAGTTCGCCCGTGTCCGGATGCAGCGCCGCACCCTGCGGGTTGCGGTGGCCGTAGCTCCAGATTTCCGGTTGGGCGCCGCTGACGCCGAAGCCGGGATTGCCGGGCGCCGGCGCGCCATCGGTGGTAATGCGCACCACCTTGCCGTTGCCGCGCGTGAGGTCCTGCGCGTAGACGTTCTGGCTGTCGATCTGCCGCTCGCCCATCGTCACGAACAGCATGCCCTGGCGGTCGAACACCAGCCGGGAGCCGTAGTGGCCGGTGCTGCCGGCGACCTTCGGCTGCTGCCGATAGATGACCGTCACCCCTGACAGCCTGCGGCTGGCCAGGTCGACCACGGCGCGGCCCACGGCCGTCCCGTTCAGTCCGCCCGCGGCTTCCGAAAAGCTGAAGTAGATGCGCCCGTTGGCCGCAAAGGCCGGATCGAGCACGACATCGAGCAGGCCGCCCTGCCCAGCGGCATCGACGGCCGGCAGGCAGCAGATCTCGTCCGCGCCGCCGTTGGCCGGCGAGCCGTCGGCATTGCGCAGGCGCAACCTGCCTGCGCGCTCGGTAACCAGCATGCGCCCGTCGGGCAAAAAGGCGAGGCTCCAGGGGCTGTTCAGGTCCTTCGCCAGCTCGACCACGCGTACCGCGCGCTCAGGCGCCGGGCTGTCCGGCGCGGCAGGCGGCGGCGCCGGCGGCGTGTCGCCCGGATCGTCCGGCGCGACGGTGCCAGTGGGGACGGCGCCGGTGGCGCCTGCATCCGCGCCGTTGCCGCCCCCGCCGCAGCCGGCGGCCAGCGCCGCCAGCATCAGCGCGAGCGCGCAGCCGCGCCAATCGATACCCGTTCCCGTGGCTCGCATGGCTGCCTCCTGTCTGCCCTTGGGCAGGGCGTGGCGGCATTGTGCGCGGCGCGCCGCTGCGCCGGTCGGACGAGGCGCCCTTGTCGCTGTAGGCGCCGGTCGACGTTACGCGGCCTGGCCGCGCCCCGCCTGCCTACTTGAGCGCCTTGTAGCGCATGCGGTGCGGGCGCGCGCCTTCTTCGCCCAGGCGCTTCTTCTTGTCGGCTTCGTACTCCTGGTAGTTGCCGTCGAAGAAGACCCACTGCGAATCGCCTTCGGCGGCCAGGATGTGGGTGGCGATGCGGTCGAGGAACCAGCGGTCGTGGCTGATCACCAGCACGGTGCCGGCGTACTCGAGCAGCGCGTCTTCCAGCGCACGCAGGGTTTCCACGTCCAGGTCGTTGGACGGTTCGTCCAGCAGCAGCACGTTGCCGCCCTGGATCAGCGTCTTCGCCAGGTGCAGGCGACCGCGTTCACCGCCCGACAGGTTGCCGACCTTCTTCTGCTGGTCCTGACCGTTGAAGTTGAACCGGCCGGCGTAGGCGCGGCTGGCCATCTGGAACTTGCCGACGTTGATGATGTCCAGCCCGCCGGAGATGTCTTCCCACACGGTCTTGTCGTTGGCCAGCGCGTCGCGCGACTGGTCGACGAAGGCCATCTTCACCGTCTGGCCGACCACGACCTCGCCGCTGTCGGGTTGTTCCTTGCCGGCGATCAGCTTGAACAGCGTGGACTTGCCCGCGCCGTTGGGCCCGATGATGCCCACGATGGCGCCGGCCGGGATGTTGAAGTTCAGGTTGTCGATCAGCACGCGGTCGCCGAAGCTCTTGCTGACGTTCTTGAACTCGATGACCTGGCTGCCCAGGCGCTCGGCCACGGGGATGAAGATTTCCTGCGTCTCGTTGCGGCGCTGGTATTCGACGTCGCTCAGCTCCTCGAAGCGGGCCAGGCGCGACTTGCTCTTGGCCTGGCGCGCCTTGGGGTTCTGGCGCGACCACTCGAGTTCCTTCTTCAGCGCCTTGGCGTGGGCTTCCTCGCTCTTCTGCTCCTGCGCCAGGCGTTCGCCCTTCTGCTCGAGCCAGCTGCTGTAGTTGCCCTTGTAAGGAATGCCGCGGCCGCGGTCCAGTTCGAGAATCCACTCGGCCGCGTTGTCCAGGAAGTAGCGATCGTGGGTAATGGCCACGACCGTGCCGGTGAAGCGCTGCAGGAAGATCTCCAGCCACTCGACCGACTCGGCGTCCAGGTGGTTGGTCGGCTCGTCGAGCAGCAGCATGTCGGGCTTGGACAGCAGCAATTGGCACAGCGCCACGCGCCGCTTCTCGCCGCCGGAGAGCAGGCCCACCTTGGCGTCCCACGGAGGCAGGCGAAGCGCGTCGGCGGCGATCTCGATCTGGTGCTCGGAATCGGTGCCGGCAGCGGCGATCACCGCTTCCAGCTCGCCCTGCTCCTTGGCCAGCGCATCGAAGTCGGCGTCTTCCTCGGCATAGGCGGCGTAGATTTCTTCGAGCCGTGCCTTGGCGGCGTTGACTTCCTTCATGGCCTCGTCGATGGCCTGGCGCACGGTGTGCTCCGGATCGAGCTTCGGTTCCTGCTCGAGGTAGCCGATCGACAGGCCCGGCATCGGGATGGCTTCGCCTTCGATCTCCTTGTCGACGCCGGCCATGATCTTGAGCAGGGAAGACTTGCCCGAGCCGTTGAGGCCCAGCACGCCGATCTTGGCGCCCGGGAAGAAGGACAGTGAGATGTCTTTCAAGATCTGCCGCTTGGGCGGCACGGTCTTGGAGACCTTGTTCATGGTGTAGACGTACTGGGCCATGGGTCGTCCGTGTCTATTCGATCAGCATTGGGGGGTGAAATGGCGGCCGGCGCCGGCCAAGGGCCTGCGGCATGCGCCGAGGCGGGGCGTTCGCAGCCAGCGCCTGACTAAGCCTGCAAGTCTACCGCAGGGGTGCCGCCCGGCGCCGGCCGAGGGGCGGACGACGCTCGGAACAAGTGGGCGGATTCAGGGGGATTGGCATTCACCCGGCTATTTCCGGGCACGCGGGCGCCACTCGTGCGACAATAGGCCGGTCGACGGGCACAGTTACCCGCGAAGCCGGCTCCGCGCCGGGGCCGAAGGAAGGCCAGCCTTTCCCGAAGCCCGATCTCCCCAACTGCATCAGCCTCAACTGGCCCGGCATTCAGCCCTTGCGCTGCATCGCCGCGGCGGGCCGATACCCGTGAAGAAAAACACAGCGCCGTGTACGGCGCCCAATGTACTCAATGACATTTGATGATCTGAACCTGGCTCCGGCCATCCTGAAGGCCGTGCGCGAGCAAGGCTACGAAAACCCCACCCCCATCCAGGCCCAGGCGATTCCCGCCGTGCTCGAGGGACACGACCTGCTCGCCGGCGCACAGACCGGCACCGGCAAGACGGCGGCATTCACCCTGCCCATCCTGCACAAGCTGAGCATGGCGCGCAGCGCCACCAACAAGTTCGGCGGCACCGGCATCCGCTGCCTGGTGCTCACCCCCACCCGCGAACTCGCCGCACAGGTCGAGGAATCGGTGCGCGAATACGGCCGCTACCTGCAGCTGTCGTCCACCGTGATCTTCGGCGGCGTGGGCATGAAGCCCCAGATCGACCGCCTCAAGCGCGGCGTCGACATCGTCGTCGCCACGCCCGGCCGCCTGCTCGACCTGCAGCAGCAAGGCATGCTGGACCTGTCCTCCGTGCAGATCCTGGTGCTCGACGAAGCCGACCGCATGCTCGACATGGGCTTCATCCATGACGTGCGCAAGGTGCTGGCGCTGGTGCCCAAGGACAAGCAGAGCCTGCTGTTCTCGGCCACCTTCAGCGACGAGATCCGCGACCTCGCCGGCGGCCTGCTTCACAACCCGCAGAGCGTGCAGGTCACGCCGAGCAACACCACCGTGCAGCGCATCACGCAGGTGGTGCACCCGGTGGGCCGCACCCGCAAGAAGGCCCTGCTGGCCCACATCATCAAGCAGAACGACTGGAGCCAGGTGCTGGTGTTCACCCGCACCAAGTTCGGCGCCAACAACGTGGCCGACTACCTCAACGACAACGGCATCACGGCGATGGCGTTGCACGGCAACAAGAGCCAGAGCGCCCGCACGCAGGCCCTGTCGGGCTTCAAGAGCGGCGACCTGCGCGCCCTGGTGGCCACCGACATCGCCGCCCGCGGCATCGACATCGACGAACTGCCGCACGTCGTGAACTACGAGATTCCCAACGTGCCGGAGGACTACGTGCACCGCATCGGCCGCACCGGCCGCGCCGGACGCGAAGGCCAGGCCATCAGCTTCGTCTGCCTGGACGAAGAAGGCTTCATGCAGGAGATCGAGCGTTTCACCAAGCAACGCATCGAGGTCGAGGCACTGGAGGGCTTCGGCCCCGAGGACGGCGAGCGCGCCGAGCCGATCGCGATGGGTCGCCAGACGCTCTGGGGCGGCGCCGGGCGCCCGCCCAGCCGCGAGGTGATGCAGGCGGCTGCGCGCAGCGCGCGCCAGGACATGATGCAGCGCATCCGTGACAACAAGGGCCGCCCGGCCAACGGCCAACGAGGCGGCAAGGACGCCGTCGCGGGCGGCGGCGATGCTCCGCCGCGCAGCGCGCATCCTTCGCGCCCCGAGCACGGCCCCGAAGGCCTGGGCAAGGCCGGCAGCGGCCGGCGCCGCCGTCGCGGCGGTGGCCAGGGCGGAGCGGCACGTGCGCCGCAGCCGCACGGAACGCACCACGCACATCCCCAAGGCGCCGGCCATGGCGCCACGCACGAGGAGCGCCAGCCGCGCCACTACGGCAACAGCCAGAGCCCGACCCAGGCCGACGCGGTGGCGCACCGCCGCGCCGAGCAGGGCACCGGCTTCGGCGCCGGTCCCGACCCCCTGCGCACCAGCGTCGACAGCTTCGGCGGCCGCGGCCGCCGGGGCGGTGGCGGTGGCGGTGGCGGTGGCGGTGGCGGCGGCAACCGTCGCAGTGGCGGCGGCGGTGGCCGCTCGGGCGGCGGCTCGTACCGCTGAGAGCGCGGCGGTGCCACGGCACCGCCGCTTGTCACCAGGGCCTGACGGCGTCGCCGTCCGGCCCTTTTTTCATGGGCGCGACCGCATGGCGCCGGCTCAGAAGCGCGTATGGATCGCGCCACTGACGGCGCCGTCGTCGTCGACCAGGGCCATCCAGCGCCACTTGTCGAAGGTGGTGCATGGGTGCGAGATGCCCAGTGCCACGCGGTCGCCCACCGACGGCATGCCCGTGCTTTCAGCGAAGCCCGCGTCGAAGCGCAGGTAGGCATGCTGGTCGTTGAGCGCGCTGATCTTCCAGCCGGCCGGCGCGGGCCGGGCCGCGCGTGCGCCTCGCGGCGCATGCCATGCGGGGATCGGCATCTCGAGGTCGTACGAGATGTCGCGCCGGCCGCAGGTCAACAGCGCCAGCCCCGGCTCGGGCACCGACTGGACCAGCGCCCACACCTCGAGCGCCGGTCGCAGCGAAGCATCGAGGCCTTCGCGCCGCTCCACCTGCGCCAGGAAGCGCCGGTAGTTGCCGTGGTCGTGCGTCAGGTAGCAGCCCGAGCGCAGAACGCCCTGCACCGGACGCGTCAGGCCGCTGCTGCGCAGCATCGGGACGACCAGGTCGAACACCGCCGAGCCGCCGGCCGTCAGCAGGATGGACGCGTCGGCGAACAGCTGCTCGGCGTCGCACGCGCGCACAGCGTCGTTCACGCGATGCAGCAGCGCGCTCACCTCGCGGGCGTCATGCTCGCTGTCGCAGGTGGCGACGCTGCCTTCGTAGCATTCGACACCGCCCAGGCGTGCGACGGGCGATCGCGCGATCGCGCGCCCCAGGGCCAGCGCCTGGTCGAGCGTGCGCACGCCCGTGCGCTGGCCGGGGATGCCGATCTCGAGCAGCACGTCGAACCGCCCGCCGTACGCGCGACGACGCGCCCAGTCTTCGATCAGCGCCAGTTGCGCGAGCGAATCGACCAGGAACCACACACGCAGGTCCGCATGGCGCGCCAGCAGTGCCGCCAGCCCGTCCAGGTCGGCATCGGCCAGCACCTGGTTGGCGATGATCGCGCGACGCGCGCCCGCCTCGACCCCCACGGCCAGCTGGAAGATGGTGGCGAAGGTCAGGCCCCAGGCGCCCCCCTGCAGTTGCATGGCGAACAGCTCGGGCGACATCGTCGTCTTGCCGTGCGGCGCGAGTTCGACGCCCTTGCGCCGCGCGAAATCCTGCATCCAGGCCAGGTTGTGCGCCAGCGCCGAGGTGCGCAGCGTGGCCAGCGGGTACGCCAGGTCATCGGCCAGCACGTGCCAGCCGCGCGCGCCGATCTCGTCGCCGCGGCAGGGCTCGGCGCCCAGCGGAAAGCTCTTGCAGCGGTGGTCGAGAAGAAAGGTGTCGGTCGTCATTTTGCGGATTCTCCCCGTTACAGTGTCATTGCGGGTTGGCGCCGCCAAGCCATGGCGCAATGCCCGCCGATCAAGCCCCCTTCCCGCACCAAGACCAGACATGCCCGAAGTTGAAACGCCCGCGCCGGATGCCCGGCAAGCCGCTCCCCACCTGGTCGCCATCGACTGGGGCACCAGCTCCTTGCGCGGCGCGCTGCTCGACGCCGACGGGCACGTGCTGCAAGAACAAAGCCATGCGCGCGGCATCCTCACCGTGCCGGCGGGCGGCTTCGCGGCCGTGTTCGACGAGTTGTTCGGCACCTGGATGCGCGAGACCGGCGCGCGTTGCCTGATCTCCGGCATGGCGGGCAGCCGCCAGGGGTGGGTGGAGGCGCCCTATTGCCCCTGTCCGGCCGGCCTGCAGGAACTGCGGGCGCAGGTGGTCGAGGTGGTGCCCGGCCGCGTGGCCGTCGTGCCCGGCCTGTCCCATGAAGATGACGGCGTGCCCGACGTGATGCGCGGCGAGGAAGTGCAGATCCTCGGCGCCGTCGCCCTCACCGGCATCGCCGACGGACTGTTCGTCCTGCCCGGCACCCACAACAAGTGGGCCCGCGTGCGCGGCGGTCGCATCGCCGGCTTCCGCACCTGCATGACCGGCGAGTTCTATGCGCTGCTCAGCCAGCACTCGATCCTGGCCCGCACCATCGACGCCGCCGCACCGCTGGACGAGCCGGCTTTCCTCGAAGGCGTGGCCCAGGCCGGCAACGGCAAGGGCCTGCTGCACAACGCTTTCGGCGCGCGCACCCTGAGCCTGTTCGACCGGCAGCCGCCGGCGGCGCTGGCCAGCTACCTGTCCGGCCTGCTGATCGGCGAGGAGTTGCGCTCGCAGTCGGTCGGCGGCGAGGACGAACTGCTGCTGATCGGTGCGCCGGCGCTCGTACGGCGCTACGCTCTGGCCCTCGACAGCCAAGGCGTGCGCACCCGCACGCTCGGCGCCGAGGCGACCTGGGCGGGCCTGCACGCCCTGGCGCGACTCGGCTGAGCCGCACGACGCGCCCTGCTTCCGACACCTCTGCGCAACGACACGACATGAGCGACATCCAGCACAAGTTCGACACCGCCATGGCCAGCCTGCCGCTGGTCGCCATCCTGCGCGGCATGCGGCCCGACGAAGCCGCGGAGATCGGCGATGCACTGGTCGAGGCGGGCTTCCGCCTGATCGAGGTGCCGCTCAATTCGCCGCAGCCGCTCGAGAGCATCGCGCTGCTGCGCCGGCGGCACCCAGACGCCCTGGTCGGCGCCGGCACCGTCCTGAGCACCGGCCATGTGCAGGCGGTGCGGGACGCCGGCGGCGAACTGATCGTCTCGCCCGACTGCAAGCCCGCGGTGATCGGTGCCGCGCGCCAGGCGGGCCTGGTTAGCCTGCCCGGCATCATGACGCCCACCGAGGCTTTCGCGGCACTCGACGCAGGCGCGCACGGGCTCAAGATCTTCCCGGCGGAGCTGGCCTCCCCGGCCGTTGCCAAGGCCTTGCTGGCCGTGCTGCCGGCCGGCACGCCACTGCTGCCGGTCGGCGGCATCGCGCCGGGAAACATGGGCGCTTGGCAGGCAGCCGGCGTAGCGGGCTTCGGCATCGGCTCGGCGCTGTACAAGCCGGGCAAGGGCGCTGCCGAAGTTCGCGAAGACGCGCATGCCTTCGTGGCGGCGTGGCACGGCCAGTTGCGGGCCTGAACCTGCGCGCCGGCGCTCCCGGCTGCCCTGCCGCGCGGCGCCGCGGCCGAGCCTCAGCGCAGGTAGTGCAGCGCGGCCGGGCCGGCCAGCGCCACCCCGGCAATCACCAGCAGGCCGCAGACGATGGCCTGCACCACGCGTGGCGACCACGGTGGCGGCGCGCGCCGCACCCAGGCGGTCACCAGCACCACGAGCGGCGCCGCAAGCAAGGCGAGATACAGCGAGTGCAGGCTGAACTGTCCGCTGGGCACCACCATCGCCAGGCGAACCAGCGAGGCCAGCGCGAAGCACGCCACCAGCGTATGACGGATCGACTGCGGCGTCATCGGCTGGCGGTAGAAGTGGTAGACCAGCGGCGGCCCGGAGGTGGAGAACAGCCCGCTCATCAGCCCCGAAACCACGCCCACCGCGCGAAACACGGCCGGGGGCGAACGCTCCGCACGAGGCCGGGCGTGCAGCATCAGCATCGCCGCGCAGGCCAGGATGGTCAGGCCCAGCAGCAGGCGCAGCAGTTCCACCACGTTGCTGGAAAGCCAGCCCAGCAGCATGACGCCGGCGGCCACGCCGAACACGCTGCCGTACATGGTGTTGCGAAGCACCTGCATGTCGACCGACTTGCGCGCCCCGCCGCGCAACGCAGCCCAGGCCTGCACCAGGCTCAGGAGATTGGCCGCATTGGCGGCGTCCGCCAGCGGCACGAGATGCAGCACCCCTACCAGGCCCAGCAGGATCAGGCTGAAGGCGAAGCCGGTAAGCGCCTGGGACCACGTGGCCAGCGCCACGCACAAGAGAAAAACGACGCCTTGCTCGATGCTCATCCGACTTTTCGCTCGGTCGCGGCTGCCGCATGCCCCGAGCTGGAACTCCATAACAGGGCCCGAGGCTAACCGATCCGACCCTCAGGCCCGGCGGCCTCTGCCGCCATGGAATTCAGATCGCCTCGACGCGGCGCATCAGCGCGGCCGGCCCGCGCGGCCAGCCGACCGGCCCGAACCAGGCACCGCCGGCGATCGCCGAGCCGATCACCAGCCCATAGATCACCAGTGCCAGCCCCTGCGCCAGGAACACCTGCGCCAGCCCGCCGCCCCAGCGCAGCGCCAGCCAGCCGCCCAGCGCGGCCACCGCCAGGCGCATCAGGTTGCCCAGCACCGGCCAAAGCAGCCGCCCGGCGCCTTGCGAAGCAAAGTACAGCACCAGGCCGACGCCGAAGAAGCCGTACATCGGGCCGACCAGGCGCAGGTACTGCGTGCCGGCCGCAAGCATGGTCGCGTCATGGCCGAACAGCAGCAGCCATTGACGAGGCCACAGCGCCGCCGCCAGGCCCACGGCTTCGGCCAAGGCGAACGCCAGTGCCCCGCCGATCCAGGCAGCGCGCATCGCCCGCTCCCTGCGCCCTGCGCCCAGGCAGGTGCCAACCATCGCCAGCAACGGCGCGCCAAGCCCGAACACCAGCGGCACCAGCAGGTATTCCAGGCGCGCCGCCGTGCCGTAGCCGGCGATCGCATCCGGGCCGAAGCGTCCGACCAGCGCGGTGGCAATGCCGATCGACAGGTTGGTCGCGAACGTGGAGACCGCGCCCATCAGGCCGACGCGCAGGATGTCGCGGAACAGCGGCCAG
Source organism: Variovorax sp. (assembly GCF_035634955.1). GTDB lineage: Bacteria > Pseudomonadota > Gammaproteobacteria > Burkholderiales > Burkholderiaceae_C > Variovorax. The sequence goes on along the minus strand of NZ_DASQBZ010000024.1, from coordinate 251,023 downwards.
CGCAGCGGCATGCCCGTCAGGCGCGGCACCAGCAGGCTGCGCGGCGAGCGCAGCCAGGCCCACAGCACCAGCGAGCCGCCCAGGTAGTAAAGCAGCAAGGCAATGGCGCCACCGGCGATGCCCATGGCGGGCACGGGCCCCCAGCCGAAGATCAGCAGCGGCGACAGGGGCACCAGCAGCACCACGCCGCCCACGGTCACGTTGGCCGGCACCGCCATGTTGCCGGTGCCGCGGATCACCGCCGCCAGCGAATTGAACAACCACACCAGCACGGCGCCGCCGAACACCCAGTTGGAATACACGAGCGCGCCGGCCAGCGATGGACCGGTGCCGCCCATCTGCGCGTAGAGCCAGCGCCCCCCGAGCAGGAGCGCCAGGCTGAAGACGGCGGCGAAGCCCAGCGCGATGAGCAGCGCATGGAGCACCAGAGCGTTCGCGTCCTCGCGCCTGCGGGCCCCCAGTGCGCGCGCGATGGCAGAGGCGATGCCGCCGCCCATGGCGCCGGCCGACGTCATCTGCATCAGCATGACGATGGGAAAGACCAGCGCCATCGACGCCAATGCATCGGGGCCCAGCTTGCCGACGAAGTAGGTTTCGATGAGTCCGACCGCCGCCTGCGCCACCATCACCAGTACGTTTGGGGCCGCCAGGCGCAGCAACGTTCCGGCGATGGGGCCCTCGAGCAGCAGGCGGGTGCGTGGATCGATCGATGCGTCCTCGGCAGTCATGTGCGGCACCTGTCTCAGTTCGCGGCGGGCACCGGCCGCACCAGCCTGGCTTCGCGGATCGGCAGGTTCACCAGCGCGGCGCCGGCCGCCAGCAGGATGTCGACGTACCAGACCCAGTCATAGCTGCCGGTCGCCTCGAACACCCGGCCACCCAGCCACGCGCCCAGGAAGCCGCCCATCTGGTGCGCCAGCATCACCACGCCGAACAGCATCGCCATGTTCGCCGGCCCGAAGAACTTGGCCACGAGTCCGGCCGTCGGCGGCACGGTGGACAGGAAAGTCACCCCCATCACCGCGGCGAACACCAGCACCGTGGTCGGCGTCTTGGGTGCCAGCAGGAACACCAGCACCGCCACGCCGCGCGTGGCGTACACGAGCGCCAGCAGCGACTTCATGCGCCAGCGCCCGACCGCCCACCCCATGGCCACGCTGCCGACGATGTTGAACAGGCCGATCATGCCCAGCGCCCAGCCGCCGACCTGCGGACTCAGGCCGCACGACTCGACCACGCCCGGCAGGTGCGTGGCCAGAAACGCGACGTGAAACCCGCAGACGAAAAAGCCCATGGCCAGCAGCCGGTAGCTCGGCAGCGCCAGCGCCTGGCGCACCGCCGCGCCCGCGCCCAATGGCGCCGGCGCCGTGCCGGCCGGTGGCGCCAGGTGGGTCGAATTGCCCTTGAGCAGCCAGGCCGCCGGCAGCGCGAGCAGCACCAGCGCGCCAAGCCACTGCATGGCGCTGGCCCAGCCGCTGACCGCGATGAGTCCGATCGCGATCGGCGCCATCGCGAACTGGCCGAAGGATCCGCCCGCATTGACCAGCCCGGTGGCCACGCCGCGCCGCGCCGGCGGCACCATGCGCATGGTAGCGGCCATCAGCACCGACGGGCCGGCCATGCCTGCGCCGCCGGCCGCCAGCACGCCAATGCAGAAGATCAGGCCCGCCGTGCTGTGCATCAGCGGCGTGAGGATGGTGCCCAGCGCCACCAGCAAGACACCGATGAAGATCACCCGCCCGGTGCCGATACGGTCTGCCACTGCCCCGGCGAAGGGCTGGGTCAGCCCCCACCAGAGCTGCCCGAACGCGAAGGCCAGGCTGATGCTGCCCAGGCCGAGCCCGGTCGAGGTGTTGAGCGAGGAGAGGAACAGGCCCATGCTCTGGCGCACGCCCATGGTGAGCGCGAAGACGCCGCCGGCAGCCAGCAGCACCAGCCAGAAGGCATGGGAGCGCCGCGGCACTGCGGCGGCGGCCAAGGACGCGCCATCGGCGCCAGGAGTCGGGTCAGGCATCGGTTTGTCCTTCGTCTTCGGGTTCGCCAGCTTCGCCGAGCAATGCGAGGCTGTCGTCGATCAGCGCATGCAAGGCCACCACCCGTTCCAGGCCAAGCCGCTCGTTCAGCGTCACCTGCGCCGCTTTCCAGTGCCGCTGCGCTTCGCGCCGCTTGACGCGGCCGGCGTCGGTGATGTGGACCAGGCTGCTGCGCGCATCGACGCCCTCGCCCACCGCAATCCACCCGGACGCAAGCAGGGGCTGGAGGTTGCGGCTGAGCGTGGACGGCGTCAGGCGCATGACCCGCGCCAGCTCCGACGGCCTGATCGGCCCCAGATTGAGCACGTGCGACAGGAGTGAGTACTGCGTGGTCTTGAGCCCGCAGCGCGCCATCTCGGCGTCATAGTGCTGGCCGACCTTGCGCATCAGCTGCCGTATCCGGAAGTTGGTGCAGCCCTGGGGGAGCGTCGTGCTGTTCATGCGTGATAATTGTACCTACAATCATTGCATATGCAACGAAGGAACAGACCATGAGCATGAACGACACGCTGGAAACCTGGATGGCGCAGGAGCGCGAAGTGGCGGCCCGCCTCGAGGCAGGGGCCGGCGCCGGGGTCGCCCGCCCGGAGCAGGTCGCCGGGATGACCGGGCTGGAGATGATGCAGGCCATGCTGCGAGGCGACCTGCCCTACGCGCCCATCGCACAGACCCTCGACTTCCAGCTCATCGAGGTCGAGGCCGGCCGCGCGGTCTTCCAGGGGGCGCCGCAGCCGCGCCACTTCAACCCGATGGGCGGCATCCACGGCGGCTGGTACGCCACCCTTCTCGATTCGGCCCTCGGCTGCGCGGTGCACACCATGATGCCGGCGGGCCGCGGCTACACCACGGCCGAACTCGGCGTGAATCTGGTCAAGGCCATCGGCCCCAAGGTGCAGCGCGTCCGGGCGGAGGGCCAGGTGCTCCATTGCGGCCGCCAGCTCGCCACGGCGCAGGCGCGCCTGTACGGCGCCGATGGCACGCTGTATGCGCATGCCACCACCACCTGCCTGGTGTTCGAGCTGCGCCGGCCCGATTGAGCGCCTCGCGCACGCTTGACCCTTCGAGATTGACGCTGCCGCTTCCCGATCTCGCTGAATTGACCCGGCGGCTCGGTGTTCGGGAGGAGCTCGAGCCGCACCGCCAGGGACGAAGCATGTCGCTCGACGAGCGATTGGCGCCAGACGATCGAGCAAGAATTGGGACGGAACGTCGGGTCGCCGGGCCGGCTTCTCCCTATCATTTGCTGTGCCGTGCCCTGGCGGGCTCGGCTGCCCGGCGTAGCTCGCCGCCCGCCTCCATAAGAAAACGGAAGGCCAAGCGAGCGCTTCGAGCCGCTTGGCCGTTTGGGCTTCAAGAGCGCAGCGCATTTCAGCAAGGCGTTTCGAGAGCAGTACGGCTACAGCGCCCGCGAGACACCGCGCTACCAGCCTCTGACGCAGCCCGGTACGGGCGAGCGTCGACTGGAAGATTGGCTCGGCGCATTGATGCATTGAATGCGCCCTGAGGCGGCCCTGGCACCACTTGACTTGTCGGGCGGCTAGGCGATCGTGACGTTGAAAGGGCGCCCGGTGGGGCGCCTTCGTTTTTGCAAGCCGTCAATCGCTGGAACGTACCGACAAGAACTGGGACGTTTGTCGAACTGAGACTTTGACCGCATTCGGACAATATCCCCGCGCAGCCGATGAACTTGGAAGCAAGGCGGTGCACCTTCCCGAGAGAGCGCGGCAGCCAATTGATTCATTCATTTGCAAGGAACGCCATCATGAACATCCAACCCATCAAGCACTTCGCTCTTGGCGTCTGCTGCATGGCCGCACTGAGCGCCTGCGCTGCTTCGTACGCACTTTCACACCCGAACTTCCAGCATGCCGAGGATGCGCTTCAAGCGGCGATCAACCACATCCATGGTGCGCAGAACGTCAACGGTCCGACCTTTGGTGGCCATGCCGGCCGCGCCATCGAACTGATCCAGCAGGCGCAGTCCGAAGTCGCGATCGCCGACGAGTTCCACAGCGGCCGTCGCTGGTAACAGCAGGGACAGAAGCCATGCCCGCAAGACTCAAAGAGGGTGCACTCGCGGCGCTCGCCCTTGCCAGCGCCCTTCTTGCCGGCTGCGCGAGCAGAGGCATGAGTACAGCGGCAAAGCGCTCGCCAACCTCACCGATATGGGCAATCGCCAGATGCGCTGCCGCATCCAGCTGGCCACGCCGGACATGGGCATGAAAGGCGGCGGCACCGGTCAGTGCAAGGCGGAGCCGGGCCCCGCCTTCGCGGTCAACTTCTGATTGGTTCATCGAACATGACGCATCATCAACTTGCCGGAATGTTCGACATCCGGGGCCACATACCGTCGCGCCGATCCCGCGCAAGTTGGGTCAAGCGCAGCGCGATGCTGTGCCTCGCGCTGTGGATCGCCTGCTCCGGCGCCAGGGCCGGCGGGTCTGGCGCCTTCTACGATCCCGATCCCGCCCAGCTGTCCGATGGTCCGGCCGGCTCGCTGATCCGCTACGAGCCGATGGCCGGTGCCCCGGACGGCTCACAGGCCTGGCGCATCCTGTATCGCTCCATTGGGCTGCAGGGGCAGACGATCGCCGTCTCGGGCGTCGCCATCGTTCCGCCCACCCCAGCCCCGCCGGACGGCCGCCCGGTCGTCGCCTGGGCGCATCCCACGACTGGCGTCGTCCCGCGCTGCGCCCCTTCACTGGCGCTATCGCTCTTTCAGGACATTCCGGGCCTGCGTGCTCTGCTCGCTCGCGGCACCATGGTGGTGGCGACCGACTATCCTGGCCTCGGCACGCAGGGGCCTCATCCGTACCTGGTAGGCGTCAGCGAGGGCCGGGCCGTGCTGGATGCCGTGCGCGCAGCCTGGCGCCTGCCCGATGCATGGGCCGGACGCCGCTTTGCGATCTGGGGCCATTCGCAGGGCGGCCATGCCGCCCTGTTCGCCGGGGCGATGGCCAGCAGCTATGCGCCGCAACTGCTGCTGACCGGCGTGGCGGTGGCCGCCCCCGCCACCGACCTGAAGGCGCTGATACAGCGCAATGCCAATACCGACGGCGGGCGCAACATCACGGCCATGACGATGTGGTCTTGGTCGCGTATCTACGGCTTGCCCATGCAACCGGTGCTCCAACCCGATGCCACGCCGACCGTCGATGCCCTGGCCAATGAATGCGTGGAATCGGTCTTCGACATCGTGCGGCGCCGGTTGACAGGGCGCAGCCTGACGCAGAGCTTCTTGCGCGTTCCGCAATTGGCGCAGCAGCAGCCCTGGAAAGACTTGCTTGCGCAGAACACGCCGGGCCCGCTGCCGCCGGGGGTGCCTTTGTACATCGTTCAAGGGGCGGACGACACCCTGGTCGAGCCGGACATCACGTCGGCCTACGCCAGGCGCCAGTGCGCCGCCACGGGCTCAGTGGAAATGACAGTGCTCCCGGGCGTGGGCCACGCGTACGTCGCACGCGACGGCGCAGCCGGTGCCGTCGACTGGATGATGGACCGCTTGGCTGGGCACAGCGCACCGAAGGGGTGCGTGATTCGAGATGGCTCCGCAGCCAAGATCGAGGCGCTCTCGTGACGCGATACGCACCCGGATGCGGTGCCGAAGCAAACGACGTTGGGCGGCGCTGCCGCCCGTCGCCAACCGCTTGCGCCCGTGTTGGCGCCATGCTTTCATTGCCTACGCATGCTGCCGCAAGAGTCTGCGCAGCGCTGGAGATTCGCATGGCAAATCTACCAATGTGGAAAGCTTCACTCATGCACATGGCCCTTGCCGTGGGCGCCGCGCTGGTCGCGGGCTGTGGCGATGGTGGCGACGGTGGCACACCTTATACGCCCCTGGTGGAGGAGACCTTCCGAAATCCGTCCATGATCAGCAGCAGCAACGGCGAGTTGCGGGCGAAGTTCGAGGTCGTCACCACACGGATCCGGGTGGACGACACTGCGGTCACCACCACGGTCTACAACGGCCAGTACATTCCGCCGGTGTTGCGCCTGAAGCCAGGTGACACTCTGTTCCTCGACTTGGTCAACCGCAGCGCCAACCCCACCAACGAGCATTACCACGGGCTGGACGTCTCGCCGCGCATCAACGCCAATGGAAGCGCCTCCGACAACATCTTCGTCGAAGTGCAGCCTGGGGCAATGCAGTCTTATCAGGTGGCCATTCCGCCCACGCACCATGCGGGGCTGTATTGGTACCACAGCCACCAGCACGGCACTTCGGAGCAGCAGGTGATGGGCGGGCTGTCGGGCGGCATGATCATCGAAGGCCTGCTCGATCCTCTGCCGCAACTTGCCGGCATCAGGGAACGGGTGCTGCTGCTCAAGGACATCCAGGTCGGCCCCGACGGGCAAGTGCCTTCGGACATCGACCCCAGCGCCCCCACCCACCGCACCGTCAACGGGCAGACCAACCCCGTGCTGACGATCGCACCCAACGAAACGCAGTTGCTGCGCATCGGCAACATCAGCGCCAACATGTACTACCGGCTCAAGCTGCCGGGCCATACCTTCTACGAAATCGCGCGCGACGGCATTCGGCGCACTCAAGTGGTGCCTTATGACGAACTGCTCCTGCCGCCGGCATCGCGCTCCGAGGTGCTGATCCAGGGCGGACCGGCCGGGACGTACGTGATGCAGTCGCTCGACATCGACACGGGCCCGCAAGGCGACACGGTGCCGGCCACCACCTTGCTCACGCTGGTCTCGCAAGGCCTGCCGCAAGCGGCGGCGGCCATCCCGGGTCTGCCCTCTGGCGAGGATTTCCGGACGTTGCCGGTGGCCCGCAAGCGCACCATCCAGTTCGTGGAATCGGCTGACGGCAACACCTTCTACATCGACTCCGGCAACGGACCCGTCCAATTCGACATGGACCGCGTCGATTCGACCATCGAGTCCGGCACGGTGGAGGAATGGACCATCCTCAACGTCACGGGAGAGTGGCATGTGTTCCACATCCACCAATCCAACTTCCAGGTGACGGAGATCAATGGCACGCCCCAGCCGTTCACTGGCCACCAGGACAACGTGAACGTGTCGTTCCAGCCGGATGCCAACTCCCCGCCCGGCCAGGTCAAGCTGCTGATCGATTTCCGAAACCCGATCGCCGTGGGCAAGTTCGTCTATCACTGCCACATCCTCGAGCACGAGGACGGCGGCATGATGGCGGTGGCCGAGGTGAAACTGCCCGGCTCCTTTGCATCCTCCGGGCCGCCGCAATCGCCGCGCAGCGGATTTGCCAAGGCAAAGCTGCTTGCGAACTCGCAACAGGACCGTCTTGCTGCCCTGCGCGCGCAGGACATCTGCACCACGCCAACACCCCGCCGCACGGGCGCGAGCGGGGCCTTGCGGGTGCGCGGACCGGTCGGGGACGGGCTCGCGCCGGTGGCCGGACTGGCCTTGTCCGTGGCACGCAGCCCTTCGCGTTTGCAGGCGCTGCGCGTAGCGGGCATGCAGCCGGTTTCGGTCAACAGCGCCGAGCGCGTGCGCCCTTGAATTGCATCGCCAGAACGCCTCTGCGACGGCCAAAGCGCGCCATCCCGTTTTCCTGAGCGAGGTCGACGACCCATGCCGTACTACTTGAGCGTCGGCCTTCTGACTGGCAGCGTTTTCGTCGAAATGCGCTTCTGGGCGCTGATCTTCATGACGGTGGTGGTGCCGTTGGCGCTCTATCTTCTTCTGCGCCACCGGCGAGCGGTGTCGCGCGTGACGGTGCTGATGCTCGGCCTGGCATTGGTGGCCATTGCAGCGGTCGACGTCTGGCTGCTGCACGGTCTGCAGAATGCCGCCGTCCACAATGCGTCGAAGCTGGACGACTTTCTGGATTCGGAGGTCACGGTGGGCCTGTATCTCATTCCCGCGCTGTTCGGCGGCGTGGGGATCGACCTGGTCTCCACCATCATCCGCCAGCACCTTCTGCATATGGAGCGCCGCCATCGCCAGCACCGGCGAAACGGCCAGGAGCACTAGCGCGGACGGGGGGCCGCCGATAAACTTGTCGTGCCACCCAGGAAAGGCTGCGTATGGGCGAATCCGGCCTGCCGCGTTTGCACATGGAATCAAGCCTGATTCCGGCTTCCGAACGCTTCGAGCGTTGGCGCGATGGCCTTGCCGGCACGTTCGATGTGTTCGTGCCCGAGGGGGAGCGCGCCGAAGACGTTCGCTACGACACCTCCATCTGGCAACTCGGCACCGTCATGCTGAGCGACAACACCTTCGGACCCCGCCTGCAGGCGCGCACGGCACGGCATGTTCGCGCAGACCACGTGGACCACTACCGCGTGATCCTGCAGACAGCTGGCCTGTTGCGACTGGACGCCGACGGAAGGCGACATGCCGTAAATGCCAACCAGTTGGTGATCTCCGACATGTCCCGCCCGGAAGGCTATGAGACCACCAGCGGCGGGAACATCGTCCTGTTCGTGCCGCGCGAGATGCTCGACGGTGAACTGCCTCGCGCGTTCGATCTTCATGGTGTGATGCCGGTGGGCAGCGCCGCCGGCATGCTGGCCGAGCACTTGCGGGCGCTGGCGCGCATGGCGCCCGAGCTGCGGTTGAGCGAAGCCGCGGCGCTCACGCGCGCCACGGTGCACCTCCTAGCCGCCAGCCTGTTTTCTTCGGCCCAAACTTTGGCGCATGCGCGGGCGACGATGGAGAACACGCTGCTGCGGCAGATCTGCCGCTTCATCGACCTGCACCTGTCGGATTCCGAGTTGTCGGTGGAGACGCTGTCGAGTTTCTTCAAGGTCTCGCGCTCGACCCTGTATCGCCTCTTCGAGCCGCTGGGCGGCATCGCCAGCTATGTGCGGGAACGCCGGCTGGCGCGCATCCACGAAATACTCAGTGACGCCGGGAAGCGAAGGCAGTACCTGCAGCGCCTTGCCGAAGACCACGGCTTCAAGAGCGCCACCCATTTCAGCCGTGCGTTTCGTGAGCACTACGGCTACAGCCCCAGCGACGTTCGCCACCTGGGAGCATCTGCCGCGCTGTCGATACCGGCGGCCAACAATGCCAGCAACGGACGCGCCGATTTCGACCGCTGGTTGCGCTCGCTTCGCGAATAGTCCTGTACTCGGCCGAAACCGCAGCTCAACGCAAGGGGGCGGCGATCCCTCTGTCGTCCGCGGTGCACAGAAGCGCCGTTGCTCGAGAGGCATGGCTTGCTCTCGTGGCTTCTCAATAGCCCCAGTAGGGACGGCAGTGCAAAGCGCCATAGGGGCCGCGCCAGCAGCGCCCACCTGGATAGGGGCCAGGACCCCATCCCCAGCCCCAACGTGCGCCGGGAGCCGGCGGCGGGCCGTACGCACGGCGCCAGCCCGGCCCGTACCACCAGTCGATGAACACGCTGATCTGCTTGCCGGCATGGGGCATCTCGCCGTCGAGCAGGCGGATATCGTAGGTGAGCGTGTCGCCCGACAGGCGCGGATTGGTCAGTTCGACCACGACAAGATCGGTCTTGTCGTCGATGGCAGTGGAGATGGTGGCATTGGGCGGATCTTTCTGAAAGTTGTCCTTGCCCTGGTTCCAGAACTCTACAAAGCGATTGGTAAGCACGTCGCCGGTCATGCGTTCGGGCCGGTCGGTAAACATCAGCGTCTGCGGCGCCACGCCGTGGATGCTGAGCGTCTTGCCGTCCGACGTGAACGACGTGCCGGTCTGCACGAACAGCCAGTTGGCCGGCGGCATCGAGACGATGTTGTCGGCGTCGGGTTCGGGCGGCGACGGCGATGCGGAACTGGCTAGTGGCGCAGGCACAACGGAAGTGCTCTGCGCGTGAGCGCGATTGGCCATGCCGAGCGCCAGACCAGTTGCGAGAGCAAAGATGCCGCCTAGTACCAGGCCTTGCCACCTGCGGCGCAGATGCGACCCGACCGAGACCGCGGGAGTGGTGTTGAACGAACGCATGGAAGTGGTCTTTCAGAATTGACGAGGAGTGCCGGCATTGTTCGCCGCCAGAACGCGCCGCAGTTGTCTGCGCGTACCAATGCGAACCTGAGCGTCCCACTCAAGCAGTGATCACGAGTGCCTCGGCGTCGGCTTCGGGTCAAGCGCTTCAGATCTGACTAAGACACGGGCTCAACACTAGCGGCGCAATGAAACCGCACAATCAACCAGGCGACGAATGGTTGCCTCAGCTACTTGATGAGGACCAGATGTCCCGCGTCATCGGCCTGCTCGACCTTCATCCAATAGACCCCGAGCGTGCGCGGCGCGCCCTGGACATTGCCTTCGACGAAGGGGCCCTGTCGGCCCGCCAGCGGCAGGCCGTGCGGATCTTGTTCCTTTTGCCGACGGCAGATGCCAACGACGTGCTGCTGCAGGCGTGCAAGGACACTGCGGCTCGACAAGTGTTCCTGCGACTGCGCGGACAATGATCCCCCCCCCCGCGAACCGTGGTACGGCATGGACAGCGCGGCGCTTGCGTACAGCGGCGCGCGGGCAGCTGGCGCTCCAGCGTGCGGTACCCGGTGTGGCCATATAGCGCGAACATCTTGTCCAGCGGCTGGCCTGGTTGGCGCGCTTATCGGATTGCCGCAGCGAGCCAGCATTGATAGATTTCGCACATAGCGCCCCGACCTGGCGTGCTGATGGAGTGGGATCAACCAATGGCCTCGCCAACAAGCCACAACATACCCTCCTACCTGTTCAAGGGTGAGGATCTGAATGGCAGCGAGGTAAGGGAACGGCTTCGGGAACGCTTCGCCGACAACTTTGATCTGCTTTTGCCAAAGGAGGGGCCCATCCGGGTTGATGGCGCTGAACACGTCGGCCTGATGCTAGGCAACATTGCAGTGCTGTGGCGCAAGATGTATGTGCATGATCTCGTGCGCAGCCCAGCATTGATCCGCTCCAGCCAGATCGACCACTACTTGCTCACAGTTTCTTTGGAACAGCGAGGCCCATCGGAGCACATGCTTGGCGACAGGCATTTTGTTAGGCAGGGGGTCGGCGAACCGTTGTTGCTGGACATGTCGCAACAGATGCGCTCGCAGATCGCGTCGGGTACCGATGTAACCCTGTTCATTGCGCGCGACGCGCTAGACGCGCTGTTGCCAAGAAGCTTGGATCTTCATGGCGTCAAGCTTGCAGGTGCCGTGGCTACGCTGCTGGTTGATCATCTGCGAAACCTCGTGCGTGTAGCACCAGGCTTGAGCTTGTCGGAGGCGCAGTTGACGGCGCGCAGTACCTTGCATCTGGTTGCCGCCAGTTTGGCGCCCCTGAGCGACTCGCTTGCACTTGCGCGACCGCTCATAGACCAATTGCTGCCCAGGAGAATCGGACGCTATATCGATTCGCATCTGGCAAACCCCGACCTCTCGGTGGAGCAGCTATGCGGCGCCTTTGGAGTGTCTCGATCGAGCATGTACCGGCTGCTCGAACCTATGGGAGGAGTCAGCGCCTTCATCCGCGCACGCCGACTGAGCCAGGCTCATCAACTGCTTGCTGGCGCCACGGAGCGTGTGCACCTCAAGCGCTTGGCCGACGACTTCGGCTTCCGCTCTGCAGCGCAGTTCAGCCGTGCATTCAGTGACCAGTTTGGCTATAAGCCCAGCGAAGCGAGAATGCAGATTGCACCATTTACGCATGCTGCTGCGTCCGTTTCCATGGGCGAAGCGCAACGCCTTTCCGAGTGGCTCCGCGTCCTCGGCCGCTAGATCGACAGATCGCCGCGGCAACGCCAGTCCACACGAGCGCTCACCAGCGAAGACGGGCTGGGAACGTTGCATCTCGGCCTCGGCCTACTGCCGTTCACTCAGTACCACTTCGACCTTTTCGCCCGAGGCAGCCAGATCCTTTTCCGTCGCATCAGTTGGCATACGGCGTGGGCATTTGAGACGCTCGTCAAACAGCACCGCCCCGACGAAAAATAGCCTCATGGCATCTCCTTCACAACCACAGGAATGCCATGACTTCGAACTTCCCACGTCCGGCGCACATCGCGGCCCGGCCACTCAATCGAGTGCTTGCGCTCGCCCTTGGCGCTCCGTTCGCGCTGATGCCGGTCGCGGCCCTGGCCGACAGCGGACCAGCTTGTCAGAATGGCGCGCCGACGGCCTGCCAGATCATTTATCTGACGCCGACGGCCGGTGACGGGCAGGCAGGCGATATGGGTCAGCCCATTGTCAGCACCTTCACCAATTCCCAGACACTGACCGCGACGCCCGGCGTCGACGGCACTGGAGCGATCCAGCTCGAAACCGTCGCCGGCGACGGCGGCAAGGGCGGCAGCGACGGCGACAACGGCGGCAACGGCGGCCAAGGCAATGAGGTCACAGTCACGGTCGGCCCGGCGGTCAGTGCGCAGGGCAGCAATGCGGGTGGCCTCCTTCGCTTCACCTCTTCCGGCGGCTGGGGAGGCGCCGGCGTCGGCGCATCCATCGGCGGCGCCGGCCACGACGGCACCGGTGGCGGTGGCGGCCCGGTGAGCGTCACGATGAACGCCGGCACGGTGAACAGCACGGATCCCGCGACACCGGGCCTGTATGTCCTCTCTCAGGGTGGGGGCTCGATCTCTTCGGGAACAGCTGGCGGCGCTGGCTACTTCGGCGCACTCTCTGGAGATGGTGGGGGCAGCGCCTATGTCACGGCCAACATCGGCGGCAACATCTCCACTGCCGGCACCGGTGCCTCGCTCAACGCGCTGGGTGGCGCCGGCAGCACGGGCACGAACGACAACGGCGGCATCTCCGAAAGCCAGGGACGCACGGGCGGCAACGGCGGATCTTCCAGCCAGGGCATGACCGCGACCGTGACCGGTTCCATCACATCGTCCCAGGCCGACGGCATCGACATGTTTGCGACTGCGGGCAACGGGGGCAACGGTGGCAACTCGGCGGCTGCGCCTTCGTCGTCCACGGCGGGCAACGGGGGCACCGGCGGCAATGCCCCGGACGCGACGCTGACCATCTACAACGCCACCGGCGGCCAGAACCAGGGCAGCGTCCAGGGCGCCGGAGTCGGCGCGCTCGTCAGCAGCACCGGCGGCGCTGGCGGCAACGGGGGGGCGGCGGGCAACGCCAAGGTCTCCGCCGGCGGCGTGGGCGGACAAGGTGGCAATGCGGGCAATGTCACGGTCAATCTGCAATCCGGAGGGCAAGTGGTTGGCAACGGCACCGCAGCCCTGTTGGCCGAATCCCTCGGCGGCAACGGTGGCAGCGGCGGCGCCAGCGACTTTGGCAACGCCACCTCCACCAGCGGCAACGGCGGCAACGGCGGCGCTGCCGCGTCGGCTACCGTCGTCATCGGCGCGACGCCGAGCGATGGCACCACGCGGCCTACCAGCGTCACTACCGGCAGCGGCTCATCAGGCTTTGGCGTGGTGGCGCGCAGCGCAGGGGGCAGCGGTGGCGATGCCGCCGTGGCCGTCGGCGCAACCTACGCCGCTGGCGGCAAGGGTGGAGACGGCGGCAACGGCGGCACCGCCAGCGTCACGCTGCTCGACAACGCTTCGGTGACCACGCAAGGCGCCGAAAATGCGCTCACGGATGCGGTGCACGCTGGTGTGTACGTGGTTTCCAGCGGCGGCACGGCCGGCTCGGGCGGCGATGCCAGTGCCGGCATGGGCGGTGCTGCCGGAAGCGCCGGCAAGGGTGGACTCGGCAACACGGCGACCGCTGCCATCGACGGTACGGTCGGCACGACGGGCAGCTTCGTGTACGGGGTGTTGACGCAAAGCCTGGGCGGCATGGGCAGCAGCGGCGGTGATGCGGCCAGCGTGTTCGGCTATGCCGGGCCGGCGCGCAACGGAGGCGACGGCGGATCGGTCTATGTGAACGGACAGAGCGGCACCGTCACCACCCAGGGCACCGGATCCTACGGCATGGTCGGTCAAAGCATCGGCGGTGGAGGTGGCTCGGGAGGCAATGCCCTCTCGAGCACGACCGGCGTCGCCATCGGCGGCAATGGCGGAGGTGGCGGCAACGGCGGCAATGTGACGCTCGGCCTGCTGTCGAGCGACCCCAACTCGGCGGTGCTGAACGACACGGTGATCACCTATGGCGACGCAGCCATCGGCATCCAGGGTCAGAGCGTTGGCGGCGCGGGCGGCATCGGCGGCAACGCGGTCGCCGTGGGCACGGGTGTATCGCTGGCGATCGGCGGCGACGGCGCCAGCGGCGGCAACGGCGGCGCGGTCAACGTGAACAGCAACGGCCTGGTCACCACGCTGGGCCCGCAGTCGGGCGGCATCGCCGCGCAAAGCGTCGGTGGCGGCGGCGGCAACGGCGGCGCCGCCGTGGCGATCGACGCCGGGGTGCAGATCTCGACGTCGTTCGCGTTGGGCGGCAGGGGAGCCAACGGCGGCCAAGGCGGCGCGGTCAACCTCACCAATGCAGGGCAAGTATCGACCTATGGGGCGGATTCCTACGGCCTGAAGGCGCAGAGCATCAGCGGCGGCGGCGGCCAGGGGGGTACGGCACTGGCCACGGCGGCAGCACTCGGCGGCGATCCGGAATTTCCTACCACCTCCGTCAGTGTCAGCGTGGGTGGGAGCGGCGGCGCAGGCGGCGACCAAAGCAACAGCCCGGTCACGGTGAACAACAACGGCCTCGTGACGACCTCCGGCGACGGCTCGATCGGCATCATCGCGCAGAACCTCAGCGGTGGGGGCGGCAATGGCGGCGACTCCACCGCCTCCTCGTACGCCAATGGCCTGAACAGCGACAGCACCAATGTCAGCGTCAGCGTCGGCGTGGGCGGCAAGGGCGGCGGTGGCGGCACGGCTGGGTCGGCCACCGCCAACAACAACGGCCTGGTACTCACGATGGGCGCCGACGCCTATGGCGTATTCGCGCAGAGCGTGGCCGGCGGCGGCGGCACGGGGGGCGCGGGGGACTCGTCCGCATCGGCCGGGTCTGGCGACAACAGCTACACCGGCTCGGTCACCGTCGGCGGCTCGGGCGGCCAGGGCGGCATCGCAGGCGCCGTCAATGTGAACAACCAGTCGCTGGGCAATATCGCCACTGCAGGCGACGGCGCCAATGCGGTCTTTGCGCAAAGCCTGGCGGGCGGTGGCGGTGCCTCCGGCGGCGGGGCGGCCAAGGCCAACGGCGGCTCGATCTCCGCATCCGTGACAGTCGGCGGCAGCGGCGGCAGCGGCGGCACTGCGGGCGCCGTCACCGTGCAGAACCAGGGCAATCTGCTCACCCAGGGCGCCGAAGCGGACGCCGTCCTCGCGCAAAGCATCGGCGGCGGCGGCGGCAAGGCCGGCAAGGGCACCTCCACCACCGGCGGTGCGCCGAACGCAGAGCAGGTATTCCAGCAGATGAGCAACTCGATTCAGAGCGGCTTGGGCGTGGACACGAGCGGCGTCACCAAGGTTGCCGACAACGTGTACAGCGTGGGCAGCAAGGTGTGGGGCGCGGTCAACAGCTTGACGAAACTCGGCTCGGCCCTCGGCGGTGGCGACGATGACGCCGCGACCGGCACGTTGCGCGACGACGATGATGGCGACGGCCAGTCCAGCAGCCTGAAGCTCAATGCCACGCTGGGTGGCCAGGGCGGTGTCGGGGGAACGGGCGGCACCGTCTCGGTGACCAACAGCGGTGGCATCCAGACCAACGGCAACAAGTCCGACGGCATTTTTGCGCAAAGCCTTGGCGGCGGCGGCGGCGTGGGCGGTGCCAGCAGCTTCTCGGGAAGCGCGAGCGACGGTGGCTCGAGCGATGACAGCACGAGCGGCGCGCTCACGGTGGGCGGCAGCGGAGCGGGCGCCGGCGCCGGCGGCACGGTGCAGGTGACGAACACCGGCAGCATCGCCACCCTCGGGGTCAGCAGCTATGGCATCAGTGCACAGAGCGTCGGCGGCGGCGGCGGCAAGGGCGGCGCGACGGCATCGTCCGCCGGCGCACTGAAAGACTTCAACGTCACGCTGGGCGGGTCCGGCGGTGCGGGCGGTTCGGGCGGCAGCGTGACGGTGGACAACGAAGGCTCGATCAACACGCAGGAACGCGAATCGATCGCCGTGCTCGCCCAGAGCGTCGGCGGTGGTGGTGGCACTGCGCACCTTCTGTCCAGCGATGTGTCGGCGTCTACCGATTCGCAGAACAACATGCAGATCAATCTCTCTTTGGGCGGCAGTGGCGGTGCGGCTGGAGATGGCGGCAACACCACCGTGTCGCTCAACCAGAAGCTGGGCAGTCAAGGGACGATCCGTACGTCGGGCGCCAACAGCGTCGGTGTGCTAGCGCAGAGCATCGGCGGCGGCGGCGGCCTGATGGTTGCCTCCAGCGCCCAATCGGATGCCAAAGGCGGCGGCAACGGGGGCGGCATTCAAAACACGACCCTGCTGCCGCTGACGATCGGCGATGCCAACGGTTCCAGCGGCAACGCCAATACGGTGAATGTGAACGTGGGCAATGGCAACGGCAGCGGGCTCTGGAACGCCATTGGAACGTCCGGCGCCAACGCCCACGGCATCGTGGCACAGAGTATCGGCGGCGGCGGCGGCGTATTCTCGGGCGCGACACCATCGATGGATCTTGCCAAGCTGTTCCCCGGCACCAAGCAAACCGGCAACGGCGGCAGCGTGAACGTGTCACTGACGGATTGGAGCTTCGACAGCGTGACCACCAGCGGCGCGGGCGCGGTGGGCGTGCTGGCGCAGAGCATCGGCGGAGGCGGCGGCCTCGTCGGCGACATGAGCCACGTCCAGCTGGGCACGGCCACCGACGGCGGGTTGAAAGCCAACCCGAATCAGCAAAGCGGCCAGGGCGGCAACGTCTCGGTGAACGTGGGCGCCTTCAACACCGTTGCCACCACCGGCGCCAATGCACATGGCGTACTGGCACAGGCATTGGGCGGCGGCGGCGGCATTCTGAGCGGCACGGCCGACAACCCCGGCTACAGCTTTGCCGGCAGCACGAACTACACCGGCTGCAGCTCGGACAACTGCACCGGGAACGTGAACGTCACGCTCGGCAACTCGGCCACGGTGAGCACCAGCGGCGCGGGCGCCTGGGGCATCTACGCCCAGAGCAGCGGCAACGGGAGCAACAACGCCACCATCAACGTAGGCCCATACGCCTCGGTGCAGAGCCAGGACAAATCGGCCGGCGCCGTCTATGTCGAAGCCACGGGGACCAACACGGTGACGAACGGGGGCACGATTTCCGCGACCAGCACCGGCCTGGCGGTGGGCAGCGCCGCCGGCAGGACCACCCTGGACAACCTGAGCACCGGCATTGTCAACGGCAACGTCAACCTCAAGATCGGCTCGGGCTCGGGCAGCGTGCTGAACCGCCTGGGCGGCACGCTCAACACCGGCAACCTCATGGGTGCCGACGTGGTGCAGAACGAAGGCAAGGTGGAGGTCGGCGGCGCCGGCACGGCAGGCGCAGTCACCGAAGTCACCGGCAAGCTCGAACAGGGTTCCACCGGCCGCATCGTGATCGACAGCGATCACGTGGCCGGCACTTCGGACCGGCTGACGGTCGATGGCGACGCGCACCTGGCCGGCGCCCTCCAGATGCGCACCGCGCGCCTGGCGCCCACGCCCGTGGACGTCATGGACGTCAAGGGCGAGCTCGACGCATCGCAGCTGCAGTCGGTCGACCCGATGCTGGTGCACTACCAGATCTCCAACGCCGGAACCACCGCGGCCGACGGCTCGGCCCAGCAGTCGATCTTCGTGACTCCCCAGGCGCGCTTCGATGCCGCGGCCTCGGGCCTCGGCAAGAACGCCCAATCGGTCGCCGATCACCTCCAGGCCAACTTCAATGCCGGCTCGGGGAGCCTGGGCGGCACCCTTGCCCAGTTGGCCGCGGGCGTGCAGGACCCTGCAACCTACAAGGCGACCCTGACCAGCCTGGGCAACGAAGCTCAGCAGGCCGTGGGCACCTCGCGGCTGGCGGCCAGCCACGCCTTCGTGGAGCGCATGAACTCCTGCCCGACCTTCGATCAGGACAACAGCACGGACATGAAGGAGCGCGATTGCCTGTGGGGCCGTGTGATCGACAACAGCACCACCGCCAGCGGATCGCAGCATGCCAACTACAGCGCCAGCACGCACTCCGTGCAGGTGGGCGGCCAGAAGCAGATTGCGCAGGGCTGGTTCCTGGGCGGCAGCGCGGCATACAACAGCGAGGATTTCAACAGTTCCACAGGCGCGGGCAGCGTCGAGGGCAACGGCGGCGCGGTGGGCATGGTGCTCAAGCGAGAGATCGGCAACTGGACCATTTCGGGCGCCGCGGACTTCGGCTACGGCAACTACGACACCACGCGCAACATCGCCTTCCCGGGCTATGCAGCGCAAGCCACCGGCAGTTTCAACCTCACGCAGTACGGCCTGCACTCCCGCATTGCCTACCTGGTCCCGCAACAGGACTGGTATCTCAAGCCCTACCTGGACCTGCACGCGGTGCACATGCATACCGGGAGCTACAGCGAACAAGGTGCCGGTGCACTGGGTCTCAACGTGGACGGCAACAGCGACACGATGTTCTCCGCTTCCCCCATGCTGGAGGTGGGTGGCCGCGTCGAGATGGACAACGGCATGACGCTGCGGCCCTATGCAGCTGTGGGCGCCACCTTGCATGACAAGAACGAGTGGGGGGCGGACGCGCAGTTCCAAGGCGCGGTGCCGGGCGTACAGAGCTTCAACACGGCGGCCAGTGCGCCCACTAGCCTGGCGAACGTGCGCCTGGGGGTGGACTTGATGGTGAAGAAGAACCTGCAGGTGCGCGCCGAGTACGGCGGCCAGTTCGGGTCGGGCTACCGTTCCAATGAAGGCATCCTGCGCGTGAACTACCTCTTCTGACGCACCGGGCGGAGGGCACGATCCGATCAGTGATAATCATTCTCGATCGGTACAGAACAACGAGCAGACGCCGGCCCCGCATTTCCTGACATTTCCGGAGTCCATCCATGTCTGCTCGACATACCTGGCGCCGCCTGGCGCTGCCCGTTGCCTGCGCGGCCGTCCTCGCCGCCCCTTCCCTCGCGGCGCACGCCGCCGGGCCGGTGACCCTCTACACCACCCGCGAGCCCGCCCTGGTCCAGCCGCTGCTGGCTGCCTTCACCGCACAGAGCGGCGTCGAGGTCCGCACCGTCTTCGTCAAGGACGGGCTGCTCGAGCGCGTCAAGGCCGAGGGCGACCGCTCGCCAGCCGACCTGCTGATGACCGTGGACATCGGCAACCTGATCGACCTGGTCGAAGCCGGTGTCACGCAGCCGCTGACGTCCCCCGCCGTGGCATCGGCCGTGCCCGCGCAACTGCGCGACGCAGGCGGCCAGTGGACGGCCCTGTCGATGCGCGCCCGCGTGCTCTACGCCGACAAGGCCCTTCCGCTGGCGAGCTTCCGCTATGCCGAGCTGGCCGACCCGCGCTACAAGGGCAAGGTCTGCATCCGCTCGGGCCAGCACCCGTACAACACGGCACTCGTGGCCGCCATGATCGCGCACGAGGGCGAGGCGCGCACCGAGCAATGGCTGCGCGGCGTCAAGGCCAACCTCGCGCGCAAGGCTACCGGCGGCGACCGCGACGTGGCGCGCGACATCCTCGGCGGCATCTGCGACATCGGCCTGGCCAACTCCTACTACGTCGGCCAGATGAAGAGCGCCAAGGCCGGAACCGACGCCCGCAAGTGGGGCGACGCGATCAAGGTGATCCGCCCCACCTTCGCCAACGGCACGACGCACGTCAACATCAGCGGCGCGGCGTTGGCCCGCCACGCGCCGAACCGCACCGAAGCGGTCAGGTTGATGGAGTTCCTGGTGTCGGAGCCCGCGCAGGCCATGTACGCGCAGACGAACTTCGAGTACCCGGTGCGCAGCGGCGTGGCGCTCGACCCCGACACCGCCGCCAGCATCGGCGGCATCAAGCCCGACACGCTGCCGCTGGCGGAAGTGGCGCGCCACCGCAAGCAGGCCAGCGTGCTGATCGACAAGGTCCGGTTCGACCAGTGAACGCCTGCGCGCCCGCGACGCGCCCGGCATGGCAGTGGCGCCGGCGACACCCGGGCGCCGTCGGGCCGCGCACCGCGGGGCCGCTCTGGCGCGCCGCGTCGCTGGCCATCGCATTGGGCGTGCTCGCCCCGCTGCTGGGCCTGGCCTGGGTCGCCAGCGGCGGCGACCTGGCGCATTGGTCGCACCTGGCGCGCCACGTGCTGCCGCAGGCGGTTCTCGACACGATCCTGTTGATGACGGGCGTGGGCGCCATGGTGCTGGTCCTCGGCACCGCCTGCGCCTGGCTGGTCACCGCCTGGGACTTTCCGGGTCGCGGCGTCCTGGCCTGGGCCCTGCTGCTCCCGCTGGCGATGCCGACCTACATCGTGGCCTTTGCCTACCTCGACCTTCTGCATCCCATCGGGCCGATCCAGGGCGCGATCCGCTGGCTGCTGGGCCACGACAGCCCGCGCGCATTCCGGCTGCCCGACCTGCGCTCGCTGCCGGGCGCGATCGTGCTGCTCGGCCTGGTGCTCTACCCCTACGTCTACCTCACCGCCCGCGCCATGTTCCTGAGCCAGCCAGCACACCTGTTGGAAGCCGCCCGCACGCTCGGAGAGGGGCGTGCCGGCGCCTTCTTCCGCGTCGCGCTGCCGCTGGCGCGCCCGGCGCTGGCGGTGGGCACGGGCCTGGCGCTGCTGGAGACGCTCAACGACATCGGCGCCTCGGAATTCCTCGGCGTGCGCACGCTCACCGTGGCCATCTACACGACGTGGGTCACGCGCTCCGACCTGGCAGGCGCGGCGCAGATCGCGTGCAGCATGCTGCTGTTCGTCGCCGCCCTGCTCTGGCTCGAACGGCGCGGCCGCCGGCAGCAGCGCTTCGGCTCCGCTCAGCGGATGCGTGCCATGCGGCCACGCCGCCTGCCCGGCGGCACCGGTTGGCTGGCCTTGGCCGCGGGCAGCCTGCCGGTCCTGCTCGGGTTCGTGCTGCCGGCGCTCTACCTGGTGGTGGAAACCGGCAAGCGCCTGGCGCTGGGCGCCGGCATTTCGCGCGAACTTCTGTCAGCCCTGGGCAGCAGCCTGGCGCTGGCCCTCGGCGTGACGGGTGTCGCGGTTAGCGCCGCGCTGGTGGTGGCGTGGGCCACCCGCAGCATCGGCTCGACGCCCAATCCGGCGCGCTGGCAGGCCCGCGTCGCCAGCCTGGGATACGCCATGCCCGGCACTGTGCTGGCCATCGGCCTGCTGACCCCGGCGCTGTCGCTGGACGCCGGGCTGGCGCAATGGCTGGGCCTGCCCGGCCTGCCGCTGATGACGGCCGGCGTGGTGCTGGTGACGGCCTGCGCCATCCGCTTCCTGGCAATGCCGCTGGGCAACATCGAGGCCGGCCTGACACGCTTGCCGCCGGCACTCGAACACGCCGCGAGATCGCTTGGCGAAGGCCCGCTGGGCACGCTGCGCCGCGTGCACCTGCCGCTGCTTCGGCCAGCACTGGCCGCCGGCGCGTTGCTCGTGTTCGTGGACACCATGAAGGAACTGCCTGCCACCTTGCTGTTGCGGCCGCCGGGCTTTGAGACCCTGGCCACCTGGCTGTATGCCGAAGCGGCGCGCGGCACCTACGAAGAAGGTGCCATTGCGGCGCTGGCCATCGTCCTGGCCGGGCTGGCGCCGGTGATCCTGCTGGCGCGCCAGCACCCCGCCGCCCCGACGGAGACCGGCACCTCAGCGCATCGCACGGAGAACGCACCATGAGCGGACAGGCGCTGCGACTGCAGGACGTTCGGCTGGCCTACCACGGCTCGACCGGCGGACACCTGGCGCTCGACGGAGTGTCGCTCGCGCTCGACGCCGGCCGGATCGGCTGCCTGCTCGGCCCGTCGGGCTGCGGCAAGACCACGGTGCTGCGCGCCATCGCCGGTTTCGAGCCCGTGCGCAGCGGCAGCATCCGGCTGGGGGACCAGTTGCTGTCCTCAGCGGCGACGCACCTGCCTCCGGAGCAGCGGCGCGTCGGCATGATGTTCCAGGAGTACGCGCTGTTCCCGCACCTGGACGCCGCGCACAACGTGGCATTCGGCCTGCGGCGCCTGCCGGCGCCAGCACGGCGCGCACGCGTCGCCGAACTGCTCGCCCTGGTGGGCCTGCCCGACCATGGCGGGCGGTTCGCCCACGAACTGTCGGGCGGGCAGCAGCAGCGCGTCGCGCTGGCCAGGGCGCTGGCGCCTTCGCCGCAACTGCTGCTGCTGGACGAGCCTTTCTCCAACCTGGATCCGGCCACGCGCGAACGCCTGACGGTGCAGGTGCGCGACATCCTGCGCGCGGCGGGCCAGACGGCCGTGCTCGTCACCCACAACGAAGCCGAGGCGCATGCCATCGCCGATCACGTCGGCGTGATGCACAACGGCCGGCTGACGCACTGGCATCAGTCGGCTCACGCCTGACCGGCGCCGGCGGTGGCGCTGCAGGCCGCCGCCATGACCCCGGCGCCGCACCACCCTTGCGAATGGACGGAAAATCGGCGTTCGCACCCATTCTTCAGACCCACGAGAGAGAGAAAAAACATGCGCCTTCTTCACACCATGCTGCGCGTCGGCGACCTGCAGCGGTCCATCGACTTCTACACGAAGGTCCTGGGCATGCAACTGCTGCGCAAGTCCGAGAACCCGGAATACAAGTACAGCCTGGCCTTCGTCGGCTACGAAGGCAACCCGTCGCAGGCCGAGATCGAACTGACCTACAACTGGGGCACCGACAGCTACGAGATGGGCACCGCCTATGGCCACATCGCGCTGGGCGTGCCCGACGCGTACGCCGCCTGCGAGAAGATCAAGGCGGCCGGCGGCAACGTCACGCGCGAAGCCGGGCCGGTCAAGGGCGGCACCACGGTGATCGCCTTCGTCACGGACCCGGACGGCTACAAGATCGAGCTCATCCAGCGCGCCGAGGACGCCGCCGGCGCCGGCCTGCGCTGATCAGCAGCCGAGTTGCTCGGCCAGCGCCACGATGTCGCGGGCGTGGAAGGTGTTGTCCGGGTCCGGAGAAACGTCCTTCGGCCGGCCCGGGCCGTTCTCCAGCGGACGCTCCACGTAGGCGGTGCGCAGCCCGCAGGCGCGCGCGGCCGCCAGGTCGTCCGGATGGGCCGCCACCAGCATCAGTTCGTTCGGCGCCACGTCGAACACGCCGGCCGCACCCAGGTAGACGCGCGGGTCCGGCTTGTAGGCCTTGAACACCTCGGCCGAGAGGATGCAGTCCCAGGGCAGCCCGGCGCGCTTGGCCATCTCGGTCAGCAGGCCGATGTTGCCGTTGGACAGCGTGCAGATGGTGTAGCGCGCCTTCAGCCGCGTCAGGCCCTCGACCGCATCCGGCCAGGCCGGCAGGCGGTGCCAGGCGGTATTGAGCCGGCGGCGGGCGTCCCGGTCCAGCTGGTCCTCAACGCCGAAGTCGCGCAGCACCTCGTCGAGGATGTGCAGGTGCAATTCATCGACCAGCGTGAATCCGCCCTCGCCCGCTGCGATGCGCGCCATCACCGCGCGCATGGCCGGCGCATAGCCGGCGCGCCAGGCGCGCGCGAAAGCGTCGCCGTCCACGCCAGGCAGCATGCGCTCGACCTCGGCCCGTATGCCGCCATGCCAGTCGACCACCGTGCCGAATACGTCGAAGGCAATGACCTTCAGTTCGCTTGCCTGGTCCTGTCCCGTCATGCCTTGTCTCCTTTTATTTGTATGTCCCGCGTCAGCGCGGGAGCGCGCTGGCCTCGCTCGCCAGTTGGGTGATGCGCGCCCAGTCGCCCGACAGCACAGACTCGTTCGGCACGATCCACGATCCCCCGACGCAGGCCACGTTCGACAGCGCCAGGAACTCGTGCGCATTGCCGGCGTGGATGCCGCCGGTCGGGCAGAACTGCACTTCGCCGAACGGACCTTGCCAGGCCTTGAGCATCGACACGCCGCCGGCCTGCAACGCCGGGAAGAACTTCAGCGTGGTCAGGCCGTCTTCCTGTGCCTGCATGATCTCGCTGCCGGTCGCCACGCCCGGCAGCAGCGGAATGCCCTGGTCGTGGCAGGCCTTGCCCACGGCGCGGGTGTAGCCGGGGCTGACACCGAAACGCGCACCGGCGAGCGCCGCGGCCTGTGCATCGGCGGCGCTGCGGATGGTGCCGGCGCCGGCCACCGCTTCGGGCACTTCCTTGGCGATGCGTTCGATGCAGGCCAGCGCCGCGGGCGTGCGCAGGGTCACCTCGAGCATGCGGATCCCGCCGGCGACGAGCGCCCTGGCCAGCGGCACCGCGTGGGCCGGGTCTTGCAGGACGATCACGGGGATGACGGGCGCGTCGCGCATCACGTCGAGTGCGCCGAGCTTTTGCGGCAGCGGTTTCATAGCCATGTGCAGGCTCCTTCCTCGGCCGTCAGCGCATTGCGGCGCATGCCGGCGAACAGTTCACGCCCCAGTCCGTGCCCATCCGCATGGCGCTGGTCGTCGGGCATGCGCACGGTTTCACGCGCTTCCCATTCCTTTTCGGGCAGCAGCACCTGCAGCGTGCCCGCGATCGAATCGAGACGGATCATGTCGCCGTCGCGCACCTTGGCGATGGCCCCGCCCGCCGCGCCTTCGGGCGACAGGTGGATGGCCGCCGGCACCTTGCCGGACGCGCCGCTCATGCGCCCGTCAGTGACCAGCGCGACCTTGAAGCCCTTGCCTTGCAGGACCGACAACGGCGGCGTGAGCTTGTGCAGCTCGGGCATGCCATTGGCCTGCGGGCCTTGCCAGCGGACCACGCATACAACGTCGCGGTCGAGCTCGCCGGCTGCAAAGGCCTTCTGAAGCGCAGCCTGCGAGTCGAACACGCGCGCCGGAGCTTCGACCACGTGCCGGTCTTGCGGCACCGACGACACCTTGATCACGCTGCGCCCGAGGTTGCCGGTGAGCAGCTTCAGGCCGCCGGTGGCGCTGAACGGATCGGACGCCGGACGCGCCACCGCCTCGTCCTTGGAAGGGGCAGCCGGCTGCCAGTGCAGGCGACCGCCGTCGCCCAGCGAAGGAATGCCCGCATATTCGGCGATGCCGCCGGCGCGGA
Source organism: Variovorax sp. (assembly GCF_035634955.1). Lineage (GTDB taxonomy): Bacteria > Pseudomonadota > Gammaproteobacteria > Burkholderiales > Burkholderiaceae_C > Variovorax. The sequence goes on along the minus strand of NZ_DASQBZ010000024.1, from coordinate 226,037 downwards.
CGGTCGCGACGTCGGCATGCATCAGCCCCGCGCCCACCAGCTCGCCGATCACGAAGCCGGGGCCGCCGGCACGCTGGAACTCGTTGACGTCGGCCGAGCCGTTCGGATAGACGCGCGTGAGCAGCGGGACCACGTCGGACAACTCGGCGAAATCGTTCCAGTCGATCGTGATGCCCGCCGCGCGCGCCACGGCCACCCAGTGGATCAGGTGGTTGGTCGAGCCCCCGGTGGCCAGCAGCGCGCTCATTGCGTTGACGATGGCCCGTTCGTCCACCAGCTGTCCGATCGGCGGGCAGGCATAGGCCTGCGCGCTGGCGCGGCCCAGCACCGTGCGCACCGCTTCGCGGGTGAGCGCCTCGCGCAGCGAATCGCCGGGCTGCACGAAGGCGGTGCCCGGCACGTGCAGCCCCATCGCCTCGAGCAGCATCTGGTTGCTGTTGGCCGTTCCGTAGAAGGTGCAGGTGCCCTGGTCGTGGTAGGCGGCCATCTCGGCCTCCATCAGCCCGCTGCGGCCGACGAGGCCCTGCGCCGCCTGCTCGCGCACCTTGGACTTGGCGTTGTTCGACAGGCCCGACGGCATCGGCCCGGCCGGAACGAACACGGTCGGCAGATGGCCGAAGTGCAGCGCGCCGATCAGCAGTCCGGGCACGATCTTGTCGCACACACCCAGCATGAGGGCCGCGTCGAACATGTCGTGCGTGAGAGCGATGGCCGTGCCCATGGCGATCACGTCGCGCGAGAACAGGCTCAGCTCCATGCCGGGCGTGCCCTGGGTGACGCCATCGCACATCGCCGGCACGCCGCCGGCCACCTGCGCGGTGCCGCCGAGACCACGCGCCTCGTCCTTGATGATGTCGGGATAGCCTTTGAACGGCGCGTGCGCCGACAACATGTCGTTGTAGGCCGTGACGATGCCGATGTTGGGTGCGCGCTCGGCCACGATGCGCAGCTTGTCGTTGGCGGGCACGCCAGCCACGGCGTGGGCCACGTTGGCGCAGCCCATGCGGTCGGATCCGCGGTCGCGCCGGCGCATGTCGGACAGGCGCTGCAGATAGGCCTGGCGCGTGTCGCGGCTGCGCTCGCGGATGCGCTCGGTCACGCTTTGAACGGTGGGATGGGTGCTCATGGGGTGGGGTTATGCACCGGCCCTCGCATGGCCGCCGCCAGGATGCGTGCGGCAAGGGGCCGGCAAGGCGTCCATGTTAGCAAGGCTGCGTGACCCGCGCCCGGTGCGCGACATGCGCAACGACGCCCGCCGGAACAGGCCGGCCGCACACGGGAATCAGTCGACGACCTTGACTTCGACCCGCCGCGCCTGCGCATTGGCGCCGGTGCCGACCGCCGACTCCGGCTTGCGCATGTCCACCTGGGCGGGCGGCACGCCCAGCCCGGTCAGCACGTCGCGCACGGCCTGCGCGCGCCGCTGCGCGATCGCGGCATTGACTGCGGCATCGCCCGTGGCATCGTGAAAGCCCGAGATCTGCGCCTTCTTGCCAGCGCCGACGCCTTCGATGATCGGCGTCAATGCCGCGGCAGCGCCCGGCGGCAGTTCGGTGCTGCCGGACCCGAAGTAGAAGCGCACCACGCCCTTGTCGACGCGGATGCCAGCGCCCTCGGGCACCGTCGCGGCGCCGGGCGTCGACGCCGTCGCCGGGGTCGCCGCGACGACCGGGGCCGATGGCGGCTGCGACGAACCGCGCGACAGCGCCACACCCATGACGAGCAACAGCACGAGGGTGATGACCCCAACCGCCAGGCCCAGTACCAGGTAGGTCTGGCCGTCGTCTTCTTGTGTGGCGGACATTCTCGCGGCTCCTCGGTCGTTCAGCAGTGAATATGAATAATGGCGCGGTGACACACGCCTCGGAAATTGTAGGCGCCCCGGAAGCGGCTCCCCCGGCGCCCGCCCCCGGCCAGCCCGCGCCGCACGACGCCCAGCTCAAGCCGCTGCGCGACCCCCAGCCCATGCTCGAGCGGACCATCTCCCAATGGGGTGGCCACGACGATCTTTGGGTCTTTGCCTACGGCTCGCTGATCTGGCGGCCGGATTTCGACTTCAGCGAGCGCCGGCCGGCCCAACTGCACGGCTGGCACCGCGCGCTGAAGATGTGGAGCCGCATCAACCGCGGCACGCCTCAATGCCCGGGCCTGGTGTTCGGATTGCTTTCGGGCGGTAGCTGCCGCGGCGTGGTGTTCCGCATTCCGGCGGCCGACGGCCTCGAGACGCTGGGGCGGCTGTGGCTGCGCGAGATGGTCACGGGCGTGTACGACCCGCGCTGGCTGTCGTGCGTGACGCCGGGCGGCCACGTCAAGGCCCTGGCCTTCACCCTCTCGCGCCGCAGCCCCAACTTCACCGGTGACCTCAGCGACGCGCGCTACCGCGAGATCTTCGCCCAGGCATGCGGGCGCTACGGCACCTCGCTGGAGTACGCGCGCCAGACGCTGGAAGGACTTCGGCAGCACGGCATCCACGATGCGGCCCTCACGCGGCTGCTGCGCCTGGCCGAGGCGCAGCAACGTGACCAGTTGTCGGTATCCTCCGACGAAGGCGCTCGCCAGGATGCGCTACACCCGTCCCTGCAGCCGCCGGTTGCGGACTCACACTCCAAGGAGAGCACATGAAGAAGAACTTTCGGCGCGGTGCCGCCCTGTCCCTCGTCCTGGCCACGGCCGGGCTGCTGGGCGCGTGTGGCGGCATGAAGATGGGCGGCGGCGCCTCCGCCGTCGCCAACCTGGCCCCCACCGGCGCAGTCACGCCCAATCCCACCACCGGCAAGATCACCTTCACGGCACTCGAGCATGGCGTACGGGTCGCCGGCGAAGTGCGCGGCCTCAAGCCGGGCAGCGAGCATGGCTTCCACCTGCACGAGAAAGGCGATTGCGCGGACAACGGCAATGCCGCCGGCGGCCACTTCAATCCGGCCGGCGGGCGCCACGGCAAGTTCGGCTCGGCCGGCGGCCACGCTGGCGATCTTCCCAGCCTGGTGGCCGATTCGAGCGGCGTGGCCCGCTTCAGCGTCGATGATCACAGCATCTCGCTGACCGACGGCGAGGCGAACAACGTCGTCGGCCGCGCCGTGGTGGTGCACCGCGATCCGGACGATTTCACCTCCCAGCCCGCCGGCAACTCCGGACCGCGCATCGCCTGCGCCGTCGTCACCCGCAACTGACGGCCTGCGCCTCAGCCTCCGCTGAGGCTGCCCAGGAGAAGGGCCTCGGCACGCGCCAGGTCGGCCAGGGTGTCGATGTCGGTCAGGATGCCGGCGTCCGATACCGGCACGTCAACCACCGCGCCGGACGCGCGCAGCGCCAGCAGCACGGGCGCCGCACCCTGCGCCCCGCTCAACGCCGCCAGCGCGTCGCCGCTGGCGGGGCCGAAGCCGACCGGATGGCCCGGCCTGCCCTCGTGCACGGGCTGGGCGGCCGGAGCGCCGTTCGCCAACGCCTGGGCCACCTGCCGCAAGGTCTGCGGCTGGACCAGCGGCAGGTCGCCGGGCAGGATCAGCCAGCCGTCCGCACCCCGCGTGGCGCGCACGCCCGCCGCGATCGAATCGGCCATGCCGGCGTGGCCGGCATCTTCGAGGTGCCACGGCAGGCCGCTGGCGCGCACCGCCGACAACGTGTGCTCCAGCACCGCACGGCCCGCCAGCCGGGCCAGCAGCTTCGACCCCTGGCCGCCGGACGCCAGGAACCGCTCGCCGCGGCCGGACGCCAGCACGATGACGGTGGGCAGGGAACGGGTGGCCGGGAAGCCCGGCGACGGCGGCTCGGGATGATCGTTCGCAGGCATGCCGGAAGTATGCGCGCTGGCGGACAATCGGCGCATGACCTCACCGAAAGATCTGCTGGCCCAGTTGCGCAAGAGCTATGAGCGCGCCGAGTTGGACGAGACGCGCAGCGAAGCCGACCCGCTGCGCCAGTTCGAACGCTGGATGAGCGACGCGCTGGAGGCGCAGTTGCCCGAGCCCAACGCGATGACCCTGGCCACCGTCGGCGCCGACCTTCGGCCGTCCACGCGCGTGGTGCTGATCAAGGGCTACGACGCCCGCGGCATCGTCTGGTACACCAACTACGAAAGCCGCAAGGGCCGCGAACTGGCCGGCAATCCCTACGCGGCATTGCAGTTCCACTGGGTCGAGCTCGAGCGCGTGGTGCGCATCGAGGGCCGGGTCGCGCCGGTCGAGCCCGAGTTGAGCGACGAATACTTCGCCAGCCGCCCGCTGGACTCCCGCATCGGCGCGTGGGCCAGCCCGCAAAGCCAGGTCATCGGCGGCCGCGACGTGCTCGTCAAGAACGCCGCCGCGGCAGCGGCCCGCTACATGCTCTCCCCGCCGCGCCCACCGCACTGGGGTGGGTTCCGGCTGCAACCCGACCAGTGGGAGTTCTGGCAAGGGCGAAAGAGCCGCCTTCATGACCGGCTGCGCTATCGGCTGGAGGACGGCGCCTGGCTGCGCGAGCGACTCGCGCCCTGACGGCGAGACCGTCAACCTGCGGCGGCTTCAGACGCCGCCAAAGAAGTCGTTGAGCTTCTGGCCAGGAGCGGCGTCGGCAAGACCGTCGAAGCGCCCGTCTTCCGCCAGCTTCTGCGCGGCCCGCAGGAAGCCGCCCCAGGCGGCACGGGCCAGCGCTCCACCCACGCTGATGCGGCGCACGCCCAGCGCCGCGATCTGTTCCAGGTCCAGGTCGCTGGCCCAGCCCACCAGCAGATTGACCGGCTTCGGCGCCACGGCCTGCACCACGGCGGTGATCTGCTCGGGCGTGCGGATGCCCGGCGCATAAAGGCAATCGGCGCCGGCATCGGCATACGCCCTCAGGCGAGTGAGCGTGTCCTGCAGGTCGTCGCGGCCATGCAGGAAGTTCTCGGCCCGTCCCACCAGCAGTACCTCGCCGCCCGCGGCGTCGATGGCACCGCGCGCCGCGCTCAGGCGCGCAACCGATTCGGCAAGCGTGCGGATCGGCTGCGCCGGGTCGCCGCTGGCGTCCTCGATCGACAGCCCCGCCACGCCGGTCTCGACGGCCAGTCGCACGCTTTCGGCCACGCCCTGCGCATCTTGCGCGTAGCCGCTCTCGAAATCGGCGTTGACCGGCAGGTCGGTGGCGGCGACGAGTTCGCGCAGGTGGGCCAGCACGTCGTCGCGCGACACGCCGCTGTCGGGCCTGCCGCGCGACCAGGCCATGCCGGAACTGGTGCTGGCCAGCGCCTGGAAGCCCAGCCCCTCGAGCATGCGTGCGCTGCCAACATCCCACGGGTTGGGAATGATGAAGCAGCCCTTGGCGTGCAGCGCGCGAAACGCCTGGCGGCGCGCGGAAATCTCGGCCGCCGACGGTGCGGTGGTGTCAGTGGAAAAAGTTGTAGCGGTCATCGGAGCAAGGTGGGTTGGCGTTGCGGCATCTTGCATCCTCGCGGCCGCCGCCTCAAGCGCGGCGGCGATGCGCTGCTCAGAGGTGGGCGGCCAGCGCCATGGTGACGGTCACCGTCACCAGCGCCAGCACGTTCGACACCCCGACGCTTGCCGTGACCAGCGACTCGGCGGTCTGGTAGCGCTGCGAGAACAGGAACACGTTCGCGCCCATCGGCAGGGAGGCCGCCACCACCATCACCGTCAACGGCAGCCCGCGCACGCCCAGCACCCAGCCGATGCCGGCCACAAGCAACGGGTGCAGCAGGTTCTTGACCAGCGACTGCAGGGCCGCCCCGCGCCAATGCGCCCCGATCGACGTATAGGCCAGGGTGATGCCCACCATCACCAGCGCGACCGGCGCGAATGCCTGGCCGAGCAACTGCACGGGTTTGTCGATCCAGTCGGGCAGCGTCCAGCCGGTCTGGGCGAACAGCAGGCCGGCGATGATCGGGATCGGCACCGGATGGATGATCGCGTTGCGCAATGCGCGCAGCACGGTGGCCGCCATCGGCCGCCTCGCGTGCGTGCCGGCGCGCGCCTGCTCATGCGCCGCCGCCAGTTCCAGCACCACGGTGGCGCTGGTCAGCAGGATCACCGAGTGCAGCGAAATGAGCGTCAGCAGCACCACCATGCCGGGCGGGCCGTACGCCAGGCCGATGAGCGGAATGCCGATCATCACGCTGTTGCTGTAGGTGTTCGACAGGCCCAGGACCGCCGCCTCCCGATTGAAGCCGCGCCACGCCATGGTCAGGCCGAACAGCAGGAACGAGGCGACGAAGTACGCGGCCACGGGCTTGAAGTGCAGTTGCGCCACGTCCACCTTGCTCATGGCGCGGAACAGGAGCGCCGGCGCCAGCAGCAGGAAGATGAGGTTGGACAGGTCCTTGACCGATGCCGACTTGACCCACCCGCAACGGCCGGCCAGGAAGCCGGCGGCGATCAGCAGCACCACGGGCAACAGGGCGCTGGCCACCGTACCGTTCATCGATGCCCTCCGCTCGTGGGTTCGTTGGCCAACCACCTGGCCGGGGAGTTCATCGCACGCATGTCAAACCAGGTCCGCTGTCGGGGCAAAACCCGGCATTGTCGCGGCTTGACGTCGGGCATGCTGCTCACTACATTACTAACCCGTCAGTCATTAACAACCATGCCTTCTCGATTGCTCAGCGACAAGTTCTGCGCCGTGCGCGCCAAGCGCGAGCGCCGCAAGGAGGCACGCCCCGGCGAACTGCTCGACGCCGCGCTCGACCTGTTCGTGGAGAAGGGGTTCGCCGCCACGCGCTCGGAAGAGGTGGCGGCACGCGCCGGCGTCTCCAAGGGCACCCTGTTCCTGTACTTTCCGAGCAAGGAAGAGCTGTTCAAGGCGGTCATCAGCGAAAACCTGGCGGGTCGCTTCGAGCAATGGAACGCGCAGTTTGCCGCCTTCCAGGGCAGTACCCCGGAGATGCTGCGCGAATGCGTGCAGATCTGGTGGGACAACATCGGCTCGACCAAGGTCTCCGGCATCACCAAGCTGATGTTCTCCGAGGGCCGCAATTTCCCCGAGCTGGCACAGTTCTACCGCGAGCAGTTCGTCGCCCCGGCGCACGAGCTGCTGCGCCGCATTCTGCAGCGCGGCATCGACCGCGGCGAGTTCGCCCCGGTCGACCTCGACCTGGCGGTCTACACGGTCGTGGCGCCCATGGTCTTCCTGATGCTCAACCGCCATGCCGCCGACATCTGCGGCGATGGCCGCACGCCGATGGACCCGGCGCAATACCTCGCCTTGCAGACCGAGTTCATCCTGGCGGGCCTGGCCGCCGGGCCAGGACAGCGCAAGCCATGACACGGCGGATCGTCCGGGCCGCAACGCACCCGCCGCCGGGCCTGCCTAAAATCGAAGGTTTGCCCTGACCTGGCCCCACGAATCCGAAGGAAGCCCCCAATGAACGCCACTCACGACCTGGAGCGCCTGCGCTTCAACATGATCGAGCAACAGATCCGCCCCTGGGATGTGCTCGATTTCGAGATCCTCGACCTGCTTGCCGCCATCCGCCGCGAGGACTACGTGCCGGCCGAGCACCAGGGCCTGGCCTTCTTCGACATGGAGATCCCCCTGGGCGACGGCCCGGGCCAGGTGATGCTTTCGCCCAAGGTCGAGGCACGCATGCTGCAGGACCTGCACATCCGCAAGGATGAATCGGTGCTCGAGATCGGCACCGGCTCCGGCTTCATGGCGGCGCTGCTTGCGCATCGCGCAGCCCAGGTGCTCAGCCTGGAGATCGACCCCCGGCTGGCCGAGACGGCCAGTGCCAACCTGCGCCGCAACGGCGTCGACAATGTCGAGGTACGGGTGGCCGACGGCGCCAGGCCGCTGCCCAGCGGCCCCAGCTTCGACGTCATCGTGCTCAGCGGCTCGGTTGCCCGCGTGCCGCAGAACCTGCTCGGTTCGCTCAAGCCGGGCGGACGTCTGGCCGCCATCGTCGGCGAAGAGCCCATGATGCGCGCCCATTTCATCACCCGCGTCGGCGAGGGCCAGTGGGACACCCAGCAGCCCTGGGACACGGTCGCGCCGCGCCTGCTGAATTTCCCCGAGCCGTCGCGCTTCAACTTCTGACGCCCCGAGGCGACACTGCCATGATCGAACAGGTCCTTCCCGCCCACTTGAGCGATTGGTTCTCGCGCGACGCGCAGGCCAGCGCGCTGCTGCTGGATGTGCGCGAACCCTGGGAAGTCCAGACCGCCAGCGTCACGCCGCGCGGCTTCGCCCTGCTGGCGATTCCGATGAACGAGATCCCTTCGCGGCTGTCGGAACTGGGCCCCTACACCCGCATCGCCTGCCTGTGCCATCACGGCGCGCGCAGCCAGCATGTGGCCGCATTTCTGGGGCAGCACGGCTTCGCCGAAGTGGCCAATGTCGCCGGCGGCATCGACGCCTGGTCGCGCCAGTTCGACCCGTCTGTGCCCCGCTACTGATACCCCATCCTCAAGGACGTTCATGGCCAGGTTCCGGCTCGTTACCCTCTGCTGCGCGCTGACTGCCGCCTTCGCCGCCGCCGCGCCCGCGCGGGCACAGAGCCTGGTCGAACTCTACGAATCGGCGCGCGGCTTCGACGCCACCTACCAGAGCGCCCTGTCGGCCTATGACGCCGGCGTGGCGCGCGCCGACCAGGCCAAGGCGGGCCTGCTGCCCCAGGTGGGCCTGTCGGCCAATGCCTCGCACACCGACCAGGAACTGCGCACCGACTTCGGCAACGTCCAGAACACGATCAATCGCGGCATTCCGCAGGAGACGGTCGGCATCAACGCCACGCAGCCGTTGTATCGCCCCGCCAACTGGGCAACCTGGGAGCAGAGCAAGCGGCAGCTGGACATTGCCCAGGCGCAGCTCGAACTGGCCGAGCAGGACCTGATCGTGCGCGTCAGCCAGGCCTATTTCGACGTGCTGGCGGCGCAGGACGCCCTGGCCCTGGTGCGGGCGCAGAAGGCCGCCACCGCCGAGCAGCTGGCCTTTGCGCAGCGCAACTTCGAGGTGGGCACCGCGACCATCACCGACACGCGCGAGGCCCAGGCCCGCTATGACCTGGTGGTGGCGCAGGAGATCGCGGCAGAGAACGACCTGCAGATCCGCAAGGTCGCGCTCGACCAGTTGGTCGGCCGCGTCAACGCCGCGCCGACGCCGCTGGCCGCGCCCGTGCAGCTGCCGCCCCTGGCGCCGGCAAACCTCGACCTGTGGGTGCAGCAGGCCGAGGACGGCCATCCGTCCATCCTCACGGCCGAGCGCAACATGGAAGTGGCCCGGCTGGAGGTGGACAAGGCGCGCGCCGGGCACAAGCCGACGCTCGACGCGCAGGTGGGCTACAACGTCACCAACAACCCGCAGGGCACCAGCACCAGCACCACGCCGGCCGGCGTCCGCGTGAATGCGGCCAGCATCGGCGTGGTGTTCAACCTGCCGCTGTTCGCAGGCTTCGCCACCGAGAACCGCATCAAGGAAACCCTGGCGCTCGAGGACCAGGCCCGCTCCCAGCTCGATGCCGCGCGGCGCAGCGTGGCGCAGGCCACGCGCACCGCCTACCTGGGGCTGGTGTCCGGCATGGGCCAGGTCAAGGCGCTGGAAGCGGCGGAGGCCTCCAGCCAGAGCGCGCTGGAAGCCAACCGGCTGGGCTACCAGGTGGGCGTGCGCATCAACATCGACGTACTCAACGCACAGAGCCAGCTGTTCCAGACGCGGCGCGACCTGGCGCAGGCGCGCTACAACGTCCTGCTGGGCAACCTGCGGCTGCGGCAGGCGGCTGGCTCGCTGGCACCGGCCGACCTTCAGCCGCTCAATGGCGTGCTGGCCACGGCCGGCAACGCCGGCGCCGCGGCCTCGCCGGATCAGCCTTCGGCCGCCACCGTGAGCCCGGTTGCACCGGCACCGGCGCAAGGCGTCGCGCCACCGGCGCGGCTCACGACGCCGCCGGTTCGGCCGACGGTACCGAATCGCTGAACGTCGGCGCGGTCGCCTCGTCGGCGTCGCCGCCGGTGCGCGCCAGCACGCCCACCACCGCCGCAGCGGTGCGCGCGCCGGCGCCGCGATGGGCCGAGGAGAAGCCGAGCGCGGCCTGCACCATGGCGTTCTGACGCACCGGGTCGGCAACCAGCATCAGGGCCTGGGTGATGGCCTGCTCCATGTCGTCGACGCGCAGCGCGGCCCCGCCTTCGAGCGCCAGCTCGGCCGCCTCCGCGAAGTTGAAGGTGGACGGGCCCATGATCACCGGACAGCCGCAGGCCGCTGCCTCGATCAGGTTCTGGCCGCCCAGCGGCTCGAAACTGCCGCCCAGCAAGGCGATGTCCGCCAGGCCGTAGTAGAGGGCCATCTCGCCGAGCGAATCGCCCAGCCACACCGCTTCGCCCTCGCCCGACGGCGAGCCGGCGCTGCGGCGCGCGGCGACGAAGCCGCACGTCTCGATCAGCGCGGCCACTTCATCGAAGCGTTGCGGGTGCCGCGGCACGATCATCCACTGTACGTCCTGCACCGGCAGGCGCACCTTCTTGCCGGCTGCGGGCGACCAGCCGACAGGCGGCGAATGGCGCAGATGGCGCAGCACCTCGAGGAAGCGCCGCTCCTCGCCGTCGCGCGAACTGGCGAAGACGACCACCGGCTTGGGCAGCTGTTCGCGCAGCCGCGCGGCGCGGCCCAGCTGCACCCCGTCTGGCGTCGCGTCGAACTTGAGGTTGCCGAACACGCCGTCGACCCGCGCCCCAGCCGAGACCAGGCGGTGCGCGTCGGCTTCGGTCTGCGCCCAGACTGCCGCCAGCGAGGCATAGGCCGGCCGCGACAGCCACGCCAGCCGCTTGGCGCCGGCGAGCGACTTCTCGTTGAGCCGCGCATTGGCCAGCACCAGCGGTATGCCGCGTTCGGCGCATGCCGCGCTGAGTATCGGCCAGACCTCGGTCTCCATCAGGATGCCGATGCGCGGCCTGAATTTCTCGATGAAGCGCTGCACGACGGCCGGCGTGTCCCACGGCTGCCAAACCTGCAGGTCGTCAGGGCCGAGCAGGCGTGCGCCTTCCTCGCGGCCGGTGGCGGTGCCGTGCGTGAGCAGCACGCGCAAGCCCGGCAATTCGCGCCGCAGCGCATCGATGAGGATGCCGGCCGCGCGCGTCTCGCCGAGCGACACGGCATGGATCCAGCACCAGCCGGTGCCGTGCATGGCCTCGTCGTAGTGGCCGAATCGCTCCTCCACCGCGACGCCGTAGCCGGGTTCGGCAATGGCGCGGCGGCGCAGCTTGCGCCGCAGCAGCGGTTGCAAGAGCCAGGTGGTCGCGCCGTACAGGCGCAGCAACAGTGCCCGCACGAAGCTCAGTGGGCGGCAGCGGCCAGTTGCGCGTCGGGCTTGACCGACCGGAGCAGCGCCAGCATGTCGTGCTCGATACGCTCGAGCGCCTCGGGCGTCTGGCCCTCGAAGCGCAGCACCAACACCGGCGTGGTGTTGGACGCCCGCACGAGGCCGAAGCCGTCGGGCCAGTCGACGCGCACGCCGTCGATGGTCAGCACCTTGGCCGGCGGCGGGAAGCTGGCCCGCTGGACCAGTTCGGCCACCACGCGATGGGGCTCGCCCTCGTCGCAGGCCACGTTGAGTTCGGGCGTCGAGAAGCTCGTGGGCAGCGCATTGAGCACGTCGCTGGCGTTCGGCTCGCGACTGAGGATCTCGAGCAGGCGGCAACCGGCGTAGGTGCCGTCGTCGAATCCGAACCAGCGCTCCTTGAAGAAGATGTGCCCGCTCATCTCGCCGCCCAGCGGCGAGTTCACTTCCTTCATGCGGGCCTTGATCAGCGAATGCCCGGTCTTGTAGATCTCGGCCACGCCGCCGGCCGCCTCGATGGCGGGCGCCAGACGCTGCGAGCACTTGACGTCGTAGATGATGGCGCCGCCGGGCACTCGCGACAGCACGTCCTTGGCGAACAGCATCATCTGCCGGTCCGGGAAGATGTTCTGGCCGTCCTTGGTGACGATGCCCAGCCGGTCGCCGTCGCCGTCGAAGGCCAGGCCCAGTTCGGCGTCGCCGGCCTGCAGCGCAGCGATCAGGTCCTTGAGGTTCTCGGGCTTGCTCGGATCGGGATGGTGGTTGGGGAAGTTGCCGTCCACCTCGCTGTAGAGCTCGGTCACTTCGCAGCCGAGCGCGCGGAAGATGGCCGGCGCCGATGCACCGGCGATGCCGTTGCCGCAGTCGACGACGATCTTCATCGGGCGGGCGAGCTTGACGTCGCCCACGATGCGCCGCGTGTAGTCGGCCAGCACGTCGACCTTGCGCACGCTGCCGCCGTCGGCGAGCGCCGCGCTGCCGGCTTCCATCACCTTGCGCAGGCCCTGGATCTCGTCGCCGTAGATGGCGCGGCCGGCCAGCACCATCTTGAAGCCGTTGTAGTCCTTCGGGTTGTGGCTGCCGGTCACCTGGATGCCGCTGGTGCACAGCGTGCTGGCCGCGTAGTAGAGCATCGGCGTCGTGACGGCGCCGATGTCGATCACCTCGACGCCGGTGGCCACCAGGCCGCGGATGAGGGCTTCGCTGAGCGCGGGGCCCGACAGGCGTCCGTCGCGGCCGACGGCCACGCATTTCTCGCCCGCTGCACGAGCCGCGGCGCCGAACGCCCGGCCCAGCGCCTCGGCCACTTCGGGATCGAGCGTGCTGGGCACCACGCCGCGGATGTCGTAGGCCTTGAAGATGGACGCGCTGAGCTGCATGGTCACCCTTGTTCGCTAGGAAGAAATAGTCAAAAAGTGGGACCGGCCATTGTAGGCGCGGTGGAGTGCCCGACGCCTCGTGCACGTGTCCGAAAATGGCTACTGTTGGTGTCGGACGCGCCTATGATGAACCGCATGTCCAACGCCAACCTGACGCCTGCCGAGCTCGACGCCGATGCCTGCTACCTGGCACTCAAGGCGCACGACGCACGCTTCGACGGCAGCTTCTTCACCGCCGTGACCTCGACCGGCATCTATTGCCGGCCAGTGTGCCGAGTGAAGACGCCGCGCCGCGAGAACTGCCGCTTCTTTCGCCATGCCGCGCAAGCCGAAGCGGCGGGCTTTCGCCCGTGCCTGCGCTGCCGTCCCGAGATGGCGCCGCGCAGCGCAGGCTGGTCGACGCAGGATGCATCGCGCATCCTGGCGCTGCAGGCGGCGCGCCTGATCGACGAGCCCGACGCCTGGCCGGCCGCCAGCGACGGGGAGGCTCCGGGCGCCGCCCGCATCGCGCAGAAACTCGGCGTGAGCGACCGCCACCTGCGGCGCCTGTTCGAGGCGCACTTCGGTGTCTCGCCCCTGCAGTACCTGCAGACGCGACGCCTGCTGGTGGCCAAGCAGCTGATCGCCGACACGCAGTTGCCGATGACGCAGGTGGCGCTGGCCAGCGGCTTTGCCAGCGTGCGGCGGTTCAATGCCGCCTTCATCGAACACTACGGGCTCAATCCGAGCACGCTGCGGCGCAGCGGCGACCCGGAAGGCGGCCGCCCCGAGGGACAACCCCTCAAGCTTCGCGTGGGCCTGCGTCCACCCTACGACGCCGGCGTGATGCTCGGCTTCTTTGCGCGGCGCGTGCTGGCCGGCGTCGAAACCGTGGCCGACGAGCCGATGCCCGATGGCGCGGCCGGCGCCGCTTATGCGCGCACGCTGCGCGTGACCCATGGAGGCGGCATTCACACCGGCTGGCTGCGCGTGCGCATCGACCTGATGCGCGAACAGGCCGTGCTCGAGGTCAGCCAGTCGCTCGCCAGCGTCCTGCCAATCGTCATCAGCCGCGTGCGAGCCCTGTTCGACCTGGACGCCGACCCGATGGCAATCAACGCGGTGCTGCACGAGGCCTTTCCGGGCGGCGACGGCATCCGCGTGCCCGGTACCGTGGACGGCTTCGAGCTGGCGGTGCGGGCAGTGCTCGGCCAGCAGGTCACGGTGGCCGCGGCGCGTACGCTGGGCAGCCGGCTGGTGCAGGCCTTCGGCGAAACCGTGGAAACGCCGGTCGCCGGCCTGGACCGCCTCTTCCCCACCCCGGCCGCGCTGGCCGCAGCCGACGGCGACGCGCTGGGACGCCTGGGCATCGTGCGCCAGCGGCAGGCCGCACTGCAGGCACTTGCGCGCGAGACGGCCGCCGGCCGCCTGACGCTGCATGCCGGCGCCGAACTGCACGGCACCCTGGCCGCCCTGCAGGCCCTGCCCGGCATCGGTGCCTGGACAGCGCAATACATCGCCATGCGCGCGCTGCGCTGGCCGGACGCATTCCCGGCCGGAGACGTGGCGCTGCAGAAGGCGCTCGGCGTGACCGGGCCGCGGGCTGCCGAACAAGCATCGCACGGCTGGCAGCCGTGGCGCAGCTATGCCGTGCTGCGCGCCTGGCACGGCAAGGCGGCCGCACCGGCCACTGCCGCGCCGCGGCCGCTTCCACCGTCACTCGACGGCCCGCAATTCGGCGCGGGCGTCCAACAACCTGGAGAATCCCGACCATGAAATTCGAGAAGTCGCTGCCGATCTACATGCAGCACATCCAAAGCCACCTGGGCGGCATCACCCTGGCCGCCACCGACCGCGGGCTGGCGGGCGCCTGGTTCGATGCCCAGCGCCATTCACCGGACACGACCGGCTGGATCGAGTCGCCGGACCACCCGGTGCTGCGCGAGGCAGCGTCGCAGCTGGCCGACTATCTTGCCGGCCGCCGCGACGAATTCGACGTGCCGCTCGACCTGTCGCACGGCACCGAATTCCAGCAGTCGGTCTGGCAGGCGCTGCTGCGCATTCCGCGCGGCGGCACCTCCAGCTATGGCCGCCTGGGCGCCGAGATCGGCCGCAGCGCGGCAGTGCGCGCCGTCGGCGCCGCGGTCGGACGCAACCCGATCAGCGTGATCGTGCCGTGCCACCGCGTGCTCGGCTCGGACGGCTCTCTCACCGGCTATGCCGGCGGCCTGGAGCGCAAATCGAAGCTGCTGCAGCTCGAAGGCGCGGTGCATTCCCGATGAGCCATCGCCCGCCCGCGCCAGGGGGTTGGCTGGTCGACCTGCTGCTGCTCGGCGCCCTGTGGGGCGCCTCGTTCCTTTTCATGCGCATTGGCGCGGCCGAATTCGGCGCCCTGCCCACCGCGGGCATGCGGGTGATGATCGCCGCGCTCGTCCTGGTGCCGTTGATGCTGCTGCGTGGCCAGGGCGCCGAGCTGATGCGCCACTGGCGCGCCGCCATGCTCATGGGCGTATCGAACTCCGCCCTGCCCTTCGCTCTGTTCTGCTATGCCCTCCTGACCATCAACACCGGCCTGGCCGCGGTGCTCAATGCCACGGTGCCGATGTTCGGCGCGCTGGTCGCCTGGGCCTGGTTCCGCGAACGTCCGGACGGCCCTCGCCTGCTCGGGCTGACGCTGGGCTTCGTGGGCGTCGCACTGCTGGCCGGACACAGCGCCGGCTTCAAGGAAGCTGACGGGCTGTCGGCGCTGCTGGCCGTGCTGGCCTGCCTGGGCGCCTGCCTGAGCTACGGCATCTCCGCCAATGCCACTCGGCGCTATCTCACCGGGGTGCCGGCCTTCGCCACCGCCGCCGGCAGCCAGGTCGGGGCCAGCATCGCACTGGCACTGCCGACCTGGTGGTACTGGCCGGCGCAGATGCCCAGCACCAAGGCCTGGCTGGCATTGCTCGTGGTCGGCACGGCATGCACGGGGCTGGCCTACGTGCTGTTCTTCCGGCTGATCGCCAACGCGGGGCCGACGCGGGCCCTGACGGTCACCTTCATCGTGCCGGTATTCGCCGTGATCTACGGCGCGCTGTTCCTGGGCGAGGAGATCACGGGCTGGATGCTCATGTGCGCCGTCATCATCGCCTGCGGCGTGGCGCTGGCCTCCGGCCTGGTCCGCCCGCGCCGTTCGACGCGCGCATCCGCGCCGGCGCCGCGCTGACAAACTGGACACTTTGTCCAGCCACCGCGCGGCAGCCCCGCGATGTGGTCGAATCGGATGCGATGAGCACGCGCGCAACCTCCACGACCTGGCGCAAGGTGCGGGCCGCACTGGCGCCGCTGCCGGCCCTGGTTGCGGCGTTGCTGCCCGCCGCCGTGGCCGCCGCAACACCCGGGTCGCCGGGCGCCACCATCGAACAGCGCGCCGCGGCCTGCATCGCCTGCCACGGCCGGCAGGGCTCGAGCAGCAACGCCGGCTACTACCCGCGCCTGTCCGGCAAGCCGGCGGGCTATCTGTTCGACCAGTTGCAGAGCTTTCGCGACGGACGGCGCTTCCATAGCGACATGGTCTACATGGTGCGCCACATGTCCGACGACAACCTGCGCGAGCTGGCAGGCTACTTCGCCGGGCTCAGCATGCCCTACCCTCCGGTCAGCCCGGTGACCGATGCAAGCGCGACGATGCTCGAGCGCGGCCGCCAGCTCGCGCACGAAGGCGACGCCGCCCGCTCCATTCCGGCCTGCGTCAGTTGCCACGGGGCAGCCCTGATGGGCGTGCAACCTGGCATTCCGCCGCTGCTCGGCCTGCCGCGGCTGTACATCGCCTCGCAGCTGGGCGCCTGGCTGACCGGCGATCGGCACGCACCCGCACCCGACTGCATGGCCGAAGTGGGCAGCCGGCTGGACACCGCCGACATCAATGCCGTGGCGTCGTGGCTGGCGGTCCAGCCGGTGCCGGCCGACACCCGAGCGGCGGCGGCGCCGGCGGCACCGCTGCCCCTGGCCTGCAGCGCCATGCGCCAGGCGGCCAGGCACTGAGAAGCCGAGCCGGATGTTCAAGCGCATCGCCACCTTCTTCGCCGCCGCGCTGCTCATGCTTGCGGTGGGCATCGGCGCGCTGCTCGCCTTCAACCTGCGCGGCGAGGCACCGCTGCCCGAAATCGCCGCGCCGTTCCAGTCCAGCCCCGCACAGATCGAGCGCGGGCGATACCTGGCGCTGGCCGGCAATTGCGCCGGCTGCCACACCACGCGGGGCGGCGCGCCGTTTGCCGGGGGGCTGGGCATCGGCACGCCATTCGGCACCATCTACGCCAGCAACATCACGCCACAGCCGCAGCAGGGCATCGGCGAATGGAGCTCCGACCACTTCTGGCGCGCCATGCACAACGGCCGCTCGCGGGACGGGCACCTGCTGTACCCGGCGTTTCCGTATCCCAGCTTCACCCGGCTCACGCGCGAGGACTCCGACGCGCTGTACGCCTTCCTGCGCTCGGTGCCCCCTTCGGACCGGCAGAACACGCCACACGCGCTGCGCTTTCCGTACAACACCCAGCTGGCGCTGGCCGGCTGGCGCGCGCTGTTCTTCAAGCCTGGCGAATTCGTCCCCGATCCACAGCGCTCGGCCGCCTGGAATCGCGGCGCCTATCTGGTGCAGGGGCCGGGCCACTGCGTCGCCTGCCATGGCGCGCGCAACGCGATGGGAGCCACGATCGACGGGCGCGGCCTGGCGGGCGCGCCGGTGCCCGGCGAGAACTGGTACGCGCCTTCGCTGAGCGACATCCACGAGGCCGGCGTGGCGCAATGGCCGGTCAAGGAGATCGTGGCCCTGCTCGGAACCGGCACCGCACCGCGCGCTTCGGTCTCCGGCCCGATGGCAGACGTCGTCTGGGCCAGTACCCAGCACCTGGACGAGGCCGACCTGACGGCCATCGCCACCTACCTGCGCGAGTTGCCGGGCACGTCGTCGCGCGCGCTGCGCGGTCAGGAGGCAGGCGCCGGATCGCGCAAGGCACGCGATGCCGCCACGATGGCGCGCGGCGCCGCGATCTACGACCAGCGTTGCGCGTACTGCCACGGCGCGCAAGGCGAAGGCCAGCGCGGGGCTTTTCCACCGCTGGCCGGGCGGCGCGCCGTGACCATGGAAGACCCCACCAACCTGGTCCAGGTGGTGCGGCACGGCGGCTACCTGCCGGCGACCGCAGGCAACCCGCGTCCGGCCGGCATGCCGCCTTTCGGCCAGGTGTTGGACGAGGCCGACATCGCGGCCGTGCTGACGTACATCCGCGCATCGTGGGGAAATGACGCGCCGCCGGTCGGCCTGCGCGAGGCGATGAAGCGCTGAACGTTCGCCGGGCGGCCGCTAGAACGACCCTGGCGGCGCCTTCGCCCCCAGCCGACGATAGCGCGCCGCCGCCAGCCAGTGCCCCAGCGGCGCCTTGATGGCATCGAGGGCCGGCGAACTGCCCGGAAACGTCGGCTCCACACCCAGGCGACGCAACCCCCGGTTGAACTGGTGCACCCGCGCCGTACGCCGGGTGACCGACGTGTAGAAATTGATGCCCAGCGAAATCGAGATCCCGTCGCCAGGCGTGACCCAGCTCGTGTCGGTGCGCGTCATGTGCGGCGAGGTGCTGGGAAAGTAAACGCCGTCGCCCGGCCCGACGTCGAAGTCATGGCGCCGCGCAAGAAAGGCCTCCTGGAACGGCACCTGGTCGCCGCCGGCGATGAAGTTCTCCACCGCGGCGGCGGGAATGACCTGGCGGTCCGAGTTGTCCCACACGCTCATGGTTTTTCGACCACGCAACTGCAGCCAGAAGTTGTTTTCCCGGTCGATGTGGAACGGCGTGACCGATGGCGGCGCGGAGATGAAGATGAAGCCGGTCACGAGAAAGATGCCGGGCTGCTCGGGCTCGATCATCGGCCGAAGGTCGTCCACGATGCGCTCGAGGGCCGCAGCGTACCGCGCATCGGTCTCCACGTTGTAGAGCGCCAGCCAGGAGCCCGGCTCCTCCATGCGCCTGAAGGTTTCCTCCAGCGACAGGCCGCGTGGGTGCACCGGGTCGTGGGCGAAGGTCCTGCCGGACGTGTCGCTCAGGAAGCGGCATTGGCCGCTGGGCATCAGGCGCCCGGCCAGGTCTTCCAGCGCGTCGAGCTGGAACAGCGGATGCCGGTCGACGTCGTGCCGCAAGGGGCCCATGCGTCGGGTCGTGAAGCTGGTCGGGTCGGCCGGGCGCACGCGACAAGGCGCACTGGCCGGCTGGACAGGATGGGGCGCTTGCGCGGATTGCGCGACCTCTGCGGCCTGGGGGACCGTCTCGACTGCCAAGGACATCGACTCTCCTTCGGGCGCCAGCCCTGAAGGGCCGGCCCTCACTCACGTTTTGAGTAGGAAAGTATCACAACATGCAACAGTCTGACCACTAGGCCATTCGGCCGGTTTTTCACTGCGGCGAGATTCCCGCGGCCTGCGCCACCTTTCGAAAGCGCTTGATCTCGCCCCCGACGAATCGCTGCATCCTGGCCGGCGGATACGGCATCAGGTCGCCCGACATCTGCATCACGAACTGCGCGGCATCGGGCGTCTCGAGGATGCGCTGCAGCAGGTCCGTCAGCTGCCCGGCGATGTCCGCCGGCGTCTCGGCCCGGACGAAGAAGCCGACCCAGCTGTAGTGCGAGTATTCCGGATAACCCTGCTCCGCGACCGTGGGCACGTCAGGCAGCGCGGAATTGCGCTGCGCTCCGCTCATGGCGAGCGCGCGCAACTTGCCCAGCCGTATGGTCGTTGCCGCGCCGCTGAGGTCGAGCAGCGCGCAATCGAGCTGATTGCCGAGCAAGTCGGCCATCATCCGCCCCTGGCCCTTGTACGGGATGTTCGTGAACTTCGCGCCGGACAGGTTGGCCAGGTACTCTGTGGCCAGACGGTAGCCTTGCGAATACGTCCCCATGCTGAGCGGCTTGTGCCTGGCCGCCTCCAGCAACTCTTCGAGCGTTTCATACGGCGACTCATTCGGCACCGCGAACACACTGGTGGCGCGATAAAGCCCCGACAGCGGCTTGAAGTCCGTCAAGGGGTCGTAGCCGACATCCTTGAGCACGACCGGATTGACGGCCATCAGCGAGATGTTTCCGAGCAGGATCGAGTAGCCGTCCGCGGGCGCGTCCTTCACGGACTTGATGGTGATCAAGCCGTTCGCCCCCGGGCGGTTCTCGACGATCACGCCCTGGTCGACCAGGCCACTGAGCTTTTCTCCGAAAAAGCGCGAAGCGGAATCCGACCCGCTGCCCGGGGTGAACGGCACGACGATGCGCAGTGGCCTGTTCGGATAGTCGCCCTGCGCGGCGGCGCGCAGGGCGGTCATTGCGAGGCCCGCGGCAGCGAATGCCTCGAGCACGGTTCGGCGGTCGATGTTCTGTCGTGAGTAGGCATTCATGGCGTGGTCACCTGTCTTGTGGATAGAGCGTTCGGACTTCGGGAAAGAACAGCGATTCCAGATCTGGCGGCATCGTGCGTATCTGCTTGGCGCGATACATGAACTGCGCAAACCGGAACATGTTCTCGGTGGGGCGTACGGTGAAGAACATCGGCGAGTCGGTGATCTGCCGCTGAATGTCCTGCAGAGGCAATTTGTCGTTGGCGGCGCGCTTGTAGATCTCGGCGGCCAGCCGGGGCTGGGCGTTGATCAAGTCGACCGATTCCTTGTAGGCCTGCACGAAGGCGCGGAAGATCTTCGGATTCGCGGCGTGGAACTTCGCCGTCGCCCAGACCACTGTCGACGTCATCGGGCCGCCAAAGACGTCGGCCGAACTCATCACCTTGTGGATGCCGGGCGTCTTCAGTTCCATGTCCTGGAAAGGCGGCGACGAGAAGTGGCTCGCCACCTCGCCACGGCCCGACATCAGCAGCGTTGCGGCCTCCGGATGCGGCATGGCGACGGTCAGCTGGTCGAAGCGTTCGTGGTTCTCGATGCCGTACATGTCGGCAGCCGCCATCTGGAGCACGATGGCCGAGAACGATGTCTTGGCCGAGGGCACCGCGATCCGCTCCTTGCCGCCGTAGTCCTTGAGCGAGCGCATCGCCGGATTGCGGCTGACCAGGTAGATGTCGCCGCCACCGCTGGGCACCACGGCCTTCACGCCGCCCTTGGTGCGATCCCACAGCAGCACGACGTTCGGGAAGGCGCCCGAGGCGAAATCCAGGCTGCCCGAGAGCACCGCGTCGGTCATCTGGCTGCTGCCGCTGATGCGGCTCCACACCACCTCGACCTGCGGCAGTCCCGCGGCGGCAAGCGCTTTCTCGAGCAAACCCTGCGCCTTCATGACGGTGGTCGGAAGGTAGGTCAGGCCGTACTGCTCGGCGATGCGGACCTCGTCTGCTTCGGCGTGAGAGACGACGGGTGCCGTGAGGCAGGCAGCGGCGCAGGCGGCAGCCAGCGCCCGGCGAATTCGGGCGACGGGATTCATGTAGTGCTCCGGTTGGGGTTGGGATTGAAGAATCGCGGGCAGCCGCTCAGCGCTGCATGCCCCATTTGCGCACCGTCGCGTTCTCGACGTTGCGAAACACCAGGCTCTCGACCAGCAAGCCGATGAGGATCACCGTCAGCAGGCCGCCGAACACGTTGGCCACTTCCATCTGGTTGCGGTTCTCGAAGATGTACCAGCCGAGACCACCGCCACCGTTGCTGCCGAAGACCAGTTCGGCCGCAATGAGCGTGCGCCACGCGAAGGCCCAGCCGATCTTCATGCCGGTCAGAATCGAAGGAAATGCCGCCGGCACCAGGATGCGCAGGATGAAGGGCACACCGCGCAGCCCGTAGTTCTGCCCCGCCATTCGAAGCGTCTCGCTCACCGACAGGAACCCGGCATGCGTGTTCAAGGCCACCGGCCAGATCACCGAATGCAGCAGGACGAACAACGTGCTCGGCGTCCCCAGCCCGAACCACAGCAGCGCGAGCGGCAGCAGCGCGATGGCGGGCAATGGATTGAGCATGGCCGTGATCGTCGAAAGGAAGTCGGTGCCGATGCGCGTGGTGACGGCGAACGTGGTCAACGCAGCGGCGAGCAGCAGTCCGAGCGCGTAGCCGATCGCCAGTACGCCCAGTGAGTTCAACACCCGTCGAACCAGTTCGCCGGACGCGATGGCGCGCGCGAACGCGACACAGGTGTCCGAGAAAGTCGGGAACAGAAGCGGGTTCTGCGCGACGCGCGCATAGATCTCCCAGGCGAGCGCAAGCACCGCCAGGACGAAGGCCCGGCGCAGCGCGGTGTTGCCCGAGACACGCTCCCAGGTGGACAGGTCGCGGGTCACCGCCGCCACCTCGACAACGTCAGCGGCCTCGGCCAGCACGTACTCCGGCCTCATTGCAGGGGCGGGCGCGCTACGCATGGTCGACCTCCGCAGCCGGCTCGGGCGCGAACAGCATGTCCTCGATCCGCCTTTGCAGCGCCGCGAACGCAGGGCTGCCGACGCCGTCCGGGACGGAGTTCAGCTCTGCCCGCACACGCCCCGGGTGCGGCGTCAGGACGAGGATCCGCGTGCCGATCACGATGGCCTCTTCGATCGAGTGGGTGACGAACAGCGTGGTAAAGCGGGTGTCGTTCCAGAGCACGAGCAGCTCTTCCTGCATCTTTCTGCGTGTCAGGGCATCGAGTGCGGCATACGGCTCGTCCATCAGCAGCATCGACGGCTCCATCGCCATGGCGCGGGCAATGCCGACACGCTGCTTCATGCCGCCCGACAGGGTGTGGGGGTAGGCGTCGGCGAACTTCTCCAGCCCCACCTTCACGATGTACTTCATCGCACGATCGAGCGCTGCCGCGCTGGACAGCCCGCCGCCGGTGACGAGCGGGAACATCACGTTCTGCCTGACCGACTTCCACGGCAGCAACTGGTCGAACTCCTGGAAGACCATCATCCGATCCGGCCCCGCGCCACGAATCTCCTGGCCTTGCAGGGTCATCGTTCCTTCGACCGGCCTGAGGAATCCACCGACGCCCTTGAGCAGCGTCGATTTGCCGCATCCCGACGGTCCGAGCAGCACGAACCGGTCGCCCTTGCAGACCTGGAAGCTCACGCGGTGGGTTGCCGTGACAAGGTGATGGCGCGTCCGGTATTGGAGCGTCACGCCGCGCACGTCGAGCAACGGTCTGGCGGACGCACCAGGCGAAGGCGCGGTCTGCGCCAGGTGCGCCATGTCCGGTCCCGGATCGGACATGGCACAGGTGGATGACGATTGCATGCTGCCTCCCTTCGCCTGGTCGATGGCCAGGACTGTCGAACACGCTGAAAAAGCTATCTTTGCGCCGGCACGGGCGGGTCGAATGCGGTGACCGGCGGCACGACTGCACCGAACCGCTCCACGTCGACGAGGCAGGACTGTGCGCTGCAGCCCTGCGAAAGCTGCGAAGTGCCGACGTCCAACGTCAGCACGTTCGGATTTCCGTGCTTCTCGAGCGCATCGGGCGCCGCCCAGCTTGCCGGGTCGAACCATGCGCCGGTCGACAGCTTGATCACGCCGCGCCGGATCCGGTGCGACAAGCGCGCGCCGGCCAGGCAGTGCCCCCTTTCATTGAAGACGCGCACCACATCGCCCTCACCAATGCCGCGCGCGGCGGCATCCTCCGGATGAAGCGTCACCGGCTCCCGCCCCGCCACCTTGTTGCCGCGGCTGTAGCTGCTGTGGTCGAGTTGGCTGTGCAGCTTCGTGAAAGGCTGGTCCGACAGCATGTGCAACGGGTACTTCCGGGCCTTGGCGCTGCCGAGCCATTCGACAGGCTCGTACCAGCACGCATGCCCGATGCAATCCTCGTAGCCGAAGCCGTCAATCGTCTGGCTGAATACCTCGATACGGCCCGACGGCGTCTTCAGCCGATTCGCCACCGGGTCTGCGCGGAAGTCAGCCAGCATCACATGCGGCTTGTCGACCGGAGCCAGGTCGATCAGGCCCTTGTCCCAGAATTCGTCGAAGCCGGGAAGCGCAACGCCTTGCGCGTGCGCCCTGTCCAGGCACTCGTCGTAGAGGTGGCGAACCCATTGCGCCGACGTGCGTCCCTCGGTGAAGACGTCCCGACGGCCCAGCCGCTCGGCGATGTCGGCGAAGATGTCGAAGTCGTCGCGCGACTGGCCTACCGGCTCGATGACCTTGCGCATCGCCACCATGTAGCGCTCCGAGGCAGCGTAGCCGATGTCGTCGCGCTCGAATGTCGTGGTCGCCGGAAACACGATGTCGGCCGCGCGCGCGGCCGGCGTCCAGAACTGCTCGTTGACGATGACCGCCCTGGGCTTTCGCCAGGCGCGCAGCAGCCGGTGGAGATCCTGATGGTGATGGAACGGATTGCCGCCGGCCCAGTAGATCAACTCGATGTCCGGGTAGTGCAAGGCCTGGCCGTTGTAGTTGAACGGCTGGCCGGGCTTCTCGAGCATGTCGGTGATGCGCGCCACCGGTATGAACGCGCTGACCGCGTTCGTTCCCTGCGGGAGCGTCGGCCCGCCGAAACGCGGAGTGACGTTCCCGATGCCGTTGGCCGCGCCGTAGCCGACGCCGAATCCGCCGCCGGGCAATCCGATCTGGCCGAGCATGCAGGCCAGGGTGAGCAATGCCCAGAACGGCTGCTCGCCATGGTGGGACCGCTGGAGCGACCATGAGATGGTCACGATGGAACGCACGGCAGCAAGCTCCCGCGCCAGGGCTGCGATGCGCGCCGCGGGCACGCCGGTGATGGCCGCGGCCCACTCGGGTGTCTTCGCGACGCCGTCGGCCTGGCCCGTGAGGTAAGGCACGAAGCGGTCGAAGCCCTCGCAATGAGTCTCCAGGAATGCCTCGTCGTGCAAGCCTTCGCTGTAGAGGGTGTGCGCCATCGCCAGCAGCATCGCGGTGTCGGTGTTGGGTCGTATCGGCAGCCATTCGTGCCCGCTGCCGGTGTCGAGGTCGGTATCGACCGGACTGACGTTGACGAAGCGCACGCCGGCGTCGGCCATGGCCTTCAGGCCGCCGCGCACCTTGTGGATGCCGACCATCCCCTGCGATATCTGCGAGTTCTTCGCGGGGACGCCGCCGAAGCTGACGAAAAGCTTCGTGTTGGCGGCCAGCACATCCCAACTGGTGTGCATCGCCATCAGCTGGTCCATCGGTGCGACAAGGTGCGGCATGAGCACCCGCCCCGCACCGAGGCTGTACGAATCCGCATGGCGAACATAGCCGCCGAGCGCATTGAGGAAGCGATGGACCTGGCTCTGCGCATGATGGAAGCGCCCGGCGCTCGACCAACCATACGATCCACCGAATATCGCGTCGTTGCCGCGCCGTGCGATGACATCGCGCAGTGCGCTTGCGGCCAGGTCGAGGGCCTCGTTCCACTCGACTTCGACGAATTCCTCGAGTCCGCGCAGGTCGGGACGCGCACCCCAGCCATGCTCGAGCCAGCTGCGCCGCACCGAAGGCCGCTGCACGCGCAGGTCCGACCTGCTGGCATCGAGGGCCGCCAGGCCGATGGGCGACGGGTCCGGATCATGCGAGAACCCTCGGATCTCGGGCTGGCCGGCCCCATTGCGCGAGACCTCGTAGATGCCCCAGTGCGCCGCGGTGTACGCCATGGCCGACCCTCAGGCGTCCAGCACGGCCGGTTCTGCGGCGCAGGCGACGCCGTTGGCGCGCAACGCGTCGATGGCCGCGTCGTCGAAACCCGCCTCGCGCAGGATCTCCTCCGTGTGCTGGCCCAGGTGAGGCGCCGGGCTGTGGATTCGCCCACCGTCGTGCGCCAGCTCGAATCCCGGTCCGACCATCATGTGGCGCCCTTCGGAAGACGACACCTCCTGCAGCACGGCCCGGTGCTTGAGCTGGGGATGGTGGATGATCTCGTCGATGGCGCAGACCACGGCGCAAGGCACGTCCGCCTGCGTCAGGCGCTGCTCCCAATATGCCGGCGTGTGGCTCGCCATGCCGCCCTCGAGAATCTCGCGCAATGCTGCCTCGTTCTCCGTGCGCGAGAACCAATCCTTGAAACGCGGGTCGTCCAGTGCATCCGCGCGGCCCACGGCGGTCAGGAGCTTGGCGAACTGCTTCTCGGTCAGCACCGCGAGCACGATGTCGCCCCCGCCTGCCTTGAAGCGATGCGCCGTCACCTTGCGGCTCACCGAAAGATTTCCGAACTGCCGCTGCTTGTGCTGCGTCACGGTGTACTCCGCGACCTGGGACGACAGGAAATTGAGGGTCGCGTCGAGCATCGCGACGTCGACGAACTGCCCCTTGCCGGTGTGCATGCGCTGATAGAGCGCCGTCGACACTGCGAAGGCGGCCGTGATGCCGCCGATCAGGTCGCACACCGCGAAGCCGGCCCGCATCGGCCCCGCGGCCGGATCGCCGGTGATCGACATGATGCCGGACATGGCCTGGATCTTTCCGTCGAACGCGGCGGTGAACTGCTCCGGACCGGAGTGGCCGAACCCCGACACGGAGCAATAGATCAGGCGCGGGTTGATCGCCGAGAGCGTCTCGAAGTCCAGCCCGAGCTTCTTCATCACCCCGGGGCGGAAGTTCTCCCAGACGATGTCGGCATCCTTGACGAGCGCCTTGACGACTTCGACGGCCTGGGGCTTGCGCAGGTCCAGCGTCATGCTGCGCTTGTTGGAGTTCAACGCCATGAAGGATGGCGACATCTTCTCGGCCGCCAGGCGCTTGTCGATGGTCGAGGTGCGGGTGTCGTCGCCTTCGAACGACTCGATCTTGACCACGTCGGCGCCTTGCAGTGCGAACTGGTGCGTGCCGAACGGCCCGGCAAGGAACCGGGTGAAGTCCAGGATCCGGACATTGCTGAAGGGCGTGTTCATGCGGCTTGTCCTTTCGTGGCGGGCGTCTTCTCGCGAATGGCCTTGGCGATCGCCTTGGCGTTGTCGGATTCGGCGCGCAGGCGCGCCACCTCCTGCGCACTGATGCGCTCGATGTTGGAAAAGTCGAGCTTCCACTGCCAGTCATCGCTCCAGCGTTGAGGCGACTGCACCGTCGTGCGGGGCGCGGGCGCCGTCTCGAGCACGCGAAGCGCCAGTTCCAGCGTATCGGCCTGCGAGGTCTTGTCGTGCGGCTTGCCCGCGCCATTGCCCAGCGGAAAGTCGCTGAACAGCGCCCGCGGCACGCCCACGTGCTCGACGATGTCCTTGGCGCACGCCATGACGACGGTTGCGATGCCGTGCGCCTCCAGATAGCGCGCGACGAGGCTCAGCGTCTGGTGGCAGATGGGGCAGTTGGGTACGAGGAGCGCGACGTCCACGCCGTCTTCCTGGCAACGGCGAAGGATCTCCGGGCAGTCGACGTCCAGGGTGTGGCGCTGGCTGCGGTTGGTCGGCGCGCCGTGAAAGCGCGCGGCCAGCCGCCCCAGGCGCCCCTTGGAAGCCGCGGCGCGCATCGCCGGCAGCGGGAACCAGCTTCCGCTGTCTTCCATGCTGGTGTGCTTGCGATCGATGCCGACATGCGAGATGCGGACGTCATGGTCCACCGCCGTCTCGCCCGAATACACCTCGTAGAACTTCGCAGCGGCGTTGTAGGCAGCTCCAGGCCCCTGATTTCCCTTGTCTGGCTGATAGGGCGCGGCCGTCGTCACGAGCGTGGCCGTCGATTCCGCCAGTGGCTTGCGCAGCGGGGTGAACGGCACGTCGACGTAGTGTGCCCAGCAATACGGATTGCCGTAGCCAAGGGCGAGGTACCAGTCGCGTGTGCGCTGCATGTAGGCGGTGGGCTTGTCCCCTTCGGGGGCGAAGCCGAGGTCGGCCAGATCTGCGTCTTCCACTTGCGTGCGTCCTTTCAAATAGAGTGCATTCCGTATATTGGAATACATGTTCCGCTTGATGATTCATTCTAGGCACCGCCACGGAACCGGGTCAAGCGTGTCGATCCCCCGATGCGGGACAACGAGCATCACGATGTCCCGCATTGACCGCGAAATGCTCGAAGAATAATATGCGGAACACATGTTCCACATATAGGAACGTCATGACCAAGGAGGCCACGCCATGAAATACAGAACTCCCCGCGGGCTGGGCACGATGCTCCTCGCCATGGGCCTTGCCTGCGGTGCGCACGCCGCCTACCCGGACAAGCCCATCCGGTTCATCGTGCCCTACCCTCCCGGCGGCGGAACCGACGTCGTCGCCCGCGCGATCGGTCAGAAGCTCGAGCAGATGTGGGGCGCCCAGGTCATCGTCGAGAACAAGCCCGGCGGCGACACGCAGGTCGGCACCTCGGCGGTGGCGCGCGCGCCGGCCGACGGCTACACGTTCGGCTTCATCACGCCGACGTTCGCCATCAACAAGAGTCTCTATCCACGCTTGCCGTTCGATCCGGTGCACGACTTCGCGCCCGTCGCAGCACTCGCGCGCAGCCCCTTCTTCCTGGTGGTCGGCAACGGCACGAAAGCCGGCACCCTCAAGGAGTTGATCGCGTTGTCGAAGGCGCAGAACGGCAACATGAGCTACTCGGCATCGAGCAGCATCACCTTCGTCACCGGGGAGATGTTCCGCAATGCGGCCGGCATCGAGGCGTTGCACGTCCCATACAAGGGCAGCGCGCCTTCGGTCACCGCCGTGGCGGGCGGCGAGGTTGCCTTCACGCTCGACACACTGATGGCGACCAAGCCGCTGGTCGATGGCGGCCTGCTCAAGGTGCTTGCCGTTTCCTCGCGCACCCGCTTCAAGGAACTGCCCCACGTTCCGACGCTTTCCGAAGCCGGCCTGAAAGACTTCGAGATGTCGTTCTGGTACGGAATGATCGCGCCGGCAGGCACGCCCGCCGACGTCGTCGAGAAGACGAATGCCGCGGTCACGCGGATCCTGCAGATGCCCGACGTCCGCGCGAAGCTCCAATCCCTCGGGACCGAGCCGTTGCAGACCACCCCGGCGCAATTCACGGCGATGGTCAAGGAAGACTTCGTGCGGTACGAAGCGGTCGTCAAGGCGAACAACCTTCAGCCGGGAAGCTGACGCCCACGCCAGCACTTGGATCGCTGTTCCGTTTTATAGAATTCAATATCCGCACTTCGGAATATCAGGGAAGACGCCGATACAATGTCCCAAGCCAGCCAGCCAACCCATGCTCCCATGACTCCACCACCACCCAGCAGCTCCCGCCTGCCTCTCGACGGCGTCACGGTCATCGAGTTCTGCTCCATCGCGGCCGGTCCCTTCTGCGCCATGCTTCTGGCCGACATGGGCGCCACGGTCATCAAGGTCGAGCCGCCCGACGGCGACGGGCTGCGGCAATGGCCGCCGCTGAGCGCCGGCTACAGCGAGAACTTCGCCTCGGTGAACCGGAACAAGAAGTCGATGGTTCTGAACCTGAAGGCACCCGACGATCTCGCCGTGGCGCGCAAGCTGATACTCGCGGCGGACATCGTGGTCGAGAACAACAGGCCCGGCGTGATGGACCGGCTCGGGCTCGGCTACGACAGTTTCGTCTCCGCCCACCCCGCGTTGCTCTACTGCTCGATCTCGGCGTTCGGCCAGAGCGGGCCGCGAGCCGACGAAGGCGGCTTCGATCTCACCATCCAGGCCGCCGCCGGCGTGATGAGCGTGACGGGCGAGCCCGACGGCCCGCCGGTCAAGTGCGGCGTGCCGGTCTCCGACTTCGCTTCGGGCCTCTATGCGGCCTTTTCCATCGCGGCGGCGCTGGTGCGCGTGCGCGAGGGCGGCACCGGCGCGCACATCGACGTGCCGATGTACGGCTGCACGCTCGGCATTTCCGCGCTGCAGACCAGCGACTATTTCGGCAACGGTCGCAGTCCCGGGAGACTGGGCTCGGCCCACCCCAGGAATGCGCCCTACCAGGCCTTTCGCGCATCGGACGGCTACTTCGCCATCGCCGCGGGCAACCAGAAGCTCTGGCTCGACGTCTGCAGCGTGGTCGGCATGCCGCAGCTGGCCGAAGATCCGCGCTTTCTCACCACCGCCGACCGCGCCGCGCACCAGGGTGCGCTCAAGGCGCTGCTGGAAGAGCGGTTCGCAACGCAACCGGTCGACCACTGGATCGACGCTTTCAAGGAGGCACGCGTGCCGCATTCGCGAATCAACGACTATGCCGCCGCGCTCGATGATGCACAGACGCAGCACATGGGATGGGTCAGCGACCTGGTGCTGCCCGGCGGCGCGCAGACGCGCACCTTCGGCTCGCCCATCCGCTTCAACGGTGCGGGCTTTCCTGTGCGTTGTGGCCCGCCGCGCCTGGGGGAGCACTCGGAAGAAATCCGCAGCCAGCTCCAGCTCTCCGAAACCGTCGGCGACCCGGCATGAGCGACGACACGCAGAACAAGCTGCTCGCGTTCGTCGGCGGCATGACCCGGCTGGTGTCGCGAAGCGACATTGCCGAAGGCGCGCTGCTCGACGGTGCGGACGAACTGATGCGCACGCTCGTGAGCAGCGACGACTGGCTGCCCGATTCGATGGCCGTCCCGCATCCCCAGTACTACCAGCAGCACCTGCTCTACGGGGATCCGCTGAACCGCTTCTCCGTCATCAGCTTCGTTTGGGGGCCGGGACAGGGAACACCGGTCCACGACCACCAGGTCTGGGGCGTGATCGGCATGTTGCGCGGTGCGGAGTTCAACCTGCACTACGAGGCGCCGGCCGTTGGCGTCGAAGGCGGTGCGCTCGCCTGCTCGGGCCGGGAACAACGCCTCGACCCTGGCAGGACGACCCGCGTCTCGCCGTCGATCGGGGACATTCATCGCGTCCGCAACGCGTACGACGATCGCGTGTCGATCAGCATCCACGTCTACGGCGGCAACATCGGCCGCGTCAGGCGGCACGTGTTCGATCCGACGACCGGCAAGGCCAAGGAGTTCATCTCCGGCTACTCGAACGCCGTCGTTCCCAACCTGTGGCCCCCGGCAGGCATTCGATGAACTCATCGCCCGAACTTCTCGTGCGCCGCGACGGCGCGGTCACGCGGCTCGACATGAATCGCCCTGACAAGGGCAACGCACTGTCGCCTTCGCTGGTGGAGTCCCTCTGCGACGCCCTCGACGCGGCGCAGTCGGACGGCACGCGCCTGGTCGTCCTCGGCAGCACAGGCCGGCACTTCTGCACCGGCTTCGACCTCGGCGACCTGGCCGCGCAGACGGACGACTCGCTCATGGCCCGGCTCGTGCGCATCGAGCTCCTGCTGCAGCGCGTCCACGCCGCGCCATTCGCAACGCTCGCGCTGGCCAGCGGCCGCGCCATGGGCGCCGGCGCGGACCTGTTCGCGGCATGCGAGTCACGCTGGATCGTCGAATCGGCGAGCTTTGCCTTTCCGGGCGCCGGGTTCGGCATCGTGCTCGGCACCGCCCGGCTGGCGGACGTGGTGGGCGCCGGCCAGGCGCGGCTGTGGATCACCTCCGGCGGCGCCATCGACGGTGCTGACGCCCTGCGCGCGGGGTTGGCAACGGCGCAGGTGGACCGGAACGAGGTGGAAGCAGCAATATCGGCCCTCGCCGCATCGATGTCCCGGCTCGACGTGCAGACGCATGCGGCCGTGCGAAGCGCGAGCCGCGCGCGCGGCTCGGCCGGCGCAGATCACGACCTGGCGGCACTTGCAAGATCGGCCGCCAGGCCCGGACTCAAGGCACGAATCGAGGCCTATCGCCGCGCAGCGGCAGGATGACCTGCTCGGCTAGTATTGGCGCCCTCCCAATCTCGCCTCGATCCACAAATGAACAACACCCTCGTCAAAGGACTGCAGCTGCTGGAGGTCCTTGCACGCAGCGAGAAGCCGCTGGGTGTCAGCGAACTCGCCGTCCTGCTCGGCCTGGGAAAGAGCAACGTCCATCGACTGCTCCAGGCGCTGGTCGAGCTGCGCTATGCGGTCAAGCAAGAGCAGACTTCCGGATATTCCGCATCGCTGAAGGTCTGGGAACTGGGTACCGCCCTGTCAGGCCGCATGAGCATCCGCAATGCCGCGATCTCGGAGATGGACAAGCTGCTGGCGTCGACGCGGGAAACCGTTCACCTGTCGGTACTGGACGGCGACGAGGTCGTCTATGTGCACAAGCTGGACAGCCCGGAGCCGGTGCGCTCCTACTCGGAGGTCGGTGGCCGCGCGCCGGCCCATTGCGTTGCGACCGGAAAGGCCATCTTCGCCTGGCAGCCCGAGCAGCGCATCGCGGCCATCAGCACGCGCCTCGTCGCACACACGCCCAGGACGATCGTGGAACCCGCGGCCTTCGCGCGGGAGATGCAGAAGGTGCGCACCCAAGGCTACGCGGTCAACAAGGGCGAATGGCGCGAGAGCGTCTGGGGCATTGCTGCGCCGATCCGCGATTCGGCCGGCAATGTGATCGCGGCGATCGGCATCTCGGGCCCTGCGGCGCGAATGAAGCCGGCTCAACTCAAGAACATGGCGGCGAGCGTGGTCGGCGCAGCGCAGGCCGTGACCACCACGCTCAACAGCGGGCAGTGACGCCGGGGCGCAGCGCAGCCCCATGCGCGACGTCGCGACAAGATCGCAGCGGCCAATGAAAACGCCCCCACGGCACGTCAGCCTGTGGGGGCGCAGAGCCGACAGCGGCGCGATCAGCTCAGGTGCTTGCCGACCAGCCCGGTCAGCTCGAACATCGTGACCTGGTCCTTGCCGAAGATGGGCTTGAGCTTTTCGTCGGCGTTGATGTTGCGCTTGTTCTGCGGGTCCTGCAGGTTGTTCGCCTTGATGTAGTCCCACATGCGCTTGACCACCTCCGTGCGAGGCACGGGCGTGGGGCCGATCACGGCGGCCAGGGCGGGGCTCGGGGTGAGCGCCTTCATGAATGCGGGATTCGGTGCGCGCTTGGCGGCGGGGGCCTTCTTCGATGCAGTTGCCATTGAGGTAGTACTCGGATGCTTATCAAAATCGACTCGGCGATGTTAACAAGTCGCCGGACCGTTTTTTACCCACCCCTTAATTGGACTGCGCGGCAGGCACGAGAAGCCCAACAAAAAGCCCCTGTTGCAGCGACTGCAACAGGGGCTCATGTTTGGCGGAGTGGACGGGACTCGAACCCGCGACCCCCGGCGTGACAGGCCGGTATTCTAACCAACTGAACTACCACTCCTGGTAGACAGCGTTCGCTCCGGATGGAGCCAAGTGCTGCCACTTGTGCCGCTTCAGCCGGGCGAGGCATTTTCTGCCTCACCCGCCTGATGACTGGCGACCCTACGGGGATTCGAACCCCGGTACTCACCGTGAAAGGGTGATGTCCTAGGCCTCTAGACGATAGGGTCAAAACCTAAGAACTGCGAAGAGTCTTCACTCTTCTTCTCGACTCCGTTGGTGGAGGTAAGCGGGATCGAACCGCTGACCTCTTGCATGCCATGCAAGCGCTCTCCCAGCTGAGCTATACCCCCTATGCCGCTCATCGAATCCGTTGGATTTTAACCCTTCAGATCTTCTTTGCGACTCGCTTCGAATTTCTTCGTTTGCGTTGGTGTCGAGCCTCGCATTGTATATCGATTTTTACGCGCTTCGCAAGCGAGCCAAAATTTTTTGTTGCGATGCGAGCGCGAGCACGGCGTCGAGCGACGGCGTCTGCGGCGTGCCCATCACCAGCACGCGCACCGGCATGGCCAACTGCGGCATCTTGAGGCCGTGCGCGGCCAGCACTTCCTTGATGGCGGCGGCGATCGAAGGCTTGTCCCACGACGTCAATTGCTCCAGCCTGTCGGCCAGCGCGGCGACGGCGGGCATCACTGCCGGAGTGAGGTGCTGGGCGCGGTCTTCGGCACTGGGCTGAACCGCGTCGTCGGTATAGAAGCGTGCGGCCCAGTCGGCCAGGGCAACGGTGGTGTCGCAGCGGTCCTTGAACAAGCCGCAGATGGCCGCCAGCCGCTCATCGGCCTGGATGCCGCGCCGTGCCAACTGCTCGGCCACCAGCGGCGCCAGCGCGTCGTCGGCCATGGCCTTGAGGTGCTGGGCGTTGACCCAGCGCAGCTTGGCCTCGTCGAATTGCGCGGCGCTGCGGCCCAGATGATCGAGATCGAACCATTCGAGGAACTGGGCGCGCGAGAAGATCTCGTCGTCGCCATGGCTCCACCCCAGGCGCGCGAGGTAGTTGACCATGGCGTCGGGCAGGAACCCTTCGTCGCGGAACTGCGTGACCGGCTTGGCGCCATTGCGCTTGCTCATCTTCTCGCCCTGCTCATTGAGCACGGTGGGAAGGTGGGCGTATACCGGCGGCTCCTGGCCCAGGGCACGCAGGATGTTGATCTGCCTCGGGGTGTTGTTCACGTGGTCGTCGCCGCGGATGACGTGGGTGATGCCCATGTCCATGTCGTCGACCACGACGCAGAAGTTGTACGTGGGCGTGCCGTCCGGGCGCGCAATGACCAGGTCGTCGAGCTCGTCGTTCGACACTTCCACCCGCCCCTTGACCTTGTCGTCCCACACGACGCTGCCGCCTTGCGGGTTGCGAAAGCGCAGCACGGGCTGCACGCCCTCGGGCACCGGCGGAAGCACCTTGCCCTCCTCGGGGCGCCAGGTGCCGTCGTAGCGAGGCTTGAGCTTGGCGGCCATCTGGCGCTCGCGCAATGCGTCGAGTTCGGCCACGCTCATGTAGCACGGATAGACCAGGCCCTGGGCCTGCATCTGGGCCAGCACTTCCTTGTAGCGCGGCATGCGCTGCATCTGGTAGAACGGCCCCTCGTCGTGCGTCAGGCCCAGCCAGGCCATGCCCTCGAGGATGACGTCCACGGCCGCCTGGCTGGAGCGCTCGAGGTCTGTGTCCTCGATGCGCAGGATGAAGTCGCCGCCGGTGGCGCGGGCAAAGGCCCACGGGTAGAGGGCCGAGCGGATGTTGCCCAGGTGGATGAAGCCGGTGGGTGATGGCGCGAAGCGCGTGCGTGTCTTGCTCATTCGTTGTATTTGCTCAGGCGGTCAGCGTGGACAGGCCGCGCAACAGGTCGTCCTGGATGTCTTCGTGATGCTCCAGCCCCACGGCCAGGCGGACCACGCCCTGGCTGATGCCGGCCGCCTGGCGCTGCGCCTCGGTCAGGCGGCCGTGCGAGGTGGTGGCGGGGTGGCTGATGATGGTCTTGGTGTCGCCCAGGTTGGTCGCGAGCGACAGCACGCGGCAGCTGTCGAGCAGGTGGAACGCCTTCGCCCGCGCCGCCTCCGGCGTGTCGCCGGCAAGCTCGAGCGAGAGCACGCCGCCGCCCAGGCCGTTCTGCTGGCGCATCGCCAGGTCATGTTGCGGATGCGAGGCCAGGCCCGGGTAGTACACGCGCGCCACCTGCGGCTGCGCCTCCAGCCAGCGCGCAATGGCCAGGGTGTTGTCGCAATGCGCCTTCACCCGCACGCCCAGCGTTTCCATTCCCTTGAGAACGACCCACGCGTTGAACGGCGAGAGCACCATGCCGGCGGTGCGCACGACCGGCGCGAACTTCTCGGTCACGAGCTGGCGGCTCGCGCACAGCGCACCCGCCATGACGCGGCCCTGGCCGTCCAGATACTTGGTGCCCGAATGCATGACGATGTCGGCGCCCATTTCGACCGGCCGCTGCAACAGCGGCGTGGCGAAGGCGTTGTCCACCGCCAGCAGCGCGCCCGCGTCATGGGCGATCTGCGCCAGCGCGGCGATGTCGCACACCTCGGTCAGCGGGTTGGTCGGCGTCTCGGCAAACAGAAGCCTGGTGTTCGGCCGCATGGCCGCGCGCCACTCGTCCACGTTCGTTTGCGAGACGAAGGTGGTCTCGACGCCGAACTTGCCGAACTCCTTGGCGAACAGGTTCAGCGTGGAGCCGAACATCGAGCGCGACAGCACGACGTGGTCGCCCGCCTTGAGCAGGCCCATGATCATCATCAGGATGGCGCCCATGCCACTGGAGGCGCCGATCGCGGCCTCGGTGCCTTCGAGCGCGGCCAGGCGCCGCTCGAAGGCGGTGACGGTGGGATTGGACGTGCGCGCGTAGGTGTAGCCCTCGCCGCTGGCGAAGCGTTCTGCCGAGGTGGCGGCGTCCGGCTGCACGAAGCCGGTGGTGAGGTACAGCGCCTCGGAATTCTCGCCGTACTGGCTGCGCTCGATGCCGGTGCGCACGGCCAACGTCTCGGGCCGCAGCCCTTCGGGAAGGGATTGGTCTTTCATCTGGGAGATTCGTTTTCAGCTCAGGTTCGGCAGCGCCAGGCGCGAGGTGTCCTCGTCGCCCTCCTCGACCTGCGGGCGGCTTCCCTGCATGCGCGAGATCGACTCGGTGTCGACGTCGCCGGTGATGTAGACGCCGTCGAAGCACGATGCCTCGAAGCCCGCCAGGCCGGCCTGGGCCGCGGGGCCGGCGGCCTTCATCACGGCGCGCTTCATGCCTTCGACGTCCTGGTAGATCAGCGCGTCGCAACCGATCAGCTCGCGGACCTGCTCGATGGTTCGGTCGTGCGCCACCAGTTCATCCTTGGTCGGCATGTCGATGCCGTAGACGTTCGGGTAGCGCACCGGCGGCGCCGCGCTGGCCAGGTAGACCTTCCGGGCGCCGGCGTCGCGCGCCATCTGGACGATTTCGCGGCTGGTGGTGCCACGAACGATGGAGTCGTCCACCAGCATCACGTTGCGCCCCTTGAACTCGCTGGCGATCACGTTGAGCTTCTGGCGCACCGATTTCTTGCGCACGCCCTGCCCCGGCATGATGAACGTGCGACCCACGTAGCGGTTCTTGACGAAGCCCTCGCGATACGGGATGCCCAGGAGGTGCGCCAGTTGCGTCGCGCTTGGCCGGCTCGACTCGGGGATCGGGATGATCACGTCGATCTCGCTGGGCGGCACGGTGGACACGACGCGCTTGGCCAGGGTCTCGCCCAGGTTCAGCCGGGCCTGGTAGACCGAGATCCCGTCCATCGTCGAATCGGGCCGCGCCAGGTAGACGAACTCGAAGATGCACGGATGGCGCGTCGCGCCTTCGGCGCACTGCTGCGAATGCACGTTGCCTTCGAGGTCGATGAAGATGGCCTCGCCCGGGGCGATGTCGCGCTCGAGCACGAAGCCCGATCCCTCGAGCGCAACCGACTCGCTGGCCACCATCACTGCGCCCTCGGCATTGCGGCCGATGCACAGCGGCCGGATGCCGAACGGATCGCGAAACGCCAGCAGACCGTGGCCGGCAATCAGCGAGACCACCGCATACGAGCCGCGCAGGCGCTTGTACACGCTGCGCACCGCGGCGAAAACCTCCTGTGGCTGCAGCGGCAGACCGCGCGTGGACCGTTCCAGCTCGTGCGCGATCACGTTGAGCAGCACCTCTGAATCGCTCTCGGTGTTGGTGTGCCGGTGGTCGGTGGAGAACAGCTCGGCACGCAGCGCCTGGGCATTCGTCAGGTTGCCGTTGTGCGACATCACGATGCCGAACGGCGCATTGACGTAGAACGGCTGCGCCTCTTCCTCGCTGTAGGCATTGCCGGCCGTCGGATAGCGCACCTGGCCCAGGCCGACGTTGCCCGGCAGTGCTCGCATGTTGCGCGTGCGGAAGACGTCGCGCACCATGCCCTTGGCCTTGTGCATGAAGAACTTGCGCTCGAGCAGCGTGACGATTCCGGCCGCGTCCTGGCCACGGTGCTGCAGCAGCAGCATGGCGTCATAGAGCAGCTGGTTGACGGGCGCGTTGCTGACAACGCCGACGATTCCACACATGGGGTGTTCCTCTCAGGGGAGATAGCTTGCCAGTTTCCCGGGCAGGGCGGGTTTGGCGTTCTGCAAGGCCGCATCGAGCACAGTGGCGCTGGCCGATTCGCGCCACCAGACGCTTTGCTCCAGCGAAAAAAGATGCACCGCCACGGCGGCGACCAGCAGCGCCAGCGCGCCTCGCGCCAGCCCGAAGACGCCGCCCAGCGTGCGGTCTACCGGACGCAGGCCCGCGGCCTTGACCAGCGCGCGGATCAGGCTCGCGACCAGGCCGACGCCGAAGGCCACGGCGACGAAGATGATGACGAAGGCGGCCGCGTAGCGCCATGGCGCGTCCGGCGCCCCCATGGGGAGGATGTCGGCCAAATCGGACGCGAACCATTGCGCCATGAAGAAAGCCGCCACCCAGCCCACCAGCGAAATGACCTCGAACAGGAGCCCTCGCCAGATCCCGACCAGCACCGACAGGCCGAGCAGCGCCACGGCAATCCAGTCGAGCGCGGACACGCCTGCCGTCTCCGCTAGAGAGTCAGCACCGCCGCCGGCAACGACAGGCCCTTGACCTTGTCGGCAGCCTTGTCGGCGTCGGCGCGCGAGGCAAACGGGCCGACCCGCACCCGCGTGCGATCGCCCTGCGGCGTCTTGGCGACGTTCGTGTAGGTCTTGAGCCCGGCCTTTTCCAGGCGCTGGCGCACGTCCTGCGCCTTGGCCGCATCGGCAAATGCACCCACCTGCACCACGAAGCGGGCACTGCTGTCGTCGCTCGAAGCGGCAGTGACGCCGGGCGTGGCGCTGACCGGCGGCCTGCCCTGCAGGAGCGCGAGCGCACGCGCCGCTTCGTCGTCCACCGGCTTCTTGCCAGCCGGCCTGGTGTCCTTGCCGTCCCTGGATTCGGACTTGGCTTCGGACTTGGGCTCCGCTTTCGGCTCGGCCTTTGGCTCGGCCTTCGGCTCTGCCTTGGGCTCGGGCTTCGGCTCGGCCTTGGGCTCAGGCTTCGGCTCGGGCCTGACCTCCGGCGCGGCAGCCTCGTTGCGGGCCGTGCGGGAGGGCTCGTTGGCGCTGATCACGGTGCCGTCGGCCGACTCGGTGATGATTCCGTCGTCGGAGGCCGCCTGGCTGCCCTGGGCGCCAGCGCTCGTCTTGCCGGCCGGCACGGTGAGCGGCTTGGCCTTGGCACGGTCGGGAATCTCGATGGGGATGTCGCCGGACAGCGGCCGCGGCTGGGTGTCGAACAGGAGGGGAAAGCCGATCACGCCCAGCAGCACCAGCACCGCGGCGCCCAGCAGACGGTGGCGGGCACGGCGGCGCATGGACTCGACGCTTTCGGCCGGCGCCGCGGGGGGCGCGTTGCGCTTCTCGTTGGTTGGCTGGCCCGAGGAGCGAAACTTGAAAAGCGCCATGAACGTCGATCCTGATACAGCAGTCGCGGGATGTCTGAAAGTGGATGCGGGCTGCCCGAATTCAAGGTTGCCCGAGGCTCCGGCTACAGGTGCCTTGCGTGCAGACGCGGTGTGCCGTGTTCGAGCACGCCGCCCACCGTGAAGAACGATCCGAAGACGACGATTCTATCAGTCGGGTCCGCGGCAGCGACCGCCGCGTCCAGGGCTTCCTGCGGCGTGGCGTGGGTGGTGGCCGAGACGTCGCGGCGGCCGTTCTGGGCCTGCCAGCGGGCAGCCAGGTCGGCCGCGGACGCGGCGCGCGGCGTGGGCAGGTCGCAGAAGTACCAGCGGTCGATCAGCGGCCCCATGCGCGCCAGGATCGGTGCCAGGTCCTTGTCCGCCATGACGCCGAAGACGCCATGCGTCGTCGGGTAGAAGCCCATCGCATCCAGGTTCTCGGCCAGCGCGGCCACGGCATGCGGATTGTGGGCAACGTCCAGCACCAGCGCCGGTTGGCCCGGCACGATCTGGAAGCGCCCCGGCAGCTCGGCTCGCGCCAGGCCGATGCGCACCGCCTGGGCGGTGATCGGCAGGCGCTGGCGCAGTGCCTCCAGCGCCGCCAGTACGCCGGCGGCATTGACCAGCTGGTTGGCCCCTCGCAATGCCGGATACGCCAGCCCGCTGTAGCGCCGGCCCCGACCGGCCCAGTTCCATTGCTGCTTGTCGCCCGACACGTTGAAATCGGTGCCGTGACGCCAGAGGTCCGCGCCGATCTGCGCCGCGTGGGCGATGACGCTGTCCGGCGGCACCGGGTCGCTCACGATGGCCGGCCGCCCGGCGCGCATGATGCCCGCCTTCTCCCGGCCGATGCTCTCGCGGTCCGGGCCCAGGAAATCCATGTGGTCGAGGTCGATGCTGGTGATGATGGCGCAGTCGGCATCGATGATGTTCACCGCGTCCAGCCGGCCGCCCAGCCCGACCTCGAGGATGGCCGCGTCCAGCGGCTGCGCCGCCATGCAGTTCAGGATGGCCAGCGTCGTGAATTCGAAGTAGGTCAGCGAGGTCTGCCCGCGCGCGGCCTCCACCGCCTCGAAATGCGGCAGCAGGGCCTGGGCGTCGACCGACTCGCCGTTCAGCCGCAGCCTTTCCTCGAAATGGACCAGGTGCGGCGAGCTGTAGACGGCGGTCTTGTAGCCGGCGTTCGCCAGGATCGACTCGAGCATCGCGCAGGTCGAGCCCTTGCCGTTGGTGCCGGCCACCGTGATGACCGGACAGGAAAAGGCCAGGCCCAGCCGCTGTGCCACCTCGCGCACCCGGTCCAGGCCGAGCTCGATGTTCCTGCTGTGCAGCTGCTCGGCGTGCGCGAGCCATTCGCTTAGGGTTTTCATGGAGACCTGGATTGTCGCCCACCGCGCCCCGGGGCATGATTCGCGGTCATGACTACCCTGTACGGAATCCCGAATTGCGACACCGTCAAGCGCGCCCGCGCCTGGCTCGACGACAACGGCGTCGCCTATACGTTCCATGACTTCAAGAAGCAGGGCGTGCCCGAGGCCGAACTCGACCGCTGGCTGGCCTCGGCCGGCTGGGAGACGGTGCTCAACCGCCGCGGCACCATGTGGCGCCGCCTGGACGAGGCCACCCGGGCCGGCGTGACCGACATGGCCTCCGCGCGCCAGACGCTCATCGAGCACCCGAGCCTGATCAAGCGGCCCGTGATGGAGTGGTCCGGCCGGCCCGACGCCACCGTGGGATTCGATCCGCAGGCCTGGGCGCAACTGGCCGGCGCGAAGGCGTGAACCCGGCGGCCCGAATCGCATCCAACGCCTGCTTCCCAACACGACACAAGGATAGGTGCAGACATGGCATCGACCTCTCTCATTCCCCGACTGGCCCTGGCGGCCGCCGCCCTCGCCGCCGGAACGGCGTTCGCCCAGCAGGGCGCCCCAGCCCAGGCCCGCGTGGTCAGCAGCACGCCGATCCGCACACCCGACGGCGTGGCCGGCTATTCGGTGACGTATGAATACGCGGGCCACCAGTACACCGCCCGCACCGACAGCCCGCCCGGCCAGACGATGCCGGTGCAGGTCACGCCGATGGGCGTGATGACCTCCCCGGTGGATGATCCCCACCCCATCGCGGACAACGCGCCGCTTCCGGCCCCCTCGGGCGGCAACGACGCGCCCTGGCGCTCCGCCACGCCGGAACCCGGTGTCGTGGTCTCCGGCCCCGGCGCCGTCGCGCCGGCGCCGGTCTACGTGGCGCCCGCCCCGGTGTACGTGGCGCCTGCGGTCTATCCGCGGCCCTACGGGTGGGGCTGGGGCGCGCCCTACGGGTATGGCTATGGCTACGCTCCCGGCGGTATCTCGCTGAACCTCGGCTACACCTACTACCGCCACGGACATTGACCGAAGGCGCCTAGAATCGCCGGCCCTGCCCTTTCGCGAGCCTTCACCCGACAGTTTTCCCCATGAGCAACGCCACCACCACGCATCTCGACAACGTCCGCGTCGCCACCCAGGCCAACGTCTATTTCGACGGCAAGTGCGTCAGCCACAGCCTGACGCTGGCCGACGGCTCGAAGAAATCGGTGGGCGTGGTCCTGCCGGCGACCCTCACCTTCAGCACCGGTGCCGCCGAAGTCATGGAGTGCACCGGTGGCAGCTGCGAATACCTGCTTGCCGGCAGCAGCGAATGGCAGCGCTCGGGCCTGGGCGAGAAGTTCAGCGTGCCGGGCAACTCCAGCTTCCAGATCCGCGTGACCGACCAGCCGTACAGCTACATCTGCAGCTACGCCTGAACGGCCCCGAGGCCGGCCCGCGGCTCAGACCACGACCGGCTCCGGCTCCAGCCGGATGCCGAAGCGCTCATAGACGCTGGTCTGGATGGCCTTGGCCAGGGTCATCACCTCGCCCCCGGTGGCGGGATGGGCGGTGCCGCCGCGGTTGACCAGCACCAGCGCCTGCCTGTCGTAGACACCGGCATTGCCGACCGACTTGCCCTTCCAGCCGCAGGCGTCGATCAGCCAGCCCGCCGCCAGCTTGATGCTGCCGTCGTCCATCGGGTAGTGCACGATCTTCGGGTCGCGCGCGATGATGTCGGCGCACTGTTCGGGCGTCACCGTCGGGTTCTTGAAAAAGCTCCCGGCGTTGCCCAGCACGCGCCAGTCAGGCAGCTTGGCCCGCCGGATGGCGCAGACCCAGTCGAAGATCTGGCGCGCCCCGGGGTCGGTCACGCCGGTTTCCGCCATCTTGCGCTCCAGGTCGAGGTAGCCCAGCGTCGGCCGCCACGGCTTGGGCAGCCGCAGGCGCACCCGGGTGATCACGGCGCGGCCCGCCAGCCCCAGGTTCTTCGGGCCGCCGGGCGCATGCTTGAACACGGAATCCCGATAGCCAAAGCCACACTGCGCCGCGTTCAGCGTGAACGGCTGGCCGGTCGACAGGTCGATGCCGTCGAGCGACTCGAAGCGGTCCTGCAGTTCGATGCCGTAGGCGCCGATGTTCTGTACCGGCGCGCCGCCGACCGTGCCGGGGATCAGCGCCATGTTCTCCAGCCCGGGCCAGCCCTGGTCCAGCGTCCACTGCACCATGTCATGCCAGGTTTCGCCGGCGCCGACCTCGACGATGGTGGCGCGCGGGCCATCCTCGACCAGCCGCCGTCCCATGATCTCGACCTTGAGCACCAGCGGCCTGACGTCCCCCGTGAGCACGATGTTGCTGCCGCCGCCGAGCACGAACTTGGGCGCGTCGCGCCAGTCGGGGTCGGCCAGCAGCGCCGCCACGTCCGCCTCGCCGCGCACGCGCGCCAGGTGCAGCGCACGCGCGACGATGCCGAAGCTGTTATAGGGTTGCAGCGGGACGTTTTGCTCCACGATCATGGGAGAATTGTCGCATTCCCAACCTTGACTCGCGTGCATTCCGGAGAGCCTTTGCCATGCCGTCTTTCGACACCGTCTGTGAACCCGACCTGCCCGAAGTGCGTAACGCCGTCGACAACACGGCCAAGGAAATCTCCACGCGCTTCGATTTCAAGGGCACCGCCGCCGCGATCGAGCTCAAGGAAAAGGACATCACCCTGACCGGCGACGCCGAATTCCAGCTGACCCAGATCGAGGACATCCTGCGCAACAAGATGACCAAGCGCAGCGTGGACGTGCGTTTCCTCGACAAG
Source organism: Variovorax sp. (assembly GCF_035634955.1). GTDB lineage: Bacteria > Pseudomonadota > Gammaproteobacteria > Burkholderiales > Burkholderiaceae_C > Variovorax. The sequence continues at coordinate 183,324 of NZ_DASQBZ010000024.1, read as the reverse complement.
GGCGCCGTGCAGAAGATCGGCGGCGACAAGGTCAAGCAGGTGTTCAAGGTCAAGAGCGGCATCGAGACCGAGCAGGCCAAGAAGATCACCCGCCTGATCAAGGACAGCAAGCTCAAGGTGCAGGCCGCCATCCAGGGCGACGCCGTGCGCGTCACGGGTGCCAAGCGCGACGATCTGCAGGCCGCCATGGCGCTCATCCGCAAGGACATGGCCGACCTCCCGCTGTCGTTCAACAACTTCCGCGACTGAAGCGGACCGGCAGGTGAAACACCCTCTTCGCAGCGGCGCCGGCGTGCTGCTGCTGGCCCTGGCCGCCGGCCTGGCGCAGGCCGCCTCGGTCACGCTCACGGGGACCATCGGCAACCGTGCCATCCTGATCATCGACGGCGGCGCCCCGCGTACCCTGGCGCCCGGGCAGACGCTGGACGGCGTGCGGCTCGTGTCCGTTCAGGGCGACCAGGCGGTCGTCGAAACGGCGGGCCAGCGGGCCACCTTGCGAATGGACACGCCCACCAGCGTGGGCGACGGTGCGGCCGGCCCGGGCGGAGACCGGATCGTGCTGCCAGCCAACAGCGGCGGCCATTTCATGACGCTGGGCGCCATCAACGGCCGCTCGGTGAATTTCATGGTCGACACCGGCGCCACGCTGGTGGCGCTTTCCGACGCCGACGCTCAACGCATCGGGCTGAACTACGACAAGAAGAACCCGGTGCGCGTCAACACCGCCAACGGCGTGACGCTGGCCTATCGCGTGCGTCTTGATTCGGTGCGCGTGGGCGACGTCTCGGTGACCGGCGTGGACGCCGTGGTGTCCGAGCAGCCCATGCCCTACATCCTGCTGGGCAACAGCTTCATCGGCCGCTTCAACATGCAGCGCGAAGGCGACCAGATGGTGCTGGTCAAGAGGTATTGATCGAGCCGGTGGTTTACGCCGCCAGCGCGGCGGTGACGACGATCTCGATGCGATAGTCCGGGTTGGCCATGGCTGCCTGCACGGTGGCGCGCGGCGGCGTGTGGCCCGCGGGGATCCACGCGTCCCACACCTCGTTCATCTGGCCGATCTCGGCGATGTCCTTGAGGAAAATCTGCGCCATCAGGATGCGCGACTTGCTGCTGCCGGCCTCGGCCAGCAGCCGCTCGACCATGGCCAGCACCTCGGCCGTCTGGCCCTTGATGTCCTTGCCCGGATCGTCCGGCACCTGTCCGGCCAGGTAGACGGTGCCGTTGTGCACGGCCATCTCCGACAGGCGCGGGCCCACGTGGAATCGCTGCAGATTGCCCATGTTTTCGTTCTCCCTTCGATTCGATTCAGGAATTGCCGGCGCCGGCCTTTGCGCCGAGCCGCGACTCGGTGCCGGCCAGCAGACGGCGGATGTTCTCGCGATGGCGCCACACCAGCAGGAGGCTCATCGCCACAAGGGCCACAAGCGCCACCGGCACCAGCGGCCAGGCGACGCCACCGCCCAGCAGGTAGTAGGCCGGCGCGAAGAATGCCGCCACCAGCGAGGCCAGCGAGGAATAGCGGAAGAACACGGCGATGATCAGCCACGTCAGGCCGGTCGCCAGTCCCAGCCACGGCGACAGGCCGAGCAGCACGCCGGCTGCCGTGGCCACGCCCTTGCCGCCCTGGAAGCGGAAGAACACCGGGTACAGGTGGCCCAGGAACGCCGCCAGCCCGGCCAGGGCCGCGGTGCCCGCGTCGAGCCCCCAGGCGGACCCGAAATGCTGCACCACGAAGACCGGCAGCCACCCCTTGGCGGCATCCAGCAGCAAGGTGGCCAGGGCCGCGCCCTTGCGGCCCGAGCGCAGCACATTGGTGGCGCCGGGGTTCTTGCTGCCGTAGTTGCGCGGGTCGTCCATGCCCATCGCCCTGCTCACGATCACCGCGAACGACAGCGAGCCCACCAGGTAGGACGCCAGAATGACCAGCAAGGACGTGACGGAAAGTGAACTCAACACACGCTCCTAGCGCAGAAGATGAAAATGGAAGGCGCGCTATTCTGCCAGCGCGCACTGCACCGGCGTGGCGCCCAGGAGGTCCACGCACGCCTTCGGATCGATGCCCACCAGGTAGCCGCGCCGCCCGCCATTGATCGCGATGCGCGGCAATGCCAGGATGGTGGACTCGATGTACACCGGCATTTCGCGCCGGGTGCCGAACGGCGAGGTGCCGCCCACCAGGTAGCCGCTGTGGCGGTTGGCCACTTCCGGCTTGCACGGCTCGACCGACTTGGCGCCGATCTGCCGCGCCAGGTTCTTGGTCGACACCGTCCGGTTGCCGTGCATCAGCACCAACAGCGGCCTGGCGTCCTGGTCCTGCATCACCAGCGTCTTGACCACCGTGAACGGGTCCATCCCGAGCACGCTGGCGCTGTGCTGCGCGCCGCCGTGCTCCAGGTACTCGTAAGGATGCTCGGTGAATGCCACGCCATGGGCCCGCAGCATCTGCGTGGCCGGCGTTTCGGAGACATGCGCCTTCTTCGCCATGGCGGATTCAGGCGCTCGGGTCGTGCAGTTCGCGGCGGATGCCGTCGATCTCGGCCAGCAGTTCCGGCGCGAGCGTGGTGCCCCAGGCGTCGATGTTCTCGTCGAGCTGGGCGATGCTGGTCACCCCGATGATGGTGCTGGCAACCCGCCAGTTGCGGTAGTCGAAGGCCAGCGCCATCTGCGTCGGCGTCAGGCCGTGCTGGCGGGCCAGCGCGTTGTACCGGCGCGCCGCCTTCAGGCCGTCCGCCCTGCCCCAGCGCTGCTTGCGCATCGACTCGAACAGCGCGATGCGCGCGCCGGCCGGCGCGTCCGGGCCGGTGGTGCCGCCCGCGTCGTACTTGCCGGTGAGCAGCCCGTAGCCCAGCGGCGAATACGGAAGCAGGGAAACGCCGAGCCGGTGCAGGGTCTCGTCCAGCGCGTTCTCGACCGTACGGTTGAGCAGGCAGTATGCGTTCTGCACCGTCGCCACGCGCGCCAGGCCATGCTGCTCGGCGAGGCGCACGAATTCATGCACGCCGTAAGGCGTCTCGTTCGACAGTCCGATCGCCCGGACCTTGCCCGCCTTGACGAGTCCGTCGAGCGCCTGCAGCTGCGCCAGGATGGGCGTTTCCGACGTCTCCTGCCGCGGGTCGTAGACCATGGAGCCGAAGGCCGGCACGTGGCGCTCGGGCCAATGGATCTGGTAGAGATCGATCACGTCGGTGCGCAGGCGCCGCAGGCTAGCTTCGCACGAGGCGACGATGTCCGCCGGCGTCATGCCCGATCCCTCGCGCACCCACGGCATGCCCCGCGACGGCCCGGCCACCTTGCTCGCCAGCACCACCCGGGCCCGCGCCTGCGGCCGCTGGCGGAACCAGTTGCCCAGGATGGTCTCGGTTGCGCCGTAGGTCTGCTTGCGCGTGGGCACGGCGTACATCTCGGCCGTGTCGATGAAGTTGATGCCGCGCTCGAGCGCGCGGTCGAGGATGGCATGCGCGGCCGGCTCGTCGACCTGTTCGCCGAAGGTCATGGTGCCCAGGCAGATGGGCGTGACCTGCAGGTCGCTGCGGCCGAGCCGCACGTTGGCGTTGAAATCTGTCATGGGTTGCGATTCTAGGAAGGCGCGGCACGCGGCGGGCCTTCGTATCATCGGCCTCATGTACCAGCCTCGACGCTCCAGCCGCTCCGAATTCCTGCCCCTGCGCGGCCTCGACCATCACGTCCGCATCTGGGGCGATCCCGGCGCCGGCCAAGGGCCCATCGTCATGCTGCACGGGTGGATGGACGTCGGCGCCTCGTTCCAGTTCGTGGTCGACGCGCTGACCGACGACCGGCCGGTGATCGCGCCGGACTGGCGCGGCTTCGGCCTGACCGACGCCCGCGGCACGGACAACTTCTGGTTTCCGGACTACCTGGCGGACCTGGAGGGCCTGCTCGACCACTACCTGCCCGGGCAGGCGGTGGACCTGGTCGGCCACAGCATGGGCGGCAACATCTCGATGTTCTATGCGGGCGCACGCCCGCAGCGCGTCCGCCGGCTGGTCAACCTGGAAGGATTCGGCATGCCGCGCACCCGGCCCGAGCAGGCGCCGGCCCGCTACGCGCAGTGGATGGACCAGCTCAAGTCGCACCACCGGGGCGAACTGGACCTGCAGACCTACGCCGAGCTTTCCGGGGTGGCGCGGCGCCTCATGCGGACCAACACCCGCCTGCCGCAGGACAAGGCCGACTGGCTGGCAGGCCACTGGGCCGGCCCCTGCACCCGCGCCGACGGCACGCCGGGCTGGGGCATCCGCGGCGACGCAGCGCACAAGATCGTCAACGCCAACCTGTACCAGGTGGATGAAGCGATCGCGCTCTATCGGTCGATCGCCGCCCCGGTGCTTGCGGTCGAAGGCGCCGACGGCATCATCAAGACCTGGAAGTCCCGCGGCCACGACGACGACCTGCTGAAGCGATTGAGGGAGGTCCCCGACATTGCCTTCGCGCGTCTGGAAGACGCCGGCCACATGATGCACCACGACCAGCCCGAACAGGTCGCACGTCTCATAGAGGATTTCCTGAACAAGCCCTGAACGCCACCTCTGAGACAATCGGGGCCGACAAGGTGCCGCCGCGCGCCCATCGCTCCACAACGACTCAGAGGGAAGCACCCGCTCCATGAAGACTTCGCTGCGCGCCCGCGCCGCCGGCCTCCTTCTAGCCATACCGGGCCTGACCCAGGCACCCGCCCTGCGCGCCGAGGAAGCCGCCTCCCCCTTGATACCCACCGCAGACGGGTGGGAGCTGGTCATTTCGCCGTACGCGTATCACTTCAGCCACAGCCCGGAACACAAGCACGTCTACCTGATCGGCCTGGAGCGCCAACGGGCCGACAACTGGCTCTGGGGCGGCGCCTACTTCAGCAACTCCTTCGGCCAGGACTCGGGCGTGGGCTACGTCGGCTACATGTGGAACAACGTGTTCGACATTCCGGCCCTGTACTTCAAGCTGGTCGCCGGCATCATGTACGGCTACAAGGAGCCGTACGAGGACAAGGTGCCTTTCAATCACAACGGCTGGTCGCCGGTGATCCTGCCCAGCGTGGGCTGGCGCTTCACGCCCAAGGACTCGGTCCAGGTGGTACTGCTGGGCGGCAACGGCATGCTGTTTTCGTACAACCGCCGCTTCTGAGCCCGCGGCGGGCAGGGCCTGCCGACACCGTGAGAAAATACCCGGTTTGGTTTTCACCACACAGGAATTCTCATGGATGCAGAACAGATCAACCAGATTGGCGCCACGCTTGCAGACCTGAGCGCGCGTGCGGTGGATCTACGGAGGTATCTTTGACTTCGATGCCAAGCACGAACGGCTTCGCACGGTCAACGCCTCGCTAGAAGATCCGGCGGTCTGGAACGACCCCAAGCGGGCCCAGGAACTGGGCAAGGAAAAGAAGTCGCTCGACGACATCGTGCTGGTGCTCGAGCGCATCGGCAGCGAGCTGTCCGACAACACCGAGCTCTTCGAGATGTCGAAGGACGAAGGCGACATGGACAGCCTGCAGGCCATCGCCGACGAGACGGCGTCGCTGTCCGCCGAGATCGAGAAGCTCGAGTTCCGCCGCATGTTCAACAACCCGGCCGACCCGAGCAACGCCTTCCTGGACATCCAGGCCGGCGCCGGCGGCACCGAGGCCTGCGACTGGGCCAGCATGCTGCTGCGCCAGTACCTTCGCTATGCCGAACGCAAGGGCTTCAAGACCACGGTGGAAGACGAGTCGCCCGGCGACACCGCCGGCATCAAGGGCGCAACCATCAAGATCGAGGGCGAGTACGCCTTCGGCCTGCTGCGCACCGAAACCGGCGTGCACCGCCTGGTGCGCAAGTCGCCATTCGATTCGTCGGGCGGTCGCCACACCAGCTTCGCCAGCGTCTTCGTGTATCCGGAGATCGACGACTCCATCGAGATCGAGATCAACCCGGCCGATGTGCGCACCGACACCTACCGCGCCAGCGGCGCCGGCGGCCAGCACATCAACAAGACCGATTCGGCCGTGCGCCTGACACACATGCCCACCGGCATCGTCGTGCAGTGCCAGGACAGCCGCAGCCAGCACAGCAACCGCGACGTCGCCTGGCGGCGCCTGCGCTCGCGCCTGTACGACCACGAGATGCGCAAGCGCATGGAAGAGCAGCAGAAGCTCGAGGACGGAAAGACCGACGTGGGCTGGGGCCACCAGATCCGCAGCTACGTGCTCGACCAAAGCCGCATCAAGGACCTGCGCACCAGCTACGAGACGTCGGCCACGCAAAAAGTGCTGGACGGCGACCTCGACGCTTTCATCGAGGCCTCGCTCAAGCAAGGCGTGTAAGGCGTCGCTGCCTGCCGCGCCCGGCAATCACAACACCCGACAACCGCAGACGCAACAAGGCTGGAGACACCGGATGCAACTTCGTGACATTCAGGGCCAACCCGTGACCATCCACCGCGAGGACTACGCGCCGCCCCCGTTCTGGATCGACAGCGTCGACCTCACCTTCGATCTCGACCCCGCCAAGACGCGGGTGCTCAACCGCATGCGGGTGCGCCGCAATCCCGACGTGGCAACGCAGGCGCTGCGCCTGCACGGCGACGAGCTGAACCTGGCGCGCGTGCTGGTCGACGGCCAGGGCGCGTCGTTCCGCATCGAGGGCGACCAGCTCGTGCTCGACAACCTGCCCGATGCGTTCGAGCTCGAGCTGTTCACCACGTGCCAGCCGGCGAAGAACACCAAGCTCATGGGCCTGTTCGTGAGCCAGGACACCTTCTTCACGCAGTGCGAGGCCGAAGGCTTTCGCCGCATCACCTACTTCCTGGACCGCCCGGACGTCATGGCCAGCTACAGCGTGCTGCTGCGCGCGGACAAGGCCCAGTACCCGGTGCTGCTGTCCAACGGCAACCTGGTCGACCAGGGCGACCTGGCGGACGGCCGCCATTTCGCCAAGTGGGTCGATCCGTTCAAGAAGCCCAGCTATCTGTTCGCCCTGGTCGCCGGCAAGCTGGTGGCGCGCGAGCAGCGCGTCAAGGCGCGCAGCGGCCGCGACCACCTGCTGCAGGTATTCGTACGCGCGGGCGACCTCGACAAGACCGAGCACGCCATGGACTCGCTGGTGCGCTCCATCGTCTGGGACGAGGCGCGCTTCGGCCTGTCGCTCGACCTGGACCGCTTCATGATCGTCGCCACCAGCGACTTCAACATGGGCGCCATGGAGAACAAGGGCCTGAACATCTTCAACACGAAGTACGTTCTGGCCAACCAGGCCACCGCCACCGATGCCGACTACGCCAACATCGAAAGCGTGGTGGGCCACGAATACTTCCACAACTGGACCGGCGACCGCGTGACCTGCCGCGACTGGTTCCAGCTCTCGCTCAAGGAAGGCCTGACCGTGTTCCGCGATCAGGAATTCAGCCAGGACCTCTGCGCCGAGGCCTCGGCCCGCGCCGTCAAGCGCATCGAGGACGTGCGCGTTCTGCGCAGCGTGCAGTTCCCCGAGGACGCCGGCCCCATGGCGCACCCGGTGCGGCCCGACAGCTACATCGAGATCAGCAACTTCTACACCGTCACCATCTACGAGAAGGGTGCCGAGGTGGTGCGCATGATGCAGACCCTGGTCGGACGCGACGGCTTCGCACGGGGCATGACGCTGTACTTCGAGCGGCACGACGGCCAGGCCGTGACCTGCGACGACTTCGCCCAGGCCATTGCCGACGCCAACCCGCAATCGGACCTCGCGCGCCTGCTGCCGCAGTTCAAGCGCTGGTACAGCCAGGCCGGTACGCCGCGCCTGAAGGCCAGCGGCAGCCATGACGCGGCCGCGCGCACGTACACGCTGAATTTCGAGCAGACCTGCCCGCCGACGCCGGGCCAGCCGGCCAAGGACCCGTTCGTCATTCCGGTCAACGTCGGACTGGTCGCCGCCGGCGGCCGTGCCCTGGCACCGACGCGGACGCTGGTGGTCACGCAGGCAGCGGAGTCCTTCACTTTCGCCGACGTCGACGAAGCGCCGGTGCCCTCGATCCTGCGCGGATTCAGCGCGCCGGTGGTGCTGGAATACGACTACAGCGACGAGCAACTGCTCACGCTGCTGGCCCACGACAGCGACCCCTTCAACCGCTGGGAAGCCGGCCAGCGCCTCGGCCTGCGGGCCGCGCTGGCCGCCATCGACGCGCCGCCGGCCGACGGTGCCGCCGCGGTGCTGAGCGACGCCTTCATCGACGCCATGCGCCGCGTACTGACCGACACGCAGCTGGACGCCGCCTTCAAGGAACTGGTGCTCACGCTGCCCTCGGAAACGTACATTGCCGAACAGCTCGAGGCGGTCGATCCGCAGCGCGTGCACGCGGTGCGCGAGGCCATGCGCGCGCGCCTGGCCTCGGCGCTGCAGTCCGAATGGCAGCAGGCCTACGAAGACAACCGCGACACCGGCGCCTACTCGCCCGACCCCACGTCGGCCGGCCGCCGCGCCCTGGCCGGCATGGCACTGACGCACCTGTGCCTGGCCGCCCGCGAGAGCGGCGACACAGTCTGGCCGGGCAAGACGCTGCAGCGCTTCAAGGACGCCGGCAACATGACCGACCGCTTCAACGCGCTTCAGGCGCTGGTGTCGTCGGGCCATGCCCTGGCGGCGCAGGCGCTGGCGAGCTTCCACGCCATGTTCAAGGGCGAGGCGCTGGTCATCGACAAGTGGTTTGCGCTGCAGGCCGGCGCGACCGACCGCGGCGGCGACGTGCTGCCCCTGGTGCAGCAACTCATGCGCCACCCGGACTTCTCCATCAAGAATCCGAACCGCGCGCGCAGCGTCATCTTCAGCTACTGCAGCGCCAATCCCGGCGCCTTCCATCGCCGGGACGCCGCGGGCTACGTGTTCTGGAGCGACCGCGTGATCGAGCTCGACGCCATCAACCCGCAGGTCGCCGCGCGGCTGGCACGTGGGCTGGACCGCTGGAGCAAGCTGGTCGAGCCCTATCGCAGCGCGGCGCGCGAAGCCATCGCCCGCATCGCCGCGCGGCCCGACCTGAGCAAGGACACGCTCGAGGTCGTCACGCGCGCGCTGCAGGCCTGATGCCGCGCCCTCACCCGGAATCCAACCATTCAATTCATCCCGACCCAATGCAGAAGATCTCACTGACCCGCTACCTCGTCGAGCAGCAGCGCAACGACGGTTCCATCCCGTCGCAACTGCGCCTGCTGCTCGAAGTGGTGGCCCGCGCCTGCAAGAGCATCAGCCAGGCCGTCAACAAGGGCGCGCTGGGCGGCGTGCTCGGCTCGGCTGAATCGGAGAACGTGCAGGGCGAAGTCCAGAAGAAGCTGGACATCATCGCCAACGAGGTGCTGATCGAGGCCAACGAGTGGGGCGGCCACCTCGCGGCCATGGCCAGCGAGGAAATGGACAGCATCCACGTCGTGCCCAACCGCTACCCGCAGGGCGAATACCTGCTGCTGTTCGATCCGCTCGACGGTTCGTCGAACATCGACGTGAACGTCAGCATCGGCACCATCTTCAGCGTGCTGCGCAAGCCCGAGGACAACGGCCAGGGCGTGCAGGAGGCCGATTTCCTGCAGGCCGGCAACCGCCAGGTGGCCGCCGGCTATTGCATCTACGGCCCGCAGACGACGCTCGTGCTCACCGTCGGCAACGGCGTGGCGATGTTCACGCTCGACCGGGAGCAAGGCTCGTTCGTGCTGACGCAGGAGAACATCCGCATCCCGGCGGACACGAAGGAGTTCGCCATCAACATGAGCAACCAGCGCCACTGGGCCGAGCCGGTGCAGCGCTACATCGGCGAATGCCTGGCCGGCAAGGACGGGCCGCGCGGCAAGGACTTCAACATGCGCTGGATCGCCTCGATGGTGGCCGACGTGCACCGCATCCTGATGCGCGGCGGCATCTTCATGTACCCGTGGGACAAGCGCGAGCCCGAGAAGGCCGGCAAGCTGCGCCTGATGTACGAGGCCAATCCGATGAGCTGGATCGTCGAGCAGGCCGGCGGCGCCGCCACCAACGGCCGCCAGCGCATCCTCGACCTGCAGCCGGCCAAGCTCCACGAACGGGTTGCGGTGGTGCTGGGCTCGAAGAATGAAGTCGAGCGCGCCACGAGCTATCACGACCCGCTATAATCTAAGGCTTCGCCGGAATAGCTCAGTTGGTAGAGCAGCGCATTCGTAATGCGAAGGTCGGGGGTTCGACTCCTCTTTCCGGCACCACATGATGCAAAAAAGGCCACCCAGACGGGTGGCCTTTTTTGTTGCGTTCTCTGGGGCCTTCTCGCGCCTTGGCGCCCTGGTGCCAGAACGCCGACCGGCGCCTGCCTCGTGCGCGCGCGGGAAGCGTCGACCTCAATGACCGGCGGTCGACTCCGGGTCGCCCGGCAGGTCGCCGCCACCGGCCGCGTGATGCGCACCAGCGGCCCCGGCGCCGACTCCCATGCCCATTCCCATGCCGCCGCCCTGGCCTGCGCCGCGGCCGCCACCTCCTCCGCCCGCGGCGCTCCCTCCTGCGGCGCCGCGCCGGGCTGTCGAGCCGGAAGCCGGCCGCAATGGGCCCTGCTCGGGAATCACCACGTCCTTGGCAACGGGCTCCAGGTCGAGTGCCTGCCGTATGAATGCCCGCAGCGACGCCACCAGCGGACCGACCTGCACGCTGCGGCCGGCCACCATGTCGCAGGCCGCCTGCGCAGCCATGCGGACCTGCTCTTCGGTGCCGAGCAGGATCACGTCCGCCAACGCGGCCTCCACCGCATCGCGGATGCGGCGGCGCCGGTCCGACGCGGATTCGGAGATCGGCGCCGCATCCGCACCGACGCCTGTCGCAGCGGCATCGCCGGCGCCTTCGGCCGGCGCCGGCTGCGCGCGAGCGCGCAACTCACGCAAGTGCGACGGGTCCACGGCCAGGCTGCCGGTGAACGAGCCGCCCAGGGTCTTGTAGGCGGCGATCAGGGTCTTCAGGCGCTCGTTGATCTGCCGGTTCTCGCGCTCGCGCCGTCGCTGCACGACCTGCATGAACACCAAGCGGATGCCGACCGCCACCAGCGACACCAGCACCAGCCCGAGCAGTGTCGAGGCCAGGGAGGACAAGGAGCCGAAATCGAGCGAACTGCGCATGCCCGGCAGGATGCCAGATTGCGCAGCTTCGAGTGCGGGCCTCCCGGCCCCGTGCCTACCAGCGCACCTTCACGCCCAGGCTGCCGCCGACGCCGCCATCGGTGTCCACCTGGCTGCCGCCGCTGCCCCACAGCTGGCCGACTTCGCCGTACAGGCCGACCGCGGGGCTCAGTTGCCATGTGGCGCCCGCGCCAAGCTCCGTGCGCGTGCCGCCGGTGGCACTGGTGATGCCGGTGGCGGCCGCCGGCCCGATGAAGGTGGCCACGTCGGTTCCGCCGGTGCTGCGGTACACGTTCAGGCGCGCGTAGGGCTGGGCCCGGCCGATCCGGCCCGCCACCCGCACGCCGACGCGCGCAAGCCAGCTGCCGTCGGCGTCCTGCCGGACCTGGGCGCCGCCGATGGAGACGTCGTCCAGGCTGATGCTCTGGCGCACCAGTTGCAGTTGCGGCTCGACGGTCCAGCCGGGTGCCACCGCGAGCGGCAGTCCGGCTTCCAGCGAAGCCAGGGCGCTGCTGCCCTTGCCGCTGCTGGTCGTTCCACCCGACGGGTTGACGTCGTAGCGCAACCGGCCGCCCTGCAGCACGCCGTCCAGATAGAGGCCAGAGGCACCGGTCCAGGTGGCGTATCCGCCGAGGAACTGGCCACGTAGATCGTTGCTGCCCACGGCCAGGTTCCGCACGCCACGGGCGAACCCGTCGACGTCCATGTCGCCCTCGAGCTGGCCTGCATAGACGCCGGCCCGCCACTGGCCGTTGGCCCACAGGTCGGTACCGGCCTGGAAGCCGTTCAGCCGGCCCTGGCTGCGCGCATCGACAGTGCCCGACTGGGCCATGTCGCGATCCATGCTGATGATGCGGCCCCAGGCCTGGCGACTGCGCGGCCCGGCGACTTCGTCGCCCACGCGCTGGTGCAGATTGCCCGCCATGGACAGGCCGGCTTCGCGGAATTGCTCCGGCAGTGCGGCGTAGAGCGGCACCTCTGCCCGATAGGTCGGGATCGGCACCGCCGTCGCCGGTGCCGCCGGCGTCGGCGCGGATCCAGGCTCGGGCGTCGGCTCGGCCGCTGGCGCCGGCACCGCGCTGCTCAGGTAGGCGCCAGCCGTGCCGGTGTCCAGGTGGTAGTCGTAGGCCCCGGCGCTGACTGGCCCGGCCAGGCTGAAGGCGTTGTCCGCGATGGACGCGCCGTTCTGCGTGCCGATGATCTCGATGCCCTTGCCGGTGGTCATGCCGCCCAGGCCACCGATGTTGGTGATCTGCACGGCCGTCGTGCCGGAAGCCACTGCGGTGGCGCCGCTGAGCAGCACCTTGTCGGTCGGGCTGCCGTCGCTGCCCAGTTGCGTGCCGACCTTGAGCACGCCGCCCTGTCCCGTCCACGGGCCCGTGACCGTCAGGACGGCGCCTGGTGCCGCGCCGGCCAGGTTGACCGTGCCGGCCAGCGACATGCCCGCAACGCTCTGGCTGTGGCCGGCCAGGTCCAGCGTCGCGCCGCCGGCCACCGTGACGGCACTGGCCGGGCTGAACGCATTGGCCGCGCCGGCGGCCAGCGTGCCCGCGGCCACCGTCGTCGCCCCGGTGTAGGTGTTGGCGCCCGAAAGCGTCAGCGTGCCGGTGCCTTCCTTGGTCAGCAGGCCGGCGCCCGAGATGGCGCCCGAGAGCGTCGCGTCGAACATGCCGGTGTCGATGATCGGGTCGCCCACGCCGCTGAGCACCAGCGCGTTGGCGAGGTTCAGGTCTGCGGCCATGAAGCCCAGCGTGGTGCCGTCGGCCATGTCCAGCTCGCCGGTGCCGAGCGCGGAACTGCTGCCCACGTCGATGCGGCCTTCGAGCAGGCGGGTGCCGCCACTGAACGTGCTTGCGCCGGCGAGCGCGAGCGTGCCGGCCCCGGTCTTTTCGAGGCTGCCGGTGCCGGACAGTTCGCCGTCGTAGCGGGTTGTACCGGCCTGGTCCACGGTCAGCTTCTGGCCATTGAGCACCACGCCGCCCTGGCCCTCGATGCTCGCAACGCGCAGGTCCCAGGCGCCGAGGTCGAGCGTGCCGCCCCTGACGGAGAGACTGCCGGTGCCGAAGGCCGAACTGCTGCCTGCAACCAGGCGGCCCGCCTCGAGCACCGTGCCGCCGCCATAGGTGTTGGCGCCTGCCAGTGTCAGCGTGCCGTCACCGGTCTTGGTCAGGCTGCCGCTGCCGGAGATCACGCCGGTCGATTCCAGCGTCGTGCCCGCGAGGGTGTCGATGGCGCCGCCCGCGCTGCCGAGCGAGATGTTGCGCGCAGTGGCGATGTCCGCGGTCGTGCGCAGCGCGCCGCCTTCGAGCGCGAGCGCGCCGGCGACGTCTCCGAGCGCGGCATCGGTACCGATCGACAACGTGCCGCCCGAGACCGTCCACGGCATGACCGCCGCGCTGGTGCCGGTCAGCGTCCAGGTGCCGCCGCCCGACTTGCCGAAGGTGTTGAAGTTCTGGTACTGGGTCCCGATGAGGCTGACGTCGAGCGACGCATCGCCTGCGCCGCCGAGAACCAGGGCGTTGACTGCGCCGGAGTCGAGCGAGCCCACCACGTTGCCGACGATGTCGGAGCCGGCGCGCAGTTCCAGGCTGTTGGCCGTGCCGCCGAGGCGGATGGCATCCGCGCGGACTTCCAGGCCCGGCGCCGCTCCCGACAAGCCGCCACGAATGGTGCCGCTGTTGACGATCGTGACGTTGCTGCCCGCCACGCCCACGCCACCGGCGCCTGCGCCGCCGATGGGGCCGGGCCTCGGCGCAGTACCGCCCGAACCGCCCACGCCGCCGACGCCGCCCTCGATCGTGCCGCTGTTGACGACCGTGAAGTCGGCGCCGCTGACTGCGGCGCCCCCCGCTCCGCCGGGGCCTCCACCGCCGGGATCGGTCACGCCGTTGCTCCCCGTGCCGCCCGCGCCGCCGGCGCCGCCGACGAGCGAGCCGGTATTGGTCAAGGTGTAGCCGGTGCCGGCGACCGCATTGCCGCCCGCGCCGCCCATGCCGCCCGGCGACCCCTGGGCAAAGAAGTTGACGTTGTTGCCGCCGCGACCGCCCGTGCCGCCGACGAGCGTGCCGCCGTTCTCGGTGACGTGTCCGGCGCCCGCGATCACTGTGCCACCGACAGCCGCATCGCTCGACACGCCCCACCAGGTGTACGGCGCGCCGCTTGCGCCGTTGGAGGCGGCCAGGCGCGCGTCCTGCAGCAGGGTCCAGCCACTGCCGGACAGGACACTGCCAGCGAGGCGGACATCGCCGGTGGTGCTCAGACCGGTCGGCTGGGTCAGTGCCGGCAGCGCGCCAGCGGCGGTGATGGTGCTGATGGCGCCATCGATGACGATGGTGCTGCCGGCAGTGGCGTTGGCCTGGGTGATCGCCCAGCTCAGCGTGCCGGCGACCGCGCCGGTCGCGTCGTCGGAAGCCGAGGTGACGGTGAAGGTGTCGGCATCGGCGGTGCCGGACCAGGCGGCCAACGCGCCGAAAACCAGCGCGATGGTCACGCCGCGGCGCGCGGCGCCGGTCTTGCGCCTGGCGCGTGAAGTTTCAGGGACGGCGACCCAGGCGCCCAGCGCCGGGTTCCACAGGGAAAAATGCGATCGGTTCATGAATGCGGAGGTGCAGGTGCTTTCCGGCCAGCTCGCAGGCCGGCCCGGAATGCGGACTTGGAAATTCGGTAAGGAATTCTGTTGCCCGCAGCCTCCGGACAATGGTCCGAACAACAGCGCAAAGGCCTTTCAATTTCCCTTCGGGCGACGGCGGGGCGGGCCCCGTCGTGAGGCCGGCCGCTGCGCCTGCCCGCGCTGCCGGCGCCTACGCCGAGCCCGGGCCGGCGCTCACGCTGCGCCGCACCAGCGCGTTGCCCACCGCCCCGGCGGCCATCAGCAGGCAGGTGCCCAGGAACACATGGCGCATTCCGACATGGCCGCCGATCCAGCCGCCGATCAGGGGGCCGATCACCTGCCCCGCATACTGGGCCGACACCGAATAGCCCAGCATCCGCCCGGCTGCGCCGTCCGGGACGTTGTGGCGGATCACGGCCGCGATGCACGGCAGCAGCCCGCCGAGCGCCAGGCCCATCAGGAAGCGCAGCAGCACGAGCTGCCACCCGGCCGTGACGAACGCCTGGGGCACGAGCAGCGCCGCGGCCACCGCCAGGCAGCCGACGATGACGTTCCAGTGCCCCATGCGATCGGCCAGGCGCCCCAGCCGTGCCGCCGACAGGATGCTGCCCAGCGCGGCCGCCGACATCACCACCCCCGCCACCATCGTCACCTGGCGCGGGTCCGTCACCAGTTGCGCGACGTAGACGGTGATGATCGGCTCGATGGACATGTTCGCCAGCATCAGCAGCATGCCGGTGACCCACATCGCGACGACCGGCCGGTGATCGGCAATGCC
Organism: Variovorax sp.; assembly: GCF_035634955.1. Taxonomy (GTDB): domain Bacteria; phylum Pseudomonadota; class Gammaproteobacteria; order Burkholderiales; family Burkholderiaceae_C; genus Variovorax. Next base: position 167,847 of record NZ_DASQBZ010000024.1, on the reverse strand, counting down.
TGTCCAGCCCGCGCCGGGACGCATCGCGCCCGCCTTCGCCCCACGCGGCACGGGTGCCTCGCGGATCAGGAAGGCGGTGGCGAGAAACGCCACGAAGATGACCGCGCCGGCGGCGAAGAAGGTGTTGCGAATGCCGATGAGCGGCGGCAGCGCGCCGCCGATCAATGGCCCCGCGAGGTTGCCGGCCATGATGGCCGACGACAGCGTGCCCAGCGCCCAGCCCGAGCGGGCCTTGGGCGTCTGCGTGGCCACCAGCAGCATCGAACCGGAGGCATAGCCGCCGAGGAATCCGGCCAGCAGGCGCAGTCCGACCAACTGGTAGACATCGTGCGCCACGCCGATCAGGGCCATCGCCACGGCCATGCCGAGGCTGGCGCGGATCAGCATGAGCTTGCGGCCGTACAGATCGGCCAGGCGGCCCCACAGCGGCGCGACCAGCGCGGCGCTGAGAAAGGTGGCACCGTAGGCGACGCCCGACCACTGGACGATGTCGGCATGCTCGGCCACGCCCAACTGCTCGACGTACAGCGGCAGGAACGGCAGCAGCAGCGTCATGGCCACGATGGTGGTGAACGAGCCGAACATGCACACCGCGAGGTTGCGCCGCCACGGCCCTTCGTCGATGGGTGCTGCCGCCACGCTGGCGGGGTTGGTCGAAGATGGCGTCATCCGCCGATTCTTGCGCCATGCGCGCCGCCGCGCCCGTGCCGATTGGCGCGGACGCGCCTCGCGACCCGCGACGGCCGCCTGGGCGACATGCCGCCGTGTGGCCGCGCCGGCGTCAGCGGTCGGGCAGCAGCAGCTTGCGCTGCGTCAGCGCATTGCGTGCGTGGAGCAGGTCGCCGTCGTTGACGTCGAACGGCCCGGTCCATTCGTCCGGCCGCTGCGACCGCCGCGCTGGCAGCGGCAGTCGGCAGGCGAAGCTGTCGGCCCGGTCGACGCTGCCCTTGCCGATGTAGACCGCCTGCTCCGGATAGGGGCACAGGGGACGCTGGCGCAGGATGTTGCCGTTGGCGTCGAGCCGGGTGGCGACGATCTTCTCGGGCGCCACGCCCTGCTCCACCCACTTCATCAGGGCGCTGACCACGTGCGTCTCGGGCTTGCGCAAGGCCTTCGGCGGCTCGGGCATGCCGCCGCCGATGGCCGAGGGGCCGGTGCTTCCGCCGCAATGCCCGACCGCCGGCATCATGAACAGTCGGTGGAACTGACGGACGCGGTCGCCCAGCACGAGGGAGGTCACCGCCAGGTCGAGCGGGCTCAGGCGGTCGATCACCGCGTCCTGCAGGCGCGTGGGCAACCGCTCGATCTTCTCGAACTGCGTGAGCGCATGAAAGTAGCCGATGGAGCCGTCGGGCGCCACCACCGAGTCGTTCCAGCCGTGCACCTGGATCAGCTTGCCGCCATGGGCGCGAAATGCCCGCAGGTCCGGGCTGGGCGCGGCAGTCACCGGCGTCAGCGCCGCCTTCGCATCGGCATACACGGTGGAGAACAACCCAGGCGCATTGCGCCAGTCGAACGTGGGCACGCCATAGACGTAGTGGCCGATGAAGTTGCCGTACCCGCCGTTGTCGGCGAACAAGGGCGACCAGTCGGCCTCGGAACCCAGCTTCGCCCCCGTGTACTTGCGCTCGCCGGTCTCGCTGGTGGTGCCTTCGTACATCGCCTGGAACACCGCCAGCTCCTGCGCCGACAGCGTGCCGTCGCCGGCCGGGCCGAGCGTCTCGATGTCGAAGTTGCAGGCGCGCGGACTGGTGAGCTGGCCGTCGGCCAGGCCGTCCTGTGCGTCGCAGGCCGCCAGCACCCTGGCGGTGACGGCCTGGCGCTTGGCCTCGCTGACCGCCGGCGGCCCGAACGGCGCGCTGGGGGTGAGCTGCTTGCCGGTCCACAGCAGCCACATGAGCAGGTCCGGGTAGAAGTTCGACGGCGCGCCGGCCACGATGCCGTCGAACAGCTGCGGGTAGTTCTGCGCCATCATCAGGGCCTGGCGCCCGCCGTTGGAGCAGCCCTCGAAATACGCATGCTGCACCGGCCGGCCGTACAGCGCGGCCGAGACCGCCTTGGCCGCGGTGGTCACTGAATAGTGCGCCCGCAGGCCCCAGTCCTTGACCTTTTCCGGGCGGCCCAGCGTCCAGCTGGCGTTCTCGCCGCCGTCATGACCCATGTTGCTGCCGGCGGTAACGAACCCGTCGCCGATGTCCTGGGCCAGCCGGGTGAACGGCACCGCGCCCGCGTAGCCGCCGGTGCCGTTGACCTTGAGCCTGCCGGTCCAGGCCGCGGCCGTTTCCGGCAGCCACACTTCGAACTTGATCTCGGAATCGGCCGACGGCCTGGCCACGCCCTGCACGCGGCAGAAGCCGACGTCCGCATTGACGTTGGCGCCAGCCACCGGCCCGGGTGGCACCACCGCCGCCGAAGTGATCGTCGCGTCCTCCGTCGTGACCACGACCAGGTCGGTGCATTGCCAGGCGGCCTGCGCCGCCCCGCCCAGTGCGATCAGGCCGAGGCCGCAGCCGGCGCTGCGCGCCGAGCGGGCAAGGAAGGCGCGCACGGCAATGCGGCGCGAAACGGCGTCAAGCGGCATGGCAGCTCCTGTCTCCTGGCCGGGCAGGGTGCGCGGCCTTGTTGTACTGGCGCGCAGATTCTGCGGACCGTCCGCCTGCAGATGTGGGTGCTCGATGTAATCGGTGTTACCGCTCGCAGCGCGGACATGCGGTCCGGCCGGTCGCGCTCAAGCCAGGAGGTGCTCGACGATCAGGTCCCAGTGCACCGGCTCGACCGGCGTGATCGACAGGCGGTTGCCGCGGCGCAGCACGATCATGTCGGCCAGCTCGGGCGTGCTGCGCATCTCGGGCAGGGACAGCAGGCGCGTCTTGCGCAGCGCCTTCACGTCGAGCAGCAGCCAGCGCGGCTTGTCCGGGCTGGATTCGGGGTCGTGATAGGGCGAAGCGGGGTCGAACTGGGTCGGGTCCGGGCGCGTGCCGGACGCCACTTTCGCCACGCCGACGATGCCCGGTTGCGGGCAACTGGAATGGTAGAAGAGCACCCCGTCGCCCACCTTCATCCGGTCGCGCATGAAGTTGCGCGCCTGGTAGCTGCGCACGCCGGTCCAGGGCACGGTGGCGTCGGGTGCGGCCAGGGCGTCGTCGATCGAACAGTCGTCCGGTTCGGACTTCATCAGCCAGTAGCTGGGCATGGTCGGCGTCTCCTCCAGTGGCACATCGGCGCGCGCAATATTCGCACATTGCGGCCGCGCAGCTGCGTCACTCCTTCACAGAGCCGGTCAAGCCGGAGACGTAGTACTCGACGAAGAAGGAATAGACGAACGCCACCGGCAGCGAGCCCATCAGCGCGCCGGCCATGAGCGGCCCCCAGTGGTAGACGTCGCCTTCGACCAGCTCGGTGACCACGCCGACCGGCACCGTCTTGTTCTCGGACGACGAGACGAAGGTAAGCGCGTAGATGAACTCGTTCCACGACAGCGTGAAGGCGAAGATGCCGGCCGAGATCAGCCCCGGCACTGCCAGCGGCAGGATGATCTTGATCAGGATCTGCCAGCGCGTGGCGCCGTCGATCAGCGCGCATTCCTCCAGTTCGAAAGGAATGGATCGGAAGTAGCTCATCAGCAGCCAGGTGGCGAACGGGATGAGGAAGGTCGGGTAGGTCAGGATCAGCGCCCAGCGCGAATCAAACAGGCCGAGCTTGACCACGATCGAGGCCAGCGGAATGAACAGGATCGACGGCGGCACCAGGTAAGCCAGGAAGATCGCCACGCCCGACGGCTTGGCGCCGGTGAAGCGCAGCCGCTCGATGGCATAGGCGGCCAGCACCGCGCAGACCAGCGACAGGAAGGTGGAGACCACCGATACCAGCACCGTGTTCCAAAGCCAGGCGGGGTACTCCGTCTCGAAGAACAGCTTGTGGAAATGCGCCAGCGTGGGGCCGATGATCCAGAACGGATTGCCCTCGCGGGACAGCAGCTCCGCGTCCGGCTTGAGCGACGTGACCGCCATCCAGTAGAACGGGAACAGCAGCACGAACACGAAGACGCCCAGCGGCAGGTAGAGCGTGACCCAGCGCCGCGGCAAGGAAGTCAGGAACTCCATGCCGCCGCTTTCGTGACGCGCGGATCGGGGGACTTCGCGCGCTTGCTCGTCGCTCATCGATCGCCTCCCTGTTGCCAGGCCCGCCTCTGGAGGCCGAAGTAGCTGAACATGATCGCCGCCAGCAGGAACGGAACCATCATCGTGGCGATGGCGGCACCCTCGGCCAGCGCGCCGCCGGGAATGGCGCGCTGGAAGGCCAGCGTAGCCATCAGGTGCGTGGCGTTGAGCGGCCCGCCGCGGGTGAGCACGTAGATCAGCTGGAAGTCGGTGAAGGTGAACAGCACCGAGAAGGTCATCACCACCGCGATGATCGGCGACAGCAGCGGCAGCGTGATGTGCCGGAACTGCTGCCACGGCGTGGCGCCGTCGATGGCCGAAGCCTCGTAGTACGACGGCGAGATGGTCTGCAGCCCGGCCAGCAGCGAGATCGCCACGAAGGGAATGCCGCGCCAGACGTTGGCAACGATGGTGGAGAAGCGCGCGTTCCACGGATCGCCAAGGAAGTCGATGTACTGGTCGATCAGGCCCAGCTTGACCAGCGCCCAGCTGAGGATCGAGAACTGCGCATCGAAGATCCACCAGAACGCAATGGCCGACAGCGCCGTCGGCACGATCCACGGCAGCAGCACGACGGCGCGGAAGAAGCTCTGGAACGGCAGGCGGCGGTTGAGCAGCAGCGCCAGCCACAGCCCGAGGACGAACTTGGCGATGCTCGCCACCACCGTGTAGAAGAGCGTGTTGAACAACGCCAGCCGCGTGACGCTGTCGCCGACCAGGAACTCGAAGTTCTCCAGCCCGATCCACTCGCCGGCGCGCCCGATCTTGGCGTCGGTGAAGCCCAGCCAGGTGCCCAGCCCCAGCGGATAGGTCAGGAACAGCAGCAACAGCACCGCCGCCGGCAGCATGAATGCCCAACCCAGCGCGTTGCGGCTGTTCTGGAAACGCTGCAGAAGGCCCGCAGGCCGGGCATCGACACCCGGCCGTCCTGCCGCCAATGTGGTGGGCGCCATCGTTTTGCTCATGGACCTCTCTCGCCCGGCGAAGCCCGGGCCGGGGATATCAAACCTTGTAGTAACGCTCCGCCCGCTTCTGCGCCCGCTCCATCGCCTCCTGGGGCGACTTGGAGCCGCTGATCGCCTCGGCCACCATGTTGGCCACGATGAAGTCGGCGCCGGCACCGGCCGAGGCGTAGCCGAGCCTGCCCTCGTAGCCGGTGGGGCGCATGTTCTTCACCGCGTCGCGGTAGGCGGTGTTCTTGGGGTCGGCAGTCCAGATCGGGCTGCTCTCGTAGGCCGCCAGCGGATGCGCGACGTACCCGGCCGCGCCGGTCAGCCACTTGTCGAACTGCTCGCGCTCCATCATGAAGCGCAGGAACTCCTTGGCCGCATTCGGGTACTTGGTGTACTTCATCACCATCTGGTTGAAGAACAGGTGCGACTCGGTCGGCGTGCCCACCGGCCCGACCGGGAAGGCGGCATGGTAGATGTCGTCCGCCATCGCCTTCATCTTCGCGTCCTGCGAGTTCTTGGCGGCCACGTAGATCGAGATGCCGTTGTTCGTCACCGAGATCTGGCCGTCAAGGAAGGCCTTGTTGTTGCTCGGGTCGAGCCAGGACAGCGTGCCGGGAATGAACGTCGCGTACAGCTGCTTGCCGTACTCCAGCGCCTTGCCCGTCTCCGGACTGTTGATGACCACCTTGTTGCTCTTGTCCACCAGCTTGCCGCCGTGCGACCACATCAGCCAGTTGGTCCAGAGGCTGTCGCCGGTGGCATTGCCCAGCGCGAAGCCGGCAGGCGTTCCCTTTTCCTTGAGCGCCTGAAGCAGCTTGAGGTAGCCGGCGGTGTCCTTGGGAAACTCCTTGAAGCCGACAGCCTCGATCTGGCTCTTGCGGTAGACGATCATCGAGCCGGCCGCGCCCAGGCCCAGCCCGATCCAGCGCTTGCCGTCCGGGCGCAGGTACTGCTGCACCGCCGGGTACCAGCCGCCGTACTTCTTGCCCAGGTACTCGGCCAGGTCGGTCACGTCGAGCAGCTTGTCGGGGTACAGGTTGGCGTCGTCGTTCGTCGACAAAATGATGTCCGGTCCGGCACCGGTATTCGCAGCCACCGCGGCCTTGGGCCGGACGTCCTCCCAATTCTCGTTGTCCACCCGAACCTCGACCCCGGTCTTCTCGGTGAAAGCCTTGACGTTCGCCATGTAAGCGTCGATGTCGCCCTGCACGAAGCGGCTCCAGCGCAGCACGCGCAGCTTGGCGCCTTTTTCCGGCTTGAACGTCACCGCCGACTGCGCGTTGGCCGAGGTGGTGAACATGGCGCCGCCCACGCCCAGCGAGGCTGCCGCCGCGACGCCGGCGGACCCTTCCAGGAACTTGCGGCGATTGAATTCGTTCATTCGTGTCTCCTCTTTCGTGTGTTGAACAACTACGGACGCTTGAAGGACAGGATTCGCAAAAGGCTCTCAGGCCACCAGCCGCTGGCCGGTGGCCGCATCGAACAGGTGGGCGCGCTGCCGGTCGGGCTCGAGGTGGATGACGGTGCCGGGCGCAAACGCATGGCGTTCGCGGAACACGGCGGACAGGTCGGCCCCGCCGTGGCGACAGGCCACGAAGGTATCCATGCCGGTCGGCTCGAGCACCGCGACGTGGGCAGGAATGCCGTGGCCGCTGGTCAGCGTCAGGTGTTCCGGCCGCGTGCCGTACACCACCGGCTGCCCGTCCTGGCCGCCGGCGCCCAGCGGCGCGCCGAGCATGGTGCCGTCGGCCAGCTCGACATGGGCCTCGCCGCCGCTCAGGCGCAGCACGCCGGGCAGGAAATTCATGGCCGGCGATCCGATGAAGCCCGCCACGAACTGGTTGGCCGGATGGTCGTAGAGCGACAGCGGATCGCCGGTCTGCTCGATGCGGCCGTCACGCATCACCACGATCTGGTCGCCCATGGTCATCGCCTCGATCTGGTCGTGCGTGACGTAGATCGACGTGGTGCGCAGGCGCTGGTGCAGTTCCTTGATCTCGCTGCGCATCGCCACGCGCAGCTTGGCGTCGAGGTTCGACAAAGGCTCGTCGAACAGGAACACCTGGGGGTCGCGCACGATGGCGCGGCCCATTGCCACGCGCTGGCGCTGTCCGCCGGACAGCTGGCGCGGATAGCGCTCGAGCAACGGCGTCAGCGCCAGGATCTCGGCCGCGCGCGCCACCTTGGACTCGATGGTGGCCCTGTCCGCCTTGGCCAGCGCCAGCGAGAAGGCCATGTTCTGCCGCACCGTCATGTGCGGATAGAGCGCGTAGTTCTGGAACACCATGGCGATGTCGCGCTGCTTGGGCGGCAGGTCGTTCACCCGGCGCTCGCCGATCAGGATGTCGCCGCCGTTGATTTCCTCCAGCCCGGCGATCAGGCGCAGCAAGGTGGACTTGCCGCAGCCGGACGGGCCGACAAGCACGGTGAAGGAGCCGTCCAGGATGTCGATGTCGACCCCATGGAGCACCGGCACCTCGCCGAAATTCTTCTTGACGGACCGGATCGTGACACTTGCCATGCAGTCGAACCTCCAGATGGCGAGAAATCGGTTTCAGCCAGGGCTGTGGCGGGTTTCAGTTGTCGGCCGACCACCGCAGCGGCGCAGTATCGGCCAGGGGTCAGGCCAGTCGCCATCCGGGCAAACCAACCCGTGTCAACCCTGAGATCATTTGTATGATGACCTGATCATCGAGCTTCGAAAAGGGCGCGAACCGCAACAAGCGACGCGGCGGCCCCGGGCGCAGAATCGCGCCACAACGAGTCAAGGAGATCTCCCCATGAAACTGATGATCACGGGCGGCGGCGGCTTCGTCGGCGCTCGCCTGGCGCGGGCGCTGCTGGCGCGCAGCGAGCTGTCGGGCCGGCGCATCGAGCGGATGGTGCTCACCGACATCGCGCCACCTCCCCCCGACCTTCTGGCGGACCCGCGTGTCGAGGCACGCACCGGAGCGCTGCTGACACAGACCGACGCCCTGCGCACGGAAGCCTTCGACGGCGTCTTCCACCTCGCATCGGCCGTCTCCGGCGAATGCGAAGCCGACTTCCAGCTCGGCCTGAGTTCCAACCTCGACAGCACCCGCGCCCTGCTCGATGCGTTGCGCGCCCGCACCGAGGCAGGCGGCACGCCGACCCGGCTGGTGTTCTCCAGTTCCATCGCCGTGTTCGGACCGGACCCGGCAGTGCCCTTCCCCGCGGTGGTGGCGGACGACACGCTGCCCACCCCGCAGACCTCGTACGGCACGCAGAAGCTGGTGTGCGAGCACCTGATCTCCGACTACACCCGCAAAGGCTACGTCGATGGCCGGGCCGCCCGGCTGATGACCGTCACCGTGCGCCCCGGCCGGCCGAACGGAGCCGCATCATCCTTCTTCAGCGGCATCATCCGCGAGCCGCTGGCCGGCGTCGAGGCGATCTGCCCGGTCTCGCCCGACGTGTCGCATCCCATCTCGTCGCCGACGCGCACCGTCGAAGGGCTGATCGCGGTCTTCGAGGCCAGCCGCGAGGCCTTCTGCGGCCGCACGGCGCTCAACCTGCCGGGCCTGAACATCCGTGTGGCCGACATGCTCGACGCGCTGGAGGAAGTTGCCGGCAGCGCGGTGAGGGCGCGGGTGCGCTTCGAGCGCGACGAACGCGTGGCGAACATCGTGGCCAACTGGCCCACCGGCGCATCGGCCGCGCGCGCCGCACGACTGGGCTTGCGCCCGCACGAAAATTTCGCAGAAATCATCCGGCAGTACATCGACGATTGCCGCGCCCAGCCCAACGCCGACCAGACCCTCAAGGGACTTGCCTGAGATGCCCACTCCCGATCCACGCCCCATGAAGAAAAGCACCAAGGCCAAGGCCGCCGCACCCGCCAGGAGCAGGAAGGCCGGCAAGCAGGCCGCGCCGCGCCTGCGCTCGCAGGCCTGGTTCGACAACCCGGCCAATGCCGACATGACGGCGCTGTACATAGAGCGCACCATGAACTTCGGGCTCGGCCTGGAAGAGTTGCAGTCGGGCCGGCCGATCATCGGCATCGCGCAGTCGGGCTCCGACATCGCGCCGTGCAACCGGCATCACCTCGTGCTGGCCGAACGCATGCGCGAGGGCATTCGCGACGCGGGCGGCATCGCCTTCGAGTTCCCGCTGCACCCGATCCAGGAAACCTGCAAGCGCCCGACCGCTTCGCTCGACCGAAACCTGCAATACCTGTCCCTGGTCGAAGTGCTGTACGGCTACCCGATCGACGGCGTGGTGCTCACCACCGGTTGCGACAAGACCACGCCGGCGCAGATCATGGCTGCGGCCACGGTCGACATTCCGGCCATCGCGCTCAATTCCGGGCCGATGCTCAACGGCTGGTACGACGGCCAGCGTACCGGCTCGGGCACCATCGTCTGGCGCGCACGCGAGATGATGGCCGCCGGCGAGATCGGCTACGAGGGCTTTCTCAAGCTGGTGGCGTCGTCGGCACCGTCCACCGGCCACTGCAACACCATGGGCACCGCCAGCACCATGAACGCGCTGGCCGAGGCGCTGGGCATGACGCTGCCGGGCAGCGCCGCCATTCCGGCGCCGTATCGCGACCGCCAGGAAATGGCCTACATGACCGGCAAGCGCATCGTCGAGATGGTGCGCGAGAACCTCAAGCCCTCGGACATCCTCACGCGGGCCGCGTTCGAGAACGCCATCATCGTCAACTCGGCCATCGGCGGTTCGACCAACGCGCCGATCCACCTGAACGCCATCGCCCGCCACATCGGCGTGCCGCTGTCCAACGCCGATTGGGAAAAGCTCGGCTACAAGGTGCCGCTGCTGGTCAACCTGCAACCGGCCGGCGAATACCTGGGCGAGGACTTCTACCGCGCCGGCGGCGTGCCGGCGGTGGTGGCGGAACTGATCGCCCGCGGCAAGATCCAGCCCGCGCTCACGGTCAATGGCAAGACGCTGGTCGAGAACTGCGAAGGGCACTTCGCGACCGACCGCAAGGTCATCTGGCCGTACGCCAAGCCGCTGAAGAAGGACGCCGGGTTCCTCAACTTCAGCGGCAACCTGTTCGACTCGGCGATCATGAAGACCAGCGTCATCACGCCCGAGTTCCGCCAGCGCTACCTCGAGAACCCCCAGGACCCGATGGCCTTCGAAGGCCGTGCCGTGGTGTTCGACGGACCGGAGGACTACCACGCGCGCATCGACAACCCCAAGCTGAAGATCGATGCGCACTGCGTGCTCTTCATGCGCGGCGTCGGTCCCATTGGCTACCCCGGCGCGGCCGAGGTGGTGAACATGCGCCCGCCGGCCTATCTGCTCAAGAAAGGCATCACCGCCCTGCCCTGCATCGGCGACGGACGGCAGTCCGGCACCTCCGGCTCCCCGTCCATCCTCAACGCTTCGCCCGAGGCGGCCACCGGCGGCGGCCTGGCGCTGCTGAGGACCGGCGACCGGGTGCGCTTCGACCTGAAGAAGCGCAGCGCCAACATGCTGGTGCCCGACGATGAACTGGCGCGCCGCCGCACCGAACTGGAGAAGGCCGGCGGCTATCCGTACCCGCCGAGCCAGACGCCCTGGCAGGAAATCCAGCGCGGCATGGTGGACGAGTTGTCCAACGGCATGGTGCTCAAGCCGGCGGTGAAGTACCAGCGGGTGAACGAGACGATGGGGTTGCCGCGGGACAACCACTGAGCGCGCGGAGGCGCCGCGCGCAGGACCATCAGCGCGCGGCCAGGAACCGCTCGGCCAGCAGCACCCAGTACGCGCTGCCGATGGCCACGTTGCCGTCGTTGAAGTCGTACCCCGGGTTGTGCACCATGCAGGCGCCGGCGTCGTCGCCCGCGCCGTTGCCGATGAACAGGTAGCTGCCCGGCACGCGCTCGAGCATGAACGCGAAATCCTCGCTGCCGGACACCTGCCGCCCTTGCGGGACGACCTTGTCCGCACCGACCAGTTCGGTGGCAATGTCGCGCGCGAAGGCGGTCTCCTGCGGGGTGTTGACCAGCACTGCGTAGCCCGGTCGCCAGTCGACCTCGGCGCGCACGCCGAAGCTCTCCGCCTGGGCCGCGACCAGCGCCTTGACACGCTGCTCCACCAGCTGGCGCACCTCGCGATCGAGCGCGCGCACGCTCAGCTCCAGCGTGGCGCTGGCCGGGATCACGTTGTTGGCCTTGCCCGAATGGATGGCGCCGACGGTGACCACCGCCATCTGCAGCGGGTCGACGTTGCGCGACACCACCGTCTGCAGTGCCAGCACGATGCTGGCTGCCGCCACGATCGGGTCGGCCGTGCGGTGCGGCAGCGCACCGTGTCCGCCCACGCCGTGCAGCGTGACAGTGGCGTAGTCCGACGAGGCCATGAACGCGCCCTCACGCAGCACGAAGTGACCCTGCGGGTAGCCGGGCATGTTGTGCATGGCGAAGACCGCGTCGCACGGGAATCGCTCGAACAGGCCGTCGTCCATCATGCGCAGCGCGCCGCCGCCGCCTTCCTCGGCAGGCTGGAAGATGAGGTTGAGCGAGCCGTCGAAGTTGCCCTGCTCGGCCAGGTGGCGAGCGGCGGCCAGCAGCATCGCGGTGTGTCCGTCGTGCCCGCAGGCATGCATCACGCCCGGGTGCCGGCTCGTCCACTCGGCGCCGCTGGCCTCGTCGATCGGCAAGGCGTCCATGTCCGCCCGCAGGCCCAGGCGCCGCGTGCCGCTGCCACGCACCAGCCGGCCCACCACGCCAGTGCCACCGATGCCGCGCGCCACCTCGTAACCCCAGCCTTGCAGCTTGTCGGCCACCAGCGCGGAGGTGCGGTGCTCCTCGAACGCCAGCTCGGGATGCTGGTGAATGTCGCGGCGCAGCTGGATGAATTCGCCGGCGCGGGCGGCCAGTGCGTCAAGCAGATAGGTCATGGTCGATGAGAGGATGTTGCCGCCTGGGCGGCTGGAATGGGGCCCAGCACGTCACTGCGGTTGCAGGCCGATGGATGCGGCCAACTCGCGGTAGCGGGCCGTCTCGCGCGACAAGAACTGGTCGGCCTCGGCCAGCGTCATCGGCGCCGACGCCGATTGCGTCTGCGCTTGCAGTTGCGTGCGCACTTCCGGATCCTGCAGCGCGCGGCCGATGGCCGCGTGCAACTTCTGCACGACCGGCTCGGGCGTATCGCGCGGCACCAGGTAGCCGCTCCAGGTGCGGTACGACAGGCCCTTGAGCGCCTGTCCTTCGGCCACGGTCGGCACGTCCTTGAGCAGAGGCGAGCGCTCGGCGCCCAGCTGCCCGATCACCTTGACCTTGCCCTGCTCGGCCAGCGCGCCCATGGCCGCGCTGTAGACCAGCACCGCGAAGTCGAGCTGGCCGCCGCCGATGTCCTGCAGCACCGGTGCGTTGCCCTTGTACGGCGCATGCAGCAGGCGCACGCCGGCGCGCTTCTGCACATCCTCCAGCACCAGGTGGTAGAGCGAGCCGATGCCCACGCTGCCGTACGTGAGCGGCTTGTCGGGGTTCTTGCGCGCCAGCGCGATCAGCTCGTCCACGTTCGACACCGGCAGGTCCTTGCGCGCGACGAACACCATGACCGCATCCGCGGCCGGATGCACCAGCCGGAAGTCCTCGCTCTTGACCTTCACCGCCGAGTTGGCCAACGACGCCAGGATCACCTCGTTGGGCGAGCCCTGGAACACGTAGTAACCGTCGTGCCGGGCCGATAGCACCTTCTGCGCCGCCAGCGCGCCGCTGACGCCGCCAAGGTTCTCCACCACCACCGGCTGCGCCAGTTCCTTGGTCAAAGCGATGCTGACGATGCGCGCCATGGCATCCGACGGTCCGCCCGCGGGGTAAGGCACCATGATGCTCACCGGCCGGCTCGGGTACTCGTCGGCCTGCGCTGCGCCAACGCCAAGGGCCGTCAGGCCCAATGCCGCGAATGCGGGGGCCAGCAGTGAACGGGCAAATGCTCTCATCTCGTGTGTCTCCTGAATGTTGGGTGCCAGGCGGCTTCGCGGAATGGTAGGAACGCGGTCCGGCAAGGTCCAATGCATTGTTGAAGCACAATCGATGCATTGAAGTTATACGAATAGCGGACTGGGCGGAACGACATGACGCTGGTACAGCTTCGCCATCTGGTGGCCTTGGCGGATTCCGGCTCGTTCAGCCGCACCGCCGAGCGCCTTTTCATCAGCCAGCCGGCACTCAGCCGCAGCATCCGCGCGCTCGAGTCGGAGCTGGGCCAGGCGCTCTTCGACCGCGTCGGCCGGCGCAGCGAATTGACCGCCGCAGGGCGCGAACTGCTCATCCGCGCGCGGCAGATCGTGGCCGACGCCGACGAACTTCAGGACACCGGCCGGCGGATGGCGCGCGGCGAGGCTGGCGTCCTGCGCATCGGCATGGGATCCGGCCCGGGCGCGGTGCTGATGACCCCGCTGCTGCTGGAAGCCGCTGCCCGCCACCCCGGCCTGCGCGTGGACATTTCGCGCGCCCGTACCGACCTGCTGGTGCACGCGCTGCGCGAGCGCATGCTCGACGCGCTGGTGGTGGACGCCCGCTCGCTGGCGCCGGCGCCCGACCTGCAGGTCGACAGCCTGCGCGAGATGCGCGGCACCTTCATGTGCCGTCCGGAACACCCGCTGGCCGGCCGCCGGCGCGTGCGCTTCGACGAGGTCCTGCGTTACCCGCTCGCCTCCACTCCCCTGAGCGACGAAGTGGTGCGGGTGCTGGTGGACCGCTTCGGCCCCGCCGCGCACCCGGACCGGTGCGTCAGCCTGCGCTGCGAGGAAATCGCCAGCCTGGTCGAAGTCACGCGCCGAAGCGACGCGGTGCTGCTGGCGATCCATGCGGCAGGCAGCGGTCTGGTCGAACTGGACATGGATCCGCCGGTGAATTCGACGGCACTGTTCGGGGTGGTGACGCTGGCGCGCCGCGCGCCGGCGCAGGGCCTGTCACTGGTGCGCCAACTGATGCTTTCTTTGATGCTCGACCAACATCTGGCGTGAAGTGGCCCGTTCCAAGGTCTCCAGAAAAGATCGGGTGACCTTCTTCACGCACGCAAAAGCCCGATATTCCAGCGGCTTCGAGTGATAGCCCGGGCAGGCGCGGATGTTCAGGCGCCACAACGTTTTCTTCGAGTAAATAACACCAAATAGAAAATCACTCGAATTTCCAGCCAATATACACATCGGCAACCTACGTCATTTGCCGCGATATACCGCGCGCGCTATAAACACGCGCGGTGCGCTTCACAATATTGCCTCTTGACACTCTTATACAAAACAAACCTGCATGAATAGAGGATTGATAGCGCCAAATTCCAAGAAACAAAATTGAGAAAATGGAACATTTTTGCGATGCCTCGCGTCACGAATTGACGCAAGTGCAAGTCGATGGCCGGCTTCGATTGCTCAACTCCAAGCACGGGCGAAGTATTTCGTGAAATCCGCATCCCTCACGGTCGTATTGGGGCTGCTCTTGGCCAGCGCAGAGGTTGGCGCAAGTCTGAAGAACGAAGCGCAGTTGATCGACTTCTGGGCAGCGTCCTACGAGGCAAAGGAAGAGGAGCTTTGCAAGCCGGGCGCGGCGGAGCGCATCACGTTCTCGCCATCCGCAAGATTTGCGGTTTTCGATCAGAACATCAGCCGGAAGCACTCGACAATCGCCGACGGGACGCGGCTGAACATCCTCGACACGGAATGCGCGGTCAACCGCAATGCCATCAGGTCATGCTTGACGACCGTTTCCGCGCCGATTGGCGTGCGGGTCATGGGATGGGGCGCCGACGACCGGATACTTTTCGTGGTCGAGAACGACAGGAATCTGCTGAAGATCGAGTTCTCGAAAGACCGTACCAAATGGAAGATAACGGAGCGGGTGCCGTTGGCGAACCGGGCCACTGCGAGAATCGCAACGCGGCTGGGGCCGACGACTTCCATCTCGGCGGATCAGGAAAATGACCGGCTCGAGCGCATCCGAGCCGAGGCAGTCAAGAACGTCGACCTGGGCGAAGTCACCGGAATCTACATCGGCCCCGATGAAGCGACCGGCACGATTCTCGAAGACTCCAGAGACCTGCACCTTGCCGCCATCACGGGCGCAGGGCGGCTTGATTTCACTGCAACGTGGCGCGAAGTCCCCGCGGCGCAATTGACCTTCGACGCATCGGCACAGGGCGCCTACGAGACCAAGCATCTGCTCGGCGAGGGAATCGTTTCGGGCACCGGCCTGAAGAACCTGGAACCCGTCGATCGACTCCCCTTCGCACAGCCGATCGTGTCACCGAAAGACGGGCGCCTGCTGGGTTTCCACAATGACTCGGAATTGCGGCTCGATCTTCCGCAGGCCGTGCGCAACAGGATAGGCACCACCATCGCGAGCAAGAGAGATCACGGGTACTACATCAAGAGCATCAGCATTGCCGGCCGGAGCAGTCACGGGCAGATCCTGGAAAGCGTCAATGGAGGAAAGAAGATCCTCATTGCAACCGCCCGGGGAGAGATCGAAAAGGACTGCCCGGCTACGGCGCATTCGACCGCGATCCAGAGCATCGACTACGTCAGCCTGGGGTCGGCGGATCGGCCCCTCTTCGGGAAGCTGTTCACCACGCCGGACAGCAAGGGTCTCGTGGCCCTGTTCGGCGACGGGCCATTGAACAACGCGGATGCGATCTCGTCTTCCGCTCGCCGGTACCTCGACATGCGCTGGAGCGTTCTGGCGATCAACTACAGCGGTAGCGTTGGCAACGGCATCGGCGTGTCGCGGCGGCTGGCTTCCGAGGGGTTGCAACGGGCGATGGAAGCCGATGCGCAAGCAACTTCGCGTTTCGTGGCGAAAAGACTCAATCTCGCAGGAGAAACCATCGTCCATGGAGAAGGCTTGGGCGCCCTGCCCGCCATCGCGCTGAACGGCGAATTGAAGCGCCCGAAGAAGATGGTATTGGTCGCGCCACTCCTGCGGTACCGCCCACCCGGGACCGACGCTGCCGACAGCCCGGCGGCCGCTCGCGCGCCAGACATTGCAAGTGCCAAATACCAGAACAAACTCGATCGGGCACTCCTGGGCGTCGACATCCTCGCCGCTCAGACGAGGCTGACGAAGCTGCGCGATCAGCAGTCGCAAGCCTTGCTCATATTCGACGACCAGGACGCGCGATCGCTCGTTGGCGACATACCGCAGTCCTGGGACAAAGCCACGCTGACCATCAAATCGGTCAAGGGCGACCACGCATCGGCAGCAATGCACCCAGAGACCTGGATGGCCATAGAAAAGTGGATGGACGGTCGCCTCGTTCAATAGCCCGGGACGCGCAGGCGGTCACAACCCGCCTGTCGCCCGCAACACCGTGGCCGTCACGTACGAGGCCGCCGGGGTCAGCAGCCACACCACGGCCTGGGCAATCTCCTCGGGCTGCGCCAGCCGGCCAAGCGGGATCTTCGGCGCCACCCGTGCCGGGCGATCCGGCTCGCCCGCCTTGGCGTGGATCTCGGTGAAGGTCGAGCCTGGCGCGACGCCGCACACGCGAATGCCTTGCGCCGCCAGTTCCTTGCCCAGGCCGACGGTGAACGTGTCCACCGCGCCCTTGCTGGCCGCGTAGTGCACGTACTCGCCCGGGCTGCCGGTGGTCGATGCCACCGACGAGACGTTGACGATCACGCGCAGCGCGCCGTGCCCGGCATGACGGGCCAGGGCTTCGCGCGCGCACAGGAAGGTACCCAGCACGTTGATGGCGAGGATGCGTTCCAGGTTGTGGATGTCGACGTCCGCGAAGCGCCCGATGGGGCCGGTGATGCCGGCGTTGTTGACCAGCGCCGCGATCGGCCCGAGCGCCTGCTCGGCCTGGTCGAACATCGCCGTGACCGCGGCCTGCGAGGCCACGTCGCCGGCCACGGCGACGGCGTTGCGCCCCAGCGCCCGCACCTGCGCCACCACCGCCTCGGCGGCTGGGTGGTCGCTCGCGTAGTTCACCGCCACGTCGAAGCCCTCGCGCGCCGCGGCCAATGCGGTGGCCGCACCGATGCCGCGGCTGGCGCCGGTGATGAGTACCGCGGGATTGCTGCCTTTCGTCGTCGCCATGCGTCTTGCCTCCGTTTGCGCCAAGCGTAACCGGGGCGGCGCCGCCCAGGCCTGGGCCCCGCGCTGGGGCAGAATCCCGCGTCCGTCTTTTTCCCGTCTTGCAGCGCCATCCATGTCCTTTACCGCCGCCTTGCTCTGCTTCGTCTTTGCCGTCTCGGACGGCGACACGCTCAAGGCACGCTGCGATGGGCGCGCGGCCACCGTGACGGTGCGGCTCGCGGGAATCGATGCGCCGGAGTACCGGCAGCCGTTCGGGCAGCGGTCGCGGCAGAAGATGGCGGAACTCGCCCTGGACCAGCCGGCGCGGCTCGAATGCCAGAAGCGCGAGGACAAGTACGGCCGCCAGGTCTGCCGCGTCTGGGTCGCGCCCGATCATTGCCGCAAGGGCGGCAGGCGCAGCGAAAACTGCCCATTGACGCTGGATGCCGGCCACGCACTGCTGACGGTCGGCCTGGCGTGGTGGGACGAGCGGTTCGCATACACCGAGCCGCCGCAGATGCGAAGCGCCTACGCCTTCTCGCAAGACGAAGCCCGCGCCCGGCACGTCGGCCTTTGGTCAGACGACGACCCGGTACCGCCCTGGCTCTGGCGGCGGTTCCACGCGTCGCCCTACCGGCATGCCCGCTGACGGCATGCACGCGCGAGCCGCCGACGGTCAGTGATGGCGCGGGCGCTCGCGCCAGCCGGCGCCGGGCGCCACGGTACACGCCCCCGCCGCCGCCTCGCGCTCGTCGGTGGCGCGGGCGTCTGCCCGGCGCTGCAGCGCGTCGATGCCGGCCCGCATGGCCGCCGCATATCCCGGCAGCGGCCCCGGCGCGCATTCGACCACCTGCGGATGATGCTGGGCATCCTGCTGGCGCAGGAGCATCCAGTAGAAGTGCCCCGGTATGGGTTCGTCGACCATCAGGGCAATGTGCTGATCCTGGCTCACGGCTGGTGTCCTCGGCAGAAGATCCGGCTTCGCCCCGTGCGAAGCGCCCGTGCCTTCCAGACGAACCAGCGGCGCGCTCTTGAAAAGCCGGCGTCTCAGCCGCCCTCGGCCGCGTGCTCCCCTTCGAGCGGCCGCGCGCGCACGCGATCGATGCGGCGACCGTCCAGCGCCAGCACTTCGAAGCGCCACCCGGCCGCCTCGATGCATTCGCCGACCTTCGGCAACTCGCCGGACACCGACAGCAGCAACCCGGCCACGGTGTTGTAGCGCCCCTTTTCCTCGTCCGGCAGGGTGCGAATGCCCAGGCGCGCCCGCAGTTCCGACACCGGCATCAGGCCGTCCAGCTCCCAGGCTCCGTCGTCGCCCGGCGTCGCCCAGGCGTCCTCCTGCAGGCCGGGTTGCAATTCGCCGGTGATGGCCTCGAGCAGGTCGCGCGGCGTCATCAGGCCCTGCACGACCCCGTACTCGTCGACCACGAAGACCAGTCGGCCGGCTCGCGTGCGGTATTGCTCCAGCAGTTCCATGCCGGTGAGCGTCTCGGGCACGAAGGCGGCCGGCTGCGCGGCCGCCGACACCGGCCCCTCGTGCTCGCGGCCGATCTGCAACAGCCGGGCGACACTGATCACACCGACCACGTCGTCCAGCGAACCCCGGCAGACCGGATACCAGGAGTGCACCAGCCCCAGCGCGGCCGAACTCGCCACCTTGTCCAGGCATTCGGCCACGGTGGCGGCGCCATCCATCCACTCGATGTCGGCGCGCGGAACCATCAGCGACGTCAGGCGGCGGTCATCCAGGTGGAAAACGTTGCGCACCATCTGGTGCTCGTGCTGCTCGATCAGGCCGGCATCCACGCCCTCTTCCAGGCTGGCGGAGATTTCCTCCTCGGTGACGGTGCGCGCGGCCTTGGCGTCGATACGCAGCAGCTTGAGCAGGGCCGCCGTCGAGCCCGACAGCAGAAGCACGAACGGGCGCGCCACCTTGGCCAGCCAGGTCATCGGCCGCGACACCCAGCGCGAGACGGCCTCGGGATACAGCTGGCCGATGCGCTTGGGCACCAGTTCGCCGACCAGGATCGTAAAGAAGGTGATGCAGACCACCACCAGTCCCGTGGACAGGACGCTGGCCGCCCCCGGGCTCATGCCATGGGCCTGCATCCACACCGCCAGCGGGCCGGCGAAAGCCGCCTCGCCGACGATCCCGCTGAGCATGCCGATCGATGTGATGCCGATCTGGACGGTCGACAGGAAGCGGGTCGGATCTTCCATCAGCCGCAGCGCCGTGCGGGCGCCGGAATCGCCGGTTTCGGCCAGCGCCGCCAGGCGTGCGCGGCGCGCGGTCGACAATGCCATTTCGGACATAGCGAACAACGCGTTGCACGTCGTCAGCAAGGCCAGCAGAAGGATATCCATCGAGGAAAGAGAGAATCGCGAGCATGGCACTTTACTTCATTGGTGAAACGCCTCAGAGGTAGGCGCCGAGGACCGGGAGCCCCCTAGTCCGCAGCTTCCCCGCCCCTGGCTTTGTGGCCAGCCACCACGTACGCCACACCGTAGACTCTGAGCACTCAAAAATCTCCGCCAGCATCGCCACCGTGAACAACCCCGTTCCACGCAAGCGAACCACCTCAGCGGCATCGCCATCGCTCAACACGCGAGGCTGACCACCCCACCGCACCCCTCGCCGATACGCCGCCACCTGCCCGGCTATCGCCCGCTCCCGAATGAGCGCGCGCTCAAACTGCGCCACGGCCCCGAGGATCTGTAGAACAAACTCCCCGAGCGCCGATGTTGTGTCAATCGGCTCAGTCAGAGACCGGAACGAGCATCGCCGATGGCTCAGCCCCTCCAACAGCTGTAGAAGGTCTTTCAGGCTGCGCGCCAACCGATCCAGCTTCCACACCACGAGCACGTCCCCAGGCTGGAGACACTGTATGGCCCGCCTAAGCTCAGGCCTGTCGCCAACACTGGATGTCTTTTCGCTGAACACCTTGCGCACGCCGGCCGCCCTCAATGCATCCAGCTGTACACGCGTCTCTTGTTCACTCGTGCTAACCCTTGCGTATCCCACCAACATCGTTCAGCTTGCCCCGCTTCATTCCCGGCTCTGTGCAGAACCAGAACCTATCACCCATCGGCGTGAGGCTCATGGCCACCACACGCTCAAGACTCGTTGCAAAAACAATCGTTTCCACCATGTCACGTATCGACGTGCAGTGCAGACGAAGACATTCAGGTTTACCCGCATCGAGGCCGCACGAACAGCTGTATCGATTGACTTCCGCATCGCAATCGGCATAGCCCTTCGTGATGTACTTCGACACGTAGGCAGCCAGCTGTGCAATGCTCATGCGATCACGCCGTGGCCGCCCGAATCGATCCTTGCCCCCCACGAAACACAGGCCGTTGCCCTCGCCCACAATCGACCGCCACACACGCGTGCCGAGCTTCCACGCATCGATGCGAACACCCCTGTATGAAACGTGCTTTGGCAGCCGATCCGTGGCAAGGTGGATATGCCACGCACCGCGTGCTTGAGGCTCCAACGCCGCCACGTAGCGGAACTCCGGCAAAGCCCTGCGCATCCGGCGAACCCATTCCTTGAAGTGCCGCTGAGCAAGCGCACGATCCGTCTGATTCTCCCGGTACGTCAGCGTCAGCATCTCATCGAGAGACGCGGCTTTGATGAGCCGCCGACACTTGGTGCGCGCTCGACGCGCCGCCCGTTCCAGGTTCTTTTCCTTGCGCTCCGCATCGAGCGCCGCCTGTTCAGCTTCGGTCAACGGCTCCGGCTCGACCAGATTGCCCAACAGATCCACCACCGGCCCGGCTGACGCCACCTCAGCCCAGATCACCGGCCGAGAGGCAGAAACCTCTGTATGCCCGCCCTCGCGCCACACCCGCACGTCCCATGCGTCATAGCTCACCTTGCCCTCATACAACGCACCGTCGATAATCCGAAACATCCGCCTACCTCGTTAACTTTCAGGTGGATCAGAAGCCCGGGCTGTTGCAGCAGTCGCGGGCTTCGCCTTTTTCAACCCCTGCTATGGGGCATGTGTTCCAAAGTGTCCTTTGAACAAGTTAGGCCGCGCTGCGCGCGGCCGTCCGCGCGGGAGCGCTGCCGGCCACACGCCGCCCGGCCTGCCAAAACCAACGACGCATTTGTTCCGCAAGCACGAGCACCGACAGCTGTATGGCAAGGGTTGCGCTGCGCGGAACGTCCACAGCTGTATGCCACCGCCGCAAGGCTCAGCATGGGGCAATGCCCCATACCCCAGGCCGACAAACACCCACAGCTGTACATCACGGCCGCGCTCCCGCAGCAGCCACAGCTGTACTACCTCGCGCGCCAATCGGATCACGCCAACCGGGACCATCCAAGATCACGAGCCCCGGGGCTTCGCGCTGGTCGACCTGGTGCAACTGCTGCCCGACCTGCGCGACCTGAGCACCTTGCCCAGGCAGCGCCGGTTGCTCATACGGATTGAAGGGCCGCCGCTCGATCCAGGCGCGCGCCTCCAGCTCAGACAGCCCGGCATCCGTGCCCTGCTGCGTGAAGCACCTTGCCTTGCCGCCGAACTCCATGCAGCCGGCGACCACCGGCATAGCGACCACCTTGCGCAGCGTGTCGTAGGCCGGTGCCGACTCCGGCTTCGAGCTCACGCGCGGAACCCAGTCCACACGATCGTCGATCGCGCCGTAAACCCCGGCACCAGGTGCCACCGCCGCGACCGCGCTCGATACAGCCGGCCCAGGCTTCGCCGGAGCCTCGTGAGAGCCACCAGAACGAGCCACAACGCGATAAACCATGAAGACCAGCACACAGGCCGCCAAAACCGCGAACGCGGCCCACAGCAGCGCCGGCGGCACCTTGCGCACAGGCTTCGTGTGGATGCTCGCCGAGACATAGTGATCGAAGGTCTTTTTCGGGAGCTTGTAGTTCCACTTGTTGACGCAACTGCGCCAGGTCATCGCCTCGTTGCACTCGGGCCACTCGTACGCCTTACGACCCAGAATGCCCTGATCGCGGATATGCACGTGGCGACCGGCGAGAGACCGCACGTTCGCGTCGATGAGCCGCGGCGCCTGCGTTGTGCAGAAAAAGTCCAAGCCTCGATGCCGGTGCGTCTCCAGCTGCGCAACATGCTCCGGCACCTTCGAGCCGGTCCCGCGAGGCCGCCACAGGCTTTGCGCTTCGTCGATCACAACCACGGCACCGTCCGGGACCTCGGAAGGCCACTCCGACGCATCGAACTCCGTGACGGACCGACCCGGAAGTTTCAAGCCCTCCAGCCCGTGATTGAAGATCGGCCGCCCGGGATCGAGCTTCATCAACAGATCCACGACGAGCGCCGTTTTGCCTGTCCCAGGGCCACCAGTTACCAACGTGAGCACAGCGCGCCTCCTACTTGACCAGACCGATACGCTTGGTCATCTGCAGCGCGACACGCGCCACCAACGCGCCCGCGAGGATCGAGGCGGCCGTGTTGATGCCGGCAATCTGGATCAACGCCAGCGCCTCACCCGCGAGCCCGGCCCATGCCGCCTTCGCCGCATCGAGCGCAGCCGCGAGCGCAGCACTCACCGCCGCGTAAGTCACCAGCCCGAAGCCGAGCGACACCAGCACCTTGCGAGCCAGCGGGCCGGCCACGGCCATGAGAAAGGTTCCGAAGCCCATCAGTCGTCCGTCCTAAAGCCGAGCAGGATGAAAGCAGCGGTGAGCCACGCCATGGCGATCACCACCGGCCGAATGCCCGCCATGTACTGGCAGAACAGATCGAAGGGAATCGGGATATCGCGGCCCTGCACGGTCAGGTGACGCGGTGCGGGACACGCCGCACTAGTTGCGCCCCATCCACCGTCCGGCGTCACGTTGCCGCCTACGTCCTTCGTCTCCAGCTGCTGGTCCTCCGGCTGGTCGAGATCAGCGCATGACAGCACGTTGGGATGCGCAGCACAGAAGTCCTCTTTCTCCGTGGTGCCCGATGGCGTGCCCTCGGCAGGTGTCTCAGGCTCAAGCACCGGACTCGGCGAGTTCGACACCACATCCTCAGGCTGCACGTCCACTTGCCACGGACTGGATGGCGTCGGCGCCGGGGTAACCCGCAGGAACGGTTGCTTGTACTGCTGCGGATCCGTATTCGGCACCGGCACTGGATTGCCCTGTGGAATGCGGAGCGGCTGAGGCGTAGGACTCTCACCGGGCGTCGGGTTGATGATGGGCAACTCAATCGGCAGGGGGTAGTTGGGAATCTCCAGCGGCAGCCCAGGCGGCACCGTCTTAGGCGCCATGGTCTCCTCGACCTCCTGCGGTGTCACAGGCACAGGCGGCGCCGTTGCAACGCACCCGGCCGGGGTGATGTACCACCCCACAGGACACGTAGTAGTGGCACGCCTAGTCATGTTCGGCCCAGCGCTCTGCCCGTCTGCCCTCCGCGCCGTACAGGTCGCCGTACCACTCACTGAGACAAAGGTCACCGGATATGCCGAAGGAGCGAACCACCCAGGCGTAGCGTTCACCACTTGCACCCACCGCCGACACGCCGCCTCAAGCGTCACCACGTACTCAGAGGACGCCATCGGCGTCGCCCGGTACTCGTACCCATCCGATTGCGGGTATGGCGTCGAGCCACCGCATGTATTGATCCACTGCCCATCCTGATACGCCAGACACTTGGACGCCAGCCACGCAACACCGATAGCTCCAATGGTCAGCGGCGACAGCATCAGCCCACGCGCGGCGAATCTGCCCGCGTTCGCCGCCAGCCGCATCGCGGCAGGAACCTGCACCGCCTTGCCGCCCACGTTGATGACCGCAGCAGCACGGGAACCGAGGACAGCATCGTTCGCAGCAGCGCCCGCGAGGCTGCCACCCGCACCACCACCAGCAGACCACCCCGCGGGCGGCGCGAGCTGCGCGTAGCCGGCACGCGCGTGGCATGCCACCAACGCCGCGATCGACAGCGCGAAGCGCATCACAAGAAGTGCACGACGATCCACGCGACCCCCACAGGCAGAACGAACATCACGACGAATTCAGGCGTCACTCGTGCACCCCACGGCGTATGACCATCACGGCCGCAACAGCCAGCCAGACGCCGGCTACACCCCATCCGAGCACCATGCCGTCCTGCCAGTCGAGCAGGCCGCAAGGCTGGACACTCACGGGCGCTGCGAGCGTGATCGCAGTGCCCCCAGAAACAGGTGTCAGGGTGTACGTGATCGAGGTCCCCGAAACGGCGGAGGCATCGACCACGTACGCGGCCCCGCCGTGTGCGACCACCGTGCCGACCTGCGCCGAGGCAATCGCAGCTGCAGCGCCCTGAGCGTCGCTGTAGCAGGCGGAACCGACTTGGAAGGCCATTACTTGGCCGAGCGCAGGAACTTGATGGCACCGACCGCGATGGCCGCCACGACGAAGGCCGTGGCCACCGTCACGCCGTCTTCCTTCATGTCCGCGATGGCGGTCGTGATCTCGGCCGGCACGGCAGCCATGGCGCTGCCAGCGCTGGCGACGACGAACGCGGGGATTGCTGCGAGACGCAGAGCGAGTTTCTTGCCCATGGAAAACCTCCTGTTGGAGCAGGTGGTCCCGAACCATTCGGGATTGCACCGGAAGGGCCTGGGCGTCTCACGACGATGCAGGCCTATCCGCTGAAATCACTCGCACACCAGACGACTCACCCGACGACGTGCTGCACGCATGCGCAACCCGCGTTCCGTGGCCTCGTTGACCCACTGGCATGCACCGAGCACCAGCGCACACAGCAGGTAGCCCATCCAGAAGTCAACGGGGCTCATCACGCGCCCTTGCCGGCCGGTTGCGGAGCCGCCGCACGCACGGGGCTCAACGCAGTGATCACCGCCGCGATATCGCCCTTGTCGTCGCCCCAGTCCGGGACACCGAGAGCGAACGCGCACCGGAAAGTGCCCTTGGCGATCGTTTCTTCCATCGCGCGAGGCACGCGAAAGCGCCCCACCGTGACGACCTCGCCGGCATCGTCCAAGACGCACCCCCGTGCGACCTTCCACTTGTTCGGCTTGCCCGTTGCGGGATTGACCTTTTTGCCCTCTTCCTCTTCGATCACGAGGATTTGCAGGATGCTTCCATGAGCCATGTCTGTTTGCTCCAGTTTGAGCCACTGGCGAACGTGCCAGCGTGATGCCCCGACCCGCGAGGCAACCCGCTGGCGGGTTCAGAAGCAGTGAAGGAGACCGCCGCGATCGCGAATCACCTGGACAGTGCGATCACGCTCTGCCGCCACGACCGTATGCGCACGGTTAAGCGCATCGAAACGCGCACGCCGACGCGCCGCAGCCGGCCCATCGCCGCCATCGGCCCACACCCCATAGGCACGCTTGTACGCACGCTCCAACTCATCGACCGCCGCCGTTTCGAGATGAAAGGCCGGAATGAACAGATCGCCAAGCCGCCCCGTGTCGACGGTGTTCAGAACCACGCCCGGGAGGGGCAAGGTGCGGGTATCGGTTGCGTCGCGCATAATTACCTCGTCTTTGGTTACTAACCAACCTTTTGGTTATGGCCGAAAGGTAACCAACCGTGAGGTTATATGCAAGACCTTAAGCGATTGAATTTGCTAATCGACAAAGCCCGCGACATAGCCGGGAGCGATGCCAAACTTGCAGACATGCTCGGCGTGCGAGCGCAGCACGTCAGCAACTGGAGGCACGGCCACCGCACCCCTGGCCAAGAGCTACAGGAACGCATGGCCAAAATCGCCGGGATTGACCCTGCCCCCCATGTCGCCGCAGCAGCGATCGAGAAAACCGGCCACCCCGGCGCCCTGGCACTACTCGCCGGCCTAAGGAAGCAATGGCACTTTTCTTGATGGGCGACATACAGGGCTGCGACACGCCCGTTGGCCGGCTTCTGGACCGCATCGATTTCTCGCCAAGCCGAGACACGCTGGTGGTGCTCGGCGACCTGGTCAACCGCGGTCCGGAATCGGCTGCCGTGCTGCGCCGCCTGCAGGGCATGGGCGCGAGCGTGCAATGCCTGCTGGGCAACCACGACCTGCACCTGCTCGGCGTGGCGACCGGCGCCCGCAGCGCCGGGCGGCGCGACACGCTGGCCCAGGTGCTGGCCATGCCCGAGCGCGACGCCGTGCTCGACTGGCTGCGCCACCAGTCGATGGCCTTGCATCGCCGCATCGGCGGCGCCGACCTGCTGATGGTCCATGCCGGCGTGCCACCGCAGTGGACCGTCCAGGACACGATGTCCCACGCCGGGGAACTGGAAGGCGTGCTGCGCGGGCCGCGCTATGCCGATTTCCTGCAGGAGATGTATGGCAACGAGCCGGCGCTGTGGCACGACGCGCTCACCGGGCCGGCACGGCTGCGCTTCATCGTCAACGCCCTGACCCGCATGCGGTTTTGCACCGCCGACGGCCGGCTCGACTTCGACGCCAAGGACGGCGCTGCCGATCCGCCAGCGGGCCTCCTGCCCTGGTTCGACGTCCCGGCGAGGCGCACCGCCGGCGCCACCGTGGCTTTCGGGCACTGGTCGACCCTGGGCTGGTTGTCGCGGCCGGACATCCTGTCGCTGGATACCGGCTGCGTCTGGGGCGGGTGCCTCAGCGCCGTGCGCATCGGCGACACCCTGGCCGAGCGCGAGCTGATCCAGGTCAAATGCGAGCAGGCGCAGAAACCGGGCTGAAGGCGCGGGACTCCCCCACTTGCGTGCGGAACCCGCCGACGCGCGCTCAGGCTGCCGGCGGCGCCGCCTTGAACAGCGCTGCGACCTTGCGCTTGGCGCGGATGTTGGCCGAGACGCCGCGCTGCGGCGGTGCGCTGGTACGCGCGGCGGCCTCCCAAGCGGGCGGGTTCTCGCCTTCGCCGGCCTCGTACGGCTTGTCGAAGAACGGATCGCGCGGCGCGGCGGCCGGGCGGTGCGGGCGATGGCCCCGGGCACTGCGGGCGTCGGCCCGTTCGCGCGGATGGTCCAGCACGTCGCGTGCGTCGCCGGCCTCGCCCTCGTCGCGCCAGTGGCGGCGGCCGTCGTTGATGCGGCCGCGCGGGCGGTCCTCGTCGAACTCGATCGGCTCGAGCTCGATCTTCGTCTTGATGAGCTTCTCGATGTCCGCCACCAGCCGGGCATCGTTGCCACCACCGGCGAAACTCATCGCCAGGCCCGAGGCGCCGGCACGGCCGGTGCGGCCGATGCGGTGCACATAGTCCTCGGCGTTGAACGGCACATCGAAGTTGAAGACGGCCGGCACGTCCTTGATGTCCAGGCCACGGGCGGCGACGTCGGTGCACACGAGCAGATCGACCTCGCCTGCCTTGAATGCGTTGAGCGCCTTCAGGCGCTCTTCCTGGCTCTTGTCGCCGTGCAGCGCGGTGGCACGCAGACCTTCGCGCTCGAGCGAGCGCGCCAGCCTGGCGCAGCCGAGCTTGCTGTTGACGAACACGAAGGCCTGGGTGATGCCACGCGTGCGCACCAGCTGCTTGAGCGCCCGGCGCTTGTCGTCTTCGGAGACGCTGTAGAAGCGCTGCTCGACGGTGGAGGCCGTCTCGTTGGGGCGGGCGACCTCGATGGTGACCGGGTTCTGCAGATAGCTGCCGGCCAGCCGCTTGATCTCGGGCGAGAAGGTCGCCGAGAACAGCAGCGTGGTGCGCTGCTTGGGCAGGTAGCTCAGGATGCGCTGCAGGTCCGGCAGGAAGCCGATGTCCAGCATGCGGTCGGCCTCGTCGAGCACCACGTACTCGACCTGGTTGAGCACCGCGTTCTTGGCCTCGATATGGTCCAGCAAGCGTCCGGGCGTGGCCACCAGCACCTCGACGCCCTTCTTGAGCGCGGCCGTCTGCGGCTTCATGTCCATGCCGCCGAACACCACCGTGCTGCGCAACTGGGTGTACTTGGCATAGAGCTCGACCTGCTGGGCCACCTGCACTGCCAGCTCGCGCGTGGGCAGCAGCACCAGCGCGCGCACCGGGTGGCGCGCCGGCGACGTGGATGCGTTCTCGTGGCGCAGCATGCGCTGCAGCAACGGCAGCGAGAAGGCGGCCGTCTTGCCGGTGCCGGTTTGTGCAGCGCCCATCACGTCCTGGCCCGTGAGCACGACCGGAATGGCCTGCTCCTGGATCGGCGTCATGGTTTCGTAGCCCATCTCGGCGACGGCACGCGCCAATGGTTCGGCCAGGGAAAGATTGGAAAAGGATGCGGTCATGAAGCCCGCTATTGTCGCATCCCCGCAAAAACCGTTCGTGACAGCCCGTCCCTGCCCCAAGGACAAGGGGCCGCCAACCCCTTTCCCCAGGGGGCTGACCAGGCTGCAAAGCCGCCGGTGCGCGCGCCTACAGCGTCTTCGCGGCGAAGGTGTCGCAGTCCTGCACCTGGCCGCTGCGGTAGCCGTTGCCGAACCAGCGCTGGCGCTGCGCGCTGGTGCCGTGCGTGAAGCTGTCCGGCACCACCGCGCGACCGGCCGAGCGCTGGAGGGCGTCGTCGCCGATCTTCTGCGCCGCGTTCATGGCCGACTCGATATCGCCCGGGTCAAGCCACTGCTTCGACTGCTGCGAATGGTGCGCCCAGATGCCGGCAAAGCAGTCGGCCTGCAACTCCACCCGCACGCTCAGCGCGTTGGCCTGGGTCGGGCTCATGCGGCTGCGCGCCTGGTCGACCTTGCCGGTGATGCCCAGCTCGTCCTGCACATGGTGCCCCACCTCGTGCGCGATCACGTAGGCGCGGGCGAACTCGCCCGGTGCGCCCAGCTGGCGGCTGAGGGTATCGAAGAAGCCCAGGTCGATGTAGATCTTCTGGTCGCCGGGGCAATAGAAGGGGCCCATGGCAGACTGGCCGGCGCCGCAGGCGGTCTGGATGGCGCCGCGGAAAAGCACCAGCTTGGGCGCCTGGTAGGCGGCGCCGGCCTGGCGAAACACGCCGCCCCACACCTCCTCGGTGTTGCGCAGCACGACCGAGGCGAACTGCGCCTCGTGGTCCTGCGCCGGCGGCGCCGGTGCCGGACCCTGCTGCACCTGGGGCGCGGGCCCTCCGCCGCCGCTGAGCAATCCCAGCACCGTGAGCGGATTGATGCCGAAGATCCAGCCGGCCAGCAGGGCCACGACCACGGTGCCCACGCCGATGCTGCGCCCGCCCAAAGGAAAGCCGCCGCCGCCCTGGCCGCGCCGATCCTCGACGTTGTCCGATCCTTCGTTGCCTTCCCATCTCATGGTCGAATCCCCCATGCGCCCCGGCGGCGCGCCGCCCGATGGTACTGCCGCCTCCGCCGGCGGCGTTGTCAGCGGCGATGCCGTGCGAAGCGCCGCGCGTCAGGCCTTGGGCAGCGTCACGCCGCGCTGGCCCTGGTACTTGCCGCCACGATCCTTGTAGCTGGTCTCGCAGACTTCGTCGCTCTCGAAGAACAGCACCTGCGCGCAGCCCTCGCCGGCGTAGATCTTGGCCGGCAGCGGCGTGGTGTTGGAAAACTCCAGCGTCACGTAGCCTTCCCATTCCGGCTCGAAAGGCGTCACGTTGACGATGATGCCGCAGCGCGCATAGGTGCTCTTGCCCAGGCAGATGGTCAGCACGTTGCGCGGGATGCGGAAGTACTCCACCGTGCGCGCCAGCGCGAAACTGTTGGGCGGAATGATGCAGTGGTCGCCATGCATGTCGACGAAGCTCTTCTCGTCGAAGGCCTTCGGATCGACCACCGTGCTGTGGATGTTGGTGAACACCTTGAACTCAGGGGCGCAGCGGATGTCGTAGCCGTAGCTCGAGGTGCCATAGCTGATGATGCGGTTGCCGTCCACCTCGCGCACCTGTCCGGGCTCGAAGGGCTCGATCATCCCGCTCTTCTCGGCCATGCGCCGGATCCACTTGTCGCTCTTTATGCTCATCTGCGCGTCCTTGAATGGGCAGCCATTCTAGTGGCCGACGTGCGCCGCGCCGGCCCGCACGCGCTCAGCCGCCGGCGCCTTGTCCGATCACGGTGCGCTGGACCACCCGGTCGTCGCCCAGCACGATCAGGGCGAACAACAGTTCCTCCAGGCTGGCCGCCTGCGCCGTCTTGCGCGCCAGCAACGGCGTGGCCGTCGGGTCGAGCACGAGAAAGTCGGCTTCGCAGCCCGGCTGCAGGTTGCCGATCACGCCGCCGAGGCCCAGCGCCTGCGCCGCCGCGCCGGTGTGGCGCCACCACAGTTGCGACGGCGCCAGGCTCAGGCCTGGTTTGGTCTGCCCTTCGCGCCCCACGTAGTAGGCCGCCAGCATGGTGTGGAACGGGCTGAAGCTGGTGCCGCCGCCGACGTCGCTGGCCAGTCCGTGGTGGTAGCCGATGCGCTGCGCGCCCTCGAAGTCGAAGAACCCGCTGCCCAGGAACAGGTTGCTGGTCGGGCTGACGGCGGTGGCGGCGCCGGTCTCCCGCATCAGGGCGCGGTCGTCGTCGTCGAAATGGATGCAGTGGGCGTACACCGCGCGCTCGCGCATGAGGTGAAAGCCGCGGTAGACGTCCAGGTAGGAGCGCGCGTGGGGGAACAGCTCGCGCGCCCACTTCACCTCGTCCTTGTTTTCCGACACGTGCGAATGGATCCAGGTGTCGCCGAAGGCCTGCGCGAGCTCACCGGCGCCGCCGAGCTGACGATCGGTGCTGGTCGGCGCAAAGCGCGGCGTGATCGCGTAGCCCAGCCGGTCCACCCCGTGCCAGCGCCGGATCAGGGCTTCCGTGTCGAGCAGGCTCTGCTCGGTGTCGTCGCGCACGCCGTCGGGCGAATGGCGGTCCTGCAGCACCTTTCCGGTGATCATGCGCAGCCCCCGCCGCCGCGCCTCGCCGAAGAACGCATCGACCGACGCCGGGTGCGAGGTGGCGAAGGTCAGCGCGCTGGTGACGCCATTTCGCAGCAGCTCGTCAAGGAAGAAGCTGGCCACGCCGGCGGCATGCGCCGGGTCCGCGAAGCGGCTTTCCGCGGGGAAGGTGTAGTTCTCCAGCCAGGGCAGGAGTCCGTCGGCCGGGGCGCCGATGACGTCGACCTGCGGATAGTGCACGTGCATGTCGACGAATCCCGGCGCCAGAATGCGCCCGGGCAGATGCTCCACCGGCACTTCCCGGTGGCGCTCGGCCAGCGCGCCGTAGGCGCCGGCGTCCTGCACCCGCTGGCGGCCCGACGCGTCCGGGCCGATCACCAGCAACCCGTCCTGCTCGTACAGCGGTTGCCCGGTGGCGTCGTCGAATCGCAGCAGGGCCGCGCGGTAGGCTTTCATCGTCATGGCGGCCGAGCGTAGTTCAATCGCCACGCTTTGCAATGCGCATGCCCGTATAGCGCCCATATGCAGCACCGGTGCGCCGGCGCGACCGGATAATGGCCACGGATGAAGGTCCTGCTGATCGGCAACTACGCACCCGACGACCAGAAGAGCATGGTCGCCTTTACCGCGATGCTCGAGCGCGAGCTGCCGCGCCTGGGCTGCGAGGTGCGGGTGCGCGCGCCGCAGCCTGCCCTGGTCGGCCTGCCGATGCCCGGGCGCCTGCGCAAATGGGCCGGCTACCTCGACAAGTTCGTGCTGTTCCCGCCCACGCTGGGGGCCGACGCGCGCTGGGCCGACGTGGTGCATGTCTGCGACCACTCCAACGCCATGTACCTGCCGCGCCTGCACGGCCATGCGGCGGTGCTCACCTGCCACGACGTGATTGCCATCCGGGCGGCGCGCGGCCTGGTGACCGACTGGCACACCGGCTGGAGCGGGCGGGTGTTCCAGCGCCTCATCGGCAACGGCTTCGCCCATGCGGACCGCATCGCCTGCATCTCCGAAGCCACGCGCAGCGACGTGCTGACGCTCGGCCTGGCCCCGGCCGAGCGCCTCACGCTGGTGCCGCACGGGCTGAACAACGAATTCGGCCCCTTGCCGGACGTGCAGGTGCGCGAGCAACTGGCCGGCTTCGGCGTCTCGCCCGACGATGCCTACCTGCTGCACGTGGGACACGAACACCCGCGCAAGAATCGCATGGCGGTGCTGCGCGCGTTTGTCGCGCTGCAGCAGGCAGGCGCCGCCGCCCCGGTCCGCTCGCTGGTCTTCGTCGGCTCGGCACTGACGCAGGAAATGATCGCGCTGGTGGCCAGCCAGCCAGACCTGGCGCGCCGGGTGCACGTGCTGCGCGACGTGTCGCACGAACGGCTGCGTGCGCTGTACTGCGGTGCCACCGCCCTGCTCTTTCCTTCGCTGCAGGAGGGTTTCGGCTGGCCCATCATCGAGGCGCAGGCCTGCGGCTGCCCGGTGTTCACCTCCGACCTCGCACCCATGAACGACATCGGCGCGGACGCGGCGGTGTACGTGCCGCCGCAGGACCCGGACGCCATCGCGCGGGCCATCGTCGACGCCGCGCCGCGCTTCGCGCAGATGCGCCAGCTGGGCCTGGAGAACGCCACGCACTATTCGGCCGCGCACATGGCGCTCACCTACCTGGACCTGTACCGCGCGGCGATCGCGCAGCACCTGCCCGGCAGGTCGCGCGAAGACGACATGCTGGAAACCGTCAGCAGGCGCTGACCGGCGGCCGTCGGCGCGGGGGCGTCAGCGCACGCGGCCCTGCACGCCTTCGACCAGCCAGTCCATGGTCAGGATCTGCCCGTCGTCGAGTGCCTGGCCGCGGGCAATGCGGACCTTGCCCGCGTTGTCGCGGATGTCGCCCGCAACCGCGCGAAACGGGTGCAGGCGTCCCTGCGCCATGTCATGCTGGCGCGCCAGCACCTCGTCGCGCACCGCCGCCGGAACCTTCGTGCCGAACTCGCCGACGCGGATCATGCCGTCATTGACGCCGCCCCAGACGCTTTCGCTCTTCCAGGTGCCGTCCAGTACGGCGCGGGCGCGCCGGGTGTAGTAGTCGCCCCAAAGGTGCTGCACCGCCAGCACCTGCGCGTCCGGCGCCACCTGACGCATGTCGGAGTGATAGGCCACGGCCAGCTTGCCGCGTGCCTGCGCCGCTGCCATGACGGCGCTCGAGCCGGTATGGAAGGCCAGGACGTCCACGCCCTGGTCCATCAGGCTCATCGCCGCGTCGCGCTCGCGCGGCGGATTGAACCATTCGTCGAGCCACACCACACGCACCTGCGCCTGCGGATCGACAGAGCGCATGCCCAGCGCGAAGGCGTTGATTCCCTGCAGCACCTCGGGAATGGGAAAGCCGGCCACGTAGCCGGCCTGGTGCGTCTTCGTCATGCGTCCGGCCGCCACGCCGGCCAGGTAGCGGCCCTCGTAGTAGCGGGCGTTGGCCACCGCCACGTTGGGTGCGGTCTTGTAGCCGGTGACGGATTCGAACTTCACGTCGGGAAAGTCGCGCGCCACTTTCAGCGTCGGCTCCATGTAGCCGAAGCTTGGCGTGAAGATCAGGCCGTAGCCCTGGCGGGCCATGTCGCGGATCACGCGCTCGGCATCCGGGCCTTCGGCCACGTTCTCGACGAAATGCGTCTCGACCTTGTCGCCGAGCGCGGCCTGCACCGCCTGGCGGCCGAGCTCGTGCTGATGCACCCAGCCGGCGTCGGTGACCGGCGTGACGTAGACGAAGCCGATCTTCAGCGGCGGCGCGGCCCGGGCCTGGCCTGGGGTCAGCAGCGCCAGCAGCCAGATGGCCAGGACGGGCAGCACGCAGAGAAGACGGAGCGCCGGGCGGGACGGCGGGTGGACCGCCGCCAGACAGGCGCGGTCCATGAGGTTTTTGTACATGGTGTTCCTCGACATGGCCCTTGCGGGCGGACAAATAAAAACGGCGCTGCCAGGGGGCAGCGCCGCGACCGATTCTAACCGGCCCGCCGGGCGGCGGCTCACTCATCCTCGAGGTAGTTGCCCGCGTCGAACACGACCGGCGGGGCATCCGGATCGAAGCTCACGCCGGCCGGATCCTCGCCGGCCCTCAGGCGCTCGAGCTGCTCCTTGAGGAATCGGCGCAGCATTGCGATGCCGCGGTCCGACGTGGCCAGGTGCTCCTCGGAATGCCGAGCGATCGCGCCCTGGCTGACCATGGCCTCGTAGTCGCCCGGCATCCGCTGGTGCTCCTGCTCGGTCAATTCCTCCCACAGCTTGCCGTTCATGCGCGAGCGCATGCGCGTGAGTTCGCCTTGCTGGCTGACGCGGCCGACCACGAAGATGCGGAAGCTGAAGTCGTCGATCGGAAGCACCCAGCCGAGCGACTCGACCCGGCCGTAGCGGCCCACGCGCGGGCTCGGGATCACCCGCAGCGTGGGAACGCCGGCCTGGCTGATGCGGCGGAACACCTTGCCGTCCGGCAGGCGCCGCACCGAGGTGGTGCGCACACCGAGCTCGACCGTGTCCCAGGTCACCTCCGGCATCTGCGCCATCGCCTCGACGAACTGGGTGCCGCTGAAGCTCGAGTGCAGCACCACGACATGGAACGGGTCGACCAGGTTCTCGTAGTGCTGCAGCCAGTTGCAGGGAATGACCTGCGGCCCGCCACCACCGATGCTGGCGTCGTTGGTCTCGAGCAGTTCGCCCTCGTCCAGGCGCTCAAGCGCCTCGTAGCGCGGCAGTACCGGCTTCTTTTCCGGCGGCCCCATGTAGGCCCACACCAGGCCGTACAGCTCCTGCACCGGGTACCACGGCTGGCGGATGCGCCCGCGCGCGCGGCCCATCTCCGGCTCGCAAGGCTGCTCCACGCAATGGCCTTCCACGTCGAACAGCCAGCCGTGGTAGCAGCAGCGGATGCCCCGCTCCTCCACCCGGCCGTAGTACAGCGACGCGCCGCGGTGCGCACAGTTCGGATGCACGAGGCCGGGGCGCCCGCCCTTGTCGCGGAACAGGATCAGGTCCTCTCCCAGCACGCGCACCTTGCGCGGCGTATCGCTGGCGTCTGCCTCCAGGCCGATCGGATGCCAGTAGCGGCGCAGCAGCTCGCCCATCGGCGTGCCGGGGCCCACCTCGGTCAGCGCAGGGTTGTGGGTGCCGGGCTTGCGGCCGTAGGCAGTGCCGGTGTCGACGGCAATGGGAATCACCTTCTCGGCGGTACCGGGGTTCATCGAGGCTCCTTGCACATTCATTCGGTGGTGACGCCCGCGGCCTTGATCAGTTCGGCCACGCGCGGAAAGTCGGCCTTGTAGCTGGCCTTGAACTCGGCCGGCGTGTTGCCCAGCGGCTCGAACCCGGATGCGGTGAGCCTGTCGCGCACGTCGGGCATGCGCGTGATGTCGATCAGCGCCTGCGTCCACTGCGCGATCACGGCGGGCGGCGTGCCGGCCGGGGCGTACACGCCGATCCAGCTGTCCAGGTCGAATCCGGGGAAGCCCTGCTCGCCGAACGTCGGCACCTGCGGCAGGGCAGACACGCGCCGGCTGCCGGCGATTCCCAGCACCTTCATGCGGCCGGCCTGCGACTGCACGCGCGCAGTGGCGGGGTTGGCCCAGGCGAAATCCAGCACGCCGCCGATCATGTCGTTATGCGCCGCCGACTCGGCCTTGTAGGCCACGTGGGTCAGCTCGATGCCGCTTTGCCGCTTGAGCAATTCGCCCATCAGGTGCGCCTGCGAACCGTTGCCCCACGTGCCGTAGGTCAGGCCCGGGTGCTTCTTCGCGTAGGCAACGAATTCCTTCAGGTTGGCGTACGGCGCATCCGCGCGCGCCACCAGCATCGGGCCGCCGGTGGCCAGCTGCGAGATGGGCTCGAAGTCCTTGACCGGGTCGTACGGCAGTTTCGGCTGCAGGATCGCGTTGTTGATGTGCGTCAGCGGCAGCGTGAACAGCACCGTGTGGCCATCCGGCGCCGCCTTGGCCACCGCGTCCGCCGCCAGGATGCCGCTCGCGCCGGGCCGGGCCTCGACGATCACGCTCTGGCCCCAGCGCTGCTGCAGCTTCTCGGCGTAGGTTCGGGCGATCACGTCGATCGGACCGCCGGCCGTTCCGAACGGCACGATGCGGATCACCTTGCTGGGGAACGGCGCCTGCGCCTGGGCCGAGGCGATCGGCGCGGCGACGGCCAGCACCAGTGCGGCCACGCAGGCCCCAACGGTGCGCCGGCGCGCACCGCCGGAACCACCGGACCGAGGGTGTTCGGACATGCTTGTCTCCTTCATCTTGTGGGGCCCCTACGATAGGAGCCCGTTCCCCCCGGATCAATTCGAACGTTTGGATAACTGATATGGACCGCCCTGATATCCGCAGCGTCGACCTCGCGATGCTGCGGACCTTCGACGCCCTGCTGCGCGAGCGCAGCGTGTCCCGGGCGGCCTCGCGACTGTTCCTCAGCCAGCCGGCGGTGAGCGCCTCGCTCAAGCGCCTGCGCGAGACCTTCGGCGATCCGCTGTTCACACGCACCGCGCACGGCGTCGTCCCCACGCCGCGCGCCCTCGCGCTGGCCCCGCGCGTGGACGCCGTTCTGCAGGACATGCAGCAGTTACTGAACGTGGACCATGACTTCAACCCCGCCCATTCGGACCGCATCCTGCGCGTCGCCGGCAGCGACCACAGCAGTCGCGCCATGCTGCCGCTGCTGTGCCGGCAACTCTCGGCGTGCGGCTCGCGCATGCGCGTGGCCTGGGAGCTCCCCGACTACGGCCAACTGCCCGAGCGGCTGCGCAAGGGCGACATCGACCTGGGCCTGCTGCCGCGCATGGTGCCGGCCGCCGGCATCGAGTCGGAACTGCTCTACGAGGACGCCTACGTGGCGGTAGCGCGGCGCCACCATCCCCGTCTGCCGCGCCCCGGCGCCGCCATGGACATCGACAACTTCTGCGCCATGCCGCACGTGGTCCTGGGGCAGAGCCGCTCGACGTTGGACGACACCATCGACCAGGCGCTGGCCCGCCGCGGCCTGTCACGCCAGGTGCAGGCGGCCGTCACCACGTTCAGCCAGATGACCGACCTGCTGGCGGAGACCGACGCGATTGCGGTGTTCCCCCAGCGCGTGGCGGCGCGCTACGCCGACGTGCTCGACTGCATGCCGATGCCATTCGAATTGCCCAGCTACCGCCTCTACGTGTGCTGGGACACCCGCTCCAACGGCGACCAGGCCGTGCTGTGGCTGCGTGACATGCTGGTCGGCCTGGGCCGCGCGCCCGACGCGGGTCAGTCCAGGTAGTCGGAGAACATCGGGATCACGTCGCGCAGGAAGCTCATCTCGTCCTGGTCGATGCCGCGCGGCTCCAGGTCGAAATGGATGAACGTGCCCCAGGGCGTTCCGTCGGGGCGTCGCACCACCCGTCCGAAATACGACTCGACCATGCCGCTGTACGGCCGCTGCGCCAGGCGCCCGTCGGCCGAGGCATGCGATGTGGTGAATTCGCCCTGCGCCATCGCGAAGCGGCAGAAGCTGCGTTCCAGCGGCACCGCCAGCAGCCAGGTGCGGTACTCGCTCGTGCGGTCGTAGGCATGCACGGCGTGCATCAGTTCGCCGTTGCGCCGGTACAGCGCGGTGAAACGGTAATTGGTGCGGTCGTTGAGCAGCGCCAGCGCGGCGCGAGGACCGGTCGAGGCCAGCGCCTGACGCACGGCATCCACTTGGGAGGAAGGGTCGAGAACGAGCATGAGGCCTTTCTTCCTACAGAGACGAAGGGCCCGAGATGCGCATGGCGCCGATCGGGAATCCATTCTAGGCAGGCAAGAATGAGGCCTTCATGAAATGAGGCTTAAAAGCCTTGCCGGATTTCCGGGCAACGCCAGGCCTGCCGCGGCCGCGCTCAGGCCGCGGCGGCGAAGCGCTCGAAGGTGGCTTGCAGCTGTTCCATGTAGGCGCGCCGCGCGGGCGCGTCGATGAAGCTGGCTTCGAAGCTGTTGGCCGCCAGTTGCCACGCATGCGCCGCCGTCAGGCTGGTGGCCGCGAAGGTCTGCACCCAGTTCTCGTTCATGTAGCCGCCGAAGTACGCCGGATCGTCCGAATTGATGGTGGCGACCAGCCCGGCATCGAGCAGCGACCTGATGTTGTGCGCCGCCAGGTCGGGGAACACGCAAAGCTTGAGGTTCGACAGCGGGCACACGGTCAGCGGAACGCGCTGCTCGGCCAGGCGCTTCATCAGCGCCGGGTCCTTGCTGCTTTGCACGCCGTGGTCGATGCGCTCGACCTTGAGCACGTCGAGCGCGCTCCAGACGTAAGCCGGCGGACCTTCCTCGCCGGCGTGCGCCACGAGGTGCAGGCCAAGCTCGCGGCAACGGGCGAAGACGCGCGCGAACTTCTCCGGCGGGTGGCCGACCTCGCTCGAATCGAGTCCGACGCCGATGAACTTGTCCCGGTGCGGCAACGCTTGCTCGAGCGTGGCAAATGCGTCTTCCTCGCTCAGGTGGCGCAGGAAGCACAGGATCAGCACCGCGCTCACGCCAAGCTGCGCGCCGGCATCCGTGCACGCACGGTGCAGGCCGTCGATCACCGTGCGCATGGGCACGCCGCGCGCGGTGTGCGTCTGCGGGTCGAAGAACATCTCGGTGTGCACGACGTTGTCGGCCTTGGCGCGCTCGAGGTAGGCCCACGCCATGTCGTAGAAATCCTGCTCGGTCAGCAGCACGCTGGCCCCGGCGTAATAGATGTCCAGGAAGCTCTGCAGGTCGGTGAAGGCGTAGGCGCGGCGCAGCGACTCGACGTCGGCGTACGGAATCTGCACCTTGTTGCGCTGCGCCAGCGCGAAGATCAGCTCGGGCTCGAGCGAGCCTTCGATGTGCATGTGCAGCTCGGCCTTGGGGAGGGCGCGCACCAGCTCGGGCAGACGCCCGGCGTCGATGGCGGGGAGCGTGGGTTGTGTGTTCATCTGGGCGATCCCGGTAGGCACAGAATGGAAAAAGGCTGCCCGCGGGCAGCCCTGGTCATGAAGGCAGGACCTGCGCGGTGTGTGCGCGAAAAGCGCGCATCACCGCCGTCGTCCTTACTTCTTCTCGCCGCCCGGCACCTTGCCTTCCACGCCCTTGACGTAGAAGTTCACGCCCGAGAGGAACTTGTCGTCCGCGACTGCGCCGGCAGCCACCAGCTCCTTGCCGTCCTGGTCGACGATCGGGCCCTTCCAGATGGCGAACGTGCCGTCCTTCAGGCCCTTCTTGACTTCGTCGACCTTGGCCTTGGTCTCGGCCGGCACGTCGTCGGCGATCGACACCAGGTCGATCGCGCCTTCCTTGACGCCCCACCAGCTCTGGCCGGTGGTCCACTTGCCGTCCAGGACCTCCTGCACCGTCTTGATGTAGTACGGCCCCCAGTTGATGATGGACGAACCCAGGTGGGCCTTCGGGCCGTAGGCGGTCATGTCCGAATCCCAGCCGAAGGCGCGCTTGCCCTTTTCCTGCGCAGTCTTGAGCACGGCCGGCGAGTCGGTGTTCTGGAACAGCACGTCGGCGCCGCCGTTGATCAGTGCGGTGGCCGCCTCGGTTTCCTTGGGCGGGCTGAACCACTCGTTGACCCAGACCACCTTCGTGGTGATCTTCGGGTTGACCGACTGCGCGCCCAGCGTGAAGCTGTTGATGTTGCGCAGCACCTCGGGAATCGGCACCGAGCCGACCACGCCCAGCACGTTCGACTTGGTCATGGCCCCGGCGATGATGCCGGCCATGTACGCGCCCTCGTAGGTGCGGCTGTCGTACGTGCGCATGTTGTCCGCCGTCTTGTAGCCGGTGGCATGCTCGAACTTCACGTCCTTGTTGTCCGCCGCCACCTTGAGCATCGGCTCCATGTAGCCGAAGGTGGTGCCGAAGATCAGCTTGTTGCCCTGCCCCGCCAGGTCGCGCAGCACACGCTCGGCGTCGGCGCCTTCGGGCACGCTCTCGACGAAGGTGGTCTTGACCTTGTCGCCGAACTGCTTCTCCACCGCCTTGCGGCCGTTGTCATGCGCGAACGACCAGCCACCGTCGCCGACCGGACCGACGTAGGCGAAGGCGATGTTCAGCGGACCGGCGGCAGCGGGCGCCGGCGCGGCGGCCGGCGGCGCCGAGGTCGCCGGGGCTGCCGTCGGCGCGGGCGCCTCCTCCTTCTTGCCGCAGGCCACCAGGGCGGCGGCGGCCGCGGCTGCAGCGGCGAGCTTGAGCACGGAGCGCTTGTTCAGTTCAGTCATGAGTCGAGATCCTCGAAGGGCGGGTTGCAATGGAAACAATTACGTACAAAGCAGATTATGAGCCGGGGTAGAACGGTTTCCCGATCGACGCGGGCATGTTGACCCGGATGAACGCCGGATTGCGCGAGATGATGGCCAGCACCACGATCGGCGCCACGTATTGCAGCATGCTCAGGAACTGGCTGGGCACGTTGACCCCGACGCTCTGCAGGTGAAAGCCCAGCATGGTCACGCCGCCGAACAGGTAGGCGCCCAGCAGCACGCGCACGGGGCGCCAGGTGGCGAAGGTGGTCAGGGCCAGCGCGATCCAGCCGCGGCCCGCCACCATGCCTTCGACCCACAGGGGCGTATAGACGGTCGACAGGTAGGCACCGGCCAGCCCGCACAGCGCGCCGCCCGCGATCACCGCCAGGAAGCGGATGCGCCGCACCGGATAGCCCAGCGCATGCGCCGACTCCGGCGATTCGCCGACCGAGCGCAGCACCAGCCCGGCGCGCGTGCGATAGAGAAACCAGACCAGCGCCGCCGTCAGCAGCACCGCCAGGTAGACCATCGGGTGATGCCGGAACAGCGCAGGCCCGGCGAACGGAATGTCGCCCAGCACCGGGATCGACCAGCCGCCGCCCTGGGGCAGCCGTGCCTGGACGTAGCCGATGCCGACGAAGGCCGAGAAGCCCACGCCGAAGAGGCTCAGCGCCAGGCCGGTGGCGTACTGGTTGGTGTTGAGCCAGATCACCAGCACGCCGAACACCGCGGCCAGCAGCGCGCCGGCCGCCATGCCCGCGACAAAGCCGAGCCAGGTGTTGTGGGTGTGGACCACGGTGGCGAAGCCGGCGATGGCGGCGCACAGCATCATCCCCTCGGCCCCGAGGTTGACGATGCCGGCCTTCTCGTTGATGAGCAGGCCCAGCGCGGCGATGGCCAGCACGGTGCCGGCGGACAGGGTGGAGCCCAGGAGCAGTGCGTAGGTTTCCATGGTGCGCTCAGTTCTCCGTGCCGTGCGAGCGGGTCAGCGGGGCCGGCCCGGCGGTCAGCGGCGTGCTGGCCTGCAGCGACGCCGTGCCGCCCGCCTGCGCGCGCGGCCGCGCCTTGCGCCGGATGCGGTACGCAATGAGCGTGTCGCAGGCCAGCAGCGAGAACAGCAGCAGGCCCTGGAACACGCCGGTCAGCGACTTGGGCAGCCCCAGGCGCGACTGCGCCAGTTCGCCGCCGATGTAGAACATGCTCATCAGGATGGCCGAGAAGATCATGCCCACCGGGTGCAGCCGTCCGACGAAGGCCACGATGATGGCGGCGAAGCCGTAGCCGGCCGGCACGTACGGGTTGAGCTGGCCGATCGGTCCGGCCACCTCCAGTGCGCCGGCCAGGCCGGCGGCGCCGCCGGACGTCAGC
This sequence comes from Variovorax sp., assembly GCF_035634955.1. Classification (GTDB taxonomy): domain Bacteria; phylum Pseudomonadota; class Gammaproteobacteria; order Burkholderiales; family Burkholderiaceae_C; genus Variovorax. The sequence goes on along the minus strand of NZ_DASQBZ010000024.1, from coordinate 126,415 downwards.
AGCGCAATCCAGATCGCGCGGCGCGCCGAGAAGCCCGCATAGCGCGCCGCCGCCGGCGCCAGGCCGCCGACCTGCTGGGCGAACCCGGCACGCGTGCGGAACAGGAACACCCACAGCGCCGCCGCGCCGACCAGGGCGAGCACCAGCCCGATCGACACGCGCGAACCCTTGAACAGGCGCGGGATCTGCGTGACGGCCTCGAAGGTCTTGGTCTGCGGGAAGTTGTACCCCTGCGGGTCCTTCCACGGGCCGTAGACCATGTAGCTCAGCAGCAGCGTGGCCACGTAGACCAGCATCAGGCTGACCAGGATCTCGTTGGCATTGAAGCGGTCGCGCAGCAACGCCACGATGGCCGCCCACACCATGCCGCCGAGCACGCCGGCCATCAGGATGACCGCGACGATCCATCCGCCCGTGCCCTTGTCGGCCAGCAGCGCCACGCCGCCGGCGCAGATCGCGCCGAACACGAACTGGCCCTCCGCCCCGATGTTCCACACGTTCGAGCGGAAGCACACCGACAGCCCGAGCGCGATGATCAGCAGCGGCGTTGCCTTGACCATCAACTCGCCCAGCGCATAGGCGTTCTTGACGGGTTCCCAGAAGAACACCTGCAGCCCGCGCACCGGGTCCTTGCCCAGCGCCTCGAACATCAGCACGCCGATCAGCACGGTGACCAGCAGCGCCAGCAGCGGGGAGGCATAGCTCCAGAAGCGCGACAGCTGCGGCCGCGGTTCAAGCTTGAGCATGGGCCACCTCCCCTGCGCCGGCGCCGGCCCACAGGCCGCTCATCCATTCGCCGATCTGCGCCACGGTGGCGTCGGCCCGGTCGATCGACGGCGACATGCGGCCCTTGGCGATCACGTACAGCCGGTCGCTGATCTCGAACAGCTCGTCCAGTTCCTCGCTGACCACCAGCACGGCGCAACCGGCATCGCGCAGCGCCAGGATCTCGCCCCGAATCAGCGCCGCGGCGCCGACGTCCACGCCCCAGGTCGGCTGCGAGACCACGAACACCTTGGGCTGCGCGTCGATCTCGCGCCCGACGATGAACTTCTGCAGGTTGCCGCCCGACAGCGAGCGCGCCGCCGCCGACGGCCCGCCGGCCTTGACCTGGAAGCGTCCGATGATGGACGCCGCCTGCTTCTCCAGCGCGCCCAGGCGCAGCCAGCCGCCCCGTCCCACCGATTCGCCGCGGGTCAGCAGCAGGTTGTGCGCTAGGCCGAGCGTCGGCACCGCGCCGCGGCCCAGCCGTTCCTCCGGCACGAAGTGCAGCCCGAGCGCACGGCGCTGGCGCGGCCGCAGGCGCCCGGCCGGCCGGCCCAGCACCTCGACCATGCCGGGCTGCGCCCGCGTGTCCTCGCCGGACAGCGCGTACAGCAGTTCCTTCTGCCCGTTGCCCGATACGCCGGCCACGCCCACCACCTCGCCGGCGCGCACCTGCAGGCTGACGCCGTCCAGGTCCACGCCGAACTGGTCCTCGCGCGGCAGGGCGAGCCGGTTGACCGACAGCGCCACCGCGCCGGCATGCGCCTGCCGGTGCGTCAGCGGCGGAGGCTCGGCGCCGATCATCAGGCGCGACAGCGACTCGTTGCTTTCCTGGCGCGGGTCGCACACGCCGGTCACCTTGCCGCCCCGCAGCACCGTGCAGGCGGTGCACAGCTCGCGGATCTCGTGCAGCTTGTGGCTGATGTAGAGGATGGAGCAGCCCTGGGCCGCCAGGGTCCGGAGCACGACGAACAGCCGCTCCACCGCCTGCGGCGTCAGCACCGAGGTCGGCTCGTCCAGGATCAGCAGCTTCGGGTCGGTCAGCAGCGCGCGGATGATCTCGACCCGCTGCATCTCGCCCACTGACAGGGTATGCACCGGCCGCGTGGGCTCGATGTCCAGGCCGTACTCGGCCGCCTTGGCCACGATGCGCCGGGTCACCTCGGCCAGGGCCAGGTGCCGGTCCAGCCCGAGCCAGACGTTCTCGGCCACGGTCAGCGTGTCGAACAGGCTGAAGTGCTGGAACACCATGCTGATCCCCAGCGCCCGCGCCTCCTGCGGGTTGCGGATCAGCACCGGCTGGCCGTCGAAATGCACCGTGCCCTCGTCCGGCTTGACCGAGCCGTAGATGATCTTCATCAGGGTCGACTTGCCGGCGCCGTTCTCGCCGAGCACCGCATGGGTCTGCCCGGGCATCACGGAAAGCGAGACGTCGCTGTTGGCGACGACTGCCGGATAGCGCTTGGTGATCTGCGCGAGTTGTAAACGGGGAGGTGCTGTCATGGGGCGCAATTATTGACGGTCCGGCGGTCCCTCCCCGCGCCGGGTCAGTGCCCGCCGATATAGATGAACTTGAACAGGAAGATCGCCGCGATGATCCAGACCATCACATGCACGTCCCGTGCCCGCCCGGTGCACAGCTTGATGGCGGCGTAGCTGATGAAGCCGAAGGCCAGCCCGTTGGCGATGGAGTAGGTGAACGGCATCACCAATGCAGTGATCACGGCCGGCACCGCCTCGGTCACCTCGCCCCAGTCCAGTTCGGTCAGTTCGCGCAGCATCAGGCAGGCCACGTAGAACAAAGCCGGCGCGGTCGCATAGGCCGGCACCGAACCGGCCAGCGGCGCGATCACCAGGCAGGCCAGGAACATCACGCTCACCGTCAGCGCTGTCAGGCCGGTGCGCCCGCCGGCCTGCACGCCGGCGGCGCTTTCCACGTACGCGGTGGTGCTGGAGGTGCCCAGCAGGGAGCCGGCGAAGATGGCGCCGCTGTCGGCCAGCAGCGCGCGGTTCAGGCGATTCATCTTGCCTTCCTTGAGCAGGCCGGCGCGCTTGGCCACGCCCATCAGCGTGCCGGTGGCATCGAACAGCTCGACCAGGAAGAACACCAGCACCACGTTCAGGATGCCGCCCTTGAGCGCGCCCCAGATGTCCAGCTTGAACAGCGTCGGCTCGATCGACGGCGGCGCCGAGAACACGCCCTGGAACTTGTTGCCGCCGAAGAAGAACGACAGCACCGTCACCACCAGAATGCCGATCAGGATGGCCCCGCGCACGCCCAGCCTGTCGAGCGAGACGATCACCAGGAAGCCGAGCGTGGAGAGCACCACGGGGGCGGTGTGCAGATCGCCCAGCGTCACGTAGGTGGCCGGCGATGCGGCGACGATGCCGGCGCTCTTGAGCGCGATCAGCGCCAGGAACATGCCGATGCCCACCGTGATCGCCACGCGTATCGACGCCGGGATGCCGCGCACGATGAGCTCGCGCAAGCCCGTCAGCGTCACCAGCAGGAACAGGCAGCCCGATATGAACACCGCGCCCAGCGCGGTCTGCCACGAGTAGCCCATCTGCCCCACCACCACGAAAGCGAAGTAGGCGTTCAGCCCCATGCCCGGCGCCAGCGCGATCGGGTAGTTGGCATACAGCCCCATGATGAGCGTGCCCAGCGCGGCGATCAGGCAGGTGGCCACGAACACCGAGCCCTTGGGCATGCCCGCCTCGCCCAGGATGCTGGGGTTGACGAAGATGATGTAGGCCATCGTCAGGAAGGTGGTCAGGCCCGCCACGATCTCGGTGCGTACGCTGGTGCCGTGCTCCTTGAGCTTGAACACCTTTTCGATCAGTTCCATTTGAGTTGTCTCCGTATCTCGCTTGTTGGAATGAGGACTCAGGGCGATGACGGCCGCAGCGACGCCGCGACCGACTTGATGCGCTCGCGCAGCCAGCGCGCGGCATTGGACGAATGGGTGCGCTCGTGCCACAGCTGGTAGTACTCCAGCCGTGGCAGGGCCACCGGGCATTCGAGCACCGTCAGGGGCAGGCGCTCGGTGAAGCGCTCGCAGAACTGCCGGCCGGTGGTCAGCACCAGCAGGCTCGAGGCCACCATGTCCGGGATCAGGCTGAAGTGCGCGCAGCGCGCCGCGATGTTGCGTTGCAGCCCCATGCCGTCGAGCATGTGGTCGACGATGCCGCGCGCGCCCGGGTGCAGCGGCGTCGGGGCGATGTGGTCCAGCGCGAGCCAGGTATCGACGTCCCAGCCGCGCCGGGTGGCCGGATGGTCGCGGTTGACCAGCGACACCAGTTCGTCGTCCAGCAGGCGCGCCATGTGCAGGTCGCCCGGCGGCTTGGCCCAGTTGCCGATCACCACGTCCACCTGCCCCAGCGCGAGGTGCGCGTGGTAGTCGGAGTCGGAACTCAGCGGATGGATCTCGATGCGCGCGGCCGGCGCCTGCGCCTTGATCTGCGCGACCAGCTGCGGCAGGAACTGCGGGTCGAGGTAGTCGCTCGCGGCGATGCGGAAGGTGCTGTCGGTCGACTGCGGATCGAAACCGCGCGCATCCGAGAACAGCATCTCGGCGGCGCGCAGGATGGCCGCGCTCGGCTCGATCATCCGCAGGCCGGCATCCGTCGGGACCATGCCGGTGCCCGAGCGCACGAGCAGCGGGTCGCCCGACAGGTCGCGCAGGCGCTTGAGCGCCGCCGACACGGCCGGCTGGTACATGCCCAGGCGGATGGCGGCGCGCGAGACACTGCGGTCGGTCAGCACGGTATGAAGCACACGGATGAGGTGGAGGTCGATCTTGTCGAAAAGCGCTTGTTCTCTCATGGCGGCCCGCATCGCATGTCTATGGGCGGGCAGTTATACAGCGCGCACTCGAATAGGAATATGTGGATGTCACGCAGCCGCCACCGGCCCCGCATCCCTGTCCGGCGATGCGGGGAGCCAGCGGCGTGCCGGGCTCAGCCGGCGCGCACCGCGGTGATCGCGTCGAGAATGGCTTCGGAAGTGGCCGGCGCGCGCAGCGGCGGGTCGACCCTGTGGCCGCCCGCGGCCGAAACGGCGTCGCGGATGGCATAGAACACCGAGAACGGCAGCAGCAGCGGCGGCTCGCCCACCGCCTTGCTGCGATGGATCGAATCCTCGAAGTTGTCGCCCTCGAACAGCCGCACGTTGAACACCGGCGGGCAGTCGTTGGCGGTCGGGATCTTGTACGTGCTGGGCGCGTGGGTGGACAGCATGCCGGTCTTGGGATGCCAGACCAGCTCCTCCGTGGTGAGCCAGCCCATGCCCTGGATGAAGGCGCCCTCCACCTGCCCGATGTCCACCGCCGGATTGAGCGAGCGGCCGGCGTCGTGCAGCACGTCCGCGCGCAGCAGCTTCCATTCGCCGGTCAGCGTGTCCACCACCACCTCGCTCACGGCGGCGCCGTAGGCGAAATAGTAGAACGGGTGCCCGGTCATGGTGTCCCGGTCCCAATGCAGGCCGGGCGTGGCGTAGAACCCGTCGGACCACAGCTGCACGCGGTCGGTGTAGGCCTCGGCCACCAGGGTGGAGAAGTCGAACTCGCGGCCGTTGACCAGCACGCGGTCATTGGCGAAACGCACCTCCTCGGCCTTGCCGCCGTGGCGGGCGGCCGCGCAGGCGGCCAGGCGCTCGCGGATCTGCCGGGCCGCGTCCTGGGCGGCCTTGCCGTTCAGGTCGGCGCCGGTCGACGCCGCCGTGGCGGACGTGTTGGCCACCTTGGCCGTGTCCGTGGCGGTGGCGCGCACGCGCTCGAAGCGCACGCCCAGCTCGTGGGCCACCACCTGGGCCACCTTGGTGTTCAGGCCCTGGCCCATCTCGGTGCCGCCGTGGTTCACCAGGATCGAGCCGTCGGTGTAGACATGCACCAGCGCGCCGGCCTGGTTGAAGTGCGGCATGTTGAAGGAAATGCCGAACTTGATCGGCGTCAGCGCCAGCCCGCGCTTGAGCACCGGGCTGCCGGCATTGAACGCCGACACGGCCTCGCGCCGCTGGCGGTAGTCGCTGCTGGTCTCCAGCTGCGTCACCAGCTCGTCGATGACGTTGTCGGTGACCGGCTGGCGGTACGGCGTGACGTTGCGCTCGCCCTTCCCGTAGAAGTTGGCGCGGCGCACGTCGAGCGGGTCGCGGCCGAGCTTGCGCGCCACCGTGTCCAGGATGTTCTCGATGGCAATGGCGCCCTGCGGCCCGCCGAAGCCGCGGAAGGCCGTGTTGCTCTGCGTATTGGTCTTGCCCGAATACCCGTGCATCTCGACATCCGGCAGCCAGTAGGCGTTGTCGAAGTGGCACAGGGCGCGGGTCATCACCGGCCCGGACAGGTCCGCCGAATGGCCGGCGCGCGAGACCATGGTGACCTCGGCACCCAGGACGCGGCCCTCGTCGTCGTAGCCGACTTCGTACTCGTACCAGAAGCAATGGCGCCGGCCGGTGATGAGGAAATCGTCGTCGCGGTCCGGCCGCAGCTTGACCGGCCGTCGCAGCTTGCTCGCCGCCACCGCCGCCACGCAGGCGAACAGCGCCGACTGCGACTCCTTGCCGCCGAATCCACCGCCCATGCGCCGGCATTCGACCTGCACCTCGTTGGCATGCAGGGCCAGCGCGTGCGACACCAGGTGTTGCATCTCGCTGGGATGCTGCGTCGAGCAATGCACCAGCATCGCGCCGCCCTCCTTCGGGATGGCGTAGCTGATCTGACCCTCCAGGTAGAACTGCTCCTGGCCGCCGACGTCGAAGGTGGTCTTGAACCTGTGCGGCGCGCGGTCGATGGCCGCGCGCGCGCCGCCCTCGGTCGTGCGGCGCGACATGTGCATCGGCGGCAGCACGTACAGGCCCTTCTCATGCGCCTCGCGCGGGCCGAGCACCGGCGCCGCCGCCTCCACCTGCAGCACCTCCTTGGCACGGGCGGCGGCACGGCGCGCCTCGTTGCGGGTGGTGGCGAGCACCGCGAACACGGGCTGGCCGAGGTAGCGGATGTCGCCGCTGCACAGGATCGGGTCGTCGTGGATGATCGAGCCGCAGTCGTTGCTGCCGGGGATATCGGCGGCCGTGATCACGTCCACCACGCCGGGCATGGCGCGGATGACCTCGAGCGACATGCCGGTCAGGCGGCCCGCCGCCACCGGCGACAGGCCAAGGGCGCAATGCAGCGTGCCGGTCAGCTCGGGAATGTCGTCGACGTAGGTCGCCTCGCCCGCCACGTGCAGCGCGGCCGATTCGTGCGGGCGGCTGATGCCCACCCGCGCGCCCTGCGCCAGGGCCTTGGCCTCGGCGCCGGCGTCGATGCGGGCGGCGGTGTTGGCCACGTAGTCGGCGAATGCCTCGGCGTTCTGCAGGAGTCGGGGATCCACTGGCTTGTTCATGTTCAGGCTCCTTGCGTTCCGACGCTGGCGACGGCATGCGGCATCACGCTCCACACGCTGGTCTCCTGCACCGGCAATGCGTCCTGCAGGCGGGTTTCCAGCCACAGGCGGGTGATCAGGTTGGCCGCCACCTGCAGACGATACGCCGCCGAGGCGCGCATGTCGCTCAGGGGCGTGAAATCCTCGGCCAGGGCCTGGCGGGCGGCGTCCACCGCTTCCTGCGTCCAGGGCTTGCCGGTCAGTGCCGCCTCGGCGCGGGCCGCCCGCTTGACGGTTGCCGCCATGCCGCCGAAGGCCAGCCGCACCTGCTTCACCCGGCCCTGGCCGTCCAGTTCCAGCGAGAAGGCGCCGCACAACGCGGAGATGTCGCAGTCGAAGCGCTTGCTGATCTTGTAGGCGCGCACCCGGCGCGCGGCGACCGACATGGGCACCGCCACCGCCTGCACGAACTCGCCCGGCTCCAGCCGGTTCTTCATGTAGTCGACGTAGAAGTCCGAAAGCGGCATGCGGCGCACGCGCGCGCCCTGGCGCAGTTCGATCTGCGCGTCCAGCGCCATCAACACCGGCGCGGAGTCGCCGATGGGCGAGCCGTTGGCGACGTTGCCGCCCATCGTGCCGGCGTGGCGGATCGGCGGCGAGGCAAAGCGCAGCCAGACGTCGGTCAGCCCCTCGAACCGTGCCGCCAGCGCGGACCACGCCGCCTCCAGCGAGGCGCCGGCGCCGATGTACAGCTCGGCGCCCTGCTCGCCCTGGCGCTCCTCGACCCGCTTGAGCTCGGCGACGTCGCCCACGAAGATGATGTCACCCAGGTCGCGGAACTGCTTGTTGACCCACAGCCCGATGTCGGTGGAGCCGGCCAGCACCACCGCGCGCGGATTGGCCTGGCGCAGCGCCGCCAGGTCGTCGAGCGTCCGGGGCGCATGGAAACGGTCGGTGCGGGCGCCCAGGGGGGCGCAATACTCGAAGCCCGCATCGCCCTGGATGCCTTTCAGCGCCTCGACCACCGGCCGGCTGTCGAGCCGTACCGCCGGCAGGTCGAACATGCGCTGGCCGGCGTCGAGGATGGGGCGGTAGCCGGTGCAGCGGCACAGGTTGCCCGACAGCTCGTCAGCCAGTTGCTGGCGGCTCGGGCGCGTGCCGTCGGCCTGGTGATGCTCGTACGACGACCACAGCGACATCACGAACCCCGGCGTGCAGAAACCGCACTGCGAACCGTGGCAGTCGACCATGGCCTGCTGCACGGGGTGCAAAGGCACGGTCGCGCGCTTGGCGCCATGGGGCGTGGTTGCGGCGGCGGCACCCGGGCTGCCTGCGCTGCACTGGCGCTTGAGGTCTTCCACCGTGAACAGCGCCTTGCCGTGCAGCGTGGGCAGGAACTGGATGCAGGCATTGACCGTCTGCAGGTTCAGGCCGTCGACGGCCCCGGGCGCGCCGGGCGCGGCCAGTTCGCCGATCACCACCGTGCAGGCGCCGCAATCGCCTTCGTTGCAGCCCTCCTTGGTGCCGGCGCAGTGCGCGTCCTCGCGCAGCCAGTCGAGCACCGTGCGGGTGGGGTGGACGCCCTCCACGTCGATGACGCGGCCCTGGTGGTAGAAGCGGATCGGCTGGGTGGCGGTGTTGGAATTCGTGCTCATCGTGGCGGCTCTCGTGCCGAGTTGTTCGGCCACCCTGGAACATACCGGGCGGCGCCCCATGCGTCATAGCAGACTGGCGATACAGCCTATTTGGGTGTCCCTATGGACGGAGCGGGTTTACCCCAGTGTACGGAGCAATTCCCGCGCCAGGAGCCTCCCGGCGAGCCGGATGCCTAACCTGCCCGGGCTTCTCCGCGCCGGGCGCGCTACCGTGGCGCCGGAGTGGCCGCGGCGCCGGCCCGGCGCAGGCGCTCGGTCAGCCAGTCCACCCGGCGCATGAAGGGCCGCTCGAACAGCCGGTAGGTGACGGACGCGCTGACCACCAGCGCCACGCCCAGCCCGCACGCCGCCAGCCAGTGGCCGTGCAGCGTCGGCGCCGACCCGGCGCGCAGGCTCATCAAGAGATACAGCAGCAGCCCGTGCGTCAGGTAGATGCTGTAGCTGATCTGCCCCAGGTAGCGCACGGAACGCAGCGCGAAGCACCCGAACACGGTGCAACCCTGGGCCACCAGCCAGAAGAAGACGAACAGCAGCCCCAGGTCGAGCAGCGGGCGCCCCTTGGGCAGCGCGACCAGCAGCACGATCAGGCCGACGCACAGCGCCGACGCCATTCGCGTCGTGGCGAAGCCGCGCAGCGTTCCGGCCCGCACCAGCCAGGCCACCAGCCCGCCGAGGAAGAACGCGCCGAACGAGCCAAAGCTGTGGTTGTAGTACAGCAGCACGAGCGTGACGGCGGCGCTGGCCGCCAGCAGCGCCTTGTTGACCCGCACCGACAGCGCGAAGGCGCACAGCGGCAGGGCCAGATAGAAAGTCCACTCGTAGGCCAGCGTCCAGGTCACGCCCGCGGTCAGCGGCAGCACGTCGACCTCGGCGAAATCGGGCCGGCCCGTCACCCCGAAGGCGATCCACTTCGCGTAGGCCAGCATGTCCGACGCCGTGTCCATGCCGCCGCGCGGCCGCACATACACCGCCACCAGCAGCACCATCACGGCGAGGACGAAGTAATACAGCGGCGCAATGCGCAGGAACCGGGAGACGAAGAAGCGCAGCCAGTCGAAGCCGCCCTTCGCCCTGGCGTCGAGCAGCCGCCCGACGAAAAGGAACGAGGTGATCATGAAGAACACCCAGACGCCCGCCTTGCCCAGCAGCGCGAACGACCTCGACGCCGGCTCCTCCCAGACGCCGCCCTGCCGGTAGATCAGCCAGATGTGGGCATGGTGGAAGAACACGAAGGTGGCGGCGAAGCCGCGCAACCCGTCGATGCTGGCGTACTTGCCCGCTTTCTCGAGCGGCACCAGCACGCCCGTCCTGGCGAGCCAGCCGGCGACGAGGAGCATGAGGGCGAAGCCACCGACAAGGTAGGCCTGCTCGGCGGTGACCATGCGGCCATCCTACGCAACAAACGGGCCGGGATCGGCCGCCGGTTGCGGTTGCTTACTTCAAGGCCCATAGGCATGGCCCGCGCGCATTTTCGATGCGGCGCGCCCGGAGTGGCACTATCGCCCGGTCGTCCCGTGCACCAGCCGCTCGAAGATGTCCGGCCCGCCCATCTGGCCGCCCTTGAGCATCAGTTCCATGCCGTCGAGCGAAGGCTGGTCGCTGTGCATCCGGCACAGCGGCGCGCCCGGCCCGAGCGGGCCGACGTAGCGCAGGCCCCAGCCGTCGAGCGCCCGCACGGCGTGGCTGGAAGTGTCGCCGCCGGCGATGCCGACGCGGCGCACGGGTACCCGGCGCAGTACCTCGGCGAGCAATTGCCCGCCGGCGACCGCAAGGTCGCGCGCCTGCACGTCCGGGTTGCGCCCTTCCCCCGCCACCGTGCAGGCCAGCACGTGGCGGCCAGCCTCCAGATGGCCGGCCAGCGTGCGCGCCGCTTCGAGCCGATAGGCGTCGTCGCGAGCCGCCAGGCGCCGCGCGTCGAGCGTCACCGGCTCGAAGGAAACCGCCGCCGCCACCTGCGCCGCCGTCACCGGCGACAGGCTGCCGGCCAGGGCCAGCACCGGGCCTCGGGCCGGTGCCACCGGCGAAGCGGCGCGGTCCGTCGCCGACGGCGCCAGTCCCTCGGCCACGGCCACGGCTTCGACCACGCTGCTCGGACCGACCGCGAGGCGCGTGCCACTCGCCGGCCGGCGGCGCCAGTGGCGGCCGATGGCGTGCAGGTGCGCCGCGTCGCCCACGTCCCACAACAAGGCATGGACGTCGTCACCGCACGCCTGCAGCACAGCGGCGTCGAGCGCCTCGTCGCCGCCGGCGTGCAAGGTCCAGGGCACCAGGCCGACGCCGGCGAGCCCCTGGCGCTCCAGATGGCGGCGCAGGTCGGCTTCGTGCATCGGCGTGACCGGATGGCGGCTCATGGTCGGGTGGCGGTCCAGCCGGTACACCTCGCCGCCGCTGCCGGCCGTGGCGAAAAGATTGCCGAACAGGCAGTAGCGGCCGAGGCCGGGCTGTCCGCCCAGCACGTGCACGGGCGCTCCGCCCTGCCCCTCGGCCACGCCAGCCGCCAGCACCCGCACCGCTTCGCCGATGCTGCCGACGCCGGGGCTGCTGTCGAAGGTGGAACAGGTCTTGTAGTGCAACACGCGCGGCCGCAGGCGGCGCGCCAGGTCGGCCACGGGTGCCAGCTCGGCATGCATCTCGGCGGGCGGCATCGAGCGCGCCGCCCCGGCGATGCCCAGGCAGTCGATCTCGCCGATGGCCCGAAGCCGCCGCGCGTCCAGCAGGCCCAGCAGCAGCAGGCTGCGCATGCCGCAGCGCGCCGCCGTGGCCAGCGCGTCGGTGGCGCCGGTGAAATCGTCGCCGTAGTACAGCAGTGCCGGCGCGTTGCTCATGCTCACCGGCCGAAGAATTGCAGCGCCTGCGCAAGCTCGGGCGCCTGGCGCGCGGCGTCGGCCAGCGACTGGCCGGCGCTCACCGCGGACCAGGCCTGGCGCAGGCTGGCCACACCCGCGGCCGGGCCACCCGGGTGCGCCAGGATGCCGCCGCCGGCCATGAACAGCAGGTCGTCGCGCCGCACCGCCTGCCAGGTCGCGGGCACGGTGCCGGCCCATTGGCCGGAGGAGAACGCCGGCAGCACCGCGTCGTCGGCGCCTTCGGCCAGGGGCGCGTAGCAGGCCTGCGCGGACATGACCACTTCCTCGTCGTCCTGCGCGAACTTTCCCTGCAGCCCGTGCACGTGCATGTGGTCCACGCCCGCGAGCCGCCACAGCGTCTGGTAGGCCTGGAAGCCGATGCCCAGCATCGGGTGGCGCGACATGGCGCCGAATCCGTTGCGGTGCCCGTGCAGCACCAGCGGCGTATGGCGGCGCAGCCTCTGGATCGCCGAGAAGCCGCACCAGTTGAGGCTGGCCATCACGCAGCTGCCGCCCTCGCGCTCGACCAGGTCGGCATGGCGGCACATGGCGTCGCCCTCGTCGCTGATGTTGAACGCCACCATGACGTGCTTGCCGGTGCGCTCCTGGTGCGCGCGCACCACCGCCATCACCGCCGGCACGCGCTCGGCCAGCGGCGCGTGGACCGGGTCGGCGCAGACCTCGTCGTCCTTGATGAAGTCGACGCCGGCCTCGCACAGGCGCGCCACCAGCACGGCCGTCTCCCGCGCAGACAGGCCGACGTTCGGCTTGATGATGGTGCCGACCATCGCCCCGCTTGCCACGCCGGTCAGGCGGCGCGTGCCGGCGATGCCGGCAGCGGGCCGCTCGAAGCGCGCGCGGTAGGCAGCCGGCAGCGCCAGGCGCTCGAGCCGCAGGCCGGTCACTTCGCCCAGGTCGTACAGGTTGCCCGCCACCGTCGCGGCCAGCGTCGGCAGGTTGGCGCCGATGTTGTCCACGGGGTAGGCAATGCGCACCTCGAAGCGGCGATACGGACCGCCACGCCCCTTGCGTGCCAGCCACGCGTTGGGCAGCGACGGTGCCTCGGCCGGCGCCAGTTCATCGATCGACTCGACCACCGCGCGGGCGCGTTCGCGCAGGGCGTCGGTCTCCCCCTCGACGCGGGTGAAGGTGCCGCAGGACTGCTCGCCGGCCATCACCTCGGCCACGGCCGCCGGCTCCAGCGGCGTCTCCACCAGGTATGTGGCCTGCACGCGTTCGGTCATTGGCGTCGCTCCCGCGGCCGTCACAGGGTGTCCAGGTCGGGGAACGGCCGCACCGGGTCCTTGCCGTCCCAGTTCGCCGCCGCCTCGCGGATCAGCCTGAACAGCTTGCCCTTGGGCCCGGCCACTTCCGACAATTCGATGGTCGTGCCCGGCAGCGCGCCGCTGTCCTCGAAATAGACGAAGCGGCCGTTGGCGCCCACCTCGCCACCCATGCAGACGTTGAAGCCGGCCGCTTGCGCACGCGCCAGGTCGGCGTCGAAGTGCTCGGTCCAGTAGGCGACGTGCTGCACGCCGGCATGGCCCGCGCGCAGGAAGTCGCGGTACATCGACGGCACGTCGTTGCGGGTTTGCACCAGCTCGATCTGCAGGCCGCCGGCGTTGGCCAGCGCCACCGAGTTGTGCGGCTCGTAGCGCTCGCCGCGGTAGGTGTAGTTGCGGATCGGCACGCGCGGGTTGTAGTACCACGGCCCGACGCCCAGCACGCGGGACCAATGGTCCATCGCCGCCTCGATGTCGGGCACGATGTAGGCCACCTGCCGGATCTCTCCGAAGAATCTGCTCATGGGAATGCCAGGTTTGAAGGGAAGGAAGAAGATCGAAGGCGGCTCAGGCCTTCAGGAAGCCGGTCGAGAACCAGGGCACCGCGGCGACCACGATCAACCCGATCACCAAGGCCACGAGATAGCCCCAGATCGGGCGGATGCCCTCGACCGGATCGACCTTGCCGATGGCGCAGGCCGCGTAGTAGCCCACGCCGAACGGTGGCGCGAACAGCCCCAGGCCCATCGACAGCACCACCACCATGGCGTAGTGCACCTCGTGCACGCCGACGGCGCGCGCAATGGGGAACATCAGCGGGCCGAACAGCACCACCGCCGGAATGCCCTCGAGCACGCTGCCCAGCACGATGAAGGCGACGACCGACACGGCAATGAAGCCGGCCTTGCCGCCGGGCATGGCCTGCATGGCCGCCGCCAGATCGTGCGCGAAGCCCGATTGCGTCAGGCCCCAGGCCATGGCCGTGGCCGCGCCGATGATGAAGATGATGGCGCCGGACAGCGCAGCCGTCTCGATCAGCATGGGCATGACGCGCCGGAGATCGAACTGGCGGTAGATGAGCAGGCCCGCCAGCACCGAGTAGGCGATGCCGATGGTCGAGACCTCGGTGGCCGTGGCCACGCCCTCAACCACCGCCGCGCGGATCACGAACGGCAGGGCCACCGCCGGCAGCGCATAGACCAGCGCCCGCGCGATGGCACGGCCGCTGGCGCGCTCGACGCCGGCCAGGTCCTCGTGGCGGTAGCGCCACCAGACCACGGCGCACAGCGCCACGCCCAGCACCGCGCCGGGCAGCAGGCCGCCGGTGAACAGCGCCGCGATCGACACCCCGGTGACCGAGCCGATGGTGATCAGCACGATCGACGGCGGGATCGTCTCGGTCTGCGCGCCGGTGGTCGACAGCAGCGCCACCAGTTCGCCCGGCTTCGCGCCGCGCTTCTTCATCTCCGGGAACAGCACCGGCGCGATGGCGGCCATGTCGGCCGCCTTGGAGCCGGAGATGCCCGACACCAGGTACATGGCACCGATCAGCACGTAGCTCAGGCCGCCGCGCACGTGTCCCAGCAAGCTGGCCAGGAACTGCACCATGGCACGCGCCATGCCCGTCATCTCGATCAGCAGGCCGAGGAAGACGAACAGCGGCACCGCCAGCAGGATCAGGTGCGACATGCCCTCGTCCATGCGCCCCACCATCACGAGCATGGGCGTGCGGGTCGTCAGCGCCAGGAAGCCGAAGGTGGCCAGCGCGAACGAGAAGGCGATCGGAACCCCGGCGAACACGCAGGCGCCCACCACGCCCGCGAAGAAGATCAGCAGGTTGAGCTTGCCCAGCGGCATCAGCACCGGGCCGAGCACCCAGAATGCGCCGCACAGCACCACCACCAGCGCGGCTGCCTGCAGCACCCGCACCGGGCTGCCCACGCGCAGCAGCCGTAGCACCCCCACCAGCACCATCAGCGCCACACCGACGGGCAGCGCCGAGGCGCGCCAGGCGTTGCTGATCTCCATGGCCGGCGTGACGATCATCGCCTCTTCGTAGGCGTACTCGTAGGCCGGATGGGCGATCAGCAGCAGAAAAGCCAGCGCCGCGGCGACTGCCAGCACGTCCAGGAAGGCCCGTGCCTGCGGCGAGGCCTTGGCCACGAAGGCCGTCATGCGCATGTGCTCGCCGCGCCGCATGGCGACCACCGCGCCCAGCATGGAAAGCCACAGGAACAGCAGCCCGGCCAGTTCGTCCGACCACACCAGCGGCGCATGGAACACGTAGCGCGCCACCACGCCGGCCAGCAGCACGACCACTTCGGCCAGCACCAGCAGCGCCGCCGGGACCTCGGTCAGCAGGCCGAGCCAGCGGTCCAGGGCCTGTGCCGCACCGCGCCAACCCCGGGCCGGCGCCGCCGCGCGGCCCGCGGCCAGGCCGCCTGCGTCTTCGACGCTGCCGACCTGCATGTCAGGACACCTTGCCGGCGGTCGCTTCCAGCAACGCCCAGGCCTCGTCGCCGAACTTGGCCTTCCACTCGGCGTAGAAGCCCGCCTTCTGCAGCGCGGCCCGGAAGCTGTCGCTCGGCGCCTGGTTGAACGCCAGGCCCTTGGCGCTGAGTTCGGCCTGGAGGTTCTTGTTGAGCTGGCGCAGGTCTTCGCGCTGCTGCAGCGCGCCGTCGTTGAAGGCGCGCGCCACGATGGTCTTGAGATCGTCCGGCAGGCCACGCCAGGCGCGCCCGTTGACCACGATGTGGTAGCCGTCCCAGCTGTGGTTGGTCAGCGAGCAGAACTTCTGCACCTCGAACAGCTTGGCCGTCTGCACGATGGCCAGCGGGTTTTCCTGCGCATCCACCACCTTGGTCTGCAGCGCCGAGTACACCTCGCTGAACTGCAGGCTGGTGGGCGAGGCCGACAGCGACTTGAACAGCGAGATGCCCATCGGGCTGACCGGCACGCGGATCTTCATGCCCTCCAGGTCCGCCGCCGCCTGGACCGGCTTGGTGCTGGTCGTGATCTGGCGGAAGCCGTTGTCCCACATCTTGTCGAAGGTGTAGAGGCCCACCTTGGCGAAGGCCGCGCGGATCGAGCTGCCCAGCTTGCCGTCCACCGCGCCCCACACCTGGTCGTAGTCGGAGAAGGCGAAGCCGACGGCGGTGATCGCGCTGATCGGCGCCAGGGTGGCGATCACCATGGTGCCCGGGTTGAATATCTCCAGGCCGCCGCTGCGCACCTGCGCGAGCATGTCGGTGTCTCCGCCCAACTGGTTGTTGGGAAACACCTTGATTTCCATCCGGCCCTTGCTCTCCGACGCGATGCGCGCAGCAACCTCGTTGGCGCGGACGTTCAGCGGATGGCTGACCGGGAGGTTGTTGCCGTACTTGAAGCTGTATTCCGGCGCGGCGGCCAGCGCCAATCCGGGCAGGGCCGAGGCGACGCCTGCCGCAGGCAGCAGCGAGAAGGAACGCAGCAGGCTGCGCCGCGTGAGCGAGGGGGTGGTCTTCATCCGTTGTCTCCAGTTGAACTCTGTTGCGGTCACAGCCGGCATGGCCGGATCGAGCCGGTCACGCGCCGCTTCGGGAACGGCAGTCGCCACGATAGGCAGTGCACGGCACCACCGCAAACTTGGTTTGTGATGGATTTTGATGGCTTTTCAGCCTACCTCAATTGCAGCGTGCATGCATGCCGCCGTCGACCAGCAGCTCCACCCCATTGATGTAGCGCGCCTCGTCGGACGCCAGGAACACCGCGGCGTTGGCCACGTCCCACCCATCGCCCATGCGGCCGGTGGGCGACAGGCGGTTGCGCGCCTCGACCATCTGGTCCCTGGTGTCGTAGAAACCCGAGATCTGCTGGTAGATGTGCGGCGTGTCCATCACGCCGGGCAGGATGCAGTTGGCGCGTATGCCGCGGCCTGCGTACTGCAGCGCGATGCTCTGGGTCAGCGAATTGACCGCCCCCTTGGAGGCGGCATAGGCGCAGTACGCATACCCGGTCCAGCGCACGCCGCCGAGCGCCCCGATGTTCACGATGGCGCCGCTGCCCTGCGCTTCCATCAGGGGCAGCACGCACTTGCAGGTCAGGAACATGCTCTTGACGTTGACCGTCATCACCCGGTCCCAGGTCTCCTCGCTGGTCTCGACCGGTCCGCCCTGCGACGTGATGCCGACGTTGTTGTGCAGGACGTCGACGCGCCCGTAGGCCTTCAGCGCCGCGTCCACCGCTCGCTGCACCTCGTCCAGCCGCGTGACGTCCGCCGCCACCGCGATCGCCGCGCCGCCCTCCTCGAGAATCAGCGCGCGCGTCTTCTGCGCGGCCGCCGCGTCGCGGTCGACCGCGATCACCCGGGCGCCATGGCGGGCGTAGGCCACCGCCGCCGCCTTGCCGTTGCCCCAGCCGTCGCCGACCGATCCGGCCCCGAACACCAGGGCCACGCGGTCCTGCAATCTTGCTTTCGTCTCCATCGTCGTCCTTCGAATTCGCGCCCGATTGCGCTTGACTGGCCGCTACGATAGTCTCGGCGCCAGCATGAAAGAAGGCCATCGCATGATGTTTTTTGATGGATTGATGGAGCGCTGCCCGTGACGCGCCAATTGCCCGGCGTGGCCGACATCGCGCAACTGGCCGGCGTGTCCACCGCCACCGTCGATCGCGTGCTGCACCGGCGCGCGGGCGTGCGCGCGGCCACCGCGCAGCGCGTGCTCGACGCCGCCGCCGAGCTTCGCTACCTGCCCCAGGAAGACCTGTACGCGGCCATGGCGCCGGCGCCGATGCAGCTGCTGTTCATCCTGCCCGACCGCAGCAGCCGGTTCCTGCGCATGCTGGGCGAATGGGTGCGCTTCTCGCACGAGCACTGGGCGCCCTACAACGTGCAGTGCCGCACGGCCTTCATCCAGAGCTTCGACCCCGACGCCCTCGCCGCCATGCTGCGCCGGCGCGGGCGCCGCTGCGACGGCATCGCCTTCATGGCGCTGGAGCATCCCAAGGTACGCGAGGCGGTCAACGCGCTGGCCGAACAGGGCGTGCCCACCGTCACGCTGGTGTCCGACCTGTCCAACTCGCGCCGGGTCGCGTATGTCGGCCTGGACAACCGCGCCGCCGGGCGCACCGCGGCCTATCTCATCGCACGCTTCGTCGGGCCGTCGCGGCCGGCCAAGGTGGCGATGATCGCGGGGTCGCTCAGCTACCGGGCACACGAGGAGCGCGAGGCCGGCTTCATGCACCTGTTCGTCGAGCAGTACCCGCACATGCAGGTGGTCGGACTGCGCGAAGGCTACGACGACGACCGCACCAACTACAAGCAGGCCCGCGCCCTGCTGCAGCAGCACCCCGACCTGGCCGCCATCTACAACATCGGCGGCGCGGCCGAAGGCATCGGGCGGGCACTCAAGGAAAGCGGCCATGCGCACAAGGTGGTGTTCATCGGCCACGGCCTGACGCCCGACACCCGCGCCATGCTGATCGACGGCACCATGGACGCGGTCATCAACCAGAGCCCGCACACGGCCATCCTGAGCAGCGTGCGCATCTTCACCAACCTGCGCGACCGGCGGCAGCTGCTGTCCGGCGTGGAGGCCACGCGCAGCGAGGTGATCTTCCGCGAGAACCTGCCGTGACCCGCGCCGGCGTCACCCTTCCCGGAACGTCTCCACGATGAACTCGCGCAGCCAGCGGTTCGACGGGTCGTCCTCGAAGCGCCGGCTCCAATGCAGCGCCACCTCGAAGTCGCGCAGCGGAAACGTCGGCTCCACCACCACGTAGCCGCCCTCCTCGGCGAAGCCGCGCGCAATGTTGCGCGGCATGACCACCGCCAGGTCGGTGGCGCGCACGATCGCCGGCAGCACCATGAAATGCTCCGTGGTCAGCCGCACCCGGTCTTCAAGCTTGAGGAGGTGCAGGATGCGCAGGGTCTCGGCATGGGTGCGCACGGCCACGTATTCCAGCTTCTGCAGCGCCGCGAGCAGGGCCTGGCCGCGGGTGCGCCGCCCGGCGAAGGGATGGCCGGCGCGCAGCAGGACGATGTAGCGGTCGCGCAGCAGCAGGCGCCGCTCGGTGTCCTTGACCTCCGGCAGGAAGCCGAAGGCGAAATCCAGGCGCCCGCTGTCCAGCGCCGGCGCGATCTCGGCCGGCGGCAGCGCCATCGTCTCGATGCGCACGCCGGGCGCCTTCGGTGCCAGCCCCGCCATCAGCACCGGCAGGAAGCGGCCCTCGCCGATGTCGCTCATGTGGATGCGGAAGGTCTTGCGCGACTGGGCTGGATCGAACCGGTCGGGCTCGTTGAGCGCATCCTCGATGGTGGCCAGCGCCGACTGCACCGCCAGCGCCAGCCGTTCGGCCCGGCGCGTGGGCACCACCCCGCCGGCGGCGCGGGTGAACAGGGCGTCGCCCAGCAGCAGGCGCAGCCGGCCCAGCCCGTGGCTGGCCGCCGGCTGGGTCAGGCCCAGCGCCTCGGCCGCGCGGCTGACGCTGCGCGCGCGGTAGACCGCATCGAACAGGCGCAGCAGATTGAGGTCAATCGCCTCGGTATGAATTTCGTGCATGTTACTTAGGTGCCTTATTTTATTGATGGATGGCCGGCGTGCCAGCACACTTCCGCCCGGCGGCAACCCGCCGCAGCCTCTAGAACGAACCGAGGAGACACGTCATGCCACGGATCCCGAAGTTGATTCCACTCTTTGCAGCGGCGCTGTTGTGCGCCGCCGGCGCGGCGCAGGCGCAGCAGAAGCCCGAGCCGGAGCCCGGCTGGGCCAAGGGCCGGCCCAAGAGCGACGAGGCCATGCGAATGGCCCCGGTGCCGGCATTCCCCATCCCGACCGCGGCCGACAAGCTGCCGACGGCCAAGTTCAAGCTGCCGCCCGGATTCAAGGTGGAAACCTGGATGCCCGGCGTGCTGGACGCGCGCGAATTGCGCCAGGGCGCGGACGGCACGGTGTTCGTCAGTTCGCTGTTCGTGGCCCAGAAGGTCTACGCGGTGACCGACAAGGGCGGCAAGCGCGAGCTCAAGACCGTCGTCGACAAGATGCCCATGGCGGCCGGCATCGCCTATGACAAGGGCACGCTGTTCGTGGCGACCAACACGAAGATCATGCGCTACGACGGCATCGACTCGAAGCTGGACAACCCGGGCGAGCCGAAGGTCATCTACGACAAGCTGCCCGGCGGCGAGGACCACAGCTGGAAGTACCTGCGCATCCACAACAACAAGCTGTATTTCCCGATCGGGGCGCCTTGCAACATCTGCGACCCGGGCGACTACGCCAAGATCTACCGCATGGATCTCGACGGCAGCAACGTCGAGACCATCGCCGCGGGCGTGCGCAACACCGTGGGCTTCGACTTCGACCCCAAGACCGGCGACCTCTGGTTCACCGACAACGGACGCGACTGGTTCAGCGAGGAACTGCCCAACGACGAGCTCAACCGCGTCAACATGAAGGGCAAGCTGGGCCAGCACTACGGCTATCCGTACTGCCACCAGGGCAACATCCCCGACCCCGAGTTCGGCTGGGGCAAGAAGTGCAGCGACTACGTCAAACCCGCCGCGCTGCTCGGCCCGCACGCCGGCTCGCTGGGCCTGAAGTTCTACGACGGCAAGATGTTCCCCGCCAAGTACCGCGGCGCCATGTTCATCGCCCGCCACGGCCCCTGGAACCGCAGCACCAAGTACGCCGACGTCTCGGTCGCCTGGCCCGACGGCAAGGGCGGCGCCAAGGTCGAGCCATTCATGACCGGCTTCGTGCAGGACAACACGTACGTCGGCCGGCCGGTGGACTTCCTGGTGCTCAAGGACGGCTCGATGCTGGTGAGCGACGATCACGCCGGCGCCATCTACCGCATCAGCTACGGCGGCAAATGAGGGTGGGCGCGCGCATCATTGCCATCGCCGCGGCCGCCGCGGCCCTCGCGGGCACCGCGGCGCCGGCGGCGGCGCAGGCCGCGGGCAACTATGCGCAGCGCTACGCATCGCTGTGCGCCGCCTGCCATGGCGCCAACGGCGCCAGCACCCTGCCCGGGGCGCCCAACCTGGCGGGCCAGCACTCCTTCTACGTGGTGACGCAGTTGTTCCTCTACCGGGCGGGCCGTCGGTCCAACGAAGCGATGAGCGCGGTGGCCAAGACGCTCACCGACGACGACCTGCGCGGTTTTTCCGACTTCATCGCCACGCTGCCCGCGCTGCCGGCCACGCCGCCGGCAGGCCCGGTGGACGCCGCGCGCATGGCAAGCGCCAAGGCGCTGGCGACGGAGCACAAGTGCGTGTTCTGCCACGGCGCGGATTTCAGCGGCGGCCAGCAGGTGCCGCGCATTGCCGGACAACACGAGGACTACCTCAAGGACGTGCTGCGCGGCTACAAGAGCGGCAAGCGCACCGGCTACACGATGGCCATGAGCGAAGCGGTCAGCCGCATCTCGCCGGAAGAACTGGACACCCTCGCCTACTACGTTGCCCGGTTCCCCGGCGCGGCCGCACCGGGCGGCGCGGGAGCCACCACCGGCAAATAGACCGAACTGCATCGACAGCCAAGCGCGCGCACGTGGCGCGCGACCAGCCATCAAGGGAGACAGTGCGTTGGAAGTTTCGTTCAACAAGGACATCGAGGCGCTGCGCCTGGGCGCCGGGGAGACCTTTCACGGCGAGGGCATCCTCGCCATCACCAAGGGCCTGCTGCAGTCGGGCGTCGCGTACGTCGGCGGCTACCAGGGCGCGCCGGTCTCGCACCTGCTGGACGTCATGGTCCAGGCCAAGCCCTACATGGACGAACTGGGCGTGCACGTCGAGGCGTGCGCCAACGAGGCCTCGGCCGCCGCCATGCTCGGCGCCTCCATCCACTACCCGCTGCGCGGGGCGGTCACCTGGAAGTCCATCGTCGGCACCAACGTTGCGGCCGACGCGCTGTCCAACCTGTCGTCCCCGGGCGTCAAGGGGGGCGTGCTGATCGTCGTGGGTGAGGACTACGGCGAGGGCGCGAGCGTGATCCAGGAGCGCACCCACGCCTACGCACTCAAGTCCGGCATGTGCCTGCTCGACCCGCGGCCCGAACTGGGCCAGATGGTGCGCATGGTCGAGCACGGCTTCGCCCTGTCGGAAGCCTCCAACATGCCCTGCATGATGGAACTGCGCATCCGCGCCTGCCACGTGCGCGGCAGCTTCGAGTGCCGCGACAACCGGCCGCCGGCGGTGTCCACCCGCGCGCTGATGGACGAACCCGCCGGCTTCGACTACATGCGGCTGGCCCATCCGCCCGTGACCTTCCGCCAGGAAAAGCTCAAGGGCGAGCAACGCATTCCGGCCGCGCGCCGCTACATCGTCGAGCACGGCCTGAACGAGACCCTGCCGGGCACGCGCGCCGACCTCGGCATCGTGGTCCAGGGCGGCCTGTACAACGCGCTGCTGCGCAGCCTGCAACTGGCGGGCCTGGCCGATGCCTTCGGCGAAAGCGCGATTCCGCTGCTGGTGCTCAACGTCACCTGCCCGCTGGTGCCCGACCAGCTTGCCGGCTTCTGCGCAGGCAAGCGCGGCGTGCTGGTGGTCGAGGAAGGCCAGCCCGAATACATCGAGCAGGAGATCGCCACCGTCCTACGCCGTCGCGGCATCGACACGCCGCTGCATGGCAAGGACATGCTGCCGCTGGCGGGCGAACTGGCGGTCGAGGCGCTGGCCGAGGGCATCGCCAAATGGGCCGACCACTACCTGCCGGGCCGCGACGGCGGCCCCGCCGCCTGGCTGGCCGACAACGGCGAGCGCCGCGCGGCGGTGGCGGCGATGCTGGACAAGCCGCTGCCGAACCGTCCGCCGAGCTTCTGCGTCGGCTGCCCGGAGCGGCCGGTGTTCTCGGCGCTCAAGCTGGCGCAGCAGGACACCGGTCCGGTGCACATCGCCGCCGACATCGGCTGCCATGCGTTCGGCACGTTCGAGCCGTTCTCGATGGGTCACTCGATCCTCGGCTACGGCATGAGCCTGGCCAGCCGCGCCGGGGTCTCGCCCATGATGCAGCGGCGCACGCTGTCGGTGATGGGCGACGGAGGCTTTTGGCACAACGGCCTGCTGACCGGCGTGCAGAGCGCCATCTTCAACCGCGACGACGCGGTGCTGCTGATCTTCAAGAACGGCTACACCTCGGCCACCGGTACGCAGGACATCATCTCGACGCCCGACGAGGCGGTCAAGGAAGCCGCCGTCGACAAGCAGCAGAGCCTGGTCGACAAGAACCAGACCATCGAGACCACGCTCAAGGGCATGGGCGTGCAGTGGCTGCGCACGGTGCACAGCTACGACGTGGCCACCATGCGCAAGACGCTCACCGACGCCTTGACCAGCGACTTCGACGGCCTGAAGGTCGTGATCGCCGAAGGCGAATGCCAGCTCGAGCGGCAGCGCCGCATCCGGCCCTGGATCGCATCGCTGCTCAAGCGCGGCGAGCGGGTGCAGCGGGTCAAGTACGGCGTGGACGAGGACGTGTGCAACGGCGACCACGCCTGCATCCGCCTGTCCGGCTGCCCGACGCTGACGCTCAAGGACAACCCCGATCCGCTCAAGGTGGACCCGGTCGCCACCGTGATCGACGGCTGCGTCGGCTGCGGCCTGTGCGGCGCCAACGCGCATGCCGCCACGCTGTGCCCGTCGTTCTACCGAGCCGAGGTGATCACCAATCCGAAGTGGCACGAACGCCTGGTGCATGCGATGCGCTCGCGCATCGTGCGCGCAATGCAGCCAGCCTGATGACGAACGGCATGGAAGACACCACCCCCATCACCGTGCTGATGTGCGCCCTCGGCGGCGAGGGCGGCGGCGTGCTGACCGAGTGGCTCATCGAGACCGCGCGGCTGGCCGGCTACGCGGCGCAGAGCACGTCCATCCCCGGCGTGGCCCAGCGCACCGGCGCCACCACGTACTACCTGGAAGTGTTCCCGCGGCCCCTGAGCGAATTGCAGGGACGACGACCGGTCTTCAGCCTCAGCCCGGTGCCCGGCACACTGGACCTGCTGGTCTCGTCCGAGCTGCTCGAGACGGTGCGCCAGATAGGCAACGGCATGAGCAGCGCGCAACGCACGCAGGTCATCACCTCGTCGGCGCGCACCCTCACCACCGCCGAGCGCATGGTTCCCGGCGACGGCCGCGCCGACGCCCGCAAGCTCATCGACGTCGTGCGCGCCTTCAGCCGCGAGCACCACGTGTTCGACATGAGCGAGACGGCGCGCGAGGCCGGCACCATCGTCAGCGCGGTCATGCTCGGCGCCATCGCAGGCTGCGGCGTACTGCCCTTCACGCGCGAGCAGTACGAGCGAGCCGTCGCCGGCCCCGGCCACACGCCGCAGACCGCCAGCCGCGTCGTGCGCGCCAACCTGGCGGCCTTCTCGCTGGCCTTCGCGCGGGCCGAAGCTGCGCGCACGCAGGCGCAGCAGGTGCGCGAACTGATGCGCGACGCGCCGGCCCGGCGCCGCGAGGTGCATGCCGCGCTGCCCGGCACGGCGCGCCGGCTGTTCCCGCCACAGGTGCAGGACGTGCTCGCCCTCGGCTACGCACGCCTGGTCGACTACCAGGACGAAGACTATGCCGCCAGCTACGTCACCCGGCTGTCGCACGTGCTGATCGCCGAATCGGCGATCGACCCGGCCGGCACCAACGGCTGGGCCATCACGCGCGAAGTGGCCCGCTGGCTCGCGCTGTGGATGGCCTTCGACGACATCGTGCGGGTGGCCGACCTCAAGAGCCGGGCCAGCCGTGCCCGGCGGGTGCGCGGCGAAGTCAAGGCCGGCGACGCCGACATCCTGAAGGTGTACGAGCATTTCAAGCCCGGCGTCCCGGAATTCGCGGCGCTGCTTCCGGCCGCGCTGGCGTGGCGCCTCAAGGCCTGGGACACGCGGCGGCAGGCCGCGGGCAAGCCGGCGTGGGAAATGGCGCTCAAAGTGGGCAGCCATTCGGTGCTGGGCATGGCGTCGCTGCGGCTGCTGGCCGGCCTGCGCGGACAACGCCGGCGCGGCAGCCGCTTCGCCGAAGAGCAGGCGCTAATGCAGCGCTGGCTCAGTGCGGTGATCGCCGGCACCACCGAAGGCAGCTGGGACCTGGGTCGCGAGATCGCCGATTGCGGCCGGCTCATCAAGGGCTACGGCGCAACGCTCGAACGCGGCAAGCGCAACCTGCTGCACGTGATCGAGCACCTGGCCATCGCGCCGCTGCCGGACGCCACGCCGGAATCGCGCGCCCTGGCCATTGCCGAAGTGCGCACGGCCGCACTGGCCGACGACAGCGGGCGCGCGCTCGACGCCGCGCTCACGCGCCATGGCGCCCCGCCGCGCCCGGTTCCGGTGCAGCCCATCCGCTGGATGCGCCGGCCGCCAACGCCCGCCACCACGGAGAAACCCGCCGGTGCAAGCGGAGGCGCGTCAAGGTAAACGCGGATTCTGGCGCCCCGCATTCTTATCAAGAATAACGATCCCCGGTGCATCCGCCATCGCCGTATCCATTGACTGACTGAAGCCAGGAGACAACGCATGACAAGAACACGCCAACCGCACCACCGCACCTCGCGCACAGCCCTGGCCCTGGCGGCCGCGTTGGCGGCGCTGGCCGGCGCGCCAGCCATTGCGCAGGACAAGCCGGTCAACCTGAAGATGTCGAGCTGGGTGCCGGCGCAGCATCCGCTCAACCCGGCGCTGCAGGCCTGGGCCGACGACATCAAGAAGGCATCGGGCGGCACCATCACCGCCACGCTGTTCCCTTCGGAGCAGCTGGGCAAGGCGTTCGACCACTACGACATGGCGCGCGACGGCATCGCCGATGCGGCCTACATCAACCCCGGCTACCAGCCCGGGCGCTTCCCGATCATGGCCGGCGCCTCGCTGCCCTTCCTGTTCTCCAACGGCAAGAGCGGCTCGGCCGCCATCGACGCGTGGTACCGCCAGTACGCCGCCAAGGAGATGAAGGACATCAAGTACTGCTTCGCCTTCGTGCACGACCCCGGCACCTTCCACGCGCGCAAGAAGATCACCCTGCCCACCGACATCAGCGGCATGAAGATCCGCCCCGCCACCAGCACCATCGGCCAGATGGTCACGCAGCTGGGCGGCACCAACGTGCAAGCCTCGGCGCCGGCGGCGCGCGACGCGCTGGAGAAGGGCGTGGCCGATGCCATCACCTTCCCCTGGGGTTCGATCATCCTGTTCGGCATCGACAAGGTGGTCAAGTTCCACATGGACGTCCCGCTGTACGTCACGCCGTTCGTGTGGGGCCTGAACAAGGACAAGTACGACGCCATGTCGGCCGCCCAGAAGAAGGTGATCGACGACCATTGCACCAGCGAGTGGGCCGAGAAGGTCGCCGGCCCCTGGGCCGACTACGAGGCCGCCGGCCGCGGCAAGATCGCGGCGGAGGCCGGCCACGAGGTCTACAAGCTCACGCCCGAACAGCTGGATGCCTGGCGCAAGGCCGTGGCCCCGGTGGAAACCCAGTGGGCCGAGGGCGTGAAGAAAACCGGCGAAGACCCCAAGGCCGTGCTCGACGCGCTCAAGGCCAGCCTGAAGAAGCACAACGCCGCGCTGTGATGTGACCGCCGCCACGCCCGCTCCAGCCACGCCGCCGCCCGCGCCGAACCTCACCGACCGCATCATCAACACCATCGAATGGCTGGCCGCCATTTCGGTGGGCGTGGTCGCGCTGAACATCTTCGTGTCGGTGGTGCTGCGCAAGTTCTTCAGCACTTCCATTCCGGACGCGTACGACTTCGGCCGCATGCTGCTGTCGATCCTCATCTTCTGGGGCATCGCGGCCACCAGCTACCGCGGCGGCCACATCACGGTGGACCTGCTGTGGAGCGCGATGGGACCGAAGGCCAGGCGCGCCATCGACGTGTTCGCCACGCTGACGCTGCTGGTGTTCGTGGTCATGCAGACCGCCATGCTGTTCGACAAGGTGCGCCTGACGCGCATCGACAACGTGCTCACCTACGACCTGAACCTGCCCACCTGGCCGTTCTATGCCGTGGCCTGGCTCGGCGACGCATGCGCCGTGGTGCTCATCGCGGTGCGCACCTGGCGCCTGATCTTCGCGCCGCAGAAGCTGCACGACGAAGGCTACGAGCAGGCCCATCCCACACTCGAGGAAGACAAGTCTTGAGCACCGACCTGGTCGCCGTCATCGGCTTTGTGGCGCTGTTCGCGCTGATGTTGCTGCGCGTGCCGGTCGGCATGGCGATGGGCCTGGTCGGCGTGGTCGGCTACAGCTACGTGGTGGGTGTGTGGCCGGCGCTCAAGCTGGTTGGCCAGACCTCGCTGCGCACCGTGTCCGACTACACCTTCGGCGTGATCCCGATGTTCATGCTCATGGGCGCGCTGGTCACGGTCTCCGGCGTCAGCCGCGAGCTGTTCAAGGCGGCCAACTCGATGATCGGCCACATGCGCGGCGGACTCGGCGCGGCCACGGTGCTGGCCTGCGGGGGCTTCGCGGCGATCAGCGGCTCGTCGGTCGCCACCGCCGCCACGTTCTCCAACGTGGCCTACCCGGAGATGCGCCGCTTCAGGTATCCCGAGTCGTTCTCCACCGGCGTGATCGCCGCCGGCGGCACGCTCGGCGCGATGCTGCCGCCGTCGACCGTGCTGGCGGTCTACGCCATCCTCACCGAGCAGGACATCGGCAAGCTGTTCATGGCCGGCATCATCCCCGGCCTGCTGGCGATGGCCATGTACGTGCTGACCATCATGCTGATCGTGCGCCTGCGTCCGGGCTGGCTGCCGCGCGGCGAGCAGCGGCCCTGGCGCGAGCGCTTTGCCGACCTCAAGAGCGTGTGGGCGCCGATCCTGCTGTTCGTCTTCGTCATCGGTGGCCTGTACGGCGGCTTCTTCACCCCGACCGAAGCCGGCGGCGTGGGCGCCAGCGGCGCCTTTCTGCTGGGGCTGGCACGGCGCCGGCTCGACCGCGCCAAGATCCGCGAGGCGCTGCTGTCGGCCACGCGCACCTCGGCGGCGGTGTTCACCGTGCTCATCGGCGCGCTGCTGTTCGGCTATTTCCTCACCGTCACGCAGACGCCGCAGAAGATCACCGACTTCCTGGTCCACCTGGGCATCGGCCCCTACGGCGTGCTGCTGGTGCTGATGGCGATGTACCTGGCGCTGGGCTGCCTGATGGACGCCATGGCGATGATCATCCTGACCGTGCCGATCGTGTTCCCGGTGATCACCCACCTGGGCTTCGACCCGATCTGGTTCGGCATCGTCATCGTCATGACGGTCGAGCTGGGCCTGATCACGCCGCCGGTGGGCATGAACGTGTTCGTCATCAAGAGCGTGGTGGAGAAGGTGAGCTTTTCCACCATCTTCCGCGGCGTGGCGCCGTTCGTCGTCACCGACGTCGTGCGCCTGGGCATCATCATCGCCTTCCCGATGCTGGCGCTGTGGCTGCCCTCGCGCATGTAGGCAAGAATGCGCGCATGAGCAAGGAAGTCATCTACACCGTCCGCGTCGAATTCGGCGACTGCGATCCGGCCGGCATCGTCTGGTTCCCCAACTTCTTCCGCTGGATCGATGCGGCGTCGCGCCATTTCTTCGCCGAGTGCGGCGTGCCGCGCTGGGAGGAAACCGCGCAGACGCTGGGCGTGATCGGCACGCCGCTGGTCGACACGCAGGCCAGGTTCGTCGCCACCGCCAGTTACGGCGACACGCTGGAGGTGCGCACCAGCGTGCGCGAGTGGCGCAGCAAGAGCTTCGTGCAGGCCTATCGCGTCATGCGCGGCGACACGCTCATCCTGGAATGCCAGGAGGTCCGCATCTTCGGTGGCAAGCATGCCGACGGGCGCCTGCGCGCCATGCCGGTGCCCGACGAGATCGCCCGCCTGTGCGGCCGCGAGACGGACGTCGCCTGAGCCGTGCACCGGTCTGGCGCACCGCGCTGGCCCCGGCTGTCACGGCACTGTCAAAGATGTCCCCCGGGCACGGGGACAAGCTTGTGGACAACCTGGAGACGACGCCGCACAGGCCTTGTCCGACAAGGGTTTGCGACAAATTGCCTACTTCGTGAGCACATGCCGGTCCGGCGGACCGGATCCGTGCGCGCCGTTGGGCGCCCGCGACCGCACGATACAATCGCTCGGTGTTCTCCCTGATCCCCGACGCCCCCCGTCCTGACGCATCGCCTCGCGTCAGCGGGCTGCCGCTGGGTCACTTCCGCTCCGTCGCACCGCCCTGACATCCGGGCCGCGTTGGGCGCCGGCCGGCGCCGCTTTTCGAGCACATACCTCTTCGCGTTTCCCTGACTTCCCGCCGCCGGCGCGGCCCGGCGGCGTCTTGCCCATGAACATTCAACAAGTGCGGATGGAGTGGTTCTCCAACATCCGCGACGACGTGCTGGCCGGCCTCGTGGTGGCGCTGGCGCTGATTCCCGAGGCCATTGCCTTCTCCATCATCGCGGGCGTCGATCCGAAGGTGGGCCTGTACGCCTCCTTCTCCATCGCCACCATCATCGCGTTCGCGGGTGGACGGCCGGCGATGATCTCCGCCGCCACCGGCGCCATGGCGCTGGTGATGGCCAGCCTGGTCAGGGAACACGGCCTGCAATACCTGCTGGCCGCCACGGTGCTGACCGGCGTGCTGCAGATCGCCGCCGGCCGCCTGCGGCTGGCGGCGCTGATGCGCTTCGTCTCGCGCTCGGTGGTCACCGGCTTCGTCAACGCGCTGGCCATCCTGATCTTCATGGCGCAGTTGCCCGAGCTGATCGACGTGAGCTGGCATGTGTATGCCATGACCGCCGCCGGGCTGGCCATCATCTACGGCCTGCCGCGCATCACGCGCGCGGTGCCTTCCCCGCTGGTGACCATCGTGGTGCTGACGGCGTTGTCGATCGCGCTCGGCCTGGACATCCACACCGTGGGCGACATGGGCGCGCTGCCCGACAGCCTGCCGGTGTTCCTGCTGCCGGACGTGCCGCTGAACCTGGACACGCTGCGCATCATCGCGCCCTACTCGCTCACGCTGACGGTGGTGGGCCTGCTCGAGTCGATGATGACGGCGACCATCGTCGACGACATGACCGACACCCGCAGCGACAAGCACCGCGAGTGCGTCGGCCAGGGCGTGGCCAACCTCGCCACCGGCTTCATCGGCGGCATGGCCGGCTGCGCCATGATCGGCCAGTCCGTCATCAACGTGAAGTCGGGCGGGCGCGGACGCCTGTCGACCCTGACCGCGGGCGTCGTGCTGCTGATCCTCGTGGTCTTCCTGGGCGACTGGGTTCGCCGCATCCCGATGGCCGCACTGGTCGCCGTGATGATCATGGTCTCGATCGGCACCTTCAACTGGAAGTCCCTGCGCGACCTGCGCACGCACCCGGCAAGCTCGAGCGTGGTCATGCTGGCAACGGTGGCGATGACCGTGGCCACCCACGATCTGGCCAAGGGCGTGCTGACGGGCGTGCTGCTCTCGGGCGTCTTCTTCGCGCAGAAGGTCGGGCGCATCCTCGCCGTGAATTCGCACACCGCAGCCGGCGGGCGCGAGCGCACCTACGAGGTCGCCGGCCAGGTGTTCTTCGCCAGCGCCGAGCAGTTCGCGAACGCGTTCGACTGCAGGGAGTCGCTGGACGGGGTGCGCATCGACGTCAGCCGCGCGCATTTCTGGGACATCACCGCCGTCGGCGCGCTGGACAAGGTCGTGCTCAAGTTCCGGCGCGCAGGCACCCCTGTCGAGGTGCTGGGCCTGAACGCGGCCAGCGCCACGCTGGTGGGGCGCTTCGCGGTTCACGACAAGAACGGCGGCGACGCCGTGCCTGCCGGCCACTAGCGCGAAGCCGCGGCCCGTCGCCGGGCCGCGCCGCCTCTTCTTCAGGGCAGCACAGCGGTCCCTGCTGCGTTCGCGATGGCCGCGTCCGCATCGACCTTGAGCATGAAGCGCCGCGCCACCAGGTCGTTCGCGGCCGCCGTCACGGCCGCCACATATCCCGCCTGGTCGCCGTAGCGCGCTTCGATCGAGCTGCGGGGGTCGCCGTTGCCGATGCGCTGCGCCTCGGTCTTGGCAAACGGAAATATCGAACCGACCAGGCCGGCCTGATCGATGCGTCCAGGCACGGCGGTGACGTTCCACCCGGTGTGCGTGGCCAGCGGCACGGCGATGTCCAGGCTGCGGATGCCGGCGACGTCGTTGCCGTCGGCATCGACCTGCGGCACCAGGATGGCGTAGTCGCGTCCCAGGTTGGCGGGCGGCTGCAGGCTGGCCACGCCGCTTTCGTCCTGCGGGCGGTAGTCGGGGCCCCAGTCGAGGAGCGAGTAGCCATTCACCAGGCCGGTGTACGACATGCCAGGAATGGCCGGGAAGCTGACCTGCTGCGGCCGCACCAGCGTGCCGTCGGCAATACGCGGCACCTGGCTGTCCGGCGGTGCCTTGCCGTCGACGACCCATTCCTCGAGGTCATGGTACAGCGCGCGAACCACCGGGATGACCGCGGTATTGCCGTTGGTGGGGTACAGGCTGTTCGACGCCGGACCCAGGATCGCCGCTGCCTGCGTGCCACTCATCGACGGCAGGCCAAGGAGGTGGTGCGAGCTGGCGTAGTAGTAGATGCGCGCATTCGCGGGCTGCTCGAGATCGCGCGTGCCCCAGGCGTCGGTCAGGAGGGGTGAGCCCTGCAGCGTCCAGAACTCGGTGCCGCTGAAGCCGACGAACAGCTTCGGACAGGTGCCGTCGGCCTCGCAGCGCGAGAAGATGCCGCCCTGCCGCTGCGCCACCTCGTCGACGTAGTCCTTCGACAGGCCGCGCGTGCCGGCCTGTCCGAAGGCCGTGTGGTCCGAGCGTACGCCACCGCCGCCCCCGGGCACCGAGAAGCGCGTGTTGATGTTCGTCTGCCGCGCCGCGATCTGCGCGAACACGCCATCGAACACCCTGGCCCCGGATGGCGCACGGTTGAAGCCCAGGTGGACGAAGGTCTTCATGAAATTGCCGCACTGCGACACGCCCGACGCGATCGCGTGCCGGATCGCGCCGGCTACCGGGTTGGCGTCGCCCTGCGCGGTACTGGCGCCGCCGCGGAAGAAGGTGACCATGTCGCGCAACGCGGCCAGGCCGAGACCCATCACCTTCGGGTCCTTCGCAACGTAGACGAGTTCGTAGAAATACGCCGGATCCCAGCCGCCCTTGACGCACACGCTGGCGCCGTCCGGCGTACCCGGGAACGGCTGGCTCGAGTTGCATCTGGCGAACTTCCAGTCGCTCGCGGGGATGGTCTCGCGCGCGTCGCCTTCGTTGACGCGTCGCGTCAGCGCATAGCCGGGCTGCGTGTTGTCCAGGCTGGCCGGCGGGTACGGCTGCATCGCCGCGTTGAAGGCGCCGCCCGGCAGCGACAGCGAGTCGGCGCTCGCGACGCTGGGCAGCAACTCGGTCCGATAGGTGCCGGTGATGCTGCTGCCGTCGGCATTCGTCGCCACCGGCACCTGCAGCGTGAGCTTGCCGGGCGCCGCCGGCACGTCGCCCTGCCAGGCGGCGGTCAGGAATACGTAGCCGCGCGCGGCGAAGTACGGGTCTAGCGCCACCGCGTTGCCGCGGTTGGGCGCGTCGTAGCGCAGCACGCCGCCGGCCTTGCTCATGTCCTTGGGTTTGTAGAGGACGAAGTCCGATCGGTACTCGACCTTGCCGTTGGCATTGCGCGGAGCCAGCGCAATGTCCTGGATGATGGTATTTGCCGCATCCGCCGGATCGACCTCGCCGGTGAACGTGCCGCTGACCTTCTCGTAGGCACCGGCGCTACCGAAGCTGCCGGGGACGTCCTCGGTTGCCTGGATCGACAGCGTGAACTTCGGCGCGGCTGCCGCCGGCGGCGGCGCTCCACCTCCGTCGCCCGAAGGCGGCGGTGCATGGCCCGCACTGTCGTGGCCTCCGCACGCACTCAACACATACACGGCCGTCATCGCGACGGCAGCCCGAAGGCTCCTTCGAATCATGGTTGTCTCCTGGTTGTATTGGACGGAACTTGGCAGCGCCGCGTCCGGGCGCAAATTGGCCAGCCGAAGCCCGCGGCCCGCATCCGTTCCGGGTGCGGCCTCAGGCGCCCGGCCGCATCACTCCGCCTCGATCCCCGCGGTCTTGATGATGGCGGCCCACTTGGCCGACTCGGCAGCCTGGAACTTCGCCAGTTCCTCGGGGCTGGTGGTGAACACCTCGGTGCCGGTCGGTCGGTAGAAGGCGTTGGCCGCGGCCTCGCTGCGCGCCGCCTTGGCCAGGAGCTCGTTCAGGCGCTTGACCACTGCCGGCGGCGTGTTGGCCGGCGCGTAGGCGGCGAACCAGTAGCCCATCTCGTAGCCCTTGACGCCGGCCTCGGCGATGGTGGGCACGTCGGGTGCGAGCGGCGAACGCGTGGCGCTCGAATAGCCCAGCGGCCGCAGCTTGCCCGCCTTGACCTGCGGCAGTCCGGTGGCGCTGTCGGTGATCATCATGTCGATCTGGCCGCCCAGCAGGTCGGTGACGGCGAGCGTGTTGCTCTTGTACGGCACGTGCAGCAGCTTGATGTCGGCCATCTGCTGCAGCAGTTCCCCCGCCATGCGGCTCGACGAGCTGCCGCTGCCGAAGCTGTACTTGCCTGGCGACTTCTTCGCCATGCCGACGAAGTCCATGACCGACTTGGCCGGCGATGCCGTGTTGACCACCATGATCTGCCCGCCCTTGCCCAGGCCGGTCAGCGGCGCGAAGTCCTTGACCGGGTCGTACGGCAACTTCTTGTACAGGTGCTCGTTGGCCGCATGCGTGGTGTTGGTGGTGATCAGCACCGTGTAGCCGTCCGGCGCCGCCTTGGCCACCTGCTGCGCGGCGATCATGCCGCTGGCGCCGGCCTTGTTGTCGATCACCACCGCCTGCTTGCCATCCTGCGCCACCTCGTTGCCGATGGCACGGGCCAACTGGTCGGTGGCGGTGCCGGCGGCAAACGGCACGACGAAGGTGATCGGCTTGTCGGGAAATGCCTGCGCGGCCAGGGGCAGCGCGGCCGCGACGGCCGCGGCGGCCAGCAGGTGAAGGCGAGTTCTGTTTCTCATGCGTGTTGTCTCCAGGTTGAAATCTTCTTGCGGCCTCAGCCGTCTCCGGCCAGGTACGGCACCAGCGCCTGCGGCACGCGAATGCGCAGGTCGAGCAGCAGGAACGACAGCGACTTGCCGTGCGTGTCGAGGTTCAGCGCGTCGTTGACGCCCCCGTCGAGCACGCCGTCGAGCACGAAGTTCATGGCGTGCAGCCCCGGCAGCACGAAGCGCTGGACGTGCGTGGGACGGCGGTGGCGGAACTGCGCCGCAACGGCATCGGTGTCCACCTGCGCGACCAGCAGCGGAAAGAGCGCCGGATGCCAGGCAATGACGCTGATGTTGGATCGATCGCCCTTGTCGCCGGTGCGCCCGTGCGCGGCGCGGTAGAGCGGGACCTCGATGGTGTCGGCGGATGTGTTCATGGCCCGTGCCCCTCCAGCCCGGCGGAAATCGTTTCGCCCGCCAGCGGCGCGTCTTCGGCGCCCATGTGCTGTACGCGCACCGGCACGGCTCGCCGCGCGAGCAGGCAGGACACGGTGTTCAAGCGCTGGGTGAGCGCGGTGCGCACGCCGCCGCCACCCGCCGGGCCGCAGGTGTAGAGGGCGGTCACCTCGCGGGCCAGCAGTTCGGCCTCGGCGCGGCGGGCGTGGGTTGCCGCCACGCGCAGGCGCACGTCGCGCAGGCCTTGCTCCGGCGTCGCCGCCAACGTGGCGCCTGCGTCATCGGCCAGGATGCTGACCGCGCCGATCAGGTCGACACGCAGCGACAGGCCGGGCAGGCGCTCGCGCAGCACCTGCGCCGCCAGGCGGGCGCGCGCCTCGGCGCGCGGGCCGGCGTAGGAGATCTCGCCCTCGGCCAGCCAGCCGCCTTCATGGCAGACGTTGACCTTGAACTGCGCCGGCCGCGGATGCCCGGTCACGCCGCTGAGCCGCACCCGGTCCGGGCCGAGGGCTTGCACCCGGGCCTGCGAAAGATCGGCCACCACGTCCGGCGTCAGGTAGGCGGCCGGGTCGTGCACCTCGTAGAGCAGCTGTTCCTTGACCGATGCTTCGGTCACTGCGCCGCCGGTGCCGTCGGCCTTGCCGATGACGCAGCCGCCGTCGGCATCGATCTCGGCAATGGGAAAGCCCAGCGCCGCCATGCCCGGCACGTCCTTGTAGCCCGGGTCGGCGAAATAACCGCCCGTGACCTGCGCGCCGCATTCCAGCAGGTGGCCCGCCATGGTCGCGCGGCCCAGGCGCGGCCAGTCGTCGGCACGCCAGCCGAAGTGCGACATTGCCGGCCCCACGGTGAGCGACGGATCGGCCACCCGGCCGCACACGACGATCTGCGCGCCGTCGTCCAGCGCAAGCGCGATCGGCTCGGCGCCGATGTAGGCATTGGCACTGACCACGTCCAGCGCATCCAGCGCGCTGCCGATCTGCTCGCGCAGCAGCGCGCGCTGCGCGGGCGAAGACAGGTCGTCGCCCTCCACCACCGCCACCCGCGGCGCCGGCGCGCCGAGTTCGTGCGCCATGCGCAGGATGTGGCGCGCCGCCGCGCGCGGATTGGCCGCGCCGAAGTTGCTGACGATGCGGATGCCGTGCGCCAGGCAGCGCGCCAGCACGGGCCGCAGCATGGCGTCGAGCAGCGGTTCGTAGCCAGCCTCGGAGTCGGCGCGCCGGCGCAGTTGGGCCAGCGCCAGCGTGCGCTCGGCGAGCGTCTCGAAGATCAGGAAGGCCCGACTCCCCGCCGGACCATCCCGCAGCCGCGCGATCAGCGTGTCCACCACGGGGCCCGCGGCATCGGTGCGGTCGCCCGAGAACCCGGCGGCGCAGCCGACCAGCAGCGCACCTGCGTCCGCCTGCTCGCGCGGCGGCGCCGGATGGGAAGGGCTGGCGTTCGACATGGGCGGACTGTATGAGTACGCTAGTCATCGGTGAAATAGAAAATTCGGATCGATTGATCCAATATCCAGATTGGTCCACCCATGCGTCCTCCCGACCTTTCCACGCGCCAGCTGCGCGCCTTCCTGGCGCTGGCCGAGCAGCGCAACTTCACGCGCGCCGCACAGCACAGCCACCTGTCGCAGCCGGCCTTCAGCGCGCTGATCCGCACGCTCGAAGACAGCCTGGGCGCGCGCCTGTTCGACCGCGACACGCGCAGCGTCCAGCTCACGCCCGAAGGGCAGTTGTTCGAGGCGTCCGCCCGCCGGCTGCTCGATGACGCCGGCCAGGCGCTGCAGGACCTGGCCGACCACGTGGCCCTGCGCAAGGGACGCGTGCGCGTGGCTGCCCTGCCTTCGCTCGCGGCGGGCTGGCTGCCGGGCGTGTTCGCCGAATACCTTGCCGCGTCGCCCGGCATCCGCGTCGACCTGCGCGATGCGCTGTCCGACGCCTGCATTGCGATGGTGCGCGGCGGCGAGGTCGACTTCGCCCTGGCCGCCACCGGCGCCGAGCCTTCCGCCCAGGGCGACCTGCGCAGCCGCCGCCTGTGCGCCGACGGGTTCCACCTGGTGTGCCGCGCCGATCATCCGCTGGTGCGCGAGAAGCGCCTGACGGCGCGCAAGCTCGCGCCATGGCCCTTCGTCCAGATGGCGCGCAACAGCAGCGTGCGCCAGGCGCTCGACGCGGCGCTGCACCCGCTGCGACTGAACACGCAGTTCGAGGTGGAACACCTGGCCACCGTCACCGGCCTGGTCGAGGCGGGGCTCGGCATCAGCGTGGTGCCGGCGCTGACGCTGTTCCATTTCCGGCGCGACGGCGTGGTGACGCGCCCGCTGCCGCTGCCGGGCCTGCGGCGCCAGCTGTATCTGGTGCAGCGGCGCGAGGGCAGCCTGTCGGTGGCGGCGCAGTCGCTGGCGGACCTGATCGTTGCGCGCCTGGGTGAGCTGATGGTGGGCTGAGGGACGGCGCCGGAAGCGCGGCACCGGCACCGGGGCGGGAACGGAACGTCGGTCAGACGCCCAGGCGCCGCTCGCTCATCCACTTGACGATCGCCGGATCGCGGTGCGAGAAGAAGCTGCTCGCGCCCGTCTCCAGCGTCGCGATGCGATCCATGTCCTGCGGCGTCAGCGTGAAGTCGAAGATGTCCAGGTTCTCCACCATCCGCTCCTTGCGCACCGACTTGGCCAACGCCACCACGCCCCGCTGCACCAACCAGCGCAGCACCACCTGCCCCACCGATTTGCCGTACTTGCCGCCGATCGACGCCAGGACTTCGTTCTGGAAAAGGTTGTTGCGCCCTTCGGCAAACGGCGCCCAGGCCTCGGGCTGCACGCCGTTGCCCCGCATGAAGGCCACGCTCTGCTCCTGCTGGTGGAAGGGATTGACCTCGATCTGGTTCACCGCCGGCGGCACCTCGTTGAAAGCCTTGATGTCCATCAGCCGATCCGGCTGGAAGTTGCTCAGGCCGATCGCGCGGAGCTTGCCCGCCTTGTGTGCCTCCTCCATGGCGCGCCACGAGCCATGGACGTCCCCGAAGGGCTGGTGAATGAGATAGAGGTCGAGGTAGTCGAGCTGAAGCCGGCCAAGCGACTTGTCGATCGCCTGCCGCGTGCGCTCGAAGCCTGCATCCTCCACCCACACCTTGCTCGTGACGAACAGGTCCTTGCGCGCAACCGCGCTGGCGCGCAAGCCGCGGCCGACGGCGTCCTCGTTCATGTACGAGGCCGCCGTGTCGATCAGGCGATAGCCGGCGTCGATGGCGTCGACGACGCTGCGCTCGCACTCGTTGGCATCGGCGATCTGGAAGACCCCGAAGCCGACGATCGGCATCTGCACCCCATTGTTCAATGTGACGTTGAGCATGTTCGATCCTTTGTTGGTCGCATCGCGGGCGATGGAATCAATTGCCGACGAGCTTTTGCCGATCCGCTGAATAGCGCGCGCCCTGGACCGGAACGGCGGCCACGGCAGCCTCGATCTCCTGGAGGTCCTCGGGCGACAGCAGCACCGACGCGGCGCCCGCATTCTCTTCGAGACGATGCAGCCTGGTGGTGCCGGGAATCGGAACGATCCAGGGCTTGCGGGACAGCAGCCATGCCAGCGCAAGTTGCGCCGGCGTGACCTGCCGGCGCGCCGCAATGCCCGCCAGCACGTCGACCAGGGCGCGATTGGCCTGCCGCGCCTGAGGAGCGAAGCGCGGCACGGTGTTGCGGAAATCGGTCGCGTCGAAACTTGTCTGCGCATCGATCGCACCCGTCAGGAACCCCTTGCCCAGCGGGCTGAACGGCACGAAGCCGATGCCCAGTTCCTCCAGCAGCGCAAGCACCGTGTCTTCCGGTTCGCGCCACCACAGGGAATACTCGCTCTGCAGCGCGGCGACCGGCTGCACCGCATGCGCGCGGCGGATGCTGTCGGCGCCGGCTTCGGACAGGCCGAAGTGCTTCACCTTGCCCTCGCGGACCAGGTCCTTGACGGTGCCCGCCACGTCCTCCATGGGGACGGAGGGGTCGACGCGGTGCTGGTAGAACAGGTCGATCCGGTCGGTGCGAAGGCGTTTGAGCGCTTCGCCGGCCACCTGCCGGATCCGCTCGGGCCGGCTGTCCAGCCCCTTGCTCGTGTCGCCGTCGCGGAAGCCGAACTTCGTCGCGATGACTACCTCGTCGCGCATCGGCTGCAGCGCCTCGCCGACCACGCTTTCGTTGATGAACGGCCCGTAGGCCTCCGCCGTGTCGAAGAACGTGATGCCGCGGTCGAAGGCCGCACGGATCAGCTTGACGGCATCCGCCGTGTCCGTTGCAGGGCCGTAGCCGTAGCTCAGGCCCATGCAGCCGAGGCCCAGGGCCGAGACCTCCAGGCCACTTCTACCGAGTTGTCGTTTTTGCATGTTGTATTCCTTTCAATTGCCCTGCCGGCAGATCCGGCTCATGGTTCGCTAGGTACTGGGTATCGTCGACCTTCTCCATCCAGTCGACCGCCTTGCCGTCGGCCAGCTCCGTGATGGCGATGTGCGTCATGGCGGTGGTCGGTGCTGCGCCGTGCCAGTGCTTCTGGCCCGGCGGGATCCACACCACGTCGCCCGGCCGGATCTCCTCGACCGGATCACCCCAGCGCTGGACTCGGCCGGTGCCGGCCGTCACCACCAGGGTCTGCCCGACCGGATGCGTGTGCCAGGCGGTGCGTGCACCAGGCTCGAACGTGACGTAGGAACCCGTGGCGCGCGTCGGGCCATTGGGCTTCGGGAACAGTGGGTCCACGC
Organism: Variovorax sp.; assembly: GCF_035634955.1. GTDB lineage: Bacteria > Pseudomonadota > Gammaproteobacteria > Burkholderiales > Burkholderiaceae_C > Variovorax. The sequence goes on along the minus strand of NZ_DASQBZ010000024.1, from coordinate 87,347 downwards.
GGACGTCGCCCGAGAAGAACTGGGCCGGCCCCTTGGCCGAAGGCTGCGTGCCGGCACGCGCGATCTGCAGGCTGTCCTGCGCGAAGGCGGAAGCCGCCATGGACAGGGAAAGGGCGGTCATCGCCATGGATTTCATGAGTCGGTCCTTTGCTGTGTGTGTCGTTGGGTCGGGTGTCAGGTCGTCTGCGAAGGCATCTTCGGCAGCAGCTTGTCCAGCGTGACGGGGTAGTCGCGCACCCGCACGCCCGTCGCGTTGTGGATCGCGTTGGTCACCGCGGCGCCCACCCCGCAGATTCCCAGTTCGCCTACGCCCTTGGCCTTCATCGGCGACGAGATGGCGTCGGTTTCGTCCAGGAAGATCACCTCCTGGTGCGGAATGTCCGCATGTACCGGCACTTCGTAGCCGGCCAGGTCGTGGTTGACGAAGAAGCCCAGCCGCTTGTCGATGGCAAGCTCTTCCATCAGCGCCGCGCCCACTCCCATCGTCATGGCGCCGATGACCTGGCTGCGCGCGGACTTCGGGTTGAGGATGCGCCCCGAAGCGCACACGGCCAGCATGCGGCGAACGCGGACCTCCGCTGTATAGGCGTCGACGGCCACCTCGACGAAGTGCGCGCCGAAGGTGGACTGCTGGTAGTGCGTGTTGAGTTCTGCGAATTCGATGGTGTCCTCGCCCACGACGGGCTGGTCGCCGGCCACGCCCGCCAGCGGCACGCTGCGTCCGCCGGCGCTGACCATGCCGTCCTGGAATGTCGCGCCCGCCACGTCGAGGCCCGCGCGCTGCGCCACAGCCTCGCGCAGCTTCATGCAGGCCGCGTAGACGCCGGCCGTGGAGCAGTTGGCACCCCATTGGCCGCCCGAGCCGGCGGACACGGGAAAGGTCGAGTCGCCAAGGCGCACCGCCACGCGCTCGAGCGGCACGCCCATCATCTCCGCGGCGGTCTGCGCGATGATGGTGTAGCTGCCGGTGCCGATGTCCGTCATGTCGGTCTCCACCGTCACCATGCCCCGGTTGTCGAGCCGCACGCGCGCTCCCGACTTCGTCACCTGGTTGTTGCGGAACGCCGCTGCCATGCCGATGCCGATCCACCAGCGGCCTTCGCGACGCTGCGCTGGCCTGGGGCTGCGTTGCGCCCAGCCGAAGCGTTCGGCCCCGGTGCGCATGCATTCGATCAGCCGGCGCTGCGAGAACCTGCGCTCGGGCTTTGCCGGATCGACCTGCGTGTCGTTGAGCACGCGCAGCTCGATCGGGTCCATGCCCAGCTTCCCGGCCAGTTCGTCGATGGCGATCTCCAGCGCCATGAGGCCGGGCGCCTCGCCCGGCGCGCGCATCGCGTTGCCTTCGGGCAGGTCGAGCACCGCCAGCCGGGTACCTGTCAGGCGGTTCTCGCCGCCGTAGAGCCAGAGCGTCTGCTGCACCGCGTTCTCGGGTTTGCCGCCGGCCAGGTTGCCGGACCAGCTCTCGTGCCCGATGGCCGTGAGCTTGCCCTGCCGCGTCGCGCCGAGGCGGATGCGCTGGATGGTCGCCGGCCTGTGCGTGCTGTTGTTGGCCATCAGCGGGCGCTGCATCGCCACCTTCACCGGGCGTCCTGTGGCGCGCGCCCCGAGCGCCGCCAGCAGTGCATCCGCGCGCAGGAACAGCTTGGCGCCGAACCCGCCGCCGATGTAAGGCGACATGACGTGGATCTTGTCCCGCCCGATGCCGAGCGTCTTCGCGAGTTCGTTCGCGTTCCATTCGATCATCTGGTTGGATGTCCACACGGTGAGCCTGTCGCCGCGCCAGGCGGCCGTGGTCGCGAACGGCTCCATCATCGCGTGCGAGTGGTCGGGCGTGCTGTAGGTCTCGTCGAGCTGGACCTCGGCCTTGGCAAAGGCGCCGGCGAAGTCGCCGATGGCGCTGCTGCGGTCGGTTGTCTTGCGCTCGCTCGACGCCTTGGCCGCAGCCAGGTCGTACACGCCATCGGCACGGACGTAGTCGACCTTCAGCAGTTGCGCCGCCGCGCGCGCCTGCTCGAAGGTCCGGGCGACCACCAGCGCGATGGCCTGGTGGTAGTGATCCACGTTCGGTCCGCCGAGCAGCTTCGCGGTGTTGTAGTCGCCCTTGCCCAGCCGCCCCGCGTTCTCCGCCGTGACGATGGCGAGCACGCCGGGCGCGGCCTTGGCGCGCGCCTGGTCGATCGAAGCGATGCGTCCTTTCGAGATGGCGGCGCCGACGATGTACCCGTAGGCCGCATGCGCAGCGACGTCATGCCGCTCGTAGGCGTAAGGCGCCGTTCCGGTGGTTTTCAGCGGCCCGTCGATGCGGTCCACCGGCTTGCCGATCACCTTGAGCTGGTCGATCGGGTTGGTCGTGGCGGGGGTATCGAACTTCATGGCTCAGTTCCTTGCTTCGGCCAGGACCGCATCGAGCGTGCGCTCGACCAGGGTCAGCTTGAACTCGTTCTGCCCGGTCGGTGTGGCGCCGGCGAGCAGTGCCGCACTCGCGGCACCGGCGCCACGCGGCAGCTGCGCCTCGGCCGACTCCAACCGCCAGGGCCTGGGCGCGACGCCGCCGAGGGCGACGCGCCCGCTGCCGTCACGCTGCACAATGGCCGCTACCGACACGAGCGCGAACGCATAGGAGGCCCGGTCGCGCACCTTGCGGTAGACGTGCTTGCCGCCCACGGGAGGGGGCAGCGTCACGGCAGTGACGAGTTCGCCCGGCTGCAGCGCGTTCTCGATCTCCGGCGTGCTGCCAGGCAGCTTGTGGAAGTCCGCAATCGGAATGGTGCGCCGGGCGCCGCCCGGCCCTGCCGTCTCCACCGTTGCGTCGAGCGCGCGCATGGCAACCGCCATGTCGCTCGGGTGCGTGGCGATGCAGGCGCTGCTGGTGCCGATCACGCCCAGCTGGCGGCTGACGCCGCCGATGGCCGCGCATCCGCTGCCGGGCCTGCGCTTGTTGCAGGCCTGGTTGGTGTCGTAGAAGTAAGGGCAGCGCGTTCGCTGGAGCAGGTTTCCGGCGGTGGTCGCCTTGTTGCGCAGTTGGCCGGACGCGCCGGCGAGCAGTGCGCGCGACAGCACGCCGTAGTCGCGCCGCACGCGCGCGTCGGCCGCAAGATCGGTGTTGCGCACCAGCGCGCCAATGCGAAGGCCGCCGTCGGGCGTTGCCTCGATCCTGTCGAAGCCCAGGCCGTTGACGTCGACGAGATGGGTCGGCGTCTCGATTTCCAGCTTCATCAGGTCCAGCAGGTTGGTGCCGCCGGCAATGAAGCGCGCGCCAGGCATGCGCGCTGCCGCGCTCACCGCCTGCGCGGGAGAACTCGCGCGTTCATAGGTAAACGCCTTCATGGCTTTGTTCCTGACACTTCGGCGATGGCATCGGCGATGTTGCTGTACGCGCCGCAGCGGCAGATGTTGCCGCTCATGCGTTCGCGGAACTCCACGGTCGACATCTGCGGTGCGGCATTCAAGTCCTCCGTGGCGTGGCTAGGAACGCCTCGCGCCATCTCGTCGAGCATTCCCACCGCCGAGCAGATCTGGCCCGGCGTGCAGTACCCGCACTGGTAGCCGTCGTGCCTGACGAAGGCCGCCTGCATGGGATGCAGGTTGCCAGGCTGCCCCAGCCCCTCGATGGTGGTGATCTTCTCGCCTTCGTGCATCACGGCGAGGGTCAGGCACGCGTTGATGCGGCGCCCTTCGACCAGCACCGTGCAGGCGCCGCACTGGCCGTGGTCGCAGCCCTTCTTGGTGCCGGCCAGATGCAGGTGCTCTCGCAGCGCGTCCAGCAAGGTGGTGCGCGTGTCCAGCACCAGCGTGCGCTGCTGGCCATTGACCACGAGGCCGACCGGCATCTCGGTACGTGCGGTGGCCGCGGTGTCGCGAACCGGCGCGGCAGCCGCCGTGCCAGCCAGCGCCGGCATCGAGGCGGTGGCCGCGCCGGCCTTGAGCAGGCCACGCCTGGAGATGGGGAATCGTTCTTCAGTGCTCATGGTGCGGGTCTGGTGGGGGCTCTCGATTCATCTCGACACAGGCGCGAGAGCGGGTGGCTCGGCAAGGATCGTGTGTGCAGTGCACCCGGCCGACTCTAGGGAAGCACCCGGCCGCCGAATAGCGCCTGCCACCTTGAAGGACTATCAATTTGCTATTGATAATGAACCGCTCAAGGATCGGCCCGCACAGCGCACGGACACCCCATGCCCATCAACGAACTTCGTTCCATCGCCACGTTTGCCAAGGCGGCCGAGCTGGGCAGCCTGCGGCAGGCAGCCGCCGCGCAAGGGCTGACGCCCCAGGCCGCGAGCCAGGCATTGGCGCAGCTGGAAAAGCACCTGGGCGTGCGCCTGTTCCACCGAACCACGCGCAACCTGTCACTGACCGACGAGGGCCGGCAGTTCCTGGAGGCCGCGCAGCCCGCGCTGCTGGGGCTGCAGCGCGCGCTGTTGATGGCCCAGCGCGCCAAGGACGAGATTGCCGGGCCCCTGCGCATCGTCGGCCCCCGCTCGACATTCGCGCCGGTGCTCTGGCCACTGCTGGACGAGTTCTGCCGGCTCTATCCGCAGGTGCAGCCCGATGTGCAACTGGACGACCGCATCGGCAACTGGGTCGAGGACCGGGTGGACGTCGGCTTCCGGGTCGGCCTGTCGCCGGCCGAGGGCGTGATCGCCCGCCGGCTCTTTCCGCTGCAACTCATCATCTGCGCCGCACCGGCCTACATCGCGAAGTACGGCGCGCCCGACAGCCTCGACGCCCTGGCGGCGCACCGTTGCAGCGCGTTCCGCAGTCCGGGCACGGGGCAGATATTGCCCTGGTACGTCAAGATCCACGACAGCCGGATCGGCCACCCGGTCATTCCGGCGCTTTGCATCAACGACGAGCCGCTGGAAACCGAGGCCGTGCTGGCCGGCCACGTGATCGGGCTCCTCACCGGCGTCATTGCCGCCGAGCACATCCGCGCCGGCCGCCTGGTGCCGCTGCTGACGCGCCACATGGCAGACGATTCGAGCGTCTTCGTGTACTACGGCAGCCGCTCGGCGCAGCCGCAACGCGTCCGCGCCTTCATCGACCTGGCCATCCAGCGGCTGACGAACAACGCCCGATTCGTGCTTGGCGCGGACGAGCTGGCCGCGCGCGGCCGCTGATACAGTCCTGAGATGACGCAGCGCCAGCCCCTGCAGAAGCCCGACGCGGGCACGCTGCTCGACCACAACCGAAAGTTCTACGACGCGCTCTGGTCCGGCGCCAGGCTCGTCGAGCCCCAGCGCTTCAACACCTGGCCGCTCGTGCAATCCCTGCTGCCCGGTCGCGAGCAACGGCTCGAGGTCGGGCCAGGGCTGCGGCCGCGGCTGCCGATCGCCGGCACGCACTTCGTCGACATCAGCGCACCGGCGCTCGCGGCGCTGCGCGAACGCGGCGCGCAGGTGCTGCAGGGCGAGGTCACGTCACTGCCCTTCGCCGACGCGGCATTCGATCTCGTGTGCGCACTCGACATCGTCGAGCATGTAGACGACGGCGACGGCGCGCTGTCCGAGCTGGCGCGGGTGGCCAGGTCGGGCGCGACCGTCCTGATCTCGACGCCGCTGCATCCGTCGCGCTGGACGCCGTTCGACGACTTCGTCGGCCACAAGCGGCGCTACGAACCCGACGGCCTGCTCGCGAAGCTGGCGCAGAACGACCTCGTCGTCGAACGCAGCGCGGTGTTCGGCATGCAGCCGCGCTCGTCGCGCCTGGTCGACTTCGGCATGTGGTGGCTCAACAATCATCGCGACCTGGCCATGGGCACCTACAACCGGGCCATCATGCCGCTCGGCCTGCGGTTCCAGAAGGCGCTCGATTTCTCCCAGGGGATGCTGCCCACGGACGACGTGGACGAGATCCTGCTCGTGTGCCGCAGGGCGGCGCGCGCACCCGCTGCGAGCTAGGCGGGCCGCGAGTTCCTGCCGCCTGTTCCGGCGCGCCCGGCACGTCCGGACGGGGCCGGGGCCGCCGCCGGCGCGCCCGTGCTGCCGCGGTGGACCAGCTGCACCGGGTATTCCTGGAACGGCTCGAACGGCTGACCCTCCAGCCGCGCTGCCAGCTGGTCGGCGGCGGCCCGCCCGATCTCGGTGATGGGCGTGGCCACGCTGGTCAGGCCGGGCGTCTGCGTGGCGCCCAGGTCGGTGTTGTCGACGCCGGTGATGGAGATGTCCTGCGGAATGCGCAGGCCCGCCTTGCGGCAGGCCATCATCGCGCCCACGGCAAACACGTCGTTGGTCGCCACCACCGCGGTCGGCCGCTCGGGGGCGGCCAGGAGCCGGTTCATGCCCTCCTCGGCAGCCGGCAGGGAAATGGGTGCGTGCGCCACGTGGCGCGCATCGAGCGCCAGGCCGGCCTCGGCCAGCGCGGCGCGCAGGCCCTCGCCGCGGGTGCGGGCCCGGTCGTTGCCTTCCAGTGGGGCGCTCAGCAGCCCGATGCGGCGGTGGCCCAAGGCGATCAGGTGGCGGCCCACCTGGTAGGTGGCCGCCCGGTTGTCGAAGCCGATGCTGGGGTGCCGCCGCGACGGGTCCACGCCCCAGGTCAGCACGTACGGACGGCCATAGTCCTCCAGCAGCGAGAACAGCGCCTGCTCGTGGTCCAGCCCGACGAGCACGAAGGCGTCCACGCCGCGCTCGACCAGCTGCCCGGCGATGCGCGTTTCCGCGGCAAGGTCGTAGTGGTGCTCGGCCAGCACGAGCGCGTAGCCGCGCGCGTCCAGGCGCTGCTGCAGCGCGCTGGTGGTGCGCGCATACAGCGCGTAGTCGAACGACGGCACGATGGCGCCCATCATCATGCTGCGGTGGCTGCGCAGCATGCGCGCGGCGCCATGCGGCACGTAGCGCAGCTTGGCCGCGGCGTCGAGCACCTTCTGCCGCGTTGCCGGGTCGACCTGCACCGACTTGTTCAACACGCGCGAGACCGTGGCGGTGGACACCCCGGCCAGGCGCGCGACGTCCTTGGCGCCGGAGCGGGCCTTCTGTGCGGGCGGCGGGGGGGGGTCTTCGCGGTCCATGGCGCGGGGCGTACAGCCAACCTTTCGTGCAATCGATTCCATGAGGTGGACACCACCCCCGTGGCGATCGAATGTACAGCAAGCATTCACGGATCCACATAGGTGGCGCCCGGGAAATCCCGGGTTCGCGAGACTGCGACGCGTCCCTAGACTGCGACGGTCATGTAATCGATTGCATGACGATTTCCGCCGATTGAACGCATCGAAGGAGACACGCCATGGATCACGCCAACGACCCGGCCCAGGCCGGCCGCAGGAAGTTCATCGGCCAGGCGGCCGCGCTCGGCGCCGCCGGCCTGGCCACCGGATGGGCGCCCGCCGCGCTGGCGCAGGAGCCCGATGTGGCGCCCTACCGCAGCGCCAAGATCGACTGGCGGCAGGTCGCCGGCGAGCAGATATCGGTGGCCGTGATCCCGGCGAGCTATTTCGAGAACCTGCTGTCGCTGCTGCCGCAGTTCGAGGCGCTGACCGGCATCAAGGTGCGGGCCGAGAAGGTGCCGCCGGGGCAGATCCGGCAGAAGGCCATGCTCGACCTGTCGTCCAGGACCGGCACCTACGCCACCCATGCCGCCGACCCGATGTACTACCCGCTGTACGTGTCCAACCAATGGGTCGAGCCCCTGGACAAGTACCTGGGCGACGCGAGCCTGACGGATGCCGCGTGGTTCGACGCGAACGACGTGCTCAAGGCCTGGCGCGATGCCAACTCGATCGACGGCAAGCTCTACGGCATGCCCTACGACGGCGAGGTGACGGTGCAGGTCTACCGCAAGGACCTGTATGCCGCCAAGGGCCTCAAGCCCGCCACCACGTATGAAGAGCTGCTGGCCAATGCCAAGGCCCTGAACGATCCGGCCAACCGCATGTACGGCCTGGCGATGCGCGGCTTCGCCGGCGCCGGGCAGAACATGTACATCTACCCGTCGATCCTGCGCGGCTTCGGCGGCAGCTGGTTCCAGGGCAAGAGCATCGTCGTCAACAGCCCGGAAGCGGTGAAGGCACTGCAGTGGTACGTGAGCGCGCTCGACCAGTACGCCCCGCCGGCCGTGCGCAACTGGAACTGGCCGGACATCGCCGACGCGTTCTCGCAAGGGACGGTGGCCTGCTACCTGGACGCGCATTCGTCCGCGGCCGTCATCACCAACCCCGAGAAGTCCAAGGTGGTGGGCAAGGTCGCCTACGCGCGCTGGCCCAAGGGCCCGGCCGGCAAGGCCGTCACCTCGATCTGGAACTGGGGCTTTCCGATCAATGCCGCGCTGACGGACAAGCAGAAGAAAGCCACCTGGCTGTTCATCAGCTGGGCCGCATCGGCCGAGACGCAGGCGCGCACGTCGTGGAAGTTCAGCGGGCCGGCCAAACGCTCGGGGCTCAACCGCCTGTCGTTGTGGAAGTCGCCCGAGTTCGCCGCCGCGATGAAGGACGCCGGCGACAACTTCATTCCGGCCGCGCTCGAATCCCTGGAGCACGACACCGACGTCGAATGGCGTCCGCGCGTGCCGCAATGGCCGGCCATCGGCGACACCATGGCCACCGCGATCCAGGCGGCACTGGTCGGCCAGAAGAAGCCCCAGGAGGCGCTGGACGAGGCGCAGGCGCGCATCGCCCAGATCATGAAGGCCTGACGCCGCCCTGCCCCGATGACCGTCGCCGCGCCCGCAGCCGCCGGGTCGCTGGAACGCCAGGAGCGGCGCTTCGCGCTCGCCCTGTTCGCCCCCGCGCTCGTGCTGCTCGTCCTGACCACCACCGCGCCGCTGGTGTTCCTGGCCTGGAACAGCCTGCAGCACCTGGACCTGGGCATGCCGTGGGTGAAGGGCTTTGCGGGACTGGACAACTACGCCAAGCTCGGCGGCGACCCGCGCTTCTGGAACTCGCTCGTGCTGACCTCCGTCTACACCGCGTCCACCGTGGTGCTGCAGGTGCTGGTCGGCCTGTCGCTGGCACTGCTGGTGCTGCGCATCCCGCGCGGCCAGGGCCTGCTGCGCGTGGCGGCCATCCTGCCGATCGTGCTCGCGCCGGTCGTGGTGGGCCTTTTCTGGCGCACGCTGGTGCTGTCGCCGGACGTGGGCCTGGTGGACCTGGTGACCCGGGCGCTCGGCCTGGGCAGCCACAACTGGCTGGGCGATCCGCAGCTCGCGCTGATCTCGGTGATCGCCATCCACACGTGGCAATGGACGCCGTTCGCATTCCTGGTGCTGCTGGCCACGCTGGCCACGCTCCCGCCCGACATCTACGAGGCCGCGCGCCTGGACCGCGCGAGCGCCTGGCAGCGCTTCCGGCACATCACGCTGCCGCTGATCCGCCCTGCCGTGGTGATGGTGGTCATCCTGCGAACCATGACGGCGTTGTCGGCCTTCGCCGCCATCTTCGCGGCCACCGGCGGCGGACCCGGCACCGCCACCGAGATCCTCAACCTGTACGCCTACCGCACCTCTTTCACCGAACTGAACATCGGCTATGGCTCGGCGCTGGCGATGGTGCTGCTGGCCATCACGATGGCGGTGTCCTGGCTGCTGTTCCGGCGCCGGAGGGCCGCGCCGTGAACCTGCGCCGCATGTCGCGCACGGCCATGCTCTACGTGGTGGCCGGCCTGCTGGTGTCGGTGTGGGTGTTCCCGGTGCTGTGGGCGCTGCTGACGTCCTTCAAGACTGAGCGCGACGTGCTGGCCTACCCGCCCACGTTCATCTTCACGCCCACGCTGTCCAACTATCGCGAGGTGCTGTTCGGCAGCGGCTCGATCCTGCCGAACCTGTGGTCGAGCGCCGTGGTGAGCTGCTCGGCCACGCTGCTGACCATGCTGTTCGCGGTGCCGGCGGCGTACGCGCTGGCCCGGCTGCGCTATCCGGGCCGGCGCGCCAGCGGCTTCTACGTGCTGGCCACCCAGATGCTGCCGCCGGTCGGCCTGATCATTCCCTACTACCTGGTGATGCAGCGAACCGGCGGGCTCGACAGCTATCCCGGGCTCGTCATGACCTACCTGACGTTCTCGCTGCCCTTCGCCATCTGGCTGATGGTGTCGTACTTCGAGGACATTCCCTACGAGATGGAAGAGGCGGCCCTGCTCGATCGCGCGGGACGGTTCCGCACGCTGTGGTACGTGATCCTGCCGCAGGTGCGCGGCGGCATGGCGGTGACGACGGTGTTCGTGTTCCTCAATGCATGGAACGAATTCCTGTTCGCCGTCGTGCTCGGCGGCAACCACGTGCGGCCGGTGACGGTCGCGATGTTCAACTTCATTTCCGTGGAGCAGACCCAGTGGGCGCGCCTGGCGGCCGGGGCCATGCTGGCCATGGCGCCGGTGATCCTGGTGGGGCTGGCTGCGCAGCGGCACATCGTCAAGGGACTGACGGTGGGCGCCGTCAAGGGAGGCGGCCGCCGATGAGCGACAAGGGCAAGGTGCGCCTGCAGGGCGTGGTCAAGCGGCATGGCGAGACGACCGTGCTGCACGGGGTCGACCTCGAGATACGCGCGGGCGAGTTCTTCGTGCTGCTGGGGCCTTCGGGCTCCGGCAAGACCACGACGCTGCGCATCCTGGCTGGCCTGGAGGCCGTGAGCGGCGGCCGCGTGCTGATGGACGATGCGGACGTCACCGATACCGACCCGGGCGAACGCGACGTGGCCATGGTGTTCCAGAGCTATGCGCTCTACCCGCACATGACGGTGGCCGAGAACATCGGCTTTCCCTTGCGCATGGTCGGCACGCCGCGCGCGGCGATCGAGCAGGCCGTCAAGGATGCCGCCACGCGCGTGAGCATCGGCCACCTGCTGGCGCGCCGGCCCGGGCAGTTGTCCGGCGGACAGCAGCAGCGCGTGGCGCTGGCGCGCGCGATCGTGCGCCAGCCGCGCCTGTTCCTGCTGGACGAGCCGCTGTCCAACCTCGACGCCAAGCTGCGGCTGGAAACGCGCCTGGAGCTGCGCCAGCTGCAACGCAGCCTGGGCGTGACCACGGTCTACGTCACGCACGACCAGGAGGAAGCCATGACGCTGGCCGACCGCGTCGCCGTGTTCATGGACGGGCGCATCGTCCAGGTGGCCACGCCGCGCGAGATCTACAGCCGGCCGTCGCGGATCGCGGTGGCCGGCTTCATCGGCACGCCGCCGATGAACCTGGTGCCCGCGACCTGGCGCGGCGACAGCGTCGAGTTCGGCGGCACGTCGCACACGGTCGGCGCCAGCACCGCGCAACCGCGCGAGGTGATGCTCGGCGTGCGCCCGGGTGAACTGCGCATCGCGCCGCAGGGCACCGCGGCGAGGGTCGAATATGTGGAAGACCTGGGGGACCACCACGTGATCGACCTGCGCAGCGGCGACATGCGGCTGAAGGTCAAGGCCGACGGGCAGCCCACGCTGCGCGAAGGCCAATCCGCGCAACTGGGCTTCGCACCGGAAGCCGCGCACCTGTTCGACCGCGCCAGCGGCGAGCGGCTGAACTGACGAAGGAGAACACCGTGAGCCAACGCCCCAACATCCTGCTCATCCTGAACGACGACATGGGCTACTCGGACATCGGCTGCTTCGGCGGCGAGGTCCGCACACCCCACCTCGACCGGCTGGCCCAGGGCGGCCTGCGCTTCTCGCAGTTCTACAACACGGCGCGCTGCAGCCCCTCGCGCGCCTCGCTGCTCACCGGGCTGCATCCGCACCAGACCGGCATCGGCATCCTCACGTACGACTCGGGACCCGAGGGCTACGCCGGCAACCTGAACCAGCGCTGCGCCACCATCGCGGAGGTGCTCAAGCCGGCCGGCTACCGCAGCTACCTGAGCGGCAAGTGGCACGTGTCGAGCAACCTCAAGCAGCCGACCGACTCGTGGCCGATGCAGCGCGGATTCGACGACTTCTTCGGCACCATCATCGGCGCGGGCAGCTTCTACGATCCGAACACCCTCACCCGCCGCAACGAGAACGCCGAGCACGAGGCGCGCGCCCCGGGCTTCTTCTACACCGACGCCATCAGCGACGAGGCCGTCAAGTTCCTGCGCCGCCACCAGGCCGAGCATTCCGGCACGCCCTTCTTCCAGTACGTGGCCTACACCGCGCCGCATTGGCCACTGCATGCGCACCCCGAGGACATCGCCAGGTACAAGGGCCGGTTCGACGAAGGCTGGGACCGCCTGCGCGAACAGCGCCTGGAGCGCCTGGTCGCCTCGGGCATCCTGGACGCGCAATGGAAGCTCAGCGGACGCGACCCGAGCCAGCCGCCCTGGACCGCCGCGCAGGACCAGGCCTGGCTGGCCAACTGCATGGAAGTCTATGCCGCGCAGATCGACCGAATGGACCAGGGCATCGGCCGCATCATCGCGGCCTTGGAGGAAACCGGCCAACTCGACGACACCCTGGTGATCTTCCTGTCCGACAACGGCGCTTGCGCCGAGAACATCCCGCAGGACGTGACGCTGGAAGAAGTGGTCGACAAGCTGATGATCGCGCGCTCGCACACGCGCGACGGACGACCGGTCAGGTTCGGCAACGACCCGGCCGTCGCCCCCGGGCCGGAGGACACCTACCAGAGCTACGGGCAGGCCTGGGCCAACCTGTCGAACACACCGTTTCGGCTGTACAAGCACTGGATCCACGAAGGCGGCATCTCGACGCCGCTGATCTTCCACTGGCCGCGCGGCATCGCCCAGGCCGGCGGCATCCGCCACAGCCCCGGCTACCTGCCGGACATCATGGCCACCGTCTGCGACGTCACCGGCGCGGCGTACCCGAAGGACGTGCAAGGCCGCGCCATCCTGCCCCTGGAGGGCCACTCGCTCAAGAGCGCCTTCGACGCGGACGGCGCCGAGCGTCCGCCGATGTTCTGGGAACACGAGGGCAACGCGGCGGTGCGCATCGGGCAGTGGAAACTGGTGCGCGACTATCCGAAAGACTGGGAGCTGTACGACCTGGCCGCCGACCGCACCGAACTGAACGACCTCGCCGCGCAACATCCCGAGCGCGTGGCGCAGATGAAGCAGGCCTACGAGGAATGGGCCCGGCGCTGCGGCGTGCTGCCGCGCGAGAAGGTCGTGGCGCTGATGCGCAGCCAGGGCGTGACGCGGGCGTTCTGGGAAAAGGAATAGCGCCGGTCACTCGTCATCCGGGCCGGGCTGCTGCCGTGGCGCCGCGCGCCATTGCCGCCAGCCCCGGTTGGCGCGCCAGCACTTCTTCGCGCGGCCCGCTGTCGACCAGGCGGCCCGCTTCCACCAGCAGCACCGCATCGAAATGCGGCAGCAGGCTCAGGCGGTGGATCGATGCGACGATACAGGCCTGCGGAAAGGCTTCGGCGATGCGGCGCAGCACGCGAAGTTCGGTGGCGGCGTCGAGCGCGCTGGTGGGCTCGTCGAGCAGCAGCAGCGAGCTGCCACGTGCGGCCAGCACGCCGCGCGCAAGCCCCAGCCGCTGGCGCTGCCCGCCGGACAGGCTGCCGCCGCGCTCCGACACCAGCGTGTCGACCGAGTTGCCAAGGCTGGGCAGCACCTCGTCGAAGCTGCTGCACCGGATCGCGGCCTCCAGGTCGGCGTCGGGAACGCCGAGGCCGAAATCCAGGTTCTCGCGCACGCTCGCCTCGAACACCTCCGCCTCCTGCGGAATCAGGGTCGCGATGTGGCGCAGCGTCGGCCACGGCTGCGCCTGGCCGTCGAGCAGCAGGCGTCCGCCGTCTGGTGTGTAGAGCCCGGCCAGCACGCGCAGCAGCGTGCTCTTGCCGCCGCCGCTGGGGCCGACCAGTGCCACCCGTTGGCCACGCTGCAGGCCGAGGTCGAGGCCACGCAGGCCGGAGTACCGCGCAGGCTCATCGTCCGGCACCGGTTCGGCCGCGGGCCGTACCGCCGAAGCATCGGCCTGCGGCAAGTGCGGCTCGGCCGCGCCGCGCGGCGCGTGGCGCAACGTCAGTTGCTCGACGTCCAGGCGCTGCCATTGCACGCTGGCGTCGATGCCCTCCTCTCCGTCGATGTTCTCGCGCGTCGGCGCGCCCCAGATCGGTGCGGCGCTGCCCAGGTCGGTGTGCATGCGCGCGAACGACTGGAAGTTCATCGCCATCGACCCCACCACGCCGGCGGCCTGCTGCGCGTACTGGTAGATCATGAAGACCGAGCCCAGCATGACCGCCTGCCCCGGCGCGTGCGACTGCCACACGTAGACGACGACCAGCCCCCAGGTGAGCGCCAGCCCCAGCAGGTCGACCGCGCACCACTTGCCTTCGTTGAGCAGCACCGTGCGCTTGAGCGGCACCGAGATCGCGGCCATGCGCCGCGCCAGCAGGGTGCGCGAGGCCGCGGACAGCCGCAGGCCGATCACCGTCTGCGCGTTCGAGAGGAAATCGAGCAGGGCCGACACGTAGCGCCGGTCCGCGTCGTTCTCGCGCCGTGCGAGTGCCATGAGTGCGCGGTCGAAGCGCAGCACGATGAACGCGATCAGCACGTACCCGGCGACCGCCAGCAGGCCGCTCAGGCGCGACAGCAGCGTCAGCGCGACCAGCGGGCCGACCAGGTTGACCAGGCTCTGCAGATAGACGAACTGGTTCTGCGCGAAGTCGGACAACGCGCGGCTGGCCTGGTGCACCCGGTGCTGCATCTGCCCGGAGTGGTGGCCCACGTGCCACGTCAGCGGGGCCGCGGCGATGCGTGCATAGAGTTCGTCGGCCATGCGCTCGCGCACGCGCAGCCCGACGTTGCGCTCCAGGATACGGCCCGGCCCGTGCAGGCCCCAGGCCAGCGCATAGACCACCGCCAGCGCTGCGATCCACCGGCCCGACGCGCCGAAGGCCTCGGCCTGCAGGGCGTTGATCGCCTGGCCGGCCAGCCAGGGCACGGCCAGGCGCAGCAACTGCGAGCCCACCAGCAGGCCCATGGCCGACACCAGAACTCCGCGCGCGCCCTCGGCATGGCGCCAGAGCGCGCCGTAGAGGTCGGCGAAAGCGTTGTCGCGGCCGGTGGTTTCCATCCGAACGCGCCCCGGCTCAGGACGGCAGGACGCGCACGCCGTTCAGGAAGCCGCGCGCCGGCGCGACCCACGCGGCGTCCGGCGGCAAGGCATCGGCCGGCCCCGGCGGATGCTCGCCGGTGAACAGCAATCCCTCGGGCCGCAGCAGGTAGCAACGGGCGCCGGCATCGCCCGCGCCTGCCAGCACTTCGAGCTGGGCGCCGCCGGCCAGCGGCAGCACTTCGCCCGCCGCGTGGCGCGTCAGGTCGGCCTGCGGCCACACCTCGCGCAGCACGGCGGCTTCGGCGTCGGGCCATGGCCCGGCCGTCGACAGCACGCGCAGCACCAGGCCCGGCGCGGCATCGCGCAGACGCGCGAGCTGGGCCGCGTCTGCCGGCAGCGGATCGATCAGCGTCCAGCCGCTCTCGGTGTCGCCGATCAGGTAGCTGTGCGCGCCCGGCGCCGGGGCGTCGCCACCGGCCGCCGTGCCCTCTGGCGCCGTCGCCGTGACGCGCCAGACACGCGGCGCCAGCGCCATCACCAGGCCGCCTTCGAGCGTGTGGCGCGCATCGCCGCGGCCGTCCGGATCCAGGTAGCCGATCTCGGCCCACGCGGCTTCCTCGATGTTTACCGGCCGCTTGCCGCCCGGCCCGCTGGCCAGGCGCGGCATGTTCAGCGGCACGCGGGCCTGCGCCCTCGCCTGCGCCATGCACTCCTCGACCGAGCCGAAGCCCGCCAGGTGCTGCAGGATGCGCCGCGTCACGTTCATCAGCTTGAGCCCGCGCCCGGGCGCGATGGCCTCGGCCGGCCGCAGCCAGGTGTGCTCGACGATCTCCACCCCGTCGACCCGCACCGCCTGCCCGGGCGGCAGCGCGGCCAGGAAGAAGCGCGTGTCGAACCGGCGCGGCATGCCGGGCGGCGTGATCCAGTGCGCGAAGTATTCGAGCCGGTCGGTCGCCAGCTTCCAGCCTTGCGCATCGCACACGGACAACAGGGCATCGGTACCGGCGGCCGCGGCGGCGCGCATGGCCTCGAGCTGCGTCGCGAGCAGCCCGTCGAGCGCCACGCAACCGCCCGCGGTGTCGCAAGCCAGCAGCAGCCCGGCTTCCTCGAAGCATTCGCGGATGGCCGCTGCGTAGTAGTCCAGCCCGCCGCCGTCCACGCACAGCCGCAGGCTGGCGGCAGCGTCGGCGCCGGTGCAGTGGGCATGCAGGTGCCGGTCGTGCGCGTCGAGCAGGCCTCCGGGGAACACGCTGGCGCCGCTGTTCTGGTCGTTCGGCTTGTCGGCGCGGCGCAGCAGCAGCACCTCCAGCCCGCCGGGCCCGTTGCGCAGCACGGCAAGGGAAGCGGATTGACGGATGGGTCGGGGCGCCACCGGGGCGTCAGGCGACGCCGGCGGCGTCTGCAAAGTGAGTGGCATGAGGGCGGATGTTAGCTTTGCAGGCCATGCCGCGTGGCACGCTGGCGCTAAAGCCCGTCGGCGCCGCCCGCGGGTGCGGGGCATTCGGCGCATGCTATTTCCAAAGTCACCATTCGATACACGGTTGCGGTGCGGCCGGCGTGCGCGGCGGCAACCTGCGACACTCCCCCGCTTCCCGACAAAAGGACACATCGAACCATGAGCCGCAGCATCTTCGTCACCGGTGGCACCAGCGGCATCGGGCAAGGCATCGCCCAGGCTTTCGCGGCGCTGGGCGACACCGTGGTGGCCACCGGCGCAACCGCCGACGAGGTCGCGCGGGCGCCGTCGCATCCACGCATTGCGTACCGGGCGCTCGACGTACGCGACGCGCAGGCGGTGCAGCAGGCGGTCGGGTCGCTCGGCATGCTGCACGTGGTGGTCAACTGCGCGGGCGTGATCCAGCGCAGTGCGGAGCACGATCCCGAGGTGTTCGCACGCACCATCGACATCAATCTGACCGGCACCATGCGCGTGTGCGCTGCGGCGCGCCCGCTGCTGGCGGCCACGCGCGGCTGCATCGTCAACACCGCCTCGATGCTGAGCTTCTTCGGCGGCGGCCTGGTGCCGGGCTACAGCGCCAGCAAGGGCGGCGTCGCCCAACTGACCAAGAGCCTGGCGATCGCCTATGCGGTCGACGGCATCCGCGTCAACGCGATCGCCCCGGGCTGGATCGGCACGCCGCTCACGCAGGCACTGCAGGACGACGCGCAACGCTCCGGCCCGATCCTGGCGCGCACGCCGCTGGGCCGCTGGGGCACCCCGGCGGACGTGGCGGGGCCGACCGTATTCCTCGCCAGCGAGGCCGCCGGCTTCGTCACCGGCGTGGTGCTGCCGGTGGACGGCGGCTACCTCGTCACCTGAACAAGACAAGACCAGGAGTACACCCCATGATCGTGCAGCTTCCGGGCATCCAGCCCGAGATCGCCGAAGTCGCCATTCCCGAAGACGAAAGGGTCTGGGTCCCGCAGGCCAAGGACGTCTGGTTCCGCCCCCTGCTACTCAACACCGTCACCGGCAGTTGGTGCAACCTGCTGCGCGTGCGCAAGTCGGGCGTGCTGTCGCGCCACATCCATCCGTCCTGGGTGACCGGCTACGTCATCAAGGGCAGCTGGCGCTACCTGGAGCACGACTGGGTGGCCACCGAGGGCTCGTTCGTCTACGAGCCGCCGGGCGAGATCCACACGCTGGTGGTGGACGAGGCTTCGGGCGCGCAGGAGATGATCACCTTCTTCAACATCCACGGCGCCATGGTGTACGTGGACGAAGACGGCAAGCACACCGGCTACGAGGACGTGTTCACCAAGATCGAGATGTGCCGCACCCATTACGAGGCCAACGGCCTCGGGCGCGAATACGTCGACCGCTACGTGCGCTGACGCCCGCCTCGGCGACGTCAGAGCACCAGCAGCGCGCGGAAATCGTTGACGTTGGTGTGCGTCGGCCCGGTGACCAGCAGGTCGCCGATGGCCTCGAAATAACCGTAGGCGTCGTTGCGGTCGAGATGCTCTGACAGCTTCCTGCCCGCGCCCTCCGCCCGCGCCAGCGTGTCGGGCGTGACGAAGGCGCCGGCGTTGTCCTCCACCCCGTCGATGCCGTCGGTGTCCGCCGCCAGCGCCCACACCTGCGGCTGCGCCATCAGCGCGCCGGCCAGGCCCAGGCAGAACTCGCCGGCCCGCCCGCCCCTGCCCTTGGGCTGGCCCGGCTGCCGCGGCCGCACCGTCACGGTGGTCTCGCCGCCCGACAGGATCACGCATGGCCGTGCGAACGGCGCACCGCGTCGCGCCACTGCCCGCGCCAGCGCGGCATGCACCTTGCCAACCTCGCGCGATTCGCCCTCGATCTCGTCGCTGAGGATGTGGGCCTCGATGCCGGCGGCACGCGCCGCCTCGGCCGCCGCCTCCAGCGACTGCTGCGGCGTGGCGATCAGGTGCACCTCGTGCCGCGCGAACACGGGGTCGGAGGGATCGGGTGTTTCCAGCGCGCCGCTTTCCAGGCCGGCGCGCACCGGCGCCGGAATCTCGATGCGATAGCGGTCGAGGATGGCCAGCGCGTCGGAGCAGGTGGTCTCGTCGGGCACGGTCGGGCCGCTGGCGATGACTGCCGGCTCGTCGCCCGGCACGTCGCTGATGGTCAGCGTTACCACCTTGGCCGGCCCGCAGGCCGCGGCCAGGCGGCCGCCCTTGATGCGCGACAGGTGCTTGCGCACGCAGTTCATCTCGCCGATGTTGGCGCCGCTTTCCAGCAGGGCCTTGTTGATGCGCTGCTTGTCTTCCAGCGTCAAGCCCTCGGCCGGCAGCACCAGCAGCGCGGAGCCGCCGCCGGAGATCAGGCACAGCACGAGGTCGTCGGCCGTCAGGCCGCCGGCCAGCGCGAGGATGCGTTCGGCCGCCTGCATGCCGGCGGCGTCGGGCACGGGGTGCGCCGCCTCGACGATCTCGATGCGCTGCGCCAGCCCCTCGGGCCGCGGCGGAATGTGCCCGTAGCGCGTGACCACCAGCCCGGACAGCGGCGCGTCGGCCGGCCACAGCGCCTCGAGCGCCTGCGCCATCGAGGCACCGGCCTTGCCGGCGCCCAACACCACCGTGCGGCCCTTGGGCGGCGGCGGCAGGTGCCGGCCAAGCGTGGACAGCGGCAGTGCGCGGTCGACCGCGGCGCGGTACAGGTGCTGCAGGAACTCGCGCGGTGCCCGGCGCGGGTCGGGTGCCGTGCCGGGCGTGAACTTCTCGGCGTTCATCTCGCTTGTGTCTCCAACCACGAATGGCGCAAAAAACCGCCATTCTGACCGGGCCGCGACCGCAGCCGGCGGGCCCCTGGCGCGCGGCGCCTCAGTTCGTCTTGGCGCCCTGCTCGAACCAGCGGCCCAGCATGGCGCGTTCGGCGTCGGTGATGCCGGTGGCGTTGTTCAGCGGCATGGTCTTGGCCTGCACCGCCTGCTGGTAGATGCCCTGCGCATGCACGGCCACCTGGTCGGGCGAGTCGAGCCGAACGTTCTTCATCTGCATCGCGGTGCCGTGGCACATGTAGCAGCGCTGCTCCAGCACCTTCTGCACCTCGCCGTAGCTGACCTTCTTGACCGCTTCGCCGGGCGCGGGCGCCGGGGCCGGTTCCGGCTTCATCCAGACGATGGTCAGGCCCAGCACGACGATGCCGAGCAACGCGTACGGCAGCGGATTCCTGGCGTTGCCGAGCTTGAAGCGGTGCCGCACCACGAAGAACTGGCGGATGGCGGCGCCGCCGGCCATGATCAGCAGCAGCACGATCCAGTTGTACTGGTTCGTGTAGGTGAAGCTGTAGTGGTTGCTCAGCATCGCGAACAGCACCGGCAGCGTGAAATACGTGTTGTGCACGCTGCGCTGCTTGCCGCGCTGGCCGTGGATCGGGTCGACCGGCTTGCCCTCGCGCAGCGCCTTCACGTTCTTGCGCTGGCCGGGAATGATCCAGAAGAACACGTTCGCGCTCATGGTGGTGGCCATCATCGCGCCCACCAGCAGGAAGGCGGCGCGGCCGGCGAACCAGTGGCAGGCCAGCCAGGCCGCGAACGCCACGAACAGCGCCACCAGCACGCCGACGATGGTGTCGCCGTGCTTGCGCCTGCCGAAGATCTGGCAGATGGCGTCGTACACCATCCAGAACACCACGAAGAACGCCAGCGCCACGGCGATGGCCGCGCCCGGCTGCCAGTCCATCTTGGACTTGTCGATCAGGTAGGTGCTGGCATTCCACAGGTACGACACCGTGAATAGCGCAAAGCCGCTGAGCCAGGTGGAATAGCTTTCCCAGAAGGACCAGTGCAGGTGGTCCGGCACCTTCTTGGGCGCCAGCAGGTACTTCTGCATGTTGTAGAAGCCGCCGCCGTGCACCGCCCATTGCTCGCCGCCGACGCCTTTGTCGAGCGACTCCTGGTCCTCTGGCTTCTCGAGGCTGTTGTCCAGCATCACGAAGTAGAAGGAGGCGCCGATCCACGCGATGGCGGTGATGACGTGCAACCAACGCAGCAGCAGGTTGGCCCAGTCGAGGTAGTAGCTTTCCATGGATTACTCCGCCCTGGCGCGGCGCTTCCTGGCGCCGCGTGGTCGTTCTGGCCTGCTCACCACCGCGGGGCGCTGTGAGCAGTTGGATTGCCGCGAACGCAGACGGTGGGACGTCTCGCTCCGCTGCGGCTCTTTTGTGGACTGAAGTGTATACAGTTCGGGCACGTTTCGGCGAACCGAGGCTCTAGGGTAAATACTTAGCCGTCGAGTGATTGCAACAACTGTGCCGCCACCGCCACGGCAATCACCTCGGGCTCCTTGCCCGTGATGCCGGGCACGCCGATCGGGGAGGTGACGTGGTTCATCTCGGCCTCGGAAAAGCCGCGCGCCTCCAGCCGGTGCCGGAAGGTGGCCCACTTGGTCTTGCTGCCGATCAGGCCGATGTAGGGCAAGTCGCCGCGCTCGCGCTGGCGGCGCAGGCAGGCAATGACGATGTCGAGGTCCTCGGCGTGCGAGAAGCTCATGATCAGCACGCGCGATCCGGGCGCCAGTTGAGGCACCGCGTCCTGCACCGGTTCGGAATGCTCGGTCTCGACCTGCGCCGGCAGCGCCGGCGGAAAGACGCCGTCGCGGCTGTCGATCCAGCGCACCGAGAACGGCAGGGTCGACAGCAGCCGGGCCAGCGCGGCGCCGACGTGGCCGCCACCGAACAGCGCCACCGGCTGCAGGTGCGCGCCCAGCTCGGCGCGCAAGGCAGCGGCGTCCGCCGCCCCGATGCGGCGGTAGTCCAGGAACACGACGCCGCCGCAGCACTGGCCCAGCGTCGGGCCGAGGGGATAGCGCTGGACGCCGTCGACAGGCGCGCCGCCGGCGAGCCATGCGGCGGCTGTCTGCACCGCCTGGAACTCCAGCTGCCCGCCGCCGATGGTGCCGGTGAGCGTGCCGTCGTCCCACACGGCCATCCAGGTGCCGGCCTCACGCGGGGCCGAGCCCTGCGTGGCCTGCACCCGCACCAGCACGCCGGCGCGGCCGGCGGCCAGCCGTTCGAGCAATCGATCGAGCAGTCCGTTCATTCGAGTTCCTTCAACCGCCGCGGCGGGGCGCCACCGCCGACACGGTATAAATCCGCCGATGCAAGCCACCGCCCGATTGAACCGACGCCTGGCCCTCGGCGGCCTGATCTCCGTGACCACCCTGTGGCTGGCCGGCTGCGCCAGCACCGGCGGCGCCGTGCCCGGCCAGCTGAGCGGCGCCCGCGCACCGGGCGGCGCCCCGCGGCCTGCGCCGCGGCCCTCCTCGGCCACCGACCTGCGCGCCTACAAGCGCGACGCCGCCGGGCATGTCTACCAGCTCAACGGCAGCCGCATCTACGGCGGCATGCTGCCGCCGCTGTTGTACGCCATCGGCACCCTGCGCGTGGACCTGGACGCCAACGGCGCGGTGACGGGCATGCACTGGCTGCGCGCGCCCACCCATGCGCCGGAGGTCATCGAGGAGATCGAACGCGCCGTACTGGCGGCAGCGCCCTTCCCCGCCGCCCCGCGCATCGGCGGCAAGCTCAGCTGGACCGACACCTGGCTGTGGGACAAGAGCGGGCGCTTCCAGCTCGACACCCTGAGCGAGGGCCAGTTGCAAGGCTAGATGCTCCAGGCGGCCCTCAGGAGCCGCGGTAGGTGCTGTAGCTCCAGGGGCTGACCAGCAGCGGCACGTGATAGTGCTGGTCCGCATGGGCCACGCCGAAGTCCAGCGCCACCTTGTTCAGGAAGTTGGGCTGCGGCAGCTGGACGCCGCGCCGCGCGAAATAGCCGGCCACGTCGAACACCAGGCGGTAGGTGCCCGTCTTGAGGCTCGCGTTGTCGTACAGCGGGCCGTCGCTGCGCCCGTCGGCGTTCAGGGTGAAGCGCTTGACCAGCGTGGCCTGGTCGCCATCCGTCGTGAACAGGGCGACCTCCATGCCGGCGGCGGGACATCCGTTCATCGTGTCCAGTACGTGTGTGCTCAGTCCCATGGGTTCTCCTGGTTGGCGGGCTTCGACCCGACGGTGTTGGTAAAAATCCGGTGGACAAAAGTGTATACAGTTCTGGGCTTTGGGGCTATCATGAATTGAAATGGAGACCACCCCGACCCGCGCCATCGTCGACGCGCTCACGCGCGCCATCGTCGACCATCGCCTGCAACCGGGCAGCAAGCTGGCCGAGCAGAAGCTGGCCGACCACTTCGGCGTCTCGCGCACGCTGGTCCGGCAGGCGCTGTTCCAGCTGTCGCAGAACCGGCTGGTGCGTCTGGAGCCCGCGCGCGGCGCGTTCGTGGCGGCGCCGGCGGTGGACGAGGCGCGCCAGGTGTTCGCCGTGCGCCGCATGCTCGAGGCGCAGATGGCGCGCGAGTTCGCCGCCTCGGTCACGCCGGCCAAGGTCAAGGCGCTGAAGGAACACGTGGCGCTGGAGAAGGCCTCGGTCTCGGCGGGTGACGACATCTCCGGACGCACCGAGCTGCTGGGCGACTTCCACGTGCGCATGGCCGAGCTGATGGGCAACCAGGTGCTGGCGCAACTGCTGGGCGAGCTGATCTCGCGCTGCGCCCTGATCACCCTCATGTACCAGAGCGCCACCGCCGCCGAGCATTCCAACGACGAGCATGCCGACATCGTCAAGGCACTGGCCGCGCGCGACGGCGAGAAGGCCGCACGGCTGATGACGGAGCACCTGCTCAACGTCGAGGCCAACCTCACTTTCGACCGCAAGGTCCCGACCAGCGATATTTCGCTGGCGCTCTCATGACCCACCCCCAGGAGGGCTTGGCCCACCCCCAGGAGGGCTTGGCCCACCCCCAGGCTACCCTGCTTCGCAGGTCCGCCTCCCCCCTTCGAGGGGGCGCCATCTGCGGCCTGGCAAAGCCAGTTCCGCGATGGCCGCGAAGGGGCTTCGCTGCGCTTGCCGGGCCGGTTCAGTGGCCCTGTGCTGAAGGGCGCTCCCTGAAATGAATCTACTGCCATGAACACTTACGACTCCACGCTGCCCTATCCCCGCGACCTCGTCGGCTACGGGCGCAATCCGCCGCATGCGCAGTGGCCGGGCCAGGCCCGGGTCGCGGTGCAGTTCGTGCTGAACTATGAGGAAGGCGGCGAGAACAACGTGCTGCACGGCGACCCGGGGTCGGAGCAGTTCCTGTCGGAAATGTTCAATCCGGCCAGCTACCCGGACCGGCACATCAGCATGGACGGCATCTACGAGTACGGCTCGCGTGCCGGGGCGTGGCGCATCCTGCGCGAATTCGAGAAGCGCGGGCTGCCGCTGACGGTGTTCGGCGTCGGCATGGCGCTGGAGCGCCACCCCGAGCTGACTGCCGCCTTCAAGGAACTGGGCCACGAGATCGCCTGCCACGGCTGGCGCTGGATCCACTACCAGAACACGCCCGAGGAAGTCGAGCGCGAGCACATGCGCCTGGGCATGGAGGCGATCGAGCGCCTGACCGGCGAACGCGCGCTGGGCTGGTACACCGGCCGCGACAGCCCGCGCACGCGGCGCCTGGTGGCCGACTACGGCGGCTTCGAATACGACAGCGACTACTACGGCGACGACCTGCCCTTCTGGATGAAGGTGCAAAAGACCGACGGCCAGGTGGTGCCGCAGCTGATCGTGCCCTACACGCTCGACTGCAACGACATGCGCTTCGCGCTGCCGCAGGGCTACTCGCATGCCGACCCCTTCTTCCAGTACATGAAGGACAGCTTCGACGCGCTGTACACCGAAGGCGACCCGGACGGCGAGAACCGGCCGAAGATGATGTCCATCGGCATGCACTGCCGCCTGCTCGGTCGCCCCGGCCGCATCACGGCCCTGCAGCGCTTCCTGGACCACATCGCGGCGCACGAGCACGTGTGGGTGTGCCGCCGGCTCGACATCGCGCGCCACTGGAAGAACACTCACCCATTCGCCGGATAGTCCACCGGGAGAACGCCATGACCTTGAGCATCGAGCAGATCAATGCGGCCAATCCGGCCGACGCCGCCGCCCTGCTGGACGGCACCTACGAGCACTCGCCCTGGATCGCGCAGCGCGCCATGGCCTCGCGGCCGTTCCGCTCGCTCGCGCACCTCAAGCACGCGCTCGTGCAGGCGGTGGCCAAGGCCACGGCCGAGGAACAACTGAGCCTCATCCGCGCCCACCCCGAGCTGGCGGGCAAGGCCATGGTGAGCAAGACGCTCACGGCCGAATCGACCAACGAGCAGGGCAAGGCCGGGCTGACCGACTGCACGCCCGAGGAGTTCGCCCGGATCCAGCAGCTCAACGCCGACTACAACGCCAAGTTCGGCTTTCCGTTCATCCTGGCCGTGCGCGGGCCGCGCGGGCTGGGCCTGTCCAAGCGCGAGATCATCGACACCTTCGCGCGGCGGCTGCAGCACCACCCCGACTTCGAGCGGGCCGAGGCGCTGCGCAACATCCATCGCATCGCCGAGATCCGCCTGAACGACAAGTTCGGCGTGGAGCCCACGCTGGGCAACGACGTGTGGGACTGGCACGAGCAACTGGCGCGGCACACCGACCCGGGCTACGCCGAGAAGGGCCAGCTCACGGTCACCTACCTGACCGAGGCGCACCGCGCCTGCGCCGCGCAGATCGCGCAACTCATGCGCGACGTCGGCTTCGACTCGGTCGAAATCGACGCGGTCGGCAACGTGGTCGGCCGCTACGAGGCGGACGCGCCCGGCGCCAGGACCCTGCTCACCGGGTCGCACTACGACACGGTGCGCAACGGCGGCAAGTACGACGGGCGCCTGGGCATCTTCGTGCCGATCGCGTGCGTGCGCGAGCTCAAGCGCCAGAACCGGCGCCTGCCCTTCGCCTTCGAGGTGGTCGGTTTCGCCGAGGAGGAAGGCCAGCGCTACAAGGCCACGTTCCTGGGCTCGGGCGCGCTGATCGGCCACTTCGACACGAACTGGCTGGACCAGACGGACGCCGATGGCATCAGCCTGCGCGACGCCATGCGGCATGCCGGCCTCAGGCTGGAGGACATCCCGAAGATCCAGCGCGACCCCGCGAAGTACCTCGGCTTCGTCGAGGTCCACATCGAGCAGGGGCCGGTGCTCAACGAGCTCGACGTTCCGCTGGGCATCGTCACGTCCATCAACGGTGGCGTGCGCTTCGTCGGTGAAGTAACCGGCATGGCCAGCCACGCCGGCACCACGCCGATGGACCGCCGCCGCGACGCCGCCTGCGCGGTTGCCGAGCTCATCCTGTTCGCCGAGCAGCGGGCCGCGAAGGACGGTGACTCGGTCGCCACCGTCGGCATGCTCGAGGTGCCCAGCGGCTCCATCAACGTCGTGCCCGGGCGCTGCCGCTTCAGCCTTGACATCCGCGCCCCGAACGACGCGCAGCGCGACGCCGTGGTAACCGACGTGCTGGCCGAACTCGCCGCCATCTGCGAGCGCCGCGGCGTGCGGCATACGCTGGAAGAAGCCATGCGTGCCGCCGCCGCGCCCAGCGCGCCGGCCTGGCAGCAGCGCTGGGAGAAGGCGGTCGACGCCCTCGGCGTGCCGCTCTACCGCATGCCCAGCGGCGCCGGCCACGACGCCATGAAGCTGCACGAGGTGATGCCGCAGGCCATGCTGTTCGTGCGCGGCATCAACTCCGGCATCAGCCACAACCCGCTCGAGTCGAGCACCAACGACGACATGCAGCTGGCAGTGCAAGCCTTCCAGCGCCTGCTCGACGACCTGTCCCAAGAAACCTACCCTGCCTGACCCCATGACCGACTACGCCAAACTCGACGACTGGATCGACCAACACTTCGACGAGCAGGTCAGATTCCTGCAGGCGCTGGTCCAGGTGCCGACCGACACCCCGCCGGGCAACAACGCGCCGCACGCCGAGCGCACCGCCGAACTGCTCGCGGCCATGGGCCTGCATGCCGAGAAGCACCCGGTGCCCGCGCAGGAGGTCAAGGACTACGGGCTCGAGTCCATCACCAACCTGATCGTGCGGCGCAACTACGGCGCCGGCGGGCGCACCGTGGCGCTCAACGCGCACGGCGACGTGGTGCCGCCTGGCGAGGGCTGGACGCACGACCCGTACGGCGGCGAGATCGTCGACGGCCAGCTGTTCGGCCGTGCCGCGGCGGTCAGCAAGAGCGACTTCTCCACCTTCACCTTCGCCCTGCGCGCGCTCGAGGCCCAGGCGAAGCCGACCAAGGGCAGCATCGAGCTGCACTTCACCTACGACGAGGAATTCGGCGGCATCCTCGGGCCGGGGTGGCTGCTGAAGAACAAGCTCACCGCGCCCGACCTGATGGTCGCCGCCGGCTTCAGCTACGAGGTCGTGACGGCGCACAACGGCTGCCTGCAGATGGAGGTGACCGTACACGGCAAGATGGCGCACGCGGCCGTGCCCGACACCGGCGTGGACGCCCTGCAGGGTGCCGTGCACATCCTGAACGCGCTGTACGCCCAGAACGAGCAGTACAAGCAGGTCACCTCGGCGGTGGAAGGCATCAACCATCCCTACCTGAACGTCGGCCGCATCGAGGGCGGCACCAATACCAACGTCGTGCCCGGCAAGGTCGTGTTCAAGCTCGACCGCCGGATGATCCCGGAAGAGGATCCGGTCGCGGTCGAAGCCACCATCCGCCAGGTGATCGAAGACGCGGCCGCGCAGAAGGCCGGCATCTCGGTCGAGATCAGGCGCCTGCTGCTGGCCCATTCCATGAAGCCGCTGGGCGGCAACCAGCCGCTGGTCGATGCCATCCAGAAGCACGGCCAGCAGGTGTTCGGCCAGGCCATCCCGGCGATGGGCACGCCGCTCTACACGGACGTGCGGCTGTACGTCGAGCAAGGCATTCCCGGCGTGATCTACGGCGCCGGCCCGCGCACCGTGCTGGAGTCGCATGCCAAGCGCGCCGACGAGCGGGTCGCGCTGGAAGACCTGCGGCGCGCCACCAAGGTGATGGCCCGCACGCTGGCCGACCTCCTGGCCTGACCGGACGGATTTCACCCGGCCCGCACGCGCGGATGGCTGAAACAGAACTGAAAGAAATCCCCGCCAGCCGGGGACAAGCTTGTGGATATCTCGGTGGGCTTCTCGCCAAAGCCTTGTCCCGCAAGGGCTGGCGCCAGATTGCCTGTCCAACAGGCAGCGGCCCTCAGCGGTCCGGAAACCGGGCCGATCAGGCGGTCGTCCCGGCCGTGAGCGACACGCGGCACGCCGGTCCGGGCCTCAGCGCGGCGCGTCGCCCTTGCGGTAGTCCGCCGTCACCGCGTCGAGCCGCTCCTTCAACGCCGGATCGAGCTTGTAGTGGGCCGCGGCAATCGTGTCGTCCAGTTGCTCCGGGCGACTCGCGCCCAGCAGCGGCGCCGTGACCAACGGGTTGGCCATCGCCCACGCCACCGCCAGCGTGGCCAGCGGCACGCCGGCCTCGTCGGCGATCTCCCCAAGCTGCGCCACGGTGTCGAAACTGCGTTCGTTCCAGTAGCGGTCCTGGTACATGCCGCCGGCCGTGCCGAGCGTGAAGCGGGTGTTGTCCTGCGGCTTGTCGCCGCGCTTGTACTTGCCGGTCAGCAGGCCGCCGGCCAGGGGGTTGTAGGGGATCACGCCCAGGCCTTCCTCCTGCGCCAGCGGCAGCAGTTCGCGCTCGATCTCGCGAAACAGCAGGCTGTAGCGCGGCTGCACGCACACGTAGCGCGCCAAGCCGCGCAGGTCGGCGCGGCCGAGCGCACGCGCCATCCGGTAGGCCAGGAAGTTCGACACACCGATGTAGCGCGCGCGGCCCGACTTCACGATGACGTCGAGCGCTTCCAGCGTTTCGTCCAGCGGGGTGTCGCGGTCGTCGCTGTGCAGCTGGTAGAGGTCGACATGATCGGTTTGCAGCCGCTCGAGCGAGGCGTCGATGGCGGCCAGGAGGTGCTTGCGCGAGGCCCCCTGGTCCCACGGGTGCGGCCCCATCCTGCCGACCGCCTTGGTGGCCAGGATGTAGCGCCCGCGCGCGCCCGCCCCCTTGGCCTTGAGCCAGCGGCCGATGATCTCCTCGGTGCGGCCGGCGGTCTCGAGCGTGCCGCCCAGCGGGTAGACATCGGCCGTGTCCAGCAGGTTGATGCCGGCATCGGTGGCCTTGTCCAGGATGGCAGCCGAGACCGCCTCGTCGGTCTGCAGGCCGAAGGTCATGGTGCCCAGCGCCAGGCGCGAGACGATGAGGCCAGTGTGGCCCAGGCGGGTGGTCGGAATGCTCATGGCGCGTGGCTCCTGTGGGAATCAGCGGGCCATGATAGTGAGCGATGCCGCGGCCTGCAGGCGGCGGCGCGATGGACAGTCCGTCGTGGGGCCGGCGACGGCCGACAGGTGTTCGCCGCAAGCTCCCCGGGCCGGATAATCCGGGTTTTCCGCGATACAGCGTGCATTCTGATGTGTATACAGTTTTGGGTACAGAAATTGTTCACATTTGGCATTCGCCATTGACAGGAGATGCGCACCATGTCGGCTAACACTGCCATCGAACCGGCCACCCCGGCCGGCGTCCACCCGGTCGACGAGCGCCTGCCGCTGGGCAAGGTCACCGCGCTCGGCCTGCAGCACGTGCTGGTCATGTACGCCGGCGCCGTAGCCGTGCCGCTGATCGTCGGGCGGGCGCTCAAGCTCAGCCCGGAAGAAGTCGCGCTGCTGATCTCGGCCGACCTCTTCTGCTGCGGCATCGCCACGCTGATCCAGTCGCTGGGCATGACCCAGTGGTTCGGCATCCGGCTGCCCGTGATGATGGGCGTGACCTTCGCCTCGGTCGCGCCGATGGTGGCCATTGCCAACGCCAACGGCGGACACGCCGGGGCGCAACTGCTGTTCGGTTCGATCATCGGCGCGGGCATTGTCTCGATCCTGATCGCGCCGGTGGTCAGCCGCATGCTGCGCTTCTTCCCGCCGGTGGTCACCGGCACCATCATCACGGTCATCGGCATCTCGCTCATGCGGGTGGGCATCAACTGGATCTTCGGCAACCCGGTGGGCCCCACCGCGCCGGCGATCGTCGACCCGGTGTACTCCAAGTGGCTGGCCGACGTCACCTCCCCCGGCTCCGCGCTGCCGCCGGTGCCCAAGGGCATCGCGCTTGCGCCCACGGTGCCCAACCCCAAGTACGCCGACCTGACCGGCCTGGGCATCTCGGCGCTGGTGCTGGTGTCGATCCTGCTGATCGTCAAGTACGCCAAGGGGTTCATCGCCAACATCTCGGTGCTGCTGGGCATCGTCATCGGCGCGGTCGTGGCCGCGGCGATGGGCCTGATGACCTTCGAGAAAGTGGCGCGCGCGCAATGGGTCGACATCGTGCTGCCGTTTCACTTCGGCATGCCGCAGTTCGACCCGGTGCTGATCCTGACCATGACGCTGATCATGATCGTGGTGATGATCGAGTCGACCGGGATGTTCCTGGCCCTGGGCGAGATGACGGACCGAAAAGTGGCCCAGCCGGACCTGGCGCGCGGATTGCGCACCGACGGCCTGGGCACGCTCATCGGCGGCGTGTTCAACACCTTCCCCTACACCTCGTTCTCGCAGAACGTGGGCCTGGTGGCGGTGACGGGCATCAAGAGCCGCTTCGTGTGCGTGGCCGGCGGCGTGATCCTGGTCGTGCTCGGCCTGCTGCCCAAGATGGCCGCGCTGGTCGAGTCGGTGCCCACGGTCGTGCTGGGCGGCGCCGGGCTGGTGATGTTCGGCATGGTGGCGGCCACCGGCATCCGCATCCTGGCGGGCGTGGACTTCAAGACCAACCGCAACAACCCGATGATCGTGGCGGTGTCGATCGGCATCGGCATGATTCCGCTGATCGCCCCGAACTTCAAGCAGTGGATGCCGCACGGGATCCACTCGCTGGTGGAGTCCGGCATCCTGCTCGCATCGGTGTGCGCGGTGCTGCTCAACCTGTTCCTCAACGGCGCGCACCGCGACGATCAGGCGGCCATCAACGCCGCCAAGCAGGCGGAAGCGCATTAGCCGTTGCCCACGCCTGGGCGGCCCCAGCTTCGCAGGTCCGCCTGCCGCACCTGACCGAGACGGTCAATCGTCCAGGAAGCCGCCGCGGTAGAAGCACCAGGCGGTGCCGTCGTGCAGGTAGAAGTGGCCGTCGGCGCAGAAGTCCTTGCCTGGAAAGAACTCGCGCACGGCCTTGGGCACCAGGCGCGCCAGCTGCTCGTCGTCGAGTTCGTCGAATTCCTCGGGCGTGATGGGCTGGCCCACCCGCAGGCGGCGCGTGCCGCTCATGATTGCCAGCCCCCGGCTTCGGTCCACTGCGGGTTGAATGCCACTTCCCACAAATGCCCGTCGGGGTCCTGGAAGCAGCCGGTGTAGCCGCCCCAGAACGCCGTGTGCGCCGGCTTGACGATGCGCGCACCCGCGGCGGCGGCGGTGGCCATTGCGGCATCCACCTCGGCGGGCGACTCGACGTTGTGCGCCAGCATCATCTCGGTCGCGCTGGCCGGACCGCGCGGCACGCCGCTGTCATGCGCGATGCTGGCGCGCGGCCACAACGCCAGGCGCAGGCCGCCGTCGAGGTCGATGAATGCGACCGCGCCGTGCTCGAACTCCTGGCCGACGATGCCGGGCGTGGCCCAGCCCAGGCCGTCGCGGTAGAACCGCAGGGCGCGGTCGAGGTCGTCGACGCCGAGCGTGATGAGCGTGATGCGTGCTTTCATGAATGCGCTGGAAGGTGTGGGAAGCCGCGCACGTTAAGCCTCGCCGTTGCGGCTGTAAAGCCGAGGGCGCCTGGCCCGCCGTGCGCGTCTCAGGTGGTTCCCACCGGCGTCAGCGGCGATGCCACCGCGCCCGGCAGCCGCAGCGGCGGCGCCGTGAGCAGGAAGCGCGAGCGCCCCGCGTCGCGCAGATGCCGGGCCAGCGGCGTGAGCCACCACAGCTCGCCCAGGTGCACGCCCAGCTTGAACAGGCAGTGCTCGTGCAGCGGCAAGGCGGCGCAGCAGCCGCCGCGCGGCGTGGCCGGGTAGGCCTCGACCGCGAAGTTGTCGGCGGCGATGGCGGCCACGCCGCTGTCGGTAATCCACTGCAGTAGCCGCTCGTCGCGCCCGTCGAGCACGCTGCCGGTGGCTTCCAGCGCCTCGTGCGTCGGCGCTTTCTCCATGCCGAGCAGTGCCTGCGCGAAGCCGGTGTGCAGGCACAGGATGTCGCCCGGCTCGATCACCACGGCGTCCTGCGCGAGCACGTGCATCAGCCGCTCGTGCCCGACCAGGGTGCGCGCGTCGCCGAAATGCGCATGCAGGTCGACCATCACCGCGCGTCCCTGCACGGCCTTCTCGGCCATGTTCTGGATGCCGAGCGCCTGCGCGCCACTGGTGCTGCTTGACCCGGCGCCGGCGGCCCCCGCATCCTGCGCCGCGTCCGGGCCGAGCACCTCACGCTGCGCGCGAAAGCCGTTGTAGTAGACCGGCTCGGGCAAGCCGTCGCCATCGGCGTCGAACATCGAGCCCACGTGCGCCAGCCCGTCCCACTGGGTCGAATACTGCAGGTGCAGGACGGCCAGGTCGTCGCTGATGACGTCGGTGCGCCCTTCGACCAGTTCGGACAGGCGGAAGTTGAAGTTCACCCGGCCCTGCCGCAGCGTCGGCCGCAGCACCGGCGGATGGCGCGAGGGGTGCAGCACGTTGCCGCCCGGATAGTCCAGCGGCAGGCTCAGGCAGAAGCTGCGCCCGTCGCGCACCTCGGCCACGCCCTGGCGCACCTTTTCGGGCGTGAGCAGGTTGAGGCGGCCGAGCTGGTCGTCCGGACCGAAGTCGCCCCATGTCGAACCTGCGGGGCGCTGCACCCAGCGGCGCGTCTTGTCTTGCATGCGGAACTCCTCGCGAGCCGTCAGCGCCTGCGCCAGGCGCAGGCGGCCGCGTGGTCGTTGACGATGCCGACCGCCTGCAGCCAGGCATGGACGATGGTCGGGCCGACGAACTTGAAGCCGCGCTTCTTGAGGTCCTTCGACACGCGCTCGGACAGCGCCGTGGTGGCCGGCAGCGCAATGCCGTCGCCATGCACCACCTGCCCGTCGGTGAAGGACCAGCAGTAGTCGGCGAAGTCTTCGCCGCGCGCCGCCATGTCGTTGTAGATGCGGGCGCCCTGGATGGTCGCCTCGATCTTGGCGCGCGAGCGGATGATGCCGGCGTCGTCCAGCAGCCGCAGAATGTCGCGCTCGGTCATGCGCGCCACCTTGGCCGGGTCGAATCCATGGAATGCCGCGCGGAATGCCTCGCGCTTTCGCAGCACCGTGATCCACGCCAACCCGGCCTGGAAGCCCTCGAGCATGAGGCACTCCCACAGCGCACGCGGGTCGCGCTCGGGAATGCCCCACTCGTCGTCGTGATAGGCCTGCATCTGCGGGTCCGATTCGGCCCATGCGCAACGCTGCGGCGCCAGGTTCTTCTTGTCCGTCTTGTGTTCGGGCATCGTCGTCACGTCGGTCAGATCATGGCAAGCGGCGACTTGCGCCGCGGCGGCGGATGGAGGCGGTCGATCGCCGCCAGCAGGTCCGGGCCGAGTTGCAGCGAGGCTGCGGCCAGGTTGTCCGCCAGGTGGCTCTCATGCACCGCCTTCGGGATGGCCAGCACGCCCGGGCGAGACAACACCCAGGCCAGCGCGAGCTGCGCCGCGGTCACGCCGGCGTCGCGCGCCAAGCGGGCCAGGCCGGCCTCCTGCGCCAGCACGCCCTGGTCGATCGGGCTGTAGGCCATCAGCGGCATGCCGCGCTTGCGTTGCCAGGGCAGCAGGCTGTGTTCGGGGCCGCGCTGGGCCACCGAGAACCAGACCTGGTTGGCGGCGCAGTCGAATCGGTCGCCGCAGGCGGTGGCGAGTTCTTCAAGGTCGTCCACGTCCAGATTGCTCACGCCCCAGCGGCGAATGCGTCCGGCGTCCACCAGCGCGCGCATCGCGTCCACCGTCTCGTCCAACGCGATGGCGCCGCGCCAGTGCAGCAGGTACAGGTCGATCTGGTCGAGCCCCAGGCGCCGCAGGCTGCGTTCGCAGGCCTCGGGCAGGCTGCGGCGCCCGGCGTGGTGCGGATACGCCTTGCTGACGATGAACAGGTCTTCGCGCGCCACCTCGCCGCCCCGCAGCGCCGCGCCGATCGCCTCGCCCAGCAACTGCTCGGCGCCGCCTTCACCATACATCTCGGCAGTGTCGAACAGGCGATAGCCCATGCCGATGGCGCTGCGCAGCGCCGCCAGCTCCGGCGCGTGGCGGGCGCGCTCCTCGCCCATGCGCCAGGTGCCCAGTCCGAGGGCCGGAATCCGGCCGCCATCGTCGAGGTCGAGGAAGTTCATGCGGCGCATGGTAGTGCAGCGTGCGGCGGCGCGGGCGCCGGCAAGCGGGCTCAGCCGCGTTCCGGCCCCGCGGTCGCTGCCGGCAGCCGCTCGCACAGGAACTCCGCCAGCAGGCGGGCCGCGGTGCTGCGCGAGGGCTCGGGGCGACGCAGCAGCACTACCCTACGCTCGATCCTGGGCTGCGCGAGCGGCACCACGCGAAGCTCGGCGTCGCGCAGGCCCACCGTGTAGAGCTTGGGCAGCAGGCCGATCGCCAGCCGGCTGCGCGCCAGCGCATGCAGCGTTTCCGCATAGCGCACCCGCAGCGGCTCCGGCCCGCCTTCGCCGAACTGCGCACGCGCCGGCTCGCCCAGTGCCGGCATGCTGCCGCTTTCGAACAGCGCCAGCCGCTCGCGGCCGAGCGACTTCCAACTCGCGCTGCGGGCGCCGGCCAGCGGATGGTCACGATGGACCAGGAGCACCAGAGGATCGCGGAACAGTTCGGTGCACGCCAGGCCCTCGGGTGCGCCGGTGATGGCCGCCACCACGACGTCGAGTTCGCCCTGGCGCAGCCGCTGCACCAACTCGGTCGAGGGCGCATCGACCCACTCGACGCTGGCCGCCTCGGGCTGCAGCGCCTGGAACGCGGCCACCGCCGCCGCCACTTGCCTGGTGGCAGACGGGATGACGCCGATGCGCACGTGCGCCCGCCCACGCACCACCACGCTGCTGATGTCGCGCAGTGCCTGGTCGACCGTGTTCACGACGAAGTCCGTGCGTTCCAGCACCTCGGCGCCGAGCGGGGTGAGCGCCAGGTGGTGCGTGGTGCGTTCCAGCAGGGGCGCACCCAGCAGGCGCTCCATCTGCTTGATGGCATTGCTCAGCGCCGGCTGTGTGATCGACAGGCGCTGCGCCGCGCGGCCGAAGTGGCCCTCCTGCACGAGCACTGAGAAGCATTGGAGGTGGCGCAGCGTCAGCGCGCGCAGCGGGGCAGGATCAGCGGCCATGTTCATCACTCGGATGAATGAAATTATAGAAATTAATCACTTCATCATGAACTTCGCGCCGCCTAGACTGCGCGCATGCAAGCCCCCCAGGCCCCCTCCGAGCACCCGCTGTCGCTGGAAGCGATGCTCCACGCGATGCCCAAGGCGGAACTGCACTGCCACCTGTTCGGCACCGTGCGACAGGCCACCTTCGAGGCGCTGAACCGCCGCGCCGGCATGCCGCTCACCTCCGAGGAGGTGCAGGCCTTCTACACGCGCGGCGACAAGCCGGTGGGCGTGCTGCGCGTGCTGCGCGCACTCGATGCCTGGCTGATTCGCACGCCGGACGACCTGTACCGCCTGACCTACGAATACCTGGCCGATGCGGCGGCGCACCAGGTGCGCTACAGCGAGTTCTTCTGGAACCCGACCGGCACGGCAGCCGAGTCGGGCATTCCCTATTCGGCGGCGCAGGCGGCGATCGCGCGCGCCATCGTCGATGCCCAGGCCGACCACGGCATCGTCGGCCGGCTGGTGGCGGCCATCGACCGCGAGGCCACGCCCGAGGCGGCGCGGCAGATGGTCGAGTGGGTGACCGCCCATCGCAGCGAGCACACCGTCGGCATCGGCATCGACTACCGCGAGACCGACCGGCCGCCCGAGCTGTTCGCCCAAGCGTACGCAGACGCCCGCCGCGCCGGGCTGAAGACCACCGCGCACGCGGGCGAGTTCGGCATGCCCTGGACGAACGTGCGCACCGCGCTGGATGTGCTGAAGGTCGACCGCATCGACCACGGCTATACCGTCGTGGACGAACCCGCCTTCGCGCGCGAATGCGCCGACCGCGGAGTGATCTTCACCGTCGTGCCGACCAATTCCTACTACTTGCGCACCCTGCCGCCGCAACGATGGGCGCTGGACCATCCGATCCGGCGCATGCCGGGCCTGGGCCTGCGCGTGCACCCCAACACCGACGACCCGACGCTGCACCACGTCACGCCCACACTGGCCTGGCTCATGATGGTGCGCGACTTCGGCTTCGGGCTGGACGATCTGCGCGCCTTCCTGGGCCACGGCCTGGACGGCGCCTGGATCGACGACGGCCAGCGGCGCGCCTGGCGCGCGCAGTGGCTGGCCGAGTTCGACGCACTGCGCCGGCGCCTTTCCCCCAACGTCCCGCTCCAAGGAAACTGAGATGCCCTCGTCAAAGCCCTTCATGGCCGCCGTTCTGGCCGCGAGCCTGCCCGTCGCCGCGCTCGCACAGGCGGCCTGGCCCGGTGCCAAGCCGATCACCCTGATCGTGCCCTACTCCGCCGGCGGCAGCGTCGACTTCAATGCGCGCCTGGTGGCCCAGCGGCTGGGCGAGCGGCTGAAGCAGTCGGTGGTGGTGGAAAACGTGGCCGGCGCCGGAGGCGTCATCGGCGTGGCCAAGGCGGCCGCTGCGACGCCGGACGGCTACACGATCGTCGCCGGCCCTGACAGCGTGATGGCGATCGGCCGCCTGGTCAACCCGGCCGCCTACCGGTTCGACCCGCTCAAGGACCTGGCGCCGGTGGGCATGATCAACACCGCGCCGATGGTGCTGGTTGCCCGGCCCGGCCTGCCGGCGCGGGACTGGAGCCAGTTCGTCGCGCTGGCCAAGGCCGCCCCCGGCAAGTACAACTACGCCACCTCGGGCGTGGGCACGGTGCTGCAGCTGGCGATGGAGCAGATCAAGCAGCGCGAGGGCATTTCCGTGGCGCACGTGCCCTATCGCGGCGGCGCACAGATCGCCACCGACGTCATCGGCGACCAGGTCGACCTGGCCATGCTGGTGAGCATCAGCGCGTTGCCGCACGTGAGCAGCGGGCGGCTCAAGGCGCTGGGCGTCACCAGCGCCCAGCGCCTGGAGACCCTGCCGCAGGTGCCCGCCTTCGGCGAGATGCCCGGGCTCAAGGGCTTCTCAATGCTCAGCTGGACGGGCCTGTTCGCGCCGGCCGGCACGCCGGCGCCGGTCATCCGGCAACTGAACGAGGCGCTCGATGCCGTGCTCGCCGAGCCCGAGGTGCGCGCCAAGCTGCGCGAACAGGGCGCCCTGCCCGGCAGCGGCTCGCCCGAGGACCTGGGCAAGTTCGTGCAGGCCGAATACGCACGCAACCAGAAGATCGTGCAGGACGCCAACATCAAGGAGTGAGGCGATGCACCACCCCGTCACCCGACGCGCGCTCATCGCCTCGGCGGCCCAGCTTGCCGCGGGCGCCGCGCTGGCGCAAAGCCACCCGGCGCAGGTGCTGCTGGGCGCGGCCGCGGCGCCGCTGCCACCAGCCACGCCTCAGCCGCGGGCACTGATCATCGACACCGATCCGGGGCAGGACGACGCGATCGCGTTGCTGATGGCGCTGGCCGCGCCCGACCGGCTGGAAGTGCGCGGCCTCACCGTCAGCGTGGGCAACTTGCCATTGACCGTCACCGAGAAGAACACGCGCATCGTGCGCGATTGGGCCGGCCGGCCCGACGTACCGGTCTATGCGGGCTACCCGCGCCCGCTGGTGCGCGAGCCGATCTTCGCCGCAGACGTGCATGGGAAGACGGGCATGGACGGCCCCGTGCTGCACGAGCCGCGCGCGCCGCTGATGCCGATACCGGCAGTCACCTGGCTGATCGAGACCTTGCGCGCGGCCGAGCCCGGCAGCATCACGCTCGCCGGCCTGGGACCGCTGACCAACATCGCGGCGGCGCTGAACATGGCGCCCGAGATCAAGCCCGCCATCCGCGAGATCGTCGTGCTGGGCGGTTCCTGGGGCGTGGGCGGCAACATCACGCCGGCAGCGACGTTCAATTTCTACGCCGACCCCGAGGCAGCCTCGGTCGTGTTCCGCAGCGGCGTGCCGGTGACGGCGGTCGCACACGACGCGGCGCGCCGCGTGCTGGTGACGCCCGAACGCATCGCACCGATCCGGCAGTTGGGCAACCAGGCCGGCCGGGTGGTGGCCGACATCCTCGACAACGCCATGGAATACGCAGTGCGTCGCCGCGGCGTCGCGGTTGGCCCGATGTACGACCCGTGCGCAATCGCCTACTTGCTGCGTCCGGAAATTTTCAAGGGCGTGCGCGTGCCGGTGGACATCGAGACGCGCGGCGAGTTCACCACCGGCGCCACCGTGGTCGACTTCCGTGGCTACACGCGCCGCAAGCCGAACGCGCTGTGGATCAGCGAAGTGGATATCGAGGCGTTCTACGCACTGCTTCAGTCGCAATTGGCACGCTTGCCCTGACGTGACCCCTCCGCCGGCTCTGCGCGAGCCGGCGTGCGCCGCTTATGGCGCGCGACCGCCGCCGACGGCGCCAGGCGGCCGGCGACTACGGCGGCGCGCGCTGGCGCGCCGCGGCCTGGGCTACAGTGGCCCACCATGAGAAACGCCCGACTCCAGCGCAATGCATTCCTGCTGCTCCTGGCGGCCGTCACCATCGCCTTTGCCTGGCTGCTGCTGCCTTTCTTCGGCGCGGTGATGTGGGCGGTGGCGCTGGCCATCCTGTTCACGCCGGTCTACCGGCGCCTGGTCAGGCGCTTCAATGGACGCGAGAACTCGGCGGCGCTGGTCACGCTGCTGGTCTCGTTGCTGATCGTGATACTGCCGCTGGTGCTGATCGCCATGTCGCTGACCAGCGAACTGGCGCAGTTCTCCCAGCGCGTGCGGTCGGGCGAGCTGAGCTTCAGCCACTACTTCCAGCAGATCGTGAGCATCATCCCGCGCTGGGCGCTGGACCTGCTCGAACGCTTCGGCGTCGGCGACTTCCAGGCGCTGACCACCAAGATCGCCCAGGGCGCGGCGGCGGCCAGCCAGCGTATCGCGAGCCAGGCGCTCAACATCGGGCAGAACACCTTCGAGTTCGTGGTGAGCTTCGGCCTGATGCTCTACCTGCTGTACTTCCTGCTGCGCGACGGGCGCAGCCTGTCGGCCACGGTTCGCAATGCGTTGCCGCTGGCCAAGCCGCACACCAAGTTCCTGCTCGACAAGTTCGCCACCGTGATCCGCGCCACCATCAAGGGCAACATCGTCGTGGCGCTGGTGCAAGGCGCCATCGGCGGCGTGGCCCTGTGGCTGCTGGGCGTCCAGGGCGCCCTGCTGCTGGGCGTGCTGATGACGTTCCTGTCGCTGCTGCCGGCGGTGGGCGCCGGGCTGGTCTGGCTGCCGGTGGCCATCTACTTCCTGGCCACCGGCGCGGTGTGGCAGGGGGTGGTGCTGATCGTCGTCGGGGTGTTCGTCATCGGGCTGGTCGACAACGTGCTGCGCCCCATCCTGGTGGGCAAGGACACGCAGATGCCGGACTACATCGTGCTGATGTCCACCGTGGGCGGCATTGCGCTGTTCGGCATCAACGGGTTCGTCATCGGCCCGGTCATCGCCGCCATCTTCATGGCCGCGTGGCAGGTGTTCGCCACCTGGGACGAGGACGGCAGCGCGCCCGACGCATTGCCTGCGCCCGGCGTCGCGCCGACGCAACCGGCTACCCGCAGCGCGCGCCCACCATCCGTCCCTGGGGATCCACCTCCAGGATGAGGCGCAGCGGGTCGGCCGGCGCGGCCGCCTCGCCGGGCCGTGCCGTGATGCCCTGGTGCGCGCCGGCGCGGTCGCGGGCCTGTTCCAGCAATTTCATGTCCACCACCTGGCCGAGCGCGAAGCGCGCCTGCGTGGCGTCGCAGCGCGGTGCCACGTTCACGAGTTGCGGCGGCGGCGGCACCTCGGGCCCGAGCGGGCGCTCCGAAGGCGGTGGCACGGACTGGCAGCCTGCCAGCACCGCCGCCGCCGCGACCGCGCCCAGGCAGCGCTTCCAGCCGGATGCCGGCGCCCAACGCCAGTCAGTCTCCGTCGATGGCGGCTTGTGCATGCGTGCTCCCTTCCCTTGCTTTTGACGACAGCATGCAAGCCTAACGCGTCCACCACTTGCCGTCGAACTGCCCCTGCAGGAACGCGACGAAGCTCGACACCTTGCCCGGCACCAGCTTGGGCGAGGGAAATACGGCATGGATCTCCTGCTCGGCCAGGCCATGGTCGGGCAGCACCTCGACCACGCTGCCGGCCTTGATCGACTCGGCGGCCACGTAGCGCGGCATCAACGCGATGCCCAGGCCAGCGCGCGTCGCGGCCAGCACCGCCGACAGGTTGTTCGAGCGCAGCCGCCCCGACACCGGCACCGTCACCGCCTCGCCCTTCGGCGTGTGCATCTGCCAGACATCGTCGCCCACCACGCTGCTGTAGATCAGTGCCACGTGCGCGCTCAGGTCCTGCGCCCGGCGCGGCGTGCCGTGCTGCTTGAGATACGCCGGCGCGGCGACCATCACCCACGGGTTCATGCCGAGGTAGCGCGCCCCCAGCGACGAATCGGCCAGCTTGCCCATGCGGATCGCGACGTCGATGCCCTGGGCCACCAGGTCGACGTAGCGGTCCTCGAAGCTCAGGTCCACCTGCACCTGCGGATGCCGGGCCATGTATTCGAGCGCCAGCGGCACCACGACGCGGCGGCCGAACGCCACCGACGTGCCGATGCGCAGCAGCCCCTGGGCCTGCGACTGGCGCAACCGCACGATGCTGTCGGCGTCCTGCGCGTCGCGCACGATCGCCTTGCATTTCTCGTAGTACAGGGCGCCGGCCTCGGTCAGGCTCACGCCACGCGTGTTGCGGTTGAGCAAGCGCACCTTCAGGCGCGACTCGGTGGCGGCCACCTGCTTGGTCACGGTGGGCTGGGTGGTGTTGAACTCCCGCGCGGCCTTGGAGAAGCTGCCGGTCTCCACCACGCGCACGAACATTTCCATCGCAAGCAGTCGATCCATGCCGCGATGCTAGTTCATTCATTCCATTGGGGAATAGCTTTTATGGCGCAGCGCCCACTTCTGCGCGCGCGCGCGGCTGCCTAAAGTCGGCCGCATAGAAGGAGACCCCATGCCCAAGTTCGCCGCCAACCTCACCATGCTGTTCACCGAGCTGCCGTTCATGCAGCGTTTCGAGGCGGCCGCCCGCGCCGGCTTCGAGGCGGTTGAATACCTGTTCCCCTACCCGTTCGCCCAGGAGGAACTGGCCGCCGCGCTCAAGGCCAATGGCCTCAGGCAGGTCCTGCACAATCTGCCCGCCGGCGACTGGGATGTCGGCGAACGCGGCATTGCGTGCCATCCGGACCGGGTTGCCGAGTTCCGCGAAGGCGTGCCCCGCGCGATCGCCTATGCCACGGCGCTGGGCTGCCCGCAGGTCAACTGCCTGGCCGGCAAGCTGCCGGCCGGCGTGAGCGAGGCCGACGCCCGCCGCACGCTGGTGGACAACCTGCGCTTTGCCGCCGAGCAGCTGCGCGGTGCCGGCATCCGGCTGCTGATCGAGCCGATCAACACCTTCGACATTCCCGGCTTCCTGGTCAATCGCACCGAACAGGCGCTGGGCATCCTGGACGAGGTGGATTCGAGCAATCTCCTCGTGCAGTACGACATCTACCACGCCCAGCGCATGGAAGGCGAACTGGCCGGCACGCTCTCGAAGCACCTGGCGCGCATCGGCCACATCCAGCTGGCCGACAACCCCGGCCGCGGCGAGCCCGGCACCGGCGAGATCAACTACGCGTGGCTGTTCCGGCACATCGACGCCATCGGCTACGACGGCTGGATCGGCTGCGAATACAAACCGCGCGCCGCCACCACGGACGGCCTGGGCTGGATCAAGGCACTCGCCGCCTGAGGCGCGCCGCCGCAACACCGAATCGACAACCGCAGCGAAAAAGGAAAGCAGTGACTTCACAAGCACAAGGCAGCCAGAAGATCGGCTTCATCGGCCTGGGCATCATGGGCGCACCCATGGCCGGGCACCTGGCCGACGCCGGCCACCAGCTCTTCGTCAACACGCACGGCGCCGTGCCCGAGGCATTGGCCGGCCGGGTCACCGTCTGCGCCAACGGCACCGAGGTGGCTCGCCAGGCCGACATCGTGTTCCTGATGCTGCCCGACACGCCCGACGTGCAGCTGGTGCTGTTCGGCGAAGGCGGCGTGGCCGCCGGCCTGGCCAAGGGCAAGGTGGTGGTCGACATGAGTTCGATCGACCCGATCGCCACCAAGGGCTTCGCCGCGAAGATCGGCGAACTCGGCTGCGGCTACATCGACGCACCGGTCTCGGGCGGCGAGGTCGGCGCCAGGGCCGCCAGCCTGACCATCATGTGCGGTGGCGACGAAGGCGTGTTCGGGCGCGTGCGGCCCCTGCTCGAGAAGATGGGCAAGAACATCACGCTGGTCGGCGGCAACGGCGACGGCCAGACCACCAAGGTGGCCAACCAGATCATCGTGGCGCTGAACATCGCGGCCGTGGGCGAGGCGCTGGTGTTCGCCTCCAAGGCCGGAGCCGATCCGGCCAAGGTGCGCCAGGCGCTCATGGGCGGCTTCGCCTCCAGCCGCATCCTGGAGGTGCACGGCGAGCGGATGATCAAGCGCACCTTCGACCCGGGCTTTCGCATCTCGCTGCACCAGAAGGACCTGAACCTGGCCCTGTCGGGTGCGCGCGCCCTCGGCGTGGCGCTGCCGCAGACCGCCGGCGCGGCCCAGCTGATGAATGCCTGCGCGGCGCTCGGCCACGGCCAGGCCGACCACAGCGCGCTGGTGCGCGCACTCGAGGCGCTGGCCCAGCATCCGGTGATGCCCGACGCCGCCTGAGCGCCGCCACCGGCTTTCTTGCCCCCTTTCGCCAAGAGAGGCACCGCTTGCGGTAGCCTCTCTTCTTGCGTTTGCGCGCTGATATTCCCGCTCGTTTCACACCTAAAACAAGGACCCAAGGAGAGACCATGGCTTCCAGCAACGCCCGACCCCTGTCACCCGCCGAACAAGCCCTGCGCGAGGCCGCGCGCGACTACCACCGCAGCCCCACGCGCGGCAAGATATCCATCACCCCGACCAAGGCGCTGCTCAACCAGCGCGACCTGTCGCTGGCCTACTCGCCCGGCGTCGCCTACCCATGCCTGGACATCGAGGCCGACCCGGCCGCGGCGTACGAGTTCACCTCGCGCGGCAACCTCGTGGGCGTCATCACCAACGGCACCGCCGTGCTCGGCCTGGGCGACATCGGCCCGATGGCCGCCAAGCCGGTAATGGAAGGCAAGGGCTGCCTGTTCAAGAAGTTCGCCGGCATCGACGTGTTCGACATTGAGCTGGCCGAGCGCGACCCGGACAAGCTGGTCGACATCATCGCCGCGCTCGAGCCCACGCTCGGCGGCGTCAACCTCGAGGACATCAAGGCGCCCGAGTGCTTCTACATCGAGCGCAAGCTGCGCGACCGCATGAACATCCCGGTGTTCCATGACGACCAGCACGGCACCGCCATCATCTCGGCGGCCGCGCTGATCAACGGGCTGGAGCTGACCGGCAAGAAGATCGGCGACGTGAAGATCGCCGTCTCGGGCGCGGGCGCCGCGGCCATCGCCTGCCTGGACGTGATGGTCGGCCTGGGCGCCCAGGTGGCCAACATCTTCGCCTGCGATTCCAAGGGCCTGATCTACGAAGGCCGCCCCGGCGGCTT
Organism: Variovorax sp.; assembly: GCF_035634955.1. Classification (GTDB taxonomy): domain Bacteria; phylum Pseudomonadota; class Gammaproteobacteria; order Burkholderiales; family Burkholderiaceae_C; genus Variovorax. Next base: position 44,240 of record NZ_DASQBZ010000024.1, on the reverse strand, counting down.
CGACGATTCCAAGGCCCGCTTCGCACAGAAGGCGACCGACGCACGCACGCTGGCCGACGTCGTCAAGGGCGCGGACGTGTTCCTCGGCTGCTCGGCCGCCGGCGTGCTCACCGCAGACATGGTCAAGACCATGGCCGACAAGCCGATCATCCTGGCGCTGGCCAACCCCGAACCGGAGATCCGGCCCGAGGTCGCCAAGGCCGCGCGGCCGGACTGCATCATCGCCACCGGCCGCTCGGACTATCCGAACCAGGTCAACAACGTGCTGTGCTTCCCCTACATCTTCCGCGGCGCGCTCGATTGCGGCGCCACCAAGATCACGGAAGAGATGAAGCTGGCCTGCGTGCGCGAGATCGCCGATCTGGCCAAGGCCGACATCAGCGAGGAAGTGGCCAACGCCTACGCCGGGCAGGAGCTGTCCTTCGGGCCCGACTACCTGATCCCGACGCCGTTCGACTCGCGCCTGATCCTGCGCATCGCGCCCGCGGTGGCCAAGGCCGCCAGGGCCTCCGGCGTGGCCACACGGCCGATCGAGGACCTGGCCGCCTACCGCGAGCAACTGACCCGCTTCGTCTACCACACCGGCATGTTCATGCGCCCGGTGTTCGCCGCCGCCAAGATCGCCACCAGCAGGCGCCTGGCCTACGCCGACGGCGAGGACGAGCGCGCGCTGCGTGCCGCCCAGTGGGCCGTGGACGAAGGCATCGCACGCCCGATCCTGGTCGGCCGGCCGGCGGTGATCGAGATGCGCGTCAAGAAGGCGGGCCTGCACCTGCGCCTGGACACCGACGTCGAGATCGTCAACCCCGAGGACGACCCGCGCTTTCGCACCTACTGGGAAGCCTTCCACAAGCTCATGGCCCGCCAGGGCGTGACGCCGGAAGCGGCCAAGGCCATGGTGCGGCGCTCCAACACCACCATCGCCGCGCTGATGGTGCACCTGGGCGACGCCGACGCCATGCTGTGCGGCCTGGTGGGCCGGTTCGATGCGCACCTGGAGCACATCCGCAACATCATCGGCCTCAAGCAGGGGGCGCCCGGCTTCGCCACGCTCAATGCGCTGACGCTCGACAAGCACACGCTGTTCGTCGCCGACACGAACGTGCACGAGGACCCGAGCGCCGAGATGCTGGCGAGCATCGCCGTGATGGCGGCCGAGGAAATCTCGCGCTTCGGGCTGCCGCCGAAGGTGGCCTTCCTGTCGCATTCGAACTTCGGCACCAGCTCGCGCGCCTCGGCCCGCAAGATGCGCATGGCGCGCGACCTGTTCGCGCAGTCCGCGCCGGACATCGAGTGCGACGGCGAGATGCACGGCGACTCCGCCCTGTCGGCCGACGTGCGCCGCACCGCCCTGCCCGAGACCACCCTCAGCGGCGACGCCAACCTGCTGATGTGCCCCAACCTGGATGCGGCGCACATCCTCTACAACGTGCTGAAGATGACCGGCAGCCACGGCGTGACGGTCGGCCCGATCCTGCTCGGTGCGGCCCGCTCGGCGCACGTGCTGACGCCTTCGGCCACGGTGCGGCGCGTGATCAACATGACGGCGCTGGCGGTGGCCAACGCGGGCGCGGCGGCGAAGCGCTGACAGCGCATCGCCCGACGGGCACGGTCAGTTGACCGGCTCGGGCCGAGGAAAGCGCCACGCGCCGCTGAGAATCTCGGCGCGTGGGCGGTAGAGCCGTACCGTGTAGTTCCAGCCGTCGACGATCGGCAGGCAGTTGGCCACGCCGCTTTCGCATCCGCCGAACTGCATGGTGATCGAGCCGTCCGCACTCTTGCTGGCCGTGAGGTTGTTCAACGTGTACGCGTTGGCGGCGTTCTTGGCAAAGTAGCCTTCGGCGTTGTAGACGCTGACGGACCAGAACCCGTCGACTGGCACGTCCTTGGCAGTCAGCCGGTACACCGTCCGGCCGTCGTTTTTCGCCGGGGTCACGTTCAGGTAGGTGGCGTCCTTGTCCGGGTTGCCGCCCCAGGCGGCGGCGGCGCCGACGAGCCGACGCACCGGATCGACCTCCCCGGGTGTGCCGAACGCCTTGCTGAAGTCGGGGATGGTCGTCGACAGCACGATCAGCGCGTCGCGCACTTTCTTCTGGCTTGCCGGGTCCCAACGTGGCAGTTCCAGCTTGCCGACGTCGGCCTGGCTGACCTTGATCGCATCCTGCAGGGCGTGAACCGCCTCGATGTCCTTCGGATCGCCGGGATTGACCAGCGTTCGGATCGCAGTGACCACGTAGCGCGTGCCGACGTTCTCCCTGGTCAGGGTGTAGGTGCCCGCGCCGTAGTAGACGTGCGGCACGTAGTGGTCTTCGTTGATCACCTGCAGCGCCATGTAGCGCTTGCCGGCATCGGGCATCGTGATGGTGACCGGGCCGGCGTCCAGGTCGAATACCCCCGAGGTATAGAACGTGTCGCGGTTCAGCCGGATCACCGTCTGGTGATCGATCGAGGCCGGCTCGCGCCGGTGCAGCAATTTGCCCAGGCCGCCTTGCTTGGCGAGCGCCGCGACATACATGTCGGATTCCGCGCGCACGAAGTTGTCGATATTGACCGGCGCAAGGTCGGTCGGCGCTTGCGCCATGGCGGCGGCCGCAAACGTAGCGGCGGCGCCGGCCACTAGGGTCGAGGCAAAGGTGTTGTTCATGAGGCCTTTCGATGGAAGCCGCGGGCGGGTCCGGGCGCGGACGAAGTCTACCCACGCAGCGATGCCCGCAGGACAGCCAGGGCCGGAGCCTGGCGGCCGGGCCGGCGGAGTGAACCGCGATCGATAATCGCCGGCGCATTCATCACTCGATAGAGTGTCACTCCCCCGCCCCCGGGCCAGGACTTGCCGCCGCTGGCGCCGAGGTCCTGCTTTCGAAAGAGGAACTGATGATCGGATTCCCCACCCGTACCGCCAGCACGATGGCGCTGGGCCTGGCGCTGGCCGCCGTGCAACCTGTGCTTGCGCAGCCGCCATCGCCGGCCGACGTGCGTGCCATCACCAAGGAGGCGTACATCTACTCGTTCTCGATGCTCGAGAACTACAACACCATGTACAAGCAGGTCGGCACGCCAGGCGGAAAGGAGTACGTGGGCGGCTTCGGTCGGTTCCGCCACTACGCCGAGGTCTACACGCCCGACAACCACGACGTCGTGACGCCCAACAACGACACGCCCTACTCGTGGGCCTGGCTGGACCTGCGCGCGGAGCCGTACGTGGTCAGCGTTCCGGCCGTGGCCGACCATCGCTACTACGTCCAGCAATGGGTGGACCTGTTCACCTACAACTTCGCCTACATCGGCTCGCGCGCCACGGGCAACGGTGCGGGCACCTACATGATCGCGGGGCCCCGGTGGAAGGGAAAGACGCCCGCAGGCATCCAGAAGGTACTGCGCTCCGAGACCGACATCGTCATGACCCTGACGCGCACCGCCATGAACGGACCGGAAGACATCGCCGCGGTCAAGGCCGTGCAGGAGGGCATGAAGCTCCAGCCACTGAGCAGCTACGAGCACAAGGCGGCTCCGCCCGCCGCACCTGCCATCGAATTCCCGCCCTACGACAAGGCCAAGGCGCGCACGCACGACTTCATCGGCTACCTGAACTTCCTGCTGCAGTTCACGCAGCCGCCGCATCCGAGCGAAGTGGCCCTGATGAAGCGCTTCGCCACCATCGGTATCGGCCCGGGCAAGCCCTTCGACGCGGCCAGCCTGCAGCCCGAGACGCTCGCGGCGATGGACCTGGGCGTCAAGGATGCACAGGAGACGCTGGCCGCAAAGGCCAAGGTGACACTGTCGTCGAACGGCCTGTTCGGCTCGCGCGCCGAACTGAAGAACGACTATCTCACCCGCGCCATTGCCGCGGAGAAAGGCCTGTACGGCAATTCGCTGGTGGAGGCCTGGTACGGCGGCTACGTGGGCGACGGCACGCAACTGCAGCAGATCCACTTCACCAAGGCGCAATTGCCGCCGGCGAAGTTCTTCTGGTCCATCACGCTCTACACGCTGCCCGACCGCTTCCTGTTCGCCAACGATCTCAAGCGCTATTCGATCGGCGATCGCACCAAGGGTCTGAAGTACGACGCGGACGGCGGGCTGACGCTGTACCTGGGACATTCGTCGCCCGGTCCGGACAAGGAGTCCAACTGGCTGCCCGCCCCCGACGGCAAGTACAGCGCCGTGGCCCGCATCTACGGCCCCGGCAAGACGGCCATGGATGGCACCTGGAAGCTGCCGCCGCTGACGCCCGTCGCGGCACGTTGAACCTCTTTCCCGTACGCGAGGCCGCGCGGCGCCGGCCTCATTCCTGCGCGGCGATGCGCGACAGTGCCTGCACGTCCAGCAGCGTCAGCCGCTTGTAGCTCATCTCGATCACCCCGGCGTCGACCAGCATCCGCAGTTGCTTGTTCACGGTCTGGCGCGACAGCCCCAGCAGCGACGCCAGGTCCTGCTGGGGCAGGCGCACGCGCAGGTCCGTGCCGGATTCCTGCTGCGAGCCATGAAACTCCGCCAGGCTGATCAGCGTGGCCGCCACGCGGCGACGCACCGTCCCCAGGGTCAGCCCCTGCAGCATGGACACGCTCATGCGCTGGCGCTTGAGCGCCAGCCGTGCCACCTCGCGCCACAGGATCGGGTCGGCGTCCAGCACGGCGACCACCGCGTCGGCTGGCAGGTGGACGACGACCGAGTCCTCGTGCGCGTGGTAGTCGTAGCCTAGCGGCGCATCCTCGAGCAGGCGCACCAGCGGGGCGGCCTGCCCCGGTCCCAGCAGCGCATTCACGTATTTGCGGCCCACGGCGCTGAGGCTGCCGACCTCCACGCAACCCGAGACCACGAGCAGCACCTCGCGCCGGTTGCGGCCGTGTCCCATCACCAGCGTGCGGCGGCGATAGCGCTCCAGCCGCGCGGACTTGAGCAGTTCGTCGCGCCGCGCCTGCGGCCACGTCGCGAACATCTCGCTCCAGCTCAATGCGCGCGCCATCAGCTCTTCGTCCTCGGTCGAGCCTCGCATGGGTCGCGCAGGCGACTTGGAAGGCGGTTTGGGGTTGGCGCGCGTGGGCATCTGCGGAGATTTGTAAACCGGTTGACAGATTCTGAGGAGGCCTCTTTTTAACGTACGGGCAGCAACAACAACGCCGCCCGACGCGAAAGCGCGCCATGGCGGCACAACGGAGACGACATGGCATTGAAGACAGCGGCCGCCGCGGCCTTGATGATGGGCGCCTGCCTGGCGCATGCGCAAAGCACCGTCGACGTCTACGGCGTGATGGACCTGTTCGTCGCGCACGGCAGTGCGGGCGACACGTCGTGGACGCGCCTGAGCGAAGGCGGCAACGCCGCCTCGCGGCTAGGCTTTCGCGGGCGGGAGGACCTCGGCGGCGGGCTCGACGCGCACTTTCTGCTGGAATCCGGCATCGCGGCCGACACCGGCGTAGGCACCATTCCCGGTCCGGCATACGCCTACACGCGGCAGTCCTTCGTGGGGCTCGGCGCGCCCTGGGGCGCGGTGGACCTGGGCCGCATGTACACGCCGATGTTCTATTCGATGTTCGGCGCCGACCCGTTCGGCCTGAACTCGGTCTTCTCGCCGATGAACCTCATCGCCGTCAACGACGCGCAGACGCAGATGAGCCGCTTCGCGGCGCGGTCGAGCAACATGGTCCGCTATCGCACGCCGGTCGTCGGCGGCGGCTTCCAGGGAAGCGTGGCCTACGCGCCGGGGGAAGTCGCCACCCCGTTCGAGCACAGCGGCGAGTTCTACGGCGCCAGCCTGTCGTGGGTGCGCAAGCCCTACTACGTCGCCTACGGCTTCCAGCGCGTGCGTGCCGGCTCGGCCCAGGCGCCGGAGGCATCGCCGGCCGCCACCACCTACCAGTCGCTCAGCGGCGCCTACACCTTCGGCGGCCTGCCGCTGCAGATATTCGCCACCTACGCCACGGCCGGCTCGAGCCTGGCCGGCGTGCCGCGCATGCACCTCTACGACCTGGGCGCCAAGTATTCGCTGGGCGCGCTCACGCAGCTCATCTTCGAGGTCACGCAGCGCAAGGTGCAGTCCAGCGAGCGCGGCCAGGTGGCCTGGACGCTCGGGCTGGACCACGACCTGAGCAAGCGCACGGTGGTCTACGCGCGCCTGCTGGGCCTGCGCAACGACGGCGGCTCCAGCGTCTCGGTCGCCGACGTGGCGGTGCGCGCCGACAGCGGCGACAGCATCAGCGTCATCGCGGCGGGCATCCGCCACAGCTTTTGAAAGTACCTGTTCCATGGCTCCCATCGATTTCCGGCTCGACGGCCTGTCGGCACTTTTCTCGCCCCGCTCCATCGCGGTCGTGGGCGCATCCTCGAGCGCGCAGAAGATCGGCGGCATCCCGATCGACTATGCGCTGCGCTTTGGCTTCGAGGGCAAGCTGCACGCGGTCAATCCCAAGGCCGCGCAGGTGCAGGGCCTCGGCGCACGGCCCAGCCTGCGCGCCATCGGCGAGCCGGTGGACCTGGCCATCCTGGCCGTGCCGGCGGCGCTGGTGCATGACGCGATCGAGGACGCGATCGAGGCCGGCACCCGAAGCGTGGTGCTCTTCTCCTCCGGCTTCGCCGAAGTGGGCGACGAAGGCGCGGCGGCGCAGGCGCGCCTTGGCCGGCGCGTGCGCGAGGCCGGGCTGCGCCTGGTCGGCCCGAACTGCCTGGGCCTGATGAACATCCGGCGCAACGTGTACGCCACCTTCTCGCCCGCACCCAATGCGGGACGGGTGCAGGCCGGGCGCATCGGTCTGGCGAGCCAGTCGGGTGCCTTCGGCGCCTACGCGTATTCCATGGCGCGTGCGCGCGGCGTGGGCCTGTCGACCTGGGTCACCACCGGCAACGAAGCCGACGTGCAACTGGCCGACTGCCTGGCCTGGCTGGCGCAGGACCCGGACACCGACGTGATCATGGCCTACATGGAAGGCTGCCGCGACGGCCCGCGCCTGCGCGCCGCGCTCGCCCTGGCGCAGGCGCACGGCAAGCCGGTGGTGATGGTCAAGATCGGCAGCACCGAGCTGGGCGCGCAGGCCGCCGCCTCGCACACGGCTGCCCTGGCGGGCGACGACGCGGTGTACGACGCGGTCCTGCGGCGCTACGGCGTGCTGCGCGCGCGCACCGTCACCGAATTCTTCGACCTGGCCCACAGCGCCGCGGTCGCCGGCCGGCCGCGCGGACGCAGCATCGGCCTGTTCACCGTCTCGGGCGGCGTGGGCGCGTTGATGGCGGACGACGCCGCCTCCCACCGGCTCGAGGTGCCGCCGCTGGGCGACGCGGCCCAGGCGCAGTTGCGCGAATGGGTCCCCTTCGCCGCGCCGCGCAACCCGGTGGACATCACGGGGCAGGTGACCAACGACTTCACGCTGCTCGAGCGCAGCGCGCACCTCATGCTGCGGGACCGCGGCTTCGACTCGTGGATGGGCTTCCTCGCCGCCGCGGGCGCGTCCGATGCCTTCTGGCCGGTGCTGCGGGATCTGGTCGGCTCGCTGCGCGCGGCTTTCCCGGACACGGTGCTGGCCATCAGCACGCTGCTGTCGGCCGAGCGCCGCGCCGAACTCGAGGCCATGCGCTGCCTGGTGTTCGACGACCCGTCCGAAGGCATACGCACCATTGCCGCGCTGGCCGGCCTGCCGGCGCCCGGCGGCACCGCCGGCGAGGTACCCGGCGCCGCGGCGGCGCAGGCGCCGGTCACGCTTGAACCCGGCACGCTCGGCGAGCCGGCCGCCCTCGCCATGCTGGCCCGGGCCGGCGTGCCGGTGGTGCCGCACCGCGTGGTGCGCAGCGGCGGCGAGGCGGCCGAGGCCGCGCTGGCGCTGGGCGGCCCGGTGGCAGTGAAAGTAGCCAGCGCCGACATCCCGCACAAATCCGACGTCGGCGGCGTGGCACTGGACGTGCAAGGCCCCGAGGCGGCCCGCGCCGCCTTCGAACGCACGCAGGCCGCCGCCCGGGCCGCGCGGCCCGACGCGCGGCTCGAAGGCGCGCTGGTCGCCAGCATGGTCGCGGGCGGTGTGGAATGCATCGCCGGCGTGCGGCACGACCCCGTGTTCGGCCCGGTGCTCATGTTCGGCCTCGGCGGCATCCACGTCGAGACCTTGCGCGACGTGTCGCTGCGCGTGCTGCCGCTCGGCCGCGAGGACGCCCTGTCCATGGTGCGCGAGTTGCGCGCCTTCCCGATCCTTGCGGGCGCGCGCGGGCGGCCCGCGGTCGACGTCGACGCCATTGCCGACACCCTCGTGGCGCTGGCCGGCTTTGCGCTTGCCGCGGGCGACACGCTCGACAGCGTGGAGATCAACCCGTTGATCGCACGCCCGCGCGACCGGGGTGGCTGCATCGCGGTGGACGCGCTCATCGTCGGACACGCGGCCGGCCCGCAAGCAGGAGCGAAGGCATGAAGGCGACAGTACGCAATGCACTGCGACACTGGCTGCTCGCCGCTGTGCCGGCCCTCGCCGCCTGCGCCCTGCCGGTTGCGGCGCAGGAGAGCTATCCGACCCGGCCGGTGCGCATCATCGTGCAGTACCAGGCGGGCGGCTCCACCGACACCATGGCGCGCCTGCTGGCGGACAAGCTCGCGCCGCGCCTGGGCCAGCCGGTGGTGGTGGAGAACCGTAGCGGCGCCGGCGGCATCATCGGCACGGACTACGTGGCCAAGAGCCCGGCCGACGGCTACACGCTGCTGATGACGGTGCCCGGCCCGGTCACGGCCAACATCGTCCTGTACCGCAAGCTGCCCTACGACCCGCGCACCGATCTGCGCATGGTGTCGGACGTCGCCACCATGCGCACCGTGCTCGCGGTGCACCCCTCGGTGCCGGCCACCGACTTCAAGAGCCTGCTGGCCACGATTGCGGCGGCGCCGGACAAGTACGCCATGGGCTCGTGGGGCGCCGGCACGCAGCCGCACCAGGTGCAGGTCTACATGGACAAGACCTACGGCACGCGCACGCTGCACGTGCCCTACAAGGGCGAAGGCCCGATGGCCGTCGACCTGATCGCCGGGCAGATCCAGATGACCGTGGGCTCGGTCACGACGCTGGCGCCCTACATCGCCGCGGGCAAATTGCGCGCGCTGGCCGTGGTGGGCCCGACGCGGGCCAAGGCCCTGCCCGACGTGCCGACCTTCGCCGAGCAGGGCTACAAGGACGCGGTCTACGGCATGACCGGGCCGACCTCGCTGATGGCGCCGGCCAGGACGCCCGACGCCATCGTCGAGCGGCTGGGCCGCGAGGTGGCCGCCGCCGTCAACGAGCCCGACCTGCGCCGACGCATCGAGGAGCTGGGCGCCGAGCCGGTCGGCAACCTGCCCGCACAAGCCACCGCCGCCTACCAGGCGTTCCTGCCGATCTCGCTCAAGCTCACCCGCGACACCGGCGTGACGCTGGACTGAGCCGCCAGGCCGCACGTCGACATTTCCAACCAGGACCCCACACCACCATGAGCAACGCAACACTGTCTCCTGCCGCGGCGCAACGGGCGCTGGGCCAGGCCGTCGGCCTGTCCGCCTTCGTCTACGGCTATCCGCTGACCGAGACCTACCGCACCTGCCGGCTGCAGACCCAACCGGACGCGACGCGCCGCCCCGGCGCCTCGGCCGGCTCCGACGGCCGCGCGCCGCTCGACACGCTGCACCACAGCCCGCGTCCGTCGACCGACGAGGACCGCGACATCGTCACCCCCGCCAACGACCTGCTGTACACGACCGCGTGGATCCACCTGGCCAACGGCCCACGCGTGCTGACGGTGCCGTCGGCGGCGGCGCATGCCGGCCGCTACTTCGTGCTGGCGCTGTACGACGCGTACACCGAGAACTTCGAGAACCTGGGCCCGCGCACCTGCGCCGCCGAGGGCGAGAAGGTGGTGCTGGTCGGGCCCGGCGGCCACGTGCCCGAGGCGCTGCGCGGCCTGCGGGTCGTGCAGTGCCCGACCGACCTGGTCTGGCTCATCGGACGCATCCTGGTGGGCGACGAGCCGGACTGGCCCGCCGCGCGCGCCCTGCAGGCCGGCATCGCGCTTGCCGCGGCGCCGGGCACGCAGGCCGGCGCGCGACCAGCGGCCGTCGAGCAATGGGTGGGCGAGCCGGTGGACGCCATGGCGGCCGTGCTGGAGAACGGCGAGGAAGCGGCCGAAGTGGCGCCGCGGTTCTTCGCCAACTTCTGCCATGCGCTGGCCGAGGCGCCCGGGCGGACCGAGGACAGCGGGCTGGTGGCCTGGTTCGGCCAGGGCGGCCTGGCGGCCGGGTCGGCATTCGCCTGGGACGCCATCGACGCCGACCTGCGCGCCGGCCTGGCCGAAGGCTTCGCGCAAGGCGTGGCGCTGGTGGCCTCCATGGGGCGCAACCGCCCGCCCCGGCCCTGGCTGGTGGCATCGGCCACCGGCCGCTACGGCAGCCACTACCTGGCGCGGGCGCGCACCGCCTACCTCGGGCTGGGCGCGCTGGCCACGCACGAGGCCATCTATGCCGCCAGCCATGTCGATGCCGACAAGGCGCCGCTCGACGGCGCACGCAACTACACGCTGCGCTTCGAGGCCGGCGACCTGCCGCCGGTGGACGCCTTCTGGTCGGTCACGATGTATGCCGCCGACCGCTTCCTGTATCCGAACGAGATGCGTCGCCATGCCATCGGCGACCGCACGCCCGGCCTGCGGCACGAGGCGGACGGCAGCCTGGTCATCGACATCGGGCACCGGGCCCCGGCCAGTACGTCCAACTGGCTGCCCGCGCCTGCCGGCGGCTTCTACCTCATCCTGCGCATGTACCACCCGCGCGAGGGCGTGCGCACCTGGCGCATCCCTGCGCTGCATGCGGCAAAGGCCCGGCCATGAGCGAACACGTCGATCTGCAGGCACTGGCGCAGGAAGCCGTCACCTATGCGTTTCCGCTGTACGAGATGGCGCGCATGCGCGCGGCCACTTCGCCGCAGCGCGTGGATGCGGCGGGCGCGGCGCCGGCGCCGCAGCGCTGGTGCAACGTGTTCACCCATGCGCGCCGCTTGCTGGGCCCGGGCAGGAGCCGCGTCGTCACCCCCAACAACGACACGCTCTACACCAACGCATGGCTGGACCTGCGCGACGGGCCGCTGGTCATCGACGTGCCCGACACGGCCGGCCGCTACTACGTGCTGGGCCTGCTCGACTTCTACACCAACCCGTTCGCGCATCTCGGGCTGCGCCGCACCGGCACGGCGGCGCGCTCGTTCCTGGTCACGCCGCCGGGCTGGCACGGCGAGCTGCCGGCCGGCCTCGACGCCGAAGGCGCGCACGTGCGGGCGCCCACGCCGTGGGTCTGGGTGATCGGCCGCATCCTGGTCGACGGCCCTGGCGACCTCGAGGCCGTGCACGCGCTGCAGGACGGTATCGTGGTCCGCAGCCTGGCCGACTGGCGGGCCGGTGTCGCGCCGCGCCCGGTGCCATTCGACCCGGCATTCGATGCCAAGGCGCCGCTCGATGCCGACGGCTTCGCCCGGCAGGTCAATGCCGCGCTGCGCGACAACCCGCCGCCATCGGACGAAGCCGCGCTGGTCGCCCGCTTCGCGGACGCGGGCATCGGCCCGCAGGCGCCTCCGCTCGACGCCGCGCGCCGGCAGGCATTGCAGCAGGCGCTCGACGCCGTGCTCGGCCGCCTGCGCCAGGGCGCCGAGCGCATCGGCGCCAATGGCTGGACGCAGCCGCCGCTTGTCGAGGGCACCTTCGGCGACGACTGCGAGGGACGCGCGCGTGTCGCGCTGAAATACATCGGCATGCTCGAAAGCGGAGAGGCGATGTACCCGCTCGCCTGGCACGACGACCGGGGCCGGCCGCTCGACGGCGCGCACCGCTATCGCCTGCGGTTTCCGCCCGGGCAGCTGCCGCCGGTGGACGCCTTCTGGTCGATCACCATGTACGACGCGCGCGACTACATGCTGGTGGACAACCCGATCGACCGCTACGCCATCGGCGACCGCACGCCGGGACTGCAGCCGGACGCCGACGGCGGACTCACGCTCCACATCCAGCATGCGCCGCCCGATGCGCCGTCGGCGCGCGCCAACTGGCTGCCCGCGCCCGCCGGCGGCTTCTATCTGTGCCTGCGCGCCTACGTGCCGCGCCCCGACATGCTGCACGGCCGCTACGCCCTGCCCCCGCTTCGACGCATCGACGACTTGGAGACACCCGCATGAACACCGCCACAGAGCAAGAAAAGCCCTTCCTGATCGTCGGCACCGGCACCGAGACGGTGGCGCCCGGCCTGCACATCCTGCGCGGCCAGGGCCAGTCATTCGTGGCCGAGACCGATGCCGGCCTGGTGGTCGTCGACGCCGGCCCTGGCGGCGCCGTCACGCAGGGCATGATCGACGCCGTGCGACAGCTCAGCGATGCCCCCCTGCATGCGCTGTGCTACAGCCACGGCCACATCGGCTACAACGCCGGCGTGCCGCAGTGGCTCGCGCATGCCGCGCAGCGCGGCGACGCCCCGCCGCGCATCGTGGCGCACCGCAACGTGCCGCGCCGCTATGCGCGCTACCGCGAGACGCAAGCCCTGCAGCACCGCATGGCCGAGATCCAGTTCAACCGGCCGCCCGGCTTCTTCGACAAGCGCCTGGCCATGCACGAGCCCACCGAGACCTTCGGCCAGCACCTGGTGATCGGCAGCGGCGAGCAGCGCATCGAGCTGCTGTGGGCGCCCTCCGAGACCGACGACGCCATCGCACTGTGGAGCCCGGCGCAGCGGGTGCTGTACGGCGGCGCGGCGCTGATCGATTCGATTCCCAACATCGGCACGCCGTTCCGGACCCTGCGCGACACGGTGCGCTGGGCCGACACGCTCGATGCCCTGGCCGCCCTCGGCGCACGCAAGGCGGTGCGTGAATTCGGCCCCACCATCGACGGCGAAGACGAGGTCCGGCACGTGCTCGGGCACACCGCGCGCGCCCTGCGCTGGCTGCGCGCCGAGGTCGTGCGACTGATGAACGAAGGCCTCGACGAACGGCAGGTGCTGGCGCGCATCGAGTTTCCCGACGCGCTGTTCGGCGTGGAGTGGATGAAGCCGACCTACGGCGATCCCGCCTACATCGTGCGCGACATCTACCGCTCCGAGAACGGCTGGTGGGACCGCAACCCCACATCGCTGCATCCGGAGGCGCCCGAGGCGATCGGCCAGGCCGTGGCGGCGGCCATCTCCGACAAGGCCGGCGTGATCGCGAGCGCCCGCGCCCATGCCGAGGCCGGCCGCTGGCAGATGGCCCTGCACGTGATCGACCTGCTGGCCACCGCGTCCGGCGACGCGCCCGAGCTGGCCCAGGCACGCCAGCTCAAGGCCGCCTGGCTGCGCGAGCGCGCGCGCCAGGTGCCCAGCTACGTGTCGCGCAACCTGTACCGGGTCAGCGCCGACATGATCGACAACAACACGCAGGCGCGCTTCGGCATCCGCTGAACGCGCCGGAAACCAGACCAGGAGACCGACACACCATGCCCGGAAAGACCTTCCTGCGCGGCGCGCTGCTCGCGCTGTCGACCATGCTTTCGTACGCCGGGGCGCACGCCCAGGGCGATACTGCCCGCTACCCCGACAAGCCGGTGACGCTGGTCGTGCCGACCGCGCCGGCAGGCGGCACCGACACGATCGCCCGCCTGTTCGCCGAAACCCTGGGCAAGGCCATGGGCCAGCCCTTCGTGGTCGACAACCGGCCTGGCGCCAACGGCATCCTGGGCGCCGAACTGGTCGCGCGCTCGGCGCCCGACGGCTACCGCCTGCTGTTCGCCTACGCCGCCGTCATGGCGGTCAATCCGAGCCTGTACAAGAAGCTCTCGTACGACCCGGTGAAAGACTTCATGCCGGTGGTGCAGATCGGCCGCGGCGGCAACCTGCTGCTGGTGCGCAAGGACTTTCCCGCCAACGACCTCAAGGAGTTCGTCGCCTACGTCAAGGCGCATCCGGACAAGGTCAACTACTGCTCCTGGGGCACCGGCTCGGGCGGCCACCTGGCCATGGAAAGCCTGATGAAGCAGGCCGGCCTGGTGATGACGCACGTTCCCTACAAAGGCAGCGGCCCGTGCGTGCAGGACCTGATGGGCGGCCAGATCGACGCTGGCTTTGCCGACATCTCGTCCACCGTGGGCGTGGTGCGGGCCGGCAACGTCAAGGCGCTGGCGTACAGCGGACCGTCGCGCGTGCCGCTGCTGCCGGACGTGCCGACCATGAACGAGGCCGGCTATCCCTTCAAGAACTACTCCTGGTACGGCCTGTTCGCGCCGGCCGGCACGCCGCCCGAGATCGTCGAGCGGCTCAACCAGGCGGTGAACAAGGCCCTGCAGGACCCGGCGGTCAAGCAGCGCATGCACGAGCTGAACTTCACCGACCTGCCGGCCAACACGCCGCAGGAGTTCGGCGCCACGCTCCGCCAGGACCTGGCCGACTGGCGTACGCTGGTCGAGGCGGTGGGCGTGAAGCTGGACTGACGCCCTAACCAATCCGGGGCATGCGCTGCGGCCCCGAAAGGCGCAAGCTCGGGCCTCCACAGACCGGAGGGTCCCGTGCTCCAGAAAGACAGTCAGGCCGACCGCCCGCCCCGCCAGCTCATCCTCTTTTTCGACGGCACCAACAACACGCTGACGGGCGGGCAGAAGGACACCAACGTCCTGAAGCTCTACGAGCACCTGTCCGCCGGCCAGGACGGTGGGCAACTCATCTACTACGACCCCGGCGTCGGCTCGCCCGACGCGCTGCCCAGCACCGGCCTGGGCGACGGCCTGTCGCGGCGCTGGGAGCGCATTTCCGGCCTGGCGTACGGGCGCGGCATCTACGAGAACATCCGCGAGGCCTACACCTTCCTGATCCGCTACTGGCAGCCGGGCGACCAGGTCTGGCTGTTCGGCTTCTCGCGCGGGGCCTTCGCGGCGCGCTGCGTCTCGGGCATCGTGCATCTGTTCGGCATCATCGACCCGCAGCACGAGTCGCTGCTCGACACGGTCATGCGGGTCTACTTCGCCGGCACGGACGACGGCACCGGCCGCGCGCGGCAGCGCAAGCAGGTGCGGCTGAACACCGGCGGCATCGAATCGGACCACGCCGACACGCGCACCCGCGGCGACGTGGCCGGGCAGATCCGCCGCAGCTTCACCACCGGGGAGCGGCGGGAGGCGTCGGTCCACTTCGTCGGCGTGTGGGACACCGTGGAATCGGTCGGCGTGCCGCTGCTGTCGGTGCGCATCACCAGCGCGGCCACCATCACCGGCAAGCGCATCTGCCATGCCCGGCACGCGTTGTCGCTGGACGAGCAGCGGCTGAGCTTCAGGCCCAGGCTCTACGACGAGCCGGATTTCGGCACGTCGGACGGCGCGCAGTCGCTGCGCCAGCGCTGGTTCCGCGGCGTGCACAGCGACATCGGCGGCGGCTACCTGCGGCGCGAGTCGGGCCTGTCGCACGAGGCCTTGGCCTGGATGCAGTCCGAAGCCCGCCAATGCGGCCTGCGCGATGCAAGGGATCTGGCGCCCGACGGCGCCGTCAAGCTGCACGACGCGACCTTCTCCGTGCCGTGGTGGGCGCTGGCCGGCCTGACCGTGCGCGATCCGGTCGCGCTGGGCCCGAAGGCCACCCGCATCGAGCATCCCAGCGTGGCCGCCCAGCCTGATCCGATGCCGTCGGTGTGGACCGCACCGGGCCACCGCGGCGCGAACATCGGCATCGGCGCCAGCATATTCGGCGCGCTGGTGTCCCTGTGGCTGCAGGCGCTCGCGCTGGCCGGCACCTGGCCCGGCTTCGCCGCGCTCGAATTGCCCAGCAAGTTGGCCCGGGCGCAACTCGCGCTGTTGTGGACCCGCCCCGGCGACCTGGCGCCGCTGGCCCAGGCCTTCGGGCCCGGCATCGGCTGGGCGATGCTGGCGGACATGCTGCTGGCCGCCAGCTACGGTTACCTGCTCGCGCGCGTCGCCGGCTGGGCCTTCCGGCGCGCCGCCGGCGTGCGGCGGCTCGGGCAAGGCGTGCCCGCCTGGCGCTGGCTGGGCCTGGCGCCGCTGTGCGCCGTGGGTGCGGACGCATGCGAGAACGTGCTGACGGCCCTCGCCAGCGCCTGGGATGGACCGGTCGGCCTGCTGCAGGGGCTCGTGCTCTACCTGGTCGGACTGGCGGCCGCGGCCAAGTTCCTGGGCTTGCTCTGCTGCGCGGCGCTGGCGCTCGTGGCGCTTTGCCGGCCACGCCTGCGCCAGCCCTCGCGCGACGCCGGTCCACCGGCCGGCGCCGGCATCGCCGACCGCTAGCCGTCCGCAGGAGAAGCCCATGCCCGCCTTCGAAACCATCACCCCCAACCAGCTGCTGGGCCACGGCGAAGCCGGACAGTGGCCGATCGAGCAATACGCGCTGCGCTTTCTTGCCCAGGGCGATTCGTGGTTCTCGATCGGCTCGTTCCCGTTCTTCGCCACGACGAACCTGTTCGAGCACATGGGCACGAGCAGACGCGGGCTGGTGGTCAACTGCGCCAGGCCGGGCGCAACGCTGGCGCACATGACCGACCTGGTCAAGGCCAGCGACTTCCAGCGGCTGCTTTGCGGCAGCACCGAGTTCGCCTGGGACGGCCTGCTGCTGTCCGGGCTGGGCAACGACGTGATCGACGCGCTGTCCTCGCAGTCGCCCGATCCGAAGCTGCGGCTGCTCAACCCGGCCGCCGAATGGGGACCCGAGGGCAGCCCGCTGCGCTACGTGAGCGAGCCCGGCTGGCAGACCTTCGAGCAGCATGCGCGCGACGTCTACGCGAATCTGCTGGCCATGCGGGCACGCTCCAGGTTCAACAGGAACGTCCCCATCATCACGCACACCTACGACCTGGCGACACCGCGAAACGCCGGCGCCGCGCCGGCCATCGGCCCATGGCTCTACAAGGCGCTCGGAAAGACCTACGGCGTGCCCGAACACGACTGGATCGGCCTGGCCACCGAATTCCTCAGGCGCGTGGCCGACCTGATCCTGGACATCCAGTCGACGACGCCCCACATGCACGTGGTCTCGACCCAACAGACGCTCACCGCCGCGCTGACGACCGACGCCGGTCCGACACCGCACTGGGCCAACGAGATCCACCCGTCGCCGGCCGGCTACGAATTGCTGGCGCAAAGGTGGAATCCACAGCTCGACCAGCTGTATCCGTAAGGCGGGGGTCGCGGCCCGCCGCGCGCCAGAGCGAACGTTTTCGGTGCATCGGCGGCTACGACCGCACCAATACGCGCATTTGATGCACCGGTATCGCGCTTTTCAGGCTTTGCCCTGCGGAGCGGCACCAATTGCGTGCGGGCATTCTTATTGCTTGAATTCGTGACCATTCATTTCAACGTGTCGCGAATCAAGATGATCAACAAGCGCCAGCTGCTCCAGTCCTTCCTCGCCGCCTCCGCCCTGTGCCTGGGCGTCGGTGCCGCGCAGGCCCAGACCCTGACGCCCATCAAGTTCCAGCTCGACTGGCGCTTCGAAGGTCCCTCCGCCCTGTTTCTGCACCCGGCGGCCAAGGGCTACTTCAAGGCAGCCGGCCTCGACGTCACGATCGACGCGGGCAGCGGCTCCGGCGCGACCGTCACGCGCGTGGCGTCGGGCGCCTACGACATGGGCTTCGCCGACATGGCGGCGCTGATGGAGTTCCACGCCAACAACCCGGACGGCCCGAACAAGCCCGTCGCCGTGATGATGGTGTTCAACAACACGCCAGCGGCCGTCATGGCGCTCAAGAAAAGCGGCATCACCAAGCCCACCGACCTGACCGGCAAGAAGCTGGGCGCCCCGGTGTTCGACGCCGGCCGCCGCGCCTTCCCGATCTTCGCCAAGGCCAACGGCATCGGCGACGTGGCCTGGACCGCGATGGACCCGACCCTGCGCGAGACCATGCTGATGCGCGGCGACATCGACGCCATCACCGGCTTCACCTTCACCTCGCTGCTCAACCTGGAAGCACGCGGCGCCAAGACCTCCGACGTGGTGGTCCTGCAGTACCCGGACTACGGCGTGAAGCTGTACGGCAACGCCATCATCGTCTCGCCTAAGTTCCTCAAGGAGCATCCGGCCGAGGTGAAAGGCTTCCTCGCGGCCTTCACCAAGGGCGCCAAGGAAGTGCTGGCCAACCCGGCTGCGGCAATCGAAGCCGTGAAGGCCCGCGACGGCATCATCAATCCCGCCCTGGAGACGCGTCGCCTGAAGCTGGCCATCGACACCGTGATCGACAGCCCGGACGCGCGCGCAGAGGGCTTCGGCGCCGTCAACGCCGGACGCCTGGCGCTGATGGCCTCGCAGGTCTCGGACGCCTTCAATACCAAGACCCGCGTCAAGGTCGACGATGTCTGGAACGGCACCTTCCTGCCGTCGGCCGGCGAACTGGCGATCCTGAAGAAGTAATTTCCTCCGGGGCGGCCACGCGCGTCGACCCCAACGAAGCCCACCATGACAGACCACACATCGATCGATTCGACCGGGGCCGCTGCGGCCCTGTGGAAGCCGCATCTCAAGCTGACGCACGAAGGTGCCCTGTGCCTGCTCAACGCCGCCGTGGCCAAGGCCACCGAGATGAACCAGCCGCAGTGCATTGCCATCGTCGATGACGGGTGCAACCTGCTGGCCTACGTGCGCATGGAAGGCGCCAAGGTGCTGTCGGAGCAATCGGCACTGCGCAAGGCCAAGACCGCGGCATCGAGCCGCGGCGTGACCGGCAACCTGCCGGCCGAACTCGGCGCACGGCTGGCCGCTGCCACCAGCGGCGCCGTGACCAATCTGCAAGGTGGCATGCCGATCGTGGTCAACGGCTACGTCATCGGCGGCATCGGCGTCGGCTCGGGCACCGGCGAGCAGGACCGCGAGGTTGCCAACTACGCCCTTTCGCAATTGGCTGGCGCGACCGTTTTCGAATGAGCTTGATGGCCTCTGCTCCGGATACACCCTTCGTAGAGTTCGACGACGTCTGGCTCGCCTACAACGAGCAGTTGCTGCGCGAGAACCACTTCGCCGTCGAAGCCATCGACCTGAAGGTCGGCCAGGGCGAGTTCATCGCCATCGTCGGGCCTTCGGGCTGCGGCAAGTCCACCTTCATGAAGCTGACCACGGGGCTGCGCATGCCCTCGATGGGCAGGATCCGGGTGGACGGGCAGCCTGTCACCGGGCCGCTGAAGATCTCGGGCATGGCGTTCCAGTCGCCGTCGCTGCTGCCGTGGCGCACGACGCTGGACAACGTGCTGCTGCCGCTGGAAATCGTCGAGCCCTACCGCTCGAGCTTCAGGCACAAGCGCAAGGAATACGAGGAGCGGGCGCGCCGCCTGCTGCGCAAGGTCGGCCTGGGCGGTTACGAGGACAAGTTCCCCTGGCAGCTGTCGGGCGGCATGCAGCAGCGCGCCAGCATCTGCCGCGCGCTTATCCACGAGCCCAAGATGCTGCTGCTGGACGAGCCCTTCGGCGCGCTCGATGCGTTCACCCGTGAAGAGCTGTGGTGCATCCTGCGCGACCTGTGGACCGAGCAGCGCTTCAACGTCATCCTGGTCACGCACGACCTGCGCGAGTCGGTGTTCCTGGCCGATACGGTCTACGTGATGAGCAAGAGCCCCGGCCGCTTCGTGGTGCGCCGCGAGATCGAGCTGCCACGCCCGCGCGAGCTGGACGTGACCTACTCCAAGGAATTCACCGACATCGTGCTGGAGCTGCGCGGCCACATCGGCGCGATCCGCTCGGGTGCGGCCAGCGGCCAGGACGCACCCGCCATCGCCCAGTAACCGGCACCGCCTTTCGCTCTCCATGCACAACAACAAGCTCATCGAACGCTGGTCGCCCTGGCTCCTGCTCGTCGCCGTCATCGCGCTGTGGCAGATCCTCTGCTCGGCCTTCGACGTCTCGGAATTCATCTTCCCCAGCCCCTGGCGCATCTGGACCCAGTTCTGGGAGTACAAGTCCATCATCGCGGGTCACGCCTGGCGCACCTTCTGGGTGACGATGGCGGGCTTCGGCCTGGCCATCGTGGTCGGCGTCATGCTCGGCTTCGTCATCGGCAGCTCGCGCATCGCCTATGCGGCGGTGTATCCGCTGATGACGGCCTTCAACGCGCTGCCCAAGGCGGCCTTCGTGCCGATCCTGGTGGTGTGGTTCGGCATCGGCGTCGGCCCGGCGATCCTCACCGCCTTCCTGATCAGCTTCTTCCCGATCATGGTCAACATCGCCACCGGCCTGGCCACGCTCGAGCCGGAACTGGAGGACGTGCTGCGCGTGCTCGGCGCCAAGCGCTGGGACGTGCTGGTCAAGATCGGCCTGCCGCGCTCGATGCCCTACTTCTACGGCTCGCTCAAGGTGGCGATCACGCTGGCCTTCGTCGGCACCACGGTGTCGGAGATGACCGCCGCCAACGAAGGCATCGGCTACCTGCTGATCTCCGCCGGCTCGGCCATGCAGATGGGGCTGGCCTTTGCCGGGCTGGTGGTCGTCGGCGCCATGGCCATGGCGATGTACGAGATCTTCAGCGCGATCGAGAAGCACACCACCGGCTGGGCGCACCGGGGCTCGCAGAACACCTGAGCGCATTCGGCCGCCCGCGTGGCCCTATGCTCGGGCCGATGAGGCTCGCGCACGTCCCCCTTCTTGCCGGCATGGCACTGCTGCTGGCCGCGCTGCCCGCGCGGGCGGCGGACACGATCTGCGGTCGGTCGGCGGCCGAGCCGCCCGGTCCGCGCGCCATCGCCATGGCCGAAGCGGCGCGGCAGGAGCACCTGGCCTTCGGCGGGCAGACGCTCGATGACCAGGGACGCCTGCTGAACGCCGGCCGCGCCGAAGCCGAGGACACGCGCGACGGCTTCCTGTCGCCGGCGCCCTGGCAGCGCATCGTGGACTACTGGCGCGCGGTGGTGCCGGGCGACGACCGGCTGCCCTCGCAGGTGCGCTTCGGCGCGCTGCGCCCGGCGCAGCGCCGGCTGGTCGCGCAGGCGCTGAACCAGGCCAGCGCCGCGCACCTGCAGGGCCTGGGCGTCGGCCCCGACCAGGGCCTGAGCAGCAGCGAACTGCGCGCGGCGCAGGTGGCGCTGACCCGGGTGGCGGTGATCGACACGCCCTGGTCGGCCGCCTTCATCTCGTGGCTGGCGCGCCAGGCCGGGCTGGCGGACGACGAGTTCGCCTTCTCCGCCGCGCACGTGGACTATGCCGCCGGCGCCTGGCGGGCAGCCGTCGACGAAGCCGCAGGCCGGCCCACGCGCTACGCGCTGCGCGCCTGCGACCTCGCCGCCACGCCGCCGCGCGTGGGCGACCTGATGTGCCAGACCCGCGCCGGCGCCGCCGCGCTGGACCGCTTCGACGACGTCGGCCAGGCATTGCAGGCGCACGCCGCCGGCGGCGGTGCGCTGCCCATGCATTGCGACGTGGTGGTGCAGGTGGATACGCAGGGTTTCGACACCGTCGGCGGCAATGTGCTGCAGTCGGTGACGCGGCGGCGCATCGACTTCGCGCCCGGCACGCGTCGGCTCGACGCGAGCTACCTGCCCGACGCCTGCCAGCCCGGCACCGCCGGCTGCATCGACCGCCACATGAGCCGCCAGCCGTGGTCGCTGCTGCTGCAGTGGCGCTGAGCCGGCCGGCATCGACACCGACAACTTCCGACGAGACCCCGCCATGACACCCCTGCCGCCCCACGCCCACCGCTGGCTGCGCCTGAGCCCGGCGGCGGCCGCCGCACGCGCCGCCGGCCGGCCGCTGGTCGCACTGGAATCGACCCTCATCGCCCACGGCATGCCGTATCCGCAGAACCTGCGCACGGCGCGTGCGCTGGAGGCTGCGATTCGCGCCGAAGGCGCCGAGCCCGCGACCATCGCGCTGATGGACGGCCACATCCGCATCGGGCTGGACGACCACGCGCTGGAGCGGCTGGCCCGCGACGGCCGGGCCCGCAAGGTCAGCCGGCGCGACCTGCCCGGCGTGCTGGCCGAGGGCAGCCTGGGCGCCACCACGGTGGCCGCGACCATGATCTGCGCGCACCTGGCCGGCATCGAGGTGTTCGTCACCGGCGGCATCGGCGGCGTGCACCGCGGCGCCGCCGAAACCTTCGACATCTCGGCCGACCTGCAGGAACTGGCGCGCACGCCGGTGGCGGTGGTGTGCGCCGGCGCCAAGTCGATCCTCGACATCGGGCTGACGCTCGAATACCTGGAGACGCACGGCGTCCCGGTGCTCAGCTGCGGGCAGGACAACTTCGCCGCCTTCTGGCAGCGCGACAGCGGCTACCGCGCGGACTGGCGGCTGGATGCGCCCGAGGCGCAGGCGCGCTTCATCCGCACGCAATGGGAGCTGGGCCTGCATGCCGGCGTGGTCCTGAGCACGCCGGTGCCCGAGGCCTGCGCCCTGCCCGCGGCCGAAGCCGACGCGCTGACGCAGCAGGCGCTGGCCGAGGCGCGGGACCAGGGCATTCGCGGCAAGGCGATCACGCCGTTCCTGCTGGCGCGCATCGTGGCGTTGTCCGATGGCAGGAGCCTGGCGGCCAACATCGCGCTGGCCGAGCACAACGCGCAGGTGGGCGCACGGCTGGCGGTGGCGCTGGCGAAGTTGCCGACCACCGCGCCCGGCGCCGACTGAATGTCCGGCATGACGGCATCGGACCCGGCGAAGAAGCCGCAACCCGAACTCGCGGCCGCCCGGCCGCTGATGGTCGCGCTGGCCCTTTCCCTGGCCGCCGCGGTCGCGCTGGGCCTTTCGCGCTTTTCCTACGGGCTGCTGCTGGCGCCCATGCGCGCCGATCTCGGCTGGTCGTACCTGCTGGCCGGCGCCATGAACACGGGCAACGCGCTCGGCTACCTGCTCGGCGCGCTGGCCACGCCGGCGCTGATGCGGCGCCTGGGCGCATGGCGCATGCTGGTGGGCGGCTGCGTCCTGGCCGGCATCTTCATGCTGCTCTCTGGCCTGGCCACGGGCACCGCGGCCCTGTTCGCGCAACGCGTGTGCGCGGGAGTCGCCAGCGCCTTCACCTTCATCGCCGGCGGGGTGCTGGCGGCGCGCCTGGGGTCGATGCACGGCAGTCGCGCCGGGTTCCTGATCGGGCTGTACTACGGCGGCACCGGCATCGGCATCGCCTTGTCGGCCCTGCTGGTGCCGGCGGCACTTGCCGGGGCGCAGCGGCACGGGGCCGCGCATGCCTGGCAATGGCCATGGCTGGCGCTCGGCCTGGCCTGCCTGGCCGCCACCGCCTTGCTGGCATGGCCGGCGCGCACGATCGGCCAGGCCCCGGAGGGACAGGCCGGCAACAAGCGCTTCGCCGCCCGTGACTTCGTCTTCGGCCTGGGCGGCTACTTCATGTTCGGCGCCGGCTACATCGGCTACATGACCTTCGTGGTCGCCCTGCTCAAGGACCAGGGCATGCGGCCGGGGCAGATCACCTTGTTCTATGCGCTGCTCGGTCTGGCGGTGGTGGCGTCATCGCGCATCTGGGCGCGCATGCTCGACCGGTTCAGGGGCGGCGAGTCGCTCGCCATCCTCAACGCGCTGCTGGGCGCCGTGTGCATCCTCCCGGCGCTGACCAGCGCCGCACCGGTCGTCTTCGCCTCGGGCGTGGTGTTCGGTGCGGTCTTCCTGTCGGTGGTGGCGTCGACCACCGCGCTGGTGCGGCACAACCTGCCGCCGGCGTCCTGGTCGGCCGGCATCAGCGCCTTCACGGTGGTGTTCGCGTTCGGCCAGATCGTCGGGCCGACCGTCATCGGCTGGATTTCCGACGGACCGGGCGGGCTGGAGCGCGGCCTGGTCGTGTCGGCCGTGGCGCTGTTCGCGGGCGCGGCGCTCGCGGCGCGGCAGAAGGCGCTGGCGCCCGCCGCTTGACGCCGGCCGCCGAGACGGCGCGCCGGTTCGCGGCGTGCCCTGCGCGCAACATCGCGCCGCGCCGTGGGCCGGCCTGGGGGTTTTTCATGGCGCGATGTGCCCGCGCCGCTATAAGATCGATAGCAACCGAAGCCCGCACCCGCTTACCTTGCCCGCACTTCGATTGCCCGCCGCCGCGCTCATGCTCGCCGCCAGCCTGCTGCTGGCGGCCTGCGGCAGCGCTCCCACGCGCAGCAGCGGCGCTTCCACCTGGAACTACGCACCGCTGAGCCCCGCGCAGTCGGAGGAAATCGCCATCCATGCGCTCGGCCTGGTCGGCACGCCGTACCGCTACGGCGGCAACACGCCCGACAGCGGCTTCGACTGCAGCGGCCTGATCGGCTACGTCTACCGCAGCAGCGCCGGGCTGGCGCCGCCGCGCACGGTGGCGCAGCTGTCCACGTTCGGCACGGAAGTCAGCCGCGACGAGATCCGCACCGGCGACCTGGTGATCTTCGGGCGCGGCCGCCCATCGCATGCCGGCATCTACGTGGGCGACGGCCGCTTCGTGCATGCGCCATCCACCGGCGGCACCGTGCGGCTGGACCAGCTCGCCGGCGTGTACTGGGGCAAGCAGCCGCTGGAAGTTCGCCGGCCGTAGCCGTCAGTACTTGTTGTTGAAGTTGGCCGAGACGCGCTGCTTCAGGTACTCGCCGGCGGTGATCGGCGGGTACTTGCCCGCGGGCGACTCGATCAGTGCGTCCGTGTTCGCCTGGCAGAAGAACGCCAGGCTGTAGCGCGGCCCCATGTACTCGCCCGGCAGCGGGTTCTTGACGCGGTGGAAGTTGCTCGGCAGGCGGTCGTCGCTCCAGCGCATGAGCATGTCGCCGATGTTGCAGGTGATGACGTCCTCGTCGGGCGGGATCGGCGTCCAGGCCTGGTCCTGCGCCTCCTTGCCGGGCAGCACCTGCAGCCCGCCTTGCCCCTGGCGCTGGTACAGCAGCGTCAGGCAGTCGAAATCGGTGTGGGCACCGGCGCGCCACAGCTCGAGCTTGTCCTGCAGCTCGGGCGGGATGGCGTAGTAGTGCAGCATGCGCAGCGTGCTCTGGTAGGTGCTGCTGTCCATGTCGTGCGCGCGGCGGAAGAAGTGCTCGTCGAACCCCAGCTTGAGCGCGAAGCACGACAGCACCTTCATGCCCACGTCCCAGCTTCGCTTCTCGAACGCGTGCATCGCGGCCTTGAAGCCGGGCAGTTCTTCCTCGCTCGGGTACAGGCCGTCCATGCGCGGGCGGGTGATCTGGTAGCTCTCCTTCTGGTCGGGCGTGCCGGTCGAGGGGCGCACCTGGGCGCGGCTTTCCCATCCGGCGTTGGCCTTGAGCGGGTATTGCGCCTTCACGGCATCGGGCAGCGCGAAGAAGCGCTCGGCCATGGTGAAGGCGGCGCGGATCTCGTCGAGCGCGATGCCGTGGTTGGCGATCTGGAAGAAGCCGACGTCGACCGCGGCCTCCCACAACTGGTCGGCGATCTCGGCCTTGCGGGCCTCGAAGTCGGAAAGGTCGATGCGGCGGATCTCGCGTGCGGAGGTCTCGGTGCCCATGGCGCCCATGCGCGATTCCTTGCGGATCTCGTCGAGGGCGTGGTCTGCGGCGTGTGTGGTCATGATGGCTTGCGGCATGAATCTGCTGGAAATCATGCCCAGCCGCCTGGCGATGCCGGTGCCTGGAGCGACGCTTCCTGGCCCCGGCAGCGCACGCGGCGCTGGGCACGGAACTCAAGAGCAATTTCCGACCGGACCGCACCGCGTGCCGGCCCCCTCGCGGGGGCGGCTGGCGATACGGCTCGCAATGGGTGAACGCTTCTACTCTTGACCAGGTAGAAGCAATTTGCGGGCCCGGCCATTGCGGGCCCGCCGGCCGGGCCGGCATGCCGCCGTGCACCGTTGCGCGGCGCGGCCGCCCCGCAAAGGGGAGCCGCGCGCCCTCAGGCGCCCCGCATCAGCGCGTGAACCGCCTCCCGCGCCTGCGCCTGCAGCTGCGCGAGGTCCAGTCCGGGAATGGCGTCGTCCTGCGCGATCACCTCGCCGCCGCACAGCAGCCACCGCAGCCGCGGCCGCCCGCCGCCGACGACCGGCCCGATGGCCGGATCGTGCAGGCCGAAATAGCGCGGATCGTCCAGGCGCCAGACCGCCAGGTCGGCCGCCTGGCCGACCTGCAGCGTGCCCACGCCGTCGAAGCCGAGCACCTTTGCGCCGCCGGCGCTGGCCCAGTGCACGAGCTGCTCCACGGTCACCACGTCGGCGCCGGCCTCGCCCTCGCCCTCCGGGCGCGCGACCGCCTGCGCACCGGCCCGGGCCCGGTGCACCAGCCAGGCGAAGTGCAGTTCGCTGAGCATGTCGGCCGCCTCGTTCGAGGCCGCGCCGTCCACCCCGATCGACACCGTGGCGCCGAGCCGCTCCAGTGCCGGCGCCGCGGCGATCCCGTCGGCCAGGCGCGCATTGCTCTGCGGGCAATGGGCGATGCCGGTACCGGTGTCGCCCAGCAGCCGCATCTCGCCCGGCGTGAGATGGACCAGGTGCGCGAGCCAGACGTCCGGGCCCAGCCATTCCTGCTCGGCCAGGTACTCGATCGGCAGGCAGCCGAACATCTCGCGGCAGTATTCGAAGTAGGCGACCGACTCCGACATGTGGCTGTGCAGCGGCAGGCCCATGGCCCGCGCCGCGCGCGCCGCCGCCCGCAGCTCGTCCCGGCGCAGCGAGACGTGGGCCGAGGTCGGCGCCAGGGCCACGCGCGTGCGTGCCATGGGCCCGCACTGGTGGTAGCGCGCCGCGGTGCGCTGGACCGAGGCGAGCATCTCGTCTAGCGTCTCGGGCGCCTGCTGCAGCCGCTCGCTGTCTTCCAGCCGGCGCGTGACGGTCGCGCCGCCGCGCAGCAGCATGAAACGCAGGCCCAGCGCGTCAGCCTCCTCGAACAGCAGCGCGGCCGCGTCATGCGCGGCGCCGGCCTGGAACAGGTAGTGGTGGTCGGCCACGGTGGTGCAGCCCGAGCGCAGCAGCTCCACCAGCCCGATGCGCGCGGCCAGGCGCAACCGCTTCTCGTCGAAGCCGCGGCGCAGCGCGAACGGCACCGCCTGCAGCCAGGGGCTGAGCGTCAGGTTGATGCCGGCCGGCACGCCCTTGAGCAGCGACTGGAACAGGTGGTGATGGGTGTTGACCCAGCCGGGGTAGACGACGCAGTCGCCGGCGTCGAGCACCTGCTCGCCTTCGCCAGGCTTGAGGCCGCGCCCCATCTCGGTCAGCACGCCGTCGGCGATGCGCAGGTCGGTGGCGCTGCTGCGCGCCGCGTCACCGCACAGGCCGGTGAGCACGGCCTGCGCGTGTCGGATCAGGATTCGCGATGCCATCGGCGGCCTACGGCTTGGGCAGCAGGCCTTCGACGCCCTGCACCAGGTAGTTCATGTTCGCCAGATCGGCGGCGGAGATGGTCTGCCCGGCCGGCACGCGCACCTTGCCCTCCTGGTCCAGCACCGGTCCGGCGAAGGGATCGAGCCGGCCCTGGGCGATGTCCTGGCCCATCTTCGCGACCTTCTCGCGCACGTCGGCCGGAATCGCCGGGTTGAGCGGCGCCAGCGTGATCATTCCCTCGCGCATGCCGCCCATCACGTTGCCCGGCTTCCAGCGCCCGGCCAGCACGTCCTGCACCACCTGGATGTAGTAGCTGCCCCACGTCTGCACCACCGAGGTCAGGTTCGTCCTGGGCCCGAACTTCGACATGTCGGAGTAGTAGCCCAGCGTGTAGACGCCCTTCTCCTCGCCGGTCGTGACGATGGACACGCCCGAGGTGGCATAGGCCATGGTGTCCACGCCCAGCTTGACCAGCGCGTTGGCGGCGTCCCGCTCCTTGCCCGGGTCGTACCAGGCGTTGACCCAGATCAGGCGCAGCTGCGCTTTCGGGTTGACGCTGCGCATGCCCTGCGCGAAGGCGTTCACGCCCTGCAGCACCTCGGGAATGGGGAACGCGCCCACGTAGCCGACGACGCCGGTCTTGCTCATGTGGCCGGCGATCACGCCCTCCAGGTAGCGCCCTTCGTAGTAGCGCGCGTTGTACACGCCGACGTTGGCCGCGGTCTTGTAGCCGCTGCCGTTCATGAAGATCACCTTGGGCGCCGTGCGCGCCACTTTCATGGTGGGCTCCATGAAGCCGAAGGACGGCGTGAACACGAGCTGGCAGCCGTCCTGCACGAAGTTGCGGATGACACGTTCGGCGTCCGGCCCCTCGGCGATGTTCTCCACGTACCGGGTGGTGATCTTGTCGCCCATGGCGGCGGCGAGCTCCTTGCGTGCGAGCTCGTGCTGGTAGGTCCAGCCGCTCTCGCCGATCGGGTTGGAATAGAGGAAGCACACACGCAGCGGCTGCGCCGCCGCCGACGCCGTGCCGGCCCATGCGCCCATGGCGGCGGCAGCCAGCGTCATGCCGCCCAGTCCGCGGCGCACCCGCGGCAGGATAGAAATGGTCATCGTCTTTGTCTCCGTACAGGTTGTGTTGAAGCGAACGGGAAAGCGAAGCGCGCGCTCAGCGCTCGGGCCGGTAGGGCTGCCCGAGCGATGCCGGCGAGTTGAGTCGGATCGTGGCGCGGTTGCGCGAGATGAGCACCAGCACCGCGATGGTGGCCACGTACGGCAGCGCCGAGAGCCACTGCGCCGGCAGCTCGATCCGCAGCCCCGAGCCCTGCACGAACAGCTGCGAAACCATGACGCCGCCGAACAGGTAGGCGCCGAGCATCACCCGCCACGGCCGCCAGGTGGCGAACACCACCAGCGCCAGCGCGATCCAGCCGCGCCCGGCCACCATGCCCTCGGCCCACAGCGGCGTGTAGAACACCGACAGGAAGGCGCCGCCGAGCCCGGCCATGGCGCCGCCGAACGCCACGGCGGCGTAGCGGATGGCGATCACCGGATAGCCCACCGCATGCGCTGCAGAGGGCGACTCGCCCACCGCGCGCAGCACCAGCCCGGGCCGGCTGCGGTCGAGGAACCAGGCGATGCCCGCCACCAGCGCCCACGAGACGTAGACCAGCGCCGGCTGGTTGAACAGCGCCGGGCCGACGAACGGCACATCGGCCAGCACCGGGATGCGCAGCGGCGGCACCGCCGTCAGCGGCGCCGATTCGTAGGACTTTCCGAAGAAGGCCGACAGCCCCACGCCGAAGATCGCCAGCGCCAGGCCCGCGGCCACCTGGTTGGCCTGCATCGTCAGGGTCAGGCAGCCGAACAGCAGCGCCATCGCGCAGCCGGCGGCCATGCCTGTCAGCGCGGCGCTCCACGGGCTGGCGCCGCCATGCGCCGCCGCGAAGGCGGCAACCGCCCCGACGGCCATCATTCCCTCCGCGCCCAGGTTGAGCACGCCGGCGCGCTCGGCCACCAGCTCGCCGCTGGCGACGATGATCAGCGGCGTGCCCGCCACCAGCGTGGCGGCAACGATCGACGGGATCAGCGACGCATCCATGACAACCCCTTCCATGTGGCGCGCTCCCAGCGCAGCCGCCAGCCTATGAACAGGTCCGATGCGAGCAGGAAGAACAGCAACATGCCCTGGAACACCTTCGAGATCGACGAAGGCAGGTTCAGGTGCTGCTGCGCCTGCTCGCCCCCGAGGAACAGCAGCGCCATCAGCAGGCTGGCGAAGAAGATGCCCACCGGATGCAGGCGCCCGACGAAGGCGACGATGATCGCGGCGAACCCGTAGCCGGCCGAGATCTGCGCGGTCAGCTGCCCCATCGGCCCCGCGACCTCCGTCATGCCGGCCACGCCGGCGAGCGCCCCGCCGGCCAGCAGCCCCAGCCAGATGGAGCGGCGCGCCGAAAACCCCGCATAGCGCGCGGCCGCCGCGGCCTGCCCGCCCACCTGCAGCTGGAAGCCCTGGAAGCTGCGCTGCAGGAAGACGTACCCGCCCAGCAGCACCACCAGCGCCAGCAGGAAGCCCGCGTGCAGGCGCGTGCCCTCGACCAGCACCGGCAACAGCGCGCTGTCGCCGAAGGTGCGCGTCTGCGGGAAGTTGTAGCCGCCCGGGTCCTTCCACGGCCCGTACACCAGCCACGAGGCCATCAGCTGCGCGACGTACACCAGCATCAGCGAGACCAGGATCTCGTTGGTGCCCCAGCGGTCGCGCAGCCACGCCGGGATGGCGGCCCACAGCGCACCGCCCAAGGCGCCTGCCAGCACCATCGCGGGCAGCGCCCACGGCGCCGCGCGGTCGCCCACGTGCAGCGCCACGGCCGTGGCGAACACCGCACCGAGGATGAACTGTCCCTCGGCCCCGATGTTCCACACGCCGGCCCTGAAGCCGGCCGCCAGCCCGACGCCGATGAGCATCAGCGGCGTGGCCTTGAGCATCAGTTCGCTCCAGCCGTAGAGGTCGCCAAGCGGCGCCAGGAAGAACACGCGCAGCCCCTGCAGCGGATCACGTCCCAGCGCGGCAAACAGCACCAGCCCGCCGGCCAGCGTGAGCAGCACCGCCAGCAGCGGCGAGAGCCAGCGCATGCGGCGCGAGGCCTCGGGCCGGCGTTCCAGACTAGGCCACATGGCGCACCTCCGGATGCTCGTGGCGCGCGGGCAGCACACCGCTTTCGGGCCACATGCCGCTCATCCACAGGCCGATGGTCTCGACGTCGGTCTGCTGCGTCGGCACGGCCGGCGACAGGCGGCCGTTGGCGATCA
This sequence comes from Variovorax sp., assembly GCF_035634955.1. Taxonomy (GTDB): domain Bacteria; phylum Pseudomonadota; class Gammaproteobacteria; order Burkholderiales; family Burkholderiaceae_C; genus Variovorax. Next base: position 13,779 of record NZ_DASQBZ010000024.1, on the reverse strand, counting down.
CCGCGATGCGGTCGCACACCTCGAACAGCTCGTCCAGTTCCTCCGACACCACCAGCACCGCCGCGCCGGCGTCGCGCAGCGCCACCAGCGACTGGCGGATGAATGCCGCCGCACCCACGTCCACGCCCCAGGTGGGCTGCGCCGCCACCAGCACCTGGGGCTGCTGCAGAAGCTCGCGGCCGACGATGAATTTCTGCAGGTTGCCGCCCGACAGCGATTCGGCCGGTGCCTGGGCGCCGCTGCACTTGACGGTGAAGCCGTCGATGCAGCGCTGCGCGAAGGCGCGCACCGCATCGCGCCGCACCAGGCCATGCCGCAGCAGGTCCTGCCGATGCGCGGTCAGCAAGGCGTTGTCGGCCAGGCTCATCGCCGGCACCGCGCCGCGGCCCAAACGTTCCTCGGGCACGAAGCCCAGGCCGCGCGCGCGCCGCTCGCCGCTGTCCAGGTGGCCGGCGTCGCTGCCGCCCAGCTGCACCATGGCGGCGCATGCGCCGGGCAGCGGCGCCTCGCCCGAGACGGCCTGCAGCAGCTCCTGCTGGCCATTGCCGGAAACGCCGGCGATGCCGACGATCTCGCCGGCGCCGACCTGCAGCGACACGCCCTGCAGCGCGACGCCGAAGTCGTGCGGCGCCGGCCGGCTCAATCCGCGCAGCGCCAGCCGCACTTCGCCGGCCGCCCGCGCAGCGCCGCGCTGGCAGCCGACCAGTTCCTTGCCGATCATCATCCGCGCCATCGATGCCGGCGTCTCCTGCGCCGGGACGCAGTGGCCGGTGACACGGCCGCCGCGCAGCACCGTGGCGCCGTGGCACAGCTCGCGCACCTCGTCGAGCTTGTGGCTGATGTAGAGGATGCTGCAGCCTTCGTCCGACAGCTGGCGCAGCGTCTCGAACAGCTTGCGCACGGCCTGCGGCGTGAGCACCGAGGTCGGCTCGTCCATGATCAGCAGGCGCGGGTTCTGCAGCAGGCAGCGGATGATCTCCACCCGCTGGCGCTCACCCACCGACAGCGTGTGCACCAGGCGCTGGGGATCGACCGGCAAGCCGTAGCGCCGCCCCACGGCCTCGATGCGCTGGGCCAGGTCGCCCAGGTCCGGGCGGCCCGGCAGCGCCAGCGCCACGTTCTGCACCACGGTCAGCGTCTCGAACAGCTGGAAGTGCTGGAACACCATGCCGATGCCCAGGCTGCGCGCGTGGCTCGGGCTGCTCACGCTCACCGGTTCGCCGCACCAGCGGATCTCGCCGGCGCTGGGCGCGGTCACGCCGTAGATGATCTTCATCAGCGTGGACTTGCCGGCGCCGTTCTCGCCCAGGATGGCGTGGATCTCGCCGGGCTGCACCGACAGGTCGATCCCGTCGTTGGCCACCACGGCGCCGTAGACCTTGCGGATGCCGCTCAACTGCAGTTGCGGCGGCCGGTCGCCACCGGCCGCCTGGCGTGGTTGGAACGCCATCTCAGGCGGCTCCGTGCAGGTGCTGCCGGCGCTGGGCCTCCTGCTGCGCCTCGGCCTTGCTGTCGCGGCCGTTGAGCATCAGGTTGAGAAGGACCGCCGAGAGCGTGCCCAGCAGGATCCCGTTCTGGCAGAACTTGGCCAGCAGGTCGGGCAGCTGCGCGAAGAAACGGTCCGCCACCAGCGGGATCATCCCGAGCCCTAGGCTGAGCGCCACCACGTAGGCATTCTTGCGGTTGCTCACGAAGTCCACGTGGCCGAGGATGCGCACGCCGGTGGCCGCGACCATGCCGAACATGACCAGCGCCGCGCCGCCCAGCACGAACTGCGGAATCGACGCCGCGAGGAAGGCCAGCTTGGGCAGGCACCCCAGCACCATCAGCATGGCGCCGGCCGTCACGCACACCCAGCGGCTGCGCACCCCGGTGACCTGCACCAGTCCGACGTTCTGCGCGTACGAGGTGTAGGTGAAGGTGTTGAAGATGCCGCCGACGATGGCGCCCACGCCGTCGGCCCGCAGGCCGCGCGCGATGTCGTCCGGCCCCACCGGCTTGTCCACCACCTCGCTGAGCGCCAGGAACTGGCCCACGCCCTCGATCATGATCACCAGCATCACCACGCACAGGGTCAGCGCGGTCATCAGGTCCAGCGTCGGCCATCCGAAGTGGAACGGCGTGATCACGCGCACCCACTGCGCGCTGCCGATGCCGTCGAAACTGACCTTGCCCAGCGCCAGCGACAGCGCGAAGCCGGCGCCGATGCCGATCAGCACCGCCACGTTGGCCAGGAACCCCTTGCACCAGGCGATGATGGCCAGGACGACCAGCAGCACCAGGCCCGAGATGGCGATGTGCAGCGGCACGCCGTACGCCGGGTTGGGCATCGGCCCCGACGGCCCGTGGATGGTGGGGTTGCCGCCGGCCGCCCAGTTGATGCCCACCCGCATGAGCGACACGCCGATGATCAGCACCACCGAGCCGGTGACGACCGGCGGAAACCAGCGCACCATGCGGCCCACGTAGGGCGCCACCAGCAGCGTGAAGACGCCGGCGGTCATCACCGCCCCGAACACCGCCGGCATGCCCAGGCCGGGCGTGGATCCGGTCGCGATGATGGGCGCGATGGCGGTGAAGGTCACGCCCATCATCATCGGCAGGCGGATGCCCACCTTGCCCACGCCCATGCTCTGGATGATGGTGACGATGCCGCAGCAGAACAGGTCGGCGGCAATCAGGAAGGCGATGTCGTCCTTGGACAGCTTGAGCGCGCCGCCGATGATCAGCGGCACCGCGATGGCGCCGGCATACATCACCAGCACGTGCTGCAGGCCCAGCGCCGCCATCTTGTGCAGCGGAAGGACCTCGTCGACCGGGTGCACCTGCGTCGCACCCCTCGTGTTCGTGGCGTTCGTCATGTCTTGTCTCCGGTTGTCGTTGCTCTGATCCACCGGTGCGCCGGGCCGCGGGCGTCTGTCGCGCCCTGTCGGTCCGGCCCCGTCGCGGCCCCGCTCAGGCGGTGGCCCGCGCTCCTGCGCCGCCCGCCAGCAGCGCCGCGGCGCGCGCCATGGCGGCCTCGTCGATGCGTGCGCGCACGCCGTCGAAGTTCGGCCCGCGCGTGGCGTCCAGGCCCATGCGCGAGGTGGTGCCGGCGCCCGAGGCGGACGGGTCGAGCGCGCTGCCGGGCAGCCCGTCGACCATCACCACGTCCAGGTGCGGCTGGAAGTGCGTGGCCATGGCCCACAGCACTTCCTCGTCGCGGGTGACGTCCACGTCCTCGTCGACCGCGATGACGGTCTTGAGGTACGGGTCCCACCCCAGCAGGCCCAGCATGACCTGGCGCGCCTCGCCCGGCCGGCTCTGGCGCAGCGCCACGTAGGCATGGAAGTGCGTGCCCGAACTCGGGTAGTGCACCGCCGTGACGCCGGGAAAGCGCTCCTTGAGCTTTTCCACCATCTCCGATTCGCGCGGGATGCGGCCGAGGTTGAGGTGCTCGGCCGAATTGCCGCCCACCACGTCCAGCAGCCACGCGTCCTTGCGGCGCATGAGCGTCTGCACGCGCAGGAGGTTGTTGGTGGAGCGGTCGGACGAGTAGCCGGTGAATTCGCCGAACGGCCCCTCGTCGGCACGCGCCGCCGGATCGATCACGCCCTCGAGCACGAACTCCGCATGCGCCGGCACCGCAATGCCGTGGCGCGGCGTGCGCACCACCTCCAGCGGCGCGCCGAACAGCCCGCCGGCGACGTCGCGCTCGTCCACGCCGTAGGGCAGTCGCGCGGCGGCGGCGAGCATGAACAGCGGATGCGCGCCGATCACCATCGCCACCGGCAGCGGCCTGCCGCGCGCGCTGCTGGCCTGCAGCATGCGCCACAGGTGACCGCGCGAATGCAGGCTGGTGGCGATCTCCTGCGGCGAATGCACCATCGAGCGGTGGTAGCTCACGTTGCCGATGCCGGCCTCGCGGTCCTCGGCGATCACCACCGCGTTGGTGATGTACGGGCCGCGGTCGGTGGCGAAGTGGCGGATGGCCGGCACGCTTGCCAGGTCGAAACCGTCCGTCTGCACCACTTCGGTGACCGCGCCGCTGCCCACCTCGCGCGGCGCCACCATGCGGCGGCTGCGCGCCTGGTATTCGGCGTGGATGCCGGCGGCGGGAACGCCGCCGAGCATGCGGCCGACCCGCTCGCGCGATGCGAACAGGTTGGTCACCAGCGGGCCGCCGAAGTCGCGCAGGCCCTGCACCCGCTCGAACACCAGCGCCGGATGCATCCCCCGCGCCGCCAGGGTCCAGACGGCTGCGGTCACGTCCTGGTCGGCGCTGGCCGGCTCGCACACCGTGAGCACGTCGTCCGGGTACAGCGTGCGGTAGGCGTCGACGAAGCGGTGCAGGTCCTGGCCGGTACCGGCCAGTTCCGCCGCGCGCCGATCGTGGCCCTGGTTCATTTCCTGCCCGGACGGCCGTAGGTGTCGAGCAGGCGCAGCTTGGCCTCGTCGAGGCTGCGCGGCGGAGCGGTGGTCTCGATGCCCACCAGCCGGGCGATGTTGTTGCCCAGGTAGTCCTCCAGCGTGTCCTCGTCGAGATCGATGCCGTGCGGCGCCGGCCGGCACAGCATCTCCAGTTCGCGCAGCCACATGCCCGGCTCGTTGGGCGGGCTGTCGGTGCCGAACACCAGCTTGTGGCGCGGCAGTTCCTTGGCGAACTCGGCGATGCGCGCCTGGAAGCACCAGCCGGACTCGACGTACACGTTGGGCGTGTCCATCGCCATCCAGAAGGTCTCGAACGAGTAGTTGCCGCCGGTCTGGATGCCGAAGTGCGCGATGACGAAGTTGACCATCGGGAACTCGCGGATGATCGGGTAGAACATCGTCGGGATGGTGAACGGGCCGTCGCCGGTATGGATCAGCACCACGGTGCCGTACTTGGCGCACACCTTCATCGCCGGGCGCAGCCACTCCAGCGCGCGGTCGGGCCGGTAGCCGTGCATGTTGGCGTGCAGCTTGATCATCTTGAAGCCGTACTCCTTGATGTGGAATTCCAGCTCCGCCGCGCCGTTCTCGGGGCCCCAGCGCGGGTTGTAGGTGAAGTTGCCGATGAAGCGGTCCGGGTACTTCTGGCACAGCTCGGCGATGTAGGCCATGTAGTCGCGGATGCCTTCGCGCCCGCGCCGGTTGCCGTCGCGGTAGCCGGTGTTGCCCGGCGGCGGCTGGATGAAGCCCATGTCGATCCGGCGCGGCTTGCCGTTGATCATGTAGGGCCCGTCCATCAGCTTGAGCATGCGCTCGCCGTTGAAGGGCGTGCCGGTGTGGCGCCAGGCCTCGTCGACCAGGTTGGTGGGGTGCAGGTGGGTGTCGATGATCATGTCGTTCGTCTCCGGATGCGTCTCGTTCAGTACAGGGCGATCACGGGCTGCGGATCGACCTGGCGGCCCAGGTGCCGGCACGCGTCCTCGAAGGTGCGCGGCACGGGGGTCGGCTCGATGCCGACCATGCGGGCGATGTTGTTGCCCAGGTAGTCCTCGAGCGTGTCCTCGTCGAGGTTCAGGCCCTGGGGCGGATTGGTGCACAGCACTTCCAGCAGGCGCAGCCACATGCCGGGCTCGTTGGGCGGCGTGTCGGTGCCGAAGATGATCTTGTTCTTCGGCAGCACCTTGGCGAACTCGACGATGCGCGACTGCAGGCACCACCCGGATTCGCAGAACACGTTGGGCAGCTCCATGGCCCACTGGAACGGCTCGAAGCAGTACACGCCGCCGGTCTGCACGCCGAAGTGCGCCATGATGAAGTTCACGTTGGGGAACGCCTTGATCATCGGCACCCATTCGGACGGGATGCTGTAGGGCCCGTCGCCGGTGTGCAGCTTGACCGGCACGCCGAGCTCGGCGCACTTCTCGAAGGCCGGGCGCACCCAGTCGAGCGCGCGGTCGGGACGGTAGGCATGCATGTTGGCCTGCATCTGCACCATCTTGAAGCCGTGCTCCACCACGTACCGCTCGATCGCCTCGACGCCGTTCTTGACGCCGCAGCGCGGGTTGTAGACGAAGCAGCCGATGAGGCGGTCCGGATGGTCCTGCGTGCACTTGAGCGTGTAGGCCATGTAGTCGTCGATTGACTGGCGGCCGGACTTCTCGCCGTCGGTCCAGGTGTAGATGGTGTTGCCCTGCGGCGGCTGGATGAACGCCTTGTCGATGCGCCGCGGCTTGCCGTTGACCCAGTACGGGCCGTCCATCGTCGCCAGCAGGCGCTCGGCGGTGTAGGCCTCGCCGTCGTGCCACCAGGCCAGGTCGACCTGGTCGGTGGGATAGCAGCTGATGTCGATGATCATGGATGAGTCTCCTTGTCGGATGTTGGAATGAAGCGCTTCAGGCGGCTTCCAGCGCCTCTTGGAATGCGGTGGCGTCCTGGCTGGCCAGGCAGGCCTGCAGCCGGGCGCGCAACTTCTCGGCCTGCAGGTGGCGGCCGATGAACACCAGCTTGCTGGCCGGCGTCTCGTCCCACCAGGGCATGGAAGCCTTGAACTCGAGCAGGCGGTGCACGCCCTGCAGCACGTGGCGACGCTCGTCGCCCTGCACGTGCAGGATCCCCTTGACGCGGAAGATGTCGTCGCCGCGCAGCGCCAGCAGTTCCTCCAGGGCGCGCTGCAGGCGCACCGCGTCGAAGGGCTGGTCGAAGGTGAAAGACACCGAGGCGACCGAGGGGTCGTGCGTATGCCCGTGCGGGGCGCCGCCATGGCCATGGCGGTGGTCGTGGTCGTGCTCGTGCTGGTGGTCGCAATGCGCGTCGCACACGTGCTCGTGCTCGTCCTGCATGAAGTGCGGGTCGGTCATGGTCAGCGCGTCCGACTCGAACGACTGCAGCCCGAGGATGAGCGACAGGTCGACCTTCGCGTGCGAGGTACGCAGGATCGGCGCGCTGCCGTTGAGCAGGCGGATTCGCCCTTCCAGCGCGTCGAGCTGCGCGGCGTCGACCAGGTCGGTCTTGTTGAGCAGGATGCGGTCGGCCACCACCAACTGCGTGACCGCCTGGTTGTCGTGGTCCGCCAGCGCCGGGTCGTCCAGGTGCGGCTGCACGTGCAGCGCGTCCACCAGCGCGACGACGCCGTCGAGCACCACCTTTTTCGCCACCTCGTTGTCCATGAAGAAGGTGGCGGCCACCGGCGTCGGGTCGGCCAGGCCGCTGGTCTCCACCAGGATGTGGTCGAACTGGTCCTTGCGCTCGAGCAGCTTCTGCAGGATCTGCACCAGGTCGTTGCGCACGTCGACCACGCAGCAGATGCAGCCGTTGGCCACCTGGAAGATCTCCTCTTCCGAGGCCAGCACGAGGTCGGAGTCGACGTCCACCTCGCCGAACTCGTTTTCGATCACCGCTATGCGGTGGCCATGGCGCTCGGTCAGGATGTGGTTGAGCAGCGTCGTCTTGCCGGCGCCGAGGAAGCCGGTGAGGATGGTGACGGGCACCGGGCGCTGGGCCGCCTGCGGCGCGTGGGCGTGCGTGGTCATGCGGGAATTCCTTCCTGTTCCTGGGTGGGGGATGTCTGCCGCTCGCGCAGGGCTGCCAGCACCTGCTCGGGCTTGATGGGGTAGTGGTGGAAGCGCACGCCGATGGCGTCGTACACGGCGTTGGCGATGGCCGGGCCGACGGCGATGATCGGGTCCTCGCCCACGCCCTTGGCGCCGAACGGGCCGCCGGGATCGGGTGCGGTCTCCAGCAGCACGGTGTGGATGGGCGGCATGTCCATCGACAGCGGCATCTTGTAGTCGACGAAGTTGGCGTTGAGCGAACGCCCGGTCTTCATGTCGATCTGGTAGTCCTCGTACAGCGTGTGGCCGATGCCCTGCTGGATGCCGCCCTCGATCTGGCCGGCCGCGCCGACCGGGTGGATCACCTTGCCGATCTCGTGCACCGGCACCACCTGGCGCACACCGATGCGGCCGGTCTCGGTGTCCACTTCCACCTCGACGAAGTGGGCGGCGAAGGAATACGACTTGGTCGGGTGGTAGGTGGCGCTGCCGACGAACTGGGCGGCCGGAACGCCCTTGCGCGGGCCCACCACGTCGCGGATGCTCATGCGCCGCGCGTCCTGGCCGCGCACGAAGACATGGTCGGCGCGCACCTCGAGCTGGTCCTGCGGCGCCTCGAGCATCGCGGCGGCGCGCTCGAGCAGCTGTGCCTTGACCTTGGCCGCCGCCATCTGCGCCGCGCGGCCGCCCATGTAGGTGGTATGGCTGGCGAAGGCGCCGATATCCCAGGGCACGACGTCGGTGTCGCCGTGCACGCAGGACACCCGCTCGAAGCTCACGCCGAGCTCCTCCGCCACGATCTGCGACAGCGCGGTGTGCGCGCCGGTGCCCAGGCCGGCGGTACCGGTGAGCAGCACCACGGTGCCGTCCTCGTTCATCTTGACGATGGCGTTGCCCTGCTCCTTGATGCCCGGGTAGGCGCTGCTGCCGTGCATCTCGCAGCCGATGCCCCAGCCGGTCTTGATCACGCCCTTGTCGCGGCCGTGGCGGCGCACCGCGGGCCAGCCGACCAGCTCGCGGCCGTGGCGGACGCAGTCCGGCAGGCCGTGGCCGACGATCGGGTGCCCGGACGGCGCGATGTCGCCCTCGCGCACCGCGTTCATCTGCTTCAGGTCGGCCGGGTCCATGCCCAGGCGCTCGGCGGCCTCGTCCAGCTGGATGTCCAGCGCCCAGTACACCTGCACCACGCCGTAGCCGCGGAAGGCGCCGGCGATCGGACTGTTGGTGTAGACGCAGCGCCCTTCGAGCTGCACGTTCTCGCAGCGGTACAGCGACACCAGCGCGCTGGTGCCGACGATGGTGACCCCCGGACCGTGCGAGCCGTAGGCGCCGGAGTTGTAGACCACCTTGGCCTGGCGGGCGGTGATGGTGCCGTCCTTGCGGAAACCCTGGCGCAGCCACACGCGCATGGGATGACGCGTGCGCCCGCCCAGGAAAGTCTCTTCGCGCGTGTACTCCATGCGCACCGGCCCGCGCGTCTGGCGGGCCAGCAGCGCGCACAGGAATTCGTGCTGGAACAGGTCCTGCTTGGCGCCGAAGCCGCCGCCCATGTGGTCCACCAGCACCCGCACCTTCGACAGCGGCAGGCCCAGCACCTCGGCCATGATGCCGCGCACCATGAACGCCGTCTGCGTGGAGATCCACACCGTCAGGTTGCCGTTGCCGTCCCAATGGCAGGCGCAGACGTTGGGCTCCATGTAGGCCGGTGTGGGGCGACCGCCCTCGTACTCGCCTTCGATGATGAAGTCCGCCTCGGCAAAGCCCTGTTCGACGTCGCCGCGCTCGAACACCTGCGGTGCCAGCACCAGGTTGTGGCCGAAGCCGCGGTCGTGGATGAGCGGCGCGTCCGGTCGCTGCGCCTGCTCCACGTCGAACACGGCGGGCAGTTCCTCGTACTCGACCTCGATCAGTTCGAGCGCCGCCTCGGCGATCTCCTCCGTGGTGGCCGCCACCGCGGCGACACCCTCGCCCCAGTAGCGCACCCGGTCCTCCAGGATGTACTGGTCGCAGGTGACCGAGGCCGAGCGCGGATGCGGCGAGCCGGCATGCAGCACGCGCGGCACGTTCTCGTGCGTGAGGACCGCCTTGACGCCCGGCAGCGCCAGCGCGCGGCTGGTGTCGATGCGCAGGATGCGCGCATGGGCGACCTCGCAGCGCTTGATGCGTCCGTAGAGCATGCCGGGCCAGTGGAAGTCGCCGGCGTACCGGGCGTTGCCGGTCACCTTGTCCAGCAGGTCGGTGCGCTTGACGCTGCGGCCGACGACGTCGAGGTCGTGCTGCGCGGTCATGGCTGCAGCTCCTCGGCGGCCGCCAGCCGCGGCCCGCCGGCCGTCCGGCTGATCGCGTCGATGATCTTGGTGTAGCCGGTGCAGCGGCAGATGTTGCCGGCGATGGCGAAGCGGATCTCGTCCACCGTGGGCGACGGGTTCTCGTCCAGCAGCGCCTTGGCCGCCATGATGATGCCCGGCGTGCAGAAGCCGCACTGGGCCGCGCCGCAGCGCATGAAGTTCTCCTGCAGCGGATGCAGTTCGTCGGCCGAGCACTGCACGCCCTCGATCGTGGTGATCGTGGCGCCCTGCGCCTCCTGCGCCAGCACCAGGCATGAGTTGACGGGCTTGCCGTTCATGATCACGGTGCACGAGCCGCACTCGCCCACGTCGCAGCCCTTCTTGGTGCCGGTCAGGCCGGCCTCGGTGCGCAGCGCGTCGAGCAGGCTGCGGTTCGGCGCCACAGCGATCTCGCGCTCCTCGCCGTTGACGGTGAATGAAACGACCTTCTTCATGCGACCTCCTCGATGGCTTGTTCGATGGCGCGGCGGGTGAGCACGCGCACCATCTCGCGCCGGTAGTCGGCGCTGCCGCGCACGTCGCCGATCGGACGCGCCTCGCCGGCCGCGGCCTGCGCGGCGGCGGCGATGCGCTCGGCCGTCAGCGGCTGCCCGCGCAGCACCGCCTCGGCGGCGCGAGCGCGCAGCGGCGTGGGCGCCACTGCCGCCAGCACGATGGCGATGGCGGTGCATGTGGCGTCCTGCAGCGTCAGCGTGACGGCCACGCCGACGGTGGCCAGCTCCATCTGTGCGCGGCGGCCGTGCTTGATGTAGACCTTGCCGGTACCCGGCGGCGGCGCCGGAATGCGGATGTGCGTGACGATCTCGCCGGCGCCCAGCGCCGTGCGGCCGGGCCCCTGGCAGAAATCCTCCACCGCGCACTCGCGCCGGCCGGCAGGGCCCTCGATGCGCAGCACCGCGCCGTCGGCGATCAGCGGCGGCAGCGTGTCGGCCGACGGCGAGGCGCGGCACACGTTGCCCACCACGGTGGCGCGGTTGCGCACCTGGATGGAGGCGAAGTCGGTGCTGGCGCGGGCCAGGCTGGCGTAGTGCGCCAGCGTGACGGGCGACGTCTCGACCTGGCGCACGGTGACCAGCGCGCCCAGCGTCAGCCCCTGCGCCGGGTCCCACCCGAAGTCGTCCATGCCGGGAATCTTCTTGATGTTGATCACGCGCGCGGGCTGGCGCACGTGCTCCTTCATCTGCACCATCAGGTCGGTGCCGCCGGCCATCAGGCTGGCCTGTCCGGCCCCGTCCCGCAGCAGGCCGACGGCCTCCTGCAGCGTGGCCGGCTCCGCATACTCGAAGTACTTCATGGTTGGAGGGAGGTTGGCTTGGCTTCGTCGAAGGAGCGCCCCGAAGCGGGCCCCGTCCAGCGCCTGACTGCGCCGACGTCGATGTCGAACAGGTCGAGCACGCGGCCGAGCGTGTGGTCCACCATCTGGTCGAGGTTTTCCGGTTGCGCGTAGAAGGCCGGCACCGGCGGCGCGACGATGGCGCCCATCTCGGTGACGGTGGTCATGTTGCGCAGGTGCACCAGCGTCAGCGGCGTCTCGCGCGCCAGCAGCACCAGCCGGCGGCGTTCCTTGAGCATCACGTCCGCGGCGCGCGCCACCAGCGTGCCGCCGGTGCCTGATGCGATCTCGGCCAGCGTCTTCATCGAGCACGGCGCCACCACCATGCCCAGCGTGCGGTACGAGCCGCTGGCCACGCAGGCGCCGATGTCCTCGTTGCGGTGCACCTTGTCCGCCAGTGCCGTCACGTCCGACAGGTGCAGCCGCGTCTCGCACGCCATGGTGAGCTGGGCCGCGCGGCTGACGACCAGGTGCACCTCGATGTCGAGCGGTCGCAGCAACTGCAGCAGGCGGTACCCGTAGACGAAGCCCGAGGCCCCGGTGATGGCGACGATGAGCCGGCGCGGTGTCTGCGTGGTCATGGGGTTCTCCTGGCCCGGTCCGGGCTCAGCGGGCCGCATACTCGCGGCCGCCATGACGCACGACGACGCCTGGAACTACATCGCCGCTGCCTGGAGCCGACCCGGCGCCGCGCAGGACCTGCTGCGCCGCCAGGACGACGAAGGCCTGGACGTGGTGCTGCACCTGTTCGCCCGCTGGGCGCTTGACCAGGGACGCGCGCTGGACGATGCCGCGCTGCGCGAAGCCGAGGCGCTGGTGCGCCCGTGGCGCGACCAGGTGGTGCAGCCGCTGCGCCGGCTGCGCCGCGCGTTGAAGACGATGGATGCCGATGCGGGGCGCCGCGAGACGGTCCGGGCCCAGCTGCAGGCCGCCGAACTGGCGGCGGAGCGGGCTCAGCTGGAACAGCTTTGCGACTGGCTGGCGGCGCGCTGACGCCGCTTGCTGGATGAACATCGCGGGCTCCTGAGAACGTGGAACTCCGACCCGGCGGAACTCGTGTCCGCCACGGGCATGCGATGGATAGTGACAGCCTCAATACATTTGAGAAACAGCAAAATTCTTATATATTCATCGAACTAGTCCATGAATGTCACCCTGCGCCAGTTGCGCGCCTTCATTGCGGTTGCCGAGGCGCAGCACTTCACGCGCGCCGGCGACGCGCTGAACCTCACGCAGTCGACCGTGAGCACGCTGGTGCGCGAGCTGGAAACCAACCTGGGCCTGCGCCTGTTCGACCGCCACACGCGCATGCTGCGGCTGACCGAGGCAGGCGCCGAGATTCTTCCGCTGGCACGCAAGGCGGTGGCCGACCTGGACAGCGTCATCGGCAGCTCCGCGCAGCTCAAGACGCTCGGGCGCGGGCGGGTGTCGCTGGCGGTCTCGTCGGTGCAGGCGGCCCTGGTCATGCCGCGTCTGATCCGCGACTTCAGCGAAGGCAATCCGGGGGTGCGCGTGGTGATGCACGACGTGGTGCAGGAAGAAGTGCTGAACATGGTGCGCGCCGGCGAGGTCGACTTCGGCCTGGGCACCGCGTTCGGCGCGCGCCACGAGCTGGGCATGCGGTTGCTGTGGTCCGAGACCTTCCACGCCATCCTGGCGCCCGGCCACCCGCTGGCACAGGCGGCACGCGAACTCACCTGGAAGGACTTGCGCGACGTACCCGTGATCGGCCCGCGGCCGGGCAACCCGGTGCGCGACCAGCTCGATTTCGCGCTGGCACGCGAGGGCATGTCGCTGCAGTTCGCCCACGAGGTCTCGCTTCCGCTGACGATCGTCGGCATGGTCGAGGGCGGCCTGGGCGTGGGCGTGCTGACCACCTCCATGCGCCGGGTGATCGACGCGCTGGGCCTGACCATGCGCCCCATCGCGCGGCCGGTGGTCAAGCGCGAAGTGGTCCTGGTGTTTCACGCCGACCGCTCGCTGTCTCCGGCGGCGCAGCGGTTCCGCGACCTGCTGGTCGAGCGCCGCGCCGAGCTCGCCGACGGATGACCGGCGCGGTGCGCGTCGCGCACCACCAGCGCGCACGCTGCGCACCCGAGGCGGTTTGGGGAGTGGCGTGTTCCGAGAATCAAGGTTGCGCCCTGCTGCGGCGGCGGGCGGCGCGTGCCGGGGGCCTTCACTGTGTCGGCCCCTTCGGGGCTGCCCTGCGGTGCTCGCGTGGCCGGCCTGCACCGTGGAACTCACTTCGTTCACTGCGTTCACTGCGTTCAAACAGCCACGGTGAGCTAGAAGTTGAAGCGCGCACACCTGTGCGCGCAGGCCGGCCACGCTGCGCTCCTCGGCGACACAGAGGCGGCCCCCGACACACGCCGCCCACCGCCGCAAGACACGTCGCGTCGCACAACGGTTTTGTTCGCCCCAGGGCCAGGTCACGGCCGGTCACCCGCCCGCCGTCCGGCACGACCGGTCACGTCGCCCAAACGCGATCACGCCGCCCCAATCGCAACAGCCCTCCCGAGCAACCGAAGGCCGCACGGCTTGCACGCCACGCCGCCCGGCCTGCGCTGTCCGTCGGCGGCCGCCTCTGTGCCGCCGAGGAGCGCAGTGAAGCCGGCCTGCGCGCACAGGTGTGCGCGCT
>NZ_DASQBZ010000023.1:0-1563 GCF_035634955.1 Variovorax sp. | reverse complement strand
CCGCCTCCAGTTGGCATCCAGAATCATGAAACTTGTAGACGAAGCAGAAATCCAGGTCACCGCCGGCAATGGCGGCAACGGCTGCGTCGGTTTCCGTCGCGAGAAGTTCATTCCGCTGGGCGGCCCGGACGGTGGCGATGGTGGCAATGGCGGCAACGTCTGGATCCGCGCCGACGCCAACCTGAACACCCTGGTCGACTTCCGCCACGAGCGCATCTTCAAGGCGCAGCGCGGTGAGAACGGCATGGGCCGCCAGGCCTACGGCAAGGGCGGCGAAGACCTAGTCATCACCGTGCCGGTCGGCACCGTGGTCATGAACGTGGCCACCGATGAGGTCATCGGCGACCTGACCCAGCACGACGATCGCCTGCTGGTGGCCAAGGGCGGCCGCGGCGGCCTGGGCAACATGCACTTCAAGAGCTCCACCAACCGTTCGCCGCGCCAGGCGCTGCCGGGCGAAGAGGGGGAAGAGCGCCTGCTCAAGCTGGAGCTGAAGCTGCTGGCCGACGTGGGCCTGCTGGGCTTCCCCAATGCCGGCAAGAGCACGCTGATCCGTGCCGTGTCCGCTGCCACCCCGAAGGTGGCCGATTACCCGTTCACCACGCTGTACCCGAACCTGGGTGTGGTGCGCGTTGAAAATTACCGCAGCTTCGTCATCGCCGACATTCCCGGCCTGATCGAAGGGGCGGCCGACGGTGCCGGCCTGGGCGCGCAGTTCCTGCGCCACCTGCAGCGCACCCGGCTGTTGCTGCACCTGGTGGACATCTCCCCGATGGAAGGTGGCGTGGAAGGTGTGTCGCCGATCGAGCAGGTCCGTGCGATCGAGCGCGAGCTGGAAAAGCACGATCCGGAGTTGCTGGACAAGCCGCGCTGGCTGGTGCTGAACAAGGCCGACCTGATGTTCGAGGACGAGGCCAAGGCCGCGGCCGAGAAGATCGTCGCCGAGCTGGGCTGGACCCAGCCGTGGTACCTGGTCTCGGCGCTGGGCCGTGAAGGCACCTGGCCGATCATGACCAACATCATGGCCTTCTTCGATCGCCAGAAGGAAGACGAGGCGCAAGCGCGCGATGCGTACTGAGCGCCTCCGCACGCCCCTGAACAACCCGGCTGCGGCCGGGTTTTTCTGTGGTGCGCCCGCGCAGCGCCTAGTAGAGCCGGGCTCTGCCCGGCTGGCGTCCAACGTTAACGATATCGCCGCGAAGGGCAGCCGGGCAGAGCCCGGCGCTACGGCCCGGCGGGCGTCCAGCCGGGCGGAATCTGGCGTTACGGATCTGCGGGCAACAAAAAACCCGGCCGGGGCCGGGTCTTTTTCTGCGGCTGGGTCGAAGCCACGCGTGGCGTGGCTCTACGACACCCGCAGCGCCGTATCAGGCGGCCTTGATGGCCTTGATGCGCGCGGTCAGGCGGCTCTTGTGGCGAGCGGCCTTGTTCTTGTGGATCAGACCACGCGAGCTGAAACGGTCGAGGATCGGCTGGGCAACAGCGAAGGCTGCCTCGGCGCCGGCGGCGTCATTGGCATCCAGAGCCTTGATCACCTTCTTGACAGCGGTGCGCAGCATCGAA
>NZ_DASQBZ010000022.1:0-178058 GCF_035634955.1 Variovorax sp. | reverse complement strand
GCCGCGCGCCTTTTCTTCGGGCGCAGCGTCGATCTCGTCGTACTTCTTGGCCATGCCGCCGAACTTGGACGACAGCACCGTCGCGATCGCCGCCGTCAGCGTGGTCTTGCCGTGGTCAACGTGACCGATCGTGCCCACGTTCACGTGCGGCTTGGTGCGCTCGAACTTGTCTTTTGCCATGTCATCGACTCCGAAAAAAACTGATCAGTACCAGGCATGCGGGGCGCGGCACCCCGGCTTCTCAAAAATTGTGGTGCCCATGGCGGGAATCGGACCCGCGACCTCTCCCTTACCAAGGGAGTGCTCTACCACTGAGCCACATGGGCGAATTTTCTCAGCACTGCCTCGTCCGCGACGGGCGCTCCAGCCAATGTGGAGCGGGAGACGGGAATCGAACCCGCGTCATCAGCTTGGAAGGCTGGGGTTCTACCATTGAACTACTCCCGCCTTGCCCGCGCAAATGCCCGGCAATGCTGCAAAATCCTCTGCAAACTTTCGCTGGTGGAGAGGGCTGGATTCGAACCAGCGTAGGTATAAACCGGCAGATTTACAGTCTGCTGCCATTAACCACTCGGCCACCTCTCCGGCGAACCTCGAAATATAGCACGCTTTGAGTGCGTCGGCCAGACCGGCCGATGCAAAAACCAACGAGTTCGTCGTCGCGCACCAATTTCTAGCCGGGCCAAATTATACAGGACCGCGGTCGGTGCGTGATTCCGGCTCGCTGCCGACGCCCTGCTGAAGCGCGCGATGCGCCCGCGCCTGCCCGAAATGGCCGCAGCCGATGAAGGGCACCGGCGGACGCATGGCCGACAGGGGCGACGGGTGATTGGCCGCCAGCACGCAGTGGCGGCTGGCGTCGATCAGGCTGCGCTTGCCCTGCGCATGGGCGCCCCAGAGCATGAAGACCACCGAGCGGTCGCTGGCGGCGACGTGGCGGAACACCGCGTCGGTCAGCGCCTCCCACCCGCGGCCTGCGTGGCTGGCCGGCTTGCCCTCCTCCACCGTCAGGCAGGTGTTGAGCAGCAGGACACCGTGGCGCGCCCACTTCACCAGGCTGCCGCCGGGATCGGGGAACGGCGGCGGCGCGACGCCCAGGTCGCGCTGCATTTCCTTG
The DNA here is from genome assembly GCF_035634955.1 of Variovorax sp. Taxonomy (GTDB): domain Bacteria; phylum Pseudomonadota; class Gammaproteobacteria; order Burkholderiales; family Burkholderiaceae_C; genus Variovorax. Next base: position 176,941 of record NZ_DASQBZ010000022.1, on the reverse strand, counting down.
AAGATGTTGCGCAGCGACGGCGGCAGGGCCACGCCCGGCGCGACCGAGAACGCCAGGCCTTCGGCCTGACCGCGGCCGTGGTATGGGTCCTGGCCGAGGATGACGATGCGAACCGACTCCGGCGGCGTGAGTTCGAGCGCGCGCAGCGGCTCGGGCGGAAAGATCACGGCGCCGGCGTCCAGCCGCTGTCGCAGGAACTGCAGCAGACCGCGACCGGTGGCGCTGGCGAAGAATTCGTCGACCAGCGGCTGCCAGCCGGGAGCCACCGGCCACTGCGCCGGATCGGCGTGCATCAACTGGCTCGACTGGGCGCTCATGGAACGATCCTCGCGCAGGTCGCAGCGGCGCGGGCCATCGCGGGTGTGGCCGTCCGACGGCTCATTGGAAGAGCTGCGCCAGCGCCTCGCCCGGCTCCTGCGCGCGAATGAATGCTTCGCCGACCAGGAACGCATGCACGCCGGCCTGCCGCAGCCGCGCCACGTCTTCGCGTGTGGCGATGCCCGATTCGGTGACCAGCAGCCGCTCGGGCGGCACCTTGGCCTGCAGCGCGAGCGTGGTGTCGAGCGACACCTCGAAGGTGCGCAGGTTGCGGTTGTTCACCCCGATGAGCGGCGTCCTCAGGCGCAGGGCCCGCTCCATCTCGGCCTCGTCGTGCACTTCGACGAGGACCGCCATGCCGAGCCCGTGCGCGATGGCCTCGAAGTCCCGCAACTGCGCGTCGTCCAGGCAGGCAGCGATCAGCAGGACCGCGTCGGCGCCGATCGCGCGCGATTCATAGATCTGGTAGGCGTCGACCATGAAATCCTTGCGCAGCACCGGCAGTTCGCAGGAGGCGCGCGCGAGCTTCAGGTTGTCGATGCTGCCCTGGAAGAACTGGCGATCCGTCAGCACCGACAGGCAGGCCGCGCTCACGGTACCGTCGCCCACGGCGTAGCTTTGCGCGATGTCGGCCGGCTCGAAATCCTCCCGCAACACGCCCTTGCTCGGACTGGCCTTCTTCACCTCGGCAATGACGCCGGCCTGGCCGCGCTCGATCTTGCGGCGCAGCGCGCCGATGAAGTCGCGCGTGAGCACGCGCGACTCGGCGTCCTGGCGCATGAGTTCCGGCGCGACCCGCTTGCGCGCGGCAGCCACTTCCTCATGCTTGACGGCGACGATCTTGTTCAGGATATCCGACATGTTCAACCCTCCTGTCCCGCGCGCTGGCTGAAGTCGGCCAGTTGCTGCAGCTTGCGACGCGCCGCGCCGGAATCGATCGCCTCGCGCGCGCGCTCGACCCCTTGCGCCACCGACTCGGCCACGTCGGCCGCGAACAGCGCCGCGCCGGCGTTGAGCAGGACGATGTCGCGCGCCGGGCCGGCCTCGCCTTCGAGCACGCCGACCAGCAACGCCCTCGACTGCTCGGGCGTTTCCACCCGAAGCGCCCGGGTGCTGGCCATGGCGAAGCCGAAGTCCTCGGGGTGCATTTCGTACTCGCGGATCTCCCCGTTGCGCAATTCACCGACCATGGTGGCCGCACCCAGCGAGATTTCGTCCAGCCCGTCGCGGCCGTAGACCACCAGCGCATGCTCGGCGCCCAGACGCTGCAGTGCCCGCACCTGGATGCCCACCAGGTCCGCGTGGAACACGCCCATCAGGATATTGGGCGCGCCGGCCGGGTTGGTCAGCGGGCCCAGGATGTTGAAGATGGTCTTGATGCCCAGTTCCTTGCGCACGGGCGCGACGTTCTTCATGGCCGGATGGTGATTCGGCGCGAACATGAAGCCGATGCCGACCTCGGCCACGCAGGCGGCGATCTGCGCGGGCTTGAGGTTGATGTTGACGCCCAGCGCCTCCAGCACGTCCGCGCTGCCCGACTTGCTGCTCACGCTGCGCCCGCCGTGCTTGCTCACCTTGGCGCCGGCCGCGGCCGCCACGAACATCGAGCAGGTGGAGATGTTGAAGGTATGCGCGCCATCGCCGCCGGTGCCCACGATGTCCACCAGGTTGCGGGTGTCGGCCACCGGCACCTTGGTCGACACCTCGCGCATGACCTGCGCGGCGGCGGTGATCTCGCCGATGGTCTCCTTCTTGACGCGCAGGCCGGTGATGAAGGCGGCCATCAGCACGGGCGAGCATTCGCCGCTCATGATCAGCCGCATGATGTGCAGCATCTCGTCGTGAAACACCTCGCGGTGCTCGATGGTGCGCTGCAGCGCCTCTTGGGGAGTGATGGACATGGTGAGTCTCCGCGTGAAGATCCGGGGCCTGCGAACAGGCCTAGTGTGACGCCGGCGCCGCGGCGGGGGAATCCGCCAGCGCCAGCTTGAGGCCGAAGCCGATGAAGAGGAGGCCCGCGCCGCGCTCCAGCCAGCCCATGCCGCGCTGCACCGCGCCGACGCGCCGGGCCAGCCATGCCGCGGACAAGGCCCAGCCGAAGTTCACCCACAAGGCATTGAAGTTGAACAGCAGGCCGAGCGCCAGGAAGGCCAGCGAAGGATGCGCCGCGCCGGGCGCGATGAACTGCGGCACGAAGGCCAGGAAGAACAGCGCCACCTTCGGGTTGAGCGCATTGGTCCAGAAGCCGCGCCGGAACACCGTCCGCAGCGGCACGGCGTCCGCCGGGCCGGTGACCGCGCCCGCGCCCAGCACCGGCACGCCGGCCGGCGCACGGCTGAACAGCATCGCCAGCCCGACGTAGACGAGATAGGCCGCGCCGACCCACTTGAGCACGGTGAAGGCCGTGGCCGAGGCAGCGACCAGCGCACTCACGCCGACCGCCGCCGCCACGATGTGCACGCAGCATCCGGCCGTGATGCCCAGTGCCGCCACCATGCCCGCGCGTGCGCCTTGCCGCAGCCCCTGGCTGATGATGAAGAAGACATCCGGCCCCGGCGTCAGGTTGAGCAGCAGGCCGGCGGCGACGAACGCGAGAAGGTGGGACGTGTCGGGCATGGTTCGGCCTTTTGCCTCTTGTCCGCCCTTCAGGCCCCGAAGAAGCGCCGGATGGCGGCGACCGCCCGGTCCACGCCGGCCGCGTCCACGTCCAGGTGGGTGACGAAGCGCAGGCGGTACAGCCCGGTGGCCAGGATGCCCTGCGACTGCAGGTGCGCCAGCAACTCGGCACTGCGGTCGCGCGCGTCGTCCTCCAGGTCGGCGAAGACGATGTTGGTCTGCGGCGGCTCGACCTTCAGCCCCGCCACGCCCGCCAGGCCGTCGGCCAGGCGCCGCGCCAAGGCATGGTCCTCGGCCAGCCGGTCGACATGGTGCTCGAGCGCATGGCTGGCGGCCGCGGCCAGCAGCCCGGCCTGGCGCATGCCGCCGCCGGCCATCTTGCGGATGCGGTGGGCGCGGGCGATGAATGCGCGCGACCCGCACAGCGCCGAGCCGACCGGCGCGCCGAGGCCCTTGCTGAAGCACACCGACACGCTGTCGAAGCACTGGGCGATGCGACGCGCCTCGGCCCGGGCCGCGCCGCCGCAGGCCGCGGCCTGCGCCACCGCGGCGTTGAACAGGCGCGCGCCATCCAGGTGGCGTGCCAGCCCCTTGTCGGCAGCCAGCTGCGTGGCCGCCTGCACCTGCGCGAAGGGCAGCAGCTTGCCGCCCAGCGTGTTCTCCAGCGCCAGCAACCGCGTGCGGGCGAAATGGGCGTCGTCCGGCTTGATGGCCGCCTCGATGTCGGACAGCCGGAAGCTGCCGTCGGCCAGGTGTTCCAGCGGCTGCGGCTGCACGCTGCCGAAGACGGCCGCGCCGCCACCCTCCCAGCGGTAGCAATGCGCCTGCTGGCCGACGATGTACTCGTCGCCGCGCTGGCAGTGCGCCAGGATGCCGCACAGGTTGCTCTGCGTGCCGGTCGGCAGGAACAGCGCGGCCTCGAAGCCCAGCAGGTCGGCGATCTTCTGCTGTAGCGCGTTGACGCTGGGATCGGCGGCGAACACATCGTCGCCCAGTGGCGCCGCCATCATCGCCGCGCGCATCGCGGGCGTGGGTTGCGTCACCGTGTCGCTGCGCAGGTCGACGGTTGCCATGCTCACGCCTCCAGAAAGTTGCGGAGCATGGCGTGCCCGTGCTCGGTCAGGATCGATTCGGGATGGAACTGCACGCCCTCGATGCGCACTGCGTGCTCGAAGCCGGTGTGGCGCACCCCCATGATCTCGCCGTCGTCGGTCCAGGCGGTGATCGCCAGTTCTGCCGGGCAGCTCTCGCGCGCGATCGACAGCGAGTGGTAGCGGTTGACGGTGAAGCGCTCGGGCAGCCCGGCGAACACCCCCTCGCGCGTGGTCTGGATCTCGCTGGTCTTGCCGTGCATCAATTGCCGGGCCCGCACGATCTGCCCGCCGAAGGCCGCGCCGATCGACTGATGGCCCAGGCACACGCCCAGGATCGGCAGCTTGCCTGCGAAGGTTTCGATGGCCGGCACCGACACGCCGGCCTCGGCCGGCGAGCACGGCCCGGGCGAGATCACCAGGCGGCTCACGCCGGCGGCGATGCGCGCACCGATCTCGTCGAGCGTGATCTCGTCGTTGCGCACCGTCTCCACCTGCGCCCCGAGTTCGCCGAAATACTGCACCAGGTTGTAGGTGAAGGAGTCGTAGTTGTCGATCATCAGCAGCTTGTTCACAGCACCGCCTCGCTGGCAAAGGTTTTGCGGAAAGAGGCGCCGCAGGTCATGCCCACCGACAGCGCACCGGCATCGCCGGCATCGACGCGGGAACTCGGCACCAGGCCCGCGAGGGTGCCGCGGCGCCGGGCGCCATGCAAGGCATGTGCCTTGCGGCAGAAACGACTGAAGGGATTTCGGGGCATCGGCAATCTCCTGGGTTCTGGGAGCCGCCGTGCCGGAGAGCCATCTGCTTGACCTTGCCCACCGTCCCGGCGGCAAGGAGCGGTTCAGGACCGCAACAACGTGCCGCTTCCTACTGGAAGCGCCACCACCGAGCAACGTTGATCGAAACGGTACGGATCATCGACAGATTGAGGTTCAGCCCCGGCGACGCGCGCGATTCACACCCGTATTCACGGGCGGCCCGCGCCGGGCAACTGCATTTTGATCTTAGCACGCCCCTTGTGCGGATAGCATTGCGGCGTCGCGGCGTGCCGACTCGGACCGGCCTCAAGACCGGAGCGCCGACGAGAACGAAATCAGGGAGAAAACGGGATGCCGATCGAGTCCTTGCCTACGTCATGGCGGGTGGCGCCGCTCACGCTTCGGCCGCTGTTCGACGAGGCCAGGCGCCAAGGCATCGACGTCGAGGGCGTCTGCCAGGGTCTGGCCTTCACGCCGGGTGACCTCGACAACCCGCGCTTCTGCCTTCCTCACGACCGCGCCGTCGAAGCCGCCCGACGCGTCCTGTGCCTGACCGGGGACGCGTCATTGGGTGCTGTGTTGGGTGCGCGCACCAACCTCGCCAGCCGCGGCATCCTGGCGCTGGGGCTGATGGCGAGTTCGGCCCTGGGCGAAGCCGTCGACCTCGCGCTCCGGTATCCCCGCAGCGCCGGCTTCCTGCTGGCCGTGCGGCAGCAGGCGGCCGCTCCGGGCCGGCACGTCCTGCTGGCCGAGCCGCTTCCCAACTGCGCAGACGTCGCGGCGTTCCTCGCGGACAAGCTCCTGGTGGGCATGGTCAGCATCCTGCGGCACCTGGCGGGCGCCCACTACACGCCGCTGGCGATCGAGTTCGTCCATCGCCAGCCGGCACGCGCGCACCTGTTCGAGGACTTCGCGGGCTGCCCGGTGCGCTTCGGCTGCCGGCACAACCGGCTGATCTCCGAGGCGTCCTGGATGGCCGCCCCCATACCGACGGCGAATGCCAGGTCGTATCGGCTGGCCTGCCACCTGCTCGAGCAGGAGGAGCATTTCCTGCGAACCCGATGCCCCGTCGTCGAGGCTGCGGAAAGGATGATGCGCCACGCCCTGCCGTCGATGCCGACGCTCGCGGCGCTCGCAGCCGCCTTGAACCTGAGCGAACGGACATTCAGGCGCCGCCTGGCGGAGGCCGGGACCAACTACCACGCCCTGGCCGACGAGGTTCGCAAGGCGCGCGCACTGGAACTGATCACCGACGGCGGCATGACCATTTCCCGAACCGCGGCGGAAGCCGGCTTCGGCGACCTGCGCAGCTTCAGAAGAGCCTTCAAGCGCTGGACGGGCACCTGCCCGTCCGAAGCGTTCGCGCGCGATTGACGGCCGGTCAATGCCGGCCCGCGTCACCGGCATTGGCCGCTTCGCGCCGAAACTGGCCACTTCAACCCTCCAGACACCGCCTCTCGGGCCGAAAACAACAGCAAGCATTCCGGCGCATCCCGCCGCCGTGCGCTGCTCGCCAACCAGAGACTCGAAAGGCTTGTCATGTTCACCAACCTGAAGATATCCACCAAGCTCCTCGCGGCGTTCAGCGCCGTGATCCTCACCTTTGCGGTCGTCGGCGGCGTGTCGCTGTGGAGCGCCGCGAAGCTCGAGCGGGTCGAAGGGTGGAACACCCATAGCTACCAGGTCCTCGACGCTTCGAACAACATTCTCGCGAGCATGATCAACATGGAGACCGGCGCCCGCGGCTTCCTGCTCAGTGGCGACGAAAGCTTTCTCGCGCCGTGGCAAAGCGGCATCAAGGGGTTTCAAAGCGCATGGTCCAGGGCCAAGGAGTTGACGTCGGACAACGACGAACAGCAACGCCGCCTGGTCGGCATCGAGGCGCAGCATCAGAAGTTCGCGCGCGTGGCCGAGGGCTACATCGCCATGCGCCGGGAGGTCGACGCCGGGCAGCGCCAGTCGAGCGAGCTGATCGCCGAGTTCGTCAAGGCGCGCGACAAGGTGGCCATGGACGGGTTCCGCGGCCTGGAGGAGGAATTCTCCAAGTCCGAAAACGCGCTGCTGGCCGCTCGCACGCAAGCCTCCGCGGAGCAGCGCCGCCTGGTCCGCATCATCAACATCACCGGGTCGCTGCTGGCCGTCGCCATTGCCGCGGTGATGGGCCTGTGGGTGAGCCGGTCCATCACGCGGCCGATCCGTGAAGCGGTGACCGTGGCCGAGCGCGTCGCCGCGGGCGACCTGACGGTCAACGTATCCGCGTCTTCCGCCGACGAGACCGGGCAGTTGCTGCGGGCCCTGGACCGCATGGTCGACGGCCTGCGGCGCATCGTCGCGCAGGTGCGCGAGGGCAGCGACAGCATCGCCACCGGCTCTTCGCAGATTGCCGTCGGCAACGCCGACCTGAGCCAGCGCACGGAGGAGCAGGCCAGTGCGCTGCAGCAGACCGCCGCCACCATGGAGCAGCTGAACACGACCGTCGGCACCAACGCCGAATGCGCCAGGCAGGCCAGCAATCTGGCGCAGGACGCGGCCTCGGTCGCGGTGCAGGGGGGCGATGTCATGGGCAAGGTGGTCTCGACCATGCAAGGCATCAGCGAAGGCAGCCGCGAGGTCAGCGACATCACCAGCTTGATCGACGGCATCGCCTTCCAGACCAACATCCTCGCGCTGAATGCGGCGGTCGAGGCCGCCCGCGCCGGTGAGCAGGGACGCGGCTTCGCGGTGGTGGCCAGCGAGGTGCGCACGCTGGCGCGGCGCAGCGCCGACGCGGCCAAGGAGATCAAGACGCTGATCGGCAACAGCGGCGAGCAGGTCGAACGAGGCATGGTGCTGGTGGACCAGGCCGGCAAGACCATGAACGAGATCGTCAGGTCGATCGGGCGGGTGAACGAGATCGTGTCGGAGATCACCACGGCCAGCGTCGAGCAAAGCGCCGGCATCCAGCAGGTAGGCAACGCCGTCGACCAGATGGACCAGGTGACGCAGCAAAACGCGGCGCTGGTCGAGCAGAGCGCTGCCGCGGCGCAGAGCCTGAAGGAGCAGGCGCAGCAACTGGTGCAGGCGGTCGCCGTATTCAAGCTGTCGCAGCAGCAGCAGCAGTGGATCCCGGACGACGGCGCGCAGCTGCCGGCGCAGGCGAATATCCACCCGCGCGACGATGCGCGCATTGCCGCGATGGCTGCGCACTGACTAAGGCGGCAAGCTCACTCCAGTCCTTCCTCGACCAGTTCGGCCGCGCGCAGGATGGCCCGCGCCTTGGCCTCGGTCTCCTTCCACTCCAGTTCGGGCACCGAATCCGCCACCACGCCGGCCGCGGCCTGTACGTAGAGCGTCTGGTCCTTGACGATACCGGTGCGGATCGCGATCGCGACGTCCATGTCGCCGGCATAGCTGATGTAGCCGCAGGCGCCGCCGTACAGGCCGCGCTTGACCGGCTCGAGCTGGTCGATCAATTCCATCGCGTGCACCTTGGGCGCACCGGTCAGCGTGCCGGCCGGGAACGTGGCGCGCAGCACGTCGATGGCGGTCATGCCGTCTTCGAGCGTGCCCTCGACGTTGCTCACGATGTGCATGACGTGGCTGTAGCGCTCCACGGCGAAGGCCTCGGTCACCTTGACCGTGCCGGTCTTGGCGATGCGGCCGATGTCGTTGCGCGCCAGGTCAATCAGCATGACGTGCTCGGCGCGCTCCTTCGGGTCGTTGACCAGTTCCTGCTCGGCCGCCTTGTCCAGCTCGGGCGAAGCGCCGCGCGGCCGGGTGCCGGCCAGCGGGCGGATAGTGATCTTCTGCTCGCCTTCGGGCGTGTTCTCCTGGCGCACCAGGATCTCCGGCGACGCGCCCACGACGTGAAAATCGCCCAGGTTGTAGAAATACATGTAGGGCGACGGATTGAGCGAACGCAGCGCGCGATACAGCGACAGCGGCGACTCGGTATAGCGCTTGCTGATGCGCTGGCCCACCTGCACCTGCATGAAGTCGCCCGCGGCAATCAGCTCCTTGGCGCGTTCCACCGCGGCGAGGTAGTCGGCCTTGGCAAAGCTGCGCTGCGGTGGATGCGCCTCGGACGGCCGCACCACCGGCGCGCTGACCGAATACTTGAGCAGGTCGCGCAACTCCCGCAGGCGCCGCTTGGCCTTGCCATAGGCCTCAGGCTGCGAGGGGTCGGCGTAGACGATCAGGTACAGCTTGCCCGACAGGTTGTCGATGACCGCGAGTTCCTCGCACTGCAGCAGCAGGATGTCCGGGCAGCCCAGGTTGTCGGGCGGACAGGTCTTTTCCAGCTTGCGCTCGATGTGGCGAACCGTGTCGTAGCCGAAGTAGCCAGCCAGCCCGCCGCAGAAACGCGGCAGTCCCGGGCGCAGCGCGACCTTGAAGCGCCGCTGGTAGGCGGCAACGAAATCCAGCGGATTGCCCTTGGCGCTTTCGACCACGCGGCCGTCGGTCACGACCTCCGTCACGGCCTCTTCGCCGAAGCCGCTGGCGCGCAGCAGGGTGCGGGCCGGCAGGCCGATGAAGCTGTAGCGGCCGAAACGCTCGCCGCCGACGACCGACTCCAGCAGGAAACTGAAGCGTCCGCCGTCCTTGGCATTGGCCAGCTTCAGGTACAGCGACAACGGGGTTTCGAGGTCGGCGAACGCCTCGACCATGAGCGGAATGCGGTTGAAGCCCTGGCTGCTCAGGCTCTTGAATTCGAGTTCGGTGATCACGGGTGCTCTCCATGGGCCGGGCGGCGCACGTTGGCCGGCGGCAGATCATTCACAGGTTTGGCCGGGTTCCGGAAGCGGAACGTCGGGCCACGGGGGCGCGGCAGCAGGCCGCGCGGGTCAGGCAGACAGCGACTTTGGCGTACGCCAGGGCCAGGCTCCCCGGCCTCGACCTGTCTGGATGACGTGATGAATGAACATGGAAGCGTGAGTTTATACGAGTGGCAACGTGAATACATATTGATACATTCACCCCGTCCGCACCATTTCGCGGTTTTGTTCCGGAGACACCCATGAATCGCCTTTTCCGCTGGTTCGCCTGCGGCGCCCTGTTCGCCGCGCTCGGCCAGGCCGGCGCCGCCACCCTCGACCTGGCCGGCGTCCAGATCGACGACAGCCTCAGCCTGGGCGGAACCACCCTGCAACTCAACGGCGCGGGCTATCGCTACAAGGCCGTGTTCCGCGTCTACACCGCCAGCCTCTACCTCAACCGCAAGGCCCGCAGCACCGACGAAGTCCTGGCGGCGCCGGGGCCCAAGCGCATGTCCATCACCATGCTGCGGGACATCGACGCCAACGAGCTGGGCAAGCTCTTCACCCGCGGGGTGGAGGACAACTCGCCCAAGAGCGAAATGTCGCGCCTGATCCCCGGGTTGCTGCGCATGGGCAACCTGTTCGCCGAGAAGAAGTACCTCAAGGCGGGCGACTCCTTCACTGTCGACTGGATCCCCGGCCAGGGCACGCTGATCGCCATCAACGGGCAGCAGCAGGGAGAGCCCGTGCGCGAGCAGGCCTTCTTCAATGCACTGATGCGCATCTGGCTCGGCCCGGCGCCAGCCGACTTCCAGCTCAAGGACGCCCTGCTCGGACTGGCCGGCTCCTGAGCCGGGGCGCGCTCGCGCCGGCGCAGGCGCAGGCGCTCAGGTGCCCGCAAGCAGCGCCGGCGGCAAGTCGGCGAGCGAGTCGAGCCAACCGTCTGCGTCCACCTCGTCGATCGACTCGCCGTGGTTGTAGCCGTAGCTCATCAGCACCACCGGGCAGCCGGCGGCGCGCGCGGCCTGGGCGTCGTTGCTCGAGTCGCCCACCATCAGCGTGCGCCCGCGCATGAAGCCCAGCGCCTCGCAAGTCTTGACCAGGGGGAGCGGATCGGGCTTCTTGCGTTCGAAGGCGTCGCCGCCGAAGACCAGGTCGAAGTGGCGCGCCAGCCCCTTGGACGCCAGCAGCGGCCCGGCGAACGCGCCCGGCTTGTTGGTCAGGCAGGCCAGCCGCAGGCCTGCCGCCCGCAGCGCTGCCAGGCCCTGCGCCACACCGGGATAGACGGTCGAGTGCTGTCCGTTGACGGCCAGATAGTGGCGCGAATACCGCTCCCACGCCTCCCGTGCCAGCGCTTCGTCCGGCGCCCGCCCGCCGCGCACGCGCTGCAGCACCGAGCGGATGAGGTGTTCCGAGCCCTTGCCCACCATGTTTCTGATCTGCGCCCGCGTGATCGCGGGCAGCGCCATCTCCCGAAGCATGCCGTTGAGGGCCACTTCGAAGTCGCCCAGCGTATCGACCATGGTGCCGTCGAGATCGACGATCACGGCATCCAGGTCGGACAGGGCCAGCGATGGCAGGAGGCGGGACATGGGCGGACTTCCTTTCCGGCAGGCGCGATGAAACGCCGGATTGTCCACGCCCCGGCCCCGGACACGAAGTTCAGAACAGGACACGATCATCAAGTACGATGAACCGTGTTTCCATGAATCACGGGGTGGGTGACGTTGGAGCTCTCGAGAAGTCGCGAACGTGCCTGGACACAGTCGGGCCGCATCCTGGGTCGCCTGCTGCTGGCGGCCTCTGCCATCCTATGCGCCGGCGCGCCGCACGGCGTCCTCGCCGCAGCGGCGCCGTCGACCACTGCGGCGCAGGCCGAGAGCCCCTGGCCCTACACGGTGCGCCTGGATGCGCGCAACACTCTGGAGGTCTATCCGCCGCAGATCGACAACTGGGACGGCTTCCATCTGCAGGCGCGCGCCGCCGTGGTCATGCGCGAAGGCGGCAACACCAAGGGCGGCGATGCCGGCTCGCGCGCCACCTACGGCACCATCGAGCTGAGCGCACGAACGCTGGTCGACAAGAGCACGCGCACCGTCACGCTGGACCAGTACACCGTGACCCGCGCCGATTTCCCCAGCGCCGGCGCCCAGTCCGATGCATGGGTCGCGGCGCTGCGCAAGGACGCGGCGGGCAAGCGGCGCGTGATCAGCCTGGACCGGCTGGAGGCGCAGGTACAAGGCGTGCAGGTGGCCGCGCGCAACGCGCAGCAGCCGCTGCGCAACGACCCGCCGGACTTCATCTTCTCGCAGCAGCCGGCGATGCTCATCACGATCGACGGCGCGCCGCACTACGCCCATGCCGAAGGCACCGGCCTGCAGCGGGTGCTCAACACCCGCGTGCTTCTCGTTCGCGACGCCGACGGGCGCCACTACCTGCACGTGTTCGATGGCTGGATGAGCGCGCCCACGCTGGACCGTGATGCAAGTTGGAGCGTGACGCCGGAGACGGCCGATCTGCGTCGGCTGCGCACCGAGGCCGAGAAGAACCGCGCCGCCGACCTGCTGACCGGCGTGACCGCGGCGACCAGCAAGGACGCCGGCCAGGCGCGGCAGGCACCGCCTTCGCTGCGCAGCGGCGCGCCACGCATATTCGTGGCCACGCGCCCGACCGAACTGATCGTCAGCGATGGTCCATGGCAATGGACGCCGCTGGCCGGCACGCCGCTGCTCTACGTGAAGAACACCACCGGCAACGTGCTGCGCGACAACGACGACCAGCAGGTCTACCTGCTGGTGTCCGGCCGCTGGTTCCGCGCGCCGACCGAGGCTGGCCCATGGACCTTCGTGGCGGCCAATTCGCTGCCACCGGCATTCGCCGGCATCCCGGACGACAGCGAGAAGGAAAACGTCAAGGCCTCGGTGGCCGGCACGAGCCAGGCGCGCGAGGCGGCGATCGCCACCTCGGTGCCGCAGACCGCGGCCGTCAAACGCGCCGACGCACGGCTGACCCCCTTGCGTTTCGACGGCGGCGCCCCGCAGTGGCGCGCCATCGGCGGCACGTCGCTGAGCTACGCGCCCAACACGCCGACGCCGCTACTGCGGGTCGACGAGCACAGCTACTACGCGCTGGAAAACGGCGTGTGGTTCACCGCCCCGGGCGCCGACGGACCGTGGGTGGTCGCCACCGCGGTGCCGCCGGCCATCTATGCCATTCCGCCCAGTTCGCCACTGCACTACGTGACCTACGTGCGCGTGTTCGGCGCCAACGACGAGTATGTGTACGTGGGCTATTCCGGCGGCTACCAGGGCGAGTACGTGGACCCGGCAAGCGGCGTGGTGGTGTACGGCACCGGCTACGTGTACGACCCGTGGGTCGGCACGGTCTGGGTCGGGGCCCCGCTGACGTACGGCTACGGCGCCGCCGTGGCCTACACCCCGTGGATGGGCTGGGGCTTCGGCTTCTGCTTCGGCTGGGCCTGGGGTGCGGCCACCTCCGCCTGGGGCTGGGGCTGGGGGCCCTATCCGTACTGGGGCCCGTGGGGCTACGGCTGGGGCGGCTGGTGGGGCGGCGTGGCCTACGGCCCGGCCGGCGGCGCGCTGGCCTGGGGCCCGGGCGGCTGGGCCGGTTTCTCCGGGCCGATCTATCACCGCTGGGGCGACGTTGCCGGCGTGTCGCGCGCCTCGGGCGGCTTCAATGCCTGGAGCGGCAACCGCTGGGCCGGGCGCACCGGCATCGCCTACAACTCGCGCACCGGCGCCATGGCGGCCGGCCAGCGCGGCGTGGTGAACAACATCTACACCGGCAACTTCGCCGCCGGCTCCCGTGGCGTGGTGCGCGGCCCTGGCGGCGTGGTGGCGGGCGGCGCCCACGGCACCGCCGGCAACATCTACAGCGGCGACCGGGTCAGCGGCGGTCGCGGCTTCGTCTACAACCCGGCGACCGGCGAGCGCACCGCGGTGTCCGGCGTCCACGGCCAGCAAGGCGGCGCCGCGCGCATCGGGGACGACGTCTACGCCGGGCATGACGGCAACATCTACCGCAATACCGGCGACGGCTGGCAGAAGCACACGGACGGCGGCTGGGAGCCGGCGAACGGCGGGACGGCCGCTGCCCGTCCCGAGGTGCAACAGCAGCTCGACCAGGCGCGACAGGCGCGGTCCGAAGGCCAGTTGCGCAGCGGCCAGCACCAGCAATCGACCGCCAACCTCAACCGCAGCTTCGGCGGCGGCCACTACCAGGGCGGCGGCTTTTCCGGCGGCGGTGGCCGGTTCGGCGGCGGCTTCCACGGCGGCGGTTTCGGCGGCGGCATGCGCGGCGGAGGTTTCCGGCGTTGAGGGGTCATTACCCGGCGGACACGGGCCGGCCGCCGTCAACACCGGCCCCGTTCAGGAGAATCTTCATGCGAAAGCTTTCCACTCGTCACGGCGCGCTGGTTGCCGCGGCAAGCGCCCTCACGCTCAGCCTGGGCGCCATCGCCACGCAGGCCCAGGCGGCCTCGCCGCCCGCGCACAAGACGGTCGAACTCGCCGACGCCAAGGGCGGCGTGCAGACGGTGACGGTCGTGGGCGAGATCACCCAGGTCGACGTGGCGCAGCGCGTCGTCTCGATCAAGGGACCGAGAGGCAACATCGCCGACCTTCGCGTCGATCCTGCCGTCAAGAACCTGGCGCAGGTCAAGGTGGGCGACCGCGTCCAGCTGACCTACCGGGTCGGCGTCGCGCTCGCCCTGCTCAAGGGCGGCGACGAGATCCGCCAGCGCGTCGAAACCGAAGGCGGTGCCGTCGCTGCGCCCGGCGAGAAGCCCGGCGCCGCAGCGGTGGCCGTGACCACCGTCGTGGCGAATGTCGAGGCGGTCGACAAGAAGAAGAACATCGTCACGCTCAAGGGGCCGCAGGGCAACCTGGTCGACGTGGTCGTGCGCGACGCACAGGCCATCAAGGACGTCAAGGTGGGCGACCAGGTCGCCGCGCGCGTGACCGAATCGCTGGCCGTGCAGGTCAAGCCGGCCGCGAAGGCCAAGAAGGCTCAGTAACCGGCAGGCCCGGGGCCGGATGCGTCCGGCCCCGCCCACGGGGCCGGTTCGCCGCGCCCGCGATCAGCTGGACGACGTGGAGGCTTCGTTGAGGCTCTGCGCCGCGACCACCGCCTCGGTGCGGTTGCGCACGTTCAGCGCCCGGAAGATCGCCGCCAGGTGGATCTTGACCGTCCCCTCGCTGATGCCCAGGCTGCGGCCGATCAGCTTGTTGGGCTTGCCCTGGGACAACAGCTGCAGCACCTCGACCTGGCGCTCGGTGAGCACCTTGCGCAGGCTGTCGAGCGTGGCGGCGCCGCTGCCCGCCGGCCGTGGCGCCAGGCCGCCGGCCATGCCGGGCGCCGCTTCCGCGCCGCTGGCGGCGATCACGCCGCTCGGCACTGCCGACAGCATCATCGGCGGCACGTAGACGCCGCCGGCAAGCACCAGCCGCACCGCCGAGAGCATCACCTCGGGCGAGTAGGCCTTGGGAATGAAGCCCAGCGCGCCGCGCTCGAGCGCCGCTCGCATAAGTTGCGGGTCCTCGTGGCCCGAGAGCACGATCACCGGCACGCTGGGGTGTCGCCGGCGCAATTCGTCGATGTGGGAATAACCGTCCGCCCCCGGCATGTTGAGGTCGACCACGGCGAGGTCGACGTCGTCGGAGGCCATGCCCAGCAGTTCGTCCACGCTCAGCGCGATCAGGAACTCGATGCCGTCCTCGATCTCGGACAGCTTGGACTTGACCGCCTCGGTGACGAGCCGATGGTCGTCGGCGATCAGGATCTTCATGACATTTCCCAGGGAATGTGGCCGTTATGTTTCTAAGACGCCGACGATAGCGTCGAAAGCATTACTCAGCAAGGCGTCGCGCCTTTCTAACGGCATAGCTCACATGCCGTATGGTGCGGCGCGGGAGCGCTGGGAAGAATTCGCTTCACTTCACAAAACGCGGTGGGACGATGAGCGTCTGCCAGAGTTGCCGGCGCACGGCCACAGCCACCGCGGCCCGAAAAGGCGGCGAGACGCCATGACTCGCCTGCTCGACTTCTTTTCTCCATTGATCGAGCATGGCCTCATGCTCGCGGGCCAGCCGGCGCGCGCCGACCCGCCAGCGAATGCGGCGCAGCGCGAGCGCGCCTTCGTCCTGCTCGATCAGGCGCGGGCGGCAGCGGCCGCCGCCGGCTATCCCGGCCCGGCGATCGAGTCGGCCAGCTTCGCGATGGCGGCCTGGGTCGACGAGATCCTGTCGCGCGCGGCCGGGCACGACGTTCCGGGCGCCGACACGCCCGTGCAGCAGCGCCTGTTCAACTCCGGCAACGCGCGCACCGAGTTCTTCCATCACCTGTCGGGCCTGCAGCCGCAGGACGACGAGCTGCGCGAGGTCTACTGGACCGCCCTGGCGCTGGGCTTTGCCGGCCAGTACTACTTCGAGGACGGCGACCGGGGGGAGCTGGGCAAGCTCAAGGCGCTGCACGGGCGCCAGTTGCGCACGCCCCCGCTGGCGCCGCACGACGACGCGCGCCTGACGCCGCAACCTTACGAGGTGCCCGATCCGGCGCGCCCGGGCCAGGCGCTGCTGCGTGAACGCCGCGTGCTCACCAGCGGCGCACTGCTCGCGTTGCTCATGCCCGTGCTGGCGCTGGGCTGGCTGCTGCTGGCCGGCCACGGCGAGGCGCGCCCCTCGCTGGCCCAGCGCGTCGACGCGCAACTGCAGCACCTGCCGTGCGCCGACCTGAACGTGCAGGCCGAAGGCGGCCTCGTGCGGGTCGGCGGCTTCGTCTCCCGCCCGCAGGACATGCAGGCCGTGCGGCGCGAAGTACAGGACGTGCCCGGCGTCAGCGCGGCGCGCTTCGACCTGGGCCTGCGTCCGTGGCCGCATTGCGAAGTGCACGCCATCCTCAAGCCCTACCAGGCCCGCAACCAGGCCAAGGGCTACGGCTTGCGCATCAGCGCCCCTTCCGCCCGCGATGGCCGGCTGCGCGAGGGCGATCCGGTCGTCCTGCGCGTGCGCCAGGCTGCGTTCGACGGCAACTTCTGGGTGGACTACTACACCGCCGACGGTTCGGTGCTCCACCTGCTGGCCGGCCGGCCGCGCCAGGCCCTCGCCGCCGGGCAGCAGCTCGACCTGGGGCAGGACATCCCGGCCAGCTGGCTCGTCAGTCCGCCGTTCGGCACGGTGATGGTCACGGTACTGGCTTCGCCCTCGCCCATCGCGGGGACGGAGGACCGGCCGCCGTTCGAGCTGGCCTCGGCCTACCTCCAGCGCCTGCGCGAGATGCTGGCCGCCCAGCGCGGTGACGACCGGCTGGCAGCCGACATCATCGAGCTCGACACCGTGGAGCGCCAGTGACTGCCGCCGGGGCCCCGCCATGAACCCGGCGCTGCAGGCCGCCCTCGAGACCGCCTGGCTGTGGAAGCTGGCGCTGGCCTGCTGCGCCGGCCTGGCGCTGCTGTGGTGGTCCGTGCGCGGCGCCCGGCGGTGGCGCCGGCTGCGCTCGCTGCGCGGGGCACTGGCGCGGGTGCAGGATGCCGCCGCAGACGCGCCTGCGACGCAGGCGCTGCGCGACACGTTCGACCAGGCATGCGCCGCGCTGCAGGCGGCGCAGCCGGGTGCGGGCCGCATGGCGCTCTATCACCGGCCGTGGGTGCTGTTCCTCGGAGAGTCCGACAGCCGCGTCGGCGACCTGATGCATGCCGCCGCGCCGGCCGCCCCCTCGCACGGCAGGCTGCCACGCACCTTCTGGCGCTGGCACCTGCTGCCGCAGCTCGTGGCCATCGAGCTCGATCCCCTGCTCGTCGAACTGCCAAGCGCGCAGGAAGACTCGGCGCAGGCGCGGTCGGCGCTGGCGCGCTGGTACGCGGCCTTGCTGCTGCTGGCGCAGCGGCGCAGCGCGCTGCCGCTGGACGGCATCGTGCTGTGCGTCGATGCGCAGCAGATACTGCGCACGCCGGATGCCGCGGCCGACCTGGCGGCGCGCCTGCGCCGGCGCGCCGACGAGGCCTCGCAGCATCTGCGCCTGCGCCTGCCCACACAGGTGCTGGTCACCGGGCTGGACCGCCTGCCCGGCTACGCGCCGGTACGCGAACTGCTTCCCGAGCCGATGCCGGCGCAAGCCGTGGGAATCCGCGTGCCGCCGGGCGCGCTGCTGGTGATCGACGACGCGCTGGACGATCTGGGCAATCGGCTGCGCGCGCTGCGCATGGGGCTCGTGCGCGACCACGCCGATGCCGGCCATCAACTGGCCGTGCACCGCTTCTTCGACCAGTGGCTGGCGCTGCAGGCCGGCCTGAGCCTGCTGCTCAAGCGCCTGTTCGCCCCGGGCGGCGCGCCCTATCGGCTGCGCGGACGCGGGCTCTACTTCGTGGCGGCGCCGGGCAACGACGCGCAGGCACCGCGCGCCGCCTTCGTCGACGACCTGTTCGGGCGATTCCTGCCGGCCGAACGCGCCTTCGCGCGCCTTCGCCGCTGAGCGCGCGCCGCGCCAGCCCGGCGGCTATCTGGACAGGCTTGCCTGCCGCGCGCCGAGGTTCAACTTGAAGCTGTTCCCCTGGCCGACCTGCAACGGCTGCAGGTCGCGCCAGCGGGCGCGCTCCAGGTCGCGGTAGGCCGCCATCACGCCCAGGCTCCTGGCATCGGGCTCCAGCGTCATTTGCAGCGTCTTCTTCTCGCCCGGCGCGAGCTGGAATTCCTCGCGCTTGACCAGTTCGGCGCCGAGCGTGGCGCTGTCCTTGTCGTAGAGCGAGAAGAAGTCGGCCGACTGGAACACGCCCGGCGTCTTGAGCGCGTACACGCGCACCGTCAGCGGAGAGGCACGGCCGCGCGCGTCGGGGTTGAGGTCGGCCGCGGCCGTGATGTCGAGCGTGACCGCGGTCACCACCGGCTTGGGCGCAGAAGCGCAGCCCGCCAGCACCGCCAGCACCGCCAGTGCGCCGGCCACGAGAAGCGGCCGGCGCGACAGCGTCGCGATGCGGCCCCCGGGCGCCTGCGCAGCGAGTCGCGCGCGATGCGCATAGGGCAAAAGGCCGGTTCGGTTGGCGTGCATGCTATTGCCTTCGTTGCATTGACCGTGCTGGGTGCATCTTTGATTATCCCCAGTCAACGCCAGGCGACAACCATGCTGACACCCGAACGTGTAGCTGAACTGCAGGCGCCCATCAGCGAGGACTCGCCGACGGGCGACAACCTCGAATACGACAGCGCCTACATCGCGCTGGATTCGGCGTCCCAGGGCAAGCCGGAGCAGCAGTTCGGCGACACCGTCATTGCCGCGGTCGAGCCCGACTGGCGACTCGTGCAGGAGCAGGCGCAGTCACTGCTGGCACGCAGCAAGGATGCGCGCGTGGCCATGCTGCTGCTGCGCGCCAGCACGCGCCTGCAAGGCATCGAAGGCTTCTCGCAGTGCCTGTCACTGCTCGGCGGGCTGCTCGAACGCTACTGGGACACGCTGCATCCGCAACTCGATGCGGACGACGGCAACGACCCCACCATGCGGCTGAACGCGCTGGCACCGCTCGCCGACGAACGCACGGTGCTGCGCGACCTGTACGACGCGCAGATCGGCGTGGCGCGTGGCACCGGTGCGCTGCGCGTGCGCGATGTGGCCATTGCGCACGGCCAGCTCGCCGCGCCGGCTGGCGAGGCCGCGCCATCGCCGGCGCAGATCGACGGCGCGCTCGCCAGCATCCATGCGCAGGCGCCCGAGCGCATCCGCACGCTGGCCGCACTCGCGGCGCAGGTCGACGGACTGCAGGCGCTGCTGTCGCGGCACACCGGTCGAGGCGACGCGATCGACCTGGCGCCGCTGCGCGGCATCTGCAACATGCTCGCCAAGGCCTGCGCCCCGCTCGAGGCGGGTGCAGGCACCTCGCCGGCAGGTGGCCACGCCTCGGCGAGTGGCGCCATCGACGACGGCGGCGACCGCGTCGACGGCGCTTCCGGCGAACGCACCGAGATCCGCAGCCGCCAGGAGGCGCTGCAGGTGCTCGACCGCGTCATCCACTACCTGCAGCAGACCGAGCCGGGAAATCCGGCGCCGCTGCTGATCATGCGCGCCAAGAAGCTCATCGGCGTGAGCTTCATGGAGATCATGGCCGACCTGGCACCGGGCGCGATCGACACCATCGAGACCGTCACGGGCAGGCAGTCGGCCCAGGCGCAGTAGCACGCCGTAGCGCATACCGCCCGTCACGACCCAGTTCCCCCGCAAGGAGAAGACCATGGCCCAGAGCAGTCAGAAGTTCATCGCCCGCAACCGGGCGCCGCGCGTGCAGATCGAGTACGACGTCGAGCTGTACGGCGCCGAGAAGAAGATCCAGCTGCCTTTCGTCATGGGCGTGCTGGCCGACCTGTCGGGCAAGCCGGCCGAGCCGGACAAGGTCACGCCCCCGGGGGAGCGCAAGTTCCTCGAGATCGACGTGGACAACTTCGATTCGCGCATGAAGGCCATGAAGCCGCGCGCCGCGTTCGAGGTGCCCAACACGCTCACCGGCGAGGGCAATCTCAAGGTCGAATTGAACTTCGAGAGCATGGACGACTTCTCGCCGGCCGCCGTGGCACGCAAGGTGGACGCGCTCGACAAGCTGCTGCAGGCACGTGCCCAGCTGGCCAACCTGGTCACCTACATGGACGGCAAGGGCGGCGCCGAGAACCTGCTGGCCAAGGTGCTGGACGACCCGGAACTGCTCAAGTCCCTGGCCGCCACCGCCAAGCCCGCCGCCGAGCCGCCGGCCGCTGCCTGAGCACGCGGCCCCACCGATCCACCAGGAGAACACCATGGCCGACGCCGCCGAACAGCAGCAAAGCGCACTCAAGGAAGTGGAATACGCCGGCAGCGACTTCTCGTCGCTGCTGAGCAAGGAGTTCAAGCCGCGCAGCGACGAGGCCCGCAGCGCCGTCGAGGCCGCCGTGCAGACGCTGGCGCAGCAGGCGCTGGCCAACACCACGATCATCGGCAAGGATGTGACGCAGTCGATCCAGGCCATGATCGCGGCCATCGACGCCAAGCTCACCGAGCAGGTCAACCGGATCATCCACCACGAGGACTACCAGAAGCTCGAGAGCGCGTGGCGCGGGCTGCACTACATGGTCAACAACACCGAGACGGACGAGAACCTGAAGATCCGGGTGATGGACATCTCGAAGAAGGAACTGCACAAGCAGCTCAGGAAATTCAAGGGAACGGCCTGGGACCAGAGCCCGTTGTTCAAGAAGATCTACGAGCAGGAGTACGGGCAGTTCGGCGGCGAGCCGTTCGGCGCCATCCTGGGCGACTATCACTTCGACCAGAGCCCGCCGGACGTGGAACTGCTCGGCGAGATGGCCAAGATCGCGGCGTCGGCGCACGCGCCGTTCATCACCGGCGCAAGCCCCAACCTGATGCAGATGGAATCGTGGCAGGAGCTGGCCAACCCGCGCGACCTGACCAAGATCTTCTCCACGCCCGAATACGCCGCCTGGCGCTCGCTGCGCGAATCGGACGACTCCAAGTACATCGGCCTGTGCATGCCGCGTTTCCTGGCGCGCACGCCCTACGGCGCCAAGACCAACCCGGTGGAAGAGTTCGACTTCGAGGAGGACACCGACGGCGCCGACCACGGCAAGTACGCCTGGGCCAACGCCGCCTATGCGATGGCCACCAACATCAACCGTTCGTACAAGCTGTACGGCTGGGGCTCGCGCATTCGCGGCATCGAGTCCGGCGGCGCGGTGGAGAACCTGCCGCTGCACACCTTCCCGAGTGACGACGGCGGTGTCGACCAGAAGTGCCCGACCGAGATCGCCATCAGCGACCGGCGCGAGGCGGAGCTGTCCAAGGCCGGCCTGCTGTCGCTCATCCATCGCAAGAACTCCGACTTCGCCGCCTTCATCGGTGCCCAGTCGCTGCACAAGCCGGCCGAGTACGACGATCCGGACGCTACCGCCAACGCCAACCTGGCCGCGCGCCTGCCGTACCTGTTCGCCTGCAACCGCTTCGCGCACTACCTCAAGTGCATCGTGCGCGACAAGGTGGGCAGCTTCAAGGAGCGCGCGGACATGGAGCGCTGGCTCAACAAGTGGATCATGAACTACGTGGACGGCGACCCGGCCAACTCGTCGGAAGAGACCAAGGCGCGACGCCCGCTCGCCGCCGCCGAGGTGGTCGTGGAGGAGGTGGAAGGCAACCCCGGCTACTACGCCTCCAAGTTCTTCCTGCGCCCGCACTACCAGCTCGAAGGCCTGACCGTGTCGCTGCGGCTCGTCTCCAAGCTTCCCTCGGCCAAGGGCGCCGGCTGACGCGAAGGAGGTTTTCGCCGGCCGGCCGGACGCGTCTTTCAACCGGGCCGGCTGGTTCGTCTTCCAGATAGCTCCCGGATCAGCCCACCGCCTCGGCAGCGATCCGGACAGCACCGTCGTTCCACCCACACATCCGAAAGGTGAGCATCATGGCCGTAGACATGTTTATCAAGATCAAGGACATCGAGGGCGAGTCGGCCGACGACAAGCACAAGAAGGAGATCGACGTCCTGGCCTGGAACTGGGGCGTGTCGCAGTCGGGCACCGCGCACATGGGCGGCGGCGCCGGCTCCGGCAAGGTGAACGTGCAGGACCTGTCGCTCACCAAGTACATCGATTCGGCCTCCCATGCGCTGCTGCTGGCCTGCTGCAACGGCAAGCACATCGAGGAGGCGACGCTGGTGGTGCGCAAGGCGGGCGAGACTCCGCTGGAATACATCAAGATCACGCTCAACGACCTGATCGTCTCGTCGGTGAGCACCGGCGGCAGCGGCGGCGAGGACCGCCTGACCGAGAACGTCACGCTGAACTTCGGCAAGTTCAAGTACGAATACGTGCCTCAGGATGCCAAGGGCGCCGGCGGCGCGGCCAAGACCATCGGCTGGGATATTGCCGCGAACAAGAAGGTGTGAGCCGGGCAGGAGGCCCGGAAGCGCTCAAGCCTCGGGACAGTCCGTATCCACCGCGCCGAGGTCGATCTCGCCGCGCGCCTGCTTGGCCAGTGCCTGGTAGCGCCGGCGAAACGCTTCGAGCTTGTCCTCCTCGAGTTCCTCCAGGTCCAGCAGGGCGTTGTGGGCGCCCTTCGTCGCGCGGATCAGTTCATCGAGCTTGACCTGCATCGCCTCGGTGTCGCGGTTCTGCGTGTTCTGGATCAGGAACACCATCAGGAAGGTGACGATGGTGGTGCCGGTGTTGATCACCAGCTGCCAGGTGTCGCTGAAGCCGAACAGCGGCCCGCTGACGATCCACACGACGATCAACGCGGCCGCGATGGTGAACACATGCGGCCGGCCACAGAAGCGCGCCGCCACCTTGGCAAAGCGCGAATACCACGAGCTCTTGCTGTCGTCCATGGCGCGGGACTTTGCGCGCCCTCCCAGCGCCGGGCAAGGGAAAGCGGCGCCAGTCGGTGTCGGACGATGCCCCGGGCATTCCGGATTCGCATGTCCGCGCACGCGAGGATGCATGCCGGCGCCGGCGCGCCGGCATCACCATCGGCGCCATGACTCCAACCTCCCGTTCCACCGCCCCGCTGGGCGCCGCCCTCTGGGTCACGCTGGTCGCGGCCTGCGCCGTGGCCTGCCTTTCATTCGGCGTGCGCGCCGCCTTCGGCCTGTTCACCGATCCGCTCACGCGCGAGCTGGGTGTCTCGCGCGAGGCGTACGCCGTTGCCATCGCCATCCAGAACCTGGCCTGGGGCCTGACGCAGCCGGTGGCCGGCTACCTGGCCGATCGCTTCGGGGCCCGCTGGGTCATGCTGGCCGGCGCCGTGCTCTACGCCCTGGGCGTCGCGGGACTGGCCATTTCCACCTCGGCGTTGCAGATCGTGCTGTGCGGCGGCGTGCTGGTCGGCCTCGGCATGGGCGGCGCTTCGTTCACGACCGCACTCGCCGCGCTCGGCCGCGTCATGCCGCAGACGCACCGCGGCTGGGCACTGGGACTGGGCACGGCCGCCAGTTCGCTGGGGCAGTTCGTCGTGGTCCCGCTGACGCAGGCGGCGATCGGGGTGGACGGATGGCGAGCGGGCGCGTGGCTCATGGCGGCGGCCATGGCGCTCGCCATTCCCGCGGCGCTGCTGGTGCGCGACAGGCCGGCCGGCGGCTTGGCCGTCGGCGGCGCCGGCCCCTCGCCGTTGCGCCTGCTGCGCACCGCATTGCGTGACCGGGACTACGCACTGCTGGTGCTCGGCTTCTTCGTCTGCGGCTTCCAGCTGGCCTTCATTGCCACGCACTTCCCGGCGTACCTGGCCGACCGCGGCATCCATCCGGCGCTGGCGTCGTGGGCGATCGCGCTGATCGGCTTGTTCAACGTCGCCGGCGCCTACCTGGCCGGCGCCTGGAGCGCGCGCCTTGGCAAGGGCAGGCTCCTGGCCGGCCTCTACGTCGGCCGCGCCGTCGCGATCGGGCTGTTCATCCTGGCGCCGCTCAGCCCTGCCACGGTGCTGGTGTTCAGCGCGGCAATGGGGCTGATGTGGCTGTCCACCGTGCCGCCCACGTCCGGCCTGGTGGCGTCGTTCTTCGGCACGCGCTACATGGCCATGCTGTTCGGGTTCGTCTTCCTGAGCCACCAGGTCGGCTCGTTCCTCGGCGTCTACCTGGGCGGGCATCTCTACGCACGCACCGGCAGCTACGACACCGTTTGGTGGCTGTGCATCGTCCTCTCGATGGCCGCCGCGGCCGTCAACCTGCCGATCCGCGAGCGGCCGTCGCAGCGCTTCATGGCGCTCCAGGGCTGAAGGCACGCGATGGAGCGCCATGCCCTGCGCCAGCATCTGGCGGCATGCCTCATCCTCGGCGCGCTGGCGCTGGCCGGCCTGGCCGCGCAGCAGGCCCTGGCCGCGCGCTCGTCGGCGGCGGTGCACATGTGGGTGTTCACGCGCGGCGCGCCCGGGCCGGCCATGGCGCGCGTGCTCCATGCCACCGACGTCCGCCTGATCGACGCCTGGGCGCGCGGCCAGGTGCTGCTCCTCGAAGCGCCGTCGCCCGCCGCCGTCCGGGTGCCGCGCGCCGACGCCTGGCTGGTGCTGCGCCTGCCGCCCGGCGCCGCCGCGCTGGCTGGCTGCGGCTGACGCGCTGCGCCATGCGCCGGCATGTGATGCAATGACGATCCGTTCGCGTCGCCGCTGCATGTCCGTACCCCTGGCCCGTCTCTTCTCGCTCGACCTGCTCAAGGCCTTCGTCGCCACCGGGCGGCGGCTGAGCATCACGCAGGCCGCCGACGACCTGTGCCTGACCCAGTCCGCCGTGAGCCGGCAGGTTCATGCGCTGGAAGCCCAGGTCGGCACGCGCCTGTTCGTCCGCCTGCAGCGCGGCGTGGCGTTCACGCCGGCGGGCGAGCGCCTGTTCCGCAGCGCCGACCCGGCCGTGCAGCAGTTGCAGGAAGCCGCCGCCGAACTCGCCGGCGGCGGCAGTGCGGCACACGCGGTCACGCTCACGGCCAGCGTCGGCGTCATGGCCGTGTGGCTGCTGCCGCGCCTGTCGCGCCTGCAGGGCCGGCACCCGGGCCTGGACGTTCGCCTGTCCACCAACAATCGCGTGAGCGACCTGCGCGCCGACGGCATCGACATCGCCCTGCGCTATGCGCGCGAAGGTGCCGTCCCGTCGGCGGCGCTGCGCCTGTTCGACGAGACGCTGGCGCCGGTGGCGCATCCGCGCGTGGCGCAGGCGCTGGCACGCGGCGAGCCTTGCCCGCTGCTCGAATACGACGACACGCGCACCTGGCTGCACTGGCGCACCTGGCTGGCCGATGCGTCCAGCCCGCCCCCGCGGCGACAGATGATGCGCTTCAACCAGTACGACCAGGTGGTCCAGGCGGCCCTCGCCGGCCAGGGCCTGGCGATCGGGCGCATCGAACTGCTGCAGCCGCTGATCGACAGCGGCCAGTTGTCGATCGTCGAGATGGCCTGCAAGCCGATGAAGAGCCCGTACGCGATCTGGCTGCTGCTGGCCGACGAGCAGCCGCGCGAGCAGGTGCGCCAGGTGGCGGACTGGATCCGCGCCGAGGCCGCGCAGGTGCGGCAATGGCGCGCGCCGGCGGCCGTGCGGGAGCAGCCGGCAGCGGCCACCGGCTAGAGTCGGCATCCACCCGCCCCGATCACGGACCACGCCCTGACCACGCCCGCATCGACCCTGCCCGCCGCCGGCCGTTCCCTCGGCTTTCCCCTGCTCGTCTGCCTGGGCCTGTCGCAGGTCGTCGGCTGGGGCACGCTGCACTACCTGATCGGGCTGTTCGCCGCCCCGATCGGCGCCACCATGCAATGGAGCCCGACCTTCGTGCAGGGCGGCTTCTCGCTGGCACTGGTGACCATGGGCCTGGCCTCGTACCGCGTCGGCGCCTGGATCGACCGGCACGGCGGCCGCGCCGCCATGATGGCCGGCTGCTGGCTCGGCGCCGCCGGCTGCCTGTTGCTGGCGACGACGCACGCCAAGGCGCAGTTCGTCGTCGCCTGGGTCTTCATCGGGCTGGCGATGCGCCTGTCGCTCTACGACGCCGCCTTCGCCTCGATGGCGCACGTGGCCGGTGCCGGTGCCCGGCGCCACATCGCTTTCATCACGCTGTTCGGCGGCTTTGCCTCCACCGTCTTCTGGCCGCTGGGCCAGGCCCTCATCGACGGCTTGGGCTGGCGCACGGCGCTGGTGGTCTACGCCGGGCTGCTTGCGGCCGCGTCGCTGCTGCATCTGGCGCTGCCCGCCAGCGCCGGCCGGCGCGCGGCGGCACACGCGTCCGGCACGGCGGCCGGGCCGGCCACCGTGGTGCCGGTGCGCGGTGCGTATCGGCTGTTCGCGGTCATCGCCATCAGCGTGCTGTTCCTTCAGACGGCCATGGCGGCCCAGTTCCTGGAGCTGCTGCGCGGCCGCGGCTGGGATGCGGCGACGGCGGTGCTGCTGTCCACCCTGCTGGGCTTCGGCCAGTTCGCCGGCCGCTTCAGCGTGGCGACCTGGGCGCGCCGCGTCGATGCCGTGCGCCTGAACCTGCTGCCTTGCGCCTGGCTGTGCCTGTCCTTCCTGCTCTACCTCGTGGCGGGTCGCACGCTGTGGGGCGCGGGCGCCTTCGCTTTTCTCTACGGCGCCGGCAACGGCCTGGCCACCATCACGCGCGGCGCCATCCCGCTTGTGATCTTCGACGCCGGCACCTATGGCCGCACGGTCGGCAAGGTGCTCAGGCCCGCCCTGTGGCTGGCGGCCGCCTCGCCGATGATCTTCGCCTTCATCATCGCGCGCGCCGGGCATGACGCGGCCGCGCTGGCGGCGCTGGTCATCGGTGCGGCGGGCCTGGCGGCCTCGGTGCTGCTGAACCGGCGCGTGCATCCGCGCCGGTCCGAAGCGCCAGGCTAGGGCAGCAGGCGCGTGGTCTCGTCGTCCTCGCGCGCCCACAGCACCAGCGCCGTGTAGTTGTCGTGGCCCGGCTTCGCCCGCGCGCGCACCTGCGCATCGAGCTGCGCCACCCAGCCGCCAGCGTCGCGCGAGGCGGCCAGCAGCTCCGTCAGGCAGTCGTCGTCCAGCGGCTCCCACAGTCCGTCGGTGCACAGCAGCAGCACGTCGCCCACCTGCAAGGGAAGCGGCGGCGACACGGTGATGTCCGGCGCCACCTCGACCGACCCGAGCGCCGACAGCAGCATGTTGCGCTGCGGATGGCTGCGGGCGCCCTCCTCGTCGAGCATGCCGCCAGTCACCATCTGCTGCACCAGGCTGTGGTCCACGGTCCGCAGCAGCAGCCGGCCGCCGCGGAACAGGTACGCCCGGCTGTCGCCGCAGTGGGCAAAGGCGACACGCTGCGTGGGCAGGTCGATCGCCGCCAGCACCACGGTCGAGCGCATGCCGGCCAGCCTGCCGCCCTCCGACTGGCGCGCCACGACGTCGAGGTTGGCCCGTTCGACCAACTCGCGCAGCAGCTGCGCATCCACCCCGGGTCGCTCGGCGAACCCGCCCAGCACGCTGGCCCGCACCACCTGCGAGGCCACGTCGCCGCCGCCATGGCCGCCGGCGCCATCGGCCACCACGCAGACCACGTGCTGCCCGTCGTTCCAGTGGCCGAACGCGTCCTCGTTGTAGCTGCGTCCCCCCGTCCTGGAGAGCGTCACGATCTCGATGTCGAAGTCCACTGCGCTCTCCTCTGGCCTTGCGCGGGCGGATCAGCCGCCGCCCGACTTCAGTCGCTTCATCTGTTCCTCGTAGGCCTGTACGAAGGCCTTGCCGAACAGGCTGTGGAAGTCGTCCTCCGCCTCCGACGCGATGGCGCCGTAGAGCGCGACGAACTGGTCCCACAGCCTGGCCTTGCGATTGGCGGTGAAAAGCGAATCCAGCGCGCTCCTGGCGGCGATCTTCTTCTCCAGCTCCTCCGGGGTGAAGCGCGCCAGCACGTGCGCGAGGGCGGCGCGCATGCCCACCATCACGCCGAACTCGTGCGCGCGCAGATCGTCATAGGCATCGCGCATGGCCTCTTCCGCGCCCATGAAGCCGCGCATGCCGGGCCCCAGCAGATGGCCCAGCGCCACCTCGGCGGTCGGCGAGAACTTGAGCGGGTTGTTGGCCTGCGCGGCGATCATGGTCACTTCGGCATGCACGCCCTTCTTCACTTCCTGGCGGGCCAGCAGCATCTGCAGCGTGCCCTCGGTGGCGGTGCGCAGCAGCACGCCGATGCGCTCCATCAGTTCGGGCGTGAGCCGTTGCGGCATCTGGTGCGTGCTGGCCAGCCCGCGCACGAGGGCGGCGAGCAGCGCGGCGTCGTCCACCGCGCCGCCGGCGGCCGGCGCAGGCACCGCCTCGCGTGCCGCGACCGGCGCCGCCGGCGCGGCGACAGGAGCGACGGCTGGCGCGGACACCGGCGCCGCCGGCAGCAGATCGGCGAACGGCGCATCGGCCGACGGCGCCGCGGGCACGACCG
The DNA here is from genome assembly GCF_035634955.1 of Variovorax sp. Classification (GTDB taxonomy): domain Bacteria; phylum Pseudomonadota; class Gammaproteobacteria; order Burkholderiales; family Burkholderiaceae_C; genus Variovorax. The sequence goes on along the minus strand of NZ_DASQBZ010000022.1, from coordinate 148,526 downwards.
CCCTGGGCACGTCGAACCCGAAGCGCTCGACCGGCAGGTGGTCCGCCTTCGGCGCCGGCGCGGCGCGGGCCGGGCCGCCGGCCAAGGCCGCCAGCGGATCCTTGTTGCCGGCGGTGTTGGGCCGCCGCAGCGGATCGGCCAGCGGCGAGAGCGCGAGCGGGTCTTCCCCCGGCCTGGGCGCGCCGCCGAACAGGTGGTCGATGCCGGCGGCCGCGTCCGGCGCCCGCAGGCCGAGGTCGGAGAAGTCTTCGATGGCGCCCGGCTGCGGCGCCGCGGTGTCGCTGCCCAGCAGGTCGGCGAACGGATCATCGGCACTGGACGGGGCTGCCGCGGCGCGCTGGGCACGGCCGCCTCCGGATGGCGTGGCCATCGGGTCGGGGAACAGGCCATCGTCGGCCGGCTTCGCTGTCGCCGGCGTGGGCGTGGGCGTCGGCGCCGCGCTGCCGCCATCCAGCCCCGCCAGCAGGTCGGCGAAGGGATCGTCGTCGCGCGGCCGGGCCGGGGCTGCGGCCGGGTCGTCCACGCCGGTGACCGTGGCCAGCGACTCCACGCCAAGCTCGAAGCCGCCGATCAGCAGCTGCATGCCCGGCTGCAGCTCGGCCTCGTTGCCGGCACCCAGCGGCCGGCCGTCGCACGACAGCGCATTGCTGCCGCGATCGACGATGAAGTGCCGGCCATCGCGGTACTGCACCTGCGCATGCACGCGCGAGACGGTGCGGTCCGGATCGTCGAGCACCAGCGTGTTGTGCGCAGCCCGGCCGATGGTGCCGCCCTGCGGCCCGAACTGCGCGGCGGGGGGCCGCGCCACCGGCGCGCCCTGGTGGGATCGCACTGAGATGCGGATCATTGCAAGGTTCCTCCGTGGGTCCGCCACAGCCATGCCGAGATGCCGCCGAAGACCAGCGCCACCAGCAGCCAGGTTCGGCTGGCCGGGCCGAGGCGCCCGCCGTCGCGCACCAGCCGCACCAGCGCCGCGGCAAGGAATGCGGCAGCGACGATGGTCAGGATGTGGCGGGCCTGCATGCGTCGCGCTCAGGCGGGGCCGTCCATCGCGTCCAGCCAGCGCTGCTGGCGCCACGCGGGAGCTGCCGTGTTGAACAAGGGCGTGCCGGGCCGCAGCAGGCACAGCCATTCGGCAGCGGCGATGCGCTGGCGCTGGGCGGCCTCGCGCAGCACCCGCGCGGCATGCCCGGCCGACGGCTGCGCGCCCATGAAATAGCGCCCGCCCGGCACGAAGCCCGCCGCATGCGCCTGCCACCAGGCATGCACGCGAGCGGGCGCGGGCCAGGGCAGGCCGTCGTCTGCATCGGAATCGATCGCGTCGTCTTCGGGGTCGTCGTCCGGCCCGCCCTCGAAGCCCTGCGGCTGCGGGCCTTCCAGGTCCAGCGCCGCCAGATCCGCGCCGGTGAGCAGCGAGAAGCCCTCGCCCGCCGCACGGGCCAGCGCGGGGTCGTCCATCCGCTCGATCAGCCAGGGCGCGAAGTGCGGATCGCCCAGGTGTCCCACGGCGCGCACCGCCTCGGCCAGCCCGCCCGGGCTGTCGCGCACGGCCTGCAGCACCGGCGCGGCCTGTCGCGCCGGCAGGACGCGCAAGGCCAGTTGCAGGGCGGCCGAGCGCTCCGGCTGGCCGAGCAGCGCCGGCCCGGCGACCAGCTCGCCGAGCACCTGCGCGGCCGGCCCGTGCTCGCCGAGCAGCAGCGCGGCGCGGGCTGCCGCATACCGCGTGGGCACACCGCCCTGGCGCATCCGCGCCAGGCAGGCCGGCAGCAGGTCGGTGCGCCCGCCCTCGCCGGCGCTGCGCAGCGCCTGCATGCACAGCGCCTCGTCGTCGTCCTCCAGCGCCGGCGGCAGGAAGGCGCCCGGGTCCACCCGGTGCATGGCGCAAGCCGCCAGGCCGAGGCGGCGATGGAACGCCGACGCGGATGCGAGCAGGTCGCGCGTGACGCCGCGCAGCGAGGCGGCAGACGCCCAGCCCAGCGCCCACACCACCGCCTCCTGCGTCTGCGGCAGCGCCTCGGCGACGGCCAGCAGGCCGTCCAGCGCCCGGCCGTCGCGGCGCTCGAGCGACAGCGCGACCGCCGCGAACATCTCGCCGCGCCCGGCGTCCGCGAGTGCGCGCTGCGCCAGCGCGGCACCGGCCGGCCCGGCCACCGACAGGCCGTCGAGGTGCGCTGCCAGCCGGTCGTCCAGGCGCCGCAGCTGGTGCAGCCGCACGTGTGCGGCGCGCACCAGGAACAGCCGCTGCACGCACAGCAACGCCGCTTCCTCCACGTGGCGCCCCACCACCAGCGGCAAGGCATGCGGCGGGTCGGCGGTGATCGGGTCCGGCGTGTTCATTGCGCGCCGTCTCAGTCGAAGCGCTGCCAGGTCGCGCCGTCGAAGGCCACCACGTTGGCCTTGCCCACCGACCACAGCACGCCCTGCGCGGTCGACAGGCTGAAGCAGCTCACCGGCCCGATGCCGCCCATGTCCACCGGCACCAGGCGGTCCTGCGCGAGCGTGAACAGCGCGGTGCTGCCGGCGACGTAGAGCGTGTCCTGGAACCAGCACAGGTCCCACATGTCGATCGTCACCTCGTCCTCCCAGGCGATGGTCTCCCAGGCGTCGCCCCGGCCGCGCACCATCACGCCGCCCTGGCCGGCCGCGTACACGACGCCGTCGCCGGCGCAGCACACGGCCGTGAGGATCACGTTGGTGGGGCTGTCGCACGAGCGCCAGGCCTGGCCGTCGTAGTGCCATATCTCGCCGGCCCATCCGGCGGCGTAGATGTCGTCGTGGCCATACCCGTCGATCGCCTCGAAACCCAGCGCCTCGGTCTGCGCGGCGCGCGGCGCGCTGATGTCCAACCACTGGTGCTCGCCGGTGCGGCGATACACCTGCCGCTTGGCGCCGCAGGCGTAGACGTCGCCCTCGATGGTGCGGGCATTGCGGATCATCACCGGCGCGGGCCGGATCGACTCGTCCGTGCGCTGGCCCTTGCCGTAGGTGGCCACTTCGCCGTCCTCGCCGATCAGCACCGCCTTTTCGGGCGCGCGCCTGGCGAAGGCCAGGGCGGTGGAGTCCCAGGTGGTGTTGAACGCGTCGCCCCACGCGCCCTTGTACACGCCGACCAGGCTGGTGTGGGCAATGTCCTGCTCGCGCAGCGACTTGACCTTGGTGATCACGTAGACCAGCTCGCCCATGTACGCCGCGCCCCGCACGAATTCGCGCTCGTCCGCCACACGCTTGCTCATGACATGGATCCTCCTGCTCAGGGAAATGGAAGTGGGTGGCCCAGCTTGCCGGCGGTCTGGTCGATCGTCTGCTTGAGCGAGTCGTAGTGCGTGATGTCGGGCTTGCCGGTGGACGAGTGCTTGATGTCCGTGGCCGGATCGCCCATGTCCTTGTGCCCCTCGCGCAGCTGCGCCGCCAGGCACTCCTCGTTGCATTGGGGCGCCACCGCCTTGGCACCCTTGGCGCAATGCTTGACCTCGGTCTCGAACGGCACCGGCTTGCCGTGGGCCACCGCCGACGTGGTCTTGTGGTGCGTGTGCCGCAGGCCGTGCGTGCCCGAGCAGCTGCCGCCCTCGGTACACATGCACGGGGCCTTGTTCATGCTGTAGGTCCAGCCGCCGATGGGCGTGCCGCCGAACTTGTCCTTGAAGAACGAACTCTTGGGCACGATGTGGTCGCCCGTCTGCGCGGGGCAGCAGCCGCCGATTCCGTCGGCCACCTCGGGCGACGCCTTGTAGGGCACCAGCCGGCAGCGCCGCGCCGCCAGGCAAGGGTTCTCGCTGGCCTTCTTGGCTGCGCCGGGCAGGTCGCCCTTGATGGAGGCGAAGTCGCCATCCAGGCCGGTCTGGGCGCACACGTCCTTGCCATCCGCCTTGTGCGGCTTGTAGTCCGCGCACGCGGCCTTCTCCTGCGCCTTGTCCTTGTCGCACAACGCCTTGATCTCGGCGTCGTCCATCGAGTCGACGAATGGCCAGGGCACCGCCTCGTTGGCCGTGGGGCTGCCGTGGTTGTTGGTGGTCTTGTCGAGATGGCGCACCGCGTTCTCGCCCTCGAGCTTCACGTCCATCGACCAGTCGATGAAATAGACCTTGCCCTTGTTCTTGCTCGAGACGACGCCCTTCTTGGCCGCGCAGCCGGCCTCGTCCCCGCTCGACGTCTTGAAGTACGACTTGTTCTTGAGCATGACCTCCTTGCCCGAGATCTGCACCGAGCGGCTGCCGTCGGTAGTGTCCGAGGCCAGGCCGGTGTTGGGATAGGGCACCGGCACGCCGGGCGGGGTGGCGGGGTTCTCGGGCGGCGTCATGCACACGTCGGGCAGGGCGCAGATGGTCTTTCCCGCGCCGGCCTTGCAGGCGAGTTCGCGGCCGTTGGCGAACACCTGGTTGGCCATCTCAACCGCCCTGCCCGGCGCGCGCCGGGTGCCAGGCCAGCACCATCGCGGCGCGCCGACCGTCGTCGTTGCCCAGGTGGGCCAGCATCCGCTGGCCGCGCGAATAGGCCTTCTCGCATGCGGCCTTGAGCACGGCCAGCATCACCAGCCCGATCGGCGCGCCCACCTCGCCGATGCAGTCGGCCGGATGCCAGATGTCGAACTCGGTGCGCTTGGTCCGGTCGATGCGCGAGAACGCCAGCGCCGACTCCTTGAAGGGGTACTGCCCACCCGAGGCATCGACGATCTTGAACTGCAACACGCTTTCGCCCCAGCCCGCGTCTTGCAGCGCGTCCTTGATGGCGCGGGTCAGGCCGTCGGCCCGCAGCGGCTGGCCCGAGTCGATGTGCGCCGGCTCGACCGCGAAGCCCAGCCCGTGGCAGGCCAGCTGGCCGGCGTCGGCGTCGGCGTCGGCGTCGAGCGGCGCCAGCAGCAGCGCCGCGGCCGCCTCGCCGGCGATGAACCCGTCGGAGTTCTCGCTCGACAGGAGCCGGTCGCGCGCCTCGGCGTCGGCCAGCGTGGCGGCCGCCAGCAGCGAATCCACCGCCACCACCAGCACCCGCTCGGCCACGCCTTCGGCCAGCCAGCGGCGCGCGTGCAGCAGCGCCACGGCGGCCGACACCCGCCCGCCGGCGATGATCGACGAGCTGGGATGAAAGCGGCACCCGAGCGCCTGCTCGAGCGCCAGCAGGAAGGCGCCGTCGTCGCGCACCGCGCGCCCCGGGCGCCCGCCTTCGGCCAGGCACAGCAGGAGCGGCACGGCGGCGCAATCGGCGCATTGCCAGCCGTCCAGGCATTCGCGCGCCGCGCGTGCGGCCATGGCCAGCAGTCGCTGCTCGCCACGCAGCGGCTTGCCCGGCCACGGCACCTCGCAGCCCATGAGCCATTCGCCGCCGTGGTCGCGAAAGCGCGTCTCCTGGAAATTGTCGATCGCCCCGCGAATGGCTGCGCAGGTGGACGCGGCGTCGAGGCCCACGCCCGTGACCAGGCCGACACGCTGCACGGCCAGCGCATTCATGCCGCATCCTCCGCGCCGCGATTGCGCACCAGCGCGCCCAGCGACGGATGCCAGGTCTTGCCCAGCGCGCGGGCGCGCCACCAGCCCTGGGACATGGTGCCCACCAGCACGTTGCTGATCTCCAGCATGCTCTTGCGCAGGGGCAGCGCGGCACGCCAGGTGACGGTGGCCCAGTGCGCATCGGTATCGATGACCAGCGTGTCCATCACCGCCGTCACCTGCTCGTGACCGCCGCGGCGGCGGAAGAACGACACCGGCAGCCCCTGGCACGGCAGCCGGAAGCGCACGTGCGGCTGCCCGGTCAGGTGTACCAGCGTGACCTCGAGCGATGCCGCGTCGATGGGGTGCGCGATCTGCTGGTCCATCGGCGCCGCCTGGTAGTAGGCGTCCTGGAAGTCGGCCGGCAGGAAAGGGAACGTGTTGTCGATCCAGTCCTGGTCGTACGTGCCCGCGTAGGGCAGGCGCGACGACCATCCGCGCCCGACGGGGCCATAGGCCATCGGCACGTGGTCGCCGTCCGGCGCGCTCACCGGCGCGTCCACCTGCTCGGTCAGGGGCAGCGGCGCGCCGTCCACGTAGCGCCCCTGCAGGTGCCGGTGCCAGCCGCGCCCGACGGGATTGCGCCGGTACGCGGCATGCTCGGCCGGGTCTTCATGGCGCTGGTCCAGGCCGCCGAAGGCCACGTCGTAGGAGATCGGCTGACGCACGAAGGACTGCGGCGGACTCGCGCGTATGCCGCCCAGGCCGCTGGACCAGTGCCGCGGCCCGACGACCGCCATGGACTTCTGCCAAGACTGCGCCCCGGCCGTCACGCGCGCGCCGACCAGCACCCGCTCGACCGGCTCGCCATCGGGCGCATGGGCGCTGCCGTTGAGCAGGATGTCGCAGCGCGGCTTGCGCAGCGCGAAGTCGACCTCCAGCCGGGGCGCCGAGAAGCCGGGCTCGCCGGTGAAGGTATCGGCGGTCACCAGCGGCACCTGCATCGGATGGCGCGGCGCGAGCGCACCCGCCGGATCGTCCGGCGCCGGCAGGCTGAAAGTGCCCTTGGCCACGACCACCAGCCACTCGCGCCCGCTGGGCTCCACGCCCTGCGTGTAGCCCACGGTGTGGCCGCTTGCGTTGACGATTTCCATGTCGATGCGGGTCCTGCGCCGGCGGCCTGCTCAGTTGATCTGGACCGAGCCGCCCTTGATGCGGTGCGTCCCGCTCGAGCGGCTGAGCACGTAGCTGCCCTGTATCAGCACCTTGCCGGCGCGGGTGAGCGTGATGCTGGCCTTGCCGCAGCGCAGCACCAGCTGCTCGCCGGCGCTGACCAGCAGGCGCTGGCCGTCCGCATCCACGCTCACCGCCGGCGGCAACTCGGCCGCCGGCCAGGCCGGCAAGCTGTCGCGCAGCACGCCGGTCACCACCGGGCACCGGCCTTCGCCGGCGAAGGCCAGCAGCACCTGCGCGCCGACGTGCTCGGCGCGCAGGTCGACGGTGCTGCGCGCCGGCAGCGCGGCGCTGCCGGCCTGTCCCTCGAAGACCACGAGCGGCGTGCGCCCCTCGTCGCCGATCGCCAGCAGGCGGCCGATGCACATCGGGGCCGGCATCGGCGCCGGCGTGTGCGCAAGTCCCTGTTCGAAACACGCGTCTCTGCCACTCATCGCTCGCCCTTTCGCTTCAGTTCTGCAGGATCTTCGATCCCTTCATCACGATGTCGCCGCCGGCCTTCGCGTTGATCTTCCCGGAGCCGTCGATCGTGATGTCCTTGCCCTTGATCACGATGGTCCCGTCCTTCTTCATCGTGATGCTGGCGCTGCCGGTGACGATGGAGATCGAGTCGCCGGCGCTGATCTTCAGGTTCTTCGCCACCGTGAGTTCGTCGTCCTTGCCGACACTCGTGGTGCGCCCGCCGCCGACGCTGCGCGACTCGTCGCTGCCCACGTCGGTCGACAGGTTCGAGCCGACCGACACGGAGCGGTTGATCCCCACGCTGGTGGTCTGGTTCGCGCCGACGGTGATGGCCTGCATGGCGCCCACCGTCACCTCCTGCGCCGCGCCCACCGTGATGGTCTCGTTCACGCCCACCGTGTGGGTGCGCTGCAGCGCCACCGTCGCCGTCTCGCTGGCGCCCACGGTGATGCTGCGGTTGGCGCCGATGCCGATGGTCTCGTTGGCCGCCACGTTCTCGCTGCGGTTGGCGCCGATGGAAATGGTCTCGTTGCTGCCCACGCTCTCGGTGCGGTTCGCGCCGATGGAGATGGTCTCGTTGCTGCCCACGCTTTCGGTGCGGTCCACGCCCACGGTGATGGTCTCGTTGTTGCCCACCGTCTCGGTGCGGTCGTGCTTGACGAGCGTGGTCTCGTCGTTGTCGATGGTCTTGGCGCGGTCGTGCCCCACTGTGTGCGTCTCGTCGTTCTCCACCGAGATGTCCTGGTTCTTCTCGGCGTGCAGGTAGACCTGCTCGCTGCCCTTCTTGTCGTCGAAGCGCAACTCGTTGCAGTTGGCCGCGCTGCCGCCGGGCGTCGAGCGGGTGCGAAAGCCGCTTTGCGTGTGGCTGTCGAACGGCTTGGGCTGGTCGTCGTTGTAGACGCGCCCGACGATGACCGGCCGGTCCGGGTCGCCGTTGAGAAAGTCGACGATCACCTCCTGCCCGATGCGCGGGATGAAGTAGCCGCCCCAGCCCTTGCCGGCCCAGGGCTGCGACACGCGCACCCAGCAGGTGGACTTCTCGTTGCGCTCGTCGTAGCGGTCCCAGTGGAAGTGCACCTTGACGCGGCCGAAGTCGTCGGCATGGATCTCCTCGCCGGCCGGCCCGACCACGATCGCGCTCTGCGGCCCCGGCATGGTTGTGCGCGGCGTCACCCGCGGCGGCCGGAAGGGCGCCTGCGCCGGCAGCACGGTGACCAGGAAGGTGCCGACGCCGCGCATCGGCGCGACCAGGTCGGGCGTGCCGTAGACGATGTCGCGCAGCTGCCCCTGCCAGTCCGCGTTGAGCGGGTCTTCCTTCATCATCTCCAGCAGCACCCGGCCCTGGCGCTGCACGTTCGTGTCGTGCTCGCCCATGCCCTCGTAGCCCTCGTGCACCAGCACGAAGCTGCAGCCGGCGACCAGGAAGTCGGCGTCCTTGTCGCCCATGGGGTGGCCGTGGAAGGTGAAGGTGCCGCCCACCGCCACGTCCGGCCAGGGCGTCAGGGCCCAGCTCAGGTGGCGGCGCGCGGCCAGCTCCTCCATGCGGACCTTCGCCGCGTCCGCCGTGTCGTCGTTGCGAAAGTAGCCGCCGGGATATTCGAACACCTCCAGGTCGGCCAGCTCGTGCGAATCGGGGTCGTCCTTGTCGCCGTCGAGCGTCTTCCTGATGGCCTTGAAGTCGCTGTCGCGCGAGGCGAACCTGCCCGAATGCAGCCGGTGCGAGTCCACCCAGCGCGAGATCTCGGCGAAGCGCGCCTCCGTGCTGCCGAACGGGATGTAGTCCAGCGTGTCGGCGACGGGCAGCTTCTCGTGCGCCACCGCGCTGTCGTCGGCCACCTTCATGGTGCCCGGCGCGTCGTGCGCGTCGAACCAGTAGTAGATGCCCTCGTCCTCCAGCAGGCGCGACAGGTAGCGGTAGTCGCTCTCCTGGTGCTGAACGCTGTAGCGGCGCGGCTCATGCTTGCCGATCAGGCTGGCCTTGACCTTCTTGAAGCGCTTGACCGGGCTGCCGTCCACCACCGCGTCGAGGATGTCCATTGCCGCCTTGTCCTGCAGGATGCGCGAGTTGATGCGCTTGTCGAGCAGCCAGAACCAGCTGCGCAGGGTCAGGCGGTACTCGAAGTAGCGCCCCGCGGGCCCGCGCCGCATGAAACGCACGGCGTGGCCCTGGCAATGGCGCTCGTGCCGGGCGTCGTCGGCATCCGCGAAGCCGATCACCACGTCGAAGGCGTGGCCCAGTACGTCCCTGGCCTCGATGTCGTCGCGCTCGGACAGCACGGTCAGCTCGTAGTGCGCCGGCCGCGACAACGACTCCTGGCCGACGATGCACCAGAACATCAGGTCGCCAACGACCGGCGAATCGCCCTGGATGCTGAAGTGCTTGTCGGCCATGCGTCTGCCTTGCTCCTGCCCGTCGGCGTCAGTTGGAATCCATGCTCAAGACGATCCAGCCTCGCCGGCTTTGCAGGCCGACACCAGCCAGCCGGCCACCGGCCGTCCGCCCTCGGTGCGCAGGTGCGCCGCCTGCACTTCGGTTGCGCCCAGGCCGGCGCCCGCCAGCACCTGGCGCAGGTAGTCGGCACGGTGGCCGTAGCGCCCGTGCGGATTGAGCCGCACCGGCTCGGCGGCATCGTCGTCGAGCGCCTCGACGGTGAACATCAGCCAGCCGCCGGGCGTCAGGGCCGAGGCGCAGGCGCGGCAGACCTCGGCCAGGTCGCCGAAGTAGCACAGCGTGTCGGCCGAGACGATCAGGTCGTAGCTGCCGGCGGTGGCGGCGGCGATCCAGGCGGTCAGCTCGGCCTTTTCCAGGCCGTCGTACACGCCGCGCGGCTCGGCCCTGGCAAGCATCCCGGCCGACAGGTCGACCCCTTGCAGCCGGCGCGCCCACGGCCGCAGGAGCGGGCCGCACAACCCGGTGCCGCAGCCGGCGTCGAGCACCGCCAGGGCCGCGCGCGGCGGGCCCAGGCGCCGGCGCACCTCCTGCTCCAGCAGTTGCGGCGCGCGGTAGTGCAGGTGCGCCAGCTTGGCGTCGAAGCTGCCGGCAAAGCCGTCGAACACTTCGGCCACGTAGTCGTCGGCGGCCCGCGCAGGCACGTCGCGGCCGGAGCATGCCGCCAGGTGATGCCGCGCCTGCGGGCTTTCGGGCTCGTCGCGCAGCCAGTCGGCGTAGACGCGGGTGGCTTCCTCGAAGCGGCCCAGCGTGTAGTACGCCATGCCCAGCGCCTGCCGCGCGCGCACGTTCTGCGGCCGCAGGGCCAGCGCCTCGCAATAGCTGATCAGCGCCGCCTCGTTGCGGTGCAGGCTGTGCAGCAGGTTGCCCAGGTTGGTGTGGGCGTCGACGAACGACGGGTCCAGCGCGATCGCGCGGCGGTAGGCCGCCTCGGATTCCTCCGGGCGCTTCTGCTCGCGCCGCAGGACGCCCAGGTTGTTGTGCACGTCGGCGCGTTCGGGCGCCAGGCGGGCCGCCTCTTCATAGGCCGCGCCCGCCTCGTCGACGCGGCCGGACTCCAGCAGCACGTTGCCCAGGTTGTTGTGCCAGTCGGCGATGCCGGGCTGGTGGGCGATGGAGCGGCGGATCAGCGTGGCCGCCTCGTCGCTGCGGCCGCGCTGGTGCGTCAGCACGCCCATGAAGTGCAGCGCGTCCGCATGCTCGGGCTCGGCCGCCAGCACGCGCTGGTACAGGACCTGCGCATCGTCGAGCCGGCCGGCCTGGTGCAGGCCGAGCGCCAGGCCCATGGCCTCGGGCAGCCCGAGGCGCACCGGCGCCGCGGGAGACGGCTCGAGGTTGGGCGGGTGGAACTCGGATCCGGCAGCCATGGCGACGCTCCTGCGCGGTCAGGCGAAGTGGTAGGCGAAGGCGCCGTTCTCGGCCGACACCCGCACGCCGCCGATCGGTGTGCCGGCCATCATCCGGCCCAGGAACTCGCGGCTGATGTCCGGCAGCATCGTGTTGGTCAGGATCGCGTCGATCATGCGGCCGCCCGATTCGCTCTCGGTGCAGCGGCTGACCACCAGCTTGACGACGTCGTCCCCGTAGTCGAGGGGGATCTGGTAGCGCGCCTGCACGCGCTTCCTGATGCGCTCGAGCTGCAGCACCACGATCCGGCCGAGCATGTCGTCCGACAGCGGGTAGTAGGGAATGGTCACCAGCCGGCCCAGCAGCGCTGGCGGAAATATCTTCAACAGCGGCTCGCGCAGCGCCTTGGCCATGCCCTCGGGCTCGGGCATCAGCTCCGGGTCCCTGCACATGCTGGCGATCAGGTCGGTGCCGGCATTGGTGGTCAGCAGGATCAGCGTGTTCTTGAAGTCGATGCTGCGGCCCTCGCCGTCTTCCATGAAGCCCTTGTCGAACACCTGGAAGAACAGCTCGTGCACGTCCGGATGGGCCTTCTCCACCTCGTCGAGCAGCACCACGCTGTACGGACGGCGGCGCACCGCCTCGGTCAGCACGCCGCCTTCGCCGTAGCCGACGTAGCCCGGCGGCGCACCCTTGAGCGAGGAGACCGTGTGCGCCTCCTGGTACTCGCTCATGTTGATGACGATCATGTTCTGCTCGCCGCCGTACAGCGCCTCGGCCAGCGCGATCGCGGTCTCGGTCTTGCCCACGCCGGAAGTGCCGGCGAGCATGAACACGCCGATCGGCTTGCCCGGGTTGTCCAGGCCGGCGCGCGAGGTCTGGATGCGCCTGGCGATCATCTCCATCGCGTGGTCCTGGCCGATCACGCGCTGCGCCAGCAGCCGCGGCAGGTTCAGCACGGTGTCGATCTCGTTGCGCTGCATGCGCCCGACCGGAATGCCGGTCCAGTCGGCTACCACCGAGGACACGGCCTGCGCGTCGACCGACGGCAGGATCAGCGGCGACTCGCCCTGCACCGCACCGATGCGCTGCTGCAGCGCGTGCAGCTCGTCCAGCAGCGCGGCACGGTCCGGCTCCGGCGCGTCGGCCACGGACGCGGCATCGCCCGGCGCGGCGGCGCCGCCCTCGGCGGAAGCGGCGGGCTCGGGCTGCGGCGCGTCCACCGGCTTGTTGCCGTCGCGCAGCCTGGCGCGCAGGGCCAGCAGGCGGTCGACCAGTTCCTTTTCTTCCTTCCACCGCGCGTCGAGCCTTTCCAGCTCGGCGCGCGCCTGGGCCAGCGCCGCCTCGACCTCGCCGGAACGCGCGGCCACGTCGATGCCGATGGCGCCTTCGCGCCCGATGATCTCGCGCTCGACCGTCAGCGCCTCGATGCGGCGCTGGCAGTCTTCCACCTCCGGCGGCATGGCATGCTGGCTCACGGCCACCCGGGCGCAGGCGGTGTCGAGCAGGCTCACCGCCTTGTCCGGCAGTTGCCGCGCCGGAATGTAGCGATGGCTCAGCTTCACCGCCGCCTCGATCGCCTCGTCCAGCAGCTGCACGCGGTGGTGCTTCTCGAGCATGCCGGCGACGCCGCGCAACATGCCGATGGCCTTGCGCTCGTCCGGCTCGGGCACCTGCACCACCTGGAACCGACGCGTCAGCGCAGGGTCCTTCTCGATGTACTTCTTGTATTCGGCCCAGGTGGTGGCGCCGACGGTGCGCAGGTTGCCGCGCGCCAGTGCGGGCTTGAGCAGGTTGGCCGCGTCGCCGGTGCCGGCGGCGCCGCCCGCGCCCACCAGCGTGTGGATCTCGTCGATGAAAAGAATGATGGGCTGCGCCGAGGCCTGTACCTCGTCGATGACCTGGCGCAGCCGCTGCTCGAACTCCCCCTTCATGCTGGCGCCGGCCTGCAGCAGGCCGATGTCGAGCGTGAGCAGCTTCACGCCCTTGAGCTGCGGCGGCACATCGCCGCGGGCGAGCCGCTGCGCGAAGCCTTCCACCACCGCCGTCTTGCCGACGCCCGCCTCGCCCGTCAGCAGCGGGTTGTTCTGGCGGCGCCGCATCAGGATGTCGACGATCTGGCGGATTTCCTCGTCCCGCCCGGTCACCGGATCCATCTCTCCCTTCCTCGCCTTCTCCGTGAGGTCGACAGCAAATTTTCTAAGCGCATCGCCCTTGCCCATGGCGGCCGGGGCCATCGCGCCGGCGTCTTCTCCAGGCGCGCCCGAGCCCATGCCGGTGCCGTCCTGCGCCCGCATCCTCGACTCGGGCGAGGCATCGCAGATCTTGGCGAAGTGGTCGGCCAGGTCCTCGGCCTTGACCTTCTCGAACTGCCTGGAGATGGCCAGCAGCGGGTTGCGCAGGCTGGGCGTCCTGAGCATGCCCACCAGCAGGTAGCCGGTGCGCACCTGCGCTTCGCCGAACTGCAAGGTGGCATAGGTCCAGCCGCGCTCGACGGCGTTCTCGATGTGCGGCGAGAAGTCGCTGATGGCGGTGGCCCCGCGCGGCAGCCTGTCCAGCGCGGCGGTCAGGTCGCGCGCCAGCACCGACACGTCGAGCCCGTAGTGCGCGATGACGCGGTTCAGGTCGGAATCGGGAAGCTGCAGCAGTTGCGCGAACCAGTGCTCCAGCTCGACGTACGGATTGCCGCGCATCTTGCAGAACACGGTTGCGCCCTCGATGGCCTTGTAGGCCAGTGGATTGAGCTTGCCGAAAAGGGCCGTGCGGCTGATCTCGCTCATGGCGTGTCTCCTGTGTCGGGCGCGGCGGAAACTGGCGGCGCGCAGGCGGCTGCCGCCGCGTAGCGCGCGTCCCCGTCGATGCGCACGTCGGCCGCGTCGCGCCGGCGCGGCCCCGCGCCGAGCCAGGACACCCAGCCCAGGCGCGGCGCATTGCCGCGGTGCCGCCCCAGGCGGGTGTCGGGCACCTGCGCCTTGTGCAGCACCAGTTGCGCGTCCCAGAACAGCTCGTCGGCCAGCAGCTGCTGCATCCAGCGCTGCAGCTGCGGCCGGGCGGCACCGGTGGGCAGGAAGCGCCGGTACTCGGCCAGCGACAGCGGCCCCACGTGCAACCGCACGCGATGCTGCCGGTCCCAGGCCCGGCTTCCGAGCATGGCGCCGGCGCCGAGCGCACCGGCGGCGCCGCCGCGGCCGAGCCGCGTCAGGTCGGACGCCGGCAGTGCCATCCAGTGGCCGACCCAGGGTTCGAGCCGCACCGGCACGTCGAAGTAGCGGGTCAGCACGCGCTCCACCGCCTCGGTGCTGTGCACCTGGCGTCCGAGCCAGCCGGAGAAGTACAGGCGCGCGTCGTCGGGCACTTCGTCGCGCCCGCAGCGCGCCGCGGTGCCCACGCCCACCAGCGCGCCCAGCCGGCGCCGGAAGCCGTCCTCCTGCGGCCGGTCCATGCCCACCGCCGGCCGGGCCTGGGCCCAGGCCCGGTAGAAGTACAGCGAGAACCGGTGCGCGAATCCGTCCAGGAAGGCGAGCCAGGTGGGGTCGCCGTGGTTGCGGGTGCGCTCGCGGATGAAGTCGCTCAGGTGCAGCGGCAGCGGCCCGTTCGGGCCCATGTAGCCGAAGAAGGCCTGGCGCAGGCGCGGCGCAGGCGTGGCGCCGGGCTCGAAGCCGCTCAGGCTGGACGGCGCGAACGACAGCGAGGCCTCCTGCCCGACGCGCACCGGCTCGGCACCGGGCAGCAGCGCGTGGCCCCAGCGCGGCGCCGGCGCGGCCACCGCCTCGAGGCGGCGCATGACGGCGAAGTAGTCGTACGCCCAAGGCGCTGCGCATCGCGCCTGCAGCCAGGCTGCGACCCGCTCGCGCGGCGTGCCCGGCGCCGGCGCGCCGCCGTCGTGCACGGCCGCTGGCGCTACAGGATCGGTCGGGTTCCGCACAGCGGCCTCCAGCGCATGACCTCGCCGCGGCCGGCCAGCACCAGCGCGGTCTCGACGAAATGGTTCACCTCGACATGCCGCGCCAGGAAGCGCGCCAGCACCGCCCCGAACAGGAACGCGCTGTGGCCGCGAAAGGCGGCCGCGTCCACTTCCAGCGCCACCTCGAGCCCTCGGCCGAAGGCGATCGGACCCGGCAGCGGCAGGCGCCGCACCACCGGGCGCGACTTGACCGACAACAGGCCGCGCACCTGCGACTGGCGCGCCTCGTCGCCGTGCGCCGCGTAGAGCATCAGCATCTCTCGCAGCGCGGCCGCGCCTTCCTGCGCGGTGCTGTCGGCCAGCGAAAGGTAGTTCAGCGCCAGGTGGTCGAGCACGCGCCAGCCCAGTCCCTGGCTGACCACCGGCGACACCGGGCGCGACGGGCCGCGCAGCACGCGCACGCGCTGCACCGGCTGCGAGTCCATGCATTCGAAGTCGTTGCCCTGACCCAGCGGCATCAGCAGCGGCAGATCGCGGTTGGTGACCAGCGCGGTCACCGCCAGCTGGCGCAGCGAGGCGGCGTACGGCGCCTGCTGCGCGTCCACGATCTGCATGTACAGCTCGGAGCCGATGTGGCTGCTGCGGTGGCCCTCGCTGCGCTGGCGCTGCGAATGCACGCGCGGCTCGCGCGTGGTGGTGAAGTAGGCCGGATGCCCCGGCCGCGCGCCGTGGAAGGCGGCATAGAAGGGCAGGAAGGTGGTCTCGGCCACGTCGCCATTGCCGGGGCTGCCGTGGCCCACCACCGACTGCACGCTGTGCACCTCGAAGTCCTGCGGACGGGTGCGATCGGCCAGCAGGTGGAACTGGCTGGCCCCTTCGTTGACCACCACGCGGTCCAGCCGCCTGGAGAACAAGTTGATCGCCGGCACGCAGTGCAGGCGCAGGTTGTCCGCGCTCACCAGCTTTTCCAGCGCGGCATCGCCGCGCGAGAAGAGCACGACCAGTTCCACGTCGCTGCCGGCCACCTGCGCCAGCGCCTCGGCCAGGCCGGTGATGCGCACGAACTGGAAGCGCTGGGCGAAGGCGAAGTACTCCTGCACCAGGCGATGCCCCGAGAAGCCCGTGGCCGTCACCGGCAGGAGTGCCTCGTCGTCCTCGAAGCCCACCGGCGCCACGCATTGCGCCGGCAGGTGGCGGATCGCGCCGGCCTGCCCGGTCGCCTGCCCGGCGGCCGACAGCGGCTGAACCATCACGCCGAGCGGCTTGCCCAGCAGGCAGGCGTGCAGTTGCCAGGCCACGTCGTCGGCGCCCGCGAGATGGAACACCAGCTCGTCGATCGGCAGCTGCCGGAACTGCAGCCCGCCACCGGCATGCAACGCGATGCGCAGGCCGCCGCGGATGTCCCGGCCCGCGGGGTGCTGGGCCAGCGGCAGGTCGGGCGCGTAGCTGAAGTACTGGGCCCGGCGCACCTGCACCGGCCACAGCCGCACCGCATGGCTGGTGCGGAACTCGCAGTAGGTGTGCAGCCCGGCCGCATGGCGCGCGCGCAGGCCGCTGCCGCGTGGCACGGTCGGGCCGGTGGCCAGGCTGGCGTCCTCGGTGTCGGGCTCCAGGCCGGCGACCATCATGGCGGGCGTGGGCGCCAGGAAGTTCGGATAGACGATGTCCAGCAGGTGCCCGGTGAAGCGCGGGTATTCGGCGTCCAGCTTCAGGCCGACCCGGGCCGAGAGGAATGCGGTCGCCTCGATCAGCCGCTCCACGTACGGGTCGGCGACCTCCTGGCCTTCCATGCCGAGTCGATGCGCGATCTTCGGGAACGCCTGCGCGAACTCCGCGCCGCTTTCGCGGAAGTAGCGAAGCTCCTGTTCGTAGAGGTTCAGCAGCCTGGGATCCATGGTCGTTCCTGCGGCGCCGGCGAACCGGTCAGCGGCCGTCCTCGATCTCGATGCGCCCTTCCTCGAGGTCGATGCGGCTGCGCATGAGGAACTCCAGCGGCACCGGCTGCGCCCACAGCATGCCGCGGATGACCAGCCCGATGCGGTTGTGCGATTCGAGGGCCGAGCCTTCCATGAGAAGTTCCACTTCGAGGGTGCGGGGCAGGATGCGCGGCTCGAACTGCGTGATCGCGTTCCTGAGTGCCTGTTCCATGCTGGCACGCTGCACCGACGAGGTGAACTGGCCGGACAGCATAGGCAATCCGTAGTTCAGCACCGAGCGCGCCGCGTGCGGATGTCGCCGCTCGTCGATGACGCGCGGTCCCATCTCGGTGGCGTTGAACAACCAGCTGAGGTCGCGCAGCACCGCCTCGCGCAGCGCCTGGCGGGTCAGCACGCGCTGCTCGTCGCCTTCGCGCGTCTCGCCCGGCGCATGGTCCACCAGACGATCGAGCAGCGACGGCTGCAGCCGCTCCTGCGCGGTCAGCTCAGGCATCCGCCTGCCCCGCCCCGGCCTGCGGCGCGAAGTCGATCGCGCGCACCTGCAGCATCGGGTGCTCGCTGCCTTCGTCGCCGATGTCGCTGCTCCACATGCGCTGGCCCAGGCCGGCCCAGACATCGGGGCGCAGCGCGCGCCACTCGGTCTTGCGCGCCAGCTGCACCGCGCCGTCGGCGGCATGCTCGCTGCCTTCGTAGCGCGACGGGATCAGCGCCAGCGTCTCGCCGCCGTTCTCGAAGACCAGGTGCGCCGGCAGCCACACCATGTCGCGCAGATCCTCCGGCGGCTCCAGCCGCACCTGCGCCAGGCGCGCGAACGGCACCCAGTAGTAGCGTCCGTTGACGAACGCCTCCAGCACCGGGCCCAGGCGCATGTCGGCATCGGCCAGCCATTGGAAAGCCTCGCCGTCGATGGTGCCGGGACTCGCCGGCGCGGCATCGAAGGCACGCACGCGCAGGTCCTCGGCCATGTCGGGCTCGCCCGCGCCGAGGCGCAGCAGCGATTCGATGAGCAGGGCGAGCCACGGGTCCGGCTCGCCGAAGATCATCGGCGTGCGCCGGCCGGCAAAGACATCGGCGCGCAGGCTCTCGCAGCGGATCGCGTCGCCGTAGACCTGCTTCATCGGCACCGCCAGCGCGTCCATCTCGGCGGCCACGGTCAGCTGGTTGATTGCGCGCTCCCACTGGCCGAGTACGCACAGCAGTTGCGCCATGAACACGCGCAGCTTCGCGTCGGCCGGCCTGGCGCGGATCTCGTCGGTCAGGGCCTGGAGCGCACCGGCCGGGTCGGCCGCCTGGAGCATCTCTGCGGAGCGGGTCATGGCGGGTCCTTGCGATGGCGTTGATGGGCACGCAACGCACGGCGCGCCAGCGCGGATCTGTTGAGCAAAAGCTTAGGCACGACCGCGGCGCGGCGCATCTGCCGGGCGGCGTATGTCAGGGGAGGGACGCCCCGCGCGCAATGTCCGCGCGGCGCCCGTGCGGCCTGCTAGGGCTGGGTCAACGTGCAGGTGCGCACCGCACCGCGCAGGCCCGTCTGCTGCTGCGGCGCCGAGCGGATCTCCAGCTTGCGCGGCGTCAGGCAGATGATCTCGCAAGGCCGGCGCGGATTGCCGCCGGTGAGAATCGCCTGCGTGGTGATGCGCGCGTTCTCCAGCACGAACTCCAGCATCGGCTGCTGGTCGCTGGAGCTGTCGCCGCTGGCCTTGAACACGGAGATCTGCACCTTCAGGTCGCTCTCCTGGTTCTTCAGCAGACTGGCGATGGTGGCCGTGGCCGCATCGCATTCGCGCACGACCATGACGGCGCTCATGCGCACCTGGCCCTTGGCGGTGCCCGGCGGGGTCTGCACCGCGGCCACGTAGCTGTAGCCGCCGATCTGCATGCGCCGCTTGCCGTCCTCGAAGGCGCGGCTGGATTCGCCTTCGACCGCGCTGCCCTTGCTCTCGATCAGCATCAGGTAGTCGTTGCCGGTCTCCTGCGACATGTGGTCGAGCAGGCGTTGCACCTCGCCCGCATCCAGTTGTGCATCCGCGTTCAGGTTCATGGCGTGCTCCGTGCGTGGGGATCGTTCATCGCGCGCCCGCGGGCCATGCGGCCAGCGCGCCGTACAGCTGGCGCCGCGCGTCGGGCGCCGCCGGCCGTGTGCCGCGCAGCCGCATGCCGGCGGGCGGCGTCGCATCCGGCGCGGCCGCGCCGAACAGGCGCGGCGCGGAAAAAGGCGCGGCCGGCGCGGCCACCACCAGCAGGCGGCCGCCGCGCGCCGGGTCCAGCCACGGCAGCTCGAAGCGCTGCATGGCCGGCCGCTCGCGGCTGCCGCGCTCGAAGCGATTCGTCTCGCTCATGGCCGGCGGATACACCTGCCGGATGGCGCCATCGGCATCGATGCCGACCACCACCAGATCCAGCGACTGGCCGCTGGCGTTGCGCACCGACAGGCTCAGCCGTTCGCCGGCTTCGAGTGGCGCGCCGCTGCCGGCCTCGGCCGGCTCGCTGCGCAGCAGCCGGCTGCCGGACCAGACCTCGACGGTGGCATCGAAGCCGTCGAGCTGCCGGCCCCGCGCGAGCCGCTGCAGGCGGCCGAGCCACTTGAGTTCTGCCAGCGCCTGCAGGTAGGTGCGCAACGCGTCCTGGTCCGCCAGCGGCACGGCCTGCTCGTTGATCAGCGCGGCCAGGTCGGGCGAGACGATGCGGGCCTGCACGCCGTCGGCCGTGCGCACGAGCGTCACGTCGGCCGCTTCGCCGGCGCTCGCGGCGCGGAGCGCGGCCGGCCAGGCCAGGCTGATCGCTGCCGGCAGCGCCACGCCGCCACCCACCCGCAACTGGGCGGACGGCGAATCGGCCGACGGCACCACGCTCCACAGCGCGTCGTCGCCGAGCGCGGCCAGCGCGGTCGGCACCGGCAGTTGCGCGGTGCCGAGGTCGACCTCCGTCAACGCAAGCGTGGCGCTGCGCTGCGCGCCGCCTTCCAGCGTGGCCAGCACCCGCACCGGCTGGCCGGGCTCCAGGCCATCGAGCAACCCCGCCGCCAGCAGCAGCTGGCCGCCCGCGCGCCGCGCCGGCCAGGCCGGCCGCGTGGTCAGCGGCGCCGGCGCGGCGCCGTACAGCGGCAGGTCCAGGTTGCCCTCGGCCACCGGCGACGGCAGTTCGCGCGTGGGAAAGCGCGGCGCCAGCTCGCCGATCACCGGGGCCTGCAGCGAGACCACCTGGTTGAAGAGTTCGCGGAAGGTGGCCGGCCGCCGCGCCATCGCCTGCGCGACGGCCCAGGTCAGCAGTCCCTGCGGTCGCGCGCTGCGATCGCCGCGCGGCAGGCGCAGTTCGGGCGTCACCTGGTGGCTTTCCGACGCGAAGAAGGCGACGTAGCGCGCCCGCGGCACCGGCGGCCAGGGCGGCGGCGCCAGGTCGGCCGGCAGCGGCGTGCCGGCCGGCGCCTGCGCCAGCTGGTCGAGGCGGATGCCGCGAAACCGCACCGGGTCGTCGACGTCGTCGATGTCGGCGTCTGCCGGGCCGGACGGCAGGGCGCGCACGCCGCGCGTCATGGAGGTGGCCGCGCAGGTGTCGAACACCGACCAGACGAACACGCCGCGCGCCAGGAAGGCGCGGATCCAGCCGTCGACGTCGACGTCGCGCAGGCCGCCGGCCAGCGGCATGTCGCCCCCGCCGGGAGGCAGCAGCGCGTCACGCGCCAGGAAGTTCTCGGCCAGGCCGTCGGGCTCGGCGTACGCCTTGGCGCGGTCGCGCACGCGCGTGCCGTGGCCGGAGAAGTACAGCAGCACGAAGTCGCCGCTGCCCGAGCGGGCGAGCAGGTCGGCCAGGGCGTCGTGGATGCCGCGCGAATCCGGCAGCGCGGCGCCGTCGATGCCGTCGGCCAGCACGGCGATCTCGCCCGGCGCGAATCCCTGGCGCTGCAGCGCGTCGCGCATCAGGAGCACGTCGTTGCGCGGCGCCTGCAGCCACAGCGAAGGGCTCTGGTGGGCCAGTTCCGACACGCCCACCAGCAGCGCGCGCCGCGCCGCATGTGCCGCCTGTATCTGGCCGCCGGCCAGCAACAGTGCCGCACCCAGCAGCAGGGCCTGCATCCAGCGGGGCGGTGGCAGCAGCGCGTGCATGGGCGAATCCCTTCCGGCGCGTCAGGGCGGCCCGACCGCGCCGACCAGCGGCGAGGCGGCCAGCGCGGCGCGGCTGGCGGTCACGTCGGGCACGCGCAGGTACCAGGTCCCGCGCGCATCCGGCCCGGCCACCACCTCGGCCTGCACCGATTGCAGCAGGCGCTGCGCGTCGGCCATGCGCACGTCCGGTCGGAAGCTGAGCGCCAGGTCGGCGGTGGGCGCGTCGGTCGCCGCTCCGGGCAGGCCGCGAAAGCGCAGCGCGTCGTCCGCGTCGCCTGCGCCGCCGGGCAGCACGAGGTTCTGCACGACCACCACCAGCGCCAGCAGCGCGAACGCGGGCCGGACCCAGCCGTCGGCGCCCAGCCAGCGCCGCAGGCGTTGCCAGGGCCCGTCGTCCGCCGCGCGCGGTGGCGCCGCGGCCGGCGCCGCATCCGCCGTCCGGTCGACGGCCCCGGCCGCCGCGCCACCGGCCGGGCCGGCATGTCGGGCCGGCGCGGCGCCGGTGCCGTCCGCACCGGCCAGGCGGCGGCTGGCGGCGACCAGGCGCGCGGCCGCGTCGCGGTAGAGCCGCTGGTAGGCGCCGCGCTCGTCGTCCGGGGCGAGCGGGGTGCCGCTGAGCACGCTGAACGCGCCCCCGCCGGTCGTGCGCAGGGCGATGCGCCCGGGCTCGCACGCGATGTCCGGCACGTGGCCGGCCGCATGCTCGTCGTGCACCGCGCGGACGGCGGCCAGCCGCGTGGCCGAAACCTCGCCCTGCACCCGCGCCAGCCATTGCGGCGCGGGCATCAGGGTGACCGGGTTCCAGGCCTGGATCATTCCGAACAGCGGCTCGAAGGGTTCATCGGCAGGCTCGAGCAGCACGTCGTGCGGACCGGCCCAGTCGGCCTCGCCGGCGGCCATGAAGCCGTGCCACGCGCCGCCGGGCGCCTGGCGGTCGAGCAGCACGCCCAGCAGGCGGCCATCCAGCAGCACGCCGACAAGGCGCCCCGGCGTCCAGCGCGCGCCGAACGCCCGCGCGGCCAGCGCCTCGCGCCGGCGCGCCAGCTCGGTCAGCGGCAGCAGCAGGTCGGCCGGCATGGCCGCGCGCGCCGCCGCGCCGTCCGCATCGACGCCGGCCATCCGCACCGGCTCGCCGCCCGGCACCGGCGAGGCCGGTTCCAGCTGACTGCGGATGAGGTGAAGCGGAGGCCATAGTTCGATGGGCATACTCGGTCCTGTGGTGATGCGGCGCTACACGCAAGACGCCTCAGCCCCCAGGATTTTGAAGACCCGCAGGATCGCGGGCATGTTGTCCGGCTCGATGGCGATGCCCAGCGTGCCCTGGATCCAGCCCCCGAGTTCGGTGCGGGCATAGTCGGCCGGCAGCGCCTCGCGCCGGTGCACCAGGCCCAGCCGTCCGGCGCGGTAGTGGTAGGACGCGATCGCATGGCGCGCCGCCACGCCCGACAGCCCGCCGGGCATCTCCCGGCCGAAGCCTTCGCACAGCAGCAGCCGCTCGGGCTCGCCCAGGCCGGCGATGAATCGGCGCGCCGCCTGCTGCACCGCCTCGTCCGACAGGCCGTGTTCGGCCAGACTGTCGTCCGCCGGGCCAGGCTGGCTGCCCAGCTGCGTCTCGAGCTGCGCCTCGCTGACCTGGTCGCCGATCGACAGCCGCCGCCGGAAGCTGCTGGCGCGGGTGCAGTCGATCAGGTAGCGGCGGAAGTAGGCGCACAGGGCGTAGGCACTGGATGGCGCGCTGCCCGCGCCCTCGCCGGCCCCGCCGTCGCCGTCGGCCTCGCCCGGCTCGGCGCCCACGTCCTGGGCATCGGCGTCCAGCCGCAGCACCTTCACGTAGATGAACTGGGCCACCAGCTCCTGCCGCCCCTCGCCCAGCACCTTGAGCTCGGGCGGGTTGCAGGTGCGTAGCGCCTCGCCCACGATGCGGTACATGCGCCCCATCTCTTGGGGCGACAGCTGCTGCCGGCGCCGCCAGAGGCGGACCAGTTCGCCGCTCTCGTCGAGGGACAGGGTGTCTTGCATGGGAATCAGCGGCGCGGCGCCGTGTTCAGTCGTCGACGCACAGGTCCTCCTCCTCGACCAGGCATTGCGGCAGGCTTGCGCCGGCCGCGCCGCCCCGGGTGCGGATGCCGCCGGACGCGGCCGCCGCCACCGGCAGTCCGCGCGGCAGCAGGATCCACAACTGGCCGCGCTCCTTCATGCGCCGCGCCTGCGCGGCGGCCTCGGTGCCGTTGCCGAAGAAATAGTCGGCCCGCACCGCGCCGCGGATGGCGCCGCCGGTGTCCTGCGCCACCGTCAGGCGCTGCATGGGCTTGTTGCCCACCGGCTCGCGGGTGGAGATGTACACCGGGTAGCCCAGCGGCGTGGCGCGCGGGTCCACCGCGATCGAGCGCCCCGGCTCCAGCGGCACGCCGAACGCCCCGACCGGACCGCCGGCTCCGGACTGGCCTTCCTTGAAGAAGACGTAGCTCGGGTCCTGGATGCCGCTGCCGGTGGCCGCGGCCGTGGTGCGCTGGCCCGGCACCGCCACCGCGCCCATCACGGCCGGGCGGGCCAGCGTGAAGCCGCGCACGCGCACGCTGCCGGTGTCGGTGTCGCCGGCCTGGAGATCGTCGTCATCGTCGTCCAGCACCAGCTCGACCGCACCGCCGCGGGTGCGCACCGCGGTCTTGCTCTTGCCCTTGGCGTTCTTCGCCAGCGTGGGCCGGAAGGGCTGCCCGTTCTGCTCGGCGTACGAGACGCGGATCACCTCGCCGTCCTTGAGGCGGATGCGGCCCGAGCCCTGGATCTGCATCTCGTACAGCGCCATCGCGTTGTCCACGAAGGCCAGCACCCTGGCGTTGGGCGCGCCGCGCGCCTCGATCTCCTGGCGCGTGTAGTAGGGCAGCAGGCGCCGGCCCTCGGCGCGCAGCCGGACCTTGCGATCGAGCGTGTCGCGGGTCACGTCCGACAGCTCCAGCACGTAGATGCCGGGGGCGCCCAGGTCGCGCGTCGACAGGCCGGCCTGCGGGATCACCTGGTTGCCCTGCAGCCGGGCCGGCACGCTGCTGGCGCCGGCGGGAATCTTGCGCGCGTCCAGGAACAGCATGTCCTGCGGCTGGCCGTACACCGGGTAGATGAACGGCGGCGCGTAGTTGCGGCTGCCCGCGAGTTCGGGTTCGAAGTAGCCGGTGACCACGCCGTCGGTGCGGCGGTCGTCGTCGCGGATCTGGTAGGCGGAGAACTCGGATTCGAAGAAGTTGCGGATGGCCGCGTCGTTGCGGCTGTCGACCGCGCGTGCGCGCCCGCAGATGCTGCGCCACGCCTCGCCGCGCCGGTCGAGCACCTGGCAGCTGGTCAGGAAGGCCGGCCAGGTCTGGGAGAAATCGTCCTGCACCCAGCCGGGCAGCTTGTCGTAGCCGACCGAGGTGTAGGTGGCCACGCTGGTCGAGAAGGTGCGCGACTGTCCGGCCACGCTGGCGCCCGGGCCGGCCGAGGCGCCCGCAGCCGGGCGCGCGGGCGCGCGGTCGTCGAGGCTGATCGGGGCCGGCGGCGGTGGGGTCGCCGGGGCCGGCGCCGCGGCGGGCGTGGCGGCGGCGTCCGGGGCGGCTGGCGCGCCGGATGGCGGCATGCCGGCGCACCCGGCCAGGCCGGCGAGCAGCACGGCCAGCGCCGCCTTCCGGACGGCGGAAGCGGCGGCCGGCGGCGGTGGCGAAAGGCTGTTCATGCGAGACCTCCTTGTCGAATCCGAAGGTCGTCCGCATGGCCGGCCTTCACCTGGCGCAGACGATTACTTCTCGACGATCTTGAATCGACCAACGCCATAGGCATCCCGGCAGGGGGTGCCGGGCGCGCACACCGCCCGCCCGAGCAGCGGCGCGGGGCCGGTGCCGCGCACGGCCTCCAGCGCCGCCAGGGCGGGCAACGGAAACTGCGGAAAGACACCGTCGGTGATGACGCCGGTGCCGGAGAAATCGCGCTCGTGCTCGCTCACCAGCACGGCGAACTCGTTGCTGCCGGGCGGCCCGCCCGAATTCATGGGCCAGGATGCGCGCGGCAGCGTGAGCGTGGTGTTCGGCGTGATCCTGTTGTACTTGTCCAGCAGGTTCGGGAACAGCAGGAACAACTCGTTGCCCGAGGACAGCAGGAACACGTAGACGAAGCCCGCCCGGTTGCTGCGCAGGTCGAACCCCAGCGCGTCCTTGCCGATGTTCACCTCCGCCTTGGCCGGCCGCGCCGTCACGTCGAAGCCGGCAGTGGCACCGCGCGCGAGCGACTGCAGCGATTCGAGCGGCGTCACCGCGCGCGGCGCGACCGGCGGCGGCGGCGCTGCTTCCGGCGCCGGTGCGGCGGGCGGCGCGGCTTGCGCGACCGGGGGCGGCGCGGGCACCGGCGCCAGCGCCGCGCTTGGCGCAGGGGTTGGCGAAGGCCCGGCAGGCGCGGCGTCCGGCATCGACGGCGCTGGCGCGCCGACGCCGGGCGTTGCCGCGACAGGCGCCGGGCCGTTCGCCGTCGGCACGCCGTCGCCGCGTTGCTGCATCCACCACCACGCGCCGCCGATGCCCAGCAGCGCGAGCACGGCCAGCGCGGCCGCGGTGCGCCCGCGCCCCGCCGGCGCGCGGGCAGCCGCGGGGCCGCCGCCCGGCGTTGCGCGGGGCAGGATCACCGTCCGGTCGTCGTCGCCGTCGCCCGCCGGCACGCGGCGCGGCACGTCGCCGGGTTCCAGCCCCAGCAGGCCGCGCAGCTCGGCCATGGACTGCGGGCGCGCCTGCGGACGCACGCCCAGTCCCGCATCGATCGCCGACAGCAGGCGCGCGCTGTAGCGCGTGCGCAGTCCTTCGTCGGCGGCCAGCGGCAGGTAGCTGTCGTTGAGCATGCGCGCCACCGAAGGCGGCGGCGGCCGGCCGGTCACGGCCACGTGCATCACCGCCGCCAGCGCATAGACGTCGGTCCAGGCGCCCTGCGCCATGTCGGGCATCTCGGCGTATTGCTCGACCGGCGCGTAGCCCGGCTTGAGGATGACCGTGATGGCCTGCGTCTTGTCGCTGATGACGCGACGCGCCGCGCCGAAGTCGAGCAGCACAGGACGGCCCGAATCTTCCAGCAGGATGATGTTGTCCGGCGCGATGTCGCGGTGATAGCAGTTGGCCGCGTGCATGACGGCCAGCGCCTGCGTCACACCGTCCAGGATGTCCATGAGCCAGGCTTCACCCGCGCCGCCGTCGCGCTGCCCGCCCAGCGCCTGGCGCAGGGTCTGGCCGCGGTAGAACGGCATCGCCATGTAGGCGGTGCCCCTTTCCTGCCAGAAGCGCAGCACCTTCAGCAGCGAGGGGTGGTCGAACTGCGCCAGCAGCCGCGCCTCGTTGATGAAGCTGCGCATGCCCAGGTCGAACGTCTCGCGCGTGCGCTCGGACAGCGGCATCACCGTGCCGTCGCCCTGGCGGGTGGACAGCGACACCGGCAGGTACTCCTTGATCGCGACCACGCGCTCGAGGTCGGTGTCCCACGCCTCGTAGACCACGCCGAAGCCGCCCTGCCCGACCACGCGGGTCAGCTCGAATTCGGCCAGGCGGCTGCCGACGGGCAGCAGGCCGGCACCGTCCTGCGCCGGGGCCGGCGCGCCGGCGATGCGCGTCGCGTCCGTTTCGTCGTGCGGGAATGGGCCGTCGTGCATGACCGGTTCCGCTATTGGTCCGCCACGTCGCCGGCCGGAAAGCCGAACAGCGCGTCGAATTGCTCGTCCTGCGGCAGTCCCAGGGTGCTCATGCCCTGGCCGCCGCGCGCCGCCGGATCGGTGAACCACAGCGACTGGCCGAACTCGGGCAGGGCCAGCCCGATCGGCTCGCCCGCGTCCTGCGCGCCATCGTCGCCGCCCTCGCCATCGGCCGCGTCGCCCGGCAATGGCGGTTCGCCCGGGGCCGCGCCTGTGCCCGCACCGTCGCCGAAGCGCTGCAGCACCAGCGCGTCGAAACGCAGCGCGTCCAGGTCCTGCTCCAGTCCGTCGATGGCGCATTGCGCGGCCCGCTCCAGCCAGTGGCGGGCGTGCGCCAGCATTGGCCCATGCAGCCTGGCCGGGCCCGGCCCCATGGCGTCGGCCACCGTGAACGGGAAGTAGCGGCCGACGGCGTCCACCGAGGGCATCAGCACGCCCATCCAGGCGCCGGCGCCGATCACGCCGTCGCCCAGCATGAAGCACCACAGCGGCGCCGACAGGTAGCGCCCGGTCCAGTCGGCGTGGCGCGCGCGCAGTTGCAGCAGCCCGGCCTGCAGCCAATGGTCCCAGGCGTGGCGAAACTCGTCCGGCAGCCGCCGGTGGGCGAAGTCGCCCATGCCCGGCAGCTTGCCCCACCAGCCGGGCAACGGATGCGCCTCGACGCGCGCGGGCGATTGTTCACGCTTCATGTCGAGGTCCTGCGGTGCGGCGGGGCCGGGGTTGCGTCATAGCCCCTCGGGACAGGTGAATTCGCGCAGCTCCTTCAGGCGTATCGGGTGCTGCACGCTGTTGGTGGTCACCTCGAAGCGGGCGCGCCGCGCGCCGACCTGGAAGGTGATGAAGAACTTCTCGGGCGCGTCGCCTGCTTCGAGCTGGCCGTCGTCGAGCAGGCGGAACAGCGCCCATGGCCCGTCCGTGGTGGCACCCGAAGGCCCGGACGAGGACGGCGGGCTCAGTTCGAGCCGCACCTGGTTGCTGCCCTTGGGCCCCGGCCACTGCACCGCCATCGGCACCACCGGGCCGTGCGCGTACTTCACCAACTGGCCGTCCACGTCCAGCACGAACTGCGAGATGCCGGCGTCCATCTCCATCGGGCGGAAGTCCAGCCGCATGGACGGGCCGCGCCCGCCGCCGCGGAAGAAGATGTCCTTGATGCGCGCGGCGCGTTCGAACTGCGCCAGCGCCTGCGTGGTGACGCCGGCGCGTTCGGCCACCGGCTTGTAGCGCCACGGCCGGGTGCTGGTGTCCACCAGCGGTGCCAGGCGCTTCTGGAAGAACTCGTCCATGAGCCCACCGGGACCGAAGAACTGGCCGAAGTCCTCGGGCAGCACGTCGCGCCGGGACTTGAGCACGAACGGGTAGCGCCCGGCGATGGCGCGCTGGCAGAACTCGGTCACCGGCCTGAGGTCCTGGTTGAGGTTGCCGCGCTCGGCCACGCTCGCCTGCGTCGCGCCGGCCTGGCTCAGGTCCTCGATCATGGAACGCGCCGGCTCGGGCAGGCGCGCCGCGTCCGACTTGAGCTTGCCCGCCACGTCGCCCGGCGGCGGCGAGCTGCGCGCCTTGACCGCGGTGTCCACCGCCGTCAGGTAGACGTACACCTCGTTGAACAGCTTGAGCGCCTCGTCCAGCGGGGCCGGCGCGCCGGGCGCGGCCGGCGTCACCAGCCGGCGCAGCGGCTCGAAATGGTCGTCCACGATGCTCTCGATGCGCTTGCCGGGCGGCGCGCCGCCCGGGGCGGCGCCGGGTGCCGCGCCGAGCAGCGCCTCCAGGCTCTGGCGCGCGCCGCGCACCGTCTCGGTGGCCTTGCTGACGACGTCCTTGTTGTCCGGCGGGACCAGCGTGGTTTCCTTGACGACACCGCGCAGGAAGCCGGCCAGCGGCGAGACCGCGCCCGATAGGATGCGCGCCTCCTCGATGCTCTTGTCCAGGCTCGGCGCGCGGATCAGGCGCACGTCGGCCAGGAACGCGTCCCACACCTTCACGTACTCCTGCAGGTACAGGCGCCGCACCCGATCGGTCAGCGCGTCCAGCCCGCCAGCCTCGCGCAATCGCTCGGCGGTGCCGCCCTGCTGGCCCAGCACCCACGGGTCTTCCTGCGACAGCAGCGTGGTCACCACCAGCACCTCGCGCTGGAACCGCTTGTGATAGCCGTCGAAGGTGAACAGGCCCGGCACGCCGTCGGTCAGCGGCTTGCCGCTGACGCGCTCGAAGACCAGCGGCGCCGAAGGCCCGGCCGCACCGGCCACCGTGAACGGCGCCACGTCCTGGCCCAGGCGCTGGCGCTTGAGCCGGCTGAACACGCGCTGCTCCAGCGGGTAGCTGGCCAGCAGCGCGCGCACGTTGCGCACCAGCGCCTCGTCGGTCTGCAGCGGCGCGCGCGGCGGGCCCTGCGCGATCAGCAGGTCGAGCTGGTCCTCGAGCATGCGGCGCTGGTCCTCGGAGACGGCGCGGTCCAGGTTGCGCGACCAGTCCAGCGTCACCCACGCCCGGAGCGCGTCGCCGTCGAAATGCTCGGGCTGGTGCAGCATCAGGTAGGCCTTGAGCGCCTCGTAGGTGAACTCGAGGTTGTCCTTCTGCGCCAGCCGCAACTGGTCCTCGACGCGCTTGGCGATCTGCGGCAGGAAGGCTTCGTTCAGGGCCCGCTGGTGCGCCAGCATGGCGGCGGCCTCGAGCTTGTCGCCCTGGTACAGGCCCAGCGTCATGCCCAGCGGCGGGTCGCCGTCGCGGTTGGCCGGCGTGCGCCAGATGTCGCGCAGCCCGTCCAGGAGCGGCGCCACCTGCACCAGGTTGCTCGCGGTCCGCGGTAGCGCCGCCAGCGTCTCGCGCGCCGGCGCCACGCGCGCCTGCACCGAGGCGAGGTAGTCCAGGTTGCGCCACCCGCTCCAGCCCCAGGCGGCCAGCAGGCCGAGCGTGAGCAGCGCCATCGCCGAGACCGCGCCGAGGCGCAGCAGGTGGCGCCTGCGCTCGAGCTTCACGTCGGCGCCGGCCAGGTTCTGCTCGGGGAACACCACCTGCCGCAGCAGCGCCGTGATGAAGTAGCTGCGCCCGTTGTCGTGCTGCGGCGGCAGCGTCGCGCGCTCGAGCCCGAAGCCGCGCGCCATGCCGCCCATGACGCGATCGATGGGGCTGCCCTCCTGCGTGCCGCTGGTGAAGTAGACGCCGCGCACCCATGGCGTGCGGGCGAAGCGCGACGCGGTGAACACCTGCTCGAGCAGGTCCGACACCAGCGGGCCGATGGCACCGAACTGCGCCGGAAAGCCGAAGATGGCCGCGCGCCGCGCGCCGTCGCTCTCGCGCTGCATGCGCGCGATCAGCCCGTCGTTGAGGCGCCGGTGCAGCAACGCGAACTCGCGCCCGAACGCCGCGCCCATCGACTGCTGCGGCGCCTGTCCCTGCTGCGCGACCTGCTCGCCCTCGGCCAGGCCCAGCGTGAAGCCGAACACCTGCGCGCGCTGCTCCTTGCCCAGGTCGTCGAAGTAGTCGGTGAAGCCGTACAGCAGGTCGGTCTTGGTGACCAGCACATACACCGGAAGCCGTGTCGCGAGCTGCGCGTCGAGCTCGAGCAGGCGCGCGCGCAGCGCAGCCGCCAGGCCGGCGCGCTGCTCCGGGCCCTGCGTCAGCAGGTCGCCGGCGCTGATGCTGAGGAACACGCCGTTGAGCGGCCGGCGCGGACGCACCTTCTTGAGCAGTCCCAGGAACGCGTCCCATGCGCCCTTGTCCTCGGCCTGGTGGCTGTCCTGCGTGGTGTAGCGTCCGGCGGTGTCGATCAGCACCGCGTCGTCGGTGAACCACCAGTCGCAGTTGCGCGTGCCACCGACGCCGCGAATGGCGCCGGGCCCGAACTTCTCGGCCAGCGGGAACGACAGGCCCGAGTTGATGAGCGCCGTGGTCTTGCCCGCGCCCGGCGCGCCGATGAACACGTACCAAGGCAGGTCGTACAGGTAGCTGCCGCCCGACAGCGACAGCCAGTCGCGCCAGCCCGGCTTGCGGCCGGCCGCCGACAGGCGCATCTGCCGCAGGGTGGCCACCGCCTGGGTGAAGCGTTCGTCGAGCACCTTCTGCTCGGCGCTGTGCGGCTGCTCCGGCCGCGCCGGGGCCGGCTGCATCAGCGTGTCGCCCAGCTGCCGGCTGGCGCGGCGCGTGCGCAGCCTGCGCCACAGCGCGCGCAGAGCGACCAGCGCGACGATGACGCCGATCGTGACGCCCCGCGCCAGTTCGCCCTGCAGCGGCGCATGCTCGCCGACGCGGATCAGCGGTCCGACCCACCACACCAGCAAGCCCAGCACCAGCAACGCCAGCAGCGTGAGCAACAGCGGATGGAAGACGGCGCGCAGCAGCTTCTTCGTCATCGCCTGGGCTCCGGCGTCTGCGCGGCCACCCGCTCGGGCGGGGCCAGCAGCACGATCTCGACGCGGCGGTTGCGGGCGCGGTTGGCCGGCGTGTCGTTGGGCGCGACGGGCTCGGCGTCGGCGCGGCCCTCGGCCCGCATGCGGGCGGGCTCGACCCGGCTCGACAAGGCGCCCTTGACGGCGTCGGCACGCGCGGCGGACAAGTGCCAGTTGGATGGGTAGCGCATCGAGCGGATCGGCACGTTGTCCGAATGGCCGGTGATCAGCACTTCGCCCGGCACCTCGGCCAGCGCCTCCCCGATGCGCGCCAGCACCGGCAGCGCGGCCGCCCGCGGCTCGGCGCTGCCCGAGGCGAAGAAGCTGTCGCCGCTCAGGCGCACGGTGCTGCGGTCGGCTTCGTCGGTCACGGTCACCAGGCCCTGCCTGACCTCGGCTTCGAGGAACTTCGCCAGCCGCGGCGCCTTCGCCGGGATCACCGCGGCCGGCGGGGCGATCTGCAGCTGCGGCACGCGCAGCGAGGACACGTCGGCATAGGTCTGGTCGGACCGGTTGTTGACCCACAGGCGCATGCCGAACCAGGCCAGCGCCAGCACCAGCAGGAACAGCGCGCCCACGACCCACAGGGGCAGCGTGTCGCGCAGCCGCACGCTGCCCGCCCCGGCGCCTTGCCAATGCGGGGACAGCGCCGGCTCGGTTGCCGGCCTGTCCTTCGCGATCAGGTCGGCCAGCCGCTGGCGCACGTTGTCCAGCTGCGCGCGGCCGTTGTCGAGCACGCGGTAGCGCCCCTCGAAGCCGAGCGCGAGCACGCAGTAGACGAGTTCGAGCAGGTCGCGGTGCCGGGGCACGTCCTGCGCCAGCCTGGCCAGCAGCTGGAACACCTTCTCGCCGCCCCACGCCTCGTTGTGGAACTGCACCAGCAGGCTGTGCTTGTTCCACCCGCCCTGCGAACCCCAAGGCGTGTTGGCCGCCGCCTCGTCGAGCGCCGTGCACAGCACGTAGCGCGCCGCCAGCACCGACTCGTTGCCGATGCCCGCGCGGCGCGCGTCGGCGTCGAACTGGTTCACTGCATCGGCGGTCGATGCGCGCAGCGTGGCCACGTCGCGCGGCTGCACCAGGTTGCGCAGCTTGCCGATCAGCACCAGCAACCGCCCCGCCGCCGACACCAGCGGATTGACCAGCCCCAGCGCACCCATGTCCATCGGCACCGGCGCCGCAGCCGCACCGCCCGCAACCGTCGCCGGCGCCCCCGCAGGCTGGCGCGGCCGCGGCTTGATCACCGTGCGCTCGGCCTCCCCCGAGAACGGATCAGGGGCGGTCATCGCACGGCCCAGAAGGAGAGTTCGAGCCCGGGGAAATCGCCGGCCACATGCATCGCCATGCCGCCCGATTGCTCGAGCTGGCGCCACAAGTCGCTGTTGCGCGTCTCCAGCTCGAAGTAGCTGGCGCCCGTGTGGAACGGGATCTGGCGCGGCGCCACCGGCATCGCCGCCAGTGCGACGCCGGGCAGCGCCAGCGTGACCAGGTCGCGGATGCGCTCGACCGGCCCGATGGTGACCTGCGTGGGAAAGCGTGCGCGCAGCGCCTCGCCCGGCATCTGCGCATTGACGGCCAGCACGAACGTGGCTTTGCGTTGCAGCTCCACGTCCTTGATGAGCGCCACGTGCACGTTGTTCTTGCGCTCGTGCAGGTCGATGCGGATGGCCGCGCGCTCGATCACCATCGAGAAGCTGCGCCGCAGGTCGTCCATGACCGGTCGGAACGACAGCGCCAGGTCGTCGTGCACGTAGGGGCCGAAGCGCGCGGTGCGGCGTCCGTCGCGGAAGGTCGCCAGGTCGCCGGCCAGTGCCAGCGCGTGCTCGAACAGCCGCTGCGGATGAAGCAGCCCCGGCTGCGCCAGGTGCGCGAACAGCGCCTCGTGACGGTTGATGGTCTGCAGCATGAGGAAGTCGGCGATCTCGGCCACGCCGCCGGTGCCCCCCGCGGTGAGCGAGCCGGCCAGCTCGTCGCCGCGCTGGCGCAGCAGGCCGAGCAGTTCGTCCAGCCAGCTGCGCGGCAACGCGTGCGCGGCCACGTCGAGCAGCGGAGGCACGAGGTTGCGATCGAGCGCGACCTGGTTGTCCACGCGGCGCTCGACCACGCGCGCGATGCGCAGCGTGGTCCAGGCATCGGTGGCGTCGCCGGCGCGCATCAGGCGCGTGTGCAGCGCGCCCAGCTGCAACGTGGCGCTGCGCTCGCCGGCGGTGTTGGCGTCGGGCACTTCCACTTCGAGCACGCGGTGGCGCACCAGGTCCTCGTAGCCTTCGGCGTCGGACTCGCGCGCGCCGGCCCGGCGCAGCGGCAGCGCCAGCACGATGTCCTCGCTCCTGGCCGCGCCGGCGATCTCGATTGCTTCGGGCAGCGGGTCCACCGCCGGCATGTCGAACGGCGTGCCGTCGCCGAACACACCGACCGCGCGCACTAGGGCCAGCTTGCCCAGCGCCAGCGCCGCGCTGTCGATCTCCAGTTCGGCGAAGCCGCGACCGTGGGCGACGGTGCTGCGCAGCAGCAAATGGCGGGCATGGTCGGCATGGCGCTCGCTTTGCTGAAGGTGCTGGGGCTGCAACAGCATCCCCTCGCTCCACACCACTTTTGTTCGCCAGCTCATCCGCGCTCCATGCGTCGGCAGGGGTGCCGCAGACGCGAAGTTTCGGACCCTTGCCGCGCGGGGCAAATCCGTCCTATGGACTAGCCGACGGCGCGCCCCTAGTGCGAAGGTCCTAGTCTTCGCCGGTGCGCGCACGCCTCGGATGGGGGTTCAGGCGCCACTCCTACACGCGCGGCCGCGCGTGTGTGATGTGCTTGGGATGCAAGGAAGACAGCCATGCAAGACGGAATCTACGAAGCCCTGTTCACGACCAGCAAGGGTGCGCTGGGCACCACCGCGATCCTGATCCGCGGGCGCGCCTTCGTCGGCGCGGACGAGCTGCATTTCTATCGCGGCGAGATCGACCAGTCCGATGACGAGGCGCAGGTGATCATGGAAGTGACGCGGCACGATTTCTCGACGCCGTCGGCATTCGGCAGCGACGCGATGTTCACGCTCACCTGGCGCGGCAAGCCGATCGGCGACAGCGCCTTCAGGCTCAGCTGCGAGCCCCCGGAACTGGGCCTGAAGATCTACGTGTCCGGCAGCCTGCTCAAGGCGCTGTAGCGCGGGGGCTATTTCCCGGGCGGGCGATCGTCGCCGCCGGCGCCCGCTCCGAGCAGGCGCATCTGTTCCTCGTACTCGCGCGCCAGCCGCGCCAGCCGTGCATCGCGCGACGCGGTGTCGACCCATTGCGCTTCCATCGCGCTCTGGCGCGCCAACTGGTAGGCCAGTTCGGCGGCCGGCCGCAGCGAGGCGTCGTCGGCTGCGACGAAGCCGGCCAGGTCGTGCAGCGACTTGAGCAGGGCGCGCTCGGCATCGCCGGTGGGACCGGGGGCGCGGCCGTAGCCGACCAGGAAGTCGCGCACCTGCTGCTGGAACGCCGGCGGATAGCTGCGGCGCATGACGATCTGCGCGTGCGGGATCAGCTCGGACTGCCACAGCACGCGCAGCCGGGCGGCCTCGGACGGGAACTGCAGCCGGAAGCGCTCCAAGTCGGCGGTGTTGTTGGTGGCCACGTCGGCGTCGCCGTTGGCCACCGCCAGTGCGGTGTACTGGTGCGTGCCCACCAGTTCGCTGCGAAAGCGGGTCTCCATCTGGATGTGGCGTGGCAGGAACAACTGCAGTTGCGGGACGATGAAGCCCGACACCGAGCGCCGCTCGCCGCGCGCGATGCGCCACCGCTCGGGCTCGGCGAGCAGCGCATCCAGCGAGGCCGGCGCGTCGCCCTTGCGCGCCAGCAGCAGCGCGCGGTAGCCGGGCAGGCCGTCGTGCCGCGTGACCTGCGCCACCACCATCATCCCGTGCTGGGTGACCGCGTCCAGCGCCATGCGCCCGGACAGGAAGGCCATGTCCACCTCGTTGCGGCGGATCGCCTCCTCCAGCGCGCCGTACGAGGTGACGGACAGCACGCTCACCGGCCGGCCGATGGCGCGGCTCAAATCGGCCAGCACCGGTCCCCAGTCGTTGCGCGACTCGAAGGCGCCGCCCAGCGGCAGGATGCCGAAGCGCAGCGGCGCGCCCATCACCACGCCGCCGACGGCCGGCACCTCGATCACGCCGTCCTGGGCATGGACCATGGACGGCAGGCCCGGCAGCGCAAGCACCAGAAGCGCGGCGATGCGGCGCAGGCGCTGCATCCAGCCGACAATCCGTTGCCCGCGCGACGGGTCGCTGGAGGGGGAAGGCAGCAGTCGCGCCGGCAGGCAGTTCGCGAAACGGACGAGCGTCATCGGTGTTCCAGATACGGCGGCCTGAAGGAACAGGCCCAATGCCCGGTGGTCAAGCACCGTCGGCAGGCACACAATTAGATACCACTAACCAAGTTCGGACGAATGGCATCTTCTTCCAATGCGCCGGCCGCGCCCACAACGCGCCTGTTGCAACGCCTGCCGCGGCTGTCGCTGGCGCAGCAGCTGGTGCTGCTGGCGGTGCTGCCGGCGGTGCTGGCCACCGCCGGCGCCATCGTGGTCCTGACGCGCCAGCACCTGGCCAACGTGACCGAACTGATGCGCACCAGCGCGCAGGCGGTGGCGCTGCAGGTCGCCTCCCTGGCGCAGGGGCCGCTGGCGCAGATGGACCGGCGCGCCCTGCTGCGCACGGTGCAGGCCGGCGCCTCGCAGCCGCACATCCACCAGGTGCAGATCCGCACCAGCGACGGCGAGATCCTGGCCGACGCGCAGACGTCGGACATGCGGCGCGGCGAGGGCCTGAGCGTGTACTCGCCCATCACCGGCGACAACGGCGCCAACCGCGGCATGGTGATGGTGGAGATCAGCCTCGACGAAGTCACCGTTGCGCGCAAGGCCGTCTTCCTCAACGTGCTGCTGGTGCTCGGCGCCATCCTGGCCGGCGTCGGGCTCGCCGGCTGGTGGGCGGCGCGCCGCATCAGCGCACCGATCCGGCGCCTGGGCGAGGCGGTCGACCGCCTCGGCGCCGGCGAGGATGCCCAGGTGGCGGTGGCCGGCACCGCCGAGGTCCGGCGCCTGCAGCACGGCTTCAACCAGGCGGCCATGGCGCTGGCAGAAAGCCGGCGGATGCTGCAAAGCCGCATTGGCGAGGCCACCGCCGAGCTGGCCCGCAAGAACCAGCAGCTCGAGGTGGCGAGCCAGGCCAAGACAAGGCTGCTGGCGGCCGCCAGCCACGACCTGCGCCAGCCGCTGCATGCGCTCACCCTGTTCTCCGACGGCCTGGCCAACGGCGAGACCGACCCGGTGCGCCTGGCGCGCATCGGCCACATCCGCGAATGCGTGGACTCTCTGGACCGCCTGTTCTCCGAACTGCTGAACCTGTCGCAGCTCGACGCCGGGGTGCTGCAGCCGCAATGGTCCGACTTCCCGCTGGACCGGCTGTTCGACGAGATCAGCCGCAACTTCCGCAACGTGGCCGAGCAGCAGGGCCTGCGCCTGGTGGTGCGCAAGACCGACCTCTGGGTGCGCTGCGACTACGTGATGCTCTCGCGCATCCTCAACAACCTGGTGTCGAACTCGCTGCGCCACACGAACGAAGGCGGCATCCTGGTCGGGGCGCGCCGGCGCGGGCGCGGCGTGCGCATCGAGGTGTGGGACACCGGCGTGGGCATCGCGCCGCAGCACCAGGCCCGGGTGTTCGAGGAATTCTTCCAGATCGATCCGCAGCGCAAGAGCGGCTCGCCGCGCGGCATGGGCCTGGGGCTGTCGACCGTCAAGCGGCTGACGGCGCTGCTCAACACGCGCGTCGACCTCGCCTCGGTGCCCGGCCGCGGCACCCGCGTGCGGATGCTGGTGCGCGCGGTCGAACCGGTGGCCGATGCGCAACCGTCGGAGCCGGCGGCGCTGGCGCCGGCGGATCCGATGCCCGGCGACCTGGCCGGCGTGCGGGTGCTGGTGATCGACGACGAGCGCACCATCCTCGAAGGCCTGCAGGTCGTGCTGACGAACTGGGGCATGGAGGTCATGGCCGCGCAGTCGCGCGCCGAGGCGCTGGCGCTGGCCGACCAGTGGGCCGCGCCGCCCGATGCGGTGGTCTCCGACCTGCTGCTGCAAGGCGGCGACAACGGGCTGGACGTGCTGGCCGCGCTGGAGAAGCACCCGCGCGGCATCGGCGCGGGCACCGCGCGGCTGCTGGTCACCGGCGAGACCAAGCCGGACCGCCTGCGCGAAGTCGCCCAGGCCGGCGTGATGGTGCTCTACAAACCGGTCTCGCCGAGGGCGCTGCGCCAGGCCATCGGCGCGCAGCTGGCGGCGCTGCGCATACCGGCCTGAACCGGATTCCGGGGACGTGCGGCGCGCCCCTCATCCCCGTGAGCTATGCCGATCGGCATAGCGCGCATGCCCGCAGGGCCGCCACGCACGCGACATAAGCCCTCCGCCTTATCGCGCGAACCCAGCCGCGTCCCTACAGTCAGGCGATCCTCACCGCGGTGAACCTTCATGCTTCTCGAAAGCGTGCGGACCGTCGCCGGTGCCCTGCGGGCACTCGTCGCCGTGCTGCTCATCCTGACCGGCGTGCCGCCTGGCCTGGCGCAGGCGGCATCGGCGCGCGTGACCGTGCTGACCGCCGGCGGCGCGGCCGACGACGAGTTCGTGCGCCAGCTGCGAACGCTCGAGGAGCCGGGCGGCGACTTCCGCGTGATACGGCTGGACGGCGCCGGCACCACCGCAGCCGCGGTCGTGCTCGCGCCCGACAACGAGACCGGCCAGGAGGCCGCGAATGCCGGCGTGCGGACCCGCGGCCGGATCGCACCCGCCACGGCCCCGGCCGGCGCGGCGACGACGGTGGCGGTCGGTGCGGAAGCGGCGCGCTCGGCGGTCGAGCGCGACGGCGCCGACCCGCTGCTGCTGGCCATGCTCAGCCAGCTCGAGTACGAGCAACTCAAGTCCAGCCCCGGCCTGCACCGCGCCGGCCGGCGCGTGGCCGTGCTGCTGCGCGACCCTTCCATGGCGGCGCAACTGAGGCTGGTCGCCGCGGCGCTGCCGCAGGGGCGCCGCCTGGGCGTGCTGGCGGCGGCGCAGTCGCAGCCGCTGGTGCAGGCGCTGGAGCAGGCCGCGGGCAGCGCCTGGACACTGAACGTGGCCACGGCCGCCGACGTGCAGGCCATCGGCCCCGCGCTGCGTGACGTGCTGCCCGCCAGCGATGCCCTGCTGTTGCTGCCCGACGCCATCGGCGACGACGCCGCCGCCACTGCCGCGGTGTTGCGTGCGGCCGCCGGCGCCGGCGTGCCGGTGTTCGGCGCCAGCGACGCGATGGTTCGCTCCGGCGCGTTGGCGTCCGCGCTGTGCGGCCCGGCGCAGATGGCGCGGCAGGCACAGGCGCTGGGGCGCCGGCTGGTGGCCGGCCCGGACGAGGCCTTGCTGGTGGAGGCGGCCCGGCCGTCGACGGTCAGCGTCAACGGCAACGTGGCGCGCAGCCTGGGCCTGCGGCTGCCCAGCAGCGACGAGTTGACCCGGCGCGTCGCGGCGGCCACCCCATGAGCCCGGCCGTGCCCGCCATGGCCGCCACCCCACCCCCGCGGGATGCCGACCGGCGTCGCACCACGCCGGCGCCGGCCGAGGCGGGGGCGGCCGACGACCCGCCCGGCTCGGCCTTCGTGCCGGCCGCCTTCGCACGGGGCTCCGGCCCGGGCCCGCACGCGATCGTCATGAGCGGCAATCTCCGGCGCGACCTGCTGCGCCTGGGCCTGATGCCCTGCGCCGCGGCGGCGCTGGCGCTCACCGCGTGGTTCACGCATGCGCGGCTGGAGGCGCTGGAGCATTCTTTCGACGCCGAGGGGCAGGCGATCGCGCGACAGGTGGCGGCGCTGACCGACCTGAGCCTGTACGCCGGCGACCAGGCCGCCGTGCAGGCCGTGGCCAACTCGGCGCTGCGCGGCGGCCAGGCGACGCGTGTCGAGATCAGCAACAACGCCGGGCTGTTCGTCAGTGCCGGCCCGGCCGTCGGCAACCTGGAGAAGCTGCGCGTGTACACGGCGCCGGTGCGGCTGCGCGAATCGCCCGGCGCCAGCCCGTTCGGCCCGCCGGCGCCCGGCGCCACCGCCGCCGCCCCCCCGGGCCCCGGCGCGGCGCCGATCGGGCTGGTGCAGGCGTTTCGCGACACCACCGCCTACAGCCGCGAGCGCTATCGCTCGCTGCTGGCCGGCGTCGGCATCGCGCTGATCGCGCTGCTGGTGGCCTGGGCCTCGGTGCGTCACATGGCGCGCAGCGTGACCCGTCCGCTGCGCCGCATCTCGCAGACAGTGGCCGCGCTCGAGGGCGGCCATTTCGACACGCGCTGCGACGTGGAGGCCG
The DNA here is from genome assembly GCF_035634955.1 of Variovorax sp. Taxonomy (GTDB): domain Bacteria; phylum Pseudomonadota; class Gammaproteobacteria; order Burkholderiales; family Burkholderiaceae_C; genus Variovorax. The sequence goes on along the minus strand of NZ_DASQBZ010000022.1, from coordinate 109,245 downwards.
CGCCCGCGCGCGGCGCCGCGGAGGCCGCGCGCCCGCACGAGCTCGCCAGCCTGGCGCACGATGTCAACCGGCTGGCCGAACGCCTGGCCCACAACCACCAGGTCAGCGAGGAGCGCGTGCGCGAGGCCACGTCGGTCGCACTGCAGCGCATGGCCGAGGCCGAGCAGGCCGCGCTGTCGCGGGCCCGCTTCCTGGCGGCCGCCAGCCACGACCTGCGCCAGCCGCTGCATGCCATGGGCCTGTTCATCGACGGCCTGCTGCCCGGCGCCAGCGATGCGCAACGCCCGGCCGTACTGCGCCTGCAGGAAGGCACGCAGTTCATGACGCTGCTGCTGGACGACCTGCTGGAGATCTCGCGGCTGGACGCGCAGGTGCTCACGCCGAAGATGGCGCCGGTGGCGCTGGATACGCTGTTCGAGCAGCTGGCCGCCCAGCACGCCGCGCAGGCGGCGCAGTCGCAGGTGCGCATGGTGTTCAAGCCGCAGGGCCGGCTGGTGCACAGCGACGCGGCGATGCTGCTGCGCATCGTCGGCAACCTGATCGGCAACGCCATCCGCCACGCCCCGCCCGAAGGCACGGTGCTGGTGGCGGCACGGCGCGGGACGCGGCCGGGCACGACCCGCATCGAGGTGCGCGACAACGGCATCGGCATCGCGCCGATCCACCAGCAGCGCATCTTCGAGGAGTTCTACCAGGTGGCCAACACCGAGCGCGACCGGCGCCAGGGCTTCGGCCTGGGCCTGGCCATCTGCGCGCGGCTGGCGGCGCTGATGGGCTCGCGCATCGAGCTGCGCTCGGCACTGCTCGAAGGCAGCACCTTCTCGCTGACGCTGGCGCAGGCGCGGCAGGCGCCCGCGCCGAGGCCGTCGGCGGCCCCGCCCGCCGGCGCGCCGCTGGCGGGCCTGCGCTGCCTGGTGGTGGACGACGACGACGCCATCCTGCACGCCACCCACGAGCTGCTGCGCCAATGGGCCTGCGTGCCGGTGTGCACCCGGACGGTGGCCGATGCCATCGCCCTCATGTCCGAGCCGGACGCGCAGTTCGACGTAGTGCTGTGCGACCTGCAGCTGGCCGGCCATGACGACGGCCTGGCCGTGATCGATTCGGCGCGCAAGCTGCAGCCCGATGCGCTGGCGGTACTGGTGTCCGGCGCCACCGGGCCGGAATCGCTCAAGCGCCTGCGCGCGCATGACGCGAGCCTGCTGACCAAGCCGGTGGCGCCGGCCAAGCTGCGCGCCCTGCTCACCACCCGCCGCCAGTCGGCCACGCCGGTGCCCGTGCCCTTCCATGCTTGAGCCCGGCGCGCTCCCCGGCATCCGGCCCTGGATCGCCACGCCCAGCTACAGCGGCGCGCTGACCACCGGCTACGTGCGCAGCCTGCTGGGCCTGGTCGGCCTGGCGTATGCGCACGGCTTTGCCATGCACACGCGCTTTCTCGACGGCGACAGCCTGGTCACGCGGGCGCGCAACCGCATGGTGGCGGAGTTCATGGCCGACCCGCGCTGGACGCACCTGTTCTGGATCGACGCCGACATCGGCTTCGAGCCCGAGGCGGCCTTGCGGCTGCTGCTGTCGGGCCATGACGTGGTGGCCGGCGTCTACCCGCACAAGCACGATGCCTGGCCCGCGCAGGGCCTGGACCAGCCGCTGCCCGCGGGCAGCACGCGCGAGGATTTCGAGGCGCGCTACGCGAGCTTTCCGGCCAACCTGCTGCGCCACGCGCCGGGCGAGGTGGATGCGCACGGCTTTCTGGAAGTGCTGGACGCGCCGACCGGCTTCATGCTGATCGCGCGCCACGTCTTCGAGCGCATGGCCGACGCCCTGCCGGAATTGCGCTACACGCCCGACCTGGGCGGCCGCGCGGCGGCGCGGCAACCCGCGCACTACCGGTTCTTCGACGTCATGGCCGAGCCAGGCAACGGCCGCTACCTGAGCGAGGACTACGCCTTCTGCCGTCGCTGGCAATCTGTCGGCGGCAAGGTGCACGTCGACACCCGGGCGCGCCTGACCCACCAGGGCCACAAGGTCTACACCGGGGACTTCGCCCGCGCGCTGGGCTGCTGAAGGCGGGCCGCGGCGCCGTCAGAAGTCGCCGCAGCTGTTGGTCCGCTCGGTGTCCAGGCAGCTGGTGAGGTTGGGACGCGTGCGCACCATCGACCACTGGCGCGCCAGCACGTCGTTGCCCTGCACGGCCCGGTCGCCGGTCAACGGCGCGCTGCTGGCCAGGCAGATCGGCGCGATGCCGATGTTGCGGTCGTACAGCCAGGTGGTGGGCTCCTCGCGCAGCACATCGACGAAGCGCGGCAGGATGTCGGCGCGCGGGGCCTCTCGCGGGGCCGGCGGCGGCGCTGCCGGTGGCACTGGCGGCGGTGGCACCACTTCCAGCGCCACCACCCGCAGCTGGCCGGGCACGACGTTGATCGCATAGCCTTCGGCGGAGGTGAAGCTGCCGTCGACCGGGTAGCTGCCGGGCGGACTGGCGGCGTCGGCCGGGCTGCTCGTCGTGCCGCCGATGCCGGCGCCGGTGTCGCCCAGGATCAGGCCGGATACGGTGAAGCCGAACGGCGGATTGGCGGTGCCGACCGTGCGCTGGAAACTGCCGATGGTGACCGTCGCCGTCGGCTGCTGTCGGTAGATGAAATGGTTGTCGGCCGGCGTGACGGTGACGCCGCAGGCGCCGAGGAAAGCGCAGTTGTAGTAGTTGGGGAAGGCGCCCGAGCCGGCCAGCCCGCCGCGCGTCTCGCCGACCCAGGTGTCGGCCCACACCCGCCATGGCGCGCCGCCCAGGCTGCCGCCGCCGGGGTTCTGGAAGGTGTTGGCCGCGACCAGGTCGGCGCCGCCGACGCTGCTCACCGCGGTGTCCAGCAGCAGGTCGCCAGACAGGGTGCGCACGAGAAGCGTGTCCGCCGCCATCGAGGTGGCGGTGACCGGCAGCGGCGCTTCGCCCGCGGCGTCCCAGCCGACGACCGAGACGGCGCCCACGCGCAGGCTGCCGGCGTTGACGTACTCGAAACGGCCCGCCGCGCCGCCGCCCAGGGTGCTGGCGCTGACGTTGTTGGCCGGGTCGGCCAGGATCACGTCGCCATTGATCGAACGCGCCAGCAGCGTGCCCGCCGTGATGGCCTCGCCCGCCGCCTGCGTGATGCTGCCGCCGCTGATCAGGCCCAGTTGCGGCGCCGTAACGGGGGCGCCGAGCGTGATGCCGCCACCGCCGCCGTTTTGCAGCGTCAGCGGCACGCTCGAGTTGACGGCCGCATTCACGGTGATGCTTCCCGCATGGGTGTTGCTGCCGACCACCAGCGCGCCGGCATCCAGGCGCGCCAGCTCGTCGGACGAGATGTCGAAGCCGGTGCCGCCCGAACCGCCCAGGGTGATCGGGTTGGCGGTGCGGTCGACGCCGGCACCGCTGGCCTGGTCGACGCCGCCGGGCCGCAGGTTGAGCACCTGGCCGGCACGCACGGTGCCGTCCAGTGCCAGCGCATCGCTGCTGCCGTCGTTGGCCGCTCGCAGCGTCACCAGGCTGTTGCCGTCGATGCGGGAGGCCGGCACGGGCGCTCCGGACACGTCGGTGGCCGCCCCGGTCAGCAGCAGGCCGGCGCCGTCGCCCTGCGTCTCGCCGGTCACGGCGATCCGGCCGCTGCCGGTGCTGGTGGCCAGGGCGCCATTGGCCATGAGCACGCCGATGCCGCGTCCGTTCCCCGGCGGCTCGGGCAATACGACCAGCGGGGCGAGCGGCGGTGGCGCAGGATCGGGACCGCCGGTGCGCAGGCCGCGCACGTCGATGCTGCCGTCCGTCGTTCGCAGCACCGCGCCGTCGATGCTGACGCCGTGGCCAGGCCCGTCGCTGCTGTTGCTGCTGTAGGCGCCGATGCCCGTGACGGCGATGCTGCCGCTGGTGGTGCGGATGCCGGTGGGCGCCGCGGCGTCGAGGGCCAGGATGCGAACGCCGGTGCCGATCGCGGCGCGGCCGGACACCTCGACGTTGCCGGTGCTGCTGCTGATGCTCGTGTCGTAGAGGTCCACCACGGCATCGGTGGAGATGCCGCCTTCGCCGATGGCGGCGGTGGACTGCACGCCCTGCAGGCTGACGCTGCCGCCGGCATTGGCATCGCTGCCGCCGGTGCGCGTGTCGATGGTCGTGGCGGTCAGGCAGATCGTGCAGGGGTCGAAGCGGCCGCCCAGCGCCGTCATCGCGACATTGCCGCCGTTGGTCAGGATGCCGCCGCCATAGTCGATGCTGCCGCCGTCCGGGCCGAGCCCGGCGGCGAACTCGACGTTCAGCGGCTGCGTGCCGGTGCTGCGGATCTGCGTGTCGCGGGCAAGGCTTTGGATGTCGCGCTGGGCCTCCAGCCGCAATGTCAGCGGCGCGGTGCTGGTGGCCGTGCCGAGGTTGATGTCCACGCCCCGGTCGAGATAGATCGAGCCGGTGAACGAGTTCGCCGCCGGCGCCCCGGTGGTGATCGTGACGTTGGTGCCGCTGTTGAGCGCGGCATTGATGTCGCCGTCCTGGACCGTCGAGCTGGCCAGCGGCACGAACGGCTGCGCCGGCAGGGTGCCGGCCGCGTCGCCGTGCGCGACGGTGATGTCGAACGGATCGACCAGCCACAGGCCGGCGTTGCCCGCCGGCGCGCCGGCATCCACCCGGATGCCGCGCAGGTCCACATTGCGCCCGGAGGTCTCGACGAAGCCGCCGTTGCCGCCGCCGGTGCCCGCGCGCGCGCCGTACACGCCGTGGCTGCGCAGGTCGCCCTGCGCCACCGCCTCGATGCGGCCGCCGTTGCCGGTGGCCCCGGTGGCGTCGGCCCGGATGCTCGCGTTCTGGTCGATGCCCATGTCGCCGCTCGCGCGCAAGGCGACGGTGCCGCCGCCGGTGGCACCGCGCGCATCGATGAAGGCGGGGGTCGCCTCCTCGGTGTAGTCGTTCGTCACCAGCAGGTTGCGGCCGGTCACCGAGATGCTGCCGCCCTGGCCGGTGTCGGAAGACGCGTCCAGCAGGGCGATCGGGCCGCCCTCCGAGTCGTCGGTGTAGCCCAGGTTGACGTCGGTGCCGTTCGCGTCGAGTGTGATGCTCCCGCCCTTGGCGGTGACGGCGCCGCGGCCGAAGCTGGCATCGACGGTGACCCCGTAGGCGCTGCGCGTGTCGGGCACGACCGAGATCACGCCGGCCTGCCTGACCGCCGTGAAGCCGTTGCTGCCGGCCGTGCCGATGATGTCGATGCGACGCCCGGCGCCGGCACCCACGTCCGAGTCGAACAGCGCCACGCCGTGCGAGCTGCCCATCGTCGCCGAGTTGCTGTTGGCCAGCAGCGCCGAGCGGAAGGCCGCCTGCGCGCCCAGCGCCGTGAGGTCGGCGCCCTGGCCCTCGATGCGCACGTCGCCGCCGGTGGCGATGACCGCATCGGCCACCACCACGCCACCGCCGCCGCCGGCATCGCCGTCGCTGTTGGCGCCGTCGAACTGCACCTGCGGCATCACCACCGGATCGGCCGCGGTCCAGCCGCGCGTGTCCCCGCGCAGCGAGACGTTGCCGCTGGCCGATTCGATGCGGCCCTGGTACAGGCGCCCGGCGCTGTCCAGCCGCACGCCCGAGGCGCCGATGCCGCCGCGCCCATCCAGCGTGACGGCGCCGCTGCCGGTGCGCAGCACGCTGCCGTGCACGCCGACGCCGTTGCCGCTGATCGATTCCGTGCCCTCGATCTGCAGCGTGACGCCTTCGCCGCGCAGGCTGATGTCGCCCGCGCCGGTGCATGCGGCCTGGCCGGCGGCGCAGGTGGACAGCAGCGTGTCGCCGACCTGGACGCCGTCCGGCTGGTACTGGCCGTTGGGCAGGACGACGCCGCGCGCGCGGCCGTTGGCCGGATCGCTCTGGCCGTAGGCGCGGATGCTGCCGCCGTTGGTCTCGATGGTCGACTGCGCCATCAGCACGGCGCCGCCGCTGGCCGTGTTCACCGATGTGACCGGCGCCGGCGCCGACGAGAGCGCGCCCTTGGCATCGGCATTCAGGTTGACGTTGAGCGCCCCGCTGGTCGAGCTCAGGTTCGCCTGCTGCAGCGCCACGTAGCGGTTCGAGTTGACCGAGAACGTGACGTCGCCGCCGGCGTCCTTGGTGATGGGCGCATCGAGGAAGGTCACGCCGAAGCCGCCGGAGTAGCCGTTGTTGTCGAACGGGGTCGGCGTGGCGTTGCTGTTGAGCGTCACGTCGGTATTGCGGCCGAGTGCGCGGCCCAGCGCGCCGGCGTTGATGATGCCGCCCATGAAGATCGGCGCGTCGTCCGGCGCCGTGGCGGTCACGAGGATGTCCTGGTCGGAATTGACCGTCCATTGGCCGTTGCCCGCCGTGCCGCCGGCGTTCACCTGGACCTGGTCGTCGATCGTCACGCGGTGGCCGGAGGTCACGATCTGCCCGCCGCTGGCACCGCTGGCGTCCAGCGAGGCGCCAGCCACGGTCAGCGCACCGGCGCCGATGTCGATGCGTCCGCCGGCGCCGCTTCCCCCCGAGGCGTCGACCGTGCCGGCCACGCGCATGCTGTTGAGGTTGTCGATGCCGGTCCCGATGCCGGCGCCGAGCACGATCTCGCCGCTGCGTGCGTCCAGCGTGCGCGCTCGCAGGACGCCTGCCTGGTTGACCACCTGCGCCTTGGCGGTGGACGCCGCCTGCATGGCGATGCGGCCGCCGTCGGCCGTGACGACGCCGGTGTTGGTGGCCGCCGCCAGCGCGTCCAGGGAATCGGCGGGGATGGTGAAGCGCGTCAGGCCGTCGCCCTCGAAGTCCAGCGTGACCGTGCGCGCCGACACCAGCCCGGCGCTGCCGCGCGCCACGCCGATGGTGCCGCTGTTGGTCACCTGCGCGCCCATCAGCGCGGCGATGCCGCCCTCGCCCACGTTGATGACGCCCTGGTTGGTCACCGCGGCGTTGTTGCCGGCGGCGCGCTGGAAGACCAGCCGGCTGCTGCCGTTGAGGAACGCGTTGTCGTCGGTGATGTCGAGCGTGGACGCCACCAGGCCGCCGACGTTGACCGAGGAGGTCGGGCCGAACAACACCCCCGCCGGGTTGATCAGGTAGACATGGCCGTTGGCGTTGAGGTTGCCGGCGATGTTGGAGGCCTGGCCACCGACCACGCGATTGAGCAGCACGCTGGCGCTGCCGGGCTGCACCACGTTGACCGTGCCGCCGGCGCCGATAGAGAACGCCTGCCACTGCGCGATCGCGCGCTGCGTGCTCTGCCGGACCGTCATCGTCGCGCCGGCGGTCTCGGCGGTGACGGCCGGCGTGGGCGTCAGGCCGGTCGGCAGCGTCTGCGCCAGGGCCGGGGTCAGTCCCAGGCAGATCAGGCTGAGCACCAGCGGCGTCGGCCGCAGGACCGGCGCGGGCAGGCGGGCGCGCGCGCGCGGCGGCCGCGAGGCGTTCGATCGGGCGTGTTGAGGCTGCATGGCGTTGACCGGCCCTAGAAGAATTTCTGGAACTGCACGAACAGCCGCGGATCGTGGCCACCGCCGTCGGTGATGGCCTCGCGCGTGCCGTCGCGCCACGCCAGCGTGGCGTTGAAGGCGAAGTTGTTGGCCCGCGCCCAGGCCAGCCCGAAGCCGACGCCGCGCAGGCTCTGGGTGTTGTCCTGCCCGAGCGGCAGCGGGTCGTGCGACACCTTGCCGCGCGCGGCGTCGTAGAACACGTACGGCGTGACCTCGTCGTTGAGCGACCAGCGCCATTCGATGGTGCCGAGCAGCCCCTCGTCGACCAGCAGCTCGCCCGAGGGATAGGCCCGCACCGCGCGTGCGCCGCCCAGCGACAGCTTCTGCGACGGGTCGAGGTTGCCGCTGGCCATCTGCCCGCCCAGGCTCAGGTACAGCGAGTGGCGCGGCAGGATCGCCTGCAGCCGCGAGACGCGGAAGGTGAGCTTGTCGAAGCTGCCTTCGGTGCCCAGGCCGTTGGGACCCTGGTCGATCGTCTGCGTGAGCTCGTCGCGCAGGTCCAGCCTGCCGTGGTAGAGCGTGCCGGAGCTGGCCCAGTAGCCGCCGCCGAAGATGTCGTCGCGCAGCTCCCAGGCCCAGCCCAGGCCGAGCCCGGCGATGCGCTTTCTCGGGTTGTAGTCGACCGCGTCGTAGTGGTCCGACAGATCCTGCATGTCGGCGCCCAGGCGCAGGAATAGGTTCTGCCGGCGCGAGCGGATCACCGGGTAGTTGAGCGAGGCGTCGACGATGTCGGCGGTGCCGTGCGCATCCAGGTCGGCGAAGTCGCCGCCCAGCTCGTACTGCACGTGCGCGATGCCGACGCCGGCGCGCAGCCCGCTGGCGCCGATGGGCGCCTCGTACGATGCGCGGCCGAACACCATGCCGCTGCTGTCGGCGGCGATCAACCGCAGGTCGATGTTGTCGCCGATGCCGAACGGGCTGAGCCAGCGCGCCAGTCCGCCCAGGCGGTAGCGCCCGGTCTCCTCGGTGCCGTGGTTGTCGGCATCGACCGCGAACTCCCAGCGCGGCGCCGCCACTACTTCCACCGTGAGGTCGGTGGTGCCGGACTGCGCTCCCTCCTGCAGCGACGAGCTGACGCGGATGCCCGGCTGGTCCGACAGCAGCAGCATCGCGCGCTCGTAGCGGCGCAGGTCCAGCGCGCCGCCCGGTGGCAGCGCCTGCAGGAAGGCGCGCACCCGTTCTTCCTTGATCGGCGCGTCCGGCGCGACGTTGACGTTGACCTGGCCCAGCCGCCCTTCGATCACGCTGATCTCGACGACGCCGCCCTCGACCTTCTGCACCGGCACCACGGCCTGCGCCAGGAAGTAGCCGCTGTCGCGATAGATCTGCGTGATGGCGCCGGCCATGGCCTCGAGGTCGGACAGCGTGACGTCGCGCCCGATGTAGGGTTCGATGGCCGGCCGTATCTGCTCGGCCGGCAGGGCGTTGGCGCCCTTGAGCCGCACGTCGGCAAGCCGGAAGCTGGCTGCCTGCGATCCGGCGGGCAGCGGCGGCAGCGCCTGCGTCGGCGCACCCGGCACGGCCTGCGCGGTGGCATCGCCGTCGCGTTCGCAGCGCGTGCAGGGGTTCTGCGTGGGCGTGAGCGTGGTGCTCTCGATCTGCTGCGTCTGCGCCTGCGCGTGGCGCATGCCGATGCCGCAGGCCAGTCCCGCCAGCAGCAGCGATGCCGCGCCGAGCCGCGCCGCGCGGCGGCGGCTCGCCACGGCATTCGGGGGAGCGTGGCGGGCGCTCATGCCGCGCTCCCGCCGACGGTCATGCGCCAGTTGCCGATCAGGTTGAAGGGCGCCCAGAAGAACGGATGCGCGAGCTTCGGATCGCGCAGCACCGCGAGCTGGGCCGCCTGCATGGCGCGCTGGGTGTCGCGGCCCTTGGCCAGCTCGCTGTAGAAGGTGCTCATCAGCAACTCGGTGGCGTCGTCCGATACCGGCCAGAGCGAGGCGATCATGGCGCCGGCGCCGGCCATCAGGAAGGAGCGCGGAAAGCCCAGCACCTCGTCGCCGCGGGCGATGCGGCCCAGCCCCGATTCGCAGGCCGACAGGGTCACCAGCGCGGTGCTGTTCATCTTCATGTCGAGGATCTCGTGTGCTTCGAGGAAGTTCTGGCGCCCGCCTTCGTTGGCCAGCAGGATGCGCGAGTACAGCGGGTCGACCTGGTCGGCCTCGGCGTGCGCGGCGACGTGCACGATCGGCGCATCGGCCACCGCCTGGCGGAACTGCGTCTTGTTGGCCGCCGCACCCAGGTACACCTCGTTGCGCGGGAACAGCCGCGCGAGCTGCTTGACCTCGACCTCGGCGCCGGGCAGGTCGTACTTCTGTTCGATGCTCGGGTTGCCGAACGCCACGAGGTCGGCCTGCGCCTGGTTGCCGCGCTGGGCCAGTTGCAGCGCAATGCCCATCGACGGCACCACCGAGACCGGGTGCGTCTCGATCAGGTAGCGGCCATTGAGGCGCAAGGCCTGGAACGGCAGGTAGTGCAGCGGCCCGTGCGGCACCACCACCAGCCGCTGTCCGTCGGCCAGGCCGAGCGGGCCGATCAGCGCGCTGCCCAGGCGGTCGGCATTGGTGACGGCGCCGCGCCGGCCGCGCACCACCGACTCGCGAAAGCCGTCCACCAGTTCGCCCAGCTCGTCGCGCCGGATCGGGATGGCGTGCGCCTGCACGCCGGTGGCGCTGACCACCCAGACCTGCAGGCGGTCGGGCAGCGAATGGAACTCGAGCACGCGCTCGTCGGCGCGCAGCGCCTGTTGCATGGTCGCAAGGTCGGGCGCGGCCGCCGACAGTGTGGCATTGCCGCCGCGCCCGCGCACGGCGTCGAGCAGCGCACGCGAGCGGCCGCGTTCGCTCAGCTCGAGCGCGCGGCCGTTGTCGCCGAGCTCCACGTACAGGCCGATGGCGCGGTCGAAGATGGACTGCACGTCGGAGAACAGCCCCATCTTGAATTCCTCGCTGCGAAAGCGCGCGCGCACCGAGTCGGCAGCAGCCACGGCCTGGCTCGACGCATTGGCCGCAGCCTGCCTGTTGCCCAGCATCTGCTCGGCTCGGGCGACGCCGTCCCAGGCCCACATGCGGTAGTACGAGGCGTCCACGCCGGCCTTCTGCGTGGTCTGTTCGCGATACAACTCGCGCGCCATCTCGGCGTTGTTCTCGGCCAGCAGCAGCCGGGCCTGCGTGCGGTCGAGCTGCGCGGCCAGCGACGCGTTGGTCGGTTGCGCGATGGTGTCGAGCACCTGCCGCGCCCGCGCGAGCTGGCCCTGTTCCACCAGCGCGTTGACCAGCGATGCCTGCACCAGCGGCTTGTAGCGATCGGAACTGCCGGCCAGCGCGGCGTCGTAGCTGAGGATGGCGCCGGCATAGTCGCGCCGGCGCGTCTGCACGTCGCCGATGACCTTGTTCGCCGGGCCGACCACCTGCGTCGGGTTCTTCACCTGCATGCGCAGGGCGTCGCGCGCGAACTGCTCCGCTTTTTCGAGCTGGCCCGAGTAGCTGAAGACGATGGCAAGGTCGCGGTTGGCGTAGGCCAGCAGTTCCGGATCGCGCGTGCTGTTGGCCAGGTGCAGCGCCTTGCTCGCGGCGCGAACGCTCTGGCGGAAGTCGCCCGCCTCGGCCAGCGCGACCGCCTGGCTGCAGTACTGGTAGCCCGACATCTTGATGTCGTCCTGCGCATACAGGATGGCGCCGTCCTGCGTCAGGGCGAACACGGTGTCCACGTCGGCCAGGCGCGCCTTCTCCATGCGGGAGGCGGCGGCCTCGGCATCGGGCGCGCCGCCTTGCGCGCGGGCCGCACCGGCCATGATCGCGAGCGACGCGGTCAGGACCAGCAAGGCGACAGGCCATCGGACGACCGCGCCGCGCGAGTGGAAGGAGCTTGTCAGGCAAGGTTGCATTCAGGGCCCCGCGCCAGGCCTGCGGCGGCCACGCCGACATTGGCGCCGCCCCATCGGTGCGCGACCAGCGCACCCTCCTCTAGCCTGTGCGGCGCAGTCTAGGCAGCGCCCTTTGCAGCGAACATTCTCAATAAGGTCTAGCGCTAACGGCTTAGCCGCTGGCAGCGGCGCCGAGGCTGTTCAATGCGTGCCTTGCCCCGCGATGCGCGAGCGCCGCGCGGCTACGCATCGGGCGGCACGTAGCCGATGCGGCGCATCGCGGTCGACAGGCCGTTGCGCGTGCCCGCCATGGCGTCCCACGGCGCATTGCCCACGCCGCGCCGCGCGTCCACGTTGGCGAGCGTCCACTGGTCGCCCGCCTCGAGGGTGCCGAGTTCGCTCCAGTCCAGCGGCACCGACACGCCCAGCCCGGGCCGCGCGCGCACCGACCAGGCCGCCACGGTGGTGGCCCCGAAGCCGTTGCGAAGATAGTCCACGAAGATCTTGCCGACGCGATTGCGCGGCCCGCTCACGGCAACGAACCGATCCGGCAGATGCTGCGCCAAGTGCTGCACCACAGCCTGCGAGAACCCCTTGACCGCGTCCCAGCCGTAGTGGCGGCGCAGCGGCACCACCACGTGCAGGCCCTTGCCGCCGCTGGTCTTGACGAAGGCGACCAGGCCAAGCTCCGCGAGCAGCGCCTGCACCAGTTGCGCGCCTTCGCGCACGCGAGCCCACTGCACGCCTTCGCCGGGGTCGAGATCGAACAGCATGCGGTCGGGCCGGTCGATGGCGCGCGAGGTGGCGTTCCAGGTGTGCAGTTCGATGGTGTTCATCTGCGCCACCGACAACAGCGCCTCGGCGCGGTCGATCTGCAGCAGCCCCGGATGCCCGGGGTCCAGCGCGGGATCGAGAAGCGTGACATGCGGCAGCTCGCGGCCTTGCGCGTGCTTCTGGAAGAACAGCTCGCCGCCCACGCCCTCGGGCGCGCGCACCAGCGACACCGGGCGCCCCGCGAGGTGCGGCAGCATGAGCGGCGCGACGCGTCCGTAATAGTCGACCAGCGCGCCCTTGGTGCTGCCGCTGGCGCTGTCGATCACGCGCTCGGCATGGGTGACGCGGATGGCCTTGGCGCTGCCGCCGGCCTTCGCCGCCGCGGCGCCGGACTTGCGCGCCGCGCCTGTCTTGCCGCCGGCCTCCGCGTCGGCCGCACGTTCGCGCCGCACCTCGCGCGCCGGCTTGTCGTCGCGCAGCCCGTTGAAGACCGGGTGGCGCAGGTGCCCGTCGCGGGTCCAGCCGCTGAAGGCCACTTCCGCCACCAGCTCGGGCCGCACGAACTGCTGGACCTTCACCGTGTTCGGCACCGGCGTGGCGAAGGGCGAACTGCGGCTGGCCAGCTTGTCCATGCGCGCGCGGATGTCGGCCAGGCGCTGCTGGTCGAAGCCGGTGCCGACGTTGCCGCAATACTGCAGGCGCCCCTCGTCGTCGTGCACGCCCAGCAGCAGCGAGCCGAAGTCGGTGCGGCCGCCCTGCGGGCGCGTGTAGCCGCCGATGACGAACTCCTGGCGCGCACCGCCCTTGAGCTTGATCCAGTTGGGCGAACGCGCCGACACGTAGTGCGAATCTCGCCGCTTGCCGACGATGCCCTCGAAGCCCAGCCGCATGGCCGCCGCCAGCAGGTCGCGCGGCGCCGCGTCGAACGCCTCGCTCACGCGCAGCTGCGGCGGCGAGTCGGTGCCCAGCAGGCCGGGCAGCAGCACGCTGCGCTGCTCGAACGGCATGCCGCGCAGGTCGCGTCCGTCAAGGAAAGGCACGTCGAAGATCCAGTAGACGATGCGCGCGGTGGCGCCGCTGTCGAACGCGTTCTGCAGCGACTGGAAATCGGGCGCGCCGTTGTCGTCCTCGACCACGATCTCGCCGTCGATCCACCCGGACCGCACGTTCAGCGTGCGCAGCGCCTCGACCAGTTGCGGCATCCGGTCCGTCCAGTCGTGGCCGTTGCGGGTGAAACACCGCACCGAGCGGCCATCGATGCGCGTGAGCAGGCGATAGCCGTCGTACTTGAGTTCGTACAGCCAGTCGTCCTCGGCCGCGGGCGGCCCCGAGGCCAGCGTCGCCAGCTGCGGCGCCAGCTTGGCCGGCAATGCGGCGCGGGGCGGATCCGGCGGCGCGGCCGCGTCCGGCCGGGCGGCGGATCCGGCGGCCGCGGCAGGACGCTTCGCCCGACGGCCGGCCGGCTCGCCGGGCGAGGCGAGCACGCTGCCGGGCTGCGCCACCAGCACGTCGAACTCGTCCAGCGGCCGCGCCTCGCCGTCGCGCTCCTTGATCAGCAGCCAGGGCTGCTTGCCCTTGGCGGATTCACGGTCGCGCCCGCGAATGCGCACGAGCACCCAGCGGCCGTGCAGCTTGTGGCCGTGCAGGTCGAACTTGAGGTCCCCCTTGGCCAGGCCGGCATGCGGATCGCCGATCGGCTGCCAGGTGCCGTTGTCCCACACGATGACCGTGCCGGCGCCGTAGTTTCCCGCGGGGATGACACCCTCGAAGCCGCCGTAGGACAGCGGGTGGTCTTCCACTTCCACCGCCATGCGCTTGACCTTCGGGTCGAGGCAGGGCCCCTTGGGCACGGCCCAGCTGAGCAGGCGCCCGTCGAGTTCCAGCCTGAAGTCGTAGTGCAGGTGGCTCGCGTCGTGCTTCTGCACCACGAACGACAGGCTGCCCGACGATGCCGGCGCCGCCTTGCCGCCGCGCGGCTCGGGGCTGCGCGCGAAGTCGCGCTTGCGGTCGTAGGTCTCGAGGGTGGACGGCTGGCGGGCCATGCGGGTGGCGGCTGCGGCGTCAGGCGGCGCGGCGGGCAGCGGTCTTGCGGGCCGGGGTCTTGGCCTTGGCGCGCGCGGCCGGCTTGCCGCCGCCCTTGCGCAGGCTGCGCTGCAGCAGCTCGGTCAGGTCGACCACGTTGCTTTCCTCCGGTGCGTCCTCCAGCGCCTCGGGCTGCTCCACGTGCCGGGTCTTGCCGGCGGCCGCCTTGCGCTTGACCAGTTCGTGGATGCGTTCGGTGAAGGCGTCATGGAAGTCGGCCGGATCGAACTTGTCGCCCATGTCGCCGATCAGGCGCGTGGCCATCTCGAGTTCGCTGGCGCTGATGCCGGCCTTCTTCATCTCCTGCGGCGGCAGGTCGAGCGCGCTCCAGGGACGGATGTCCTCGCTCCAGCGCAACAGGTTCAGCACCAGCCCGGGGCCGGTGGGCACGAGCATGGCCAGGTGCTCGCGCGTCTGGATCACGACGCGGGCCACGCCGACCTTGCCCGCCTTGCGCAGCGCCTCGCGCAGCAAGGCGTAGACCTTGGCGCCGCGCTCGACCGGCGCCAGGTAGTAGGGCCGGTCGAGGTAGATGAAGGGGATGGCATCGGCCGGCACGAACGACTCGATCGCGATGGTGCGCGTGGTGCGCGGATAGGCCTTGCCGATCTCTTCCGGGCTGATCAGCACGTAGTTGCCGTCTCCGGTCTCCACGCCCTTGGCGATGTCGTCCTTGGACACCTCGCGCCCGGTGCGCTTGTTGATGCGCTTGTAGCCCACGGGGTCCATCGAGCGCTTGTCGAGCCAGTCGAAGTCGATGCCGTGCTCGCGCGTGGCCGGATACAGCGCCACCGGCACGTGCACCAGGCCGAAGCTGATGGCGCCTTTCCACAGCGCGCGCGGCGCGCCGCTCCCGGCGCCCTTGGCGCGCCTGGCGCTCATCGAGCTCGCGCGGGTCTTGCCGCGCGCCGCGGGCGCACGCGTCTTGCGCGGACGTGATGCTGCGCCCTTCGTGGTCTTGGCGCGCGTCGTGGTTGCCATCGCTGGTGCCTCCTGGCCGTTCGTTGCCGGAAGATAGCCGCTGCGCCGCGGGAAAACTGTAGGAATAGGGCTCCAGCGGGGCCGGCGCGAGGGTTAGTCCAGCACGCGTTCGCTGGCCCGCGCGTAGTAGAACCACTCGGCCCCGGCCAGGGCGCGGTCGTTCGGGAAGACGATGTGCCCGTCGCAGGCGGCGCGTACTTCCTCGCCCCCCGCGCGGATGCCGATGAGGTCGCCGCACCGGACCGGATCGAAGGTGGCCCAGTCGCGCACGAAGCGGTCCTGCGCGTCGTGGCGCAGGACCACGCCGGCCAGCCGCAACACCTGCGGATGCGGCGCCGGCGGCTCGTCCGGCGGCGCGTCGATCATCGCCAGCAGGCGCAGCACGGCCAGGATGGCGCGGTAGCCCACCTCGGGCGCGTCCGGGTCGCGGTGCTGGCCGCATTCGAGCGTGACGCCGTAGCCGCCCCGGCTGCGCATGTATTCGTTGGTGCCGCGGCCGAAGTCGATGGCATCGTCCGGCAGCGTCTCGCCGGCAGCGGCGCGCTGGGCCAGGCCCTCGGCATAGATGTCGAGCCAGCCTTCCACCACGCGCGGCGTGCCGAGCTGGCGGGCCAGGCGCCCTTCCTCCCGGGCGCGGGCGAAGGGCTCGAGCGCGCCACGGTTGTCGCGCGGGCCGATCATCGCGAAGGCCTCGCCGTCGCTCTCGAAGGAATGCAGGTCGAGCAGCACCTCGTGGCGATCGATCAGCGGACACAGCAGGTCGGTGATGCGCGTCTCGTAGTCGGCGGCCGGCTGCCCGGCGGGGCTGGGGCGGAAGTTGCGGTTGAGGTTGCGCTCGCCCTCGCGCGTGCCCTTGCGGCGCGCCAGCGGGTTGGCCACCGGCACCAGGGTCAGCTGGCCGCGCCGCAGGGCGTGCATGCCGCCGTCCAGTTCGGCGCGCAGGCGCTCGATGGCCATGCTGCCGCAGGTCTCGTCGCCGTGGACGCCGCCGAGGACGAGCAGGCGCGGACCCGGCTCCAGGGCGCAGAAGGCATGCACCCGCAGCATGTCGCCGGCGGCGCCGTTGGCTAGCGGGTCGAGGGCTCCGGGCTCGGCCAGGGCACTGAAGGGCGAAGTGGACATGGCCGGGCATCCTACAGCCGCCGGCAGGCGGCTCCTACCTGCGCGCGCGGGCGGCGATGGGACAAACGAGGGCCGAACACGAGGAGTCCAAGCATGCCCCGCACAGCAACCAATCCGCCCGACGAGAGCAAGGCGCGCGTGCCGGACCCCGGCACGACCCGCGCCACCAAGGGCCCGCGCCTGCCGCATGAGCGCGACGAATCGTCCGACAGCCAGCACCAGGACAACGTGCCCGGCGACAAGGAGCGGCGCGCGCACGACGACGTCGAGCGCGGGGTGGTCGACACCGACCGCGGACCGGTGACGGACCGGCTCTATCGGGAAAAGCTCAAGCGTTGAGGCCGCGCGCCGGCTCAGCCGCGCGCCGCGGCGGCGAGCTCGGCGCGCATGTCGCCGATGACCTTGGCGTAGTCGGGCGCGCCGAAGATGGCGCTGCCGGCGACGAAGGTGTCGGCGCCCGCGCTGGCCACGCGGGCGATGTTGTCGGCCTTGATGCCGCCGTCCACCTCCAGCCGGATGTCGCGGCCGCTCTGCTCGATGCGCTTGCGGGCCAGTTCGATCTTGCGCAATGCCGAATCGATGAAGCTCTGGCCGCCGAAGCCCGGGTTGACGCTCATGATGAGGATCAGGTCGATCTCGTCGATCAGCCAGTCGAGCGGCTCCAGCCCGGCACCGGGGTTGAAGACCAGCCCGGGCTTGCACCCGGCCGCCCGGATGGCCTGCACGCTGCGGTGCGCATGCGGCGAGGCGTCCGGATGGAAGCTGATGTAGTCCGCGCCGGCCTTGGCGAAGGCCGCGGCCAGGGCGTCGACGGGCTCGATCATGAGGTGCACGTCGATCGGCACGGCGGTGCCGTCGGCGCGCTTTGCGTGCGGCTTGAGCGCCTGGCACACCATCGGCCCGAACGTGAGGTTGGGCACGTAGTGGTTGTCCATCACGTCGAAATGGATCCAGTCGGCGCCGGCCGCGATGACGTCGGCGAGTTCGGCGCCCAGGCGCGCGAAATCGGCCGACAACAGGGACGGGGCGATGCGGTAGGTGGGGCTGTCGTGATCGGCGCTGCTCATGCTCGGGATTGTCGCAGGGTCGGCGGCGCGCGGCTCGGCTACCATCCAGCCCATGTCCTCGTCCAGCTCGATCACCGTCGTCGTCGAACCGCGCTTTCTGCCGGAGCAGTCGGCCCCGCACGATCGGGTCTACGCCTTTGCCTATGTCGTCACTGTGACGAACCTCGGCAAGGTGCCGGCACAGCTGATCTCGCGGCACTGGAAGATCCAGGACGCCGGGGGCCGGCTGCAGGAGGTCAAGGGACTCGGCGTGGTCGGCCAGCAGCCGCTCATTCCGCCAGGCGAAGCTTTTCGTTACACGAGTGGCTGTCGCTTACAAGCGGGTACCGGGTCCATGCAGGGGAGTTTCTTCTTCGTGACCGAGACGGGAGAGCGCTTCGACGTGCCCATCCCCGTCTTCGTCCTCGACGCCGGAGCGGGCGAAGAACCGCCCGTGCCTCGCGTTCTCCACTAGGGCCAGGCCCTGGAAGTTTCCGGCTGGGGCCGGTACGGTATGCCGTCGTCCGGCCGGCCGGGCACTTCTGTGCGCCCGGGTGGATCGCGGCACATGAATGATTGCGGATGACTCCTTTCTTCAACGATCTCCTGGGCTTCTGGTCCGAATGGGTACACCCCTCGGCCGGGTTGCCGACGATCGTCTGGTCGCTGCTGCTGGCTGCCGCGGCCGCCACCGGACATCTGTTGCAGCGCTACACCGGCATGCCCAAGCTGGTGGGCTACACGCTGGTCGGCACGGTGGTGGGCTTCGCCGGCTTCGAGGGCGCGGTCTGGCCGCTGCAGGGCACGGGACTGTTCCTGCTCGAACTGGGCGTGGCCATGGTGCTGTTCGAGACCGGCGGGCGGCTGCCGCTGCGCTGGTTCCGCCACAACCCGATGGTGCTGGTGCAAAGCCTGCTCGAGAGCACGCTGACCTACTTCGCGGTGTACTGGGTGCTGCGCTGGATGTCGGTGGCCGAAGGCGTGGCGGTGCCGCTGGCGCTGATGTCGCTGCTGGCCTCGCCCGCGGTGCTCAGCCGCGTGACCATCGACACCCGTGCCTCCGGCCCGGTGACCGAGCGCGCGCTGGCGCTGTCGACACTCAACACCTTCTACGCGCTGTCGCTCAGCCATGCCCACACCAGCATGGTGGCCGCGGGCACGGCGCCGATGGGCTTGCTGGCACGGCTCTACCCCGTGGGCGTGGTGCTGGGCCTGTCGTTCGTGGTGGGCGCACTGATGGCACTGGCGCTGCGCTCGGCTCTTCGGGTGATGAGCCCGACCAGCGAGAACACCTCGATCCTGCTGCTGGCGATCATCGGCGCCGGGGCAGCGACGGCCGCCTACCTGGGTGCCTCGGCGCCGCTGTCGGCGCTGATCGGCGGCGTGCTGCTCAAGCAGCTCAACCCGAAACCTTGGGTGTGGCCGCGCCAACTCGGCACGGCCGCCTCGCTGATCACCATGCTGATGTTCGTGCTGGTCTCCAGCGTGGCGGCGCAGGCGCAGTGGAGCGTGCCGGTGGCGGGCCTCGTTCTCGCGCTGATCGGGGTACGGCTGCTGGCCAAGGTGACCGGCGTGGCCGTCGCCAACCCGGGCAGCGGCGCGAGCTGGGCGCAGGCGTTGTGGCTGGGCCTGGCGATGTCGCCGCTGTCGGCGGTGGCGCTGCTGATCGTGTCGGCCTTCGCGCGCGCCTCGCCGATGGTCGGCGGCATGGTCGCGCAGATCGGCCTGCCGGCCATCCTGCTGATGGAGGTGCTGGGCGCGGTGCTCGCCACGGTGGCGATCCACGCCGCCGGCGAAAGCTCGCAGCGCTGGCTGCCCGACCTGATCGCACGCCGCGCGCGCGGCAGCGGCAATGCCGGCGGCGCCGGCAATGGGGAGACGACCCGATGAAAGCGCATACCGACCGCGTCGTGCCGCTGGAGCCGTTCACGCGCTCCGAGGCGCTGTCGCTCGGGGTCGAGCTGGAGTTGCAGCTGGTCAACACGCACGACTTCGACCTCGCGCCGTACGCGAACGACATGCTGCGCCTGATGGCCGACATTCCCCTGCCCGGCAGCGTGGTGCCCGAGATGACGTCCAGCATGATCGAGATATCGACCGGCGTGTGCCATTCGGCGCGCGACGTGCTGAGCCAGCTCAGCCCGATCCGGGACGCGCTGGTCAAGAGCGCGGCCAAGCTCAACATCGCGGTGCTGGGCGGCGGCACGCATGCGTTCCAGCAGTGGCACGAGCAGCGCATCTACGACAAGCCGCGCTTTCGCGAGCTGTCGGAGCTGTACGGCTACCTGTCCAAGCAGTTCACCATCTTCGGCCAGCACGTGCACATCGGCTGCCCGAGCGCGGACGGCGCCCTGCTCATGCTGCACCGCATGTCGCGCTACATCCCGCATTTCATCGCGCTGTCGGCGTCGTCGCCTTTCGTGCAGGGGCAGGACACGCAGTTCGACTCGGCGCGGCTGAACTCGGTGTTCGCGTTCCCGCTGTCGGGCCGCGCGCCGTTCATGCTCAGCTGGAAGGAGTTCGGCCACTACTTCGAGCGCATGACCCGCACCGGCGTCGTGCGCAGCATGAAGGACTTCTACTGGGACATCCGCCCGAAGCCGGAGTACGGCACGGTCGAGATCCGGGTGTTCGACACGCCGCTGACCGTCGAGCGCGCCGCGGCGCTGGCCGGCTACGTGCAGTCGCTGGCCGCCTGGTTCCTGCAGGAGCAGCCCTTCACGCCGAGCGAGGACGACTACCTCGTCTACACCTACAACCGTTTCCAGGCCTGCCGTTTCGGCCTGGACGCGGTGTACGTCGACCCGGCCACGGGCGACCACATGCCGCTGCGCGAGCACATCCTGATGACCATGTCGCAGCTGGAATGGCATGCCGAGGCACTGGACGCCACCGAAGGCCTGGCGCAGTTGCGCACCGACGTCGAGGGAAGCCAGAACGACGCGCGCTGGCTGCGCGAGCGCCAGGACAAGGAGCGCCTGCTGGCCGAGGTGGTGCGGCAGGCCGCGCTGCGCTTCCGCGGGGGCGCCTGATGGGCGAGTTCGACCTGATCGCGCGCTATTTCACGCGGCCGGCGCGGCGCTCGCCGCTCGGCGTGGGCGACGACTGCGCGCTGCTGGCGCCGGCGCCGGGCATGCAGGTGGCGGTGTCGAGCGACATGCTGGTCGAAGGCCGGCATTTCCTGTCCACCGTCGACCCGGCACGGCTGGGCCACAAGGCGCTGGCGGTCAACCTGAGCGACCTGGCGGCCTGCGGCGCCAGGCCGCTGGCCTTCACGCTGGCACTTTCGCTGCCGTCGGTGGACGAATCCTGGCTGGCCGGCTTCGCGCGTGGCCTGTTCGCGCTGGCCGATGCGCACGGCTGCGAACTGGTCGGCGGCGACACCACGCGCGGGCCGCTCAACATCTGCATCACCGTGTTCGGCGAAGTGCCTGCGGGCGCCGCGCTGCTGCGCTCGGGCGCGCGGCCGGGCGACGACGTCTGGGTCAGCGGCACGCTCGGCGACGCGCGGCTGGCGCTGGAGGTGTTCCGCGGCCGGCTGGCGCTGCCGCCGGCGCTGATGCAGCTGGCGCGCGACCGCATGGAGCTGCCGACGCCGCGGGTGGCGCTGGGCCTGGCCCTGCGCGGCATCGCAACGGCGGCGGTGGACCTGAGCGACGGCCTGGCCGGCGACCTGGGCCACATCCTCCGGGCCAGCGGCGTGGGCGCCACGCTGGATGCCGATGCCGCCGCCGACCGCCTGGCCGGCGCACGGCACCCGGACCATGCCGCGCTGCCCCCGCAAGGCGCGGCGCGCCATGCGCTGGCGCTGGCCGGTGGCGACGACTACGAACTCGCGTTCTGCGCACCGCCCGCGGCCCGCGCCGCGGTGGAACAGGCCGGGCGCGACGCCGGCACGGCGGTGGCCCGCATCGGCCGCATCGAGGCCGAGCCAGGGCTGCGCCTGGTCGATGCGAGCGGCGCGCCGCTGGCGGCGCAGGCTTTCGCTTCGTTCGACCACTTCGCCTGAGCGCCGCCGCGCCGCGGCCGCCGGCCAGCCGGCTAACATCGGCGCAGATGGCCGCCGACACTCCCCTGATGCCTCCCGCCTCGCCCGATCCCGCCCGCCGCTCCGGCGCGCGGCGGCCGGGCTGGCGCTTTCTGCTCGCGCACCCGGCGCACTTCATCGCGATGGGCGGCGGCTCGGGCCTGTCGCGCCTGGCCCCGGGAACCGTGGGCACGCTCTGGGCGTGGGTCGCCTTCCTGGCGATGCAACGCCTGTTGTCCCCGGCCGCCATCGGCTGGGTCATCCTGGCCGGCCTGCCGATCGGCTGGTGGGCCTGCACCGTCACCGCGCGCCACATGCGGGTGGCCGACCCGGGCAGCATCGTGTGGGACGAGGTCATCGCCTTCTGGACCGTGCTGTGGCTGGTGCTGCCCGCCGGGCTGCTGGCGCAGTGCATCGCCTTCGCGCTGTTCCGCTATTTCGACGCCGCCAAGCCGGGGCCGGTGCGCTGGGCCGACCAGCTGTTCAAGCCGCGAGACGATGCCGGCAAGGAGGCGCCGCGCTGGGCCGCCGCCGGTTTCGGCATCATCCTCGACGACCTCGTGGCGGCTTTCTGCACGCTGCTGGTCATCGCGCTGTGGCGCGCATTCATCCAATGATCGGCATCACGACATGAGCCCTGCCGCGTCCGAACCGCTCGAATCCCTGCCGACGCCCGTGCTGGTGGAACGCCTGGCCGAGCGCCTTGGCGCCCGAGGCTGGATGATGGCCACCGCGGAAAGCTGCACCGGCGGCCTGATTGCCGGCGCCTGCACCGACCGGGCCGGCTCGAGCGAGTGGTTCGAGCGCGGCTTCGTTACCTATTCGAACGCCGCCAAGACCGAGCTGCTGGACGTGGACGCGGCCCTGATCGCCGAGCACGGCGCGGTGAGCGAGCCGGTGGCGCGCGCCATGGCCGCGGGCGCGCTCGCGCGGTCGCGGGCCCAGGTGGCAGTGGCCGTGACCGGCGTGGCCGGGCCGGGCGGCGGCAGTGCGGACAAGCCGGTCGGCACGGTCTGGTTCGGCTGGTCCGTCAACGGGCGCGTGCGCAGCGAGCGCCGCCGCTTCGACGGCGACCGTGCGGCGGTGCGCGCCGCGACCGTGCATTTCGCGTTGCAGACACTCATCCAACTGATCGAGGCCCCCGCGTCATGAGCAGCAGCACCCCTTCGTCGTCCTCTCCCCTCGCGTTCTCCGACAACGAGGCACTTCACCGCTTCGAAGCGCACCGCGACGGCCAGCTCGCCGGCTACGCCGAATACAACGTGCATCCGGATGCGCTGATGTTCACCCATACCGAGGTGCTGCCCGCCTTCGAGGGGCAGGGCGTCGGCTCCGGGCTGGCGCGCCACGTATTGGGCGAGGCCCGGGCACGGGGCATGTCGGTGATCCCGGTGTGCCAGTTCATCGCGGGCTACATCCGCAAGCATCCCGAGTACCTGGACCTCGTGTCGCCGGCGAGCCGGCGGGCGTTCCAGCTCTGAGCGGCGTGCGCGGCGCTCACGCCGCGCCGTGGCACTTCTTGTATTTCTTGCCGCTGCCGCACGGGCACGGATCGTTGCGACCGGGCTCGGCTTCCTTGCGCACGGTCTCGGTCCGCGGACCCATGCTGCGCCAGAAGCGGCGCAGGTCGTAGACCGCCCAGACCGCCAGGTCGACCTGTTCCAGCCGCTGGCGGCTCACCGTGGGCGGGCCGTCCTCGGTGAACATGGAAAACTCGGGCGCGGCGCGGTCGTCCTCGGTCAGGGCCTCGATGTCCGCCAGCGCCTCGGCCAGCAGGCCGGCGGCTTCCTTGTCGCGCGGCGGCGCCCATTCGGCTTCCCAGGTCTGCACCGCATAAAGAAAACCCAGCGCCCAGAGCTGGCCATAGGACGGAATGGCGCCGCCCTCTGCTTCCTCGTCGATTGCCTCGCCAGGCGGCAGCGCGGCCAGCGCACCGCGGATGTCGAGCATCTCGGGCTGGTAGGCGCGCTCGTCGTCCAGCGCCTGGACGGGGGCGTCCAGCGCGGCCTCGATCTCGGCCCGGCGCCGGTTCCAGCGCCAGGTGAACTCCATGTGCTGCATCGGCGCAAAGCCCTTGCCCAGCACGTGCGGCCAGTACTCGGCCGGCTCGATCGGGCGCCGGGTGCAGGCCAGCGCCGCCAGGAAACCTTCGCAGAACTCCCATTCCGGAACGTTCTCCTCGTGCTCGCGCATGGCGTCGAGTTCGCCGTCCAGGAAGTCGAAGTCCTCGGGTTGCAGGGGTTTCGGTGTGTCGACGCGTGTTTCCGGGACACCGTCTGTAGGAATGTTTTGTTGCATTTAAGACTCGTAGACAATCTATGATGCCCCAGGGCGAGGCCCTTATGCATCCAGCCAGTCGACTTTCCATTTTTTTGGCGCGCCAGTCCAGGCCAGCCGTCCAGCGCAGTTCATGAAGGTTTCCTTACGCTCCCGTGCTGCGCCGCACGGGGTTGCGGCGCAGCGCGGCGGCACCTCCTCCCCGGCGCCCTTGGCGCCTGCCGGCGAGCCGCAGTTGGCGGCCTACGCCGGCTTCCTGCAGGCCATGCTGCCGCAGCAGGACAAGCTGATTGCACCGCACCGACTGGGCGGCGAGCGCGTGTGGCTCAAGAAGGCCGGCCCGCGCCACGGCATGGCGCGCTACCGGCTGCTCGGACTGGTTGCCGGCATCTTCCGCCTCGATCTCCTGCGCCCGGTGCCCAACCCCGGCGGCGAGGCCGCCATCGCAATCGAGGCACGGCGCCTGCGCCAGCTGGCTGACGCCGGCCTGCGCGTGCCGAGGGTGCTGGCGCAGCAGGCCGAAGGCCTGCTCATCTCGGACCTGGGCGAAAGCGGCATGGGCGCGCAAATGCTGCAGGAGTGCCTGGAGCAGGCGGCCGCGGCCGGCCCGGCGCCGCTGCTGGCGGCCTGGCGCGACGGCCTGGAAGCCATCGCCCGGGTGCATGCGGGCGGCGCCTACCTGAGCCAGGCATTCGCGCGCAACCTGGTCCTGTGCCCGGACGGCGTGATCGGCTACATCGATTTCGAGGACGATCCGCGCGAGACGCTGAGCCTGGCCGAATGCCAGGCCCGCGACTGGCTGAGCTACCTGCATTCGACCGCGGCCCTGGTGCATGCCGCGGCGCCGCATGCGGCCGGCACCCATTGGCATGGCGTGCTGGCTCAGGGCGCGAGCGACGCGGTGCGCGAGCGCATCGCCATGGCCGCGCAACGCATGCGCTGGCTGCGGCGCCTGCCCAGGAGCCGGCGCTGGGGCCGCGACACCCAGCGGGTGCGTTCGGCGGCCCGGCTGCTGGCCCGCTGGTACGGGCCGGACGGCGCGCAGCAGCTGGCGACGAGCTACTGACCGCCCGGCCCGCGGCGGCCTTTTCGCACAGTCCTACGCCTTTCGGCGCCGCCGTCCCCCATTTGGTGGATTGCAGGGCATCGGTGCCGCAAGGAAGATCCGGCGATGACTGCTTTCTTCTACGTTTGAGCCGCCGGCCGGGAGCGTCGAAGCCATGCCGAAGTTGATCATGATGGATGCGGCCGGAACCATCCGGCAGATCGCCCTGAAGCCGCCGTGCGTGACCCTCGGGCGCGGCGCGCAGAACGACCTGCCGATCGATTCGCGCCGCGCCAGCCGCTCGCACGCGGTCATCGAGTTCGAAGGCCCGCGCCTGTTCCTGCTCGACCTGCACAGCCTCAACGGCACGCTGGTCAACGGGGAGCTGATCGACCGCCACCTGCTGGCGCATGGCGACTGCATCCAGATCGGCAGCGCCGAGCTGCGCTACGCCGCGCTGGAGGAAGTGCTCAGCACCGAGGAAGCCCTGCGCCTGCTGACCGCCCCGCTCGAGCAGGGGCTGCAGGACTGGGACCAGATGACGATGCCGGCCGAAGCGGAGGCACCCAAGGAGAAGTGGTGGTACTGACGTCGGTGG
Organism: Variovorax sp.; assembly: GCF_035634955.1. GTDB lineage: Bacteria > Pseudomonadota > Gammaproteobacteria > Burkholderiales > Burkholderiaceae_C > Variovorax. The sequence continues at coordinate 83,961 of NZ_DASQBZ010000022.1, read as the reverse complement.
TGCCGACTGTTGGCTAGCCGGCCGGCCACCCCGTCGCCACCGGCACGCCGCATTCGGCCAGGCGGCGCGCCAGCTGCAGCACCGCGCGGTCCTTGCTCAGCAGCGTGGCGCGATGCGCCAGCGCCAGGTCGATGAAGTGCTGGTCGTCCGGGTCCTCGCACGGCGGCACGAGCGCGGCAGGGGCCGGGGGCGGCTCCACCGCGTGGACCTGATGGTCGAATGCCGCAAGCACCTGCGCGGCGCTGCGCCCGATGCGCGAGAGCCGGCCCGCGATGAGCGGATAGCCCAGCACGCGGACGAGTTCGTCGCGCATGGCCGCGGTGGCGATCCAGCGCACGTCGCCGTCCTCCAGCGCGGCCCGCAGTCCGATGCAGCCGGGATCGTCGAAGACCAGCAGGTCCAGCGCAACGTTGGTGTCCAGGACGACGACGGAAGGCGGCATGGAATGCGCGGGCTTGCCGGCGCGTCAATCGGCGGCGGGTGCGGCGGGTGTCGGCGCGGTGCCGGCCTGCCCCCGGAACGAGCCGGCCTGCAACTGGAACTTGAACAGCCGGCATTCGATCGGCCCGTTCCACATGGGCACCCGGCGCGACTCCTTCAGGCGCATGCGCGAGGGCAGCTTCATGTCGGGCGTCAGCACCCAGGCGGTCCAGCCGGCGAAGCTCTTTTTCCAGTGCGCTGCCAGCCGCGCGAAGAAGTCGGCGCCGTCGGCGCCCAGCGGGTCGGTCCCGGGCTCGACCTGCGCCGTCTCGCGGCCGGCGCGCGGGCCGCGGCGGCCCGGTCCGGCGGCGCCGGCACCGGCGACGCCGCCGACCTCGATGCGCTCGCCATACGGCGGGTTCAGCAGGATGACGCCGCCCTCGGCCGGCGGCATGCGCTGCAGGGCGTCTCCGCCGCGCAGCGAGACGCGGTCGGCCACCCCGGCGCGTTCGGCATTGCGCTCGGCGAAGTCGACCATGCGGTGCGACACGTCGGAGCCGAACACCGACGGCGCGGCGCTGGCCGGTCTGACCATGGCCGCGGCCTGCTCGCGCAAGGCGGCCCAGTCGGCCGCGCGGAATGCCAGCAGCTTCTCGAAGCCGAAGCGCCGCTGCGCGCCGGCCGCCATGCCGGCGGCGATCTGCGCGGCCTCGATGACGATGGTGCCGCTGCCGCAGCACGGGTCGTACAGGGGCTGGTCCGACACGGCGCCGGTCTCCGGGTTCCACCACCCGCTGGCGGCCAGCATGGCCGCGGCCAGCGTTTCCTTGAGCGGCGCGTCGCCCTTGTCGACGCGCCAGCCGCGCTTGAACAGCGGCTCGCCGCTGGTGTCGATGTACAGGCTCAGGTGCTCGGCGTCGAGGTGCGCGAACACGCGCACGTCCGGGCGCTGCGTCTCGATGTCGGGCCGCACGCCGCCGGCGCGGTCGCGGAAGCGGTCGGCGATCGCGTCCTTGATGCGCAGGGTGGCGAAGTTCAGGCTCTTGAGCGGGCTCGCCTGCGACGTGGTCTCGATCTTGAAGCTCTGGCGCGGCGTGAACCAGGTTTCCCACGGGACATCGGCCGCCGCCCGGTACAGGTCGTCCTCGCCGCGGTACGGGGTGTGCGAGAGCAGCACCAGTACGCGTTGCGCCAGGCGCAGGTGCAGGTTGAGCTTCATCGCCTGGGTCCAGTCGGCGCGCACGGACACGCCGGCCCGCGCCACCAGGAGCGATTCGCCGGCCAGCCCGGTCAGGCGGTGGACCTCCTGCGCGAGCAGGTCTTCGACGCCGGCTGCGCAAGGCAGGAACAATTGCATGTTGTGCATGCCTGCATTGTCGCCCCTGGCGCTATAGTGAATCGGCGATGAGCGCGCCCCGTCCGTCCGAGCCGTTCGAAACCGAGGCGCCTGCTTCGCAGGCGAGGCGCGCAGCCATTCAGGCCGAATTGCTGCGCCTGAGCAACCAGCCCGGCGGCCCGGTGCTGGCGGTCCAGTTCCTGCTGGACTGCGCCGTCGCTGCCCTCTTCGCCTGGCAGTACTCGCCCGGCATGGCGCTGCTGTGGCTGGCGCTGGTCGTCTGCAGCACCACGTGGCGGCTCTTCCGCCCCCAGCATCTGCCGGACACGCTCGACGCGCAGTCGACGCCGGCGCAGGTGCGCCTGCACACGCTGCGCGTGTCGGTACACGCTGGGGTGCATGGCCTCGCCGGCGTGCTTCTTTTCGACCCGACCAGCCTGACGACGCAGCTGCTGCTGGCGCTGGTGATGATGGGCATGACGCTGTCGGCGGCTTTTTCCCTCTCGTACGTCGCGCGTGCCATGCAGCTGGCGATCGCGCTGCTGCTCGGGCCGCTCATCCTGATGAGCCTGGTCTTCGGCGCGCCGCCGCTGGACGGCCTGGCGCTGCTGGGCACCGGCCTGATCGTCATGATGTGGGGCCAGGTGGCCGACCGGGCGCGCAAGCTGGAAGACTCGATCGGCCAGCGCCACAACGAAAGTGTGCTGCGAGCGCAGGCGCTGGCCGGCCTGCACGCGGCCGAGCTGGCGCAGGTCGAGCGGCTGCGGTTCTTCTCGGCCGCCAACCACGACCTGCGCCAGCCGGTGATGGCCATCGGCCTGCAGGCGGAGGTGCTCGGGCACCAGTTGCGCGACGGCGCGCCACCGGCCGTGCTGCAGGCCACCCTGGACGCGCTGGGACGGGCGCAGTCGGTGATGGAGGGACTGACCCAGCAACTGCTGGAGATCGGCCGCATCGAGGCCGGAGCCGACCCGCTGGCGCCCGGGCCGGTGCCGCTGGCGCCGCTTCTCGACGAATACGCCCGCACCGGCGACGACCGGCGCGTGCGGGTGCGCTGCCCCGAGGGCGCGCTCGCCTGGACCGATCCGATGGCGCTGCGCCGCATCGTGGCCAACCTGGTGGACAACGCGTTGAAGTTCACGCCGCGCAACGGCCGCGTCATGCTGGCCTGCCGGCGCCGCGGGGCGCTGTGGCGCATCGAGGTGCGCGACAACGGCATCGGCATTCCGCCCGACGAGCACGAGCGGGTGTTCCGCGACTTCGAGCAGGTCGGCAATGCCGCGCGCAACCTGAGCCATGGCCACGGCCTGGGGCTGGCGATCGTGCGCCGGCAGGCGCAGCGGCTCGGCACGCGTGTCGACCTGCGCTCGTCGCCGGGGCGCGGTGCGGTGTTCAGCTTCGACGTGCCGGCATACACCGAAAGCGTGTCGACCGTGCCTGCCGCACCCGCCCTGGTGGATGACCTGCACCCGACGGCGGAAGGCGACGCCGGGGCGGCGCCGCTGCGGCCGGGGTTGACGGTGCTGGTGGTGGAGGACAACGCGGTGGTCGCCGAAAGCCTCGCGGCACTACTGCACCACTGGCAGGTCAGGACGCACCTGTTCGGCAGCGCCGACGAACTGCTCGACGGCGGCAGCCTGCTGCTGGCGGCTGCCGACCTGGTGCTGTGCGACATCCGCCTGCCGGGTGCGCTGGACGGCGTGGCCCTGGCGCAGCAGTTGCAGATTCGGTGGCCCGGCCTTCCGATCGCGCTGGTGTCGGCCGACATCGACGACGCCACGCGGGCACTGGCGCGCGAGCGCGGCTGGCAGGCGCTGCGCAAGCCGGTGCAGCCGGCGGCGCTGCATGCGCTGCTGCGGGCGGTTCAGCGCCCGGCGGACTGAAACTGCCGCGGGCCGGCGCGCGGCGACGCCGCCGCCTTGCCCGTCAGAGCGCCTTGCGCAGGTTCGCCGGCGCGATGCGCAGCGCCTCGCGGTACTTGGCCACGGTGCGGCGGGCGCATTCGATGCCCTGCTCCTTGAGCATGTCCGACAACTGGCTGTCCGACAGCGGCTTGCGCACGTCCTCGGACCCCACGAACTGCTTGATCAGCGCCCGCACCGCGGTGCTGGACGCATTGCCGCCGGTCTCGGTACCCAGCGCCGAGCCGAAGAAGTACTTCAGTTCCACGGTGCCGAACGGCGTGGACATGTACTTTGCCGTGGTCACGCGCGAGATGGTGGATTCGTGCAGGCCCAGCTCGTCGGCGATCTCGCGGAGCACCAGCGGCCGCATGGCCAGGTCGCCATGCATGAAGAAGTTCTTCTGGCGCTCGACGATGGCGTTGGACACGCGCAGGATGGTGTCGAAACGCTGCTGGATGTTCTTGATGAACCAGCGCGCCTCCTGCAGCCGCTGGCTCAGGGCCTGGCTGCCCTCGCCCTTGTGCGCCTTGAGGGCGCCGGCGTAGACGTCGTGCACGCGCAGGCGCGGCATCACGTCGGGATTGAGCTGCACCCGCAGGCGCGCCTGGGTGCCGTTGCCGACGCGGGTGACGATCACGTCGGGAATCACCACGTTGCGCTCGACGTTGGCGAAGCGGCGGCCGGGCTTGGGCTCGAGCTTCGCGATCACCTGCATGGCGGCGCGCACCTTGTCCTCGCTGGTCCGCGCGAGAGTGGCCAGGCGCTTGAAGTCGCGCCGCGCCAGCAGCGTCATGGGCTGCTTGCAGACGGCCAGGGCCACCGCGAGCACCTCGGGGTCGATGCCGTCCCGCACCTGCGACAGTGCGCGCAGCTGGATCGCCAGGCATTCGCCGAGGTCGCGCGCGCCCACGCCGACCGGCTCCAGGCTCTGCAGCAGGCCCAGCGCCATCTGGAAGCGGTGCACCAGGTCGTCGAACTGGTCGTTGTCGTCGCCGGCCAGGCCCGAGGCGAGCGCCGGCAGCGAGTCCTCGAGGTAGCCGTCGTCGTTGAGCGACTCGATCAGGAAGCGCAGCGCCGCGCGGTCGACCGCGTCGAGGCGCAGCGCCAGCGCCTGCCGGTGCAGGAAGTCCTGCAGCGATTCGTGGCTGCGCGCCAGCTCGGTGGCGTCGGCACGCTCGTCGCCGTCGGCGTTGCTCTGCCGCGCCGGGGCGTCACCGCCCCATTCGCTGTCGTCGGGTGACAGGTCGATGCTGCCGTCGCCCTCCCAGTCGGGCTCGCTCTCGGCGCTGTCGGCCGGCGCTTCGGCCAGCGCCACCTCGGAATCGGCCGGCGCACTGCTCGCCGAGTCCCCGTTGAGGCCCGGTGCCTGCGCGGCAAGCTCCTCGTCGCGCACGTCGCGCGCCGAAAGCGTGTCCACGTTGTCGAGCCCGAATTCCTCGCGCACCGCCTCGTCGCCGTTGCGCTCGAGGAACGGGTTCTCGTCGAGCATCTGCTCGACTTCCTGGCTCAGCTCGAGCGTCGACAGCTGCAGCAGCCGGATCGACTGCTGCAGTTGTGGCGTCAGCGCGAGATGCTGCGAAACCCGCAGCGACAAACCTTGCTTCATCGACCCGCCCGGTTCACATGCGGAAGTGTTCGCCGAGGTACACCCTGCGCACTTCAGCGTTGTCGACGATTTCCGAAGGCGTGCCCTGCGCCAGCACGTTGCCGTCACTGATGATGTAAGCGTGGTCGCAGATGCCCAGCGTCTCGCGCACGTTGTGGTCGGTGATGAGTACGCCGATGCCGCGGTCCTTGAGGAAGCCGATGATCCGCTGGATCTCGATCACGGCGATGGGATCGATGCCGGCGAAAGGCTCGTCCAGCAGGATGAAGCGAGGCTGGGTGGCCAGCGCGCGCGCGATCTCGACCCGGCGCCGTTCGCCGCCCGACAGCGCCAGCGCGGGCGAATCGCGCAGGTGGTCGACCCGCAGGTCGGCCAGCAGTTCGCCCAGCCGTTCCTCGATGCTGTGGCGGTCGAGCGGCTGCATGCGGCCCTTGGCGTCCGGCTCCATCTGCAGCTCGAGCACGGCGCGCACGTTGTCGGCCACGTTGAGCTTGCGGAAGATCGAGGCCTCCTGCGGGAGGTAGCTCAGCCCCATGCGCGCGCGCCGATGGATCGGCATGTGCTCGATGGGCTCGCCGTCGATGCTGATCTGCCCGTCGTCGGCCCGCACCAGCCCGACGATCATGTAGAACGACGTCGTCTTGCCGGCGCCGTTCGGGCCGAGCAGCCCGACCACCTCGCCCTTCTGCACGTCCAGCGAGACGTCCTTGACCACCATCCGGCTGCCGTAGCTCTTTTGCAGCCCGCGTGCCTGCAGGCGGCTGCCGCCGTTGCGGCCGTCGGCCTCCAGCGTGTCCGCGCGATCGATCACCGGCTGCCCCCCAGCGAAGTGCTCGGGCGCAGCCCCTTGCCGGCCGGCTGCGCCGGCGGCTGGGCCGCCCCCTCGCCCGAACGCGGCGAGATCATCGCGCGCACCCGCCCGCCCGGCGCCGGCTGGCTGCCCGGCTGATCGGGCGCGCTGTTGACGGTGTAGGTGTCGTGGACCTGGTCGTAGACGATCATGGCGCCGTTGGTTTCATCGTTGACGCGCGTGCCGACCAGCCGGCGCATGGTGGCGCGGCGGATGAACTTGACCGTTTCGGCCCGGCCGTCGTACTCGATCAGCTCCGATTCGCCCTCGACCCATTCGTCGCTGCCGGGCGGCCCGTCGCGCTTTTGCTTGAAATAGGCCCGCTTGCCGGGCGCCGCGGTGACGACGCCGTGCTGGTAACCCTCGGGATCCTGCTGCACCTCGATGCGCGCACCCCGGACGGTGATGGTGCCCTTGGTGGCCACGACGTTGCCGGTGAAGACGCTCGTCTGCTTGAGGTCGTCGTAGCGCATCGAGTCGGCCTCGATGTTCATCGGCTTCTCGCGGTCGGCCTTCTCGGCCCACACCATGCCGCAGGCGCCGGCGAGCAGCGCGGCGGCCAGCGCGCCAGCGGCGCGCCGGACCAGGCGCCGGGGTGCCAGCGCGGAAGGACGGGATTGGGTGTTAGGTTCGTTACGCAATGTCATAGGGCATGAAACTTGCTCTGGCCATTGTAGGGGGCAATTCGGCCCGCCCAATGAAAAAAGCCCGCGCACGGCGGGCTCGATCGCGGTGGGGCGCCGGCGCGGCGCCCTCACTCAGGCCTTGGGGGCCTCGCCGACCAGGAATTCGACCACCTGGAGCACGCGCGGCATGCTGCGCGCGGTCTCGCCGTCGACGTACCAGCGCCCTGCGACGCCCATGGCCGGCACGCCGCTGACCTTGTAGTCATCGGTCAGCTGGGTGGCGCGCTTGACCTTGCTGGCCACGGTGAAGGACTTGAAGACCTCGGCGAACTTGGTGCCCAGGTCGGGCTGCTTGGCCGCCCACTCGAGCACGGCGGCGTCGCCGTTGAGCGGTTGGCGGTCCTTGTGGATGATCTGGAAGATCTTGGCCTGGTACGCGTCCACCTTGCCCATGGCCTCGAGGGTGTAGTACAGGCGCTGCTTGGTCGCGACGTCGTTGCCGACGAACGGCACCGGAACGCGGCGGAACGCCGCCTGCGGCGGCAGCTTGGGGATCCAGGCCTCGAGCATGGGCTCGAACTCGGCGCAGTGCGGGCAGTTGTACGAGAAGAACTCGACCACCTCGACCTTGCCGGCCGGGGCGTCCACCGGCGCCGGCCGGGACAGCACGAGGTAGTCGGCGCCTGCCTTGAAGGCGGCCTGCTGCGCATGCGCGGCCGGTGCGGCGAGCCACGGGGCCAGTCCGGCCGCGGTGGCGGCCAGCGAAAAATCACGACGGTTCATTGGGTTCTCCTTGTCCGACTGACTGAGCCGGCGCAGGTCTTTAAGTTCCGAGGGGTGGTCAGCGCTGCACGCGCACGAGGGCGGACTGCATGCCGGAGCTGTCCAGCCGCTCCTTGAGGCGATCGGCCTCGTTCTTCTCGTTGAACGGGCCGGCGCGTACGCGATAGACGGTCCGGCCGGACTGCTCGCGTTCGGTGACCTTGGACTGCACGCCCATGAGCGAGAGCTTGGCGCGCTGGGCCTCGGCGTCGCCGTTGGAGCTGAAGGCACCGGCCTGCACGAAGTAGACGAAGGGGTCGGGCCCGCCGCTGGCGGCCGCAGGCGCGGCGCTGGCGACCGCCTGGCCGGAAGCAGCCGGCGCGCCGCCGCCCATGCGGGAGCGGGCCAGGTCGCCGATGGGGTCGGACGAATCGGGGTTGACGCCGGACACCGTGCGCGGCGGGCGGGTGGGCGCGGCCGGCGCGGGCACGACCGGCGTCACCGGGCCGGCAACCCCGGCCACGGCGGGCGCGCTGGTGGTGCCGCCCGCGGCGGGTGCGGGTGCGGGAGCGGCGCTGCCGGGCACGTTGGTGGTGGTCACCGTGGAAGCGGGCGGGCGCTGTCCGGCCTTGCCGGCCAGGGGGGCGTTGGGGTCCCAGTCGCGGTTGCGCTGGGCCTCGGTTTCATCGACGCCCGGGCCCAGGCGCTGGGTCTTGGCCATGAAGGGGATCGGGACCTTGGTGACGTACACCGCGATGCCGAGCGCAATGCCCAGCCCCAGCACCAGCCCGATGACCAGGCCGATGAAGGTGTTGCCCGACTGCTTTTTTCTTTTCGTTGCCATGAAGAACTCTTGCTGCCTCACATCGAGCGCGGCGCGCTCACACCGAGAATCGCCAGGCCATTGTGCAGCACCTGCGCGGTGGCCGCGACCAGTGCCAGGCGGGCGCGCTTGAGCGCCTCGTCGTCCACCAGGATGCGCTCGCTGTCGTAGTAGCTGTGGTAGCTGGCGGCCAGTTCGCGCAGGTAGAAAGTGACGTCGTGCGGCGCGAAATCGGCGGCCGCGCCGGTCAGCATGTCCGGGTACTTGGCCAGCATCAGCATGAGCGCCTGCGCCGGCGCGCTGTCGAGCAGCGACAGGTCGGCATCGGCCAGGCCGGCGGCGTCGCCACCCCAGGCCGACAGCACCGAGCAGATGCGCGCGTGCGCGTACTGCACGTAGTACACCGGGTTGTCGTTGTTCTGCGCCAGCGCCAGGTCGATGTCGAAGGTGTATTCGGTGTCCGGCTTGCGCGACAGCAGGAAGAAGCGGATGGCGTCGGTGCTGGTCCACTCGATCAGGTCGCGCAGCGTGACGTAGCTGCCGGCTCGCTTGCTGATCTTGACCTCCTGCCCGCCGCGCATCACGCGCACCATGGTGTGCAGCACGTAGTCGGGGTAGTCGGCCGGAATGGATTCGCCGCAGGCCTGCAGGCCGGCGCGCACGCGGGCGATGGTGCCGTGGTGGTCCGTGCCCTGGATGTTCACCACCTTGTGGAAGCCGCGCTCCCACTTGGCGACGTGATAGGCGACGTCGGGCACGAAGTACGTGTAGCCGCCGTCGGACTTGCGCATGACGCGGTCCTTGTCGTCGCCGTAGTCGGTCGAGCGCAGCCACAGCGCGCCGTCCTGCTCGTAGGTCTTGCCGGCCTCGACCAGCTTCTTGACCGTGGCCTCGACGCGGCCGCTGGTGTAGAGGCTCGACTCCAGGTAATAGTGGTCGAAGCGCACGCGGAAGGCCTGCAGGTCCAGGTCCTGCTCGTGGCGCAGGTAGGCCACGGCGAACTGGCGGATGCCGTCCAGGTCGTCGATGTCGCCGCTGGCGGTGTATTCGCGGTCGTCCGACCTGACGGTCTTGCGGGCCAGGAAATCGGCCGCGATCTCGCCGATGTAGTCGCCGTTGTAGGCCGCCTCGGGCCAGCCGGCGTCACCGGGCTTGAGCCCCTTGGCGCGCAACTGCACGCTATTGGCCAGCGTCTGGATCTGGACGCCGGCGTCGTTGTAATAGAACTCGCGCCAGACCTGCTGGCCCTGCGTCTCGAGCAGGTTGCAGATGGCGTCGCCCAGCGCCGCCTGGCGGCCATGACCCACGTGCAGCGGGCCGGTCGGGTTGGCCGAGACGAATTCGACCAGCACGCGCTCGCCGCCGCCCGCCGGGGCGGGCTGGCGGCCGAAGGCCTCGCTCGCCTGCAGTACCTCGCGCACCACCGCCTGCTTGGCGGCGGGCTTGAGGCGGATGTTGAGAAAACCCGGGCCGGCGATTTCGATCGCCTCGACCCATTGGCCGTAGGCCGGCGTGGCCATCAGGCGGGTGCTGATCTGTTCGGCGAGTTCGCGCGGCTTGCGTGCCAGCGGCTTGGCGAGCTGCATGGCCGCCGTGCTGGCGTAGTCGCCGTGCGCGGCCATCTTGGGCGACTCGAAGGCCGCCTTGGCGCCGGCGCCCGGCGAGAGGGATTCGAGCGTGTCCGCCAGCGCGGCGAGCAGCTCCTGTTTGACCAATAGCATCGCCGGATTTTACCGGTCCGCCAATGCCGGGCGCCGGCGAATGGCCGGCCGGCCGACGGCGCGGGCACGGCGCCCGGGCCGGCGCGCGTCATCCGCCAGGCGGCCCCGGCCGTTAGGATGGGCAGCCCCACGGCGGGGAACGATGTCACCCAACTTCTGAAAAGGCGAAACTCACCATGAAAAAGCTCCTTTCGTTCGTTGTCCTGGGTACCTGCCTGCTCGCGGGCGCCGCGCAGGCGCAAAGCTGCGACGCCAAGGCCGTCGACAAGAACGGCAAGCCGCTGGCCGGCGCGGCCAAGACCAGCTTCGTCAAGAAGTGCGAGAAGGACGCGATGGACGCGGCCAAGAACACGTGCAGCACCAAGGCCGTGGACAAGAACGGCAAGGCCCTGGCCGGCGCGGCGAAGAGCAGCTTCATGAAGAAGTGCGAAGAGGACGCGATGAAGGGTTGAGGCAGCGACTTCTGACCCAAGCGAAGAATCAGTCACGACCTGGGCAGTCCAGACCCTGCCTACAAGCTGTGGAACGCTTCCAGCTGGCGTAGCAGGGAAGCCCGGACAATGTGGACCAGTGGCGACTGGTAAGCGTCTTTGCGCCAGATGATCGCCAGTCGCGTTTTCGGGTGGACCACGCCCAGGTCCAGGACCGCGAGATCCTTGAGCGCCGGGAACCTGAGCATGCCCGAGGGGAGCACCGTCAGCAGGTCGCTGCGGCGGACGAGCCGCGCGGTACTGAACGGATGCGCGTCGGTCTCGAGGTAAACGTCCGCGGGAGGCAGCCCCAGATCGGCGAGCATTCGGTCGAGCCATTGCCGATGCGGCACCTGGGACGGCGGCAAGATCCACTGCTGCCCCGCCAGCGACTCGAGGCCCGCCCCGGCAGCGGCGGCCGGATGGCCTTTTCGCGCAACCACCTGGTAGGAAGTCTTCTCGATGGACGTAATGAGCTGGTAGCCCAGCGCAGCGGGCATCGGGTCAACGTGGACGACCAATGCCAAGTCGAGTTGGCCCGCTTCAACCTCTCTGTAGAGCTCAGGGCTGAATCGCGCGTTGATTGAATAGCGAATCGCGCCTCTGCGTGCGAGCGTTTCCGTCACGACAGGGACGATCACCGGCTCCATCATTCCGGGCACCGAACCCAATCGGATGGTGCCGCGCACGCCATACTTGCGCGCCTGCATCTCGCGGTCGATATCCCCCAACGTGGCACGCAAGCGTTCTGCGCATTCGCGCATTGCCAGTCCGTCCGGCGTGAGAGTGACGCCATGTGCCCCGCGATCGAATAGCCGCACTTCGTAGCGCCTCTCGAGCCGCGCGATCGCCTTGGACACGGCTGACTGCGTCACGCCGCGCTCATCCGCCGTGCGGTGCAGATTCTGAACTCGCGTCGCCGTCAGGAAGATTTCGAAGTCATGCACGTTCATTCAAGAGCCCATAAGCGACGTTCTGCAATCGCAGCCTGAGTCCTGGAAGGAATCAGTAAATTCCACAGATGAATTGTATGCACGCCACCCCCGCCCCTAGGATTGCTTGACTATGTTCAGGAGACACGAATGACTGAGATCCGGCGGCTAGCTTTCCTTACAAACGCCCTGTCGGGCGCCCGTGCTTCGATTCGCACGCTCTTGCTTGCCACCAGCGCAGCAACCCTCGCACTGCATGGCGCTACCGCGTCCGCGCAGGGCACTTTTCCGTCCAAGCCCGTGCAAGTCGTCGTACCGTTCGCGGCCGGGACGTCGCTTGATATCGTTGCCAGAATCTATGCCCGATTGCTGAGCGAGCAACTCGGCGGGCCGGTGATCGTCGATCCGAAGCCCGGCGCGGGCTCGGTGCTGGGCACTGCGTTTGTCGCCCGCGCGCCGGCAGACGGCTACACCCTGCTGCTGGGCAGCAACAGCGCCCTGACCATCGCGCCGAATATCCAATCCTCGCTCGACTACACCCTGCGCGGCTCCTTCGTGCCGATCGTGACGCTCTTCACCACGTCCTCGGTGATGCTTGCGCGCAAGGACCTGCCGGCCAACACGCTCGGCGAAGTCGTCGCGCTGGCCAAGGCGTCGCCGGGCGCCATCAGCTACGCCTCCTACGGCGTGGGCACCATTCCGCACATCTCGATGGCCATGCTGGAGTCCAGGACCGGGACTCAGTTCAACCATATCCCGTACAAGGGCGGCTCAGAAGCAGGCCTGGCAGTTGCTGCCGGTCAAGTGGACGTCGGATTCGAAACCATCGTAGGCTCCATTGCGAGGCTCAAGACCGGCAAGGTCAAGCCGATCGCGGTCCTGCAAGACCACCGTGCCCCCGGGCTTCCGGACGTGCCAACGACCTCGGAACTGGGCTTCGGAGACATCAACATTCCAGCCATGATGGGCATCTTCGCGCCCAAAGGGACGCCGGCTGCGGTCGTCAAGAAGCTGTCCGAGGCTTCGGCTGCCGTCGTGAAATCCAAGGAATTCGAGAAGCAGGTTCAGGCCATCGGGGCCGAGACGCTCGACATGACGCCCGAGGCACTCATGTCGGCTCTCCAGGCCGAATCGGACCGCATCAACGCCATCGTCAAGAAGGTCGGCATCAAGGCCGAGTAGCGCCGCCGCACCCAGACCCATCCGATCAACCAGAGCAAGCACCGATTTCAATGTCCATGCCACTTGTCCGATCCGTCATCGAAGACGGTGTCCAGACCATTCAGATGCGCTCCGACGAGACGCGCAACGCCCTGTCGCTGGACCTGCAGCGCGCCATCCTCGATGCCCTCGGCCAAGGAGTGGCCCAGGGCGCCAAGGTGGTCATCCTCAAGGGCAGCCGCCAGGCTTTCTCTTCGGGCTACAACGTCAACCCCGCGGGACGCAGCGACTACGTCGCCCGGGACGACATCTTTGCCGACTGCGACCGGCTTGCAGAGTTCGCCGACTTCATGAAGCGCGTGCGCAGCCACCCCATGCCCGTCATTTCCCAGATCGAGGGCTATTGCGTCGCCGGCGGCACGGATCTGCTGCTCAGCTCGGATATCGCGGTAGCGGCCGACAGCGCGCGGATCGGCATGCCCAATGTCAGGGCACTGGGCATCAGCATGCTGGCGACGCTGTGGCCGATGGTCGTCGGGCCGATGCGCACCAAGCTGATGATGTTCACCGGCGACCTGATCTCCGGCGTGGACGCGGCGCAATGGGGCCTGGTGGCCAGCGCCGTGTCGGTGGACGAGATCGACCGCGTCACCATGGCGTTGGCGCGGCGCATTGCACTGATGCCGGCCAGCATGCTGGCAGTGACCAAGCTCGCCGCCAACCGCGCCCTGGAGGAGCAAGGGCTCGATGTGTTGATGCGCGCCAGCGTCGAGCTCGACGCCATGTCGCACTTCTCCGAGCCGGTGATCCATTTCTGGAAGCGGGCCCGCAGCGAAGGCCTGAAGACTGCCCTGCGCGAGCGCGACGCGCCGTTTGCCGGCGACAGCTTCTCGGCCATCCTCAACACGGGCCCGCGCGCCTGATCAAGCCGGTAGCAGAAGATGTTTCCACTCCAAGGCCTGCGCGTGCTGGACTTCTCGGCCGGCGTGGCCGGCCCGCATGCGGGCATGCTGTGCGCGCAGTACGGCGCCGAGGTGATCAAGGTCGAGCCGCCTGACGGCGACTGGTCGCGCCAGTTGGGGCGCCGCCATGGCGACACCACTGCGTACTCGCACGTCTACAACCAGGGCAAGCGGTCGCTCGCGATCGACCTCAAGCATCCCCAGGCGGCCCAGGCGGTGCGCGACATGGCCCGGCATGCCGACGTGGTGATCGAGTCCTACCGCCCGGGCGTCATGCGCAAGTTCGGCCTCGACTACGAGGCGGTGCATGCGACCAATCCGGGGGTCGTCTATCTGTCCGTCACCGGCTTCGGCAGCGAAGGGCCGTTGGCCAACGCTCCTGCCACCGACGCGGTGCTCCAGGGCTTCAGCGGGTTCATGCACGCCAACCGCGATATGCACGGAAGGCCGCAGCGCCTGGACTACTTCATCATTGACGTCATCACCGGGCTGTACGCATTTCAGGCCATTTCGGCGCGCCTGATGGCCCGGTTCCGCTCCATGGACGTCGGCGGCCCGATCGACTGCAGCCTGATGCGCGCCGCCGCCGCGCTGCAGGCCGGCAAGATTGCCGAAGTGCACTTCGAGGGCGGCGAAAGCGCGACCTACGTCCCGCTGGGCGTATTCCAGACCGCCGACGGCGACACCAGCCTCTCGGTGCGCCGAGACGATCACTTCGCTGCGCTATGCAACGCGCTCGGCCGGGACGACCTTGTCGCCTGCGGGCGCTACACCACCGGCGCCGACCGCATCGCGCGGGCGGGCGAACTGCTGCCCATCCTTCGAAGCGAGCTGCGCGCCCGGTCGACGGACGAGGCCCTCGCGCTGCTGGCGCAAGCGGGCGTGCTGCACGCGCAGGTCAACACCTACGCGCAGATGCTCGAAAGCGAACAGGTCCGGCTGATGGGCAATTTCGCCTGGGTGCCGGCCAGCGGCGACATGCCGGCCTTCCCGGTCGCCAAGGTGCCGGGCGTGGCCGACGCGATGTCGGCAGGCCCGTCGCCCGCCGTCGGCGAGCATTCCGTGGACGTCCTGCGCACATGGCACGTGGACGCCGCGACGATCGATCTCTTGCTTGCCGAAGGCGCCATCCGCCACCGCTAGAAGGTTTCGGCTTCCGAGCCCCAACACCCAATTCCCATGACCCTCACCATGCGCACAGTTCTTAGAGAAGACCACGAACAGTTTCGAGACCAGGTGCGTCGCTTCGTTTCCCGCGAGATCGCGCCGCATCACGGCCAGTGGGAAAAGGAAGGACGCGTGCCCCGCGAGACATGGCTCAAGGCCGGCCGCGAAGGCATATTGCTGCCCGCCATTCCGGAACAGTACGGCGGCGGCGGCGGCGACTTCGGCCACGCCATCGTCGTGATCGAGGAGTTGATGCGGGTGCTGGCAACCGGCGTGGGATTTCCGCTGCATTCGGACATCGTCGCCCAGTATCTGCTTGCGTACGGCAACGAGCAGCAACTTGCGCGCTGGCTCCCACCCATGGCGCGCGGCGAGAAGATCGGCGCCATCGCCATGACCGAGCCGGGCATCGGCAGCGACCTGAAGACCCTTCGAACCCACGCCCGGCGCGAAGGCGACACCTACGTGATCAACGGCGCCAAGACGTTCATTACCAACGGCCTCAACTGCGACCTGGTGATCGTGGCCTGCAAGACCGACCCGCAGGCCGGCACGCGCGGCATCAGCCTGATCGTGGTGGAAGCCGGCATGCCGGGCTTCAGCAAGGGCGAGGCGCTCGACAAGATCGGACTGAAGGCGCAGGACACGGCGGAACTCTTCTTCGACAACGTGCGGGTACCTGCGACCAACCTGCTTGGCGAGGAAGGCAAGGGATTCGGCTACCTGATGCACCAACTGGCGCAGGAACGGCTGATGGTGGCTGTGCGCAGCCCGGCCGTGATGGAGGCCATGCTCGAGCAGACCATCGAGTACACCAAGAACCGCGTGGCTTTCGGCCAGCCGGTCTTCAACCACCAGAACACCCGCTTCAAGCTCGCGGACGCCAAGACCAAGGTGGTGGCATGCCGAGTCTTCGTCGACCACTGCATCGGTCTGCACTTCGCCGGCGAACTGGACGCGACGATGGCCGCCATGGCCAAGCTCCACGCGACCGAGGCACAGGGGCAGGTGGTGGACGAACTACTGCAATTGCATGGGGGCTACGGCTTCATGCGCGAATATCCGATCGCCCGCGCTTTCGTGGACAGCCGGGTGCAACGCATCTACGGCGGCACATCCGAGATCATGCGGGAGATCATCTCCCGCAGCCTGTGAGCCAACCACCGATGACGCTTGCACAGAGCCCCTCGCGCGCCCTTGAAGGCGTGCGCGTGCTGGACCTGACCCGCCTGCTGCCTGGCCCCTACGCGACCTACATCCTGGCGGGCTATGGTGCCGACGTCGTGAAGGTCGAAGACGCGGGCGCGGGCGACTATGCCCGCCATTCACCCCCGCTCAAGAGCAGCGGTGCCGGCGCGGCCTTCACCGCTGCCAATGCCGGCAAGCGCAGCATTGCGCTGGACCTGAAGGACCCCGAGCACGTCGATGCTTTCATGCGACTTGTCGATACGGCCGATGTGCTGGTCGAAAGCTTCCGTCCCGGGGTCATGGCG
The DNA here is from genome assembly GCF_035634955.1 of Variovorax sp. Classification (GTDB taxonomy): domain Bacteria; phylum Pseudomonadota; class Gammaproteobacteria; order Burkholderiales; family Burkholderiaceae_C; genus Variovorax. The sequence goes on along the minus strand of NZ_DASQBZ010000022.1, from coordinate 67,728 downwards.
CGACTCGGCCTGGGGCACGAAGAACTGCGTGCGCGTCACCCTGGCCTCGTCTACTGCTCGATCTCGGGCTTCGGCCAGGCTTCGACCCTGGCCGGCCACGACCTGAATTTCCAATCGTTGTCCGGCCTGCTGGCTCAGCGCCCGACCGGAGCCGTTCCGTTCGCCCATCCTCCGGCGCTGCTCGGCGACCTGGTGGGCGGGTCCTACTCGGCAGTCATCGCGATCATGGCTGCGGTGCTGGACCAGCGGGCGGGTCGCGGTGGACGATTCATCGACATCTCCATCACGCACGGCGCCATGGGCTTGATGCCCATGGAGACCGTGGCTGCGCTGAACGACGAGACGCCCCCGCCCTTCGGTGAAAGTCACCTGACCGGCGCGCATCCCTTCTACGGCGTGTACTCGACCGCCGACGGCCGCGAGGTAGCCCTTGGCGCATTGGAGCCGAAGTTCTGGCGCGCCTTCTGCGAACATGCAGGCGCGATCGACCTGGTCGACGCAGGAGGCAACCCGATGGACGCGTCCCGTCATCAGGTGCGCGAACGGCTCGACCGTCTCTTCAAGACCCGCACTGCCGCGGAATGGGAAGCGTTTGGCCGCGAGCACGACTGCTGCTTGACGCCAGTTCTCAGCGTTCGAGAAGCCGTTGGTCGAGCGGGCACAGCGTCCCAGCCCGCCATCAGCCACCATTGGCAAAGGGACGGGGCGCCTCCGGTTCGCGTTCTCAAGGGTGTCAGCGCTGACCTGGCCGATCCTCCGCGGCGCTTGTGCCCGCCTCCTCGCCAAGGCGAACACACACAAGAAGTCCTGGCCGCCGCAGGTCTGCCAGCAGACCACGTGGAGCGTATTGCCCGCAAGAAGCCCAGCGGCGCCTAGCTGATCGTCACGGCCGGCGCGGGACTTGCTGAAAGCGTGCGCCGCGCCTATTCAGTGAGCGCGCGCCGCACGTCTTCCTGCAGGCTGCGCAGGTGAGCGCGCATTGCCTCGCGGGCGCGCCCGGCATCGCGGGAGCGCAGGGCCGCGACGATCTCACCGTGCTCGTCGTGGTTTTCCTGCTGGCGATGCAGCGGGCTGTGCAGCCGGAAAAGGCGGGCGTTGACGCGCAATTCCTCCACAAGCCGCGGAAACACCACGTTGCCGCTGGCGTTTGCAATGACGAGGTGGAAGAGGTCGTCGAAATGGAAATGCTCGATCTCGCTGTGATCGCCGCTGTGCAGCGCCTTGCCTTGCGCTTCCAGCTCGTCGATCTGCGCGTCGGTGATCTTCGTCGCCGCCAGGGCGATGCATTCGCACTCGATCACCTCGCGGGCACGCATGCAGTCGAAGTATTCCTTGGTGCCCAGGGCCCGCACGGCATAGGAACGTGCGTCGCGCCGCACCAGCAGGCCCTCGCCAGCCAGGCGTACCAGCGCTTCGCGCATCGGCGTGCGGGAGATGCGCAGTTCCTCCGCCAGGCGCGCCTCCTGCAGCGGGCTGCCGCCTGAGATCTGGCGGTCGAGGATAAGCGTGCGCAGCCGCTCGTAAGCCTGTTCGGCGAGGCTCGTCGATCGCACGTCCAGGGGCGCGATGGTGATGGTGGCGGGCTGGGCCGGGCTTGGAAGGCTTGGCATGCGGGAGTAGGCGATTGGCACGGGGGCGGCAAAAGCTTAGCAGGCCCGCGGCCCGGGACTGGCAGTCATCACAACCACTTCTGCAGCGGATTTCCCGCATTGGGCGCCCGCGGCCGCAGGCAGGGGAGGAATGCACCCGAGCCGGGTTCGGCACGGAACTCGCCATCCTGCCACACGATCCGGCCGCGCGACACGGTGACGCCGGGCCAGGCGCGCAGCTTCATGCCCTCGTAAGGCGTGTAGTCGGCGGCGTGGTGCAACTCGTCATTGGTGATCGTCTTCTCTTCGCCTACGGGGTAGAAATCCCAGATGACCAGGTCGGCATCGCTGCCCACCGCGATCGTCCCCTTGCGCGGATACAGGCCGTAGAGGCGCGCCGGACTGGTCGCGGTGAGTTCGACGAAGCGATGCACGTCGATTCGCCCGGCCATCACGCCTTCGCTCATGAGGAGCGGCAGGCGCGTCTCGACGCCGGGAATGCCATTGGGAATGCGATCGAACGAGGCGTTGTCCCCGGCGACTCGCTTGCCGTCCGGCCCGTTCATGTTGAAGGGCGCGTGGTCGGACGAGAAGATGGTGAACAGGCCGCCGGCGAGGCCGTTCCAGATGAACGGCTGGTTCGCCTTGTCGCGCGGCGGCGGGCTGCAGATGCAACGCGCACCGTGCATCGGGTCCTCGTGGTCCAGCCCAAGGTCCTCGGCGCTCAGGAACAGATACTGCGGACAGGTCTCGGCATGGATGGGCAGGCCCCTGCCGCGCGCCCAGTGAATCTGCTCCACCGCTTCTCGACCCGACACGTGCACGATCAGAATCGGCGTGTCGACCAGCTCGGCCAGCGCGATGGCGCGGTGCGTCGCCTCGCGTTCCACTGCCATCGGGCGCGAGCTCGCGTGGTAGCGCGGTGCGGTCAGGCCGGCGTCGAGCAGCTGCTCGGTGAGCCAAGCGATGCAGTCGCTGTTCTCGGCATGGATCATGGTCATGGCGCCATGCTTGCGCGCCGCAGCCAGGACCTCGATGACCTGCCGGTCGTCCAGCTTCATGTCGTCGTAGGTCATGTAGATCTTGAAGGAGGTGTAGCCCTTCTCGATCAGCGCGGGCAGCTCGCGCTGCGTGACGTCGCGCGTGGCGTCGGACACGATCAGGTGGAACGCGTAGTCGATCACCGCCTTGCCCTCGGCGCGGCGATGGTAGTCGTCGACCGCTTCCTGCAGGCTGTGGCCCCGCTGCTGCGCGGCGAAGGGCAACACCGTGGTCGTGCCGCCGCAGGCCGCCGAGCGCGTGCCGGTGAAGAAGTCGTCGGCGAATCGCGATCCGTCGCTGGTGGGCTGGTCGAAATGACAGTGCCCGTCGACGCCGCCGGGCGTGACCAGTCTTCCACCCGCATCGAGTTCGCGCGTTGCGCTGCCTTCGAGGCCCTGGGCAATGGCGCAGATGCGCCCCTCGCGCACGCCGATGTCGGCGCGGTAGCGGTCACCGACGGTCGCGATGTCGGCATTGCGGATGATCAGGTCGTAGCTGCTCATGGAGATGCCCTCAACGTTGCTCGAGCGCCGCCTCGACCGGGGCAGAGATCGGCTCGCTGCTGCTGCCGTAGGCGCGTCCGTAGTGGCGCTCGATTCGGCGCTGCACGAAGTCCCAGGCGCTGGTCATGAGCAGGTAGTAGATGGCCGCCACCACGAACAGCTCGAGGACCATGAAGCGCTCCTGGATCAGCACCTGCGTGCGGCGAAGCAGCTCTTCCATCGAGATCACCGAGGTGATGGACGTCGTCTTGAGCAGGCCGTTGATGCTGTTGCCCAGGGTCGGCACGATCAACCGCATGGCCTGGGGCAGGATGATGTAGCGCATGGTCTGCGCGCTGCTGAAGCCCACCGCGCGCGCGGCGTTGGTCTGCCCCGCTGGAATGGACTGGATGCCGGCGCGGATGATTTCCGCCAGGTAGGCCGCCTCGTTCAGGATGAGGCCCAGCAACGCCGACTCGATCACCGACAACTTCAGCCCCAGCTGCGGCAGGCCGGTATAGATGATGATGAGCTGCACCAGCAGAGGCGTGCCGCGAAACACCCAGATGTAGAAGTGCGCGGGCACCGACAGCCACCGGTGGCTGGACAGGCGCGCCAGCGCCAGTGCGCCGCCGACCACGAGCCCGCCTGCGATGGCGGCCAGCGTGAGCCACAACGTGGTCACGGCGCCGCTCAGCAGATACGGGTTGAACAGGTAGTCGGCAAACCCCGACCAGCTCCAGCCTTGTCCCATGAAGTCTCCTTGCGTTGCAGTTGCGGTCGGTCGGTGCTTCAGCCCGCCGGGCCCTTGACACTCACCGGGCCGTCGATGGGCTTCACGCCGTACTGGTCGAACAGCTTCTGGAAGCTGCCGTCAGCCTTCATGTCGTTGAGCGCCTTGGCCATCGCCTCGGCCAGTTCGCGGTTCTTGGCGGCCAGCGCGACCGGCGTCGGGAAGAGCCCGTGCAGGACGCGCTCGAAGTCGCCGCGCTTCTGGAATTCCTCTGCTGTGGAGTCGATGGACAGCGCCACCTCCACCTGGCCTGCGCGCAGGGCCTGGAAGGCCATGGCGAAGTTCTCGAAGGTGCGGATGTTCAGGCCCTTCATGCCCTTGTCGACGAGCTGCTTGTCGAGCTCGCGCGCCTTGCGCTCCTCGAAGCCGCCGATCTCGACGCCGATGCTCTTGCCCGACAGGTCTTCCGGCTTGGTGATCTTCAGCGGGTTGCCGCGGGTGGTGCTGATGCTGATGGCCTGGTCTTCGTAGATCAGCATCTGCATCAGCTTGGCACGCTCTTCCGTGTAGAAGATGCCGGTGTTGATCACGTCCCAGCGACCCGCCTGCAGGCCAGGGATCATGGCGGAGAACTCGATGCGCACGTACTCCGGCGTGAGGCACAGGCGCTTGGCGATCGCCTCGCCCAGCTCCACGCGCATGCCCTTGAGCGCGCCGCTCTGGTCGACGAACTGCATTGGCGGCAGCGTCGGGTTGACAGACATCACGAGCGTGCCCTTCTTGGTCAAGGCGGAATCAGGCACGGGCGACTTGCAGGCCGGGGCCTGAGCCTGCGCGACGCCGACGCCGCACAGGAAGAGAGCCGAGGCCGACACGAGGGCGGGGAGCAGTTTCATGGTGAGGTCCTTGGGGAAGTGAACGAAGCGGCGGGACTGGAGAACGGGATCGGGTCAGCGGATGGAGTCGATCAGCTCCAGACGCTCGAGGTCGCGGCGCAGGGCGGCGGCATCGGCATCGGGCAGGGGCAGACGCGGCGCGCGGGGCTTGCCCACCGGCAGGCCCATCATCGACAGGCCGTCCTTGGACGCGGCCACGTAGCGGTGGCCACCCACCCATCGGACGATGGGCAGCATCTTCTTGTAGAGCGCCAGCGCGGCAGGCATGTCGCGCTCGTCTGCCACCAGTTCGAACAGACGAGCCGACATCTGGGGAATGAGGTTGGAGCACACGGCGACCCACCCTTGCGCGCCCAGCCAGAAGGACTCGTAGCCGAGGATGCCGGCGAACACCGTCATGCGGTCGCCGCACAGCTCGATGATGTCGCGCACGCGGGTGACTTCCAGCGTCGACTCCTTGATATAGCGGCAGTTGTCGATGCGCGAGAGGCGCGCCACCAGATCGGGCTTGAGGTCCACGTTGGCCGTGGCCGGATTGTTGTAGACCATGATCGGAATGCCGATCGACTCGCCCACCTTGCGGTAGTGCTCGAACAGCTCGTCGTCGGTGGGCGTGCTGTAGAAGGGCGGAATGACCATGACGCCATCGGCCCCCATGGATTCGGCCTCGCGACTCAGGCGCACGCACTCGTCGGTCCACTCCGCGCCGGTCCCGATGAGCACAGGCACGCGTTTTGCTGCGGTGGAGACGCAGGTTTCGATCACCAGTTGGCGTTCATCCGGGGTGAGCGACAGGAACTCTCCCGTGCTCCCCAGGGGAATCAGCCCATGGATTCCCTCCTTGATCTGCCAATCGACCAGCTTCTTGAGGGCAGGCACGTCGACATGCTTGCCGTCTTCGGTCATGGGGGTAATAAGCACTGTGTAGGTGCCACGAAACGCTGTCATGGGGTGGGGTCCTGGCTGAAAAATCGGGTGCGGATGGCTCGGTATACGTGTAGTATACGTATACATTGCATCCCGTCAACGAGCTTTTTTGCCGTTCCGCCGTCCCACCATGAGCGCTGCCAGACTCACCCACCCCTCCATCGCTGCCGTCGGGCAGCCAGTGCGCTTCTGGTATGACGGCCAGCCGCTGGAGGGAATTGCGGGCGAAACCATCGCGGCATCACTGGCCGCGGCGGGCATCAACAAGATGCGCCACACGCGTGGAGGCGAGCGCCGGGGGCTGTATTGCGGGATGGGCGCCTGCTTCGACTGCCTTGTCACGGTGGATGGCAAGGCCAGCCAGCGCGCGTGTCTAACCAAGGTGGCCGATGGGCAGCAGGTGCGCTCAGCGATGCCGGCGGGCACGCAGGCCGATCCGCTTGTCCCGCTGGCGCACGAAGCGGCCCAGGAGCCGACTCGGCGCGAAGTGGATGTGCTGGTGGTGGGTGCAGGCCCGGCCGGCCTGTCGGCAGCGCTTGCCGCACGACGCGCCGGCGCGCAGGTGCTGTTGCTGGACGAGCGCCTGCAGGCCGGCGGCCAGTTCTACAAGCCTTTGGCGCCTTCGCACCAGGCGCCGAGCCCGGCCGACCGTCAGTTTGCCGACGGACTTGCGTTGGAGCGCGAGGTTAGACAAGCCGGGGTGGCCATCGAACAAGGCGCCCAGGTCTGGTCGGCGTTCTCGCCGCGTGAGGTTGGTGCGCTCATCGATGGCCGGGCCCATGCGATCACCTGCCGCCAGCTGATCATTGCGCCGGGAGCATACGAACGCCCCGCACCCTTTCCTGGCTGGACGCTGCCCGGCGTGATGACCACCGGCGCCGGCCAAACGCTCGCGCGCGCCTACCGCGTGTCGCCAGGCAAGCGCGTGCTGATTGCGGGCAACGGCCCGCTCAACCTGCAGCTCGCGGCAGAGCTGCTGGCCGGGGGCGCCCATGTCGTCGCGGTGCTCGAATCGGCGGCGCGCCCCTCGCCAGCGCAGTGGCGATCGATGCTGACGGCGGCCCGCACCGCGCCCGACTTGCTGCGCGACGGCTGGCGCTACTTGCGCCGCCTGCGCGCACACAAGGTGCCGGTGCTCTGGGGCTGGACGGTGAATGCCGCTGAAGGCGATGGCTCGCTGGAGCACGTGCAGGCCAGCGAGCTTGCGCAACCAGGCCACACGCGCCGGTTCGATGTGGACACGCTTTGCCTCGGTTACGGCTTCATCCCGTCCACCGAACTGGCACGCATGCTCGGTTGCGAGCACCGGTTGACGCCCCGCCATCTTGGCTACCTGTCCACAGTCACCGGCGAAGATGGCGCGACCAGCCTGCCGGGCGTCTACGTCGTCGGCGATGGCGCCGACATGGGCGGATCGCGCGTGGCCCTTGCCCGCGGCACGCTGGCCGGTACGGCGGCCGCACGCAAGCTCGGCCACGCAGGCTCGCCACCAACCGAAGCGGTCGCCGGGCTGCACAAGGCCATGCAGTTTCAGCAAGCGCTGTGGAAGATCTACCAGGCACCGCCGGTTTCGCTCGCCTCGGTACCCGACGACACGCTTCTGTGCCGCTGCGAAGAAATCAGCTTCGGCACGGTTCGCGAGCAGATACGCGCCGGCCGCGACACGCTCGCCGCGCTCAAGCGCAACACCCGCCTGGGCATGGGCCGTTGCCAGGGCCGCTATTGCGCGACGACTGCCGCACGACTGGTCACCGAAATGACGGGCCAGGCGCCGGGTGTCGAGCAGTACCTTGCACCACGTCCACCGGCCAAGCCGGTGCCTGCAGGCGCCCTGGGCTTCGAGAAGCCCGAGTGGGGCGGGCACAAGCCGGCGATCACGCCCAACCTCGCGCGGCCGGTTGCGGTCCCGCCCTTGGAACAACAGCCCCTGAAGACGGACGTGCTGGTGATCGGCGCAGGCGTACTGGGCTCTTGCCTCGGCTACTACCTCTCGCGGCAAGGCGTTGACGTGACGGTGGTCGACCGCGACGACCTCAACCTCCAGGCGTCGGGTGCCAATGCGGGAAGCCTGCACGTGCAGCTACTCTCGTTCGACTTCGGCGACCGCGCGCAGGCCGGGGGCGGCCCGGCCGCGGCCACGCTGCCGCTGGGGCCGATGTCCGTGCGCCTGTGGCAGGAGATCGAATCTGACTGCGGCGAGGACCTGGAGATCAAGATCACCGGCGGCCTGATGGTGGCCGACAGCGATGCCGGCCTGCGCTTCCTCGAGGCCAAAGCGGCGCTGGAGCGCAGCCACGGCATCGACGCGCAGCTGATCGACGGCACCGAACTCAGGCGCCTGTCGCCCGCCTTGTCAGACAAGCTGCTGGGCGCCGAGTTGTGCCCGATGGAAGGCAAGATCAATCCGCTGCGTGCCACCTATGCCGTTGCGCGGCGCGCGCAGGAGCAGGGAGCGCACTTCCTGCGCGGCTGCGACGTGAACAGCATCGAGCGGCTGCCCGGTGACGGCGCGGGATTCGAGGTCCGTACCTCGCGCGGCACCATCCGCGCCGGCCGCGTGGTGAACGCGAGCGGTGCCTGGTCCAGTGCCATCGGCAACATGCTGGGCGTAAGCATTCCGGTGAAGGGTGCGCCACTGCAGATGATCGTGACAGAGCCGGCGCCGCCGCTGGTGGACCACCTCATCGCGCATGCCAACAGACACCTGAGCCTGAAGCAGGCTGCCAGCGGCGCGCTGTTGGTTGGCGGCGGCTGGACCGCGGCCTTCAACGAGGACATGCGCCTGAACCGTGCCGAACGTGCCAGCATCGAGGGCAACCTCTGGGTTGCGCGACACGTGCTGCCGGCCATCTCGGGACTGCACGTGCTGCGTTGCTGGGCCGGCATGAACGTGAACATCGACGGCGCTCCGATCATGGGCGAAGTGCCCAGCGTGCCGGGCTTCTTCAACGCCGTGACCTCCAACGGCTACACGCTCGCGCCGATCACCGCCCGGCTGGTGACCGAACTCATCACACGCGGCCGGACCGACTTCGACATCTCTCCTTTTCGCATCGAACGATTCCATTGAGCCCCATGACCCATCACGCCGACGCTCGGGCGCAGTTGCGCCAATTCATCGACATGCATTTCGACGAGCAGGTGCAGATGCTCGCCCGCCTCGTGCAATGCCCTTCGGACAATCCGCCGGGCGATTGCGCGCCGCACGCGGAGCTCACCGCCACCCTGCTCGAGGCGATGGACTTTCAAGTCGAGCGACACCCGGTCCCCGCAGAGTTCGCCGCCGCCAACGGCATGCAAAGCGTGGTGAACCTCATAGTGCGACAGCGCTTCGGCAACGGCGGACCCGTGGTCGCGCTCAATGCCCACGGTGACGTGGTGCCACCCGGCGAAGGCTGGAGCAGCGACCCCTACGGCGGCGAAGTGCGCGAAGGCTGGATGTACGGCCGCGGCGCAGCGGTCTCCAAGTCGGACTTCACCACCTATGCCTTCGCCATGCGCGCACTCAAGGATGCCGCGGCATCGGGCACGCCGTTGAACGGCAGCGTCGAGCTGCATCTGACCTATGACGAGGAAACCGGCGGCATGACCGGCCCCGGCTGGATCCTGTCGCAAGGACTGAGCCGCCCCGACTACGTGCTGTCTGCAGCCTTTTCGCACCACGTGGTGGTGGCGCACAACGGCTGCCTGCACCTGGAGGTGACGCTGCGCGGCAAGTCGGCCCACGCCGCCAGGCCGGATACCGGCCACGATGCGATCGAGGCTGCGGCAAGCCTGCTGCCTGCCCTCTACCGCCACCGCGACGCGCTTGCCAACCGCCCGTCGCAGACGCCCGGCATCTCCCACCCCACCCTCGTCGTGGGCCTGATCGAGGGCGGCATCAACACCAACGTGGTGGCCGACCGGCTCAGCCTGCGCATCGACCGGCGGATCGTTCCCGAGGAATCGCCGGAGGCAGTCGAAGCCGAACTGCGCGACGTGATCGAAGACGCCTGCCGCGCCCTGCCCGGCATCACGGTGGAGATCCGCCGCATCCTCCTCGCGCGACCGTTCGCGCCGGCGCAGGGCGCGAAGGAATTGACGGAGTTGCTGTGCCGCGAAGCGAGCGAAGTGATGGGAAAGCCGGTCACGCCGATCGGCGTGCCGCTTTATACCGACGCACGTTTGTACAGCGAGGCGGGCATCCCCACCGTCATGTATGGCGCCGGCCCCGAGTCCCTGCTGGAGGCCAATGGCCACCGCGCCGACGAGCGGGTGCCGCTGGCCGAACTGCGCCTGGCGACCCAGGTGGTCGCCAACACTCTCCTGAAACTCCTGCAACAGTGAAGGTGGAATGCAAATGATCGAGATCCAGAAAGTGAGCAAATGGTATGGCGCCTTCCAGGTGCTCACCGACTGCAGCGCGAGCGTGCGCAAGGGCGAAGTTGTCGTGGTGTGCGGCCCCTCCGGATCGGGAAAGTCCACGCTCATCAAGTGCGTGAACGCGCTCGAGCCTTTCCAGCAGGGACGAATTCTGGTCGACGGCGCGTCGGTCGGCGACCCGAAGATCAACATCAACCAGCTGCGCGCACGCGTGGGCATGGTGTTCCAGCATTTCGACCTGTTCCCGCACCTGTCGATCGAGGAGAACCTGGCGATTGCGCAGCGCAAGGTGCTCAAGCGCTCCGCCGATGAGGCGCACGACACCGCCATGCGGCTGCTCCAGCGCGTGGGCATGCGCGCCCACGCGCACAAGTTTCCCAACCAGCTATCGGGTGGTCAGCAGCAGCGCGTGGCCATCGCGCGTGCGCTGGCGATGAACCCCATTGCGATGCTGTTCGACGAGCCCACCTCGGCGCTCGACCCGGAGATGGTCAACGAGGTACTCGACGTGATGGTGGAGCTGGCCCGTGAAGGCATGACGATGATGTGCGTCACGCATGAAATGGGCTTCGCGCGCAAGGTGGCCAATCGCGTCATCTTCATGGACAGCGGCCGCATTGTGGAAGACTGCAGCAAAGACGAGTTCTTCGGCAATCCTTCCGCGCGCTCTGACCGTGCGCAGCAGTTTCTTTCCAAGATTCTTCAGCACTGAGTGAGCGGCCCTGCGGTGTTCACTTCGCCGGCGCCTCCCCAAAGGGCATCAGGGCACAGCGCCGGCCAGACTCCAAGGAGTCAGGACGAGGAATTCTCCGCCGGTTCGCTTGTGGAGTTCTTCGGGCGGGTCCGTCGCTTGCGCGACCAGGCTGACGCCATCCCGGCAGAATGACACGCATGACCAAGACGCCGCTCCTGACCACAATCGCCGATGGCGTCATGACGCTGACGCTCAACCGTCCCGACAAGCTCAATGCCATCGACAACGATGTCGCCGAAGCGCTGCTCATGGCAATCGAAGCCGCGGGTATCGACACAACGGTCCGCGCAGTGCGCGTCCGGGGCAACGGGCGCGCTTTCTGCGCCGGCCGCGACGTTGGCGCCGCGCCGACGGACCGCGACCTTACGCTCGTGCAGGCCGTCGCTTCCGCGCTGGTTCGGCTGGACAAGCCGGTATTGTTCGCGGTTCACGGCTGGACCATTGGCGCCGGCCTGGAGTGGATGCTCGACGCCGACGTCGTGGTCGCCGCGAGCAACGCGCGCTTCAAGTTGCCGGAGGCAGCTCTCGGGGTATTCGTCACCGGCGGCCTGAGCGCGACGCTACAGGCGTGTGCAGGGCCAAGCCGGGCCAAAGCGCTCACTCTACTAGGCGAAGAGTTCACACCCGACGAGGCCCGCACCTGGGGCCTGGTGTGGCGCGTGGTCGCGCCGGACGAGCTCGACGAGGCGTCGATGCAGATGGCGCGGCGCCTTGCAGCACTGGATCCGGCGGTCGCACGCCAGTTCAAGCGGGTCTTCAACGACGTCGGGCTGGCTAACTTCGACGCCGCGATCAAGCTGGAGAACGCAGCGCATGCAGCGCTGGGCCTCTCGGCGTGAGAGCGCACGGGTGCCAGGCAGGACGCCGCGCAGCAAAGCGGGTCACATCATTGGTGTTGCTTGACAGCTGATTGCCGCCTAGGGCCTATGACTGCCAGGATGACCACGAAGCGAGATTTCCTGGCCGTCGCAGTGCTTCCACCTGGTTGCCCGATCCTCTTTCTGTTCTTCGGAAATGCGCCGCGCCGCACGCAAGGCCGACATCCCGGCGATGGCCATGGGAACGAGGAACGACGCGAGTGCGCAAGCAATGCGAACCGCGAGGTCAGACATGGCGAAGCCTCCGCCTGGCCAAATGATCCCGCCAAGTGATGAGGCGACCGATCTCGCCGGATGGGACTGCCTCGACCAACTCATGCAGTACCGGCGCGTAACTTGAAAGTGGAAGCCGGATCATCATGCGAACTCGAAGCGCGTCCGTCTCGTGCGAGTTGCGTTCGTGAAGAAGGGATTCGCAGCGCAGCACGCTTGCATCGGCAAAGCGCAGGATGATCTGGTGTACGACCCGGACGTCGCCGGTCGCGACAATGACATCCAGCACATGGAACGCACTGATGCTCGACTTGCGGTACTCGCCGAGGTATTCACGGTATGCGGCGTAGGCCACGTTGGATTTCCTTTTGCTCGTCAACCGCGCGATTGCGGATCGGAACGCATCCTCGACTTCTGCGCAGCTTGCTGCGGTAGCAATTTCTGAGCGGAAGAAGAGATCCGACAAGAGACGAGCGACCAATGCAAGCAACTGCAGATGGTCGTCGCTTGCGCCGCCCTCGGGCACCACGAGGACAAGCAGTTGAGAAACGGGCAGGCCGTCCGGCGCGTCGAAGGCAATGGCCGTCCTGGGTCGCATGAAAAGCGCTGTGGGCTGAGCAATGCCCGCCATTCGGGCATGCGGGATCGCAAATCCTCCGCCCAGGGCAGTGGATCCAGCTTGCTCGCGCCGCCATAGTGCGCGAAACGTGCGCACTGGATCGATCGAATGTCCTTGGCAGATTGCTGTTGCCGCAACCTGAAGCGCATGCGAACGGTCCCGCACCTGAGTTTCCAGGAGGATTGCCTTGGGTTGCAGCCAGGCCGCAAGCAGGTCGAGGCTTTTGGCCATCGCTGAATCTCCGTGACTGCGGACCTCAGGTCGCGTGCAGCTTGCAGCCAATCTGGCGCGCGCGGGCATGGATTGGCCGGTCGTTACAGCGTCTTGGTCAAGGCCACGATGAAGCGGGCCTTGTTTGGGTTGAGGGTGTTGCCATCGGCGCCGGTCACCTCGAAGGCGCTGCCCTTGTTGGCGCCCTGCACGTAGGCACCCAGTGCCAGGCCGGCGCCGAAGTCATACGAGGCGCCGAGGTTGTAGTCGTAGTAGTTCGTGGCCGAGGTGTTGTCCTTGATGTCCGAAGCGAAGCAGGTGTAGCCCACCGCGGCCTTGAGCGTCAGCTTGGGCACCACCTCGTAGGCATAGCCGAGGTTCAGGTAGCCGGTGTTGCGGCCCGACAGACCCGAGCCGCCCTTGGCGCCGGCCCAGTTGAAGTAGTCGTCCGACACGGTGCGCGAGTACTTCACGGTGAAGGCGCCGAAGGCGCTGGCGTAGGTGCCCGCGCCATAGATTTCCCAGGTGTTGCCCTGGGTGCCGCCCGGATAGATGTAGCCGAGCGTGCCTACGTCCCAGTCGATGCCGGCGCCCTTGAACTTGTAGCCGCCGTACAGGTCGGACTCGATGCTGTTGCCGTCAATCCAGTCCACGCTGGAGTTCCAGTTGCCGATGTAGAAGCCGCTCTCGTGGGCGTAGTCGAAGCCGCCCTGGATGGCCGGCTTGACCGCGCTGGTCTTGAAGTTTCCGTTGCTGCCCAGCACGTCCTGGTCCTGGCCGCGGAACTTGTAGTTCGTGGTCAGCGTGACGTTTGCCGTGACGGGAGACGTCTCCGGCGCCGCGGTCTGCGCGCTGCCGAGCATGGGCAGCGTGATCAAGAAGGCAGTTAGCAGGGATCTTTCGAGATTGCGGTAGTTCATGTCCGATGGGCAATTTGAGGAGCCCAGAGCCTACGATCGCTTCCATAAAAGGCATGTAAAAAGGAAGCGTCTGCGCATAAAGGATTGATCTCTGGGCGATCGCGGTTGCCGTGGGCCAAGCTGCCAACAACTTGGATGCGCACGAGATGTGTTGCGCAATTGGGTGTGCGAGTTGCGTGAGGCGCCGCAGCAGCCTTTCCTGCAATGCAAGCAGACGGCGCAGGATGCGGAGATAGCCAGGCTGCGCAAGGAAGTGGCCAAGCTCACATGCTCAGAAAGCTCAGGTCGGTGTCAACGAGCCGGAAGCACCCCACCGGGCCTTGATGCAACGTCCTCGATGTCGATAGCGCGTGAACACGCTACGTCCTTACCAGGTTGCGCACAAAGCCGATGTCCGCTCTTCCAGCGTCAGCGCCTGTATCCCTTCGCTGCTATTCATGAAGTTGGTGCAGGTAGATCCTGCAGGCGCTAAGAATTTTTCAAGGACTGGATCGTCTGGTGAGGGCACATTTCACCTGCACGCGGCGGCCTCCTTGAGGCATCTCAAGTCCAATCCAGCAGTTCCGGGGTCGCATTGCGCGGTCGCGATGAGTGACTCACCCATTCGACTCTGGATGCCATAGCGATGATTTTCTCAGGACCAGCGGAGGTCGGGACGTTCAACGAACATCGTCTCGACCCCGCAAGCTGCTCCCCTCAACCATCAATAGGTGCGGCAGGCGTCTCCAGCAAGAGTTGGTAGAACACCAGATCGAGCCAGCGTCCGAACTTGAAGCCGACCTGCGGCAAGGTTCCGACGTGCTTGAAGCCGAGTCGCTCGTGCAGTGCGATGCTTCCGGCGTTGGACGCGTCGATGGCACCGATCATCGCGTGCACGTCCCGCTGCCTGGCCGCTTCGACCAATGCCTGCATCACGATCCGGCCGAGGCCCGCGCCGCGATGGTTCTTGTGGACGTACACCGAGTGCTCCACGGTGTACTTGTACGCGGGATAGCCGCGGAAGGTTCCGTAGCTGCCAAATGCCAACAGCGTCCCTCCTGCGTCCTCGACGCCGATCACCGGGAAGCTGCCTGAACGCTTGGCCTCGAACCAGCTGACCATGCTCTCTGGCGGGCGCGCCTTGTAGTCGTAGAGCGCCGTCGATGTTTCTATGGCCTCGTTGAAGATTTCGAGCATCGCTGCGGCATGTCGCTCTCGGGTGCACTGCACGATGATGTGTTCGCTCATAGCTTCCTCTTTCACTGAAATGACGCCCCGACGCAATGGGGCCACGCCGGTGCCGACTGCGCACGTGTTCGGGCTCGGCCGACTTCTGTTGGTGCGAAACCGCTGAGAGCGCTTCGCGCCTCAAGGTCTCCCAGCAGCCAGATCGGAGCGCGACGTCTTGCCCAAAGCCTTGCTGCATCTGCAGAATCGAATGGCCGTTCACTATATTACTATGCGCGTCTCCTATGTTGGCATGTCATTTGCATCTGCGGATGAGCGCCTTGGGCCCAAGGCGCCGGAGGACTGAACCACCATAGAGAGGAATTCCATGAACGAATCGACATTGACCCACCGCAGAGCTTTTCTGGGAACGGCTGGCGCCGCAGCAGCCACCCTGCTCGGCGTATCGGGCGCCAGAGCAGCCAGCCCTTCGACGGTCGGCGGCATCCACGCCATCCCGGAGTTGGCCGCACAGTGGAAGGAGCTGGACTTGGCCGAGATCCTGTCCCGGCCCGCGGCCTATTGCTCGGTCAGCCAGAACAAGTCCTGCTACGACGAAGGCGGCGTGCAGGCTGCGGAGGGGCATCGCCAGCGCGGCAGCCTGGAAGCCACCGTGAAAGTCGTGCAAGCCGCACGTTCGGCCAAGAACTTCGTATCCTTCAACTGGATCGGCTACGAGGTGTTCCGCAATGGAAGCGACTACCCCAAGAACGATTTCGACCGCGTGCAGTTCGCCAGTTGGACCAAGGGACTGAACTGGAGCAAGGAGCAGATGGCGCGCGACAACGAACTCGTGGGCGAACTGCGCGCTTTGGTGCGACCCGGCGACAACGAGTTCAACGAGCGCGCGCTGCAAACAGCGTTCATCGGCACGCAGATGCCGCTGGAGCTGTCGAGAAAGAAAGTCGAGGTGATCGTTCTCACCGGCATCCATCTGGACTGGTGCATCGAAGGCAACGCACGCCTGGCGCGCGACAACGGCTACCTCCCGATCATGGTCGGTGACGCGTGCGGTTGTCAGAAGCCTGAACAGGAGAAGGCAGCCATGGAGCGCATCAACAACTTCTTCGCACCGGTCATCGCTGCGGACACCTTCGTCAAGCTGCTCGGCGTCAGGGCACAGGGGTAGGAGAGGTCTGGCTCTTTGCATCCGTTGTCCACTAAAGTAGAACGGATGACAAATGACCTGGACCAGCGCATCGGCGCCCGAATTCGACTGGAACGTGAGAGCCGCGGCTGGTCCTTGACGGATCTGGCCGCCAGGGCCGCGGTTTCGAGGGCGATGATTCACAAGGTCGAGCGGGGAGACAGCAGCCCGACGGCCAATATCCTGGCCAAGCTGTCCGGCGCGTTTGGCCTGAGCATGTCCACGCTCATGGCCCGCGCCGAGATCGCTCAGGGCCGCCTGCTTCGCTTTGCTGACCAGCCCACGTGGACCGACCCCGACACGGGCTACCTGCGCCGCCATGTGTCGCCGCGCTCGGACATGCCACTGGACCTGGTACAGGTGACCTTGCCGGCGAAGAAGCAGGTGCCCATGCCAGCCTCGGCCTACGCCTTCTTGCGTCAACTGATTTGGGTGCTGGATGGAGAACTCGTCTTTGTCGAGGGCCAGGTGCGGCACACCATGCACAAGGGGGATTGCCTGGAACTGGGCCCGCCTACCGACTGCGCGTTTGTCAACAACACCAGCAAGCCATGCACCTATGTGGTGGCTGCGTTGACGATTCGGTGAATCGGCTTGGCGCGTCTGAGCGGACCGGGCTACGGGCGCATCGCAGCGATTGCAGTCGTTCGAGCAGTCCCATGGACCTTGTAAAGTGATCTTCAGAAGTTCATCCGTTGGCCATGCTGTCGCTGCTTATCGCTCGCGCGGTGGCGATCTTTCGCCTCGTGAATCGAACGGCCCACAGAATTGCCAGCACTGACATGACGACGCCGACCTTCAATGGCACGACGGTCACATAGACCATGACGACATCGGCGATCACCAGCATTGCGATGGCAGCCAGCCAGGCCATGCTGATGGCACGGCTCGTCTTAAGGAGCGCTGGCTGATTCCAGACGCGCTGGGGCGTCCTTTCGCGCGCATACGCCAGAGTGAAGGGTCGCCCTACGACGATCGACGCCGCCACGATTATCAGCAGACCAATGTCGACGAACAGCCGCACTTCCAGCACCAGCCAACGCGGTTCGAACAGAAGCGCGTACAGGCCAAGCCCGCCGAAGAGAACCATCGAGCCAATCTCGAGCAGCTTTGGCGTGGTCTTCCGGAGCAGATCGTGCACGATGATCACCGCCGACACCGCAGCGGCCGCGAAAAGTGCAGGCATAAGACTCAAGACATGGCCAAGTACCGCGAAGACCGCAAATGGAGCAAAACCGAGGAGAACGTTCATGTGCTTTCTCCTTCTCAGGCCTTGGCCATCCAATTGCCGTGCAGCCCCTGCGGGACACGCTGGGGCAACTCGACCACTGCAATTGGTCCCTCGTGGATGCGACGGGCATCCAGAAGCACAAAACTACTGCGACGCCGCGCGGGGTCGCAGGTGAAGGCGGCGAGGTAACCGTCGTCCTCGCGCGTTCCCCCTGGCCTGGGTACAAACGCCGCCTCACCGACGATCTGGTTGCCCAGGTCATGCCGCGCAATCTTTCCGGTTTCGGTGTCGAACTTGAGCAACGTGTTGAAGACGGCGGACGGCGGGTTGGGTACCTTGAGCGAGTCGGTGAGCGTCGGCGCATACACGTAGCGGGTGGGTAGCGCTTCGTGCAGATGGTTGATTCGGGGAAACTCCGTGCGGTCATCGGAGAACTTCGCGAGGCTGAAACTGCGCCGCAACGGGTCGATGGTCATGCGCCGCATCGTGGGAGGGGCGCCGCTCTCCAACCCGAACTTCTCATGGTGAACGAAGTCGACCACGATTTCGTTGCCGCGCTCGAAGCCATTACCAAAGTGAAAGGCGAAGAATGACTCACCCTTGATCCACGTGGGTGTGCCGCCGTCGAGTGGGACCAGCGCAATGCGCATCCCCAGGTCGGGTCGCCATTGAAGGAACGGTTTGCCTACCTTCACCGCTTCGACATCGAACACCGCAGGGCCGGCGATCAACACGATGTAGCGCTCGGTGAGGATGAAGTCGTGGATCATCGTCGGCATCGGCAACTCCACCGAGACCGTGCTTGCCAGCACGCCTGCTGGGTTCAGGCGATGGAATTTGACCGTCGGAGTGCGCCATGAATACTCAAGCGCATAGAGGTCGCCCGTGCGCGGATGGTGGCGGTTGTGCGCGCCCATGCGAATGGGTTGATCGGTGCCGGCCTTCCATTGCCCGACCGTTTGCAACTGCTCGGTCATCTCGTAGCAGGTGGTGGCCTCATTGAGGGCCAGCAGTTTGCCTCCGAACTGGATGATGTTGACGAAGGCGCCGTTCTTGATCTGCGAAGGCGTCTCGCTCGGCAGGAAGAGGGCCGGATCGACATGCACCGGACGGGTGAAGCTTCCGAACACCGCACTGCCAGCACGCCGCTCCACCGCCAGGCTCGATGTCTGTACGAAGCGGTTACGGTAGTGCGCTTTGCCATCCTCCAGATAAACGGCGTGGATCATCCCGTCGCCGTCGAGCGGATAGGCGAAGGAGAGGGGCTTGAATTGGGGATTGGGCCCATTGCGCATGTAGACGCCGCGGAGCTCGGCTGGAATCCGACCGTGCGTCACCTTGAGGTTGCTGGCGTCCGTCTCCCGCATGACCGGCAGAAAGTTGCCGCTCAGGTGGGGATCGTCGGAGGTCCAGTCGACGTCGACTGAGGGCTTGCCGGCCCAGGCGGACGGCAGATGTGCGCCGGCAGTCACGGCGGCAATACTGGAAGTGAGCTGGTGAAAGTCGCGACGCGTTGCTGTGAAGTGCATAGGGCTACCTCATTGAACGATGTACCAATGTCGATCTGTGCCTGTGCCGTGAAGTCATTCTGGCGAGCATGCTTGGCAGGTCCAGGAGACGCTCCACGCAGCGCGGAATCTGAGTGGCCTCGCGGCAAAGGGCTTCGCCGGTCTGCGTGGTGCGCACGCCGCGCGCTGCGGCAGCGGCGTGACGCTAGCTCGGCAATCTGCTCACTTAGCGCCGGCTGCGCCATAAACATGGTCACCAGTTCGACATCAACTTTGCGGCCAAGGTCCTACCAGCCGCCTCCAACGCACGCCGATCCGGCTCAGGACTTCTTGACGATCGCAGTCGCAATGGCTTGCGTGTAGGTGATCTTCATCTGATCGCCTACCTTCACGCCGTTCAGGTCGGCCGGGTCCCTCAGATGCACGGCACTGAGATGGCCGAACGGGCCGAGGACGGTCACGTCGCCGTTGGCCCGGTCGACGGCCCAGACATTGGAGATCACGGTTGTGCGCTTCATGCCGTTGCCGCCATCGCCAGACAGGGTCTTCTTGGCCATTCGGATGCCGTCGCCTGTCTGGAAGTCAAGTGCGGTCGCTTGGACGTAAGTTGCGTCAACGGCATCGCCAGGCTGGATGTTCGACAGCTTCACCGACTTTCCGACCTGTACGGCAAACTCATTGCCTGATTCGCCCTTAAGCGTGACGACGCGATTCTTTGCGTCGACCGCAGCAACGGTGGCAACCATCGTTGTGGCCGCTGCGTGGCCGGCAGCGTCGAGGACCTGAACGGGTGCGGCGACGGGCTGCTGGGCAAAAGCCGAACCGGCAAACAAGACACTGGCGCACACGGCGCCAAGGGCAAGAGAGTTGAATTTCATGAGGATGCTCCTGAAAGGATGTGAAACGCGAACAGATGTCGCAGTTGGGTTGTCTCGAGAAGTGCACTTTCGGGTGTGCACACGAGCAGATGAATGATGGTCGCGATCGACGCGCGGCAGTTTCTCCAGCGTGCCAATCGTTGACCTGGCGTGCCATTGGGCCCAGCGAACCGAAAATCCGCACCAATGTCAGGACTTCAAGCACAATTCACCGGGTAACCCCCCGGGAGTTTCATGCCACGTCTTCGCGCATTCGTGGCACGGTTGGTAGCGGGCCTCTTCGTGTGCGTAGTGGGCATACCAGTCATTGCCGCGGCGCAGAGCCCAGAGCCAATGACCTGCTGCGTTGAGGTTCGACATGCAGCATGACCCCGCGTTCCTTGGGGCGCCGCATGTCCACTTCGACTCCAGGTCCATGCCTGCGGAACAGGCGTTGGAGTTCTGGCGAGAATCGCTCTCGCGAAGCTGGGAGATGGACATCCAGCCCCAACACATGCCTGCCTTCCAGGCAGAGGTCGCCATGTGGAAGGCAGATTGCCTGCTCGTCGGCTCCAGCACCTTCGGCCCCACTCAGACGCGCGTTCGGCGAGACGCGAACATCCGTCAGGACCAACTGGACCACTACCGGTTGATCATGTTGCGAGAGGGTCAGTTCAGGTGTGAAGCTGGCGGTCAGGAGGTGACGTTGTCGCCAGGGCGCTTTGTGATCACCGACATGGCCGCGCCGGAGTTGAACGTGTCGTGCTGCAAGGCTTCCATCCTTTATGTCCCGCGCGATGTGCTCGAAAGTGCCCTGCCTCGACCCGTGAGGTTGCACGGAGCATCCCCAGTCAATGCATGTGCAGATCTACTGAGCGGCCACTTGTCTTCACTGCTCAATGCCATGCCCCAGATGTCTGGCCCGGAGGTTGCCGGCGTCACCCGAGCCACCGTCAACCTGCTGGCCGCCAGCCTTGCGCAGAGCCCGGACAACCTCGACGCTGCGCAGCCAGCCATTGACTCAGTGATGCTGCGACGTGTGCGGCAGTACATCGCCCAGAATCTGGTGGACGAGCGACTTTCGGTCGAACAGATCTGCGCGCACTTGCGAGTCTCGCGCTCCACCCTTTACCGGCTGTTTGTCCACCTTGGGGGCATCGCGGACTACATCAGGGAGCGGCGCCTGGCGCGCGTCCACCAGATTCTCAGCAGCGGCCAGCACCTGCGACAGAACCTGGCGCACCTGGCAGAGCAAAACGGCTTCAGAAGTGCCACGCAATTCAGCCGCGCGTTCAAGCAGCAGTTCGGCTACAGCCCGAGCGAAGCGACCGGTCAAATTGGGGCGGTGGTTCAAGGCGCCAGCGCCCATTCGGCCAGTCGATTCGACCGCTGGCTGGAAACACTGGAATCTTGAACCTCCCCGGTGAATCGGCTTTGAGGCTTTTCCAAGGCCAGCAGATAGCGACGCACCTGGTCGGTCTCGCCCTGGCGGGCCGTCATGCCGACATAGCCATCAGCGCGCACGAGCCACATGCCGCCAGGATGCGGTGGCGGCTGAAGGTCGGGCGCCAGTTCTCGCGAGATCGAGTGGACTGCGGCGCTTCGCAAGCGAAGGCGTTGCGCGCTACACAATCAGACGTGGCCGCTGGCATTCCAGAAGGCGTGACTGACCCCGGGCAGCTTTTCCAGCCGCTCGACCACCGCATCGAGTTGCTCCGGAACGACCGAGGTGGCGTACAGCGTCACGAGGATCTCAACGTCATCCCGGCCAAACGGGTTCTGCTCCACGTTTCGCGCCGGATAGTCCTCTGATTCCAGCCATTCGATCAGGCGGTCATGCACCGCACCGCGCTCGCCGCCTTGGCAGATCACGTGGACGGCGTAGTTGGCCTCGCTAGACTGCTCGTCCAGGGGCTTGCGATTGATTCGATCGGCCACTGGGCGCAGCAGCGTATTGGCCGCCAGCACGAAAAGAGCAGCCACCAGCGCCTCGGCGATGCGATCGGCCCCGGCACAGGCGCCGACGGCCGCCGAGCCCCACAGCGTCGCCGCAGTGTTGATGCCGGTGATGTTGGCGCCTTCCTTCATGATGGCGCCAGCCCCCAGAAAGCCAACGCCCGAGACAACATAGGCAATCACCCGCACGGCCCCGTCGTTGCCCGACAAGCCTTGAGCCAGATCGACAAAGGCAGCCGCACCCACCGCGACCAGCGTATTGGTGCGAAGGCCGGCTGTGCGCTGCCTGATCTGCCGCTCCAGCCCGATCAGACTGCCAAGGAGGAACGCCGATCCGACACTCACGAAGGTGTCGAGCATCGAAGCGACGTCGAAATGTTGAAGCGATTGCATGGGTCGCGCCCGACTACGTGGCAGTAGCGTTCTGATCGCGCCGTGGCCAAAGCAGTAGCAACGCAATCCCTGTCAGACCCAGGCCAGCGCGCAGATACAGTCCCGATTGCGGAAGATCCGTGGCGAATGCGTAAAGCGACAAGCCGGACAGAACCAGGTAGCTGCCGATGTTGGCCAATCTGACAGGCGAGTCACTGAGAATCGTTGTCCCGACCAATGTCAGCCCCGCGAGCGCCGCTCCGCCGACGATTGCATTGGCGGCATCCGTCAAGGCCGCCAATGCGCAAACCGCAGCGAATGGCGACAAAGCCAGCATCGCGTCAATAACAGGTCGCTTCACGACCACCGAAGCACCGTAGCGCAGTGCCGATCGCTTCATACCGCCGCCTCCGCCGGTATGGGACCAGCCAGGAATTCGATGCCCCACCGTTGCCCGAACTGCTTTAGGCCTTCGTCCAGACCTTGCCTGGGCGTCTCCCGCCCTAGGTCGAGCAGGAATGCGAGTTGTTCGAAGTACGCGGCCGCGTCGACCCCTGGATCGATGATGATCTGCTGCCGGGCGCCAGTACCGGTGATGTTGACGAAAGCCCGTGCGACGCCGCCGGCCACGCGAACCATGTCGCCTCGGCGGGCGATGAATCGCTGCCCGTCGACCTCGAACAAATAGCGCCCCGAGACAACCTGAAAGATCTCGATCTCGCCCCTGCGATACAAGGGTGGCCCGAAGCCTGCTGCATTGGTGGTTTCGATCACCGTCGGGCCGCCGCCCTGCCCCGGCCCCATTCGTACTCGCACCGTCAGCCCCAATGCCGGGATCCGGATGATCCGTTCTGCCGATTCAGGCCGGGCGAAACTCACGACCCCAGCGGGCATCAGCGGCATGCGTTCGCCTCCATCATGGCTGCGCGACGTGGGTTCTGGCGGCGATTCATTTCAGTCTCCTAGAGCCTTTTGAACTGAGATAGCCGATCGTAGGAACTCGACGGCGCTCTGAATTGGCGCTGTGTCCCAGTTCATGCCTAGGCGTCCGCGTGCGCTCGACCCAAGTTTGGAACCGGTGGACCCGATGGAAATTGACCAGGCGTCCCAAACATTGACGTGGCGTCCCAGCCAGGCCGCACGCCCTGATCGCTTCAGCCCGCGCTAAGGACGCCCACTCAGACTGGCGGGCTTCTTGCGGGGGCACTGGAGGAGCTCCTACTGAGACGCCGGCGCAAGAACTGGGACGAAACGTCGAGTCAAGCGCGGACCGAATTTCTATCATTTCCCCATCGGTGCTCCAAGGCACCCCGCCTGGCGCAAGCAGCCGCGCGGCGCCCACATGCGGCAAGCCACGCGACAGCCTTCGAGCCGCCACGGCCTGTTGGATGACCCGCCGCGTCCGGCTCGAAGACGCAGTGCCCTCAGGAGTGATCGCCATGCCGACCGCCGTTGCGTCCCAATTTTCCCGCCGGACGCCTCATTTCGAGTTTGACTCCCATGCCCACGCCAGCCCGGCCGAAAGCCTTTCCCGTTGGCGCGACAACCTGGCGCGAAGCTGGGACATGGGCCTGCCGGACAAGGCAGACGAAGACCGCTTCACCGCCCGCGTGAAGATGTGGAAGCTGGAGCAGACGCTGCTCGGCTCCGGCGAGTTCGGCCCGGTGCAGACACGGGCGCGGCGCGACCGGAACATCCGCGCAGATCAGCTGGACCACTACCGCGTGATGCTGATTCGCAGCGGCCAGTTCAACTGCGACGCCGGCGGTCAACAGCTTCGCCTGACGTCCGGCCAGCTCGTGATCACCGACATGGCGCGCGCAGAGTCGAGCGAGTCCGCCTGCGCAACGGCGCTCTTGTACATACCACGCGAGCCGCTTGAGCGCGCCCTGCCGCGTGCGCTGGATCTTCACGGCGTCTCTCCCAGAAATGCCTGTGCAAGCCTCCTGGCCGAGCATCTGAACGCACTGAGCGAAAGCATGCCCGGCACGCGCGATGAAGAGCTGCCGGGCCTGGAAATGGCCACCATCAACCTGGTGGCCGCCAGTGTGGCCCAAACGGCCGCCAACGAAGAAGGTGCGCGCGCTGCCGTCGAATGCGTGTTGCTCAGACGCGCGCGCCGCCACATCGACGGCAACCTGGCGGACGAGGAACTCGGAGCCACCCAGCTGTGCAGCCATCTGCGGGTGTCGCGCTCGACGCTCTATCGCGTCTTCGAGCCAGTGGGGGGCGTGTCGCAGTTCATCCGGGAGCGACGCCTGTCGAAAGTGCACGAGATCCTGAGCCGCGGCGGCGAACGCACGCAGATCTCTCGCCTGGCCGAAGCCCACGGCTTCAAGAGCGCGGCGCATTTCAGCAAGGCCTTCCGTGAACAGTACGGCTACTGCGCTCGCGAGACGCCGCGCTATCAGCCGCTGAACCAGGTCAGCACCAGCGAGCGCCGGTTTGAGGACTGGCTCGGTGCGCTGATGCACTGACCGCTGCGCTGCCTAGGCGCGCAGACCCTGCGGATCCATGGATGGCGCCACAAGGCGCCATCGTCATTCTTGAGGGCGTCATCTCGAAAGCAGGGATGCATCGGGTGCGTGCCATTGGTACGCACCGGCAAGAAGTGGGACGCGCACCCAACTGAATCAACGCCGCAGTTCAGACAATTTCCCTGCAACGTCGCCAAAGGCGGCGACCTGCTGAACAAGCGGCACGCCACTCGGCACCGCACACCACTTTCATTCAATCGAACCGAGGTTTCATCATGAAAATGCAATCGATCAAACACTTTGCGCTTGGCGCCTGCTGCATGGCTGCGCTGAGCGCATGCGCGGCTTCTTTCGCGTTGTCGCACCCCAACTTCCAGTCGGCAGAGGAAGCGCTGCAAGCTGCCATCAATCACATTCATGGCGCGCAGAACGTCAACGGACCGACCTTCGGTGGCCACGCCGGGCGCGCGGTCGAACTGATCAAGCAGGCGCAGTCCGAAGTCGCCATCGCCGACGAGTTCCATCAAGGCCGCCGCTGGTAAGGCACGGGAGACAATGTGATGCCGACAAGATTGAGTACAGCCGCTCTCGCGCCACTGGCCCTGGCCACCGCCTTGCTGACCGGCTGTGCCAGCAGCGGCATGGGCGGCGGCGACATCGTGCAGGCTGGCAAGCCGATGCAGCCGGTGCTCATTTCCTGGAAGAGCGATGACGGCGCCATCGACGGCAGCATGACGGCGACGCTTCCCGACGGCGTGTTCCAGGGCCGGTTCATGGAGATCACGCGCCAGACCGTCAGCGATGGCTTGGCCCCGATGTGGGCGCCCTGGCCGATGGGTTGGAACGACTGGCCGGATGAAGTGTGGGCCGGCGGCCCCGTCTGGCAGAGCGAGAGCACGAGCACCCAGTACAGCGGCAAGGTCGTCGCCAACCTCACCGATGCAGGAAACCGCCAGATGCGCTGCCGCATCCAACTCATCACGCCCGATATGGGCATGAAGGGCGGCGGAAGCGGCCAATGCAAAGTCGCTCAGGGGCATTCGTTCACGGTGAACTTCTGATTCAAGCGCTGGCTGTGACGCCCGGAGCATTCGTCCAGCAAGACTGCCAGCACGCTCATTGGCGCGCCGGTGGCTTGGCCCGTGGAGCATGCTCCTGGCGTCGAGGCGATGATTCTTAGGAGTTGCCTGTGATGTACTACCTCAGCGTCAGCTTGCTGATGTTCGTGTTTCCCGTTAGCGCCGTGGTGATCGAGCAGTTCACCCGGTCCGGCCCGCCGCTCGTTGAATCCATCGCACGTTGGTCCGCGTTCTGGGCCGTGGGGGTGCGCCTATTCCTCGCTGGCGCGCGGCAAATCATCAATCCCGCGTACACGGCACGCACACTGCTAGGCATTGCAGGAACCGAGCCGCTGCTCCTTGTGCGCGAGCTGGGGTTTGCCAACGTGTCGTTCGGTGCCCTCGGGTTGCTCAGCCTGTGGCGGAGCGACTGGGTACCGGCAGCGTGTCTCGCGGGCGGCCTGTTCTTTGCACTGGCTGGCATAGGCCATGTGTTCCACCCGCATCGCAACCGACTGGAAAACGTAGCCATGGCGTCCGACCTGCTTGCTGCCTTGGTGCTGCTGGGCTGTCTGGGCACAATGCTGGCGATTCAATGACGAGGCCACAGGATGACCGTCTTGACAATGGTGTGGTTCATGCCGGGCGAAGTTCGCGCTCGAAGGGCAACGCTTGAGCGCGCCGCCACACGATCTGAGCCTGCATCGCCACCATCAGGCCGATCATCAGCATCACTTCACCGAAACCGCCGTGCGGATGGCCGTGGTGCAGATACACCCACGCGCCAAACGCGAACTTGGCACCAACCAACGCCAGGAACAGCCCGATCGTCCATGGCGTTCCCTGGCTGAATGCTTGTCCGTCGGCCTCGCGCCACAGGCGCGTACCTCGCCCACGCAACACGCCCACCACCAGACTGGCGACAAGGCTGACGATCAAGGCCGTCCATGCACCGGTGTCGGGCGGCAGGTAGAAGCCGCCCACGACCAAACCGACCGCAGCGTAGATGAAGGCCAGCTTGAAGCGCGCCAGGCCATGCGCCACCGGGTGCCGGATCGATTGCCGATAGATGGCATAGATGCTCAAGGCGAGCAGGACGGCAACTTGTGTGAGTGACATGTTGAGTTGAGCTGCGCGTTCAAACGCGATGCATCAATTTTTCAATCAGAGACCGAGCGAAAGTTGTCTGCCAGTCCCGTTGTTGACTCTGCCGTTCATTTTCCCGCCCAGACCGTTTGCCGACATCAGCCGCAGCAGCCGTCTTAAGTCTTCTTCCGCCACTCCGACAAAGCTGCTCCTTCGATCAAGCGGGAAAAGGCGCGAAGCGCGTGGGCTACGTCTAGCGGGTTCCACCCACGGGGTCAAAGTCACTCCCGCACCTGACTGGTGCGTCGGTCCGGGCAACGACATCCGACTGATGTCGATGGATTTTGCGGACGCAACGCATATTGCTTCGCTATCATTTGACGCGACTGCGACGCTGCGGTCGACCACCATGCCGAGCACACCCGCCGACACCATTCCCCGGATTTCGTTCCGATCCAGCGACCTTCCTGCGGCACAGGTTCGCGACCACGTTCGCGACCGCTTCGCGTCCTCTGGCAACTACGACCTGCGATTGCCCGAGCAACCGATTCCCGAGGGCGGCATCGAGCACCAGGGCTACATGCTGGGCGGCACCGTGATGATGACGCGAAAGAACGTGCCGCACACCTTGGTGCGCGACCAGCGACTCGTACGCCAGAGCCAGGTCGACCACTACACGCTCAACCTGCCTCTGACTCAGGCCGCGCCATCACGCTTTACGACAGCCGAAGGCCGAAGCTACAGCTTCGGGTTGGGTGCCCCGCTGTTCGCCGACCTGGCCAGCCCGCTCAGATTCGATTTCGAGACTGGCACAGACCTGTCCCTGTTCATCCCCCGCGACGCATTGGATGATCTATTGCCGCGCAAACTTGACCTGCGCGGCTTCGTGCCCGGAGGCGTCGCCGGCGTGCTGCTCGGCGATCACCTTCGCATGCTGGCGAGCGAGGCCGAGACGATGACGCTGCCGCAAGCCCAGATGGTTTCCAAGGCGACGTTGCACCTTCTTGCCGCGAGCATCATGCCGATGTCGGACTCGATGGCGTTGGCGAGATCGGAGCTGGACCATCTGCTTACTCGGCGCATCTGCCGTTATATCGATGTGCACGCGGCCCTGCCCGATCTATCGACAGATCACCTGTGCGCGGAGTTCGGTCTGTCTCGCTCGTCGCTCTATCGAATCATGGCGCCCTTGGGTGGCGTGGCCTCGTGCATTCGCGAGCGTCGGCTTGCCCGTATTCATGCCATGCTGACCAAGAGCAGTGAACGTGTGTACCTGGGGCGCTTGGCGGACGACTTCGGGTTCACGAGCGCTTCGCACTTCAGCCGGGCGTTCCGCGATCAGTACGGCTACAGCCCGAAGGCGGCCCGTGAGATGGCAGCGCCCGCCATCGATCTCAGCGGCAAGCTGACGTCAACGGGCACCACGAAGTTTTCGGACTGGCTCAACGCCATTCACCTCTAACTTCTGTCTCAAGCCCGTCAGAACTTGTAGGTCGCCTTCAACGCTGCGGTATTCGAATGGAGGTGATCGGCAAACTCGCCCGTGTATTCCACGCGGACGTTGACCTTGTCGGGGCGCATCTCGAGCATGTCGGGAATCCTCGTGCGAGGGCTGGGCCGCTCGCTGCTGTCGCTACTTGCCGAAGCCGCGCGCCAGGAACACCGCCGCCAGCGGAATCAGCGCAATGATGTGCGCCTGCACCATCACCAGCTTGCGGGTGCTGCGCACTTCCTCGGGCGCGGGCAGTGCGCCGGTGGCGCGCAGTGCCTTGCGCCAGCGCAGGTAACGGATCGTCGGGAAGATCGAGGTGACGCCGACGATGATGAACAGCGTGACCTTGATGTGCAGCAGCGGGTTCGTCCAGTACCAGGCGGTGCCCTTGATGCCCCACACGGTGCGGGCGATGCCGGTGGCCAGCACCATGACGGCGGCAATGCCGTAGACCATGTCGACCCGCGCCAGCCGCTCGACCACTGCGGCGTTGATCCATTCGACGCGGCACAGCGCCGCTTCGCTGGCGATGAACACCACCATGGTCAGGATGGCCAGGATGTGCAGGTAGGCAAGGATGGCTTCGAGGGTCATCGGGCGCGCTTTCTTGTTGACGTGGTGGGGTTGTTGGTGGTGGCGTTTCGGGCCGGTGCGATTGTGCCGCCCCAGTAGTCCGGCCGCCCATACTCGCTCTTGAGGAAGTCCAGCCACAGCCGCACGCGCAGCGGCAGGTGCTTGCGTTGCGGGAACACGGCGTAGATGCCGTTGGGCGGCGCGGCGAATTCGTCGAGCAGTGGCACCAGCAGGCCGGCGTCGATCTCGGCCTCCACCTCCCAGGTGCTGCGCCAGGCGATGCCCAGGCCGGCCAGGCACCAGTCGTGCAGCACCTGGCCGTCGGAGCAGTCGAGCGGGCCGGTCGGCTTGAGGTGGATGACCTCGTGCTCGCCCATTGGCTGGCCGGCGACGTTGCGAGCGGCACCTTCGTCGGCCCCCGCCTGGGCGGCCAGCGGCACCCGAAACGCCCAGCCGCGTGTTTGCGAGGCGTCGCTCGACAGAGTCAGGCAGTTGAAGCGCACCAGGTCCGACGGATGCGCCGGCCGGCCGTGGCGGCGCACGAACTCAGGCGTGGCGACGCAGCGGCGCCGGTTGTCGGCCAGGCGCAGGCTGACCAGCGACGAATCGGGCAGGTCGCCGACGCGCACCGCGCAATCGAAGTTCTCGCCGGCCATGTCCACCACGCGGTCGCTCAGGTTGAGCGAGACGGTCACTTCGGGATGCATGGCATGGAAGCGCGGCACCAGCGGCGCCACGTGCCGCCGCCCGAAGCCGGCCGGCGCGGTCACGCGCAGGTGGCCGCTCGCCTTGACCCGGCCGGCGCTGACGCTCGCCTCGGCGTTGGCCAGCTCCACAAGCACGCGCTGGCAGTCCTCCAGGAAGGCGCTGCCTTCGTGCGTGAGGGTGACGCGGCGGGTGGTGCGCAGCAGCAGCTTGACGCCCAGGCGCTCTTCCAGCGCGTCGAGCCGGCGGCCGATCACGGCCGGCGCCACGCCTTCGACCTTGGCCGCGGCAGTCAGCCCGCCGCGGGTGGCCACGGCCACGAAGGTCTCGAGTTGCTTGAGCCGATCCATGGCGGGCGTCAGCCGGCTGCCGCGGCGTCGCCGTCGTGGAAGATGGCTTCGATGGGAAGCCCGAAGGCGCGCGCGATCGCGAAAGCCAGCGGCAGGCTCGGGTCGTAGCGGCCGTTCTCGACCGCGTTGACCGTCTGTCGCGACACGGCCAGCCGCTCGGCCAAGTCCTGCTGCGACCAGCCCCGCTGGCCGCGCAGCGCCTTCATCTCGTTGCGCATGAACGGTAGCGGGCGGATGCGACCACCAGCCCAACCATCCAGCAACCTGCCATCAGGGGCCATACCGCAAACATCGACAGCCGCGGAAAGCCGACGTTCTCCAGGAAACCGTAGCTGAACGTGAGCAGCGCGGTGGCGGCGAAGGCGAGGCCCAGCGCCTCCATCTGGATGCGCACCTGCAGCTCGTCGAGCCGGCGCAACTGGCGCATGATCGCCCAGCAGATCGCCAGGGACGGCACCATCGGCGCCAGCGACAGGGCCAGGCGCACACCCTCGTGCCCGAACGCCTCGCCGCGCAGTGCCCACAGTGACGCCACGAGGGTGCCCGCGTAGAGCAACATCGCGGCGCCGAGTTCGAGCAGATATTGCTTGTACCTCATTCTTGTTCGCTCCCATGTAAAGCAAGCTTGTCATTTTGGCGTGGCCACCCGAGATGTCAAGCATGCTTTACACGCCGGCGATCTTCTTCGCCTGCAACGCGGCAATCTCGTCGTCGGCATAGCCCAGTTCGCGCAGCAGCGCCGCCGTGTGCTCGCCAACGCCCGGCGGCTGGCTGCGCACGCCGGGCCGCTCGCCGTCCAGCGTGAAGGGCAGCAGCGGCACGGGGGCCATGTGGCCGTCGTTCATGCGCACCGGCGCAAGGCCGCCGGTGGCCTTCAGGTGCGGGTCGTCGAACAGGTCCTGCGGCCGGGTGATCGGCGCGAAGGGCAGTTCATGCCGCTCGAACAGCGCCGCCAGCTCGGCCGCGCCGTGGCCGGCCAGGCGCTGGCGCAGCGCGGGCAGCAGCCAGTCGCGCGCGCGCACGCGGTCGTTGTTGGTGGCCAGGCGCGGGTCGGCACCCCAGTCCTGCCAGCCGAAGGCGTCGCAGAAGGTTGCCCACTGGCTGTTGCTGACGACGGCCAGGAAGATCTGCTCGCCGTCCCGCACGGTGAACACGTCGTAGATGCCCCAGGCGGAAATGCGCGCGGGCATGGGATCGGCCGCCTGCCCGGTCGCGGCGAACTGCATCATGTGCTGCGCGACCAGGAAGACGTTGTTCTCGAACAGCGCCGATTGCACCTCGCAGCCTTCGCCCGTCTGCTCGCGCCGGCGCAGCGCCGCCATGGCGCCGATGGCCCCGAACAGCCCGCCCATGATGTCGTTGACGCTGCTGCCGGCCCGCAGCGGGTCGCCCGGGCGGCCGGTCATGTAGGCCAGGCCGCCCATCATCTGCACCACCTCGTCCAGCGCCGTGCGGTGGTCGTAGGGGCCCGGCAGGAAGCCCTTGAGGCTGACGTAGATCAGGCGCGGATTGAGCTGCCGCAGGCTGGCGTAGTCCAGCCCCAGCTTCTTCATGGTCCCGGGCTTGAAGTTCTCGCTGACGATGTCGGCGCCGGCCACCAGGCGCAACGCGGCCTCGCGCCCCTGGGGCGACTTCAGGTCGAGCGCAATGCTCTTCTTGTTGCGGTTGAAGGCCGGGAAGAAGCCGGCACCCGAGCCCAGCAGCCGCCGGGTGTTGTCGCCCTCGAGCGGTTCGACCTTGATCACCTCGGCGCCCAGGTCGCCCAGCAGCAGGCCGCAGGTGGGGCCCATCACCATGTGGGTGAACTCGACCACGCGGATGCCTTCGTAGGGCATTACATTCATTTTTGTCATCAATAAATGGATTTCGCGGGGATTAATCTTCTGTCAAGTATCAAATAAAGTACAGGTTGGCGCCGCAGGCGCCGAACCCCTATCTTGCGCGCTGAGCCGGGCCGTCCCGCACCCTGCACGGCCCATCGCCCACGCCCCAGTCTGTCAGAGAGGTACGAACAAATGACCGAACGCACCAACGCCCACGGCCTGCAAGTGGCCACCGAGCTGTATCGATTCATCGAAGACCAGGTGCTGCCCGGCACCGGCATCGCCAGCGACGCCTTCTGGAAGGGCTTCTCGTCCATCGTCGACGAGTTCGCGCCGAAGAACGAGAAGCTCCTGGCCGAGCGCGACCGGCTCCAGGCCGAGCTGGACGCCTGGCACAAGGCGAACCCCGGCCCGATCAAGGACATGCCGGCCTATCGCGCCTTCCTCGAGAAGATCGGCTACCTGCAGCCGCATCCGGCCAACGTCAAGGCCACCACCACCAACGTGGACGCCGAGCTGGCGCTGCAGGCCGGCCCGCAGCTGGTGGTGCCGATCCTGAACGCGCGCTACTCCCTCAATGCCGCCAACGCGCGCTGGGGCTCGCTGTACGACGCGCTGTACGGCACCGACGTGATCCCCGAGACCGACGGCGCCGACAAGGGCAAGGGCTACAACCCGGTGCGTGGCGCCAAGGTGATCGCCTTCGCCCGCCGCTTCCTCGACCAGGCGGCGCCGCTGGCGCAAGGCTCGCACAAGGATGCGCAGGGCTACAGCGTTGCCGGCGGCCAGCTGGTGGTGGCGCTGCCGCAGGGCACGACCGCCCTGGCCGACCCCGCGCAGTTCCTCGGCTACCAGGGCGATGCCGCATCGCCCTCGGCCGTGCTGCTCAAGCACAACGGCATCCACATCGACATCCAGATCGACCGCGCCACGCCGATCGGCAAGACCG
Source organism: Variovorax sp. (assembly GCF_035634955.1). Lineage (GTDB taxonomy): Bacteria > Pseudomonadota > Gammaproteobacteria > Burkholderiales > Burkholderiaceae_C > Variovorax. The sequence continues at coordinate 35,314 of NZ_DASQBZ010000022.1, read as the reverse complement.
ACGCAGCCGGCGTCAGCGACGTCGTGCTCGAAGCGGCGCTCTCCACCATCCTCGACCTGGAAGATTCCGTGGCGGTGGTGGACGCGGCCGACAAGGTCACCGCGTACGCGAACTGGCTGGGCATCCAGCTGGGCACGCTCACCGAGGAAGTTGCCAAGGGCGGAAAGACCTTCACCCGGCGCCTGAACCCCGACCGCGTCTACACCGGCGCCGACGGCAAGCCGGTGACGCTGCATGGCCGCTCGCTCATGTTCGTGCGCAACGTCGGCCACCTGATGACCAACCCGGCCATCCTGTGGGGCGGCGGCAAGGAAATCCCCGAAGGCATCATGGACGCGGTCATCACCACGACCATCGCCACCTACGACCTCAAGGGCCAGGGTGCCAACGGCATCCGCAACTCGCGCACCGGCAGCGTCTACATCGTCAAGCCGAAGATGCACGGCCCGCAGGAAGTGGCGTTCGCCTCGGCCCTGTTCGAGCGCGTCGAGCAACTGCTCGGCCTGCCGGCCAATACGGTCAAGCTGGGCATCATGGACGAAGAGCGCCGCACCAGCGTCAACCTCAAGGCCTGCATTGCCGAGGCCGCTTCGCGCGTCGCCTTCATCAACACCGGCTTCCTGGACCGCACCGGCGACGAGATGCACACCGCCATGCAGGGCGGCGCCATGCTGCGCAAGGGCGACATGAAGTCCACGCCCTGGATCCAGGCGTACGAGAAGAACAACGTGCTGGTGGGCCTGGGCTGCGGCCTGCGCGGGCGCGCGCAGATCGGCAAGGGCATGTGGGCCATGCCCGACCTGATGGCCGCCATGCTCGAGCAGAAGATCGGCCACCCCAAGGCCGGTGCCAACACCGCCTGGGTGCCGTCGCCCACCGCCGCCACGCTGCATGCGCTGCACTACCACCAGGTCGCCGTGGAAGCCGTGCAGAAGGAACTGGAGAAGACCGACGCCGACGCCGAGCGCGACAACCTGCTGGGCGGCCTGCTGCAAGTGCCGATCGCGCCCGAGGCCAAGTGGAGCGACGCCGACAAGCAGCAGGAGCTGGACAACAACGTGCAGGGCATCCTGGGCTACGTGGTGCGCTGGATCGACCAGGGCGTGGGCTGCTCCAAGGTGCCCGACATCCACGACGTGGGCCTGATGGAAGACCGCGCCACGCTGCGCATTTCCAGCCAGCACATCGCCAACTGGCTGCTGCACAGCGTGGTGACTCCGGCCCAGGTCAACGCCACCTTCGAGCGCATGGCCGCGGTGGTGGACCAGCAGAACGCGGGCGACCCGCTCTACCGCAAGATGGCCGGCAACTTCAAGACCAGCGCCGCCTACCAGGCCGCGCAGGACCTGGTGTTCAAGGGCGTCGAGCAACCCAGCGGCTACACCGAGCCGCTGCTGCACGCCTGGCGGCTGAAGGTCAAGGCCGCCGCCTGAACCCGAGAACGGCCATCCGACGACAAGGGCGCCCCACGCAGGCGCCCTTTTCTATTCGGCGGCCAGTTGCTGCCGGATGGTGGCCCGGCTCATGGCGCGCAGCGTGGCCAGCCGCTCGAGCTGCCCGGCGTTCGGGCGGGACTTGCCCTGCTCCCACAGGTAGATGGTCGCGCCGCTCATGCCCACCAGCTTGCCGTAGGCCGCGGCGGAAATGCCGAGCTTGGCCCGGTGCGCGGCCAGGCGCGGCGCGCTGAAGCGCCGGGGCGTGCCGCCTTCGTCGTTGCCGTCCGTCTTGCCGGCGGCCCGGACGGCGGGCGCTGCGGCCGATGCGCGGCGGCTTGCATGGCGAAGCTGCTTCTGCAAATCGGCCACCTCCCGCCGCAGCTGCGCAATGGCGCCGCGGTACTGGGCGCTGGCCTTTTTCAGGGTCTCCATCTCGGCGCGCACTTCCCTGCGGGCAACGCGCGCAATCTCGTTCTTCAGCACTGATGCGATATTGCTCATCGGTGCATTCTGCCCTGCGACCGTGCGGGGCCTCCCCGGCGACGGTATGGGAACTGTCCGATCGACGCCGGAGCGCGCCTCAAACCCGGCGCGACGCCTCGGCCTCGGCATGCAGCCAGCGGATGAAGTCCTGCGCATCCGCGTTGGCGGCGCCGCGCCGCGAATCCTCCACGAATTGCCCGCGCCGCGATGCGGCGCCCTCGCCCAGCGGCGCCACCAGCCGGCCGTCGCGCAGCAGTTCGCTCAGCAGCGGCAGGCGGCCGATCACCACTCCGTGGCCGGCCACCGCGGCGGCGACGGCGTCGGTGTAGTGGGTAAAGCGCAGCGTGCTGCGCATGTGCACGTCGCGCAGGCCCATGCTTTCGAGCCATGGCTCCCAGTCGATGGTCGGCGTCTCGTGGTTGCCGGCCGGCGAGTCGATCGTCAGCAGCGTCTGGTTCTGCAGGTCGGCCGGCTCGCGCAGCAGCTCGGCCACGCGCGGGGCGCACAGCGGCACCACGGTTTCCTCGAACAGTGCCGGGCCGGTGCCAAGGGCAGTCGGCACGAAGCGCACCGCCAGGTCGAGCCGGGCGCGGTCCAGGTCGTCGATCACCTCCAACGTGGCCGAGATCCGCACGTCCACCCCCGGATGGGTGGCGGTGAAGGTGGACAGGCGCGGGATCAGCCACAGCGACGCGAAGCCCGGCGTGCAGGTCAACGCCACCTGGCGCAACGCCGGCGCAGCGCGCAGGCGGGCGGTGGCGTCGCGCAGGCGTTCCAGGCATTCGATGGCGGCGCGCTGCAGGATGTGACCCGACTCGGTCAATGCAAGCGCGCGGTGGCGCCGCTCGAACAGCAGCACGCCCAGGCTGTGCTCGAGCTGCTGGATCTGCCGGCTGATGGCCGACTGCGTCAGGTGCAGCTCATCCGCGGCGCGGGTGAAGCTCAGGTGCCGCGCGGCCGATTCGAAGCTGCGCAGCAGTTCCAGCGGCGGCAGGTCATGCAGCGTTCTCGCATTCTCGATTCGCATGCAACGAGTTCCGAACGGTCGTGTGCAATCGCACGGGGCGCTCACTATATTCATTCGCATGATGAATGTGAAGGAGCCGTCATGACGATTCCCCTGACCGCCGTCAGCCACTTCCGCCTGGAGTTGCCGCGGCATGCCGTGTTCACCGTCCAGGATGTCGCCGGCGTGGGCATTGCCTGCCATGCGGGCAGCGTGTGGCTCACCCTGGACGACGATCCGCGCGACCTGGTTCTGGAGCCGGGCGAGCGCTTCGAGGGCGACATTCACCGCCGGGTGCTGGTGTCGGCCTTCGAGGATTCGCACATCGAGGTCTCGCACGCCCTGCCCGCCGCGCTGCCGGTGCCGCAGCAGCGCATCGGCGCACCGCACCACCTGCCACGGGTGCTGTCCCCGGCTTGACCGCGCGCCACGCGGCGCCGGATGATGATCGGTTCCGGCCGCGCCGGGCCGCGGTGCCTCCTGGCACCGGGCGCGCGACGGCCGCGCAACCGCTCACGCAAGGAGACACGAGACATGGCAGAGGCATACATCGTCGCCGCCGTCCGCACGGCCGGCGGCCGTCGCGGCGGCAAGCTGTACGGATGGCATCCGGTGGACTTGGCCGCACAGGTCATCGACGCGCTGCTCGACCGCAGCGGCATCGACCCGGCCGCGGTGGACGACGTGATCCTCGGCTGCGTCAGCCAGGTGGGCGAGCAGGCCACCAACGTGGCGCGCAACGCCGTGCTGGCCAGCCGCCTGCCCGAATCGGTGCCCGGCACTTCGGTCGACCGCCAGTGCGGATCGTCGCAGCAGGCACTGCACTTCGCGGCGCAGGCCGTGTTGTCCGGCAGCATGGACGCGGTGATCGCCGGCGGCGTCGAGAGCATGACGCGGGTGCCCATGTTCTCGCCCAACGCCCTGCCGGCCAAGGCCGGCATGGGCCGGTACATGAGCCCGGCCATGCAGGCACGCTACCCGGACGTGGAGTTCAGCCAGTTCGCCGGCGCCGAGATGATGGCGAGAAAGTACGGCATCGAGAAGGCGGCGCTGGACCGCTACGCGCTCGAGAGCCACCACCGCGCGGTGGCCGCTGCGCAGTCCGGCCGCTTCGACGACGAGGTGGTGCCGGTGGAAATCCGCGACGCGCAGGGCGCCGGCACGGGGGCGTTGCACACCGTGGACGAAGGCATCCGCTTCGACGCCTCGCTGGAGGGCATCAGCGCGGTCAAGCTCATCGCCGAGGGCGGGCGCTGCACGGCCGCCACGGCCAGCCAGATCTGCGACGGCGCCAGCGGCGTGCTGGTGGTCAACGAGCGCGGCCTCAAGGCGCTGGGCGCCCGGCCGCTGGCGCGCATTCATCACATGAGCGTGCTCGGGCACGACCCGGTGATCATGCTGGAGGCCCCCATTCCCGCCACCGGCAGGGCGCTGGAGAAAGCCGGGCTGAAGATTCGCGACATCGACCTGTACGAAGTGAACGAGGCTTTCGCCCCCGTTCCACTGGCGTGGCTGCAGTCGCTGGATGCCGACCCCGCGCGCCTGAACGTGAACGGAGGCGCCATCGCGCTGGGCCATCCGCTGGGCGCCTCGGGCACGCGGCTGATGGCGACGCTGGTGCATGCCTTGCACCGGCAGGGCAAGCGCTACGGCCTTCAGACGATGTGCGAAGGCGGCGGCATGGCCAACGTGACCATCGTCGAGCGGCTCTGACCGACGGACGCCGCATGATCGAACGCCCCCTCTTCACGCCGGAACACGAGGCCTTCCGCGACAGCCTGCGCCGCTTCATGGACAAGGAGATCGCGCCCCTGCATGCCGAGTGGGAAGAGCGCGGGTATGTCGACCGCGAGGTCTGGCACAAGGCCGGCGCCAACGGCTTCCTGTGCATGAGCCTGCCCGAGGAATACGGCGGCGCCGGGGCCGACCTGCTGTATTCGGTGATCCAGTTCGAGGAGCTCTGGGCCGCCGGCCAGACCGGCATCGGCTGGGGGCTGCACAGCGAGATCGTGGCGCCCTACATCCTGCGCTACGGCACCGAGGCGCAGAAGCGCAGCTACCTGCCGCGGCTCGCCAGCGGCGAGATGGTCGGCGCCATCGCCATGAGCGAGCCTGCTGCCGGCAGCGACCTGCAGGCGGTGCGCACCAGCGCCGTGAAGCAGCCCGACGGCAGCTACGTGCTCAACGGCAGCAAGACTTTCATCACCAACGGCTGGCATTGCGACCTGGTGATCGTGGTGGCCAAGACCGACCCGGCCGCCGGCGCCAAAGGCACCAGCCTGTTCCTGGTCGAGCGCGGCATGCCGGGCTTCGAGAAGGGCCAGCGCCTGAAGAAGCTCGGGCTGAAGGCGCAGGACACGTCGGAGCTGTTCTTCAACGACGTGCGGCTGGCTCCCGAGCAACTGCTGGGCGGCCCGGCCATGGAAGGGCGCGGCTTCATCTGCCTGATGGAGCAACTGCCCTGGGAGCGGCTGCAGATCGCCATCAGCGCGGTGGCCGCCGCCCAGGCGGCCATCGACCGCACGGTGGCCTACGTGAAGGAACGCAAGGTGTTCGGGCAGCCGGTGGCCAGCTACCAGAACACGCGCTACACGCTGGCCGAGCTGCAGACGGAGGTGCAGGTGGCGCGCGTGTTCGTCGACAAGTGCATCGAGCTGCTGATGGCCGAGAAGCTCGATACCGCCACTGCCAGCATGGCCAAGTACTGGACCAGCGACCTGCAATGCAAGGTGATGGACGAGTGCCTGCAGCTGTTCGGCGGCTACGGCTACATGTGGGAATACCCGGTCGCACGCGCCTATGCCGACGCGCGGGTGCAGCGCATCTACGGCGGCACCAACGAGATCATGAAGGAAGTGATCACCCGGGCGATGGGCCTGCCGGGCCGCTGAGGGCTCAGCGCGGCGCCCTGGCGCGGGCCGGGTTGCCCACCACGGTCGCGCCGGCCGCCACGTCGCGCGTGACCACGCTGCCGGCGCCGACGAGCGCGCCGTCGCCGATGGTCACGCCCGGCAGGATCAGCGCGCCGGCGCCGATCCAGCAGTCGCTGCCGACGTTGACCGGCCGGCCGAATTCCAGCCCGCTGCGCCGCTCCTGCGCCCCGCGCGGGTGGTCCGCGCTCAGAAACTGCACGCCCGGCCCCACCTGCGTGCGGTCGCCAATGGCCACGCGCACGACGTCCAGCACGACGCAGTTGAAGTTCAGGAAGACTCCTTCGCCCAGGAAGATGTTGAATCCGTAATCGCAGTGGAACGGCGGCCGCACCACCGCGCCGGGGCCGACGGCGCCCAGCCGCTCGAGCAACAGTTCGCGCCGCTGCGCCGGCGTGGCCGCCATCGACGCGTTGTAGCGCGCCAGCCAGGCGTGGCATGCGAGCTGGTCGGCCTGGATCTCGGGCGCGTTGGGGTCGTAGAGCTCGCCGGCGAGCATCCGTTCCTTCTGGGTCTGCATGGCGCGTTATAGCGCCTGCGCCGGGATGCGCAAGAAGCGCGCGCCTGCATGACAATGCCGCATGCCCGCAGCCGATTCCGTCGACGCCACCCGCTGCCCGCTGTGCGGTGGCGACAACCGCTGCGCCATCGAGATCGGCCACGCCACCGGGCAGCCGCAGCCGCCGTGCTGGTGCATGGACACGCGCATCGAGCCGGCGCTGATCGCTCGGGCCGCCCGGCTGGCGCCACAGGCGGCCGGCAAGGCCTGCATCTGCGCGCGTTGCGCCATGGCGGCAGCGCTCGCCAAAGGGGAAACATCATGACGATGACCAACGCCTTCTACGCGCAATCGGGCGGCGTCACGGCGGTGATCAATGCATCCGCCTGCGGCGTGATCCAAGCCGCCCGGCAGCATCCGGACCGCATCGGGACCGTCTTCGCCGGGCGCAACGGCATCCTCGGCGCGCTGGCCGAAGACCTGATCGACACCGGCCAGGAGTCGCCCGAGGCCATCGCCGCGCTGCGCAGCACGCCGGCCGGCGCCTTCGGCTCGTGCCGCTACAAGCTCGGCGCGCTCGACAAGAACCGGCGGCAGTACGAGCGGCTGATCGAAGTCTTCCGGGCCCACGACATCGGCTATTTCTTCTACAACGGCGGCGGCGACTCGGCCGACACCTGCCACAAGGTCAGCCAGCTGTCCGACGCCATGGGCTATCCGCTGCAGGCGATCCACGTACCCAAGACCATCGACAACGACCTGCCGCTGACGGACTGCTGCCCCGGCTTCGGCTCGGTCGCGAAGTACGTGGCGGTATCCACGCTGGAGGCATCGTTCGACGTGCGTTCCATGGCCGCCACTTCCACCCGCGTGTTCGTGCTGGAAGTGATGGGCCGCCACGCCGGCTGGATCGCCGCCGCCGGCGGGCTGGCGGCCGACCACGGCATCCCGGTGGTGGTGCTGTTCCCGGAGGTCGCGTTCGATCAGCCGGCGTTCCTGGCGCGGGTGGATGCGCTGGTCAAGCACCACGGCTATTGCACGGTCGTGGTGTCCGAGGGCGCGCACCATGCAGACGGGCGCTTCCTGGCCGAACAGGGCACGCGCGACGCCTTCGGCCATGCCCAGCTCGGCGGGGCCGCGCCGGTGGTGGCCGGCATGGTCAAGGAGGCGCTGGGGCACAAGTTCCACTGGGCGGTGGCCGACTACCTGCAGCGCTCGGCGCGGCACATCGCGTCGGCCACCGACGTGCGGCAGGCCTGGGAGCTGGGCCAGCGCGCGGTGGAGCTGGCGATCGCCGGGCACAACGCGGTCATGCCCACCATCGAACGGCTGTCGGACACGCCGTACACCTACCGCATCGGAAGCGCCCCGCTCGACCAGGTGGCCAACAACGAGAAGATGATGCCGCGCGAATTCATCACGGCGGACGGCTGGGGCATCACCGAGGCCTGCCGGCGCTACCTGCTGCCGCTGATCGAAGGCGAGGACTATCCCGCCTACCAGGGCGGCCTGCCGGTCTACGCCACGTTGCGCAACGCGCCGGTCGCCAGGCGGCTACCCGCCTTCGACCTTGGCTGACGCCGCCCCGGCGTTGCCCACGGGCGCGGCGGCATCGACCGGCGCGGCCCCGCGCTGCTGCGCCACGAGCAGGTGGATGAACTGCAGCTTGGGCACCACCGCGTGCGGCAGCACGAACGGATAGATGTCGGGCTGCCCCATGCTGCGAGAGAACTCGTTGAGCACGTGCGTCAGCCGCACCCAGCCGTTGAGGAAGTCCAGGAACGTCTGCGCGTCAGGATGATCGGGCCGCCACAGGTGCTCGGCATGGAACAGGTCTTCGTCGGCCAGGTCCGCCCTGGCCGCATTCACCCCGAAGCTCAAGGCGGTGTCGGCGGTGTCGGCCATGTGCAGGTAGTGGGCCCAGGTCTCGGCCCAGTCTTCCCAGGGATGCGCGCCGGCATAGGTGCTGACGAAATGGGTGGCCCAGTCGGCCTTGGGGCCGTTGGCGTAGTGCTGCTGCAATGCCTGCGCGTAGTCGGCCCGCTCGTCGCCGAACAGGGTCCGGAAATCGTCCAGCCATTGAGGCTGCGGCGCCACCAGGACGTCCCAGTAGTAGTGGCCGATCTCGTGGCGGAAATGCCCCAGCAGCGTGCGGTAGGGTTCGTGCATCTGCACCCGCACGCGCTCGCGCACCGCGTCGTCGGCCTCGGCGATGTTGAGGGTGATGACGCCCTCGGCATGGCCTGTCAGGACCGGCCGGTCGGGCTGCTCGGACAAGAGGTCGAACGCCAGCCCGTGGGCCGGATCGGCCGTGCGGGTGCGCACCGGCAGCCCGAGCGCCAGCAACTGAGACAGCAGCCGGCGCTTGGCCTGCTCGAGCAGGTTCCACAGACGCGGGTTCTCCGGCACCGACAGGTCCGGAATGGTGCGCGTGGTGCTGCACGACAGGCACAGGCCTTCGACCAGGCCCTGCGCCTCGGCGGCGGCGGGGTCGACAGGGCGCATCCAGTTGCAGCCGATGGCGCTGCCGAAGTTGTCGCAGCGTTGCAGGAGCGGGCCGCGAGGCTCGCCGAAGACGGTATAGACGCCTTCGTCCGCGGCCGGCGCCAGCGGCAGCACGCCGAGCCGCTCGACGACGAAGCCCAGGGGCGTGCCGCAGGCCAAGCATTCGCTGTTGCGCAGGAACACGGGACGCCCGCATTGGCATTGGTAGGCGCGGCTGACGCTCGGGGCGGGCATGGCCTCGTCGTCCGACGGCGCAGGCGGCACGGGCACGCCCGCGTCCATCGCAGGCCGCGGCTCGGAAATCGGTTGCTCGGGCATCTGTGGCTCCGAAGTTGTGTGCTGGCGATTGTGGGGCGTCACGCGCGCCCGGCTTGTCGGCGCAAAGGCCGATATCCTCGGGCGGTCGGCGCACTTTGACGGGCCGGACCATCGCTTCATGAATCCATCACCCAGCCCCGCCGCCGCACCCGCGATGTCCTCCCTGCGCCAACGCTATGGCGAGCGCTACCGCTGGTATCTCCTGATCTCGGTGATGGTGGGCACGATGGCCTCGATCATGTCCTCCACCGTGGTGAACGTGGCGATTCCGGGGCTGAGCCATCATTTTTCGCTCGACCAGGGGCGCGCGCAGTGGGTCAGCTCCGGCTTCATGGTGGCGATGACGGTGTCGATGCTCACCACGCCCTGGCTGCTCGGGCGCTTCGGCTACCGCCGGACCTACGTGGGCACCATGCTCCTGCTGCTGGGTGGCGGCATCGTCGGCGGCCTGTCGCCGAACTTCTCGCTGGTCTTGCTGGCACGGGTGGCCGAGGGCTTGGCCGCCGGGGTGGTGCAGCCGATTCCGGCCATCATCATCCTGCGCGCCTTCGAGCCGCACGAGCAGGGGCGTGCCAGCGGCCTGTTCGGCATGGGCGTGGTGCTGGCGCCGGCGGTGGGGCCGAGCATCGGCGGCGTGCTGGTCGACCTGTTCGGCTGGCGGTCGATCTTCTACATGGTGGTGCCGTTCTGCCTGCTGTCGCTGTGGCTGGCCTACAAGTTCGTGCCCACGACCGCGCCCGGCGGCGTCACGGCCGAGCGCAGTTCGCGGCTCGACTGGCTCGGCCTGGCGCTGGCCACCACCGGCACGCTGTGCCTTCTCAACGGCCTGGTGGAACTACGCGCCGGCGCGCCATGGCACAGCGCACTGCTGCTGATGGGCGCGCTGGCCGCGCTGATTGCCTTCATCGCCTGGCAGAAGCGCCTGGCCGGCGCCGGCGGCAGCCCGCTCATGAACCTGTCGCTGTTCGGCTACCGCCAGTTCGCCATGGGCAGCATCGTCGCCTTCATCTACGGCACTGCCCTGTTCGGCTCGACCTACCTGCTGCCGGTCTACATGCAGGTGGCCTTGCAGTTGTCGGCCTCGTACGTGGGCTCGATCCTGCTGCCGGCGGGCATCGTGCTGGCCATGACGATCGCCGGCGTCGGCCGGCTGGCCGACCGCCAGCCGACCTGGCTGCTGGTGAGCATCGGGCTGGCGCTGCTGGCCGCCTCGTTCGCGCTGATGATCGTGCTGCGCCTGGACAGCCCGATCTGGCCGCTGGTGCTGTTCGCCGTCATCGGCCGCATCGGGCTGGGCTTCATCCTGCCATCGCTCAACCTCGGATCGATGCGCCCGCTGCCCAAGGCGCTCATTCCGCAGGGCGCCAGCGGGATCAACTTCGTGCGCATGCTCGGCGGCGCGGCCGGTGTCAGCCTGTGCGCGGTGGTGCTGGAGTGGCGGCTGGCGGCGCACGGCGACTCGCTGGCCAACCCCGCCACCAGCGCGGCCCGCCTGGCCGCCTTCGACGAGGTGTTCATGCTGCTGGCCGGGCTGTGCGCGCTGGCCATCTGCGCCGCCTGGCAGTTGCGACCGACCAAGGCCCCGGAGCCGGATCCGGCCGTGCCGCCGCGCCCGACACGGTAGCGCGGGCCACTCCCACGGCGCTGCCGGCGGCGCCGCGAACTGGTGTAATCGGCGCATGTGCCAACTGCTCGGGATGAACTGCAACACGCCTACGGACGTGACCTTCAGCTTCACCGGCTTCGCCCAGCGCGGCGGCCGAACCGACCACCATGCCGACGGCTGGGGCATTGCCTTCTTCGAGGACCGCGGCCTGCGCCATTTCGTGGACCATCAGCCGGCCTGCGAATCCCCGGTCGCCGAGCTGATCCGCCGCTACCCGATCCGCAGCCGCAACGTGGTGTCCCATATCCGCAAGGCGACCCAGGGCGAGGTCAACCTGCAGAACTGCCACCCCTTCGTGCGCGAACTGTGGGGCCGCTACTGGGTATTTGCTCACAACGGCGACCTGAAGGACTTCCGCCCGCGCCTTCACGGCAACTTCCACCCCGTGGGCACGACCGACAGCGAGCATGCCTTCTGCTGGATCATGCAGGAGCTGGCGAAGTCGCACGCCGGCGTGCCGAGCGTGGACGAGCTGACGCTCACGCTGGCGGAACTGGCACCGCGCGCCGCGCGGCACGGCACCTTCAACTTCATGCTGAGCAACGGGCAGGCGCTGTGGGCGCATGCCTCGACGCACCTGTGCTCGGTCGAGCGCCAGCATCCTTTCGCTACCGCCCAACTGGCGGACGAGGACCTGAGCATCGACTTCGCCGAGCACACCACGCCGCAGGACCGGGTCGCGGTGGTGGTCACGACGCCGCTGACCACCAACGAAGCCTGGTCGCACTTCGCGCCGGGCGAACTGCGGGTGTTCGTGAACGGGGAACGGCGCGGCTGACACCCGCCGCGTGCGCGCGCGCCACGAATTTGTGGCCAGAACGTCTCCCTGGCCGGACCTCGGGCGCGCGCACGCGAAAAAACGGCCACGGGCGCGGAGATGCGCGAAATAATGAGAGTCGTTCTCATTTATTGTCCTGTCGAGGCCATCTTGAAAATTCCGAGCCGTCACTCCTTCCCACTGCGCCACGTGGCGCTTGCCGCGGCCCTGTGCGCCAACGCGGGCTGGGCCGCCGCCCAGGCCAACGCCCCGGCACCGGCTGGCGCCGCCCTGCCCACCGTGACAGTGGAGGCCAGCGCCGACGCCTCCGCCGCCGGCCTGGCGCCGGCGTTCTCCGGCGGCCAGGTGGCCACCGGCGGGCGGGTGGGCATCCTGGGCACGCAGGACAATCTGTCGACGCCGTTCGCCACCACCAGCTTCACCAACGAACTGATCCAGAATCAGCAGGCCAAGAGCGTGGGCGACGTGCTGGAGAACGACCCCTCCATCCGCGTGGCGCGCGGTTTCGGCAACTTCCAGGAGTCGTACTTCATCCGGGGCTTCGTCCTTGGCTCCGACAGCGTGGCCTACAACGGCCTGTACGGCATGCTGCCGCGCCAGTACATCTCGTCCGAGCTGTTCGAGCGGGTCGAGGTGCTGCGCGGCCCGAGCGCATTCCTCAACGGCGCCGCGCCCGGCGGCGATGCCATCGGCGGCGCGGTCAGCCTGCTGCCCAAGCGCGCCGGCAACGAGCCGCTGACCCAGCTGACGCTGGGCGGCGCCAGCGGCGGCCAGTTCTACGGCGCGGTAGACATCGGCCGGCGCTTCGGAGAGGACCAGAGCCTGGGCATCCGCGTCAACGCCGCCAGGCGCGACGGCGGCACCGGCGTGGACCATGAGGACGTGGACCTGAGCATGGCCTCGATCGGCATGGACTGGCGCGGCCGCAATGCACGCATCTCGGCCGACGTGGGCTACCAGGATCACCGGCTGCGCCAGGCGCGCGCCAACGTCACGCCCGCGACAAGCGGTGCCGGGGCCGGCGTGCCGACACCGCCCGACGCATCGACCAACTGGGCCCAGCCCTGGAGCTACTCGAACGAGAACGACACCTTCGGCACCGTGCGCGCCGAGGTCGACCTGTCCGACAACGTCACGGCATGGGGCGCGGCCGGCATGCGCCGCGGCGCGGAAGGCAACACCCTGGCCAACTTCAGCCTGACCGATGCCGGCACCGGCGCCGGCACCACCTACCGCTTCGACAACACCCGCCACGAAGACGTCAAGACCGGCGAACTGGGTGTGCGCGGCAAGTTCCACACCGGCTCGGTATCGCACAGCCTGGTGGGTGCGTACTCGTACTTCAGCGACGAGCGGGAGAATGCCTTTGGATACGACAACAAGAACGAGCAGGTCACCAACCTGTACCGCCCGATCTACAGTGCCTTCCCCGGCTGGAGCAGCGGCGCGGTATTCGGCAACGACCTGGACAATCCGGCGCTGCAGTACAAAAGCAAGCTGTGGAGCTTCGCCGTAGGCGACACGCTGGGCTTCCTGAACGACCGCCTGCTGCTCACCCTCGGCGCGCGCTACCAGAAGCTGGACACCCAGAGCTTCGGCTACACCACCGGAGTGCCGGCGCCCGCGTACGGCGACGACCGCACCAGCCCCCTGGCGGGCGTGGTCTACAAGTTCACGGACACGCTGTCGGCATATGCCAACTACGTCGAGGCGCTGTCGGAGGGGGACACGGCACCGGCCCTGTCGAACGGCCGCACCGTGCTCAACGTCGGCGACATGCTCGCGCCCTACGTGTCCAAGCAGAAGGAGATCGGCGTCAAGTACGAAGGCGGCGGCATCGGCGCCAGCGCAGCCTTCTTCAGCATCGACAAGCCGCGCGCCTTCGTCGACGACGCCGGCTACTTCTCTGCTGCCGGTGAAGACCAGCACCAGGGTCTGGAGTTCAACGTGTACGGCGAGCCGGTGCGCGGCCTGCGCCTGCTCGGCGGCGTCACCTTCCTGGACGCCAAGCAGAAGGAAACCGGCGACCCGGCGCTCGATGGCAACAGGGTGATCGGCGTGCCGCGCCAGCAGGGCACGCTTGGCCTGGAGTGGGACGTGCCCGGCGTGCAGGGGCTGACGCTCGAAGGCCGCATGGTGGCCTCGGGCAGCAGCTATGCCGACGACGCCAACAACCTCCGGGTTGCCGGATGGAGCCGCTTCGACGCCGGAGCGCGCTACCTGACCGAGGTCGGCGGCAAGCTGCTGACCATCCGCGGCCGCGTGGAGAACCTGGCCGACCGCAACTATTGGGCCTCCGTGGGCGGCTACCCGGGCGCCGGCTACCTGGTGCTGGGCAATCCGCGCACCTTCACGCTGACGGCGTCGATGGAGTTCTGAGCACGCCAGGCGCCACACGCGTCGACAAAGGCCCGGCGCCTCGCGGCGGCCGGGCGCTTTGCTGACATCGAATCGTGCGACCGCTCCGCTGCGCGCGCGGCGACGGGGCCGATCAGCCGGCGGAGGTCGGCCACTCGCCGCTGGCCAGCAGTTGCTCCAGCGCATCCACGAACATCGCCGGCACGTCGAAGCCGGTCTGCTCGGTGATCTCCTGGAAGCAGGTCGGGCTGGTGACGTTGATTTCGGTCAGCGAACCGCCGATCACGTCCAGCCCGATCAGCAGCAGGCCGCGCGCAGCCAGCACGGGGCCGATGGCATTGGCGATCTTGAGGTCCTCCGGCGTGAGCGGCTGGGCCACGCCCTTGCCGCCGGCCGCCAGGTTGCCGCGCACCTCGCTGCCCTGGGGGATGCGCGCCAGGCTGAACGGCACCGGCTTGCCGCCGATGACCAGCACGCGCTTGTCGCCCTGGACGATCTCGGGCACGAAGCGCTGCACCATGAGGCTGGTGGCGCCGCCGTCGTTGAGCGTCTCGATGATCGAGCCCAGGTTGAGTCCGTCGGCCTTGACGCGGAAGATGCCCATGCCGCCCATGCCGTCCAGCGGCTTGAGGATGATGTCCTGGTGCTCCGCGTGGAAGGCGCGCACCGCCTGCGCCTCGCGCGTCACCAGCGTCGGCGTGGTGTGCTCGGCGAATTCCATGATCGCCAGCTTCTCCGGGTGGTCGCGCAGCGCGCGCGGCTTGTTGACCACGCGCGCACCTTCGCGCTCGGCCTGCTCGAGCAGGTGGGTGGCGTAGATGTACTCGGCGTCGAACGGCGGGTCCTTGCGCATCAGCACCGCGTCGAATTCGTGCAGCGCCCGCTCGGGCGTCGCCTCGACCCGGAACCATTCATCCGGCTCGCCGGTGAGCACGATCTCGCGCACCGTGGCCGTCACCGGCCGCCCGCGCTGCCAGCCCAGGTGGCGCGGCTCGCAGGCAGCGATGCGATGACCGCGCCGCTGCGCCTCGCGCATCATCGAAAACGTGGTGTCCTTGTAGATCTTGAACAGCTCGAGCGGGTCGGCAACGAAAAGGATGTTCATGGCGTCGTGGTCTTTCCTGCGGATACGGATGATGTGTCTTCGCGCTGCTTGCGCCGGCCCAGGCCCTGGATGGCCAGCGCCACCGCGCCGGCCACCACGCCCCAGAAGGCAGAGCCGACACCGGCCAGGGTGACGCCCGACAGGGTGACGAGAAAGGCGAGGAGCGCGGCCTCGCGATGCGATTCGCCCTTGACCGCCATCGCCAGGCCGCTGCCGATGGCGCCCAGCAGCGCAAGGCCGGAGATGGCAGCCACCAGTTCCTTCGGGAAGGCGGTGAGCAGACCGGCCACGGCAGCGCCGAAGATGCCGATCAGTATGTACAGGACACCGCAGCTCACGGCGGCGGTGTAGCGACGCGCCGGGTCTTCGTGCGCCTCGCGCCCCATGCAGATGGCCGCGGTGATGGCGCTGAGATTGAGCGCGAAGGCACCGAATGGCGCCAGCAGCAGGGTCATGAAGCCGGTGAAGCCGATCAGCCTGGAGATCGGCATGTCGTAGCCGGAGGCGCGGATGGCCGCCACGCCAGGCAGATTCTGGGACGCCATGGTCACCACGAACAGCGGCAGCGCCAGGCTCACCACCGCCTGCCAGCTGAAGTGCGGCATGGTGAACACCGGCCGCGCCAGCTCGAAGTGCACCACCTGCCAGGCCATCTCCCCGCGCGCGGCGACGAACGCGATGGCCACCGCCAGCGTGAGCGGCACCGCGTAGCGCGGCAGCAGCCGGCGCGCCAGCAGGTAGGTGCCCAGCATCAGCAGCACCAGCGGCAGCGCCGTCTGCGCCGCCTCGAAAGCCTGCAGGCCGAAGCGCGCCAGCACGCCGGCCAGCAGCGCCGAGGCGATTTCCATCGGTATGCGGTTCATCACCCGCTCGAACCAGCCGGTGACACCGCACACGATGATGAGCAGGGCGCAGACAATGAATGCGCCGACCGCCTCGTGCATGCCGAAGCCGGCCCCGGCCACCGCCAGCACCGCCGCGCCAGGCGTGCTCCAGGCGACCATCACCGGCTTTTTCCACAGCAGCGACGGCAGCGCGGACGACAGGCCCATGCCCAGGCCCAGCGCCCACATCCACGAAGAGATGACGTCCGGCGTCGCCCCGAAGGCCTGCGCCGCCTGGAACACGATCGCCGCCGAACTGGTGAAGCCCACCAGCACCGCGACAAAGCCCGCCACGAAGGCGGACAGGCTCAGGTCCTTGAAGAAACGCATGGCGGCGATTGTGCCGGCACGGCCGCGTTCGCGTCCTTGGCGGGCCTTTACCACCTGTGCTTCTGCCATCCGGAGAAAAAACGGAATCTCCGCCCTGGATGCGCGCCTAGCCGCGCTGTACGTCGGCCGACGTGAGGCCAGGGGCTTCGGCGCCATCAGGCGGAGCGCGCAGACATGGAGTCGCCGTCGGCTTTCGACTTACCGAGGCCGTACCGGCAAGTACTCGCCAAAACGCTTGTCCTTTGCGTTCACCCTCGCGCAGAGCTGACCGCCGCACAAGGTCACATCCGCACGGTCGTAGGCCCTGAGTAGTTCGGCCGAGATCTGGTGGCGGCTGATTTCCCGGAAATAGTGCGCCGAGAGCCAGGCACCACCGGCAAACAGCAGCACGAGACTGGCCACCACCGTGGAGGCCACTTTCCAGACCAAGTGGCGGTGCAGCGATTCGGCGCGCTGAAGTTGCGCCGCAATGGTCAGCGACGCGCGTTCCAGTTGTTCTCCGGCCCTATGCAGCCGTTGCTCGTAGTCGGCGGTCGGATGCTCGAGACCGCGCCGCACGCGGGCTTCGATCTCGCGCGACAGTCGCTGCAACTGCTCGTCGGCGCTTTGCCGCACCGCAGCGGGCACGTCCTGCGCCAGTTTCTCCAATTCCTTGCCGGTATGCTCGCAGCGGCGGTCGAACATCACGACCATTGCGGCCATGCGGCTGGCAAGAATGCCTGTGCATTCTTCATCCATCGGCTCTGCTCCCTCTCTGTCCCAGACCTATCGGTGCATCCGCCGCGGGGGCGCAGCTTGTGACTCCATCTGCTGAGCGCGTTCCTGCCCTTGCTGTTGCGCAGCCAAGAACTCCTGCTCGTCCACATCGGCCTTGGCCTGCGCAATCGACGCCCGGCCGGCCGCCAGGTCGGCCAGACGGTGCGTCATCTGGCGGAGCGTGACATCGTCGCCCGCCGTGCCGGCCCGCAGCATCAGGTCAAGGTAGGCGCCGATGTCCTGCGTGGGAGACAGTTGTTGATGCGCGGCGGGCCCGGACGTCACGTCGCCGCGCCCAAGCCGCGCGCGTTCGTCCAGGCCTTCCGGTGCCAGCGGACGGAACTCGTGGGACTCGTAGGTGTGGTCGAAATGGCGCCGCGTCGGCGGCGCATCGCTGAGGTCGAAATACGGCATGCGCCGTGTAGCATCGCCCAGGTGAAGGCCATTCTCTTCGAGAATCTGTTCGGACAGACCGAGCCGATCCATGTCGATGGCGATACGCGGCGTCGCCCTGTCGCTCAGGGATCGCGAATGGGCATTCTCCACAGCGACGATGCGGCCCACGTTGTACGCGGCGTAGTAGTTGACGTAGTCGGAGTTGCCTCGAAAGCCCAAGTAGGTCTTGTCGCCGGACTTGTCGAAGAAGTTCTTGCCCATGGCCTCCACATTGGCTCGGGTCGGCTCAATCGATAGATCCGGGTTCAGGTGAAGATTAGGCTTGAGGAGGTAGGTGCCTGGCGAATCCGTTCGCTCCTCGAAAAAATCTGCTACACGATAGCCACCCATCTTGACGACTTCGTCCAGTGTTGCCTCTGACGTCTTGGCAATTGAAGCACTGACGACCGCATTCCAGCCCGCGATCGCCGCCGACGCTTCGTCTCGACGATTGCCGGCAAGACGTTCGGCCAGCACCGGCGTGTAGTCATGAACTGGAGCGGGGCTGCTGGCGACGGCGTGGATCGCGCGCTCGAATTCGCCATCGTGTCGCGCCTGAACCTCGGCATTGAATGCGTGCTGGAGTTCATGTCCGAGGACGAAGGTGGCTTCCCCGGATGAAAAAGGGCCCGACTTTGGCGTGCTCAACGATGCAAGCGAAACGTGAATTCGCTTGTCATCTGGATGGAAAGTGCCGCCCGCGTTCGGATTGGTGAGCGGCGCCAAGCCTCGCAGATACCCCAACCGCGTTGCTTCGTTGAACTGATGAAAAAGTAGCGGCGATTGATTGAGGATCATGCGGAGGTTCCCCATCTGATCCGCTGTGACTTCCGGCTGACGACTGAATTCGTCCAGAACGGCAAGTGCGGCGGCGTTGTACTCAGCCTCGTGACGCGCTCCAGTGGGATGCTCTATTCGATCCATACGGTTTCGACGCATCGGTGCCTTGGGTTCTCACTTGATTCGCCGCGCGGCCCGACCTTGATATAGAGGCCCGCCCGCCCCGTTGCCGGACGGAAGTTTTCCGATAGATACCTGCCGCGCTTGGGCGGCGGCGGCGGTCGCAGGACTTCGCCGCTGGGCAACTGCCTCGTCGGCATGGGCACTGGCGGCTGAGCGTAGTCGGGCTTGTGGTCATAGCCCAACGTCTCCAATTCGGCCACGAAACCGTCGAAATCCAGTTGGCAGATGTCTGCCATGGTCGGTGACGAGGAAGGGTTCCGCGCAAAGCGGAAAGTGGCAAATGTTCCGAGCATCGACTTCCGAACCTCGAGAACATAAATCCACTGTGGGGTAAGTTCCGCTGCAATCCCGTAGCCGTGCTTCCAGTATTTCACGACTCCCCCTTCAATCCCTTGCAGGCGCTCAGGCGTGAAGTCTGCAATGGTCTGACTGGTCTGAATGAGCTCAAGCAGCTTGCGCAGCACCTGCTCGGCGTTGAGCCTGGACCGAGGAATGACTTCCTTGTCTTGTTCGGCAGTCATGGTGCGAGCCCCTTCGCTGTTGCTTGTGTGCGGCGCAGCACTACTTCCCTTCGTTGGCGCGCAAGCCGTCAGCGCCAACGCGACCGACAAGCAAAGTGCGCACGGCGCAATGCGCGAGCGCCTTGACATACAGGTTGGCGCAATCAAATTAGTCGCTGGTGTGGCGATAGCGGTCTCCCCGGATACGTTTGCCTCTTGCGGCAAATCGCGCTTCGTGGATCGTAGCGGCTGCCTCGGCGCTCGACCAGCGCGCAAGCGCACACGCTCACCCTCTCACAACGATCATTTCCAGTTCGGCGGTGATTGATCGAGGATCGACCGTAGATTTGGGCATCACGCTTGCACTAACGCCGGGCTGGCGCCTGAAATCGTCCAGGATGGCAAGAGGCGCGACATTGCGCTCAGCCATGGCGCCCTCCCGGCCGGCTCTTCCCATCGACGACCCGTACCGACGTGACGCACAGGCGACCTGGATACGCTCGCGACGCCACCCGCGGAGCGACATCAATGGACAGTCCCGGCCGACCGTCTGCACGATAGAAGCGCTCGGCCAGCAGCCTGCCATGGTTCGGCAGTGGCGATGGCCAATACATCTCGCCATTGGGCAATGGCCGCGGGACGATCGGCACCGGCGGCTGATCGTAGATGGGCTGGTGGTCATAGCCCAGCGCTTCCAGTTCGGCCACGAAGGCCGCGAAGTCCAACTGGCAGATGCCCGTCATGGGTGGCGACACGCCACGACGATGCCCAAAGCGAAAACGAAGTAGAAAGCCGCGCGTCGTCTTCCACATCTCGAACACGTACGTCAGCTGCGGAGTCAGCCGGGCCTGGATCCCGTACCCACCCGACTCGAAGTGTTTCACCTCCCCGCCTTCCAACGCCTCCAGTCGCTGTGGAGTGATATCCGAAACGATCTGGCTCGAACGAATGAGCTCAAGCAGCTTGCGCAGCACCTGCTCGGCGTTGAGCCTGGACCGAGGAATGACTTCCTTGTCTTGTTCGGCAGCCACGGGGCGTGCCACTTGGGTGTTGGTCGTGTGTGGGGCAGCGCTACTTCCCTTCGTTGGCGCGCAAGCCGTCAGCGCCAACGCGACCGACAGGCACAGTGAGCACGTCACGATGCGCGAGCGCCCGGATATACAGGTTGGCGCAATCGGATGATTCGCTGGCGTGGCGATGGCAGTCTCCCCGGATCACGTTTGCCTCTCGCGGCAAATCGCGCTTCGCGGATCGTAGTGGCTGCCTCGGTGCTCGACCAGCGCGCAAGAGCGCGCGCTCACCCCCTCGCAACGATCATTTCCAATTGGGGATACGGATTGTCTGCTCGCCGAGATCCGGCGATTGTCCGGCCGACGACCAGGCCGGCGCATCCACGCTAGATCTCGATCTTCGACCCCAATTCCACCACCGCGTTGTTCGGCAGGCTCAGGAAGTGAGCGACGCCGCTGGCGTTGTGGTGCATCTGCGCGAAGAGCTTCTCGCGCCAGGGCGCCATGCCGCTGGCCAGGGTCGGGATCACCACGTCGCGCGAGAGGAAGTAGCTGGTGGTCATCGGGTCGAGCTGGCAGCCGCGCATGCGCGCGCCCTGGAGCGCGCCGGGCAGGTCGATGTCGTTCTTGAAACCGTAGTGGACGATGGCCTGCCAGCAGTGGTGGCCGAGCGATTCCATCTCGATGCGCTTGTCCATGGGAATCCAGGGAAGCTCGTGGTTGCGCACGGTGACGAAAAGGTTTTCCTCGTGCAGCACCTTGTTGTGCTTGAGGTTGTGCAGCAGCGCGTTCGGCACCACGCCCGGCTCGGCGGTGAGGAACACTGCCGTGCCTTCGACGCGCGCCGGCGGGCTGACGAAGACCGAGTCGAGGAATGAGCGCAGGTCGATGGCGTCCTGGCGTTGCGCCTGCGACATGAGCAATCGGCCGCGCTTCCAGGTCATCATGAGCGTGAAGACGGCGCCGCCGATCATGAGCGGGAACCAGCCGCCTTCAAAGAGCTTGAGCAGGTTCGAGGCCCAGAACGCGAAGTCGACCACGAAGAAGATGGATGTCGACGCGATACACAAGGCCAACGGCAGCTTCCAGGCGAAGCGGATCACGAAGAAGGTCAGCAGCGTCGTGATCAGCATGTCCGTGGTCACGGCGATGCCATAGGCGGCGGCCAGGTTGCTGGAGCTGCGGAACATCAGCACCGCCAGCGCGATCGCCACGAACAGGCTCCAGTTGACGAACGGTATGTAGATCTGCCCGGTGCTGCGCACGCTGGTGTGCTCGATGTTCAGCCGCGGCAGGTAGCCCAGCTGGATGACCTGGCGCGTGACGCTGAAGGCGCCGGTGATCAGCGCCTGCGAGGCGATCACCGTGGCCAGGGTCGCCATGATCACCATCGGCATGACGGCCCACTCCGGCATCATCATGAAGAAGGGGTTCTTCACCGCGGCCGGATCGCGCAGGAGCAGCGCGCCCTGGCCGAAGTAGTTGAGCGTGAGCGCGGGCATCACGATCGAGAACCAGGCGATGCGGATGGGGCCTTTGCCGAAGTGGCCCAGGTCCGCATAGAGCGCCTCGGCGCCGGTGACGCACAGCACGGTCGCGCCCAGGATGAGGAAGCTGGTGAGCGGGTTTTCCCAGATGAAGACGAACGCGTAGTGCGGGCTCAGGGCCCAGAGGATCTCGGGATGCGTGACGATCTGCGACACGCCCAGCGCCGCGATCGCCACGAACCAGACCAGGGTGACCGGCCCGAAGAAGCGGCCGATGCCGGCGGTGCCGTGCTTCTGCACCGCGAACAGGCAGAAAAGGACCACCAGCGTGATCGGCAGCACGTACTCGGTGAAGTGCGGCGAGACGACCTCCAGGCCCTCCACGGCCGAGAGCACCGAGATGGCCGGCGTGATGACGCCGTCACCATAGAACAGCGACGTGCCGAAGATGCCCATCATCAGCAGCAGGTTGCGCAGCCGCGGCCGGTCGGCCACCGCGCGCGAGGCCAGCGCCAGCATGGCGACCAGCCCCCCTTCGCCTTCGTTGTCGGCGCGCAGCACCAGCACGACGTACTTGAGCGACACGATGATCGTCAGCGTCCAGAAGAACATCGACAGGATGCCGTAGACGTTGTCGACGGTGAACAGCACCCTGTCGTGGCGGAACACCTCCTTGGTGGCGTACAGGACGCTGGTGCCGATGTCGCCGTAGACGACGCCGATGGCCGCCAGGATCAGGGCTGCGGACGGGACGGATTTACTGCTGGAGGTGGAGGAAGACAACTTGCTTGGCAACTGCGCGGATGGCCTGGCCGTGTCAGCACGCCGACCCGCGGGTCTTCGCGTCTGCCTCCGTCCCGCGGAATTGATGCTCTGTGATGAAGGGGTCGATTGTGCCGCCGCGCCGCCTCGTCGCCAAACGCCGGCCGACGGCCGGGCGTTCTCAGGCGTAGACCTCGGCTTCCGGGTCGGTGGCTTCGAGCTCGTAGGCAGCGGCCACCATCGCCAGCCGCCCTACCACGCCGTACATGTAGAAACGGTTGGGTGCGCTGGCGCCCGGCTTGGCTCCTGGCTGAGGTAAGTGCACACTTTCTGAAAAGGCCAGCGGCACGTAGCTGGCGCCGGGCGTGTCCAGGCTCTCATCCGGATCGCGACCGGCATGCACGCGGTAGAACCCGCCGACGACGTAGCGGTCCATCATGTAGACGACCGGCTCGGCCACGCCGTCGTGCACCCGTTCGCGCGTGAGCACGCCCTCCTGCACGATCACCTCGTCGACCAGGGACGGCGCGAGGTCGCGGCCACCGCGCCCGCCGCGCGGCTTGCTCGCCAGGGCCTGGAGGTCCTTGACGTCGCGCACGGTGACCACGCCGACGCCGTTGGTCCCGTTCTCGGGCTTGACGATGACGAAGGGCTTCTCGTTGATGCCGTATTCCTTGTATTTGCGGCGGATCTTGGTCAGCAGGGCGTCGCAGTGCGTGGCGAGCTCGTCCAGGCCCTTTCCTTCAGCGAGATTGACGCCCTCGGCGTGGCTGAACATGGGGTGGATCAGCCAGGGGTCGATGCCCAGCAGCTTGCCGAAGCGCTTGGACAGGTCCTCGTAGCTGCGGAAATGCTTGCTCTTGCGCCGCACCGACCAGCCGGCATGCAGCGGCGGCAGCAGGTACTGCTCGTACAGGTCTTCCAGGATGCCCGGCGTACCGGCCGAAAGGTCGTTGTTGAGCAGGATGGTGCAGGGGTCGAAATTCTTCAGGCCCAGGCGGCGGCGGCTGCGCACCACCGGCTCGAGGCAGACCGTTTCGCCGTGCGGCAGTTCGATCTTCTTGGGGGACTTGATCGCCGGGTCGATCGAGCCGACCCGGACGTTCAGGCCGGCCATCTGGAAGATGCGCACCAGTTGCGCGACGTTGGCCAGGTAAAACGTGTTGGCGGTGTGGTTTTCCGGAATGACGAGCAGATTGCGCGCCTCCGGACAGATCTTCTCGATGGCGGCCTGGGCCGCCTGCACCGCCAGCGGCAGCGTCTCCTTGGTGAGGTTGTTCCAGCCGTTCGGGTAGAGGTTGGTATCCACCGGGGCCAGCTTGAAGCCGGCGTTGCGGATGTCCACGGAGCTGTAGAACGGCGGGGTGTGTTCCATCCACTCGAGTCGGAACCAGCGCTCGATGGCCGGCATCGAATCGAGCACCCGCTGCTCCAGTTCGTTGATCGGACCGGTCAGGGCGGTGACGAGATGGGGAACCATGCGGCGGCCTTGTGAGCTGGATATGTTGGAGTGAGCGGCGTGTGCCGGGGGCCATTGTAGGATTTGGGGTCGCCCGGCTCCATGACAAGGTGCGCCCGGGCACCGCGCCGGCGCCGGCGGCCCTTCAGCGGCGCCAGAACGAAGGCGTGAGCAACGCGATGAAGCTCAGCAGCTCCAGGCGGCCCAGCACCATGCCCAGCGTGCACACCCACAGCTGGAAGTCCGTGAAGATCCCGTAGTGCGCCGCCGGTCCGACGGCCCCGAGGCCCGGTCCCATGCAATTGACGCTGGCGATGACCGCGCTGAAGGCGGTCAGCGGATCGACGTCGGCCAGCACCAGCAGCATCGCCAGCGTGATGATGGTCACGCCGTACACCAGCATGAACGCCATCACGGCGAAGATGACGCGGTCATCCACCACCGTCTGTCCCAGCTTGACCGGCTGCACCGCCTGCGGATGGACCAGCCGGCGCATTTCGCGCCCGGCCTGCTTGAGCAGGATCAGCACGCGCACCATCTTGATGCCGCAGCCGGTCGACCCGGCGCTGGTGGCAACGCCCGAGAGCAGCAGCATGAAGATCGGGGCGAACACCGGCCAGGCCAGGTAGTCGACGGTCGAGTAGCCGGTGGTGCTGCCGACCGAGACCGCATGGAACATGCCCAGACGCAGGGCGTCGAGCGGGCCGTACACGCCCTTGACCCACAACACCCCAGCGACCACCAGCCCGCCGCCGACCAGCGCCATCAGGGTGGCGCGCAGCTCCGGGTCGCGCCAGACGCCGCGCCAGTGCCCCTTGCGCACGGCCATGAAGTACAGCGCGAAGTTGCAGCTGGCTACCAGCATGAACACCAGCGCCACCGATTCGAGCACCGGCGAGTCGAAGTGCCCGAAGCTGGCGTCGTGCGACGACAGGCCGCCCAGGCTGACGGTGCTGAACATGTGCATGGCCGCGTCCAGCGGCGGCATGCCGCCCGCCCAGTACGCCAGCATGCACGTCAGCGACAGCACCGCGTAGATGCCCCACAGGCCCTTGGCGGTGTCGGTGATGCGAGGCGTCAGCCGGTTGTCCTTGATCGGCCCGGCCACTTCGGCCTTGAACAGCTGGCTGCCGCCGACGCCCAGCAGCGGCAGGATCGCCACCGCCAGCACCAGG
This sequence comes from Variovorax sp., assembly GCF_035634955.1. Classification (GTDB taxonomy): domain Bacteria; phylum Pseudomonadota; class Gammaproteobacteria; order Burkholderiales; family Burkholderiaceae_C; genus Variovorax. Next base: position 10,469 of record NZ_DASQBZ010000022.1, on the reverse strand, counting down.
ATGCCCATGCCGCCCAGCCATTGGAGGAACGTGCGCCACATGTTGATCGACACCGGCAGGCGGTCCAGGCCGCTCAGCACCGTGGAGCCGGTGGTCGTGAGGCCGGACACGGCTTCGAAATAGGCATGCGTGAAGCTCAGCGGCCGCCCCAGCTGATGCAGCGCCAGCATCAGGGGCAGCGCGGCGAACAGCGGCAGCAGCACCCAGGCCAGCGAGACCAGCACGATGCCGTGCCGCGGGTGCAGCTCGCGCTTGAAGCGCCGCAGGCCGGCCCACAGTGCCGCGCCGCAGGCCAGCGCCACGCCGGCCGACGATATCCAGACGTCGCGCAGGCCGTCGCCTTCCGTCCACGACACCCCGAGCGGGAGCAGGAAGGCCAGCGAGAAGAAGGTCAACACGACGCCCAGCACCCGCAGCACCGGCAGGAACTGGTTCATCGCGGACCCCTCGGGCCGCACGCCGGCGGCGGGGCGGCCGTGCAACGGCTCATGACGATGGGCGCGCGCACGTCAGAAGAAGGTGGCGCTCACGCGGAACAGCTTCTCCACCTCGCGCACCTGGCGCTTGCGCGGAATGAAGATGACCACGTGGTCGTTGCTCTCGATGACGGTGTTGCCGCGCGGGATGATCACCTGCGGCGCAGGCCCCGGATGCGCGTCCACCGGCGCGTCGGGCGCTGGCAGGCCGCGCATGATCAGGCCGAACTGCGCGCCCTTGGGCAACGAGATCTCGTCGATGCATCGGCCGACCACGCGCGACGTCTTGCGGTCGCCCCGCGCCACGATCTCGAGCGCCTCGGCCACGCCGCGGCGCAGGCTGTGGACCACCTGCACGTCGCCCTGGCGCACGTGGGCGAGCAGCTCGCCGAGCATGGTCTGGGCCGGCGACAGCGCGATGTCTATCTGCGTGCCGTGCATCAGGTCGGCATAGCTGCGGCGGTTGATCAGCGCCAGCACCCGCCGCGCGCCCATGCGCTTGGCCAGCAGGCTGGCCATGATGTTGTCCTCGTCGTCGTTGGTCAGGGCCAGGAACAGGTCGATCTCCTCGATGCCCTCGTCTTCCAGCAGGTCCTCGTCGGTGCCGTCGCCGCGCAGCACCAGCACGTCGCCGGGCAGGTCGGCGGCCAGCGCCACGCACCGCTCGGGATTGCGCTCGAGGATCTTCAGCTGCACCCGCCGCTCGCCGTCGACCAGCTGCCGCGCCATGCGCAGGCCCACGCGTCCGCCGCCGGCGATCATGATGCGCGTGACCTCGCGCCGGCCGTTGTCCTCGTAGCGGTGCAGCGCCGAGAGCACCGACTGCAGGTGCTCGCGCGCCGACAGCACGAAGACCTCGTCGCCCGGCTCGATCCGGGTCGCCCCCTCGCACATGATGAAGCGGTCCGGCTGGTCCAGCAGGCGGCGATAGATGGCGACGATGCGCATGTCCGCGTCCGGCACGCGCTCGCGCAGCTCGGCGATGCTGTGGCGCACCAGCGGCGCGCCGGACACCGCCCGCACCGCCACCAGGCAGGCCAGACCGCCGGCGAACTCGCGCACCTGCAACGCCTCGGGGTACTCGACCAGCTTGGCGATGTAGCGGGTCAGCGACTCCTCGGGGCAGATCACACGGTCCACCGCGAAGCCGTCCTTGCCCAGCAGCGGCGAGTCGCCCCGGAAGGCGCTCGAGCGCACCCGGGCGATGCGGGTGGGAATGCCGAACTGCAGGTGCGCCATCTTGCAGCACACCAGATTGGTCTCGTCGAGCGCGGCGCAGGCGATCAGCATGTCCGCGTCGCGCGCTCCGGCCTCCGCCAGGACCTCCGGCTCGATGCCGCTGCCCAGCACGCCGCGCAGTTCGAAGCGGTCTTCCAGTTCGCGCAGCCGGCCCGCGTCGGTGTCGATGACCGTGATCTCGTTGCGCTCCGACACCAGCGTGCCGGCCACGCTCTCCCCGATGCGGCCGGCGCCAAGGATGATGATCTTCATGTCGAGCCTCCCCGGCCCGTTCTTGTTGTCAGCGGCGGATCTCGCCGTTACCCAGCACCACGTACTTGAGCGACGTCAACCCCTCGATTCCGACCGGCCCGCGCGCATGGAACTTGTCGGTGCTGATGCCGATCTCGGCACCGAGCCCGTATTCGAAGCCGTCTGCGAACCGGGTGCTGGCATTGACCATCACGCTGGCCGAATCCACTTCGCGCAGGAAGCGCTGGGCATGCATGTGGTCGCGCGTGACGATCGCGTCGGTGTGGTGGCTCGAATAGTGGTTCACGTGGGCGATCGCCTCGTCCACGTCCGCCACCACCTTGATGCTGATCACCGCCGCCAGGTATTCCTCGGACCAGTCGGCCTCCTGCGCGTCGACCACGCGGGCCTGGGCCGGCAGGACCCCCGGCGCGCGCAGGATCGCCGCGGCCGCGGCATCGCAGCGCATCTCGACCCCCTTGGCCGCGAACACGGCACCGATCCGCGGCAGGAACTCGGCGGCGACGGCGCGCGCCACCAGCAGGCCCTCGGCCGCATTGCACGGGCTGTATTTCTGCGTCTTTGCGTTGTCCACCAGGGTGGTCGCCATGTCGAGGTCGGCGCTGGCGTCCACGAACATGTGGCAGTTGCCGTCCAGGTGCTTGATGACCGGCACCTTGGCGTCGCGGCTGATGCGCTCGATCAGGCCCTTGCCCCCGCGCGGGATGATCACGTCCACGTACTGCGGCATGGCGATCAGGCGCCCGACCGCCTCGCGGTCGGTGGTCTGCACCAGCTGGACCGCCTCGGACGGCAGGCCGGCCTCGGCCAGGGCGTCGGCCACCAGCTGCGCCAGCGCGCGGTTGGAGTCGATCGCCTCCGAGCCGCCGCGCAGGATGGCGGCGTTGCCGCTCTTGATGGCCAGGCTGGCCGCCTCGATGGTCACGTTCGGGCGGCTTTCGTAGATCATGCCGAACACGCCGATCGGCACCCGCATCTGGCCGACGCGAATGCCGCTGGGCTGCTGGCGCATGCCGATCACCTCGCCGATGATGTCCTGCATGGCGGCAAGCTGCCCGCAGCCTTCGGCCAGGGTGTCGAGCACCTTGGGCGTCAGGCGCAGGCGGTCGACCATCGGGGCGGACAGGCCGGCCGCCTCGGCGCGCTCGATGTCCCGGGCGTTGGCCAGGGCCAGTTGCGGCCCGGCCTCGCCGAGTCGGCGGGCGAGCGCCTTGAGGGCGGCGTTGCGGGTGGCGGCATCGGCGCGCGCCATGCGTGCGGCGGCGGCCTTGGCCTGCGCGCCCAGGGCCTGCATGTGTTCGTCGACGTTGAAGGCGTTCATCCCGCCATTGTCCCACCGCCCGCCGTCCGGCGGAGCGCAGGGGGCTTGGCCGGCCGCCTCAGGAACGCTGCGGCCGGCGCTCGGCCATGCACAGCCGGCACAGGCGGAACGCCAGCCGGTGCAGCGCCTGCCAGCCGTCGGCCGGCCAGTCGGGCCGCCGCAGGCCCTTGACGATGCCGTCCACCACGTGTGCGTCGCCCACCAGGCGAGTCAGGATGCGGCCGTCGAGCAGCGGCAGCACCCGCTCGAAGGCCCGCTCGCGGGGTCCCCAGACCCGGTTTTCTCGCAGCGCCATCGGCAGCGGCCTGCCGGCGTCGACGGCATCGCGCACGCGCTTGAGGGCCCGGATGTCCTCGGCCAGGGTGTAGTGCACCAGCACCTCTGCCTCGCCCTCGGCGCGCAGGCCCTCGAGCATGCGGGCCACGCGCTGCGGCTGGCCGCCCAGCACGGCGTGCGACAGCTTGAACACGTCGTAGCGCGCCACGTTGTTGACGGCGCCCTCGACCTGTTCGAACGCCAGTTCGCCGGGCGGGTGCAGCAGCCCCAGCTTCTGTATTTCCTGGTGCGCCGCCAGCAGATTGCCCTCGACGCGATCGGCGAAGAACTGCAGCGTGCGCTGCCCCTCTTCTCCGGCGCGCACCCGCTGGCCCTGGCGGCCGAGCCGCTGGGCGATCCACTCAGGCAGCGCGCCTCGCTCGATGCTGTCGACCTGAAGGCTCACGCCATGCTGCGCCAGCGCGGAGAACCAGGCCCCCTTGCGCGTGGCCATGTCCAGCCGCGGCAGCAGCACCAGGGTGAGCGTGGAGTCGTTGCCGCCAGCGCCTTCGGCCACTTTCTGCAGCGCTTCGCTGCCGTCCTTGCCGGGCTTGCCGGAGGGAATGCGCAGCTCGATCACCTGGCGGTCGGCAAACAGGCTCATGGCGCCGCCGGCCGCCTGCACGGCGCTCCAGTCGAAGCGGGCCCCCTCGACCGTGAAGACGGTGCGCTCGGTGTATCCCTGGGCGCGTGCCGCCGCCCGGATGGCGTCGGCCGCCTCCTGGATCAGCAAGGGCTCGTCGCCGTGCAGGGTGTAGAGCGGGCGCAGCGCTTCCTTCTCCAGGTGCGCGGCCAGCCGGTTGAGCGGCAATTCCATGGCGCGCAAGTGTACGCAGGGCGGCGGCTCAGGCGGCCAGGGGCTGGCGCGGCACGGCCAGCGCCGGGCCGGTCATGGCGTCCAGCAGGGCGAAGGCGGCGCGGGCGGTGCGCCCGTCATGGTCGTGACTCGGGTTGTATTCCACCAGTTCCAGCGCCGCGCAGCCCGGCTGCCTGGCGCTGGCGCGCAGCGCGCCCAGGGCGTCGTCCAGGCCGATGCCGGCCAGCACCGGGGTGCCGGTGCCCGGCGCGTCGCGCGGGTCGAGCGCATCCAGGTCGAAGCTCAGGCCCCAGGCGGCGGTGCCCCGGCGCACGCGCTGCAGCGCCTCGTCCAGGCAGGCGGCGAAGCCGCGCCGCCGCACCTCGTCCATGTACATGATGCGCACGCCGAGCCGGTCCAGCAGCGCCCGCTCGCCGGCCTCGTAGCTGCGCGCGCCGATGATCACCAGGTGGTCCGGCGCGAGCTTGCCGGTCCAGCCGCACAGGCCGGCCAGGGCCGGAGCGCCGTGGCCGAGCAGTGCCGCCACCGGCATGCCGTGCGGCGCCTGGGTCTCGGAGGTGGCGGGCGTGTGCGCGTCCAGGTGCGCGTCGACCCACACCAGGCCGACCGGGCCGGTGGCGCGCCAGGCCTGGGCGACGGCGCTCCAGGTGCCGACGGCGCAGGAATGGTCGCCGCCCACCACCACCGGCAGCGCGCCGTCGCGCAGCGCACCCTGAACGGCCTGCGCCAGTTCGCCGCTGAAGCCGGCGACGGCATCCAGCCGGTCCGCCGCGCCGCTGGCGGGCCGCGCCCGCACCATCGCCGACCAGGCGGCGGGCCGGCCGGGCCGGTCGAGCCAGCCGGCCAATCCACGCTGGCGCAAGGCACGCGCGCCCCACTTGCAGCCGGGGTCGCTCGCGCCCTCGCCGACTTCGGCGCCGATCAGGGCCAGGGGCTTGTGCTGCATCGCGGTCTCCGGTCAGGCGGCCAGCCGGTTGCGCGCGGGATGGCGCAAGGCGTGGCCGTACAGGTCCTTGGGGTCGTCCATGGCGGGCACCAGCTCGATGTCGCGCCCGAGCCCGTGCGCCAGCGCCAGGCCGTGCAGGCAGCGCAGGGCGGAAAAGTCCTCCAGCGCAAAGCCGACCGAATCGAAGACGGTCACCTGGCGTGCGCCCTGGCGCCCGGGGCGCCGCCCCGCCAGCACTTCCCACAGCTCCGTGACCGGGAAATCCGGTGGCATCTGCTGCAGTTCGCCCTCGATGCGCGTCTGCGGCGCGAACTCGACGAAGACCCCGGCCCGGCGCAGGATGGCGGCATCGAGTTCGGTCTTGCCGGGGCAGTCGCCGCCCACGGCGTTGATGTGCATGCCTGGCTCGACCAGGTCTGCGGCGAGAACGGTGGCGTGCGCCTTGGCGGCGGTCGCCGTGGTGACGACGTCGGCGCCGCGCACGGCTTCGGCCACGCTGGCTGCGCGCCGCACCCGCAACGCGCCGCTGCGGATCTGCGGCGCCAGGTTGGCCAGCAGCTTGTCGGTGGCGAGCGGATCGACGTCGAACACGCGCAGTTCGCGGATGCCAAGCAGGTCCATGAACGCCAGGGCCTGGAACTCGGCCTGGGCGCCGTTGCCGACCAGCGCCATGGCGCGCGCATCCGGCCGCGCCAGCTGGGTCGCCGCCAGGGCCGAGGTGGCGGCGGTGCGCAGCGCCGTGGTCAGGGTCAGCTCGCTCAGCAGCAATGGATAGCCGGTCGCCACGTCGGCCAGCACGCCGAACGCCATCACCGTGGGCAGCGAAAGCCGCGGATTGCCCGGGTGGCCGTTGACGTACTTGAAGGCATAGCGCGACGCGTCCGACACCGGCATGAGCTCGATGACGCCGCCAGGCGAGTGGTGCGCGGTGCGCGCGCTCTTCTGGAACGCCGGCCAGCGCAGGAAGTCCTCGCGGATGCACGCCTGCATCTCGCGGCACAGGCGGGCGACGCCGAGTTCTCGCATCAGACGCGTCATGTCGTGGACGTCGACGTAGCGGGTCATGGCTCCTCTCCTTTGGACGAAGGGCCGCGGCCGGCCCTGTCCAGGAAAGTCTAGGCACCGCCATGCGCCGCGAAAGACGTTGTGCGCGCCCCGGCCTGCGCCTGGCGGCCGTGCGCGGTGCCGTGCGCTTCCGAATCGGAAGTGGCCCTTCTACGGCGACGCCAGCGGGAAGCCGGTGAATTCCTTGACCGTGGCCAGTTCGGTGTTGGTGACGATGCGGTCGATGCCCAGTGCCACGTCGTCCAGCCAGGCGTTGGTGAGATGGCGGTAGTGCGCCAGGTCGCGGCAAGCCAGCCGCAGCAGGTAGTCGTAACGGCCGCTGACCAGCCAGCAGCCCACCACCTCGCGGCATTCGGCCACGTGCCGCTCGAAGCGCTGCACCGTGGCCTGCCGCTGGTCCTTGAGGGTGATCTCGGCGAACACCGCCACCGGCTCGGCCACCGCCGAACGGGCCACCTGCGCCCGGTAGCCCTCGATCACGCCGAGCTGCTCCAGCCGGTGGATGCGGTTGAGCGTCGCGCGCGCCGACAGGTGCACCAGCTCGGACAGGGCCTGCGCGCTCATGCGCCCGTCAGCCTGCAGGTTCTCGAGCAGCAGCCGGTCGATGCGGTCGAGCTGGGTCATGTGGACCGAGGCGCCGAGCCGTTCGAGCACGCCCGGCGCATGGCGGGATCAGACCGCCTTGACCGCCGCCAGGCGGCGCAGCGTCTGCTGCACGACGTCGGAGGTCATGTCGCGATAGAGCAGCTGCTCCTCGTTTTCCTTGGCGAGCGCGGCCGTTTCGTTGTAGGTGATGTCGCGCCACTGCTCGACCAGCGAGGGCGCGATCAACTCCTTGCCGGCCGGCGTGCGCACCCTGAAGCGCACGCGCAGGTACAGCTGCATCTCCCGCACCTGGCCGGCCGAGTTGGTCGACAGCACGACGCGATCGCGCGATTCGCCCAGCAGGTCGAAGACGGCCTCGGCATTGCTCGCCTCGGCCATCGGCAGCACCTTGAGCGTGCCGGTGACTTCGATGGCCCGCTTGAGCTGCTTCAGATACGGGCTGGTTTCGGCCAGCGCGATGGTGTGGAAGGCGAAGTTGGGCGCCTCGCGCAGCTTGAAGCCGCAGCCCGCCAGAGCGAGCGAGGCGCCGCCGCCGGCGATCAGCAGTCGGCGGGTGGGATCGAAGCGGCGGGCCGTCATCGGTCAGATCACCACGTTGACCAGCCGGCCCGGCACGACGATGACCCGCTTCGGCTTGGCGCCCTCGGCATGCTTGGCGAAGGCTTCGCTGGCCAGGGCCATCTTCTCGATGTCCTCCTTCGAGGCGGCCGCCGGCACCACCACCGAGCCGCGCAGCTTGCCGTTGATCTGCAGCATGAGCTCCACCTCGTCGCGCGCCAGCGCCTTCTCGTCCACCTGGGGCCAGGGCGAGTCGAGCAGGTCGCCATGGCGCGAGTCGTAGCCGAGCGACTGCCACAGCTCGTAGGCGATGTGCGGCGTGGCCGGGTACAGGCAGCGCAGCAGGATGCCGAAGCCTTCGCGCAGCGCCGCCGCGTCGCCCGCGTCGGCGGGCTTGAGTGCCTCGAGCGCGTTGAGCAGCTTCATCGCGCCAGACACCACGGTGTTGTACTGCATGCGCTGGTAGTCGTAGTCGATCTGGCGCAGCACGGTGTGGACCTCGTGGCGCAGTGCCTTGGCCGCCTTGCCGTAGGCCGGGGCGGCTTCAGTGGCGGGCGGCAGCTCGGCAACGGCGAGCCCGAAGTTCCAGACCCGGCGCAGGAAGCGGAACGACCCTTCCACCGCGGCGTCGTTCCACTCGAGCGTGGCCTCGGGCGGCGCGGTGAACATGGTGTACAGGCGCGCGGTGTCGGCGCCGTACTTCTCGATCAGGTCCTGGGGGTCGACGCCGTTGCGCTCGCTCTTGCCCATCTTGCCGACGCCGCCGTACTCGACCACCGTGCCGTCCGCCAGCGTGCCGCCGACGATGTGGCCTTGCGCGTCGAGCGTGGGCGTGACCTCCAGCGGCGGGTGGTAGTCCTTGCCGCCCTTGGCGTTGCGGGTGAAGTAGATGTGGTTGAGCACCATGCCCTGGGTGAGCAGGCGCTCGAACGGCTCGTCGATCGACACCAGGCCCAGGTCGCGCATGACCTTGGTCCAGAAGCGGGCGTACAGCAGGTGCAGGATGGCGTGCTCGATGCCGCCGATGTACTGGTCCATCGGCATCCAGTACTTCGCCCCTTCGGCCACCATCGCCTGGTCGTTCTTCGGGTCGCAGTAGCGCATGAAGTACCAGGCGCTGTCCACGAAGGTGTCCATGGTGTCGGTCTCGCGCCGGGCGGCCTTGCCGCACACCGGGCAGGTGACGCCGGCGTGGAACCCCTCGTGCTTGTTCAGCGGATTGCCGCTGCCGTCGGGCACGCAGTCGGTCGGCAGCACGACCGGCAGGTCCTTTTCGGGCACCGGCACCGCGCCGTGCTCGTCGCAATGGATGATCGGGATCGGCGTGCCCCAGTAGCGCTGTCGGCTGACCCCCCAGTCGCGCAGGCGCCAGGTGGTCTGCAGGTCGCCCAGGCCCTTCTGCGCCAGCGCGTGGGCGACGGCGCGTACCGCCTCCTCGTGGCGCATGCCGCTGAAATTGTCGGAATTGATGGTGATGCCGCGCACCTTGTCGGCATACCAGTCCTGCCAGCGGTGGTAGTCGAAGTGCGGCTCGTCGTCGACCAGCACGACCTGCACGATCTCGATGCCGTACTTGTTGGCGAACGCGAAGTCGCGCTCGTCGTGCGCCGGCACGCCCATCACGGCGCCGTCGCCGTAGCTCATGAGCACGTAGTTGCCCACCCACACGGGCACCTGCTCCTCGGTGATCGGGTGCGTCACCGTCAAGCCGGTGGGCACGCCCTTCTTTTCCTGGGTCGCCAGTTCGGCCTCGGTGGTGCCGCCGGCCTTGCATTCCTCGATGAAGGCGGCGACCTTCGGGTCGAGCCCGGCGGCATGGGCCGCCAGCGGATGCTCGGGCGCGACGGCGCAGAACGTCACGCCCATGATGGTGTCGGCGCGGGTGGTGAACACGTACATCCGGCCGTCCTGGATGAGCGCACCCTGGGCATCCCGTATGTCATGCGTGAAGGCGAACCGCACGCCCTCGCTCTTGCCGATCCAGTTTTCCTGCATCAGGCGCACCCGCTCGGGCCAGCCGGGAAGCTTGTGCTGGGTGTGCTCGAGCAGTTCGGGGGCGTAGTCGCTGATCTTCAGGTAGTAGCCCGGGATCTCGCGCCGCTCCACCGGCGCGCCGGTGCGCCAGCCCTTGCCGTCCACCACCTGCTCGTTGGCCAGCACGGTCTGGTCGACCGGGTCCCAGTTGACCACCTGGGTCTTGCGGTAGGCGATGCCCTTCTCGAGCATCTTCAGGAACAGCCACTGGTTCCACCGGTAGTAGTCGGGCTGGCAGGTGGTGACCTCGCGGCTCCAGTCGATGGCCAGGCCCATGGCCTGCAGCTGGCCCTTCATGTAGGCGATGTTGTCCAGCGTCCAGGCGTGCGGCGGCACGCCGTTCTTCAGGGCCGCGTTCTCGGCTGGCAGGCCGAAGGCGTCCCAGCCCATGGGCATGAGCACGTTGAACCCGTTCATGCGCAGATAGCGCGTGAGCATGTCGTTGATCGTGTAGTTGCGCACGTGGCCCATGTGCAGCTTGCCGCTGGGGTAGGGCAGCATCGAGCAGGCGTAGTACTTCTTCTTGTTCGCGTCCTCGGTCACGCGATAGGCGTCGGCGGCGCTCCACTTGCCTTGGGCGGCGGCTTCGACGTCGGCGGGTTTGTAGCTGGAATTCATGCGATCTCGGCAGGGGGTTCGGCGCCCGATGGGGCCGGCAACGTGCGGGAGCCCGGATTATCGCGGCTCGGCCGCGCGCCGGTGCGGCGCCCGGACTTGGCCCGCTTTTCGCATGTCACAATGATTTGAACCTCGAAGGTGTGGGAGCGCCCTTTGACATTGAGTGAGTCCACCTTGCGCGCCCTGATGCGGGCCGAACACGGCGACCCGTTCTCGGTGCTC